>NZ_JCBCUS010000002.1:0-730025 GCF_059862355.1 Pseudomonas sp. MF09150 | reverse complement strand
TTCTTGACGACCATAGAGCATTGGAACCACCTGATCCCATCCCGAACTCAGCAGTGAAACGATGCATCGCCGATGGTAGTGTGGGGTTTCCCCATGTGAGAGTAGGTCATCGTCAAGATTAAATTCCGAAACCCCTGATTGCTAACGCAATCAGGGGTTTTGTTTATGTAGAAGTCCATGATTTTCACCGGCACGTTGCTAGCGCAACGGACTGGTACACAGAATTTCTTGACGACCATAGAGCATTGGAACCACCTGATCCCATCCCGAACTCAGCAGTGAAACGATGCATCGCCGATGGTAGTGTGGGGTTTCCCCATGTGAGAGTAGGTCATCGTCAAGATTGAATTCCGAAACCCCTGTCTGCTCACGCAGACAGGGGTTTTGTTTTTGTGCGAGATAAAGCCTGAGGCGCGATTGAGCACGTGGCCCATGGCGAGCAAAGCCTTACTTCAGGATCACTAGTAGCGTCTATCGAAGCCGCTTGTAGCCAGCTTCGACACAGGCTCAACCCGTATTGGACAGCTCGCTAGCTCAACCCCTACGAGCCCTGGCGCTTCTGCGTGCAAGCAGCTTGCGCCACCAGATGTAGACACCCGTCACCGACAGCCCGGCAATCAATACGCCCAATACGGCAATCAGGATCTGCCCGGTCAACCCGATGATGCGCCCGCCGTGAATCGGCAGTTGCAGCCGATAAAAGCGCTCGCCGAGGGTGCCTTGGCCGGCGATTTCCTGGCCCAGCAAGCGCCCGTCTGTACCGTGGAAGAACAGCCAGGATTTACCATGGGCCTCGGTATCGTGCTGACCGAAACCGGCCCCGTAGAAGTTGTACTCGAAGCTGTAATACAGCTCACCGATCGCGGCTTTCAAACCCAGGCGCCGGCCTTCTTCCAGGGCGCGCTCATAGGCTTGTTGATAGCTGATTTGGGTCACCCCCAGCTCCGTCGCCGGCAGCCGCCCACGGGCCTCATACACGCTGGGTTCAACCGTGGAAAACAGTGACACCGCAGGCTTGAACACCTGACTGGGCAGGTTCATGGCCACGCTGCTGATGGCGATCGGCACCAGCAGCAGCCACAACCACAGGCCCCCGGCGCGATGCAGGTCATAGTTGAGCCGGTAGGCATGCCCGCCCTTGATCTTCCAGGCCGTCGACCACTTGCGCCAGAACGGCCGTCCGCGCGGCAAGGTCAGCAGCAGGGCCACCAGGCAATCGATGACCCAGGCGCAAGCCACCAGCCCCATCAGCCATAACCCCCAATTGCCCGGCAGGGCGAGGGTGTAGTGAAACTCCAGGAGGAACGGGATTAAGTTTTCCCGTTGCAGACAACACGCGCCCCATTCCCGGTGGCCTTGTTGCTCGCCGCTCACCGGGTCGAGGTAAAACACCTGATTGCTTTCGGCAAAGGGTTTGCCGGTGGCCGGATCGGTCCGGGGCACGGCGGCGAGCAATGCGGTATGCCCGCTTTCACTCGGGTACTCCATGTACCAGACCTGCAGCCGAGGATGTTGTGCCTGCAATCGGTCGACCAAGGCACCCGGTGGCAGCGCCTGGCCTTGGCTCGGGGTGGTGTAGAAGGTCGGGTTGAGCCATTCATCAAGTTCATGATGAAACGCCAGAATGCTCCCCGTGAGCCCGGCCAGCAGCAGGAACAGGGCAGTGGCCAGGCCAATGTAGCGATGCAGTAGAACCAGAAGTGCGCGCATGGAATTTTCCCGTAGAGACGACAAAGCCAGCGCCTGGTTTCGGGCGCTGGCTTTGGGGGGAACCGACAATGATTAGAACTGGTAGCTCAGGGTCGCCGCGACGTTGCGTTCTTCACCCATGTAGCAATAGCCCAGGCTGGCACAGGAGGCGATGTAGCTCTCGTTGGTCAGGTTGTTGGCATTCAGGCGCACGTCCAGGCCCTTGAGCCCGACCTTGCCCAGGTCGTAACCGACCGATGCGTCGAACAAGGTGTAGGCCGGCACCTTCATGGTGTTTTCCGCATCAGCCCAGCTGTACCCCACATAACGCACACCGCCGCCCAGGCGCAGGCCATCGAGGGCCCCCTGGCGGAAGTTGTAGTCGGCCCACAGCGACGCCATCTGGCGCGGGGCCTGAGTGGGCGAGTTGCCTTTGTTGTCGAGGGTGCTGCCTCTCAAGGCGCTCGGCATCGTCTTGGAATATTCGATATCGGTCAGGGTGTAACTGCCGAGCACTTTCAGGTTGTCGCTCAGTTGCATATGGGCTTCGAGCTCCAGGCCTTGGGATCGGACTTGGCCAACAGGGCGGAAGAAGTCCTCCTGAGGCTGTTTCGACGCGAGATTTTCCTGCTCGATGCGAAACACCGATGCCGTGAACAGGTTCTCGGTGCCTGGCGGCTGGTACTTGATACCCGCTTCCCACTGGGTGCCCTCGGTCGGCGCCAGAGGTTTGCCAGCCTGGTCGGTCACCGAGTTCGGATTGAAGGACTCGGAGTAGCTGATGTAGGGCGCGATGCCGTTTTCAAACAGGTACAGCACACCCGCACGACTGGTGAGTTTGCTCGGCGTGTCGGTGGACTTCGGCCCTTCGTTGATGCGGTCTTCACTGGAGGTCTTGACCCAGTCCTGGCGCACCCCGAGGGAGAAGCGCCATTGATCCAGCTCGATCAGGTCCTGCATGTACAACCCGGTTTGCTGCAGGCGGCGCAGGTAGCTGGTGGGCGGGTCGTATTGCACGCTGGTGTTGCCGTACTGCGGGTTGAAGGCGTTGAGGCTCGAAGCACTGCCGGTACGCCAGTCGACCACGGTTTTGCGTCGTTGGTAGTCCACGCCCAGCAGCATTGTGTGCTTGGCCGCGCCGGTAAGGAATTCGGCCTGGAGCATGTTATCGACGATGAACGAATGCAGTTTTTCATCGGCGCCGGAATAGTAGCGGTTCAGCTCGTTTCCGCTGGGGCCGCCCCAGGTGCCCAGGGAATAGATCTGATCGGATTTGACCGTCGAATCCAGGTAACGGAAGTTCTGCCGCGCGGTCAGGACATCGTTGAACCGGTGTTCGAACTGGTAACCGAACGATTGCTGATCACGGCTGTAACGATCGAGCCCCGGCTCGCCGTCGAAGAAGTGTTCGGAGATCCGCTGCCCGTTGTGCGGGTGCAAGGCACCATCCGCCGGGACCCCGCCGTGATAACCGCCATCGGGGTCATGTTGCAGATAGGCTTGCAGGGTCAGCGAGGTGTCTTCGCTGAAGTCGATGCTCAGGGTCGGGGCCAGGGCGTAGCGTTTTTCTTTGACGTGGTCGAACTGGGTGTCGGATTTGTCCGCAAGGCCTGTCAGGCGATAGGCAATGCGCTTGTCGTCATCCACCGGGCCACTGAAGTCGAAACCCACGCCGCGCTGGCCCTGGGTGCCTACCGTGGCTTGTACCTGATGGTAGGGCTCGTACAGCGGTCGCTTGCTGGTCAGCGCCACCAGGCCACCCGGCGAGCTGCGGCCGTAGAGCACCGAGGACGGGCCCTTGAGAATGTCCACTCGCTCAAGGAAGTACGGATCGACCTGCATGGTGCTGTAGGTCCCGCTGTCGCCCATGGACTTGAGGCCATCGAGGTAGATGTTATCCACCGAACCGTCGTTGAAGCCGCGCATGGCCACGTAGTCGAAGCGGTGTGTGGCGCCGTAGGGGTTGGTCAGTACGCCGGGGGTATAGCGCATGGTCTGGGCCACGGTTTGTGAGCCCTGGTCGTCCATCTGCTCGCGGGTCACTACCGAGACACTCTGCGAGGTCTCAAGCAGGGCGGTGCTGGTCTTGGTCGCGACCTGGCTGTGGGTGGCGTTGTAGCCTTCCATGCTGCCCAGGGCATTGCCCAGGGCGAAGCCCTTGATGTCGGTGGTCGGCAACGACAAGGCGCCGGTTTCAGGTGGCTCGCGCAGGATGTAGCTGCTGCCATCCTGGCTGACGGCCTCCAGCCCCGAGCCATTGAGCACCTGCTGCAGGCCTTGGTCCGCCGAGTACTGGCCCTGCAACCCCGGCGACTGCCGACCCTGGGTTTGCGCCGGGGTGGTGGACAAGGTGATGCCGGCCTGACGGGCGAACTGATTGAGTACGTCGCTCAAAGCGCCTGGGGCGATGTTGTAGCTTTGGCTGCTGAGGGCAGCATCAGCCGCGTGGCCCACGACCGGTAGCGCGCCCAGGCCCAGGGCCGAGCACAAGAGTGCGGCGCGGATGGCGTGGCGCAGTGCCTTGGGGGGAGTTGCAGTTCGCAAGTGTCCGAGATGGCAGTCAGGGGTGGCGCGGGCAGTCATGATGGTTTCCGTTGAAGTCGGTGAAGGCAGATTGAAGTGCTTACTGACTAAGCCGGACTTGCGGATAAAACCCGCCAAAAAAAATGCACGGTCTGATCGATCAGACCGCTCGCTCCAGGTTCACCCACCAGCGGGTGCGATAGCGCAGGCGCACCGGCAGGGTTTGCGGCAGGATCGCCAGCAACTTGTCGGTGTCTTGCAGGCGGAAGACCCCGGACAGGCGCAAGTCGGCAATCTCGCTCGAACAGCCCAGGTAGCCATGGCGATAACGTGCGACTTCCTGCAGGAAATCCCCCAGGCGCATATTACGCGTCACGATCAGCCCCTCGGCCCAGGCCCCCACATCCATATCCAGCGCCGGTGCCTGTTGCGCCTGGGAATGGCTGATGAGGTAGCTCTGCCCGGCCTGGACCATGGCCGGCAGGCCGCCGGCGGTGGTCGGCGTATGGATGGCGACGTGGCCGGCGGTCACGCTCAACCGGGTGCAGTTGCCCTCCAGGCGGACGATGAAGCGCGCATCTATCCCTTCGAATTGCCCATGACGGCTTTGCACCATCAGCGGGCGCGGATTGGCCACCTGCGAATCGGCGCCACAGGTGACCATGATCTCGCCGCGGGCAAGGCTGATCAGGCGCCGCTGCGGGCTGAAGTCGAGGTCGGCCGCACTGTCGGTGTTGAGCTCCAGGCGCGTGCCGTCAGGCAGCTGGAAACTGCGTCGCTCGCCGGTGGCCGTGGCGAAGTCGGCCGTCCACTGTTGCCAGCCCACCAGGTCCTTGCCGAGCCAGGCCGCCGTGCCCATCAGCATGGCGCCACTGAGCAGCTTCAACGCCTGGCGTCGACCCAGGCGCTGGCTGCTGTTTTCCAGGGTCTGCAGCGCCACCTGGGCGCCGGGTACGGCTTGCAGGTTGGCGCTGAGCTCCTGCTGCAGCGACTGCACCCGCTGCCAGGCCTGCTCGTGTTCGTGATGCGCCGCCCGCCACACCTCGCACTGCTGTTGCAGCTTGGTGTTGCCGGCATTGTTGCGCAGCCGCAGCAGCCAATTGATGGCCTGCCTGACCACCAGTTGATCGGGGTGTTTGTTCAAGCGCGGGGTGATCGAGGCAGTGTCCATGGTGCTCAAGGCTCGTAGCGCAGCAGGTAGCAGTGATAGAGCGCATCGGCGACATAGCGTTCGACCGTGCGCACAGAAATATCCATCTGTTGCGCGATCTGTTTGTGGGTCAGGCCTTCACACTGGGCCAGCAGAAATGCCTTGCGCACTTTGGGCTTCAGCCCTTCAAGCATGCGCGCGATGCTTTCCAGCAGCTCCAGCACCAGCGCCCGCGATTCAGCGCTAGGGGTCTGGGCTTCAGGCAGGCGGGCAATGGTTTCTAAGTAGGCGCGTTCGATTTCTTCGCGACGCCAGTGATCGATCACCAGGCCACGGGCGATGGTGCGCAAAAAGGCCCGGGGTGCCTTGAGCTCCAGGCGTTCGCCGCGCTGCAACAGGCGCACGAAGGTGTCCTGGGCCAGGTCCGCGGCATCGGCGGCATTGCCCAGGCGGCTGCGCAACCAGCTGTTGAGCCAGCCGTGGTGATGGCGGTAAAGCGTCTGTACGGCGAACGGCGATGATGACATTGAGGTACTGCCTGCATGTCACAAATGATAATCGGTCGCATTGTCTTTCATGGTCTGGCGATTTGGCAATATCGGCTCGACCAACCGGCATCGAAAAATATCGAGCAAAGGCTCTAAAGCGCCGTTCGGCGGGTTTCTGCTGGAACTAACGTGCATTTTCGATAAATCGCTAAGGGTTCTCGGATTGATGCCGACAGACTGGTGAGAAATGCGTGCACCAAAGTAGAGCGATCACAGAACATTGCCTGCGCTGTTAAATGGAATGTTGCATTCCGGACGCATCCCCCCTTTCGGCATAAGAAGTCCCATGACATGAATCTAAAGTTCAGCCATAAAATCCTTTTGGCCGCCTCTGGCGTAGTGGTTCTGGCTTTTGCGTTGTTCACTTTGTACAACGACTATCTGCAGCGAAATACCATCCGGCAAAACCTCGAGTCCTCGATCGAGCAAGCGGGCGAGTTGACCTCCAGCAGCGTGCAGAACTGGATGAGCGGGCGGATCCTGGTCCTGGAGAACCTGGCGCAGAACGTCGCTCACCAAGGCAGCAACGCAGACTTTCCGGGGCTGGTCGACCAGCCTGCCTTCACCTCCAACTTCCAGTTCACCTACGTTGGCCAGGCCAATGGCATCTTCACCCAGCGTCCCGACGCGAAGATGCCCGATGGCTACGACCCGCGTCAGCGCCCCTGGTACAAACAGGCGGTCGCGGCGGATAAAACCATGTTGACCCCGCCTTACATGGCGGCAGTGGGCGGCCTGGTGGTGACCATCGCCATGCCGGTCAAGAAGCAGGGTGAGTTGCTCGGTGTGGTTGGTGGCGACCTGAGCCTGGAAACCCTGGTCAAGATCATCAACTCGGTGGACTTCGGTGGCCTGGGCCACGCGTTCCTGGTCAGCGCCGACGGTCAGGTGATCGTCAGCCCGGACAAAGACCAGGTGATGAAGAACCTCAAGGACATCTACCCGGGCTCCAACGTACGCATCGAAAAAGGCAACCAGGAAGTGGTGCTGAACAAGCAGGATCGGATCCTCTCGTTCACCCCGGTGACCGGGCTGCCTAATGCCGATTGGTATATCGGTCTGTCCCTCGACAAAGAAAAAGCCTACGCACCCCTGAGCCAGTTCCGTACTTCGGCCTTGATCGCGATGTTTGTCGCGGTGGGCGCAATTGCCATTTTCCTGAGCCTGCTGATCCAGGTCCTGATGCGTCCGCTGACCACCATGGGCCGCGCCATGCAGGATATCGCCCAGGGCGAGGGCGACCTGACCCGGCGCCTGGTGTCGGTGACCAAGGATGAGTTCGGCGAATTGGCCGGGGCGTTCAACCAGTTCGTGGAGCGGATTCACGCGTCGATTTCCGAAGTGTCCTCGGCCACCCGCCAGGTGCATGACTTGTCCCAGCGCGTGATGGCGTCGTCCAACGCCTCGATCATCGGCTCCGACGAGCAGAGCGCCCGCACCAACAGCGTGGCGGCAGCGATCAACGAGTTGGGCGCGGCGACCCAGGAAATTGCGCGCAACGCGGCCGATGCCTCGCAACACGCCAGCGGTGCCAGCGAGCAGGCTGATGACGGGCGTCAGGTGGTGGAGAAAACCATCCTGGCCATGACCGAGCTGTCGCAGAAGATCAGCCTGTCCTGCACCCAGATCGAGACCCTGAATGCCAGCACCGACAACATCGGGCACATTCTGGATGTGATCAAGGGCATCTCCCAGCAGACCAACCTGTTGGCGCTCAACGCTGCCATCGAAGCGGCCCGTGCCGGTGAAGCCGGTCGCGGTTTTGCGGTGGTTGCCGATGAAGTGCGCAACCTGGCGCACCGGACCCAGGAATCGGCCGAGGAGATCCACAAGATGATCACCTCGCTGCAAGTGGGTTCGCGCGAGGCGGTCTCGACCATGAACGCCAGCCAGGTTTCCAGCGAAGAAAGCGTTGAAGTGGCGAACCAGGCGGGTGCCCGTCTGGTCAGCGTGACTCAGCGTATCGGTGAAATCGACGGCATGAACCAGTCGGTGGCCGCTGCGACCGAAGAGCAGACCGCCGTGGTTGAAACCCTCAACGTCGACATCAACCAGATCAATCTGCTGAACCAGCAGGGTGTGGCCAACCTCAACGAAACCCTGAAGGATTGCGATGCCCTGTCGCAGCAGGCCAGCCGTTTGAAACAGTTGGTGGACAGCTTCAAGATCTGATCGCGGCACCCCGGTGCCACGCTAAGGCCCGCTTTTGCAGTGATGCAGAGCGGGCTTTTTTCTGCCTGCAAACTAGTGCATCAGCGCCGAGCGGCGCAGAGGTTGTGCCGATTGCGGGCTCAGCAGCCCAAGGTGGGTGTTGATCACTTGCAGCAGGCGCTGGCGTTGCGACTTGATGAAGAAGTGATTGCCGGCCACTTCGATCAACTCGAATTCGCGGCGCGTGAATTCGCGCCAGTTCACCATGCGACTGGCCGGGGTCAGCAGGTCTTCGCTGCCGTACAGGGCCGTGAGGGGCACTTCGAGGCTGCCGCTGGAGGTGTCGAACCAGGTTTCGAAGAGTTTCAGGTCATTGCGCAGCAGGGCCTCATACAGCTGCTGGTCGGCTGCGCCGCGGGGTATTTCGATAGGGGTGGCGCCCAGGGTCAGCATCGCTTCGCGAAACGCCGGAGTCGGCAGCGAATGCAGCAATGGCCGGCCGGCGGGGCTGTCGGGGCTGCGGCAACCGGAAACGAACAGATGCTGGGTCTGGCCCGGGAAATGGGCCTGGGCGTACTTGGCCGTTTCGTAGGCCAGCAGCCCGCCGAGGCCATGACCGAACAATGCGTGAGGCTCACTGAGCAGCGGTTGCAGCGCCGCCAGTACCTCCTCGAGCAGCACCGGCCAGCTGGCGCAAGGTGCTTCGTCGCGGCGCACGCCGTGCCCGGCCAGGCGCACCACCACCAGTTCGATATGGTCGTCGAGTCCGGTGGACCAATTGCGCAGTTGTTCCGGTGCGGCGCCGGCCTGGGGAAAACAGATCAGGCGGATGCCGCTGGGTTGCCCGGAGTTGATCACCATCGTCCATTTCTTATTGTTGATATTCACAGCTCTTCCTTAAGCCTGAGTGACGGTTTTCCGTGAGTGCACCTGAGAAGCGCCGGGGTTCGCCCTGTCGATCCTGAAGGGCGCGCCGGGTGCGCGGTGTCGGGGTGGGCTCATGCCTCCCGTTGTTGCAGGTAATTCCTGATCGTGGTGGCGCCGCTTTCCAGGTGCCGTTCGAGGATGCCCAGTGCGCGCTCGATGTCTTTATCGCTCGCGGCATCGACCAATGCCCGGTGGTCATCCTGGGTGAGGGTGCCAAGGCCCATGGAGGATAGGTGAAAGCGCAGGAAGCGCTCTTCTTCATTGAGTTCGAGTTCGATCAGGTTCAGCAGCTTGCGGTTGGGCGCCTTGTGATAGAGCGCCATGTGGAACAAGCGGTTGAGCCGGCCGAGTTCGGCGTGATCGGTCTGGGTTTCCAGGGCCTCGATGTAGCTGCGTGCCAGGGCAATGTCCTGGGGCTCCAGCAACGGGATCGACAGGCGCAGGGCTTCTTTTTCCAGCAGCAGGCGCAGGGCGTAGGTGTCGACGGCGTCATAGTCGATCAGCGCGGCCACCACCGCACCCTTGTGCGGCACCACCTTGAGCAGCGATTGCGCTTCAAGCTGGCGCAAGGCCTCGCGCACGGGCATGCGGCTGACCCCGAACAGGTCCGCCAGATCCTGCTGGCGCAACGCTGCACCGCTGGGCAGGCGTCCATCGAGGATCGCCGCGCGCAGGGTTTCTTCGATCACTGAGCGCGCCAGATGGGCAGGTATGGGCCCGCTGACTTCGATCTTGCTCAGGATGCCGGGTTTTTTCGTCACGTTTGGGTGTCTCTACTTCTATAAATTGGATCCAATGCACACTAGGTAGTGTTGCAAGGCTTGTCAAAGCATCGGCGCCGCAAGGAGCGAGCGGCGCGCGGCGCGGGATTCTCCTTTGAAGCGGCGGTGATGCTCAAGCACCGGGGTGAAAACAGTCCGTGGATAGGCTCAAGTTTAGCGTTTGCTGCACACCATGCCGCGGGCAATGCTGCTGGCCTTGATCTTGCGCATTGCCGCTGTGGGCAAGGCTGCTAGGATTGCGCGGCAATCATTTCACCTCAGCCATGAGTGCTCAGCATGCAACTTCCGGATATGAACCTGCTGGTGGCCCTCGATGCCTTGCTCGACGAAGGCAGCGTGGTCGGTGCCGCACGCCGCATGAACCTCAGCCCGGCAGCGATGAGCCGGACCCTGACCCGGATCCGCGAGGCCCTCGGCGACCCGATCCTGGTCCGCGCCGGCCGCGGCCTGGTGCCCACGCCCAAGGCCCTGGAGTTGCGCGCTCAGGTGCGGGACCTGGTGGAGCAGGCCTCGCTGGTGTTTCGCTCCGGGGACCAGGTTGACCTCAATACCCTGCAGCGGCGCTTCAATGTGCGCGCCAATGACTTTTTTGTCGGGGTGTATGGCGGTCGGTTGATCGACACCCTGGAGCGCCAGGCGCCCCTGTGCGAGCTGCGCTTTGTGCCGGAAGGCGATGGCGACGACGAAGCCCTGCGCGAGGGGCGGATCGATCTGCGCATCAGCAACACGCGGCCGCTGACCCCGGAGGTCAAGGTGCAGAACCTGTTCTCCACCACCTTTGTCGGGCTGGTGCGCGAGGGGCATCCCTTGTTCGACGAAGAGATCACCGCCGAGCGCTTCGCCGCCTTTCCCCATATCAGCATGTCCCGCCGCGGTTTTGCCCGGGGGCCGATCGACACGGCCCTCAGCGCCCTGGGCCTGGAACGCCGGGTGCCGCTGATTGCGCCGAGCTTTCATGCGGCGATGTTTGTCCTGCCCGATTCGGACCTGATCCTGCCGGTGCCCAAGGAAACCCTGCTTAGCGTGAAACGCCTGGGGTTGCGCCTGCGTTCGTTTGCGCTGCCGATTCCGTTGCCGACCCTGGTCCTGACCCAGGCCTGGCACCCGCGCTATGACAAGGACCCGGCCCATAAATGGTTCCGCGAAACCCTGAAGGCGTCCTGCAGCGACACATGGCTGGCGGCGCAGCCGAGCTGACAGGGCACGTCTGATGCCTAGATAGTTGCGTCTGGTGCACTTATAAGCTGTCGATAAGTCAGTTTTCGTCAGTAGTCGGGCTGCCTAAACTGCTCCGGTATTTCCTGTCCGGAGTTGTACCTTTCATGAGTTCCCTCGCTGTTGCCGCGCCTGCGGGCGTGCCAGCCACCAGCAAGCCGGCAGTTGTTGCCCCGCCCGTGTTCGGCCCGCGGATCATTATCGGCCTGGTGGGTGTGTTGCTGGCGGTGCTGGTCTCGGGCCTCAACGAGATGGTGACCAAGATCGCCCTGGCCGATATCCGTGGCGCGCTGTACATCGGCTACGACGAAGGCACCTGGCTGGTGGCCAGTTACACCGCGACTTCGGTGGCGGCCATGGCCTTCGCGCCCTGGTGTTCGGTGACGTTTTCCCTGCGGCGCTTCACCCTCGGCGCCATCGCGCTGTTCACGGTGCTGGGCGTGCTCTGCCCGTTCGCCCCCAACTACCCCAGCCTGTTGCTGCTGCGCACCGTGCAGGGTCTGGCCGGCGGCGCGCTGCCGCCGATGCTGATGACCGTTGCCCTGCGGTTCCTGCCGCCCAACGTCAAGCTGTACGGCCTGGCCGGCTATGCCCTGACCGCCACCTTCGGCCCGAGCCTGGGCACGCCGCTGGCAGCGCTGTGGACCGAGTATGTCGGCTGGCAGTGGGCGTTCTGGCAAGTGGTGCTGCCGTGTGTGGTGGCCATGGCGGCGGTGGCCTACGGACTGCCCCAGGACCCGCTGCGCCTGGAGCGCTGCAAGCAGTTCAACTGGCGTGGCCTGCTACTGGGGTTCCCGGCGATCTGCATGCTGGTGATCGGCATCCTGCAAGGCAACCGTCTGGACTGGTTCGCCTCGCCGCTGATCACTCTGTTGCTGGGGGGGGGCCTGCTGTTGCTGGTGCTGTTTCTGATCAACGAATGGTCGCAGCCGATCCCGTTCTTCAAGTTGCAGATGCTGGGCATCCGCAACCTGTCGTTTGCCCTGCTGACCCTGGCTGGGGTGCTGGTGGTGCTGACGGCGGTGATCATCATCCCCTCCAGCTACCTGGCCCAGGTCCAGGGTTACCGCCCGCTGCAAACCGCGCCGGTGATGCTGGTCATGGCCTTGCCGCAGTTGCTTGCCCTGCCGCTGGTGGCGGCCCTGTGCAACCTGCGCCGGGTCGATTGCCGCTGGGTGCTGGGGATTGGCCTGGGGATGCTGGTCCTGTCGTGCCTGGGCGGGACGCAGCTGACCTCGGTGTGGAACCGCGACAATTTCTACTTGCTGCAACTGCTGCAGATTTTCGGCCAGCCGATGGCGGTGCTGCCGTTGCTGATGCTGGCCACCGGCAGTATCCAGCCTGTCGAGGGGCCTTTTGCCTCGGCCTGGTTCAACACCGTGAAGGGCTTGTCGGCGGTGATCGCCACCGGCGTGCTGGACGTCCTGACCACCCACCGCCTGCATTTTCACTCGACCATGCTGGTGGACAGCCTGGGCAATTCGCCCCTGGTCGACAGCGGCGTCGCCGGTCTGGCCCAGCGCCTGCACCAGCAGGCCGTGGTGCTGACCTCGATCGATCTTTATTACTGCATGGCAGGGCTGGCCGCGGCGCTGATCCTGCTGATTTTCTGGCTGCCGACGCGGGTCTACCCGCCGCGCGCGCCCACTTGAACGCTCAACGAGACAGAAGGTTTTTATGACGATTCATATCAAGCACAAAGTTGCCGTCAGCGTGACCGCGGTCGCGGTGCTCGGCGCATTGATCTACCTGGTCACCGGCAAGGCGACCGAGCAGACCACCAACGACGCCTACATCGCCGCCGACTACACCCTGGTGGCGCCCAGGGTCGCGGGGTTTATCAAAGAGGTGCTGGTGGAGGACAACCAGCAGGTCAAGGCCGGGCAGTTGCTGGCGCTGATCGATGACCGTGACCTGCGGGCCGCCGCCCAGGCCGCCGATGCCGACACCCTGATGGCCAAGGCGCAATTGCAAAACGCCCGGGCGACCCTGGAGCGCCAGAGTTCAGTGATCGCCCAGGCCCAGGCCACGCTGGTGGCGGCGCGGGCGGAAATGGCCTTCGCCGAGCATGAACTGGCGCGCTACAACCACCTGGCCGGTGTCGGTGCCGGCACGGTACAGAATGCCCAGCAAGCCAGGACCCGCATCGATCAGGCCAGTGCCCGGCAGGCGAATGCCGCGGCGGTGCTGGCGGCCGAGCGCAAGCAGGTGGAGATCCTCACGGCCCAGTGCGATGCGGCCGAAGGCGGCTTGAAACGGGCCCAGGCGGCGCTGGAAATGGCCAGCTACGAGCTGTCGTACACGCGCATCGTCGCCCCGGTGGACGGCATGGTCGGTGAGCGCGCGGTGCGGGTCGGGGCCTATGTCACCCCGGGCAGCAAGATCCTCGCCGTGGTGCCCCTGGAACGGGCCTATGTGCTGGGCAACTTCCAGGAGACTCAACTGACTGACGTCAAGCCCGGGCAAGAGGTGCAGGTGCGCGTCGACAGCCTCGGCGGCGAAGCCCTGTATGGCCGGGTCGAGAGCATTGCCCCGGCGACCGGCGTGACCTTTGCCTCGGTCAAGCCGGATAACGCCACCGGCAACTTCACCAAGGTGGTGCAGCGCATCCCGGTCAAAATCGTCCTCGACCCGGGCCAGGCCCTGGCCGAGCGCCTGCGGGTGGGGATGTCGGTGGAAGCCAGCATCGACACCCTGGGCAATGGCACCCGGGTGCGCGAGGTGACGCAGCGATGATGGGCCATTCCCCAAACCGCGATTCAGGCCAGGGCCATCGCATCAAGGCCGGCGTTCGCTCGGTGTGGGCGCTGAGCCTGCTGTCGTTGGCCGCCTGCAGTGTCGGCCCGGACTTCCAGCCGCCCCAGGCGCAGCAGGTCAGTGCCTGGTCCGTGCCGGACAAAGCCGCCGCCAGCCAGGCGGTCAGCCGCGACATGGATGAGCGCTGGTGGGACGTGTTCCACGACCCGCAGCTCTCGGCCCTGAGCCATCGCGTGCTGAGCGACAACCTCGACCTGCAACTGGCCACCAGCCGCCTGGCGCAGAGCCGCGCAGCGCGCCAGGTGATCGGCGCCGATCACTATCCAACCACCGCCGCGACCGGCAGCTACGGGCGCAAGCGCAACAGCGCCGAAGGCTTGAACGATCCGTCGGGGAACAGCGGCAAGTCCGCATTCAACCTGTGGGACGCCGGCTTCTCGGCGTCCTGGGAACTGGACCTGTGGGGTCGCGTACGGCGCGAAACCGAAGCCGCCGACGCCACCCTGGAGGTCGCGGAAAACGATCGGCGCGGGGTATTGCTGTCGGTGCTGTCCGAGACCGCCCAGGACTACATCCAGCTGCGCGGGGTGCAGAGTACCCGGGCCGTGACCGAGCAGAACCTGGAGGTGGCGCGGCACAGCCTGCAACTCTCGCGACTGCGCCTGGCCGATGGCGTGGCCACCGACCTGGACGTTGCCGAAGCCGCGGCCCAGGTGGCAACCATCGAAGCCCGGCTGCCGGCCCTGGAGCAACAGCAGGCGCAGTTGATCAACGCCCTGAGCCTGCTGCTCGGTGAGCCGCCCCAGGCCCTGCACGCCGAACTGGCGGCCGACGCCCCGGTGCCGCAAACCCCGCGTCAGGTGGCGATCGGCTTGCCGTCGCAACTGGCGCAACGGCGCCCGGATATCCGCCAGGCCCAGGCCCGGCTGCATGCCGCCACCGCCAGCATTGGCGTGGCCGAGGGCGATTTCTACCCGCGCATCACGCTGTCGGGCAACCTCGGTTCGCAAGCCATGCAGCTTTCGGATTTCGGCTCCTGGGGTTCACGCCAGTTCGGCATCGGTCCGCAGTTCAGCCTGCCGCTGTTCGACGGCGGGCGCCTGCGCGGCATGCTCCATCTGCGCGAGGCGCAACAGCAGGAAGCGGCCCTGGCTTACCAGCAGACCGTGCTCCGTGCCTGGCATGAAATCGATGATCAACTGACCCGCTACAACGCCAGCCAGCTGCGCCGCGACAGCCTGGCCGAGGCCGTGCACCAGAACCAGATCGCCCTGCGCACCGCGCAGCAGCAATACGTTGAAGGGGTGGTGGATTTCGTCAACGTGCTGACCGTGCAAGGCGCGTTGTTGACCACGCAAGAACAGTGGGTCGAAAGCTCGGCCGGCGTGTCGCTGGCCATGGTTGGCCTGTACAAGGCCCTGGGCGGCGGCTGGGAATCGGTGTATCCGCTGACGGACGCGCAAGCCTCCCGCTGAAGACGGGCTTTGCCTGGAGATATAAAAAAGTGTAATGATAATTGCTCTCAATCACGTGTGCGGTTCCTTTCATGGAAGCAACGACTGACGGCAAAGAGCAGGTTCATCGCCTTTACCGCGATCATCACGGCTGGCTGCAAGGCTGGCTGCGCAAGCGCCTGGGGGATCGTGAGCACGCGGCGGACGTGGCGCAGGACACCTTTCTGCGGTTGCTGGTCTCGGGGCGGTTTCCCGGGCCACTGGAAAGCCGCAGTTACCTGGCGCAGATTGCCCGCAACCTGGTGATCGACCAGTGGCGCCGCTTGCGCATCGAGCGCGCCTACCTGGAAAGCATCGCCCACCTGCCCGAGCCGGAGTCGCCGTCGCTGGAGACCCGCGCGCTGATTCTCGAAACCCTGATGCAGATCGACGCCATGCTTGATCGCATGCCGGAAAAAGTCCGCCAGGCCTTTGTCCTCTCGCAGTTCGAAGGCCTGAGCTACGCCTGCATCGCCGAGCGCCTGGAGGTGTCGGTCAGTTCGGTGCAGAAGTACATGATCCGCGCCATCCAGGCCTGCTATCAGGTCATCTACGAAGAATGAAACGCCACGACGCGCCGATTGCCCCGTCCATCGTCGAGCAGGCCAGCGAATGGCTGATGCTGCATTGGGGCGGGGAGATGGATCCGACCCAGCGCCAGGCTTTCGCCCGCTGGCAAACCGCCGATCCCGAGCACCAGCGTGCCTGGCAGCGCCTGCAGCAGTTGCAGCAGACCCTGGGTGCAGTGCCCGCCGAAAGCGCCCGCGCGGTGCTGCGCGATGTGCCGGATGCGCAACGACGTTCGGCGCTCAAGCTGCTGGGTCTGTTGCTGGTGGCCGGTGGCAGTGGCTACCTGGTGCAGGGCAGCCAGCCCTGGCGCAGCGCTTTCGCCGAGCAGCGCACCGCCACCGGCGAGATTCGCCACCTGACCCTCAGCGACGGCACGCGCCTGGACCTCAACAGCAACAGCGCCGTCGACTTGCGCTACAGCGCGCAGGAGCGGCGCATCCGCCTGATCAGCGGCGAGATCCAGCTGAGCAGCGGCCACGATGCCTCGCGGCCATTGATTGTCGAAACCGATGCCGGCGACATCCAGGCCCTGGGTACGCGCTTTACCGTGCGCGATGTCGACAACGGGACCCGGGTCGGGCTGTTCGAAGGCGCGCTGCGCATCAGCCCGCGCAACGCCCAGCCCGTGCACCTGGAGGCCGGCAACAGCCTGTGGTTCAGCGCCCGGCAGGTCGCGGCCAATCAGCCGTTGGACCTGAATGCCAGCAGCTGGAGCCAGGGCCGGCTGATTGCCGAGCGCCAGCCGTTGGGGCAGTTCATCGCCGAACTGTCGCGCTATCGCCCGGGCGTATTGCGCTGTGACGAGGAGGTGGCGCACCTGTTGCTGACCGGGGTATTTCCGCTCAATGACAGCGACGCGATCCTTGCCGCCCTGGAGCGCTCGCTGCCGGTGCGGGCCCAGGCCGTGACCCGTTACTGGGTCACGCTCAAGGCCCGGGTGTGACCCCCGCAAAAAAATAACTGCAGGCCCCTTGTCGATTTTGTCGTCTGGTCCGGGATAGCTGTTGAAAGCCGATCAAGACGCATTCTCATGGGGAGTTCCGGAATGCCTTACCAACCGTCACCGTCCACCCAAACCCTGAGCGCCGCCGTGCGCCATGGCCTGTTCGCCGGCCTGCTGGCGGTCGCGCCGCTGGTGCCCTGTGTGGCCCAGGCCGCCGAGGCCAGCCAGAGCGAGTCGCGCCAGTACAACATCGCCGCCGGCAGCCTCGACCAGGCCCTCAATCAATTTGCCAGTGCGGCCGGGATCCTGTTGTCGGTGGATGCGCAAATGACCCAGGGCAAGCGCAGCGCCGGCCTGCAAGGGCGCTATGACGTGGCCCAGGGCCTGCAACGCCTGCTGTTGGGCAGCGGCTTGCAGGCCCTGCAAGCGGGTGGTGGCTGGATGTTGCAACCGGCCCCGGCGGACGGTCCGCTGCAACTGGGCGCGACCCAGGTCAGCGCCCCTCAGGCCGAGGAAAGCGCCTGGGGCCCGGTGCAGGGCATCGTCGCCAAGCGCAGTGCCACCGGCAGCAAGACCGACTCGGCGCTGGTGGAGATCCCGCAGACGATCAACGTGGTCACTGCCACCGAGATCAAGGCCCGTGGCGCGCAAACGGTGACTGAAGCCTTGCGCTACACCCCGGGCATGACCGGCGGTGGCTTCGCCGACCGGGTGAAGATTTTCGATGAGCCGACCTCGCGCGGCTTCACGCCGACCCCGCTGTACCTGGACGGCCTGCACCTGCCCTATGGCGGCGGCAGCACTGGTGGCGCATTGCAGATCGAGCCCTATTCCCTGGAGCGCATCGAAGTGCTCAAGGGCCCGGCCTCGGTGCTGTACGGGCAGAACCAGCCCGGTGGCATCGTCAACATGGTCAGCAAGCGCCCCACAGCCGCGCCCCTGCATCAGGTGGTGCTCGAAGGTGGCAGCGATGACCACAAAAGCCTTGGCCTGGACCTGGGCGGCCCCCTGGACGAACAGGGGCAGTTCCTCTATCGCCTGACGGTCCTGGCCAATGACAGTGGCTCGCCGATCGATTACGTCGAGCAGAAACGCCAGTTCATCGCGCCCAGCCTGACCTGGCGTCCCAACGAAGACACCAGCCTGACCCTGTTCGCCCAATACCAGAAAGACAACGACGTGCCCGAGGCCCAGGGTTTGCCGCGCATCGGCACCCTGGTGCCCACGGTCAACGGCAAGATCAGCCGCGACCTGTTCCTCGGCGAGCCGGGAGTCAACGCCTACGACCGTGATCAGTTCGTCCTCGGCTATGAACTGTCCCATCGCCTGAACGAGGTCTGGACCCTCAAGCAGAACGTGCGCTACGCCGATGTCGACGACCATTACCGCGCGCCGCTGCACGGCTACAGCTTTGTCGCCAACCCGCTGACCGGGGCCAATGACCAGCGCTACATGACCCGCTTCGGTGTCGACTGGAAGCAGCACAACAAGGTGGTAGGGGTGGATAACATCGCCCAGGCCGAATTCGACACCGGGGCGTTCAAGCACACCCTGATCGTGGGCCTGGATTACTACCACTCCAACAGCCAGTTCGCCGGCAAGTACGACCGCACCAACCCGATCATCGATCTGTACAACCCGACCTACGGCACGCCGATCAATTTCAACGGGCTGTATCGCTGGGACAACACCGTGACCCAGACCGGCCTGTATGTGCAGGACCAGATCAAGCTCGACCAGTGGGTGCTGGTGCTCGGCGGCCGCTATGACTGGGCCGAGACCAACAACAAAGTGGTGCTGACCAAGCAGAACAGCGGCAGCAAGGACCAGGCGTTCTCCGGCCGTGCGGGGCTGGTCTACCTGTTCGATAACGGCCTGGCGCCGTTTGTCAGCTATTCCGAGTCGTTCATGCCGTTGAGCGGCACTGCCGAGGGCGGTAGCCCGTTCGAACCGTCCACCGGCAAGCAGTATGAAGTGGGCCTCAAGTACCAGCCGCCGGGGCAGGAAAGTTTCGTCCAGCTCTCGGTCTACCACCTGGACCAGGAGAACGTGCTCAACTCCATTCCCGCTAGCACGTTCAGTGACCAGAGCGGAGCGGTGCGCTCCCGTGGGATCGAGCTGGAGGCCAAGGCGGCCCTCAGCGAATCCCTGGACGTGATCGCTTCGGTGTCGCGCAACGACATCAAGTACACCAAGGACGATTCCGGCCGCGAAGGTCGGCACCCGGCCGGCAGCCCGCCGCTGACCGCCTCGGCCTGGGCCAACTACACCCTGCTCGGGGATACGCCGCTGGCCGGCCTGGGCGCCGGGTTGGGGGTGCGCTACGTGAAGGGCAATTACGGCGATGATTACGCCGGTGCGTTCCAGATCCCGTCCTACACCGTACTGGATGCGGCGCTGACCTATGACCTGAACCGCTCGCCGTTCAAGCTCAAGGGCGTGAAGCTGGCGCTGAATGTGAAGAACCTCGAAGACAAGACCTACGTCGACCTGTGCCGGACCGAGCTGGACTGCTATTACGGCGAAGGGCGCACGGTGGTCTCGAGCCTGACTTACGACTGGTAAAAAACAGCCCTAGTTCTGCAAAAACACCACATAGCCCCTGAACCAGGGGCTATCGCGCAGGTAAGCGGGTTCGGTCCAGGCACCGCCCTGGATCAGCCCGACCTTGTACGGCAGCCCCAAGCGGTCCAGGCGCGGCAGGTAGGCGGCGTAGTTGGGGATGCTGTGGCGGCCCTGGTAGGTCTGCACCACCACCTCGTCGATCACCCCCTTGAGCTGGCCGATGGCTTGCGGGTCGGCGTTGCTGCCCCAATCCATCAGTCCGGTAATGCTCAGGCGGTACTGCCGTGGCAGGCGCTGGCGCAGGTCACGCAGGAAATCGGCGTACTCCTCCAGGTAACGGGTGCCGGCGTCGAAGTCGATCTGGATTCCGACCACCGGGTTGCCCGCCTGTTGCCAGCGTTGCACCTGCCCCAGCAATTGGGCGTAGATCGGCTCCGGCCAGCGCAGGGTATGGGCGCGGTACACCACCCACACTTCACCTTGAGTCAGGCGCGGCACCGAGACGCCCTGGGCGATCAGGCGCACGCCGCGTTCCGGCTGGCGGCGCGAGGTGCTGATCTGGCCCTGGAGGATGTACAGGCTCTTGGCCTGGGCCAGCACCGGCTGCGGCTTGACCCCGCTCCATAACCAGAACGCGTCATAGTCGCCGGCGTCGACCGCGGCCCAGGCCTGGCCGCTGATTAATACGCCCAGCAGCCATCCAGCGCGCAACAGAGCGTTCATGGGTTACCAGTAATACGGCAGGGATTTGCTCCACTGGGTATCGGCGTAGGTGCCCTTGATCTGGCGGAACCAGGCCTTGCGCACCGCCGGCTCGACATCGGTGCCGCCGCAGCTGTTGTTGCCCGAGGGCGCGTAGCACTTGATGGCGCGGAACAGCGCGTAGGCGCGATCGTCCTTGGGCGCGTGCTGGTTGTCGATCACCTGGCGATAGCCGTCATGGCGGGAAAACACCGCCGGCTTGGCGTCGATACCGCTTGAGCCCAACTCGCCCTTGTACGGCGCGGCATCGAGCGGCGAATGGTCGAGGCCGTTGCGCAGAATAAACTCGCCCAGGCAGTTCAGGCCCTTGGGCTGCTGGTTGTTGGCCTGCAACACGGCGGCGATCTCGGCGATGCTCGGGCAGCCGTAGCCGGACTCTCCCGGCTCGCCTTGCCAGTTGAACATCGCCAGTGGCTTGCCGCTGTCGTAGAAGTAGCCGATGCCGACCCCGAGCTTGTCGGGCGAAGGGCTGGCGGGCATGCGCTTGAAGTCTTCGGCAAAGGCTGCGTACTGGCCGCGCAACAGCTCTTTGTAGAGCAGCACGAACAGGGCGCTGTCGCGTTCGCCGGCGTCCACGCCCTGGGTCACCTGTTGGCGCAGCAGCGGTAGGTCGGCGCTCAGGCGTTGCAGGCGATAGCGCAGTTGCGGGGTCTTGATCGGCGAGTCGGCGGCAAAGACTTTGTCCAGACGCTGGCTGAACTCGTAGTTCCAGGCCAGGGCCAGCTCCACGTAGTCACGCTGCAAGGGTTGCTTGACCTTGCCCAGCAGCTCCAGCCACAGGGCTTCGGCCGCCTTCCAGTCCTGGGTCTTGTGCAGCGCCAGGCCGCGCAGCACCTGCTGGCTGAAGGCGAAGTAATCGAGTTGCGCGGGCACGCTGCCTGGCAGCAACGCCAGGGCCTGCTGCGGCTTGTCCTCAAGGTTCAGGTAGGCCGCCGCCTGCAGGTAGTCGAACAGGGCCGGCTGTTCGGCGAACACGGCCTTTTGCGCCTGGAGCTGCTTGAGGTTGAAGGTGCCCTGGTAGGCGCTGATGCGGCTCAGGTCCTCGACCGCCAGCAACTGCGGGGTGCGGATATCCGGGGCCTCGGTGCCGAGCAGCTTGTTGTCGGTCTCCTGAATCAGCTCCGGCAGGCTGATATTGCGTTGCGCAGGCGTGGCGTGCAGCAGTTGCCAGCTGTAGTCCTCGGCCAGCTTGCGGTCATCGCCGGACAGCCAGTGCACCCGGCGCAGCAGGCCCTTGGCCGACGCACTGAAGTGCCCCTGGGGGTAGGCCGCCAGGTAGCGTTCCAGGTTCTGCTCGGCCAATTGCAGGTTGGGCCGATCGACCTTGTTCAGGTCCGGCAGGCCCATGTCATCAAACGTGTCGGCTTGCGCGGCGTTCAGTGGGATGCGCGCGCTCATGTACAGCGCGGTTTCCTTGAGCCAGGGCTGGGGGCTGTCGGTCAGGCTGGCGAAACGCTGGGTCGCCTTGTCGAAGCGGCCGCTGTAGAACTCGGCGGCGCCCCGCAGGTAATTGGCGAAGGCCTTGCCGGTTGCAGAGAAGTGCTGATCTTCGATCAGGACCTCGGCATTCCCGGCCTCCCACTCACAGACTTGCAGCATCTGCATGCGCTCGCCCGCCAGGTCGCTGCGTTCCTGCGTCGACAGTTCCGGGGTGTCGAGCAACTGGCCGATAAAGGCGCTGGCGCTTTCCAGGTTGTTACTGCGGCAGCGGTTGCCTTCGCCCTCGATAAAGTGCGGACGCTGATCCAGGGTGGCCACTGCCGGCAACTCCAGTTGTGCCAGTTGCTGGTCGAGGCGCGCGACCACCGCATCCTGTGCGGCGGGCGTGGCGTTTTCCGGCTCCGGGTCCAGGCGCATCAGGTCGAACGGCACCGGGCCGTAGCCGGCTTGCAGGTCATTGTTGCTCAGGGCGACAGGGCTCAGGGGCAGGGTGCCTTGGTCGGACATCAGCAGGCGCAGGTTGGTCCGGCTGTCGTTGTTCGGGCTCAGGAACGGCACGCTGTTGCAGGCGCCGCTGCCTTGCGGGGTCCAGAGCACTTCGCATATGGATTCGTCGAAACTGGCATAGGCCGGGGTCGCGCAGACGGCGCCAAGCGCCAGTGACACAGATGACAGAAAACCGATACGCATGAATTGTCCCTAATCCCTAAAGCACGAAGTGCGGTGGTCCGATAGTGGCGCAAATCATACAGAAGCTCCCGGGACGTACCTACTGGCTGGCGTATTGATTCCAGCGAACCTTTTTCGGGTGAGCCGGTAACAGGCCCGGGCTAGAGCGGGCGGCGTGAAATGGCTGCGGAGGCTCGATAAAGATGATGGCGTTGTGCTTGACGCTCACCCTCGCTGTCGTAGACTCCGCCCATCCGACAGGGAGTAAAGGTTATGCGGCGTTTTCGTGGTTTGGGATTCGGATTGACCTGCCTGGCGTGCCTGGCGCAAGCGCAAACTCCCGTCGCCGACGATCCGCTGCTGGCCAGCCTGGCCTCGGACGCCAGCTCGACCAGCACCCAAGCCCGTGGCGTACTGCGCGCCCGCGACCAGGCGATGATGGCCAGCGAGCTGTCCGGGCGGATTGTCGAACTGCCTTTCAGTGAAGGCGAATCCTTCAAAAAGGGCGATGTGCTCGCCCGTTTCGACTGCTCGGCCTATCAGGCCCAGCTCAATGCCGCGCAGGCCGCCAGCCGGGGTGCCAGTGAAGAGCTGGCCCACAACAAGCAACTGGCGGCGCTGAACTCGGTGGGGCGTTTCGAGGTGTCGCGGGCCGAGGCCAAGCTCACCGAAACCCAGGCCCAATCCCAGGTCTATCAGGTGCAGGTCAAGCGTTGCAGCGTGGTCGCGCCTTTCGACGGCCAAGTAGTGCAGCGCAAGGTGCAGCGCTTCGAGAGCGTGGCGGCCGGTTCGCCGCTGCTGGAAATCGTCGACAACCGCACCCTGGAAATCCACCTGCTGGTGCCGTCGCGCTGGATGGGCAAACTCAAGCCCGGGCAGACCTTCAGCTTTATCCCCGATGAAACCGGGCAGTCGCTCACGGCCACCGTCAAGCGCCTGGGCGCGCGGATCGACGAGGGCAGCCAGACCCTGCTGCTGGTGGCCACGGTGCCCAGTGCCGCCGGGCTGCTGGCGGGCATGAGCGGCACGGCGCGGTTTGCGGAGTCCCCATGAACGCGCCGCTGTCGGGCTCGGCGGAACAGGTATTCGCCCGCTTTCTCGACCTCGAACGCCAGACCCGCGCCGCGTCGACCGTGGAGCAGCTGGCCTACAGCCTGGTCAATGACGGCCAGGCGCTGTTCGGTTTTCGCCATGCCGCACTGCTGATTGCCGGCAAGGTGCGCGCGGTGACCGGGGTCAGCAGCCTCGACCCGAATGCGCCGTTCGTGGCCTTCGTCGAACATGCCGTGGCGCAGCTATTCAAGCGTGAACAGCTGCAGCAGGCGCGGGTGGTGACGCCGGATATGGTCAGCGACTCGGTGCGCGCCGATTGGCAGGGCCTGTCGGCGGCCCAGGTGTTCTGGTTGCCGCTGCTCGATCGCAAGGGTGAAGTTTTCGGCGGCTTGTGGCTGGCCCGGGACACCGCGTGGAATCCCGCCGAACAAGTGCTGTTGTCGCAATTGGGCGACACCTACAGTCATGCCTGGCTGGCCCTGCAACCGCGCCAGCCATGGCGCCTGCGCTGGACCCGCAAGCGCCAGCTGTTGCTGGTGGGCGTGGTGCTGCTGGGGCTGTTGATCCCGGTGCGGCAATCGGTGCTGGCGCCGGCCGAAGTCGTGCCCCTGGGCGGGCGGGTGGTGGCGGCGCCGCTGGATGGGGTGATAGCCGAGTTCCTGGTCAAGCCCAACCAGAGCGTGAAGACCGGGGATCTGCTGCTGCGTTTTGAAAGCACCACCCTCACGGCCCAGGCGGATGTTGCGGCGCGGGCCCTGGGTGTGGCCGAGGCCGAGCTCAAGGCCAATGCCCAGCGTGCCTTTGCCGATGCGGAGTCGAATTCGAAAATCGACCTGCTGGCGGCGCGGGTCGAACAGAAGCGTGCCGAGCGCGATTACGCCAGGGAGTTGCTCAAACGCAGCGAAGTGCGCGCCGAACGCGACGGCATCGCGGTATTCGCCGATGCCGAGCGCTGGACCGGCAAGCCGGTACAGACCGGCGAGCGGTTGATGGAAATTGCCGATCCGAACCAGGCCGAGCTGCGCATCGAGCTGGCGGTGGGGGATGCCATTGCCCTGGAGCCCCAGGCGGAAGTGGCGCTGTTTCTCGACAGCGACCCGTTGCAGCGACACCTGGCGACCCTCGAACACGCCGCCTATGAAGCCCAGCCCACGGCGGGCGGGCAATTGGCCTACCGGCTCGATGCGAGTTTTCGCCAGGCGCCGCCGCGGATCGGCTTGCGTGGCACGGCGAAGATCTTCGGCGAGCGGGCCCCTCTGGCCCTGTATCTGTTACGCCGTCCCCTGGCCGGTCTGCGCCAGAGCGTAGGTCTGTAATGAACCTGCCGGCCCTGCGCACCGACTTGCAGTTGTCGGCCGCCGCTGCGGCCCGGGATGGCTCGCCGCGCTGGACCCTGGCCGACCCGGTGCGCGGGCGTTATTTCAAGCTGGGGGCGGCGGCGATCCGCCTGTTGCGCCATTGGGCACTGGGCGACGCGCAGCAGGTGCTGCAAGCGGCCAACCGCGAGCCTGGCCTGGCATTGAGCGAAGGCGAGCTGGAGGAGTTGCTGGGATTCTTGCGGGCCCATGACCTGATCAGCGCGCTGGACCCGGAGCAACGCTCCAGTTACAGCCACAAGGCCGCGGCGCAGCGCCAGAGCCTGTGGCAGATCCTGTTGCATCAGTACCTGTTCTTTCGAATTCCGCTGTGGCGCCCGGACGCCTTTCTCAATCGTGCCTGGCCGTGGTTGCAGCGCTTCGGCCCTCACCTGTTGCGATTTGGCCTGCCGATCACCCTGGGGCTTGGGGTGTTTCTGGTGTCGCGGGACTGGCAGCGGTTTCTCGCGACCTTTCCCCATCTGTTCAGCCTCGGCGGGGCCCTGGCGTTCGGCGCGGCGCTGTTTTTCGCCAAGCTGTGCCACGAGTTCGGCCATGCCTTTATGGCCAAGCGCGCGGGGTGTCGGGTGCAGAGCATGGGGGTGGCGTTCATGGTGCTGTTGCCGATGTTCTACACCGATGTCAGCGATGCCTGGCGGGTCAACGACCGGCGCGCCCGGCTGCTGATTGGGGCCGGCGGCGTGCTGGCGGAATTGCTGCTGGCGTGCATCGCGTTACTTGCCTGGTCATTGCTGCCGGACGGCCCGGCGCGCACCGCCGCCTTCATGCTGGCCAGCGCCACCTGGATCACCACCCTGGTGATCAACCTCAACCCGTTCATGCGCTTTGACGGGTATTTCCTGCTCAGCGATCTGTGGGAGGTGGACAACCTGCAAGGCCGGGCCTTTGCCCTGTGCCGCTGGCACCTGCGCGAAGTGCTGTTCGGCTATGGCCAACCGGCGCCCGAGCCCTGGTCGCCACCCATGCAGCGGCGCCTGCTGTGGTGGGGCTACGGCTCGTGGCTGTGGCGTGCGGCGCTGTTCTTCGGGATCGCCCTGGCGGTGTATCACCTGTTCTTCAAGTTGCTGGGCATCTTCCTGATGCTGGTGGAGCTGGTGTGGTTCATCTTCCTGCCGATCTGCAAAGAGGGTTACCAGTGGTGGGCACGCCGCGAACAGGCCCACACCCCGCGCGTGCTGCTCAGTGGCCTGGGTCTACTGGCGCTGTTGCTGCTGCTGGCGGTGCCCTGGCGCAGCAGCGTCGAAGTGCCGGCGATGCTCGAAGCCGGGCGCGTCACCGCGCTGCATGCGCCGGTGGCGGCGCGGGTCAAACAGGTGCTGGTCGAAGACGGCCAGAGCGTGGCCCAGGGCGCGTTGCTGGTGGAGTTGGAGTCGCCGGATATCGACTCGCGGCTGGTGATCGTGCGGCGTGAAATCGACATCCTGCAATTGCAGATGCGGCGCCAGGCCGGTCGCAGCGAAACAGCGGCGGATGTTGGCGTGCTTGAACAACGCCTGGCCGAGGCGGTGGCCGAGTATCGCGGCTTGCAGGCCCGGCGCGAGCGCCTGCTGCTACGCGCACCCCAGGCCGGCCAGGTGCGGGACCTGATGCCGCAGCTGGTGGCCGGGCGCTGGGTGTCGACCCGCGAGCCCCTGGCGCGGATTGTCGAGGGCGGCACCCGGGTGCGCGGTTACCTGGCTGAAGCCGATTTGTGGCGGGTCACCCCGGGGGCAAGCGGGCGCTTTATCGCCGACGACCCGATGCGCCCGGCCTGGCCGCTGGAGCTGGTGGATGTGGACGTCAATGGCGTGGCCGCCATCGACCTGGAGGCCTTGACCTCCGACCACCACGGGCCGATTGCCGTGCGCCGTGATGAGAACAGCCGGCCCGAGCCGGTGCAGGCGCAGTACGGTGCGCGCCTCAGGTTGCTCGAAGAAGTGCCGACGCCGAGCCATCCGCTGCGCGGCGTGGCGGTGTTGCAGGGGCGCAGCGAGTCGTTGTTGGGCACGGCCTGGCGGCGCCTGGCGGCGCTAGGGGTGCGGGAAAGCGGGTTCTAGTGATCAGGTCTTGAGGGAGTACAGCCGATGTTGAACAGTTCGTCCGCCGCCGGGTTATCCATGCGCCCCTCGCGGCCCACGGATGGGCCCTTTATGCAGAGCCTTTACCAGTCGGCCCGGCCCGAGTTGCAGTTGATCGACGCCGAACCCGAGGTGGTGGCGCAGGTGGTGGCCCAGCAGTTTCTGGTGCAGGAACGGGGCATCGGCGACAACTTCCCCGACGCCCTTCACTACGTGGTGGAAAAGCTCGACACCCCGATCGGCGTGCTCAGTGCCGACTTCGGGCCCAATGAAATCCGCGTGCTGTACCTGGCGTTCATCCCCGGGGCGCGGGGCAAGGGCTATGGCCGCTCGGTGCTGCAAGGGGTGCAGAAGGCCGCCGAACAGGTGCGCTGCCCGGTGGCGACGGTGGTCTGGGCCAGCAACCCCCAGGCGCGCCAGCATTACCTGGCGCTGGGGTTTCGGGTCGAGGAAAGCACACCCGGCGCCGAGCGCCTGGTGTGGTACCCGGGGGTCAGTTGAAGATGATGTTGAAGTAGCCCTGGTCCGGGTCGCGACCCAGCGCTGGCTCGCGAGATACAAAAATCGCTTCTACGCGCCCCAACTGCGGCAGCTCCAGAGCGCATAGCCCATCGACAAAGTCGGTCGGTTGCAGGCTGCGCAACTGCACGTTGAACGGGATGCGGGTGTTTTCCGGCAGGCGCGATTGCGGGCGCGACACCACCGCTTCGACTTGCACCGGCAACGGGCTGCCGTCGGGCAGGTACAGCGGGCACGGCTGGTTCACCAGTGCCAGGAAGTGTTCGTTGCAAACCTGTTGCAGCATTGATGTTCTCCTGAAAAACCACTAACCGGAGCACTAGGCCCCGGCCAGCGGCTGGATCAATTGCGTGAAGGGAAGATCCCTTGCAAGGCAATGCTGAAGTTCACCGCCAGGAACGGATTGCTCACTTCCAGCGGCACGTTGCCACCGACGGTGCTCAGGGTGCCGCCGATGCTGCTGCTGGTGCCCTTGAGCGGGACCGGCGAGGCACCTTGCTGGTCCGAGAAAATCGCTGCCGAAGGTGGCCCGCCGGAGATGGAGGCGCCGATGTAGGAATTGGTCGGCGTGGGGGCGGTGAGCGGATTGCTGGGAACGTTTGCCAGGTTGACGGTGGTGGTGACGGTCAGCGAGTTAGTCGGAATCGCCTGGGCTGGCACGTTACTGGTCAATACATTCAAGCGCTCGACGCCGCCGATCTCGCCGATGGGCCGTGGCGACAAGCCAGGCCCTTGCCCCATCCCCATGGGCAGCCGGCTTTGCAGGTTGGGCAGGTTGAAGGTGGTCTGGCCATTGCCGCCGTAGTAGGTGCCGAGCAGGGCAAACAGCGCCGAATTCTGCGCGATGCCGATCACTTGCCCATTGCACAATGCCCAGCCATTGGGAGCAAAGTTGAAGCCGAGCATCTGGATACTGCCAAGATATACATCCATAGATCCTAGTCCTTGCGCTGTGTTGAGTGAGGTGCCCCGCCCGTTGGCAGCCGCGGTGCGGCCTGCCGGGTCTGCTTTGCACCGAGAGCAAGCGTAGACCTAACCTTGGGCGGCGTCTGGCATTAATTCGGTTGAGGTCGCGATTGGAACAACTGCGTGGATTGCGAGGCTTGTGGCCTACAATCAGCGCGTCATGCCCTGCCGGTGGCAGTGGACGATTTGTCGAGGATGGTGATGGGCGTTCCGAATAACGATGAAGTGGCCAACCTGCCTTACCGCCAGCCCGTCGCGGCTGAGCACTCTGTTCTGCACCTGCTGCGCGCGCCCTGGCTGATACCGCTGCTGGCCCTGGCCATTGGCGCGCGCCTGTATCAATTGACGGCGGCGGCGATCTGGGGCGACGAGGGCTCCAGCCTGTTGCTGGCCCAGTTTCCCCTGGCGGGCATCTGGTTCCATGCGGCCCATGATGTGCATCCGCCGCTGTATTTCATGCTGCTGCGGGCCTGGATCGGCCTGTTCGGCGACTCCATCGAATCGATCCGCATGATGAGCGCGGTGCCCGGGGTGATTGCGGTGTTCCTCGGCACCTGGCTGGCGCACCTGATCGCCAGCCGCCGGGCCACGATGCTCACCTGTCTGTTGCTGGCCCTGTTGCCCACGGCCGTGCGCTACAGCCAGGAAATACGCATGTATTCGTTGATGGGCGTGTGGCTGCTGGGGGCGACCCTGGCGCTGGTGTACTGGGTTCGCGCACCGCAGCGCCGGCGTTACCTGGCGATCTACGCGCTGCTGATGGCGGCGGCGTTCTATACCCACTATTTTTCCGCACTCTGTGTGCTGGCCCATTGGGCGTATCTGCTGGTGCTGCGAGCCCCTTTCGCCGGTGCCCAGCGCTATATCGCCCGCCGCGACTGGTGGCTGGCCAATGGGGCGATCGTGCTGCTGTTCCTGCCCTGGCTGCCGGGGTTGATCGACCTGGTGCTGCACATGGATGCCCTGGAGGTGGGTGGGGATGTCGGCTGGGAGCCGGCGGTCACCCTGCGCTCAATGCCGTCGATGCTGTGGCAACTGATGGCCCAGGACGATGCTGAAGGCATGCCGCTGTGGCTGCTGCTGACCCTGCCCGGCGTGCTGGTCGCGATGATGGTCTATGTGGTCTGCACCGACCGCAGCTGCTATCGGTTCGCCACCCTGGTGGTGCTCTACAGCGCGCTGCCGTTGCTGGTGCTGTATGGGGTGTCGTTTGTCTCGCCGGTGTTTATCGAGCGCTACCTGACCGCGCCGGCCCTCGGCTTGGCGATCATCCTGGCCCTGGGTATCGATAGCCTGGCGCGGCGCTTCAAGGTCCTGGCCCTGGCCTTGCTGCTGGCGGTGCTGGCCGTTGAGGGCGTGGGGCTGAAAAACAACTACACGGTGGACGCCGACGACCAGTTCAATGACCTGGTCGCCTACATGAACCGCCATACCCAGGCGGGGGATCAGGTGGTCCTCGGCGATATGTTCTGGTACCTCACCTGGGGCTACTACGACCAAAGCGCGACCGCCCCCAGGCTGTATACGCCGCCCACCGCCGCCGGCGTGTCCACCCGGCCCAACAGCTACGGCTTCGGCACGCTGATCGATGAAAACGCCGGGGTCTACCTCGACCACCTGCAAGACCTGCCCCAGGGCAACGGCCGGGTCTGGCTGGTGATGAGCCGGGAGGCACCGGACGAGTTTCCGTCCATTCCCAGTGGTTGGCGGAAAATTGACCAGCATGCGGGAGGCGATACCCAGGCGGTTTTATATGAGGCTTGTCATGTTCCCTGTGGCACTCGCTGAGGCTGGGAAGGCCGATTTAGAGCCGCCGACACGACTTTTGCCGGAAACCCCCGTGGTTATGGGGGTTTTCCGACTTAAAACCCCGGCCGTTGATATCAAAATACTACTAGTTAGAAACAATTCCTTACGCTACGCTTTGTCCTACAAAATGGACTGAATCGCAGGTGAAGGGATTGCCCAACTTCCACTTTATCTCTGGATTGCCGCGCTCAGGGTCAACCCTGCTCTCTGCCATTCTTCTGCAAAATCCGCGTTTTCATGCCGGCATGACCAGCCCGGTCGGGTCGCTGTTCGCCAGCGTCCTGGGTCAGTGCAGCGCCGGCAGCGAGTTCGGCTCGGTGATCGACACTGCCATGCGCCGGCGCCTGCTGGGCGGGCTGTTCGACTCCTACTACGCCGACAAGGCCGATAAACCGGTGATTTTCGACACCAATCGCCAATGGTGCTCGCGACTGCCGGCCCTGACCGACCTGTTTCCCCAGTGCAAAGTCATTGCCTGTGTGCGCAACGTGGCCTGGGTCATGGACAGCATCGAGCGCCTGTATCGGGCCAACCCTTTCGAAAACACCAAACTGTTCAACGACGATGTCGAGCGCAACACCGTCTACAGCCGAGTCGAAACCCTGGCCCAGCGCAACCGCCTGGTGGGGTTTGCCTGGGCGGCGCTGAAAGAGGCGTATTACGGCGAGCACGCCGACTCCCTGCTGATTGTCGACTACGACCTGCTGAGCCAGGCGCCGGAGCGGGTCATGCGCCTGGTCTACGAGTTCATCGGCGAGCCCTGGTTCGAGCATGACTTCGAACACCTGGCCTACGATGCGCCGGAGTTCGACCAGGCCCTGGGCGTGGCCGGGCTGCACAAGGTCAAGCCCCGGGTGGCCCTGCAATCGCGGCGCACCATCCTGCCGCCGGATTTGTTCGAGCAGTATTCCAAGCTGTCCTTCTGGCTCGACGGCTCGGCCAGCGCAGCCAATGTCATACGCATGAAGGCCGAAACCGCGATCAGTTGATCGCGGTTTTTTATTTCCCTTAGGTAAACGTTCGAGTTCGGGTGAGCAGCATGTGGTGGAGCAAAGGTAAGTCGCGGGTTACCCAAGGGGCCAGAGCCATGGCTTCGCCACTGATCATGTCCCTTGAGCCGCGCATGCTGTTCGACGGCGCGGTGGCGGCTACCGTGGCCGATGCGGCGCAACCCGAGAGCCACCCCACGGCGGACCCTACCGCAGACGCAGCCAAGGCCCCGGCCTCGGCCGATCACCCGGCCACCGGCAGCAACGCCAATGCCACCACCGGCACTAGTGACAGCCATGACCAGGCCGATGCGCCCCTGGCCGCCACACCGAACGCGGTGCCCGGGCAGACCGTGGTGTTCGTCGACTCCCGGGTCAAGGATGCCGCCGACCTGTTGAAGGACGTGGCGCCCGGCACTCAAGTGGTGCAGCTGGACGCGACCCGCGACGGCCTGCAGCAGATCGCCGACTACCTGGACCAGCACCAGGGCGTCAGCTCGGTGCAGATCATCGCCCACGGCAATGCCGGCGACCTGTGGCTGGGCAACAGCTACCTGTCAGCGGACAACGTCACCGAGCGCAGCGCGGTGCTGGCCGAGATCGGCAAGGACATGAACGTCGGCGGCGATATCCTGATCTACGCCTGCAACACCGCCCAGGGCGAGCGCGGCATCAGCTTCGTCGACTCCCTGGCCGCACTCACCGGGCGCGACATTGCCGCGTCCACCAATCGCACCGGCATCGGCGGCGACTGGACCCTGGAAATCGCCACCGGCAGCATCGAGAGCGTCAACGCGCTGTCGAGCCAGGCCATGGCCGGGTACGACTGGGGACTGGCCACGATCACCGTGCAAAACCTCAATGACAGCGGCGGCGGTTCGTTGCGCGATGCACTGGCGAGCGCGCAGAACGGCGATATCGTGACCTTCAAAGACACCCTCAGCGGCAGCTCTGTAGCGCTGAATACTCGGCTGGAAGTGACCAAGAACATCACCCTCGACGGTGACCTGGACAACAACGGCACCGCCGACATCACCCTCGACGGCCAGTACAAGACCAGCGTGATCAAGGTCGATGCCGGGACCAAGGTGGTGTTCGACGGCCTGGTAATTACCCGTGGCCTGAGCGCCGGCAATGGCGGCAATGGCGGTTTTGCAGCGGCCGATGCCCTGGGCGCGGGGATCAGCAACTTCGGCGACCTGACCCTGAAAAACGTCAGCGTGACGGCCAACGCGGCCTCGGGCGGCGGCGGTGGCGGCGGTGTGCTTGCGCCAACGGTTGGTGGCGCTGGCGGCGGCGGCGGTGCGGTCGGTGGGGGGACCGGCGGCAATGGCGGCATCGCCGGCGATGGCACCGGGACCTACGCCGGTACTTCGGGCACGGCCAACCATGGCGGTCACGGTGGTTCCTACGGGGCGACGATGAATATGGGCGGCCAAGGTGGGTCAACCACCGGGGGCGCCGGCACGACCAATACGTACGGCTATTCCAATGGCTCTGCGGGCGGAACCGCATCCGCTGGCGGCTTGTCGATCGGCGGCGGTGGCGGCGGCTCCGGCTGGGACTTTACCGGGGGCAAGGGCGGCTCGGCGGCCGGGGGTATCTACAACGCCAGCAGCGGCAAATTGACCATCGTCGGTACGTCGGTGATTACCGGCAATATCGGTGCCGGCGGCGGCGGTGGTGGGGGCTCGATGGTGGGCAGTGGTACCGAACTTAACGGCGGCGAGGCTGGCCGGGGCGTGGGTGCCATCTGGAACAAAGGCTCGGTGCTGATCACCGTGGCCAACTTTGCCGCCCTGAACGCGGCCAACAACGCCGGGGGCAGTGGCGTAGGCGGCTTGACCACCGTTTCCACGGCCTCGCAAGGCGTCTCGCCGACGGCGATTCCCGGCTTGTTCAATGACACCGGCGCCACCTCGAACACGGCCTACGATCCGTCGCCGACCGCGACCATCGTGGTCACGACCCCGGCCCAGCACATCGGCACCACCTCCCAGGTCACCATCACCTTCAGCGAAGCGGTCAGCGGTTTCACGCTGGCCGACCTGACGGCGCCCCACGGTGTCCTGAGCAACCTGGCCACCAGCGACGGCGGCAAGACCTGGACCGCGACCTTTACCCCTGATGCCGGTGTCATCGGCACTGGCCATATCACCCTGGACAACACCGGCGTCACCAGCGTGTCGCTGAACCTGGCCGGGGTCGGCAACACGCTGTCCGGCAACTACAGCGTCGACACCGTAAGGCCGACGGCGACCGTCACCTTTACCGGTCCGACCCTGAGCACCACCGCCACCGGCACGGTGAACATCACCTTCAGCGAGGCGGTGAGCAACTTTAGCCTGGCGGACATGACCGCGACCAACGGTGTCCTGAGCAACCTGAGCACCAGCGACAACATCCACTGGACCGCGACCCTGACGCCCGTGGCCGGCAACGCCAGCAGTGGCAACATCGTGACCCTGAACAACACCCTCTACACCGATACCGCCGGCAACGCCGGGATCGGCGATTCGACGTCCGGCAGCTACGTGGTCGACACCGTGTTGCCGACGGCGACCATCGTGGTGGCCAACCCTTCGTTGAGCATCAATGACACGTCTGTGGTGACCATCACCTTCAGCGAGGCGGTCACCGGGCTCACCACCGACGACCTGGCGGTGGCCAATGGCACCCTGAGCGCCTTGACCACCCTTAACGGTGGCCTGACCTGGACCGGGACCCTGACCGCGACCGCCGGCATTAAAAACACCGGCAATGTGATTACGCTGAACAACAGCGGTGTCAGTGACCTGGCGGGCAACGCCGGCAGCGGCAGCACCACCTCCGGTCAGTATTCGATCGACACCCAGCGTCCCACCGCGTCCATCGTGTTCGGCAATAACAACCTGGGTATCGGCCAGACCACCACCGTGACCATCACCTTCAACGAGGTCGTGAGCGATCTCGACCTGGGCGACCTGGCGGTGAGCAACGGCAGCCTGAGCAACCTGGCCACCAGCGACGGCGGCCTCACCTGGAGCGCGACCTTCACCCCGACACCCGGCATCTTCAGTGCCACCAACCACATCACCCTGGACAACAGCGGCGTGCATGACGCGGTGGGCAACGCCGGCGCCGGCACCACCGACTCCAATAATGTCCGGATCGATGGCGTACGCCCGACGGCCACCGTAGAGGTTGCCAGCAGCTCGATAAAGGTGGGTGGAACGTCGCTGGTGACCGTCACCTTCAGTGAGGCGGTGACCAACTTCAGCAACAGCGACCTGACCATTGCCAACGGCACCCTCAGCACCCTGATCAGCAGTGACGGCGGCATTACCTGGACCGCGACCCTGACCCCGAACGGCGCCGTTGAAGACGCCAGCAACCTGATTACCCTGAATAACACCACCTATCGGGACTTCAGCGGCAACGCCGGGGTCGGCACCACGGATTCCAACAACTACGCGATCGATACCCTGGCGCCCACGGCGAGCATTGTGGTGGCCGACCCGCAGTTGACCGCGGGCGAGACCACCACGGTGACCATCACCTTCAGCGAGGCGGTGACCAGTTTCGACAACACCGACCTGAGCGTGCCAAACGGCACCCTGAGCGCAGTCATCAGCAGCGACGGCGGCATTACCTGGACCGCGACCTTCACGCCGACGGTCAACGTGCGTGACACCACCAACCTCATCAGCCTGAACAACGCCGGGGTGAAGGACCTGGCTGGCAATGACGGTATCGGTATCACCAACTCGACAAACTTCACCATCGATACCGTGCGTCCCAACGCCACCATCGTGATCTCGGACCCGGTCCTGGGCATCGGCGAAACCTCGCTGGTGACCATCACCTTCAACCAGGCGGTGACTGACTTCAGCAACGCCGACCTGACGATCAGCAACGGCACCTTGAGTGCTGTGACCAGCGGCGATGGCGGCATCACCTGGACCGCGACCTTTACCCCGAGCGGCAATACCACCGACGCCAGCAACCAGATCATCCTCGATAACAGTGGGCTCCAGGCGACGGTTTCCGGCAATGTCGGCGTCGGTAGCAGTGTGTCCAACAACTATGCGGTCGATACCCAGCGTCCGACCGCCACTGTGGTGGTGGACACCGATCACCTTGGGGTCGGCGGTTCGTCCGTGGTGACCATCACCTTCAGCGAGGCTGTGAGCGGTCTGGACCTCGGCGACCTGACCACCGACAACGGCATCCTGAGCGGCCTGAGTACCAGCGACAACATTACTTACACCGCAACCCTGACCCCGGTCGGGGGCATCAACCAGGCCAACAACCACATTGTCCTGGACAGCAGTGGCGTGACCGATGGTGCTGGCAATACGGGCGGCGGTAACGTGAGCTCGAACGCCTATGTGATTGATAGCCTGCGTCCGACCGCGACCATTGTGATGTCCGATTCCGCGCTGTTGGCGGGGCAAACCTCGCTGGTGATCATCACCTTCAGCGAGCCGGTGATCGGCTTCGACAATAGCGATTTGACCGTGGTCAATGGCACCTTGAGCACAGTCAGCAGTAGCGATGGCGGCATTACCTGGACCGGGACTTTTACCCCGACCAGCGGCGTGAGCGACATCAGCAACCTCATCATCCTGAACAACGCCGGGGTCGAGGACCTGGCCGGCAACGCCGGTATTGGTGTGACCACCTCCGCCAACTACAGCATCCAGACGGTGCAGCCAACCGCCAGCATCGTGGTGGCGAACCCGGCGTTGCTGGCCGGTGGCGATTCCCTGGTGACCATTACCTTCAGCGAGGCGGTCAGCGGTTTTGACAACTCGGACTTGAGCGTGGCCAACGGCACCCTGAGCAACGTCACCAGCAGCGATGGTGGCGTCACCTGGATCGCGACCTTCACCCCGGGCAGCAATGTCACGGACACCACTAACCTGATCACGCTCAATAACACTGGAGTGCTCAACGCCGTCGGCAATACCGGCAGCGGTATCACCGATTCCAACAACTACAGCATCGACACCCAGCGCCCGACGGCGACCATTTCGGTGGCCAACGCGCACCTGGGCATCGGCCAGACCACCACCGTGACCATCACCTTCAGCGAAGCGGTCAACGGTTTTGACCTGTCGGACCTGGATGTGACCAACGGTGTGCTCTCCAACCTGGCCAGCGCCGATGGCGGCACGACCTGGACCGCGACTCTGACCCCGACGGTTGGCGTCACCGACGCTACCAACCTGGTGATACTCGATACCAGTCAGGTCACTGACCTGGCGGGTAACCAGGGCTCGGGTATCTCCATCTCCAACAACTATGGGGTCGATGCCGATCTGCCGAGCGCCACCATCGTGGTCGCCAACCCGAGCCTGACTGCCGGCCAGACCACCACCGTGACCATCACCTTCAGCGAAGCCGTCACCGGTTTCGATCTGTCGGACCTGAGCGTGGCCAACGGCACCCTGTCCAACCTGGCCACCAGCGATGGCGGCAAGACCTGGACCGCGACCCTGACGCCGACGGCCAACCTGACCGACCCCAGCAACTTCATCACCCTGGACAACAGCAGTTACACCGACCTGGCGGGCAACGCCGGCAGCGGCTTTGCCAACTCCAACAATTACTCGGTGACCACGGTGTCCCTGGCCGGCGATCCGGAGTTCCGGGTCAGCGAGCCGGTGGCACCGCCCGCACTGCCCAACGTCCCGTTGCAACCGATCATCTTCGGCCCGCCGAGCGGTGACCTGGGCTCGCCGCTGGTGATGCCGCCGCTGTTCGAGCAACGCACCAGCGGCGGCGGCCTGCCGCCAATCGGCAGCATATTCATCAATAACGGTGCGCCGGCCCCAAGCTTTATCGCCCAGGTGTTCAGCACCGACAGCGGTGGCGACGGCAATGGCAGCGGCTTCCTCGGCTTTGGCGGTGGCGATGGCGGGGTGTTCGGCAGCAGCACCCTGTCGAGCCTGTTCAACCAGGACTCGAGCACCCAAAGCGACTCCCTGAACGCCTTCGGCAAGCATTCGATCAGCAGTGATGCAACCCAGGGGCTGCGCGGGGTATTTGGCGCGCCGACCCTGGGCCAGCAACTGCAGCAACTCAAAGACAATGAACAACGGCAGATCCAGGATCTGACCTATGCTTTCGAACAGGCCGGCATCAGCGAAATGCAGGCTTGAAACTCACTTAATCGATGCAGTTCCCAGGGGCAATTCAGGGATGAGAAACAGTCAGAAGTTGTTCAGCGTCAGCCTGCTGGCGCTGGTAGTGAGTGGTTGCGCGGTCACCAGTGACCCCATCGAACGCAGCGTCAGCGAGCAGCGCGCGAAAAGCGACCTGTCGAGCATGTACAAGGACCAGGAGCCGCTCAGCGGCCCGCTGACCTTGCACCAGGCCATGGCCCGCGCGGTGAAGTACAACCTCGAAGGCCGCCTGAAAATCATGGAGGAGGCCCTGGCCAAGCGGCAGCTGGACCTCGCCAGCTTCGACATGTTGCCGCGCATGGCACTTTCCGCAGGCTACGCCGGGCGCAACAACGTCAGCGCCTCCAGCAGCGAAAGCGTGCGCACCGGCACCCAGTCCCTGGAACCCTCGACCTCCCAGGACCGCGACCGCAATGTGGCCGACCTGACCATGGTGTGGAACGTGCTCGATTTCGGGGTCAGCTACATCAGTGCCAAGCAGCAGGGTGACCAACGCCTGATCGTCCAGGAACGGCGGCGCAAGGTGATCAACACTATCGTCCAGGACGTGCGCTCGGCCTATTGGCGGGCGGTGGCCGCCGAGCGTCTGCTCGGCCAGATCGACAGCCTCATGGCACGGGTCGACAAGGCCCGGGGCAACAGCCAGAGCATGAGTGAACAGCGGATCGGCGACCCGGTGCAGGCCCTGGGTTACCAGCGCTCGCTGATCGAAGCCACACGCCAGCTCGAAGAGCAGCGTCGCGCCTTGTCCCTGGCCAAGACCGAGCTGGCGACCCTGATCAACCTGCCCCTGGGCACCCATCTGACCCTGGCGACCGTGGATGATTATTCGATCCCCGAGCTCAAGGTCGACATGGCCGTGCTGGAACAGGAAGCCCTGGCCAGCCGTCCGGAACTGCGCGAACAGGACTACCAGAGCCGCATCAGCTCGGCGGAAACCCGCAAGGCGATGCTGCGCCTGTTGCCGGGGCTGGAATTTTCCGCAGGCGGGCATTACGACAGCAACTCGTTCCTGGTCAACGACAAGTGGGCCGACTACGGGGTCAAGGTCACCTGGAACCTGTTCAACGTGATCTCCGCACCGGCGGCGATCAACGTCGCCAAGGCCGGTGAAGAAGTGGCCACCGCGCGGCGTCAGGCGATGTCGATCGCGGTGCTGGCCCAGCTCTACGTGGCCAACGCCAACTACCGTGAAGCCATGCGCCAGTTCAAGACCAACCAGCAGCTGGCGAATATCGACGGGCAGATCGTCGGTCAGTTGCGCAATCGTTATCAGGCCAACGGCCTGGGTGAGCTGGACCTGATCCAGGGCGAGCTCAATACCTTGCAGACCGACCTGCGACGTGACCTGTCCTACGCCGACCTGCGCAATGCCTACGGCCAGATCTTCGCCAGCGCCGGGCTCGACCCGCTGCCGGATGAGCTGCAATCGACCCAGGTCCAGTCCATCGCCACGGCCATGGCCGGTCGGGAAGCCGATTGGGCGGCGGGTAATATCGCGGCGCCGGTGGTCCATGCCCGGCAGCAGTGACCTGCAGGCACCCACGGCCAGCATCAGCCGCACCCGCCGCGAGGCCCGCAATGGCCATCGCGGTGCGGCGATCCTGCTCACCGGGTTGCCGGCTGCGGGCAAGTCGACCCTGGCTCAGGCCCTGCACGCCGAGCTGTTCGCCCTGGGCGCGCAAAGCCTGGTGCTGGACGGCGATGCCCTGCGGGGCGGGCTGAATCGCGACCTGGGTTTTACCGAAGCCGATCGCTGGGAAAACATTCGCCGGGCCAGTGAGTTGGCGGCGCTGTTGGTGGGCAATGGGCAGATCGTGATCATGGCGATGATTGCGCCCCTGATCGAGCTGCGCGAACTCTTCGCCCAGCGCCTGGGCGAGGACTACCACGAAGTCTGGTGCAGCGCCTCCCTGGCGGTGTGCGAACAACGTGACCCCAAGGGCCATTACGCCCGCGCGCGACGTGGCGAGATGGCGAGCTTTACCGGAGTCTCCGCGCCCTATGAAGTGCCGCTTGCCGCGGCGCTCGAACTGGACACCGGCCACGGTTCCGTCGAAACCTGCGTGGCCCGGCTGCTGGATTGGCTGGGCGAGTGCCGGGTACTGCCCCAGTCATGAGTCGAGTGGCGTATGCGCGGCTGCCGGTCAGCCTGGATCTGCCCCTTTTGCTGCAAGCCCTGGCCGAGATCAGGCCGGAGCAATGGCAGCGCCATTTCAACGCCGAGTACTACCAGGGTGACTGGAGCGGCGTAGCGCTGATTGCGCCGCAGGACGCCCTCACTGAACTGGCGCCGGGGCAGGGCGCGGCAGTCGAGCGCCAGCCCTGGCAGCGTGATCCGCGCTGGCAGCAGGCCCTGCGCGACCTCGGGCTGGAGATCCGCTCGGCGCGGCTACTGCGGGTGGGGCCGGGCAGCCGCATCTTCGAGCACCGCGACTACGATCTGCAAGGGCCCGAAGCTGATCTGCGCCTGCATATCCCCTTGCTCAGCCCGCCGCTGGTCGACTTTATGCTTGATGGCCAGCGCATGCCGCTGGCCGCGGGCGAATGCTGGTTTCTCGATCTTTCACGGCCCCACAGCGTGGACAACCGGGACCGCAGCGAGCGGATTCACCTGGTGCTCGACTGCCGCCCCGGCCCTTGGCTGAGCCAGGCCATCGAAGCCGGTTCGGCCACGACTCCTGCCCCGGGAGAGGGGGCGGCCGCTGCGGCGTTCGCTCAGTTCCGCCAGCTGCTGGAGGACCATCCGCACCTGTGCCAGAGCCTGCAGGCGCTGACCGACAGCGAAGCCTTTATCACTCGCACCCTGGCGCTGGCGGCGCAGCACGGGCTGGGCATCTGCGCCGACCAGGTGCGCGCGGCAATGCGCCAGGGCCGTCGCCAATGGAATGAACAATGGAGCCACTGAACCTGCACGGCTGGTTGCCGATTCGTATTTTTGCGCGCCAGGGTCAGTGGCGGGTCGACTGGTGCTGGTTTGGCGATACGCCCTTGCACCAGCCGTTTTTCCGCGAGGCGGTGGATGCGGCGCTGCGCTTGCCGTTCAACCAGGCGTTTCGGCGCGAGACGCCACTGGCGACCCTCAGCCAATGGCAGGCCGAGAGCCCGGGATGCGAGCCCCAGGCCTTTATCTGCCACGCCTCGCGCTGCGGTTCGACCCTGATCAGCCAGATGCTGGCGGCGCTCGATCACTGCACCGTGATCAGCGAACCGCCGCCGCTCGATAGCCTGCTGCGCAGCGGGCTGCCGGTCGACACCCTGGCGCCGGCGCTGCGGGGCCTGATCAGTGCCTATGGCCAGGCCCGGGGCTTTGTGGAACAGCGCCTGGTGATCAAGCTCGATGCCTGGAACATCGGTGAGCTGCCCTTGCTACGCCGCTGCTTTGCCACGACCCCCTGGTTGTTCGTGTACCGCGAGCCTTTGGAAATTGCTGTCTCTCATCTGCGTCGCAGCGGCATGCACATGGTGCCGGGGTTGATCGGGCCCAGTGCTTTGGATGATGCCGAGAGCGGTTTCGAGCGCGAGGCGTTTATCGCCCGACGCCTGGGGCGGCTGTTGCAGTTGGGGCTGGAGCGCTGCGTCGAGTTCCAGGGGCTGGCGGTCAATTACAGCGAGCTGCCCCAGGCAATGGCCGGGCGTCTGGCGCTGTTTTTCGGGCTCGACGCCGAGCAGTGCGCGCGGGCTTTTTCCAGAGTTGAACAACATGCCAAGCAGCCCGACCAGGTGTTTGTGGCCGACGGCGCGAGCAAGCGCGATGAGGCCTCGCCCCTGCTGCGAGAGCAGGTGGAGCGTTGGGCCCGAGGGCCTTACGCACGCCTGGAAAGCCTGCGCGCGGCGCAGGCTCGGGGCCGTGCTGCGGGTTCAGGGTTTTGAGGACAGGTCGGCCATGCCCTTGAGCAGTTCGATCGGCAGCGGGAAGACGATGGTCGAGGTCTTGTCACCGGCAATCGAACTCAGGGTCTGCATGTAGCGCAGCTGCATGGCGCCGGGTTGGCGGCCGAGCATTTCGGCGGCCTGCATGAGTTTTTCCGAGGCCTGCAACTCGCCCTCGGCGTGGATCACCTTGGCCCGGCGTTCGCGTTCGGCTTCGGCCTGTTTGGCGATGGCGCGGACCATGGATTCATTGAGGTCGACGTGTTTGATTTCGACGTTGGCCACCTTGATGCCCCAGGCGTCGGTCTGCGCGTCGAGCACCTGCTGAATATCCATGTTCAGGCGTTCGCGCTCGGCCAGCAGTTCGTCCAGCTCATGCTTGCCCAGCACCGCACGCAAGGTGGTCTGCGCCAGTTGGCTGGTGGCCATGAGGAAATCCTCGACCTGGATAATGGCTTTTTGCGGGTCCAGCACCCGGAAGTAGAGCACCGCGTTGACCTTGACCGAGACGTTGTCGCGGGTGATCACGTCCTGGGGCGGGACGTCGAGCACCACGGTGCGCAGGTCGACGCGAACCATCTGCTGCACCACCGGAATCAGCAGGATCAGCCCCGGCCCCTTGACCTGCCAGAAGCGCCCGAGCTGGAACACCACGCCGCGTTCGTATTCGCGCAGGATCCGAAAGGTCGACACCAGCAGCACAATCAGCAGCGCCACGAGCGCCCCGACACCTATTTCCAGGCCCATCTCATTCTCCTTGCGGCGCGGATGCGACCGCTGTGACGTGCAGATACAGGCCCTGGCGGGCCATCACGCGCACCGCTTGCCCGGTGTGCAAGGGGCTGGCGCCGAGGACCTGCCAATGTTCGCCCTGCAGCTGGACCCAGCCGTGACAGGGTTGGTCGATGTCTACGGCGGTCACCGGGGTCACGCTGCCCACCAGCCCAGCATCGCCATTGACCGGTTGTTTGCGTCGCGTGCGCAGTGCCAGGCTCGCCAGGGCCACCAGCAGCACGGCGCTGAGCACCGCCAGGCTGACGATCAGCGGCAGCGGGATGCCATAACCCGGGATGTCGGTGTCCATCAGGATCACCGAGCCGGCGATAAAGGCGACGATGCCGCCGAAGCCGATCACGCCGAAGGTCGGCAAGAAGGCCTCGGCCACCATAAAACCGATGCCCAGCAGAATCAGTCCTGCGCCCGCATAGTTCACCGGCAGCAACTGCAGGGCATACAGGCCCAACAACAGGCAGATGCCTCCCAGCACCCCGGGCAGCGCCGTACCGGGGCTGACGAATTCGAAAAACAAGCCATAGACGCCGAGCATCATCAGGATCATCGCCACGCTGGGGTGGGTGATCAGCGACAGCAGTTGGGTGCGCCAGTCGGGGTCATGGTGAGTCAGCGCTGCGCCCAGGGTATGCAGCTGTACCGCCTGCCCGGCGGCGTTGAGGGTTTTGCCATCCAACTGCTTGAGCAGGCCCGGAAGATCGTCGGCCAGGTAGTCCACCACCTTGATCTTCAGGGCCTCTTCGGCCGGCAGGCTGACGGCTTCGCGCACGGCCTTCTCGGCCCACTCGGCGTTACGCCCGCGCAATTGGGCCAGGCCACGGATATAGGCCGCGGCATCGTTGATCTGCTTGTGCGTCAGGCTGTCGACAGCGGGGTCGGGGGTGGTGGCTTTGTCGCTGCGCGGTGCGGCCGGCGGGTTGGCGGACCCTGGCAGGACGCCGAGCTGCACCGGGGTGGCGGCCCCCAGGTTGGTGCCGGGGGCCATGGCGGCAATATGGCTGGCGTAGAGAATGTAGGTCCCGGCGCTGGCCGCCCGCGCACCGCTGGGGGCGACAAAACTGGCGACCGGTACCGGGCTGGCGAGAATGGCCTTGATGATCGCGCGCATCGAGGTGTCGAGCCCACCCGGGGTGTCGATGCCGATCACCACCAGTTGCGCGTGTTCGGCGGCGGCCCGGTCCAGGCCGCGCAGCACATAGTCGGCGCTGGCCGGGCTGATCACATCGTTCAGCGTCAGTACCACCACCGGGTCCACGGCCCAGGCCGGCCCGACCGGTAGACCGATCAGCAACCCGAGCAGCACTGCCCGCCATCCACCTCTGTTCATATGACCCTCCTGGAGAGTCATGCACCGGGACGTCCATCCGTTCCCTGGCCTTGTGCTTGAGTCTAGTTGAGCAAGCGGGCGCCCGAATCGTGCAGCCCTGCACGGCGGGTGCCGTTGGGAAGTTAATCGGCCGGGCGGTGGTGGCGACCCCTGGCGCGACCTAGACTCAGGTGCAGTGAGCAACAGGTGGTCAACCCAAGTCCGGCAACCCTGTGGCGGACACCGAGGTGCAGCATGCGTATGGCAAAAACCGTGCAACGCAGCCTGGAGCAGGCGCATTGCGAATTTGATGTGGTGACTCACCCGCATTCGGCCAGCAGCCTGGAGACCGCGCGAGTGGCCGGGGTGCCCGCCGAGCGGGTGGCTAAATCGGTGGTCCTCGACGACCACCATGGGCATTACCTGATGGCGGTCCTGCCTGCGAGCCGGCACCTGGACCTGAGCAAGGTCCGCGGCAGTGGCGAATGGCAGATCACCCGCGAAAGCACCCTGGCCCATCTGTTTCAGGACTGCGAACGGGGCGCCGTGCCGGCTCTGGGCGAAGCCTACGGCCTGGACATGGTCATAGACCCCTTGCTGACACGGCAGAAAGACATCTACGTCGAAGCCGGCAATCACCACAACCTGGTGCACATGAGCATGGAGCAGTACCTGAAGATGGTGCCCCATGCCGAGGTGTGCGAGGTCAGCCACTAACCGGCCCGGGCGCTTTTCACCCCGGCCCCTTTGCAAATCCAGGAGCCCTCCATGGAGTCACCGACCCACAGCCTGCCGGCGCTGTTCAAGCAGCTCGGCCTGCCCGACGACCCGATCAGCATCGAGCGTTTTATCGCCACCCATTCGCCGCTCAAGCCCGAGCTGCACCTGGCGGACGCGTTCTTCTGGTCCCGCAGCCAGGCGGACTTTTTGCGCGATGAAGTGCTGGAGGATGCCGATTGGGCGGAGGTGGTGGATCAGTTGGATGTGTTGTTGCGCAAGGGGCGTGGGGGTTAGAAAGGGCACATTTGTCACTATGCGAAATTTAGACCAGAATTAGGTACTAATTTGAGGTCTTAATTATGCAAAGTGTGTTGGCTGATAAAGCCGTCAGTGTGTCGGAACTGAAGAGAAACCCCTCTGCTGTGCTCAGTGGCGCCCAGGGTGGTCCGGTGGCGGTTTTAAACCACAACCGGGTCATGGGTTACATGGTTCCGGCTGATGTTTTCGAAGCCATGATGGAGCGGCTTGATGATCTGGAGCTTGCGGAAATCGTACGGGCGCGCAGCAAGGAGACCCCGATATCGGTAAGTCTGGATGACTTATAAGCTTGAGTTCCTGCCTTCTGCGCTTAAAGAGTGGAACAAGCTGGGGCATACGCTGCGTGAGCAGTTCAAGAAGAAACTCGTGGAGCGCGTGCAGTTCCCGCGAGTGCCTGGCGATGCGCTGCATGGCATGCCTGACTGTTACAAAGTCAAATTGAAGGCCTCCGGGTACCGATTGGTTTACCAGGTGATAGACGAACGGGTGGTGGTTTCCGTGGTGGCGGTTGGCAAGCGTGAACGCGGCACGGTTTACGAGCGAGCCAAAAAACGCTGAGTCATTTCTTGTGCATGGACCCATAGCGGTCGCCAGGAATAGTTTGTATCAAAACTTGACCAAAAATATCCGCCAATGTCATATTGATAGTTAGCAAACTAACAGTGTGCGAATCCTCCCTTGTCCCAGAATCTCGATGCGCTCCAGATGAATATCAGCAGCGGCATGGTGGTCGCCTCGCGCCATTGGCGGCGGATCTGCCAGACCACGCTGCTCAACTATGGAATCTCCGAAGCCTGCGCCGTGCCGTTGTTGATGATCGGGCGCCTGGGCGAGGGCGTGCGTCAGGTGACGGTGGCCCATGCCGCCGGGATGGAGAGCCCGTCCCTGGTGCGCCTGCTCGATCAGTTGTGCAAGGCCGGTTACGTGTGTCGCACCGAAGACGCCCATGATCGCCGCGCCAAATGCCTGAGCCTGACCGTCAGTGGCCGCGAACTGGTACAGGCGGTGGAGGTGGAGTTGGCGCGCCTGCGTCGCGAAGTGCTGGACGGCATCGCGCCCGGCGACCTTGAGGCCGCGCTGCGGGTGATTCGCGCCTTCGAGTCGGCGACCCATTTGCCGGTGGCCGCTTCTTGAACGGATTTTTTACCGGCATGCCGCCGGCGCGGGACTGGTTCTACGGCGCGCGCACCTTCGCCGCGTCGATGATCGCGCTGTATATCGCCATGCTGATGCAGATGCCGCGTCCCTACTGGGCCATGGCGACCGTGTATATCGTCTCCAGCCCCTTTGTCGGTCCCACTAGCTCCAAGGCGCTGTACCGCGCGGTCGGCACCTTGCTTGGGGCGGCGGCGGCAGTGCTGTTTGTGCCGATGTTCGTGCAGAGCCTCTACCTGCTGGTGCTGGTGATTGCGCTCTGGACCGGCATCCTGCTGTTTTTGTCCCTGCACCTGCGTACCGCCAACAGCTACGCGCTGATGCTGGCCGGCTACACCTTGCCGCTGATCGCCCTGCCGGTGGTGGATAACCCCCTGGCGGTGTGGGACGTGGCCGAGGCGCGTACCGAGGAAATCTTCCTCGGCATCGTCTGCGCTGCGGTGGTTGGCAGCATGTTCTGGCCGCGGCGCCTGGCCCCGGTGTTTGTCGACGCGGCCGGCAAGTGGTTTGCCGATGCGTCCACCTACAGCCAGCGCTTCCTCAGTCGCACCGTGGACCCGCAGGAAGTCAGCGCCCTGCGCGGTTCGATGGTCGCCACCTTCAACAGCCTGGAGCTGATGATCGGCCAACTGCCCCACGAAGGCGCGCGGCCACAGACCGTGCGCAATACCAAGGAACTGCGGGGGCGCATGATCCACCTGCTGCCGGTGGTGGACGCCCTGGATGACGCACTCTATGCCCTGGAGCGACGCACTCCGGAATTGGTGGCGCAGTTCGCACCGCTGCTGGAACAGGCCAATGCGTGGTTGCAGGACACGGCCGCGGGCGCCTCGGTGGAGCGCTGGCAAGCGCTGCGCAATCAGCTCGACGCCTTGCAGCCGAGCGCCGAAGCGCTGGATGACCGACGCCAACTGCTGCTGTCCAACGCCCTGTATCGGTTGGGCGAATGGATCGACCTGTGGCAGGACTGCCGTAGCCTGCAACACGCCATTCAATGCGAAAGCCAGGACACCTGGCGCGCAGTCTACCGGCATTGGCGCCTGGGCCGGCTGACGCCGTTTCTCGATCGCGGGTTGATGCTGTATTCGGTGGTCTCGACCATCACCGCGATCATCGTCGCCTCGGTGCTGTGGATCCTCCTGGGCTGGACCGACGGCGGCAGCGCGGTGATCCTGGCGGCGGTGGCGTGCAGCTTCTTCGCCTCCATGGACGACCCGGCGCCGCAGATCTACCGCTTCTTTTTCTGGACCGCGATGTCGGTGCTGTTCGCCAGCCTCTACCTGTTCCTGATCCTGCCCAACCTGCATGACTTCCCGATGCTGGTGCTGGCCTTTGCCGTGCCCTTTATCTGCGTCGGAACCCTCACCGTACAGCCGCGCTTTTACCTCGGCATGCTGCTGACCATCGTCAACACCTCGTCCTTTATCAGCATCCAGGGCGCCTACGACGCCGACTTCCTGAGCTTCGCCAACTCCAACCTGGCCGGGCCCATGGGCTTGCTGTTTGCCTTCGTCTGGACCCTGATTGCCCGGCCCTTCGGTTCAGAGCTGGCGGCCAAGCGCCTGACGCGCTTCAGCTGGCGCGACATTGTCGGCCTGACGCAGCCGGCGACCCTGGCCGAGCATCGGCACCTGGGGGCGCAAATGCTCGACCGACTGATGCAGCACCTGCCGCGCCTGGCCATGACCGGCCAGGACACCGGCGTCGCCCTGCGCGAACTGCGGGTGGCGCTGAACCTCCTCGACCTGCTGGCCTATTCGCCACGGGTGCAGGGTTCGGCGCAGGCACTGGTGCGGCAAGTGGTGGCCGAGGTCGGGGCGTATTTTCAGGCCTGCCTCAAGGCCGGTGAACGCCTGCCGGCGCCCAGTGCTCTGCTGATGACCCTGGACCGTACCCGGCGCGCCCTCAACGCTCAGGCCCAGGACGACCACGAAACGCGCCTGCATCTGCTGCACGCCCTCAGCGGCCTGCGCCTGGCCTTGCTGCCGGGGGTGGAATTCGTCGGTGGCGGCGAGCTTGAAGAACCGCTTCCCCATGGCATCGATGGAGCGCCTTTATGATCGGTGATCTGGATATCAGTGGGGTATTCCTGCCCACGCTGCTGGTGCTGATGGGCATTACTTATGTGTTGTACCTGGTGGTGCACGGGTTGTTGACGCGCATGCACTTCTATCGCCTGGTCTGGCACCGGGCACTGTTCAACGTGGGTCTCTACGCCTTGCTGCTCGGCGTGGTGGATTCACTCAGTCGATACCTGATGACATGAAAAAACCTTTATTGACCATCGGTCGCGTAGTCCTGACCTTGCTGGTGGTGACCTTCGCAGTCGTGGTGGTGTGGCGCATGGTGATGTACTACATGTTCGCGCCCTGGACCCGGGACGGGCATATTCGCGCCGACATCGTGCAGATCGCGCCGGATGTGTCCGGGTTGATCCAGCAGGTCCAGGTGCGCGACAACCAGTTGGTGCAGCGCGGCCAGGTGCTGTTCAGCATCGACCAGGACCGTTTCAAGCTGGCCCTGCGCCAGGCCAGGGCGGCCCTCGCCGACCGCCAGGAAACCCTCGACCAGGCCCAGCGTGAAGCCCGGCGCAACAAGGGCCTGGGCAACCTGGTGCCACGCGAGCAACTGGAAGAAAGCCAGTCGCGGGTGGCCCGTGCCCAGTCGGCCCTGGCCGAAACCCTGGTGGCGGTGGACAGCGCGCAGTTGAACCTCGACCGCTCGGTGATCCGCAGCCCGGTCGACGGTTACGTCAACGACCGTGCGCCGCGGGCCCAGGAATTCGTCACCGCCGGGCGCCCGGTGTTGTCGGTGGTGGACAGCAACTCCTTCCACATCGACGGTTATTTCGAAGAGACCAAGCTCGACGGTATCCATGTCGGCCAGGCGGTCGACATCCGGGTCATCGGTGACCGTGCACGGTTGCGCGGGCATGTCGAAAGCATCGTCGCCGGTATCGAGGACCGCGACCGCAGCAGCGGTTCCAACCTGCTGCCCAACGTCAATCCGGCCTTCAGCTGGGTGCGGCTGGCGCAGCGGATTCCGGTGCGAATCGCCTTTGACGATGTACCGGCGGATTTCCGCATGATCGCCGGGCGCACCGCCACGGTGTCGATCATCGATGGCCAGGGCAAACCGCAGCAGGAGCCCGGGCAATGAACACGGCGGCGCGTTTGGCCCTGGCCGGGTTCGGCCTGCTGCTCTCGGCCTGCCACATGGTCGGGCCGGACTACCAGTTGCCGGCGGACGCCGCGCTGCAGCGTCCCGACTTGCAAGGTGAACTGGCGGCCAAGGATGCGGATGTGGTTTCGGCGCCGGTGCCCGGCGATTGGTGGCGCCTGTATCAGGACCCGCGCCTGGACCAGTTGGTGCAGCAGGCCCTGGCCTCCAACACCGACCTGCGGGTCGCCGCGGCCAACCTGGCGCGGGCCCGGGCCCAGGTCGACGAGGCCCAGGCTGCCGGCGGCTGGAGCGGCGGGGTGAAGATGGGGGCGCAGCGCTTGCAGGAGTCGGGCGAAGCCTTCCTCCAGGCCGGCAAGGTGCCGGTGGCCAATGTCGGTGATATCGCGATCAGCACTTCCTATCAGTTCGACCTGTTCGGCACCCTGCAGCGAGGCATCGAGGCGGCCAAGGCCAATGCCGACGCAACCCAGGCCGCGGCCGACACCGCACGCATCACCTTGGTGGCCGACGTGGTCCGGGCCTATACGCAAATCTGCGCGGCCAACGAGGAGCGGCAGATCGCCGAGCATTCCCTCGACCTGCAAGCCCAGAGCACCCAGCTGACCCAGCGCCTGCGGGATGCGGGACGCGGTGACGAGACCCAGGTCACCCGCTCTCAGACCCAATTCAAGTCATTGCGCGCCGAATTGCCGCGCTATGAAGCGGCGCGCCAGGCCGGGCTGTTCCGCCTGTCGATGTTGCTGGCCAAACCCCTGGACCAACTGCCCGCCGGCACCAGCAGTTGCGCCGAGCTGCCGCACATTGCGCAATTGTTGCCGGTGGGTGACGGCGCGACCCTGCTCAAGCGCCGGCCCGACGTGCGCCAAGCCGAACGCCGCCTGGCGGCCGCCACCGCCGACATCGGCGTGGCCACCGGCGCGCTGTACCCGGACATCAGCATCGGCGCCACCGTCGGCACGGTCGGCATCCTGGAAAACCTCGGCAAGCCCGCCACCAATCGCTGGGGCTTTGGCCCGCTGTTGAGCTGGAGCGTGCCGTCCAATGGCGCCCGCCAGCGTATTCATCAGGCCGAAGCCGTGAGTCAGGGTGCCCTGGCGCATTTTGACGGGGTGGTGCTCAACGCCATCCGCGAAACCCAGACCGGCTTGGCGCAATACAGTGCCCAACTGCAACGCCGCGACGCCCTGGCGGATGCCGAAGTGTCGGCGCAGCAGGCGGCGGACCAGACCCACCGCTTCTTCCAGGCCGGCCGTGCGTCGTTCCTGGCCGACCTGCAAGCCACCCGGACCTACACCGATATGCGCGCGCAACTGGCCTCGGCCAACACCCAGGTCGCCATGAGCCAGATCGATCTGTTCCTGGCCCTGGGCGGTGGTTGGGAAAGCGGACGAACGCAAGGCTCGCCGCCCAGCAAACCCTGAGCCCGTTGCTATGCTTTGAGCTGTTGGGCGAGCGCCTTTCAAGAGCGCCCCCGTCCACGGCTCAAGCACGTGATGGTCATGGGGATTCCAATAATGAAAAACCCTTATGCTCCCGGCTTCTGGTGCGTTCTGTGCGCGCTGTTGCTGCTCTCTGCGACTTACTTCTACGGCATCATGCTGGCCCACCAGATCGACAAGGCGATGGTCTTCCTCGACAGCGCCAGTGCGCTGATCGCGGTACTGGCAATCGTGGTGGTGGCCTGGGCTTCGCTCGGCAGCCTGCGGCTCAAGAAAAAACAACTGGAACAGAGCAAGACCCTGGTGGTGATCTGGGACACCAAGGTCGCGCTGCGTCGGGTCGAAACCGTGTTCGATCGCTATTTCTGGGGCAGCTACTGGCAGCCGGGGCGCAGTTTCCAGGAAGTCATGGGCGAACTCACCGGCACCCCCCTGGAAAAAAGCCTCGAAGCCCTGAAGAAACAGTGTGTGGTCCTCGACCGCCAATCCTCCGACGGCCGGCACTGGCTGAATAACGCCCGGGAACTCTCCGACGTCGCCGCCGCCATGGCCCGCCAGCGCTACCAATTGGACTTCTGCGACCCGCGAGGGGATTCCCCGGGCGGCGCGGTGATCGATCGCGACTTCGAAGTGCTGGTGTACACCTGGAGCGCCCGCCTCAAAAGCTTCGACCACCAGCTCGACGCCCTGGAAATCGAATACTCCTGAGCCGTTGTAGCCGCCGCCAGGCTGCGCTGGCCTTTGCAGGCCCACAAAAAACCAAGCCAAACCGCCGTGGATGGCCACGCCCGTTCGTCCCATGAATGCGCCCTGGCTCACGGATTAACGAGTTTTCACACGCAAAGGCTGGGTCGCCGGACGCCGCCAATGCTAATCTTCGCCCGCTTTACGCGAAGTCGAGCCGCAACCCGTCATGGGTTCAGGGAAGACGACCACACCTTCAAACAACGGATATTGATCGGGTCAGACATGAATAAATCAGCAGGCGTACTGTTAGGAATCGTCGTCGCAGTAGGTGCAATCAGTGCCGGCGGCGCCTGGTACACCGGCACCAAGCTCGAAGGTGTACTGCAAACCTCGATCGCCGATGCCAACAAGGAACTGCAGGCCGCAATGGTCGGTTCCAACGGCAGCGCGACCCTGGAGCTGGTATCCCTTGATCGCAAGCTGTTCACCAGCACCGCCCATTACCGCCTCAAGGGCGAAGGCGAGCTGTTCAACGGCAACGCCGAGCTGCTGTTCGTCGACCATATCGAACACGGTCCGCTGCCGTTCTCGCGCCTGATCAGCCTGAAGTGGCTGCCGGTCATGGCCACCAGTCACTACGAGCTGGAAAAGAACCCGCAGACCGAAAAATGGTTTGCCGCCGCCAATGGCCAGTCGCCGCTCAAAGGCCTGGTCAACATGGGTTACGACCGCTCCGCCAACGGCACCCTCGAGCTGCTGCCGCTGGATATCGCCCTGGATGACAACACCAAGTTCAAATTTTCCGGCCTGAACCTGAATGTCGACAGTTCTTCCGAGGCCCAGAAGGTCAAGGTCGACGGCTACATGGACAGCCTCACGCTGCTCCTGAGCCCGGCGGACAAGCCACCGGTACTGGTCGAGCTGAACGGCCTGACCCTGGCCAGCAACCTCAACAAAAGCAGTTTCGGTTTCTACCTGGGCCAGAACACCCTGGAGCTGACCAGCACCAAGGCCACCTTTGGCGACAAGAAATCGGTCCTGACCCTGAAGAACTTCGAACAGAAGACCTCCAGCGAAGAAACCGGCACCACCCTGGGCGGCCGCGCCGATTACAAGGTGGGTGAGATCAACTTCGACGGCAAGAACATCGGTTCGGCGCAGATGGCCTGGAGCATGAAGAACCTCGACACCCAGTCCCTGATGGACCTGGTGCAGGTTTATCAGACCAAGCTGCAACCCTACGAAGCTGCTTCCACCGCCGCCGCCGAAAATGGCGAACCGGCACCGGAGCTGCAAATGACCGAGGCCGAAGAGGCCAAGGTGCGCAGCGCGGTGAACAAGGTGCTGGAATCCAAGCCGCAGCTCGCCCTGGAAAACTTCTCGTTCAAGACCGCCAACGGTGAGAGCCGCTTCAACCTCAGCCTGCACCTGGCCAAGCCGCAGAACCTTGAGTTGCCGCCTGCTGAACTGGGCAAGCAATTGATCAGCCTGCTGGACGCCAACCTGCAACTGTCCAAGCCGATGATTGCCGATGTGGCGGCGCTGCAGGCGCAACTGGATGGCCAGACCGACGCCAAGCTGATCGCCGATCAGAGCAACATGGCGGCTGAAATGGTCAGCGGCATGGCCCTGGGGACGCAACTGGCGAAGCTGGAAGGCACCGATATCGTCTCCAAGCTGCACTACGCCGATAACCAGGTGGACTTCAACGGCCAGAAGATGAGCGTTGAGCAGTTCATCGGTTTTGTCATGAGCAAAGCCGGTGGTGCCGGCGCCCTTCGCTAAGCCCGCTTCGGTCGGTCACCGCCGGCCGACAACGTTGTAGCAACCTGACGCCCGACGCCTGTTTTCTAACAGGATCGGGCGTTTTGCTGTGCGCGCGAAAAATGTCTGGAGCCTGATGGCGATCCGCAAACTCCGGGCTTGAGCTCTTGGGGAAAACCCAACGGGTTCAAATTTCCGAAACCTTGGGCGGGAAATGAATCTGAATAAATATTGCGCTGCAAATTCTCGTCTAACCTTGCGTGAAAGAATCCACTCGAAAAGATTTAGCCGGATCTTCTGATTCCGGCTTTCCGGCGCGTAACCAGCAGGGGGCGCAAGACCTCGGCTAGCCATTAAGGATGCTGACGAAATGCCGTTTATTGTTCATCCCGTTCGCCTCTATGGTTTGCGACCGCTGTTTCGCCTGGCGTTGTGCAGCCAGTTGCTCTGGCCGACCCTGGCGTTTGCCGACGCGGCCTATGACCAACTGATTATCCAGGCGCGGGCCGGTACTTTCGCTCCGGCCCTGACCCATCTGCGCGCCGTACCGCCCGATCAGTTGACCAATGGGCTGGTCAGCGACCACCTGCAAATCGCCAGTTGGGCCGGCCTCGATTCAGAGGTGGTAGACGTCTATGAGCATCAGGCGCGCAACCGGGTATTGCCGGTGCAGGCGTTGACCGCCACGGCTCGCGCCTATCGCAACCTCAAACGCTGGGATTCGGCGACCCAGGTCTACCGTAAGGCCCTGGAGCGCGACCCGCAAAACGCCGACCTGCAACTGGGCCTGGCCATGACCCAGGCCGATGCCGGCCAGCCCGCCGAGGCGGTTGCCCGGGCCCGAGCCCTGGTGGCGGCCAAGCCCGATGACCCGGCGCGCCGTCTGGCACTGGGTTACGCGCTGACCCGTTCGGGCGCGCCCTATGATGCTTTGTTCGAATACGACCAGGCGTTTGTCCGCGCCGGCAACAAGCCTGAAGTCGCCCGTGAATACATTGTCGCCCTGCAGCGGGCACGCTTGCCGGAGCCGGCCCTGCGCCTGGCTCGCCAGCGCCCCGGGCTGCTCGATCCGGTGACCCAGCGCCGCCTGGAAGGCGACGTGGCGGCCGAGCGCGTGCGCCTGGCCGAGTTTGCCACCCGCAGTGAAAAAGAACGCTTCGTCATCGCCGACCGTGCCCTGGCCGATTACGACCAGTTGCTCGGCACCTGGACTCCGGACCCGCAAGCCAAGGAAGACGTGACCCGCTGGCGCATCGATCGCCTGGGCGCGCTGCGGTATCGCTCGCGCACCGACGAAGTGATCCGCCAATACCACCAGTTGGTGGCCGAGGGCGTGACCATTCCAACCTACGCCATGCGTTGGGTCGCCGCGTCCTTCCTTGATCAGCGCGAGCCGGAAATCGCCAGCGACCTGTATCGCGAGGTCCTGGCGGCGCCGGATGCCGACAGTGCGAACAAGGTCGAAGACAGCACCGCCTTGTACTACGCGCTGCTGGAAAGCGACCGCCCGGAAGAAGCGCAAAAGGTCGCCAGCGACCTGGCGCAAAGCCAGCGGCCACGGGTTGAGCTCAAGGGGCTGCCGATCGGCAACCCCAACGATGACTGGATGGACGCGCAGCAATTGCTGGCCCAGTCCGGCACCTACAGCGCTGACCTGCCTGACAGTGAACAGCGGCTTGCGGCCCTGGTCGACCAGGCGCCGGGCAACACCGGCCTGCGTCTGGCCCAGGCCGATCTGTACCTGGCCCGGGACTGGCCGCGCCGCGCGGAAAGCCTGCTCAAGGAAACCGAGAGCTTGGTGCCGCGCGATATCGGCCTTGAGGTCGCCCAGGGCCACACCGCGATGGATCTGCAGGAATGGCGGCAGATGGACGCGCTCACCGATGACACCCTGGAGCGCTTCCCGGACAACCGCCAGGTCCAGCGTCTGGCGCGCCAGCGGGACGTCCACGACATGGCCGAACTGCGGGTCGAGACCTACGGCGGCAAGAGCTACGGCGGTGGCAACAATGGTGCCGGGGCCGTGTCCGGGAGCCGGGATTTCGGCATCGAAAGCGTGCTCTACAGCCCGCCCATCAATGAAGACTGGCGCCTGTTCGGCGGCGTCGGTTACGCCACCGGGGATTTCCAGGAAGGCACCGGCCACCATCGCTGGCAGCGCCTGGGCGTAGAGCAACGCACCCGGGACATGACCCTGGAGGCCGAGGTCTCCAACCATTCCTACGGCTACGGCGACAAGCTCGGGGCCCGAGTTTCGCTGGCGCGGGATATCGACGATCACTGGCAATACGGCGGTAGCCTCGAATACCTGTCGGCCAACACCCCACTACGGGCGCTGAACAGCGATGTCACGTCCAACGGCGGCAGTGCATTCCTGCGCTGGCGCGCCAACGAAAGCCGCGAATGGAAGTTGGCCTTGAGCCCCTCGCACTTCAGCGATGGCAACAACCGCCTTGAAGCCTTGCTCACCGGTCGCGAGGGCGTGTACGCCTCGCCCCACGTGCAGGTCGATCTGGGACTGGAAGTCGGCGCCAGCCACAACACCAAGGAAGACACGCCGTACTTCAACCCCAAGTCGGACTTCAGCGTGTTGCCGACGGTCAACGTCAACCACGTGCTCTACCACCGTTACGAAACCTCGTGGAGCCAGCAGTTCCAGGCCGGGGCCGGTACCTACAGCCAGCGTGACTACTCCACTGGTGGCGTCTGGCTGCTGGGTTACGGCCAGCGCGTGACCTGGAATGACGTGTTCGAAGCAGGGGCCAACTTGAGTGTGATCAACCGGCCTTACGACGGCGATCGGGAAACCGACCTGCGGCTGCTTCTCGACCTTACCTATCGCTTCTAGAAGAGTTTGACGATGCCTCTGATCACCCGTTGCATCCTCCTGCTGGGAGTCCTGATTCTCAGCGCCTGCGCCCAAAAAGCCCCGGAGTTCGTGCCGCCGGCCCAACGCCCGCTGCCGGACAATGAGGCCCCATGGCCGAAAAACCATGTCCTGGGCATCGCCTATCACGACGTCGAAGACCGCGACCCCGATCAGGCGGTGGTGGCGGTGCGCACCGAGCGCATGATCGAACAGCTGGCCTGGTTGCGTGAAAACAACTATCGGCCGGTGACCATCGACCAGATCCTGGCGGCGCGCAAAGGCGGCCCCGAGCTGCCGCCCAAGGCCATCCTGCTGAGCTTCGACGACGGCTATGCCAGCTTCTATACCCGGGTGCTGCCGGTACTGCGCAGCTACAACTGGCACGCGTTGCTGGCGCCGGTGGGTGTATGGATCGACACCCCGGCCGACCAGAAGGTGGACTTTGCCGGTGAAATGCGTCCGCGTTCGCAGTTTCTGACCTGGGCGCAAATCCGCGAAATTTCCCAGTCCGGGCTGGTGGAAATCGCCGCCCACACCGACGCCAGCCACAAAGGCGTGCTGGCCAACCCGCAAGGCAACCTGCAACCGGCAGCCGCCACCCGGCGCTACGATGCAACCACCGGCCGCTATGAAAGCGAGGCCGACTTCCAGGCACGCCTGCGCAACGACGTAGCGACCATCTCCAAGAAAATTCGCGCAGTCACCGGCTACAACCCACGGGTCTGGGTCTGGCCCTATGGGGTGGCTGACGGCACGGCGCTGCAAGTCATCGGCGACCAGGGTTACCAGATGGCCCTGACCCTCGACGACGGGCTCGATGCCCTCGACAACCTGATGAGCAGCCCGCGTTTCCTGGTGGCATCCGACCCGGATGGCATGCACTTCTCCAACAGCATCACCGGCGTTCAGGCCGACGCGCCGATGCGCGTGGTGCACGTGGACCTGGATAACGTCTACGACCCCGACCCGGCGCAGCAGGAGATCAACCTCGGCAAGCTGGTGCAGCGCATGTCGGACATGGGGGCCAACACCGTGTTCCTGCAAGCCTTCGCCGACCCCAAGGGTGACGGCCTGGTGCACTCGCTGTACTTCCCCAACCGCCACCTGCCAGTGCGTGCCGACATCTTCGACCGCGTGGCCTGGCAACTGCGGACCCGGGCCCACGTCAAAGTCTTCGCCTGGATGCCGGTGCTGAGCTTTGCCCTGGACTCCAAGCTGCCACGGGTGACCCGCTGGGACCCGGCCACCGGGCAGGTGTCCACCGATCCCAAGCAATACCAGCGGCTGTCGCCGTTCGACCCCGAGGTACGGCGAGTCATTGGCGAGATCTACCAGGACGTGGCGCGCCTGACTTCGGTCGACGGCATCCTCTACCACGACGACGCGGTGCTTTCCGATTTCGAAGACGCCAGCCCCGCCGCCCTGCGGGTGTATACCGCCAACGGCTTGCCCGGCTCGATCGCGGCCCTGCGCGCCGACCCGGCCACGTTGCAGCGCTGGACTCAGTTCAAGACCCGCTACCTGACCGATTTCACCCATGAGCTGACCGCCAAGGTTCGCGCCATTCGCGGTCCGCAGGTGCAGACCGCACGCAACCTGTTCGCCGAGCCGATGCTCAACCCCGACAGTGAGGCCTGGTTCGCGCAGAACCTCGACAACTTCCTGGCCAACTACGACTGGACCGCGCCCATGGCCATGCCGCTGATGGAGGGCAAAAACGTGCACCAGTCGGGGGCCTGGCTCGAAGACCTGGTGGCCACGGTCAAGGCACGGCCGGGCGCCCTCAAGCGCACGGTGTTTGAATTGCAGGCCCGGGATTGGGCGGCAAAACCGGCGGCGGATATCTCCGCTGAACAGATGGCTGACTGGATGGGCCGTCTCAAGCGTCAGGGCGCAACCAGCTTTGGTTACTACCCGGACAACTTCCTTGAGAACTCGCCGGACCTGAAAACAGTTCGGCCCGCGCTCTCCAACAAATGGAACCCTTGAATCATGATCGATCGACTCTTAGCCCTATTGGTGCTGGCGATTGTCCTCGGGGTGCCGCTGGGCCTTATTTTCCTGGTCACGGGCCAGTTCCTGATGGACTTCGTGTTCTTCTACCCGTTGTTCATGTCGGGGCTGTGGATCGCCGGCGGCCTGTACTACTGGCTGCACTGGGAGCGCCACTGGCCGTGGAAGGAAGACACCCTGCCGCCGGTGCTGGAAGGCGAGCCGCTGATCACCATCCTGATCCCTTGCTACAACGAAGGGGATAACGCCGCCGACACCATCCATGCCGCGCTGGGCCAGCACTACCCGAACATCGAAGTGATCGCCATCAACGATGGCTCCAAGGACAACACCGCCCAGGTCCTCGATGCCCTGGCCCTGCAGGACCCACGCCTGCGTGTGCTGCACCTGGCGGAAAACCAAGGCAAGGCCGTGGCCCTGCGCATGGGCGCCGTGGCTGCGCGCAGCGAATACCTGGTGTGCATCGACGGCGATGCGTTGCTGGCGCCCAATACCGCGGCGTACCTGGTGGCGCCGATGCTGCACAACACCCGTCTCGGGGCAGTGACCGGCAACCCACGGATCCGCACCCGTTCGACCCTGGTCGGTCGGGTGCAGGTCGGCGAGTTCTCCTCGATCATCGGCCTGATCAAGCGCACCCAGCGGGTGTTCGGCAAAGTCTTCACCGTCTCCGGGGTGATCGTCGCCTTCCGTCGCACCGCGTTGCACCGGGTGGGCTACTGGAGCCCGGACATGATCACCGAAGACATCGACATCAGCTGGAAGCTGCAACTGGACCACTGGACGATCTTCTACGAGCCCCGGGCGCTGTGCTGGATCCTGATGCCGGAAACCCTGGGCGGCCTGTGGAAGCAGCGCCTGCGCTGGGCCCAGGGCGGCGCCGAGGTGCTGTTCAAGAACATTCGCGGCATCTGGGAATGGCGCCACCGCTACCTGTGGACCCTGCTGTTCGATTACTGCCTGTCCACCGGCTGGGCCTTCACCTTCCTGTTGTCGGTGATCTTCTGGGCCGTGGGCAAATTCATCGAGATGCCCGAGGCCATCGCCGTGCACCACCTGTTGCCGCCGGCCTTTACCGGCCTGGTGCTGGCAATGGTGTGCCTGATGCAGTTCGCGGTCAGCATCCTGATCGACCGACGATATGAAAAGGACCTGTGGAAGACCATGTTCTGGGTGGTCTGGTACCCCCTGGTGTTCTGGTTCATCAGCTTGCTCACCACACTGGTCAGTTTTCCCAAGGTGCTGTTCGGGAGACATCAGAAACGGGCGCGCTGGGTCAGCCCCGACCGCGGCATCAAGCCGATAGATGATGAGGAGGTGAACTGATGAAAATCATCAGAACCCGTCAACGCCCGTTCCTGGTGGTCGTCGATGTGTTTTTCACCGTACTGGCATGGATTGGCCTGCTGTACCTGTTGGTGCGTGGCCTGTTGCCGCTGGTCGGTTCCCATGAAGGCGGGCCGCGCATCGATGTCAGCCTGCTCGACGCCTTGAGCACCCTGGAGATCTACCTCTGGGTCGCGCTGGTCAACGCCGCATTGCTGATCGGCTGGGCGCGCTACCGACAACTGCGAAGCCGCAATTATCCGCCCCGCCTGCCGGCACCGGTGGTGGATGATCAGCGCCTGAGTGAAACCTTCAACCTCAGCGAAGACAATTTCACCCGCATCCGCCTGCCGGGCACCATGGTCGTGCACAACGACGAAGAGGGCGGCATCAGCCACGTTGCCACCCAGTTCTATCGCATCGAGCCGCAGGACCAATTGCATCCGCCGCTGGCCGCCGTTACGCCGACCCGGGTCATCCACCTGCCGGATGAAGACGGCAAGGGCAAAGACAAGGCCTGAGCCCCTTTGGCACAATGCACCGAACGCTGAAAAGCCCCGTTCCCCGGGGCTTTTTATTGCCCGCTAAAACCAGGGATGAAGCAGATGCACGATGAGTTACCGGCGGCCCTTGCGACCCTTGTCAGCCAGTTGCCGTTGCCCTGGATCACCGTTGCGCCGCAAGCCGGCCCGGCCCTGGATTGGTTGCCCATCTTCGCGTTTGCCCAAGGGCGAGTCGGCATCGGCCTTTCGTCTCAGGGGGCCTGGGTGCAAGTGCATGACCAGCGGGTTATGCCCTGCATCGAGGGTGCGGCGCTGGTGGCGCTGCTGCCGCTGCTGGAGATGCCCCTGGAGCAGGTCCGCGCGCTGCTCAGCGAGGGCCTGGATCGGCATGGATTGCCCCAAGCCATTGGCGAACACTTTCCCTTTGCCCGGGTGGTCGCCACCGGCTTGCTAAGTGCGAGCGAATACTGGACGACCCTGGCCCTGCAATGGGCGGCGGACGGCGTCCGCTGCGCCACGGTGCAGGCAGCCCTGCACACCCTGAGCGAGAACGGACCGACACAGAACGTGCGACACCGGGCTCGGAAACTGGCCCGGCATTTACCGGTCAATGCACTCAGGTCAGGAGAGTAATCAGCGATGACAGATCTGTTTATAAGCGAAGCCGATAGCGCGCTGTTGGCCCGCAGGCTGGCGGAGTTTGCCGTATTCAAGGCGGAGCGTTTGCCGGTGCTGCATCAGTTTGTCGAGGCCATTGGCGGTGAGAATGCCTACGAGGTATTGATTGCACCGGCGAAATTCCTGCCGCTGCTGGAACGCTCCTTCAACCACCTGGAGGTGGAAGAACACAATCGGATCTGGTTGATCACGCGCATTGGCTACTTTATCGGCGAATACCTGCTGACGGCCTATGACGGCTGCTGGCAGGTGGATGAGGATCCCCGGTCGACGGCCTTTGCCCGCTATGTGGTCGGTGAGTTCTCCTACCCGCCGCGGCCAGGCTTGAGTGTCGACCCTTTTGATATCGCCCAGCGCTATGTCGATGGAGCGCTTCCCAGGAGCCTGGCCGGGGAGATTGAGCGGGGTGTGCAGGCGCACCAGGGCTGATCGCCCGGCCGCGTTGATGAAATCCCGTGCTTGCCCATTTACAAGCACCCCCCACCTCAAGCTCAATCACCCCCCGTGCGCTGCACGAACGGTCATGGCCGGTCGTGCAAGCTATAGTCTTCAGCTCACCGACCCTCCGCGTAATAAAGGTGCTTGTGTATGTCTCGCTTTGCTTCTCGCACTACTTGGCTGACCGCCAGTGCCCTGTTGCTGTGCCTGCAACTGCCGGTTCAGGCCCAGGAGCGTTTTACCCTGAATATCCCCGGTGTCACCGATGACCGTCTCTTCACCTCTGGCAGTGCCAGCGATGCCAAGGGCTGTGGCGGGCACAACAATTCGCCGGCGCTGAGCTGGACCGCCGGGCCGGAAGGGACCTTGAGCTATGCGATCGTCATGCACGACCCGGATGGCGCCAAAGGCCAGGGCGTGGATCATTGGGTGCATTACGGAATCAAGCCGACTACCCGGCAGATCGCCGCCGGTGCCGGGAGCAAGTCGACCCTGGAAGGTGTGGGCGGTACCAACAGCAAGAAGACCACCACCTATGTCGGCCCTTGCCCTCCGATTGGCGACAGCGCGCACCACTATGTGATCCAGATCTATGCCCTGGACCTGGCGCCCGACGCGTTGCCGGCCGGCCTGACCCGGGCCCAGTTGCTGGAGAAAATCAACGGCCATGTACTGCGCAACAGCAGCGTGGTGCGGCGCTACGTGCGCTGAAAAAATTTTCACGGGGCTTAACCCGAATTGCACAGGGGCTTCGTCTGAAGGGGGGAATGGATCACTTTTCTCCCGAGGTCAGCCCCCATGTCCCTTCCTCTGCACTACCTTCGTCCGGCCGCACAGGGTTTCGCCGCCGGATTGTTGTTGGCGATCGCCGGTTGCGGCGTTTCTTCCAAGCCGGATGTCACCGCGGCCGAACCAGCCTCGCCGAGCGGGGTATTGATCCCGGCTCCGGCCCCGATCCCGGTTGCGCCGCAGGTGCAGAGCGAAGCGTTGAGGGCCGATGCGGTGGTCAGCAAGCGCAGCATGAGCCGGCCGATGATGACGGCGCCGATGATGGCCGCCGATCAGCAGCCTGCCGGCTATCGCGATGAATCGCGCGAGCAGTACCAGACCCTGCCTGACAACCCGATCCACAGCGTGGCGCAGGCACCGGTCTCGACTTTCAGCGCCGACGTCGACACCGGCGGTTATGCCAATGTGCGGCGCCTGCTGAACCAGGGCAGCCTGCCCCCCGAAGGTGCGGTGCGCCTGGAGGAGATGGTCAATTACTTCCCCTACGATTACGCGCTGCCCAGCGATGGCTCGCCCTTTGGCGTGACCACCGAGCTGGCGCCGTCGCCGTGGAACCCCCACACCCGTCTGCTGCGTATCGGCATCAAGGCTTCGGACCGCGCGGTGGCCGAACTGGCGCCGGCCAACCTGGTGTTTTTGGTTGACGTGTCCGGCTCCATGGACCGCCGCGAAGGCCTGCCTCTGGTAAAAAGCACCCTCAAATTGCTGGTGGACCAACTGCGCGACCAGGACCGCGTGTCGCTGGTGGTGTACGCCGGTGAGTCGCGGGTGGTGCTGGAACCGACTTCCGGGCGCGACAAGGCGAAAATCCGCAATGCCATCGAGCAGCTCACCGCCGGCGGCTCCACGGCGGGTGCTTCGGGTATCGAGCTGGCCTACCAGATGGCGCGCCAGGGGTTTATCAAGGACGGCATCAACCGCATCCTGCTGGCCACCGATGGCGACTTCAACGTCGGTATCAGCGACTTCGACAGCCTCAAGCAGATGGCTGCCGATAAGCGCAAAACCGGGGTCTCGCTGACCACCCTGGGCTTTGGTGTGGATAACTACAACGAGCACCTGATGGAGCAACTGGCCGATGCCGGCGATGGCAACTATGCCTACATCGACAACCTGCGCGAGGCCCGCAAGGTGCTGGTGGATCAACTCAGCTCGACCCTGGCGGTGGTGGCCAAGGACGTGAAGCTGCAGGTGGAATTCAACCCGGCCCAGGTCAGCGAGTATCGCTTGCTGGGCTACGAGAACCGCGCGCTCAAGCGTGAGGACTTCAACAACGACAAGGTCGATGCCGGGGAAATTGGCGCCGGGCACACGGTGACTGCGCTCTATGAAATCGTGCCCAAGGGCGAGAAGGGCTGGCTCGAACCCCTGCGCTATGCCTCGGGCAAGGCGGCAGGCGAGAGCAGCAACAACCCGGAACTGGCGATGTTGCGCGTGCGCTACAAGGCGCCCGAAGGCGGTAGCAGCCGCTTGATCGAGCGCCCGATCATGTCGCAGTCCCAGCCTGCCACGCTGGCGGCGGCCAGCACCGACCTGCGTTTTGCCGCGGCCGTGGCGGCGTTCTCGCAGCTGCTCAAGGACGGGCGCTACACCGGCAGTTTCAGCCTCGACGACACCCTGAAGCTGGCGCGTGGCGCCCGGGGCGATGACCATTACGGCCTGCGCGGCGAGTTCGTGCAGCTGGTTGAACTGGCGCAAAGCCTGCAAACTCAGGCCCCACAACCCGGCCTGGCCGCGCAGCGCGACGACAGCCAGATCCAGAGCCGACTTGAATGACACCATGATCCGCAGCGAACAGGAGTTGATCAGCACTATGGCGGCTGCGAACCCACCCTCCGCCGCCAGCAGCGATGAAGCGCTGCTGGCGCGCTACCGCGCCGGTGATCCGGCGGCCTTCGAGGTGCTGTATCAGCGCCATCGCCAGGGGCTGTACCGCTTTCTCCTGGGCCTGTGCAACAAGCCCGAGCTGGCCGAAGAGGTGTACCAGGACACCTGGCTGAGCCTGATCCGCAGCACCAGCCAGCCCCAGGGCCGGGCGACCTTTCGCACCTGGCTGTACCAGATCGCCCGTAACCGGCTGATCGATCACTGGCGCAAGCACGGGCAGCGCAACCCGTTGCACGACAGCTACGACGAGCAAATGCACGGTGAGGTCGATGACGCGCCGGGCCCGGAGCAACAGTTGAGCCTGAGCCGTGACCAGCAGCGCATCGACGCGGCCCTCGAAGACTTGCCGGCCGACCAGCGCGAAGTGTTCCTGCTGCGTGCCCATGGCGACCTGGACTTGCCGGAGATCGCCAGCCTCACCCAAACCCCGCTGGAAACCGTAAAGAGCCGTTTCCGTTATGCGTTGAAAAAACTGCGTCGGCTCCTGGCCGAGGAGGTACTCACATGACTGACGCCCGACAAACGCCACCTTCTGTCGAAGAACAGATGCTCAAGCACATCCGCCAGCACAGCGTGGGCGAGCCCCCGGCCAGCCTCGATGCACTGATTCTGGCCAGCGCCCGGCGTGAACTGCCAAAACCCGCGCCGAGCCTGTGGCAGCGCTGGTTGCAGGCCTGTCAGAAACCGCGCCTGCAGATGGCGTTCGCCAGCCTGTTTGGCGTGGCCTTGATCCTGGTGCTGGTCCAGCGTTCGCCGGATCATTACCCGACGCCGACCATGGCACCCGCGCCGGCTCCCGCTCCCGCCTCCGCGCCCATTGCGCCCATGGCCCGGCAAATGGCCGAGCCAGCCCCCGCCGAGCTGGCCGAGCGCGTGCCGGAGCCGATGGTGCAGGGCGCGATGTCTGCGCCTGCTCCACGCCCGGCGGCGTCCATGGGCGGTTTGTCGGCCAGCCCCGCCGCCCGGGAGTACAGCGACCAAACCCAGATGCTCAGCGACGAGGCCTCGGCCCAGGTAGCCAAGCCCATGGCCGATCAGGCCAAGGGCAAGCCCATGCTCAGCAAGCGGGCGGCGGTCCCGTTGCGGTCGGTGGACGACGAGTTGCGGGAGGTGTTGCGCCTGCGTGAAGCGGGGCAGGTGAAGGAGGCTGACCAGCGTCTGGAGGCTTTGCACAAGCGTTATCCACAGCTGGACGTGCAGGCTCGGTTGCAGGACTTGCAGCGGCCATGATGCAAAAGGCTGCGCAAAAATTGGTCTGCGGCGCTGAAAGCGAGCACTATCGAGCCCAGGTCCGCAAAGTGGGAGATTGGCCATGGCGCCACGTATCGACGGCATCGCCAAACTATTGAATTGCCCGACCAAGGGCAATGACATACGCCAGGCGATCAAGCAGAGCCGCAAGGATTTCGGTCTGGAAGCTGAGGCAGAAGATGACGAAGGGGAGCCATTGCCGGCTCCCGGTAGCGCGGAGCCCCCGGTCCCCGATACCGACACGAAATAACGCCGCGAGCACGCTCGCGGCGTTTTGGTTTGACAGCCCCGCCTGTACTGCCCTCGATGCTTAGTGGTAGGGCGAACTCTTCAAGTCGAGAAACTCGGGCGGGCAGCCGGCCTCCCGCATGCGCTGGCCACGGTTGGGGTACAGCTGCCATTGGGTTTCCAGCTGCCAGCGATACCACGTCAGGTGCTGGACTATCCGCCGCCGGCAAAGCGGCGACAGTTCCGCCAGCCAGTCGGGACCGTCCGGTGCCCGGCGCAGGCGCGTCGCGTAATAACCGAAGAGGTTTTCCCGCAGGCTGAAGCCATCGTCCAGGGTTTCTTCGAGGCTGTGCACATACAGTTCGAAACTCTCGCGCAGTTGCTGCTCGCCTTCGGCATGGTCGCGAACGTAGAGAAAAATATCCGTCCAGTTGATGCTGAACAGGTGGTCGCCCCAGTCGGGATCACGGGTGAAGTACGGGCCCTGTCCGCGAAAGAACTGCGGGATTTCCTGGCGCTGCAGGGCATCTTCGAAATTGTTGCTCATGGGCGGGGTTCCTCGCGTGAACCTTGGACGTTGCTGATGCTGACCGACAGCGCCACGCATTCGATCAGGCAGTCGAAACCGATCTGCAGTTGTAGAAAATACCCGCCCGGCACTGCGGTGATTCGGGTCCGGGCGCGGCCATCGAAGCGGGTGCCGCTGACCGCCAGGTCGCTGATCCCTTGCACCCTCAGGTCCAGGGCGCAATGGCTCGGCGCCTGGCTGTCCGGCCAGGTGGAAGGTCGTGATGTCAGGCGCGTCAGAGCGCCCGCCAGGTGCAGGCTCAGTTGCTCGTCTTGAAACACCGGGCCCCGGGTGGCCAGGTCATAGGGGCTGGCCGCCATGCCGAATACGGCTTTCCAGGCTGCGGGGTTATCGACGGCGAACAGCCAGTCGTAAGTGCCCAGGTCGCGCTCGGGGAGGGTCCGGCAGTGCGCCAGGGACGGCAGGCTGGCGCGGCTCAGATCATCGCGCCAGAGCTCCTGGGCAGCGCTCAGCAGGCGCTGGAAAAAATCCCGGCTGTTTTCGATCCTGGCCGGCCAGGTGGAGGGCCACTGACTGTCTTCGTAGTCGTCTTCGTCGTCCTCCCACACGTGCTGGAAGTCATAGCCAGGGTCGGCCAGGGCTTCTTGCAGCACTTCCACCAACAGCCGCCGATGGCGAAAATTTTCCTCGCCGTGGGTGCGGGCCAGACAATGCTGGCGGATCAGGTAGTCGCGGTCTTCGTCGGCGTTGGGGTTGTAGCGGCTGAGTTCGGCGTCGAGGGCGGGGGGCATGTCATAGCGCATAAAGCAGCTGACCCAATGCCGCAGGCTCGGCTGGTAAGGCTGGTTGGAACCGGGGTGGCACAGCATCGGGACCTCCTGTCCGGGCTCGGCGCGAGGCGCCGCGAACCTGGCCGGGACGCTGGTCATGCAGCGCCCTCTGGCGAAAGGCGCGAATGTAGCAAGTTGCGCCCCGCCACGACAGCTTCGGCAACCGGCTGCCGGCAGGGCGCGATCACTGCACCTCAGAAATCGGCGATAAATTGCACGCCGCCCACCACGGCCGAGTCGGTCTGGGTCACGCCGCCGGGGTATTTCACGTATTGCAGGTTGGGCCGCACCATCAGCCAGCGGGTGGCCTGGTAGCCGTAGTTGATCTCGTAGCTGTATTCGCGCTTTTGCTCCGGCACATAGAGTGCGTCGTCGATGGACGTCACCCCGTGGTCGGCATTGAGCACCTGAGCGTTACGGCTGTAGCGGTCGTTGACCTTGAGCCGCGAGGCGCCCAGACCAATGGTGTCATCCGGGCGCGAGGCGAACGGGCCGCGATAGATCAGGCCGACCTGGATCAGGTTCTCGATCATGCTGCTGTCCGGATCGTTGAAGGTCATGTTGGTGAACACATTCAACCCGCGTTTGTTGTTGCCCTCCACCGTGGTCAACTGCTGCTGGGCCGAGAGCCACCAACCGCTGTTGTCGCGGTACTTTTTGTAGGGCTGGCCGCTGCGGGCGGCATCGTTGCCGTCGGCGTCCTTGAGCATGTCGCGACCGTCGACATCGCTGTAGTAGTAACCCAGGTGGTACTCGGACGAGAGGTCGTTGATCCGGCCTTTCCACACCGCTTCCAGCGGGAAGCTGGTGCCCACCGAACCTGCGATAAACGGCTTGAAGCCATTGCTCAGCTCGGCGTTGCCGGGGTTTTTGTCATAGGCGCCGGCCTGCACGTAGAACTCGGGGGTGAAGTGGTAGCGCACGCGGATCGCCCACTGGCTGATGGGGAAGCTGTTCCAGGTGCCGTTCCAGTTGCCTTCCTGGGAGCCGCACAGGGTCACGTTCTGGAATTCGCAGGGGAACTGGTCGAAGTCTTCGCCATGGCCGAAGCGCCCCAGTTTCACTGCCAGCCTGCGCTCGAAGAACTTCTGCTCGTACCACAGCTGCGACAGGCGCCAGGCATTGCCGCCGCCGTAGACCTCCATGGTCGACGTCATGCCGGTGGCGTCGGGGTGGTGCACCCGGTCATTGGTGATGTCCTTGCCATGGCGTTCGCCGATGCCGATGCGCAAGGTCGCGTCCTGCCAGCCCAGGAGCTTCTGCAGGTCCATGTCGACACCGAGAATGATCTGGTCGCTGAGCCGCGCCGTGGTGCTGCTGTCATAACCGCCGGCGAGGTTGGAGCCCAGCTCGGCGACGTATTTGAGGGTGAAGTCAAAACCCTGCTGCGCCAGTTTTTGCCGCTGGCCGTTCCAGTCTCCCAGCAGCCACGGCGACTCGGCGTCGAGGGCATCGTAGGCGAAGGCACCAGCGGAAAAACCACTGGCCAGCAAGCACAGTACAGCCCCGGATAAGTGTTTGTTCATGAGCGGATTTACCTGTTGTTATTGTTGTGGGCACAGCCCTGCGCGAGGATTTCCGGGCGCAGTGATCCGCGACGTGGTGGCCACGCCGTTCGCGGAATGTTTAAAAAAAGCCCGGGCCTGCTCAGGCAGACCCGTAAAGGTTCGGCTCAGTAAGTGCGGGAGGGGCCTGTCGCCGGGGCGCCGTCCGGCTCGCGATAGCGCGCCAGATTGTTCAGCGCGGCCTGGCGGAACAGGCTGATATCGATGCCCACGGCAATGAACTGGCAACCCCATTCGCGATAGCGGCGGGCGTCCTCTTCAAAGGGCGCGAGGATCCCGGCGATCTTGCCGGCGGCCAGGGTGGCATCGATGGCGGTGCGGATCTGCGCCTGCACCTCGGGGTGTCCGGGGTTGCCAGGAAAGCCCAGACCTGAAGACAGGTCCGCCGGGCCGACAAACACCGCGTGCACGCCTTCGACGGCGGCGATATCGGCGACGTTTTCCACCCCCAGTTTCGATTCCACCTGGACGATCAGGCACAGCTCTTCATGGGCCGTGGCCAGGTAGTCGGGCACCCCGTCCCAGCGCGTTGCCCGGGCCAGGCCGCCACCGACGCCGCGAATGCCGTGGGGCGGATAACGCATGGCGCGCACCAGTTGCCGCGCCTGCTCGGCGGTTTCGACCATGGGCACCATCAGGCTCTGTACACCGATATCCAGCAGTTGCTTGATCAGGCTGCTGTCGCCATTGACCGCCCGTACCACCGGCGCGCTGGCGTAGGGCGCCACTGCCTGGAGCTGGGCGAGGATGCTGGGCACGGTGTTGGGCGCGTGTTCGCCATCGATCAGCAGCCAGTCGTAGCCGGTGCTGGCGGCGATTTCCGCGGCGTAGCCGGTGGCAAAACCGGCCCACAAGCCGTATTGGGTGGTACTGCCGGCCAGGGCAGCCTTGAAGCGGTTAGGGGGCATCTGCATGGCGAGGCTCCTGGGTTATTGCAGGTTGACGAACAGACCGCCGTCCACCAACAGGGCGGCGCCGGTGACGTAGCGGGCCATGTCGGACGCGAGAAATACGATCGGCCCAGCGATGTCATGGGGTTCGCCGAGGCGGCCCAGGGGCGTGCGCTTGACCATGTACTCGCGTTTTTCCGGATCGGCGAAGTCGTCCTTGTTGATGTCGGTGGCGATCGACCCCGGCAGCACCGAGTTGCAGCGAATGCCATAGGGCCCCAGGGCAATGGCGCAGGACTGCATCAGCGAATGCAGGCCGGCCTTGGTCGGCGTGTAGTGGGTTTGCATGCCGCCGCCCACCAGGGCGCTGATGGAGCTGACGGCGATGATCGCGCCGCCGCTGCCCTGGCGTTTCATCTGGTTGGCTGCGGCCTGCACTGCGAAGTAGGCGCCATTGAGGTTGGTGTTCACCGTCTTCAGGTACACCTCCTTGGGCATGTCGAGGAAGGAGTGGAAGGGGCAGATGCCGGCGTTGTTGACGAACACATCGACACTGCCGAAGGCCTCGACGGCGGCATCCACCAGGCGCTCGCCGGTGTCGAGGTCGGCGGCGTCGCTGCCGATCTGGATCGCCTGGCCGCCGAAGGCCTCGATCTCCTTGAGCAGGGACGCGGCGGACTCGTGGCCCTGGGCGCTGCCGCTGTGGGCGACCACCACCCGGCCACCTTGGCGGGCGCATTCGAGGGCCGCAGCGCGGCCGATGCCACGGGAGGCGCCGGTGATGATGACAGTCTTGTCTTTGAGCAACATAAAGAGACTCCTTTGGAAGTGGGATCAGCCCAGGTAATTGTCGTAGCCAACCATGGCGATGGACGCCAGGATCACCGCGATGCCCAGTAGCAGCACCTGTTTGGTTCGAGCGCTGGTGCCCTGCCATTCACGGAAGTACAGGCCCCAGAAGTTGGACACGATGATGATGAACGACATGTGCAACACCCAGGAGCTGGCGTCGTTGTGCATGCGGCTGGCGCCCATGCCGTAGAAGAAAAACTGCAGGAACCACAGGGTGCCGGCCGTGGCCACCAACAGGTAGTTGCGCAGCAGCGGGGTCGAGCGGTCGGTGTAGTTGTGGAAGGTGCGGTTGCGGTAGTTCAGCCACAGGCACCAGAGGCCGTTGGTGGTCAGGCCGCCCCACATGATCACCATAAAGGTCACGTTGTTCTGGAACAGGCTGTTGGCGCCGTGGGCGATGGCGGCTTCGGCCAGGGGTTGGCCGGCAGCGATACCGTAGCTGAAGCAGGCACTGAGCACCCCGGAGATCAGCGCCACCAGGGCGCCCTTGGCCAGGGAGAACTCTTTGACGCTTTCGAACTTGGTGCTGTCCGGTACTTCCCGCTCCTTGACCAGCCCGGCGCGGCCGCACAGGGCGATGCCCAGCAGCGACACCAGAACGCCGATCAGTACCCAATGGCCACCGGGGTTGCCGAGCATTTCGCTGAAGGTGCCGGCCTGGGCATCGGTGAACAGATCGCGGTAGATCGGTGGCATCAGCGCGCCCAGGGCCGAGGTCAGGCCCATGATCAGCGACATGCCCAGGGACAGCCCGAGGTAGCGCATGGTCAGGCCGAACGTCAGCCCGCCGATGCCCCAGAGCACGCCGAAAAAGTAGGTCCAGAACAGGGTGACGCCGTCGGCGTTGCGCAGGATCTCGACAAAGCCCGGCACCGTGAGTTGCGCGGCAATCAGCGGCACCACCAGCCAGGACACCAGGCCGCCGGTGATCCAGTAGCTTTCCCAGGCCCAGCCACCCACTTTCTTGTAGGGGATATAGAAACTGCCGGAGGCGAAGCCGCCGATAAAGTGCAGGATCACTCCCAGAAAAATGATTTCCACGTTGCGCTTTCCTTCTTATTTTTATCAGCGATAAGGGCCGACACCGAGGCGCCGGCACGGTTCAAGGGCGTGGCAGGTCGAACATCGGTTGCAGCTCCACGCTCAGCGGCGAGCCGTCGGGGTGGCTGGGCATGATGTCTTGCATGTATTGCCACCAGCGTTGCATCACCGGGTGTCGGGGCAAGTCGTCCAGGCCGTGGGCGTCCTGGTGGGTCATCACCGCGAACAGGGCGTGGCTCTGGGGGTCGAGGAAGATTCGGTAATCCTCGATCCCGGCCCCGTGCAGCAAGGCCACCAGCTCCGGCCAGATTTGATCGTGGCGGCGCAGGTATTCCTGCGCCTGACCGGGGTTGAGGTTCATCCGAAAAGCACGGGTCTGCATGGCGTGGCTCCTCGATCAGCGTGGGTAAGGGCGGTTCAGCACGCACTCGGGGTTGAGCTCGACGCCGAAGCCGGGCTTGTCCAATGCCGAGGCGCGCATGCGGCCGTTGACCGGCACCGGTTCGCCCAGCAGTTGCGGGGAAAACATCGGCACGATCTGGTCGGCCTTGGGCGACATGTTGAGGAACTCGGCGAACGGGCTGTTGGTGCGAGTGATCACGAAGTGGTAGCTGTACACCGACGAGCCGTGGGGCACGACCATGGCGTTGTGGGCATCGGCCAGGGCCGAGATCTTGATCAGCTCGGTGATCCCGCCGCACCAGCCGACGTCCGGCTGGATGATGTCGCAGCAGCCCATTTCCAGCAGCATGCGAAAGCCCCAGCGCGTGGCCTCATGTTCGCCGGTGGTGACCAGCATGCCGCTCGGCACGTTTTTGCGCAGGGCGGCGTAGCCCCAGTAATCGTCCGGCGGCAGAGCCTCTTCGATCCACTTCAGGCCGAATTCGGCGGCGCCCTTGGCCAGGCGCGTGGCGTAGTTCAGGTCCAGGCTCATCCAGCAGTCGAACATCAGCCAGAAATCATCGCCGACTTTTTCGCGCATATGGGCCAGGTGCTCAAGGTTCTTGCGCAGGCCCTCTTCGCCTTCGGCAGGGCCGTATTGCAGGGGCATCTTGCCGCCGATAAAGCCCATCTCCTTGGCCAGGTCCGGGCGGGCGCCGGTGCAGTAGAACTGCAACTCATCGCGCACCGCCCCGCCCAGCAGTTGGTGCACCGGCTCTTTACGGATCTTGCCGAGCAAGTCCCAGAGCGCCAGGTCGACCCCGGAAATGGTGTTGAGGACGATGCCCTTGCGGCCGTAGTAGAGGGTCGCGTGGTACATCTGGTCCCAGATTTTTTCGATGTCGGTGACCTTGGCCCCTTCAAGGAAGCGCGCCAGGTGCTTCTCGACAATAAAGGCGCCGATCTCACCGCCGGTGGTCACCGCAAAACCGACGGTGCCGTCGCTGGCCTCGATCTCCACCACCAGTGTGCCGAGCACGTTGATGCCGAAGCTCTGGCGGCTCTGGCGATATTCCGGGTAGCGGCCCATGGGGGTGCAGATGTGATCGTCGATCCAGTGGCCGGCCGCCTGGTCGTGGTAGTCGGCGCCGCCTCCGGTGAGGGTGAAGGCGCGAACCTGCTTGATGGTCGGTGTGCTCATAAAGCTCTCCTGCAAGGCAAAGGGGCAAACAGCGGGCGAGTCGAAGACCCGGGCTGAAGGTGTCAGCCGTGGCGGCGTGGAAGTCGGTGGGGGCAAGGCGGACGCGTCTGCAGCGACGGCGCAGCGAAATGTGGGCAAGACCATGTAGGGCTGTTCATCACGCCGGTTTCCTTATTGGAGTTATCGGGGCGTAAAGGGTGGGCAGCGCCTGCGGGGAGCAGGCCGTGCCGAAGTGCATGGGAGGGAGCTTACGGAGGCGGATTGATGCTGACTAATTCAAATAAACTTAATACTGATGCCCTCAAGGTATCGATTGCGCCACCCGCCACCCGCCACCTGTAGCCGCTGCCTCGGCAGCGGCTACAGCTTCAAGCCATACGCCTGCGCCGCATTGCGATAAAAAAACTTCTCCTGGGCCGCCAGGGAGTACTGCGCGATGCAGCGTTTCACCAAGCCAAGGGTGGTGTCGAAATCCGCCACCTGCTCACTGTTCGGCCAGTCGCTGCCAAAGAAACACCGGTCCTCGCCAAATGCCTGCCACAGGCCATCGATCCGCTCCCGGTAAAACCCCGGGTCGAGCCGCAATTGCCCTTCGCGAACCTGCGGAATCTCCGCCAGCTTGGCGAACACATTGGGGCGCTGCGCCAGCTCCTCGATCCGCCGCATAAAAGCTCGCTCCTCGCCGGGCTCGATCGTGGCGTTGGGCAGGTGATCGATGACGATCCGCAGTTGCGGCAGGCGCTCGCTGAGCTTCAACAGGCCATCCAGCAGGCGCCCGTCGGGGTTGGCACTGTCCAGGCTGCGCCCGCTGGCGGCGAGGGCCCGCAGGTTGTCGATAAACCTGGGTTGGTCCTGATCCGCCAACAGGTCGTGGTCCCACAGGTTGCCGTAGCGCAAGCCGAGAAACAGCGGCTCCTGCTCCAGCCATTCCAGCTCCTGGCGAAACTGGCCGTGGGCCGGGTCCAGGTTGCCGACGAAACCCAGCATCCGCGGATCGCCACGCAAGGTTTCGAGCAGCCAGCGGTTGTCCCCGACCCAGGGGCTGGCCTCCACCGCGATCGCGCCGGTGATGCCATGGGCCGGGGCCAGGGTCCAGTAATGTTCGGGCAGATGAGGCGCGTAAATGCTGTCGGCCGGGGTCGGCCACGGGATGCCTTCGGCACGGCGCGGATCGAACAGGTGGATGTGGCAGTCGATGATCGGGCCGGCATAGACGGCGGGGGCGAGGGCGCTCACAGGCGATCTCCATTGTTATTGTCGGGGGCTTCGGAATAACAAACCCGACCCGCAAAAGCTAATAGGGGATTGGGGCATTGCGATACCCTGCGGGTATCAGAACAACAATAGGGTGCCTTTATGTCGACGCCGATCACCGCCCGCAGCCTGTTCAACCGTCTGCGCTACAAGCACCTGCTGATGCTGGTGACCCTGGGCAACAGCCAGAACCTGCACCGCGCCGCCGAAGCCTTGAACATGTCGCAACCGGCCACCACGCGCATGCTCCAGGAAATCGAAGAAGCCTTCGGCTGCACCCTGTTCGAACGCCAATCCCGGGGTATGCGCGCCACGGTCCTCGGCGAAGAATTGCTGCGCTTCGCCCGTGCCGCCCTCAACGGCCTGGAGCGTTGCGCCGAAGACCTCACCGACCGCCAGGCCGGCGGTTACGGTTACTTGTCGGTGGGCGCGATCATGGGCGCGGTGCCGGACCTGGTGGTGCAATCCATCGCCGAGATGAAAGCCAGCCACCCGCTGCTGCGCCTGCGGATCATGGGCGACACCAGCGACCAGCTCAGCGAGTTGCTGGACCAGCGCCGTATCGATGTGGCCGTGGCGCGCCTGTCCCACGCCCAGGACCGTCAGCGCTTCGCCTTCGAACCCCTGGGCAACGAACACCTGGCCGTGGTCGTGCGCGCCGGCCACCCGCTGACCCAGGTCACCGCCCCCAACCTCGCGGAAATGGTCGAAGCCTGGCCCTGGATCCTGCAACCCGACACCAGCCCCGCCCGCGTCGCCCTGGAAAACGCCTTCGCCCGCCTCGACGTCGCCTCCCCCAGTGACGTCATCGAATGCACCTCGGTGTTCGCCATGCTGCAACTGGTGCAAATCACCGACGCGATCCTGGTCCTCACCGACACCGTGGTCCGCGATCACGTGCACACCGGTTTGCTGACGGCCCTGGACCTGGAGATAGAAGAGCAGTTGAGCCCGTTCGGGGTGATGCTGAGGAAGGACGAGCCGCTGAGTCGGGAGTTGGAGATTTTCTTGAACATGCTGCGCGAGAGGGCGCAGCGCAGAGCTTGAAAAGAGGGGGCGGCAAGCGGTTCGGCCTGTTCGCGCAGGCTTTGCTTGAACGATGGCTGGCGCAGCCCAGATGCTCGGTCAAACACGTGCGGTGCAGAGCGAGCGGTAAAAAGACGGCTATCCGTATGCCGCTGGTTTTCCCTGGCCACAAAAAAGCCCCAGGCCATAAGACCTGGGGCTTTTTCGATGTATCTGGTGCACCCGGCGGGATTCGAACCCACGACCCCTGCCTTCGGAGGGCAGTACTCTATCCAGCTGAGCTACGGATGCAGTGCGGGCGACATCATACCCATGTCCGCCCGGGGCGTCCACGCCGGTTTTTGTTTCGCTCGCGGGGCGTGGGGGCGGGGTGTGCAGGCGCTGCTGTTCATCACCTATTGGGCCGACGACCAGCGGTAAAGGCAGATAGCCATCACCGCTTTGACTTTGCGCTAAAGTCGTTGGGCGACTTTTAACCGGCTGTTGCCATTGTGTCTTGGCGCTGTCGCACAGTCCCTTTATCAAGGAGAGAAATATGCCCGATTCCCTGGTCAATCCGCAGGCCGCTGACGTGCTGACCCAGACCACCCACCAGGCCCATGGGCTGGCCTCGCCGTCGCCCGCCGCTTACTTCGATGGCGACAGCAAGCTGGCGCTGGCGGCCCAGGCGGTGTTGCTCAAGCAGATGCCTGGAGGCCCTGGCCAAGAAGCGCCGCTCGCACCCACAGAGGACGCCTTGGTGATCGTGAGCAGCGACGTGCCGCTGGGCGCCTGATTCTTGCGAGTCTTTGTTTCTTTGCACCCCACCCTGGGAGGGAGTATTCGATGGCAGACACCCCTGAAAATGATATGGCCGCCTTCCTGCAAGTTGCCGAAAGGTATCTGAAGCGCCCATTGCAGAGTTATGAACAGGAGCTGTTGGAGCGGTACAGATGGGCGCTGGCGGCCAGTGGCCGGCCATCGCTAAACGCCATACAGGTGATGGAGATGATTATGCAGGGCGTTGACCCGCATGCGTGGCGTAAGGCGAACGAGGCAAACCTCGCACCACTCTTGGCCAGCAAGGAGGTGCCACGGCCACTTCAAGCGACGAACCTCGACGCTCAGTTGTCGGCTCGCACTGCGGCTGTGCAGCCGCTGACGTCGATGGATGATCTGGTGGGTCGACCCGGCGCGGAAGGCACCGAGAAAGTGGCCCAGGCCGGGGCGCCCGACGACCTCAAGAGCCTGCTGGCGCTGCTCAAGTCGTTTCAATCCTAGGGGCCTGGATCTCCAGCGCCGGGCGTCCGGCTTGCCGCCCCTGGGGACTTGTCGGGTCGCAGGGGCATTTTGGCATCAGTGCTGGGAATCACGCTGATCTGAAATTTTCGGCAAATGCGCCGTTTTCGTTCTTTTTTTCGAACGGACTATTGTCCTTTACCCGTGTTGACCCTAGGATCGTTTGAGATTTCAAACGCTCTCGCTTGGGTGCTGCGCTGCGCGCGTTTCTTTTGTGCGCTTTTTCTGTCATCACCCGGTGATTGAATTCCCTGACGGCAGCCACCTGTTGGCGCCTTTCAACAATCACAATTCGCCCCGCGCCTGCGCGGTGCTGTTAAGGAAGCCGACATGCAGCTCAAAGACACCCAATTGTTCCGCCAACAAGCCTTTATCAATGGGGCCTGGGTCGACGCGGACAATGGTCAGACGATCAAAGTGAACAACCCGGCCACCGGTGAAATCATCGGCAGCGTGCCGAAAATGGGCGCCGCTGAAACCCGTCGCGCCATCGAAGCTGCCGACAACGCTCTGCCAGCCTGGCGTGCACTGACCGCCAAGGAGCGCGCCAACAAGCTGCGCCGCTGGTACGAGCTGCTGATCGAAAACCAGGACGACCTCGCGCGCCTGATGACCCTGGAACAGGGCAAGCCACTGGCCGAAGCCAAGGGCGAAATCGTTTACGCCGCCTCGTTCATCGAGTGGTTCGCCGAAGAAGCCAAGCGCATCTACGGTGACGTGATTCCTGGCCACCAGCCCGACAAACGCCTGATCGTGATCAAGCAGCCGATCGGCGTGACCGCTGCCATCACCCCGTGGAACTTCCCGGCGGCGATGATCACCCGTAAAGCCGGCCCGGCCCTGGCCGCCGGTTGCACCATGGTCATCAAACCGGCGTCGCAAACCCCATTCTCGGCCCTGGCCCTGGTTGAACTGGCGCACCGCGCCGGTATCCCGAAAGGCGTACTCAGCGTGGTTACCGGCAGCGCCGGCGACATCGGCGGCGAGCTGACCAGCAACCCGATCGTGCGCAAGCTATCCTTCACCGGCTCCACCGAAATCGGTCGCCAGCTGATGGCCGAATGCGCCAAGGACATCAAGAAAGTCTCCCTGGAACTGGGCGGTAACGCGCCGTTCATCGTGTTCGACGACGCGGACCTGGATAAGGCCGTCGAAGGCGCGATCATTTCCAAGTACCGCAACAACGGCCAGACCTGCGTCTGCGCCAACCGCCTGTACATCCAGGACTCGGTCTACGACGCGTTCGCCGAAAAACTCAAAGTGGCCGTGGCCAAGCTGAAGATCGGCAACGGTCTGGAAGAAGGCACCACCACCGGTCCGCTGATCGATGAAAAGGCCGTGGCCAAGGTTCAGGAACACATCGCCGATGCCCTGAGCAAAGGCGCGACCCTGCTGGCTGGCGGCAAGGTGATGGAAGGCAACTTCTTCGAGCCGACCATCCTCACCAACGTGCCGAAAAACGCGGCCGTGGCCAAGGAAGAAACCTTCGGTCCATTGGCGCCGCTGTTCCGCTTCAAAGACGAAGCCGAAGTCATCGCCATGTCCAACGACACCGAATTCGGCCTGGCGTCCTACTTCTACGCCCGTGACCTGGGCCGTGTGTTCCGTGTGGCTGAAGCCCTGGAATACGGCATGGTCGGTGTCAACACCGGTTTGATCTCCAACGAAGTCGCGCCTTTCGGCGGCATCAAGGCTTCGGGCCTGGGCCGTGAGGGCTCCAAGTACGGGATCGAGGATTACCTGGAAATCAAATACCTCTGCCTGGGTATCTGATCCGGTTTCAAGCGCAAAGGGCACGAGAGCGCTGACCCTTTGCGCAGCTGTAAAAACGCACTTTTCAAGGTGGCCCGGGACCGCTCCGGCAGTCGATCATCGCATGCTGTCGCAGGCGCTTCCCCGCCCCGCAACCCTTGAACCACACCGTTTTAAAGACGGTGAATGAGGACACTATGAGCAAGACCAACGCATCCCTGATGAAACGCCGCGAAGCTGCCGTACCACGCGGTGTTGGCCAGATTCACCCGATCTTCGCCGAGTCGGCGAAGAACGCCACCGTGACCGACGTTGAAGGTCGCGAGTTCATCGATTTCGCCGGCGGTATCGCCGTGCTCAACACCGGTCACGTGCACCCGAAAATCATCGCCGCGGTGACCGAGCAGCTGAACAAGCTGACCCACACCTGCTTCCAGGTCCTGGCCTACGAGCCTTACGTGGAGCTGTGCGAGAAAATCAACGCCAAGGTGCCAGGTGATTTCGCCAAGAAAACCCTGCTGGTGACCACCGGTTCCGAAGCCGTCGAGAACGCCGTGAAAATCGCCCGTGCCGCCACTGGCCGCGCTGGCGTGATCGCCTTCACCGGCGCCTACCACGGTCGCACCATGATGACCCTGGGCCTGACCGGCAAGGTCGTGCCTTACTCGGCCGGCATGGGCCTGATGCCAGGCGGCGTGTTCCGCGCGCTGTTCCCGAACGAATTGCACGGTGTGAGCGATGACGATTCCATCGCCAGCATCGAACGCATCTTCAAGAACGATGCCGAGCCGCGTGATATCGCTGCCATCATCATCGAGCCGGTGCAGGGCGAAGGCGGTTTCTACGTCGCGCCTAAATCCTTTATGAAGCGTCTGCGTGAACTGTGCGACAAGCACGGCATTCTGTTGATCGCCGACGAAGTGCAGACCGGCGCTGGCCGTACCGGCACCTTCTTCGCCATGGAACAGATGGGCGTTACCGCCGACCTGACCACCTTCGCCAAATCCATCGCTGGCGGCTTCCCGCTGGCCGGTGTCTGCGGCAAGGCCGAGTACATGGACGCCATCGCTCCAGGCGGCCTGGGCGGCACCTACGCCGGTAGCCCGATCGCTTGCGCAGCGGCCCTGGCGGTCATGGAAGTGTTCGAGGAAGAGCACCTGCTGGACCGCTGCAAGGCAGTGGGCGAGCGTCTGGTAACCGGTCTGAAAGCCATCCAGGCCAAGTACCCGGTCATCGGTGAAGTGCGTGCCCTGGGCGCGATGATCGCGGTCGAGCTGTTCGAAAACGGCGACAGCCACAAGCCGAACGCTGCAGCGGTGGCATCGGTGGTGGCCAAGGCTCGCGACAAGGGTCTGATCCTGCTGTCGTGCGGCACCTACGGCAACGTGCTGCGGGTTCTGGTACCCCTGACTTCGCCGGACGAGCAACTGGATAAAGGCCTGGCCATCATTGAAGAGTGCTTCTCGGAACTCTGATTGGTTGTGACCTGATCGACAAAAAACCCGCTTCGGCGGGTTTTTTTATGGGTTGAGGGCCGACGGACGGTATTTACGCTGTATGGATGGCGTCCCATTGACTAAGGTGCAAAGGATTGCTTTGGGAGCGTGCTGCATGACTGCTGTGGATTTACCCGCTGTACCGCGTGTGCTGATTGCCGAGGCAGACCCGTGGTCGCGTGATTTGTTGAAGCAGGTTTTATTGAATGTGCGCTGCGACGCTCGGCTGGATGTGTGTGCCAACGGCCAGGAAGCGTTGCAGCTGTTGAGTGAAAAAGCCTACGACCTGGTGATCGCCGACTGGGAGTTGCCCGGTGTCGATGGCCTGAGTGTTTTGCGCAGCGTGCGCCAGCGCCGGCGCAACCCGGTACTGCCGTTCATCCTGCTGAGCAGTCGCAGCGACAGCGCCAGCGTACGTGAAGCCCTGCCCCTGGCGCCCACGGCCTACCTGACCAAACCCCTGAACATGGACGGCCTGACCCAGCGCCTGCAGGACCTGCTGCTCGATGCCGGTCAGGAAGTCTCCTGCGAGGTGCCGGCGCTGGCGCCGGGCATGACCCTGTGGAATTTCCTTGAGCGGCGCCGCGAGATCGCCGATGGCGCGCCCTTGTTGGCCGATGTGCAGTTGGCGGTCAAGCGCAGCCTCAACCCCGGTGGCCTGGACCTGAAGCTGCTGGAAGAAGAGGTCCGCACTGATCCGCAAATCACCGCAGTCTTGATCGCGGCGGCCAACAGCGCCGCGCAGCATCACGGCAGCGCGGTGCAAACCTTGTCCCAGGCCCTGCACCGCCTGGGGACCGGGCAAAGCATGAACCTGATTCTGGGCCTGGCGCTCAAGCGCAGTGCACGGTTGAGCTCCCCGGCCCTGGCCGACTACGCCGAACGTTACTGGGATTTGTCGCTGCACACGGCGGAATACGGCCGGACCCTGGCGCGCCTGCTGGACCTGGACCAGGAGCGCTGCTATTGCGCCGGCATGTTGCATCGCCTCGGCGACCTGGCGTTGCTGCGCTGCCTGCAGGAGTGGAAACAGGCTGGCGGCGAGTTGGACGATCAGGAAGAAATCGGCGACGCCCTGGATGAGTTCGGTGCCAGCTACGGTTCGGCGTTGCGCACTCGCTGGCGCCTGCCCCTTGAGTTGCGTGAGCTGATCGCCTCGGTCTATCAGCTCGGTGGCGGGGTTTATTCCCGTGAAGCCCTGGTGATGAACCTGGCGGCCCAACTGGCCCGTCTGCGGCCGTCAGAAGGCGTCGAAGACATCGCCAAAAGCAAGACCGCGCGCCTGCTGAAGATCGGCCTGCCGGAGTTGATGCGCCTGCGCAAAGGCTGATCAGCACCAGGGTCTGCTGCTGGAGCGCTCAGCGAAAGATTTCGAGAACGCTGAACCAGCTATCGACCGTGTCGTCCGCCGCCAGAATCGCCAGGTACAGCGGCGGCAGCGACAGGATGATCAGCAGTGGCACCGCCAGTTCGAAGCCATTCCTGAACCAGAGCATGACGCCCATCCCCAGTAGAAACGCCCCGAAGCCGAACGCCAGGAAACGCTGCAGGAAGCAGCCGCCGCGTTGCTTGCCGTTGATGCGCTTGAGTAGCTGCTTTTCGTTCATGGGCACAGGGAGGCGGAAGGGGCCGCTACTTTAGCAAATCCCCCGACGCATCGGCGCGAGGCACCGCAAGTCGGGGGCGGCTTGGGCATCAGCCCGAGACAATCCGATTCTTGCCTTCACGCTTGGCCTGGTACATGGCGGCGTCGGCGCGGGCGAACAGGCTGTCGAGGTTTTCATCGTCGTCGCTGAGGTTGCTCAGGCCCTGGCTGACGGTAATGCCGAACGTCTGGCCTTCATGCTCGAAGCTCAGGCGCTGGATTTCCCGTTGCAGGCGTTCCGCGACTTGCCGGGCAATATCCGGCGTGCAGCCCGGAAACACCGCAGCAAATTCCTCGCCGCCGATGCGCCCGAACAGGTCGCCCCGTCGCAGGGCCGCGCGGCCGCTTTCGGCAATGTGCTGCAGGACGATATCGCCCGCCGGATGGCCGTAGGTGTCGTTGATCACCTTGAAGTCATCGATGTCCAGCAACAGAAAGGCCATCTGCGAGCCCTGGCTGCGGGCCTGGTCGAACTCGCGGTTGGCGCATTCGAAGAAGTGCCGGCGGTTGCTGCTCTGGGTCAGGACGTCAGTGGTGGCCAGGCGTTGCAGTTCGTTTTCCAGGTGCTTCTTTTCGGTGATGTCTTCGGCAATGCCGACAATGATCACTCGCTGCCCGGCCTCGGGGTTGCGGTTGATGAAGCACTTGTCGCTGAGCCAGCGAATCTGGCCTTCGGCATCGATGATGCGGTATTCGCGGTCTTCCACCGCGCCCTTTTCCAGCACCTGGGCCAGGCTGCGCTCGGCGTATTCCAGGTCGTCGGGGTAGATGCTGTCGCGCCATTCATTGAAGTCGGCGAGCAACAGGCCGGCAGAGCGTCCGAAAATCCTTTCATAGGCCGGGCTGACGTAAAGCATCTGGCGGCTTTCCCAGTCAAAGGCCCACAGCACGGCATTGACGCTGACCAGCAACGAGCTGAACAGCTGTTCGCGTTCGGTCAGGCGCGCCACTTCACCTTGGGCATGAATCAACGCCATCAGGGTTTGCGCGGCTTCTGGCCATTGCGGGAGGGATGAGTCTTGTAGATTTTTATTGACCATCGGCACAACTCTCAAAGGGCGTGCGCCGCTCGACATTCGAACACGGCCACTGCGTGGGGCCCCTTATCAATTATTTCTTGTGCCACAGCAGGCGCTCACGCTTTGGTGTGGGAATTAATTGATAAAAGGTCTCGGCCCGCCTGGATGGCGAAGTGTCTTTGAGATAGGGGAAACGGAGCTAAGTTCCCGCCGCGTGTGGCGAGGCGGCGTGTGCCCGCCCGGCGGTACGCGGGGGATTTTTCAGTTGAAGCCGGTCGCCAGGGAGGCTATCGACCTGTCCGCGAGGAGAGCGCCTTGCCACAGCAGGTGCTGTGGCAAGGGCCGGGGGTCAGGCCGTGGTGGGGCGCAGCGAGTAGGTTTTCAGCTGGTTGGCGAAGTCGCGCAGCGATTGAATCCCGCTGGCCTCGGCTTCGTGTACCCAGTCCTTGATCGCCGCCAGCATGTCGTGGCCGTTGGAACTGGTCTTGAGCCAGATCTGCTGCAGGGCCAGGCGTTTTTCGTAGATCACCTTCAGTGCCTGGCTGTGTTCGAGCATGTTCTGGATGCGCAGGTGATGGCGGTCGTCCAGCAGGCTGGTTTCCCGCGACAGCAGGCGCTTGGCGCGGTGGAATTGATGACGCACCGAATGATCGACCTTTTCCAGCTCCTGCTTGACCAGGGGCGCAATCACCAACTTGCGGTACTGGGCCATGATCTGGAACCGGTTATTGAGGATCGCCATGGCGGTGTCCATGTCCAGGTGGCCCTTGCCTTCGACCCGGTGGGCGATCGGCGCGACCCGCTGGACCTTGGCCAGGCGCAGGAAGCTGAAGACCTTGATCCAGGCCCAGCCCAGGTCGAACTCCCATTTTTTCACCGAGAGCTTGGCCGAATTGGGGTAGGTGTGGTGGTTGTTGTGCAGTTCTTCGCCGCCAATCAGGATGCCCCAGGGCACCAGGTTGGTCGCGGCATCGCGGCACTCGAAGTTGCGATAGCCGACGGCATGACCCAGGCCGTTGATGACCCCGGCGGCCCAGAATGGGATCCACATCATCTGCACGGCCCAGATGGTGATGCCGGCGGTGCCGAACAGCAGCAGGTCGATAGCAGCCATGAAGGCCACGCCCAGCAGCGGATAACGTGAATAAAGTTTGCGCTCGATCCAGTCATCCGGGCAATTTTTGCCATAAATGCGCAGGGTTTCAGGATTTTCCGCTTCTGCGCGGTATAGTTCCGCGCCTTTACGTAATACGGTGGACAAGCCTTTGATCACCGGGCTGTGCGGGTCATCGACGGTTTCGCATTTTGCGTGGTGCTTGCGGTGGATGGCGGTCCACTCGCGGGTGTTCTGGGCCGTGGTCAGCCACAGCCAGAAGCGGAAGAAATGTTTCAGGCCGGCGTTGAGCTCAAGGGAGCGGTGGGCTGAATAACGATGCAGGTAGACTGTAACCCCGACAATGGTTACGTGGGTCATCAATAGGGTGACTGCCACCAGTTGCCAGGCCGACAAGCCAAGTAAACCTTCGTACCACATAGGCTATAGGGACCTCGATAAAGAAAAAAACAGCCGTCGCATTATCACTCAGCGTGCACAGAAAACCAGTCGCCCTTTCAGATAAGAGTGGCGGGATGTTTCTTCCTCTATAATTCCAAGCTTTTCGTAAGGACATTGACGACCTTATGCCGGTTTCTTATCGCGATGCGATGCGTGCAGCACTGCTCTATCTGTTGCTGTCTGTAGTGTGGCTACAGCTCAGTGGTCATTTATTGAGCAGTTTCTTCGATGAGTCGGCCGATCTCGCTCGATGGCAACGGATCAACGGTTACGCCTGGGTGCTGATCAGCACCGCGCTGATTTTTTTCTCTCGTTCGCGCCTGCTGCGCCTGTTGGGTGCGGACACCTGGCTGCGTCACCAGCAGGAGGATCGCGAGCGCCTGCGCCAGGCGGCGGCGGTGTTCGACTGCACCCGGGAAGGGGTGCTGGTCAGCGACCGCAAGGGCCTGATCGTGCACGTCAATCGGGCCTTTATCGAAATTACCGGCTATCAGCAGGATGAAGTGCTGGGGCACATGCCGAGCATGTTCAAGTCCGGGCACCATTCGGCGGACTTCTACCAGGCGATGTTCGAGTCCCTGAAGAACACCGGCGAGTGGAGCGGCGAGATCTGGAACCGGCGCAAGTGCGGCGAAATCTACCCGCAATGGCAGACCATCCGCGCAATCCACGATGACCATGGCCAGCTCAGCCATTATGTCGCGGTGTTTTCCGACATCAGCGCGATCAAGGATTCCGAGCACGAACTGGCGCACCTGGCCCATCACGACCCCCTCACCGACCTGCCGAACCGCCTGCTGTTCACCGACCGTGCGGAACAGGCCCTGGCTTCGGCGCAGATCCACAAGCGCGGCTGCGCCATGCTGATGATCGATCTGGATCACTTCAAGATGATCAACGACAGCCTGGGCCACAACATCGGCGATCAGTTGCTCAAGGCCGTGTCCACGCGTTTGCTGGACATGTTCGGTCCGGGCATCACCCTGGCGCGCCTGGGGGGCGACGAGTTTGCCGTGCTCGCCGAAAGTTGCCCGCAGCCCGGGCAGGCTGCGGCGCTGGCGCAACGCATCATCGACGGCCTGAAAGAGCCCTTCGAGTTGGCCGATCATCAGTTGTTTATCAATGCCAGCATCGGCATCAGCCTGTTCCCCAGCGACGCCTTGAGCGCCGAACAGCTGCTGCGCAATGCCGACTCGGCCTTGTTCAAGGCCAAAAGTACCGGGCGCGACGGGTATGCCCTGTACACCGAGGAACTGACGGCCCACGCCCAGCAGCGGGTGGAAATCGCCTTCGAACTGCGCCGCGCCCTGGAGCAGCAGGAGCTGCGGGTGTATTACCAGCCGGTGCACGACCTCAAAAGCAGCCGCCTGATCGGGGTCGAGGCGCTGGTGCGCTGGGAGCATCCCCAGCGCGGCCTGGTGTCGCCCGCCGAGTTCATTCCGATTGCCGAGCGTACCGGGCTGATTTCCGAGATCGATGCCTGGGTGATGCAGCAGGCCTGTCGGCAGATGTGCGAATGGCAGGCTGCCGGGGTGGTGCTGTCGTTTATCGCGGTGAACGTTTCGACCCGTTTGTTTGCCCGCCGCGAGTTGTATCAGCAGGTGGCGCAGGTGCTGCACGACACCGGGCTGGATCCGGCCTTTCTGGAGCTGGAAGTCACTGAGAGCGCGGTGATGGATGATCCGGAGGTCGCCCTTGAGCAGATGCATCGCCTGCGCGAGTTGGGCGTGCGCTTGGCCATCGATGACTTCGGCACCGGTTATTCGTCACTGCTGAGGCTCAAGCGCCTGCCGGTGCAAAAGCTCAAGATCGACCAGGGTTTTGTCGCCGGCCTGCCGTGGGATGAGGACGATGCGGCGATCTCGCGGGTGATCATCGCCCTGGCCCAGAGCATGGGCATGCAGGTGCACGCCGAAGGCATCGAGCAGGAGGAGCAGGCGCGTTTCCTGCTCGACCATGGTTGCGACCTGGGCCAGGGCTACTGGTTCGGCCGGCCGGTGCCGGCGGTGCAGCTGGATTGGAACTGCGCCCCTCAAATTCACTGACCCACTCCCTCGCCCTGGTGCCCCGGCCAGCAGCTACACCTCTGTAGCCGCTGCCGCCAGGCGGCGCTGGTGGGCGCGTTGGTGCGGGAGGCCAACGCGGCGTTCGGCAGTGGCCACGGTAAACCCGCGTCGCCACAGGTAATTTCTTTTCGTTATATAAACATTCTTAAATAGTATTTTTAAGAATATCCGCGCCTATCTACTATTGCCCTCACGCCACAAGCAGTGCCGCCACTGCGAGGCACATCCCATTCAGGAGCAGCACCATGAGCGCATCTCTACGTAGCGTTGACGGCCAGGACGAAGCAACCATCTTGCGCGAGATCCAGAGCGCCTTGCGCGACCTGCGCTTTGGTGCGGTGGAAATCACCGTGCATAACGCCCAGGTCGTGCAGATCGAACGCAAAGAAAAATTCCGCCTGCAAAACCCCGGCAACAAACCCAGCTGAACCCCGCGTCACCCTCTCTCCCGATAGAGAGGCCCGACTGGTCAACCGGAGGGCGTCAGCCATGACCCCCAGCAGAATCAAGAGCGTTCAGTCACGAATGCGGGCCTGAAGCGCCAATAAGAAAAGCCAACACACACAAAATTTCAGGAGCTTGATCATGTCGTCAATTCGCCGTTACGCGCTGGCCGCCCTCGCCAGTGCCATTTTTGCCGGTTCCGCAGTCGCCAAGGATTACGAGTTGTTGAACGTGTCTTACGACCCGACTCGTGAGCTGTATCAGGATTACAACGCCGAATTCGTCAGCTTCTGGAAGAAAGAGCACCCAGGCGACAACGTCAAGATCCAGCAATCCCACGGTGGATCGGGCAAACAGGGGCGCGCCGTGATCGATGGCCTGCGTGCCGACGTGGTGACCCTGGCCCTGGCCGGCGACATCGATGAAATCGCCAAGCTCGGCAAGACCCTGCCGGCCGATTGGCAGAAACGCCTGCCGGACGCCAGCACCCCGTACACCTCGACCATCGTGTTCCTGGTGCGCAAGGGCAACCCCAAGGGCATCAAGGACTGGGGCGACCTGATCAAGAAAGACGTATCGGTCATCACCCCCAACCCGAAAACCTCCGGCGGCGCTCGCTGGAACTTCCTCGCCGCCTGGGCCTATGGCCTGAAAGCCGGCGGCAGCGAAGCTAAGGCCCAGGAATACATCACCGAACTGTTCAAGCACGTGCCGGTTCTCGACACCGGTGCCCGTGGCTCGACCATTACCTTCGTCAACAACGGTCAGGGCGACGTGCTGCTGGCCTGGGAGAACGAAGCGTTCCTGGCACTGAAGGAAGACGGCGGCGCCGACAAGTTCGACATCGTGGTGCCTTCGCTGTCCATCCTTGCCGAGCCGCCAGTGGCGGTGGTCGACAAAAATGCCGAGAAAAAGGGCAACACCGAAATCGCCGAGGCCTACCTCAAGCATCTGTACAGCCCGGCTGGCCAGGAAATCGCGGCGAAGAACTTCTACCGCCCGCGTGACGAGAAGGTTGCAGCCAAATATGGCCAGCAGTTCCCTAAACTCGACCTGGTGACTATCGACAAGGACTTCGGCGGCTGGAAAACTGCGCAACCGAAATTCTTTAATGACGGTGGTGTGTTCGACCAGATCTACCAGGCGCAGTAACCTTCAGCGGCGAGCCCTGGCACTGCAAGATGTTCAGGGATCGCTCAATAGCTAGAGCAATGAGCCCGGATCCGTTTCCGGGCTTTGCGCGTAAACCAAGGACTTTTATGTCGCGTCGTATCTCCCCCGTCATACCCGGCTTCGGGCTGACGCTGGGTTACACCTTGGTGTACCTCAGCCTGATTGTGCTCATACCACTGGCGGCGATGTTCGTGCATGCCGCTCAACTCACCTGGGATCAGTTCTGGGCCATCATCTCGGCGCCCCGGGTGCTCGCGGCGTTGAAGCTGAGCTTCAGTACGGCGCTGTATGCCGCGATCATCAACGGCATTATCGGCACGCTGCTGGCCTGGGTGCTGGTGCGCTACACCTTCCCCGGGCGCAAGATCATCGACGCGATGATCGACCTGCCGTTCGCCCTGCCCACGGCCGTCGCCGGTATCGCCCTGACCGCGCTCTACGCGCCGACCGGCCTGGTTGGCCAGTTCGCCACCTACCTGGGCTTCAAGATCGCCTACACCCCGCTCGGCATTACCCTGGCGTTGACCTTCGTCACCCTGCCGTTCGTGGTGCGTACGGTGCAGCCGGTACTGGCCGACATCCCGCGGGAAGTCGAAGAAGCCGCCGCCTGCCTCGGTGCCAAGCCGCTGCAAGTGTTCCGCCATATCCTGGTGCCGGCGCTGCTGCCGGCCTGGCTCACCGGTTTTGCCCTGGCGTTTGCCCGGGGCGTCGGCGAATACGGCTCGGTGATCTTCATCGCCGGCAACATGCCGATGAAAACCGAGATCCTGCCGCTGCTGATCATGGTCAAGCTCGACCAGTACGATTACACCGGCGCCACTTCCATCGGCGTGCTGATGCTGGTGGTTTCCTTTGTCCTGCTGCTGCTGATCAACCTGCTGCAGCGGCGCATCGAACGACCATAAGGAGGCGCGAACCATGTCCCAATCGTCTATTTCCGCTGCCTCTTCTGCCAACGCCGCACGCCGTGGCAGCGCGTCTTCACGGCTGGTGCTGATCGGCCTCGGCTGGCTGATCTTCGCCCTGTTCCTGCTGCTGCCGCTGTTGATCGTGGTGTCCCAGGGCCTGAAGCTGGGCCTGGGGGCGTTCTTCACCGCGATCTTCGAGCCTGACGCCTTGTCCGCCCTGAAACTCACGGTGATCGCCGTGCTGATCTCGGTGCCGCTGAACCTGGTGTTCGGGGTCAGCGCCGCCTGGTGCGTGAGCAAGTACTCGTTCCGTGGCAAGAGCATCCTGGTGACCCTGATCGACCTGCCGTTCTCGGTATCGCCGGTGATCGCGGGCCTGGTCTACGTGCTGATGTTCGGCGCCCAGGGCCTGTTCGGGCCATGGCTGCAGGATCACGACATCCAGATCGTCTTCGCCTTGCCCGGCATCGTCCTGGCCACCATCTTCGTCACCGTGCCCTTCGTCGCCCGGGAACTGATCCCGCTGATGCAGGAGCAGGGGACCCAGGAAGAAGAGGCGGCGCGGTTGCTGGGCGCCAACGGCTGGCAGATGTTCTGGCACGTCACCGTGCCCAATATCAAGTGGGGCCTGATCTACGGCGTGGTGCTGTGTACCGCGCGGGCGATGGGCGAGTTTGGTGCGGTGTCGGTGGTGTCCGGGCACATTCGCGGGGTGACCAACACCCTGCCGTTGCACGTGGAGATCCTCTACAACGAATACAACCACGTCGCCGCGTTTGCCGTTGCGAGCCTGTTGCTGATCATGGCGCTCTTCATCCTGCTGCTTAAGCAGTGGAGCGAAAATCGTATTAACCGCCTGCGCGCCAGCGCCGCGGAGGAATGACACATGTCGATCGAAGTCCGTAATGTCAGCAAGAACTTCAACGCCTTCAAGGCCCTGAACAGCATCAACCTGGATATCCAGAGCGGTGAGCTGGTGGCCCTGCTGGGCCCGTCCGGCTGCGGCAAGACCACCTTGCTGCGGATCATCGCCGGCCTGGAAACCCCGGACGCCGGCAGCATCGTGTTCCACGGTGAAGACGTCTCGGGCCACGACGTGCGTGATCGCAACGTCGGTTTCGTGTTCCAGCACTACGCGCTGTTCCGCCACATGAGCGTGTTCGACAACGTTGCCTTCGGCCTGCGCATGAAGCCGAAGAACCAGCGCCCGAGCGAAAGCAAGATTGCAGAGAAGGTCCATGAACTGCTGAACATGGTGCAGCTCGACTGGCTCTCCGACCGCTACCCCGAGCAACTGTCCGGCGGCCAGCGCCAGCGGATCGCCCTGGCCCGCGCCCTGGCGGTGGAGCCCAAGGTGTTGCTGCTGGACGAACCCTTCGGCGCCCTCGATGCCAAGGTGCGCAAGGAGTTGCGGCGCTGGCTGGCACGGCTGCACGAAGACATCAACCTGACTTCGGTGTTCGTGACCCACGACCAGGAAGAGGCCATGGAAGTCGCCGACCGTATCGTGGTGATGAACAAGGGCGTGATCGAGCAGATCGGCTCGCCGGGCGAGGTCTACGAGAACCCGGCCAGCGACTTCGTCTACCACTTCCTCGGTGATTCCAACCGCCTGCACCTGGGGGACGACAACCACGTGCTGTTCCGCCCGCACGAAGTGTCGCTGTCGCGCTCGGAGCTCGAAGATCACCACGCCGCCGAAGTGCGTGACATTCGTCCGCTGGGCGCGACCACCCGGGTCACGCTCAAGGTCGAAGGCCAGAGTGAACTGATCGAGGCCGAAGTGGTGAAGGACCACGACAGCCTGGTCGGCCTGGCCCGGGGCGAGACGCTGTTCTTCAAGCCCAAGGTCTGGCAGAAAGTCGCCAACGTCTGAACCCGTCAGCGCTACACCGGCCCAGGCGGCGATGTCGCTGCCGGGCCGGTGTGATGAGCGAACGTCAGGCGTGCCCGGAGCCACCGGCAGCCAGGCGGCGTACCGGGCCCGCCCGTTGTTCGATTTCGCGTTTGAGGGGCTGGCGCAGCCCCAGCAGGAACGCCAGCTCAGCCACCACAAACAACGGCCCGACGATCAGCCCCGACAGGTCATCGACGAACGCCGGTTTGCGCCCCTCGTAGTAATGGCCGACAAACTGGATCACCCAGCCCAGCACGAACATCCCCAGGCCGCTGGCCAGCCAGACCAGGGTCTGTTGCGCCGCCAGGGCATGACCCAGCCACACCGACAGGCCCATCAACAGGCTCATCAACAGGCCCAGGCGCCATTCCAGGCGCAGGTAGAACCAGGCCGAAGCCAACGCCAGCAGCACCGCCGGCGACAGGGTGATGCCGGCCACTGCCCATTGCGGCCGCGACAGCAGCACCGCGACCGCCACCACAATCAGCGGAATCCCGATAAAGTGGCTGGCAATGTTGCGCGGGTCGCGATGGTAGGCGGCGTATTGACTGAGATGGTCGACGAGGCTTTTCATTGTTGTTCCTCCTGAAGGTTGCCTGATCATGCCCGGCCCGTGCGCCGGGCTCTGTCGGCTAGGCGACACTCCTCTGCGGTTTTGCCGGATAAGGTGTTCATGGATAAGCAGGCCTGGCGCGAACGCCTCCTGAGTGGCCAGTGGTTCAGTCACTTGCCCCTTGAGTTACAGAGTAGTGTGCTCGACGCCGCGCGCCTGCGCCGTCTGGCACCGGGGCAGGCGTTGTTTCTGCGGGGTGATCCACCTTGTGGGCTGTATGCGGTGCTGGAAGGTTCGGTGCGTATCGGTGCGGTCAGCGAGCAGGGCAAGGAGGCGCTGCTGAGCCTGGTGGAAGCGCCGCACTGGTTTGGCGAAATCTGCCTGTTCGATGGCCAGCCACGCACCCACGATGCCTATGGCCTCGGCCCGTGCACCCTGTTGCAGGTGCCGCAGGCGGCGCTGTTGGCCTTGCTCGACCAGCAGCCGCAGTACTGGCGTCAGTTCGCCCTGCTGATGAGCCACAAGTTGCGCCTGGCCTTTATCAACCTCGAACAATTGAGCCTGCTGCCCGCCCCGGCCCGGGTCGCCCACCGTCTGTTGGCCATGGCCAGCGGCTACGGCGAAATCGAGCAGGCCCGGGCCGTGCTGCAACTGCCCCAGGAGCAGTTGGCGCTGATGCTTTCGCTATCGCGGCAGACCACCAACCAGATCCTCAAGGATTTGCAGAGCCTGGGGATCCTGCGCCTGGGCTACGGCGAGATCGAGATTCTCGACGCCGAGGCTCTGCGCGCCCAGGCCGGGCTCTAGCGGCTACGAACCGCGGTAGGTGGAGAAGCCGTAGGGGCTGAGCAGCAGGGGAATGTGATAGTGCTGATCGGTCTGCTTGACCTCGAAGATCACCGGAATCTCCGGAAAAAACGTCTCGCGCCTGGCCTGCTTGAAATACTCCCCGGTCTTGAACACGACCCGGTATTCACCGGCCGTCAGTGCCTGTCCGGCCGGGAACAACTCGGCGATGCGACCCTGTTCGTTGGTGGTGCCTTCGGCCAGTGGCTTCCAGTCATGGCCCACCTGTTGTTCCAGGGTGACCTTGACCCCGGGCGACGGCAGGCCGTTCTCCAGGTTGAGCACATGCACGCTCAACGGATTCCCCGCCGCCAAGGCCAGGCCCGAAACACCGCAAAGCGCTGCGGCGACTAATGCATTACGCAAAATATTCATTCAAAAATTCCTCATTGGATAAAAAATCAAATTTGTAGCCGCTGCCGAAGGCTGCGCTGGCCCTCACAATCGCCGCGCCGTATCAGCAGTACCCCCGGCGTTGCCTATGGTCAGCGCAGCCTCGCGTTGCTCGGAAGCGGCTACAGGCTGCTGCTCAACCCCACTTTCTGCGCTGCCTGGAGCGCGCAGCTTTCGTCCTGGGCGGCGCCACCGGCGCCGGCGATGCCCATCGCCCCCACCAACTCACTGCCCGCGAACAACGGGATACCGCCCCCGAGCAACAACAGCTCAGGCAAGGTATTGAGGTTGGCTGCCTCCGGGTTGTTGCGGGCGCGCTCGGCGAACAGCCGGGTCGGGGTCTTGGTCGACAGCGCGGTATAGGCCTTGCGCTGGCTGGCGACGGTGTTGTGCGGGCCGACGCCATCGGCGCGCAGGGTCAGCAGCAGGTTGCCGCCACGGTCGAGCACCGAGACCACCGCGTTGCACTGCGCCAGGCTGGCGTCGGCCAATTGCCGTGCAGTGCGCAGGTCGAGGTCGGCGTGTCGGGGCAGTTCCGGGGCGGCCACAGCCAGGCCGCAGAGGCCCAGGCCAAGGCTCAAGACAAGGGGTTTGCAGATCATGGGTAAGGCTCCGAAAGCGAAGGCCGTCACCTTAACAAGCGTCCTTCGTCAGAACCTCGTCAGTTGCATTACAAGTTTGTAATGGGCAAGCGCGAACAACGCGCCTAGCCTGTGCCCATCCATATTGAGGTGTGCCATGCGTTTGCTGGTTGTTGAAGACGAAGCCAAGACCGCCAACTTCCTGGCCAAAGGCCTGGGTGAATCGGGTTTTGCAGTGGATGTGGCGCTCAATGGCCTGGACGGGCGGCACTTTATCGAGCAGCAGGAATACGACCTGATCATCCTCGACGTGATGCTGCCAGGGCTCAACGGCTGGCAGTTGCTGCAACTGATCCGTCAGCGCGGCGCCACGCCGGTGCTGTTCCTGACTGCCAAGGACGCCATCGAAGACCGCGTGCGCGGCCTGGAACTGGGCGCCGACGATTACCTGCTCAAACCCTTCGCCTTTGCCGAACTCCTGGCCCGGGTCCGCACCTTGCTGCGTCGTGGACCGATGCGCGAGGCCGAGTCCTACAGCATTGCCGACCTGGAGATCGACGTGCTGCGGCGCCGGGTCAGCCGAGGAGGCCAGCGCATCGCCCTGACCAACAAGGAGTTCGCCCTGCTGCAATTGCTCGCCAGTCGCCAGGGCGAAGTGCTGTCGCGGACCCTGATCGCCTCCCAGGTGTGGAACCTGAATTTCGACAGCGACACCAACATGGTGGAAGTCGCCGTGCGCCGCTTGCGCTCCAAGGTCGACGACCCCTACATGCCCAAACTGATCCACACCGTGCGCGGCGTCGGTTACCAGCTGGATGCCCCGGACGATGCGCTCTAGGTCGATTGCCTGGCGCCTGGCGCTGGCGTTTGCCGCCGTCTGCGCCCTGGTGCTGAGCGTGATCGGGGTATTCCTGTATCGCTCCCTGGCCTCTGAAATCGCCTTGCGCGACGACCAGGCCCTGCTGGGACGCCTGGAGCAGGTCAGGGCCCTGCTGCAAGACAGCGACAGCCTGGACGCCCTGCAAGCCCGTCCCCGGCTGTACCAGAACATGCTCGGCAACCAGGACAGCCTGCTGCTGGTGGAAGCGGCCGATGGCACGCCGGTGATCCGCATCAACCCGCGCCAGCAGAACCTGCCGACCCTGGCGGCGATCCCTGCGCAACAGCGCCCGCAACGCAGCGACGTGCAGACCTGGCAAGCCACCGACGGCGCCGCCGTGGCCCTGCTCGCCGGTGCTGCCGTGGGCCCGCGCGGCGAAGCGCTGACCGTGATTGCGGGCAAGGTCCTCAGCGAGCGCGAACAGATGCTCGCCAGCTACCGACTGCGCCTGTACCTGGCGGTCGGGTTGGGCGCCGCCCTGGCCTTCGCCCTGGGCCTGTTGCTGCTGCGCCGGGGCCTGTTGCCGCTGCGTCAGTTGAGTGAGTCGGTGCGCGGCATCGATTTGCGCAGCCTGGACAAACGCCTCGAAACCCGCGGCATCCCCGCCGAATTCCACGAACCGGTGCAGGCCCTGAATGCCATGCTGGCGCGCCTCGAAGAAAGCTTTCAGCGCCTGTCGCAGTTTTCCGCCGACCTGGCCCATGAAATCCGCACCCCGCTGCACAACCTCCTGGGCAGCAACGGCCTGGCGCTCAACCAGCCGCGTAGCACGGCGGAGTATCAGGAGGTCCTGGCGTCGAACATGGAAGAGTTCGAGCGCCTGACGCGCATGGCGGAAAACCTGATGTTCCTGGCCCGCGCCGAGCAGGCCGAACGCGCCCTTCAGCTGCGCCAGCTGGAGCTGGCGAGCGTGGGGGAGGAGCTGTGCGACTACTTCGAGGCCCTGGCCGACGACCGCGAGATCCGCCTGGAAAACGCCCTGTGCGGCCAGTTGCTGGCCGATCAGCAACTGCTGCAGCGGGCCCTGGGCAACCTGCTGGCCAACGCGGTGCGTCATGCCGACCCCGGCTCGCCCATCAGCCTGCGGCGGGTGGATACGCCTGGCCTGTGCTGGCTGCAAGTGCACAACCAGGGCCCGCCCATTGCATCCCAGCACCTGGGCAAACTCTTCGACCGCTTCTACCGCGTCGACCCCTCACGGGCCGAACCCGGCGACTCCGGCGGGCTGGGCCTGGCCATCGTGCGCTCGATCATGCTGCTGCACGGCGGGCAGGTGCGGGTCAGCAGCGATGAGGGCGGGACGGTGTTCGAGTTGGGATTCAAACAGGTGCAATAGTCTAAATTTTTGCATCAAATACAGTGCATATTGGCCTTTAATCATAAAATGCACTGTATGCGATGCAATTTGGGGGCGAAATGTACAGACTCGGCGAGCTGATCAAACAGTTGCGTAAAGAGCACAAACTGTCGCAGCAGGCCTTGGCCCAGCAATATGGCATGAGCCGGGCGACCATCTCGGGCATTGAAAACGATACGGTTTCCGAGATCGGAATCCGTAAGGTTGAAGCCATCCTCAATGGCTTCGGTTACGAACTGACGGCTGTGCCCAGATCTCGGCAGCGGCCGACCCTGGATAACCTGAAAGAGCGCGGTTTCCATGACTGATCCCCAGCTCCTGTCGATCGGTGTAGCCCAGGCCACGGTTGGCACGCTCGGCCGTGGTCAAGCCGATGCGGGCTCGGTTTTCGCCTACGCCCCGCAGGCTTTCAGCGCATGGGCTAGGCGATGCTGGCTGCCTGGTCTGCCGGTGTGGCGCGCAGCCTGAACCCGGGTTGATCCGGCACCGACCGCTTTGAACCGTTAAGCCTGGGGTTGTCAGCGCACTCCATCGCGAAACTGCCCCGGGGTCAGCCCGGTCCAGCGTTTGAAGGCGCGGCTGAAGCTGCTGGCGTCGGTGAAACCGAGCAGGCAGCTGATTTCGCTCAGGGAGCATTGCGGGTCGCGCAGGTGGAGCAGGGCGAGGTTTTCCCGGCATTCGTTGAGCAGGGTGTCGAAACGGCAACCCTCGTCCGCCAGGTGCCGTTGCAGGCTGCGCAGGCTCAGGTGCAAGGCCTGGGCGACGCGTTCGGCGGAGGGCTCGCCTTCGGGTAGTTGGGCCTCGATGGCCCCGAGTACCTTGCGCTCCCAGGTCAGGGGTTGCAGTTGCGCCAGGGTGGGTTGGGGCGTGGCCTGGCTGGAGGTGGCCAGTTCCGGTTGGGTGTCGTCGAGGTGGCGCTCGAAATCGTGCAGGCCGAACTCCAGGCAGTCATCTGCGGCGTCGAACACCAGGTCGCAGCGAAACACCTTGTGCCACGGCCCGCAGTCGACGGGCGCCGGACGCCGCAGGTGCACGGCCAATGGCGCATAGTCGCGGCCCAGGCGGTTGCGGCAGGTGCGCACGTAGATCGCGGCAAAGGCGTCGATGGCCTCCACCGCCGGTTGCGGGCTGCCGGGCGGAACCTTGAGTACAAAGCGATAGCGGTCGGCGTTGCGCGTCAGCTCCAGCACCAGGGCGTCGCTGACCATCTGGTGGTAGCGCACGATGCGTTCGAACACCTCGCGCAGGCTGCCGCTGGCCACCAGCGCATAGCCAAGGGCGTGGAAGGTCGTCGGGCTGACAAACCGCGACACCCGCAGGCCGATGGCCGGATCGCCGCTGGCCGTGACCGCCAGCCCCCACAAACGGGTGGTGGCCGACAGCGGATAGCGGGCGTTGGGGTCATCCATCCATTGCGGGTCGAGCCCTGCCTCGCGGCACAAAGCGTTGCCGTCGAGGCCCAGGGCATCGAGTTGTCTGCGCAAGGCGCGGGTCCAGCTGGCAAGGGAGGTGGGTTCACTCATGCTGACGGCGCGTCCGGTCGACTGGTTGGCGTTCGCGGCGAAAGCCCGGGGCAATGGCCCAGGGCAGGAAGCGGGCCGGGATAACCAGAGAATGGAATCAGGCACGCTCTTTGTGCAAGCCCCAGCCGACTGAATACCCGGCCACTGCCGAGCCCTCGAGGCCCTGGAGACCGTCGAGGGGCGTCAGGTGAATGGACGGTGCCCGATGCGGCCAGCGCAGCCTTCGGCAGCGGCTACAGTGGCGCGTTTGCGGTGTCTTCCGGCTCGCAAACTCAAGCACAATGCCGGGCTGCCGTTATTTCTCGACGAGCCTGTATGAGCGCCGCACCTATGTCTCCACCTTGGATTTTCCCGCTTCGCCCCTCGCTGATGGCCTGTGGGCGCGGGTTGCTGGCTGTGCTGGTGCTGGCCTGGCTCAGCGGTTGTGCGCAACTGCCGAGTAACGCCGAGCTGAATCGGCACGCCGACGACATGGCCCGGGCCGCCGGCCTGCAGCGGGCCCAGGTGCAGACCGAGGGTTTTGTGCTGACCAGTTTCTACCGCATTACCCGCCCCGATCAGCCGCTGACGGTGTACATCGAGGGCGATGGGTTTGCCTGGCGTACACGCAGCCAGCCCTCCCTTGACCCTACGCCGCGCAAAGCCCTCGGGTTGGCCCTGGCGACGGCCGACCCGGCGCCCAACGTGCTGTACCTCGCTCGCCCCTGCCAGTTCACCCAGGCCTCGGCCAACCCGCGGTGTGCGGTGGCCTACTGGACCGGCAAGCGCTTCGCCGAAGAGGTGATCGCGGCCATGAACCAGGCCGTGACCCAGTACGCCGTGCGCGTGCCGGGGCAGCCGATCCAACTGGTGGGTTATTCGGGGGGCGGGACCGTTGCCGCGCTGATTGCCGCCCGGCGCGATGATGTTGCCTGGATGCGCAGCGTCGCCGGCAACCTGGACATGGCCGAGGTCAATCGCCTGCACCGGGTCTCGGCCATGCCGGATTCGCTGAATGCCATCGACATCGCTCCGCTGCTCGCAACCCTGGGGCAAATCCACTACGCAGGCCGCGAAGACAAGGTCGTGCCCGCGCCGATTGCCCAACGCTTTGCCAACGCCACCGGTGGCCGCTGCACCCAGGTGCGCATCATCCCCGGCATGAGCCATGACGGTGACTGGGCGCGGCTGTGGCCCGGGCTGCTGGCCGAGCCCGTGCACTGTTCGGCAAGCCCTGGCAGCCGGGGTGAAGGCCTGCCGCAGGCGGTTACTCAGTAGGCAATCGATGCCAGGGGCAGGTCGCGGATCTGTATCGGCGTCGGCGCCTGGTAGTGGTCGTCGCTGGTCAGCTCGTGCAGCAGCTCTTCGCGCAGTTGGTGGAAGTCGAAACTGCTGCGCTGGCGCGGGTGGGGCAGGGCGATCTGCACCACGCGCTTGATGCGCCCGGGGCGCGGTTCCATGACCACCACGCGGTCGGCGAGGAAGATCGCCTCTTCCACATCGTGGGTGACCAGGACAGTGGTGATTTTCGCCCGCTCGCGGATCGCCAGCAGTTCATCCTGCATCTGCTGGCGGGTCAGGGCATCGAGGGCCCCGAAGGGCTCATCCAGCAGCAGAATGCGCGGGCTGGCCACCAACCCCCGGGCGATGGCCACCCGTTGCGCCATGCCCCCCGACAGCTGGTGTGGAAAGGCATGGGTGAAGTCGCGCAGGCCCACCAGTTCGATGAAATCGGCGATGCGTTTTTTGCGCTGGGCCTCGCTCAGAGGCTCGTTGACCAGGCCCAGGCCGATGTTGTCCTCGACGTTGAGCCAGGGAAACAGACGGTGCTCCTGGAACACGATGCCGCGCTCGCTGCCAATGCCGCGGATGGCGTGGTCATCGACCCGGATCTCGCCGCGAAACTCGGTGTCCAGGCCGATCAGCAAGCGCAACAGGGTGGATTTGCCGCAGCCGCTGGAGCCGACGATGGCGACGAATTCGCCTTCGGCGATTTCCAGGTTGAAGTCGCGAATCGCCTCGAACTCGCCGCCGGCGACCTCGAAGGACTTGCCCACATGGTTGAAGCTGACAAGGGGTGCGTTCATGCGTGTCTCCAGCGGGTGGCGCGAATTTCGATCTGTTGGCCAATGAGGTTGAGCAGGGCGCCGGTCAGGCCCACCAGCAGCATGCCGGCCATGATCAGGTCCATGCGCAGCAGCTGTTGCGCGCCGATCATCTGGCTGCCGATGCCGCCGTTGGAGGGCATGAAGTATTCGGCGCCGATGGTGCCGAGCCAGGCGTAGATCAGGCTCAGGCGCAGGCCGGCGAAAATCCCCGGTGCAGCCCCCGGCAATACCAGCCGCCGCAGGCGCTGCCAGAGGCTCAGGCGCAACACCTGGGCGGCTTCGGCCAGTTGCGGTGACAGGTTGGCGACGCTGCGCTGGGTGGCGATAAACAGCGGGAAGAACGCGGCAAGGGCGACGAACACCCACTTGGCCAATTCACCGAGGCCGAACCAGGCGGTCAGCAGCGGCACCCAGGCAAAAATCGCGATCTGACGGATAGCGGCCAGGGTCGGGCCGAGGATGCGTTCGCTGATCCGCGACAGCCCCAGGAGCAAGCCCAGGGCAAACCCCAGGCCGCCGCCCAGGGCCAGGCCGCCAACGGTGCGTCCCAGGCTCAGGCCCATGCCGCCGAGCAGGGTGCCATCGAGCAGCCCGCTGAGGGTGGTTTGCAGCACCGTCAGCGGGCTGACCAGGATTGCCGGGTCGACCCACTGGCGCCAGCACGCGGTTTGCCAGACACCGAACAGGGCCAGCGGCAACAGCCAGGGTTGCAGCCGCTGCCAGCCCTGATAGCGCGGGCCACGGCGAATTTCTGCAGTGGCCGGGTGTGGCCAGTACAGGAGTTTTCGGTCCAGGGCGCCGATGCCGCGATCCATGGCCACGCCGATCACGCCGATCACCAGGATGCAGACGAAGACGATGTCGAGCATGAACAACTGCCGTGCCCAGACCATCAGGTAGCCGATGCCTTCACTGGACGCCAGCAGTTCCACCGCCAGCAGCGAGGTCCAGCCGGCGGCCAGCGCCAGGCGCACCCCGGCCATGAAGGCCGGCAGCGCCGCCGGCAGCACCAGGCGGCGAATCAGCAGGTGCGGCGGCAGGCGCAGGACGGCGGCGGCTTCGCGCAATTTGGGCTGGGCGTCGCGCACCCCGACCAGGGTGTGCAGGGTGACCGGGACCACGATGGCCTTGACCAGCACCACCAGCTTCAGCACTTCGCCGATGCCGAAAAACACCATGAACAGGGGAATCCAGGCCAGGGTCGGGATCTGGGACAGGGCGCTGAAGGTGGGGAACACCAGGCGTTCCAGGCGCTGGCTGAAACCCAACGCGCCCCCCAGGATCGCGCCTGCGCTAATACCGGCCAGCAGGCCCCAGCACAATCGCTGCAGGCTGATCGCCAGATGGCTCCAGAGCTCGCCGCCGGCCAGCTCCACGGCGCTGCTCCAGACCAGAGACGGAGCAGGCAGGATCTGCTCGCTCATCCACTGATTGCGGCTGGCCAGCCACCACAGCAGGAACAGGCCCAGTGGCACGATCCAGGGCAACAGGCGCTGGCTGAGGGTGGGCCAGATCTTCCGCGCGCTGGCGCCGGGTGCCGCGAGCGGCAGACTGAGAAGGGAAACACGGGCCATGGATGACCTCCGTTGTCGGGTTCTGCACGGGCCGAATATTCTTTTGCGATCTATTAAAAAACTTATCAATGCTATTGGGAGATAAGAGGAGCCATTTAAGGCTTCTCGTTGTTCAGCATCCAATGCATTTGAGGAATATTTTCGATGCTGTTCATGCATAAGCCGCGCAGACAGGCGTTCTAAACGAGTTATTCGATTTTGTTATTAAAATGTGAATTTATAGTATTTAAGCGTTGATCCCCTCAGGGCCTACCTTCTGCTCCTCAATGCCCGTGCAACCAGGAGCCGCACCCATGAACCTTCCCTTTAAACGCGTTATCAGTCTGTTCGCCGCGCCGGCCCTGGCGGGGCTCCTGGGGTGCCTGCCGCTGATGGCCCAGGCCGCCGCCGTCACCGAGATCCGCATTGCCGTGCCCGACCTCAGCGCCGGCACCCAGCACAGCGGCGGCGGGGTGGTGGACGTATTGCGCGAGCAGCAGATCTACGAAAAAGCCTTCGCTGACCAGGGCATCAAGATCCAGTGGAATTTCTTCAAGGGCGCCGGGCCGGTGATCAACGAAGCATTCGCCAACGGCCAGGTGGATTTCGCCTACCTGGGTGACCTGGCGGCGATCATCGGCCGCTCCAACGGCCTCGACACCCGGCTGCTCAGCGCCTCGGCGCGCGGGGTCAAACACTACCTGGGGGTGCAGCCGGGCTCCGGGATCAAGACCCTGCAAGACCTCAAAGGCAAGCGCGTGGCGGTGTTTCGTGGCACGGCTACTCAGCTTTCGTTCGACGCCGCCCTGGCCAGCCAGGGCCTGAGCGAGAAGGACCTGAAGGTGATCAACCTCGATTTCAGCGCTGCCGTGGCGGCCCTGGCGGCCAAGCAGATCGACGCCTCGTGGGGCAGCACCGGGCTCTCGGCCCTGCGCATCAAGGGACTCGCCGAGTTGCCGCTGAACACCAAGGACCTGGGCGGCGCCGGCAGCGTGCAGAGCGTGCTGGTGGGGTCCGGCAAGTTTGTCGACGAACACCCGGAAGTGGTGGCCAAGCTGCTCAAGGCGCAACAGCAGGCCGTGCAGTGGCTGACCGACGACAACAACAAGGAAGCCTATATCCAGTTGGTATCGGGCCTGGCCAGCTACCCGCCGGTGATCCTGCAAGAGGACTTGCATGACCAGAAACTCAGCGAACTCTTCCCCTCCAACCTGGATCCGGCGTTCCTCGCCAAATTGCAGGGCTCGGTGGACCTGGCGGCCAAGGAACGTTTGATCCGCAAACCGTTCCAGGTCACCGAATGGGTCGCGCCGCAACTGACGGCTGCAGGCTTGTAATCGCGGCCGAAGGCTCGGGCCGCGTTCGGACGCTGGCCCTTGTGTGCGCCGTGATGTTCCCGATGGATGTGCGGTGCTGCTGAGGGCCAGCCCAGCCTCGCGTTGCTCGGCAGCGGCTACGGGGTCAGACGGCGATGCTGTGTTCCTGTTTGTCCACCGCCACCAGCACTTCGATCAGTTTGCGTGCGGCCGGTGACAGGCGGAACCCGGTGCGGCTGACGATGCCGCAACGCGCGTTCAGCACTTCGATGTTCTGCGGCAGGTTGCGCCAGTGCAGCAGCGCCAGGGAGCCCTGCTCGATGTCCTCGATAAACGACTCCGCCGTGCCGATGCCAATGGCATTGGATTGGCGGACGATTTTCACCAGCGCCGGAAAATGCTCGGTCTGGATGGTCGGCGAAAAATCCATGCGGCCGCTGAGGTTGGCCAGCAGTTTGCGAATCCCTGGCGGAATCAGTGTGGTCGCCAGCGGGTAGTCGAACATGTCGTTGGTCGACAGGCTTTCCTTGGCCAGCAACGGGTGCCCCGGCCGGCAGAAAAACACCCCGCGCTTGGGGGTCAGGGCCTGGGTCTGGAAGTTCGGGTCGGCCTCGAAATGACGGATGTCGGCGATAAAGAATTCGATCTCTTCACGGCTCAGGCTGCGGCTGAGTTTTTCCCAGTTATCCACTTCCAGGCAGATCCGCACCTTGGGGTGCGCCGAGGTGAATTGGGCCAGCGCATCGGGCACCAGTTTCACCGCCGGTGCCGGGCCGCAGCCGAAGCGCAATTCGCCGGCGTCGAGCTTGGTCATCTGGGTCACTTCACTGCTCAACAGCGCCGCACCCTGGACCAGGCTCAGGGCATGTTGCAGCACCACCTGGCCTTCGGGTGTGGGTCGCAGATCCTTGTTGCCACGGTCCACCAGCACGCAGCCGAACTCCTGCTCCAGCCCCTGGATACTGCGGCTGAAGGCCGGTTGAGTGATGCCCATGGCGTCCGCCGCGCGGACAAAACTGCGGTGCTCGTTGAGGGCGATGAAGTAGCGCAGCTGGCGTAGATCCATATGCTTTTGCGGCATCCTAAAAATAGCTCGAAGGCATTTGCGACGAGTGAGGAATGAGGTTTTAAATGCAAGCTCTTATTCCGTCAACGAAGCATGTAGATATCTATTAGATCTAAATTGAATATAGATAGAGCGTTGTTTCGCTGCGGCTCAAACCGTAAGCAGTCAGATGAGGGTGTACCCGATGAGCAATGCCGCATTAGCCGTTAAACCCGCTGTTCATGCGCTTGAGATTCACCCGGTGGCCGGTCGCATCGGCGCCGAGATCCGTGGTGTACAACTTTCCGGCAACCTTGACCCCGCCACCGTGGACGCCATTCAGCAGGCCCTGCTGCAGTACAAGGTGGTGTTCTTCCGCGGCCAGGGTCACCTCGACGACCAGAGCCAGGAGGCCTTCTCCCACCTGCTGGGCGAACCGGTGGCGCACCCGACGGTGCCGGTGCGCGATGGCACCCGTTACCTGCTGGAACTGGACGGCGCCGAGGGCCAGCGCGCCAACTCCTGGCACACCGACGTGACCTTCGTCGAGGCCTACCCCAAGGCGTCGATCCTGCGCTCGGTGATCGCTCCGGCTGCCGGTGGCGACACGGTCTGGGCCAACACTGCCACGGCCTACAACGAGCTCCCGGCGGAACTGCGCGAGCTGGCGGACAAGCTCTGGGCGGTGCACAGCAACGAATACGACTACGCCTCGGCCAAACCGGATGTCTCGGCGGAGAAGCTGGAGCGCTACCGCAAGGTGTTCACCTCCACCGTCTACGAGACCGAACACCCGATCGTGCGCGTGCACCCGGAGAGCGGCGAGAAGAGCCTGGTGCTGGGGCATTTCGTGAAGCGCATCAAGGGTTATTCCCAGGCCGACTCGGCGCACCTGTTCGGTTTGCTGCAAAGCCACGTGACCCGCCTGGAAAACACCGTGCGCTGGCGCTGGACCGCTGGGGACGTGGCGATCTGGGACAACCGCTCGACCCAGCACTACGCCGTGGACGACTACGGTACCCAGGACCGCATCGTGCGCCGCGTGACCCTCAAGGGCGACGTGCCGGTGGGCGTGCATGGACAGCGCAGCCAGACCACCAGAGGGGCGTGACAGGACTGCTCGGCAGCAGCCGGTCCCGTGGCGAGGGAGCTTGCTCCCGCTCGGTCGGCCGGCGCCCCGAGGCGCAGCAGCCGCAACCCTGCTACCCGGTGCTGCCTGACGGGATGCGGTGCCGGTTTTAGGGCCGCTTCGCGGCCCAGCGGGAGCAAGCTCCCTCACCACAGGGGCCAGCCGCTGTGGTGAGGCTGCGCTGGCCTTTAGCGACACCATGATTTCTCAGCCCCCCCTTGGCGCCCCCCGGGTTTACCACACGCCGATCTGCACCAGTTTTTCCGTTTCCGGCTCGCCGTAGCGGAAGCGTTGGCCGCGCAGGTCGATTTCTTCGTGGCTGATGGTGGTGCGGCGTTTCAGGCCGCGCAGCCAGTCGAACAGGTAACCCAAGTGCTCTTCGCGCACAGCAGCGTAGGCCGGGTCGGCGCCGAGGTCGTGCAGCTCCTGCGGGTCGTTCTGCAGGTCGAACAGTTGCGGGCGGAAGCCATCGTAGGCCAGGTATTTCCAGCGCTCGCTGCGAACCATGGTCATCCGGCAGCGGTCGATGGGCTGGGCCAGACGTTCCCGTGCCGGGGCCTGGAAGGCGTAGTCATATTCGCTGATGGCGTAGCGCCGCCAATCCGTCGGCGTGCCGTGCAGCAGCGGGATCAGCGAGCGACCTTCAAGGCGATGTTCGGCGCCGGGCAAGCCCAGGGCCTCGAGGAACGTCGGCAGCGCATCGATGGTTTCCACCAGGCGCTGATCCACGCTGCCCCGGGTGCTGTCCGCCGCCGCGCGCGGGTCACGCACAATCAGCGGCACACCGACCGCCGGCTCCAGCAGAAACTCTTTCTCCCCCAGATAGTGATCGCCCAGGAAGTCGCCATGGTCGCTGGTGAACACGATCAGCGTGTCATCCCAGCGGCCGTTGCTCTGCAGGAAGTCAAACAGCCGCCCGAGTTGATCATCCACTTGCTTGATCAGCCCCATGTAGGTCGGCACCACGTTCAGGCGCACCTCGTCGCGGGAGAAATTGAGGCTCTCTTCATGCTGGCGAAACGCGGCGTACACCGGGTGGTCGCTGGCCTCGCCCGCTGCTGGGCGCACCGCCGGGATCACCTGCTCGGCGCCGTACAGCGCGTGGTAGGGCGCCGGAGCGATATAGGGCCAATGGGGCTTGATGTAGGACAGGTGCAGGCACCAGGGCTGCTCGCCCTGTTCGGCGATAAAGTCGATGGCGCGGTCGGTGGTGTAGACCGTTTCCGAGTGCTGCTCCGGCACCCGCGCCGGGAGATGGGCGTTGCGCATTTTCCAGCCGCTGAGGATCTCGCCGTTCGCGCCTTCGGCCGCATTGGCCCAGTCGTGCCAGGGGTTGCGGCCGTCAAAACCCTGCTCGCGCAGGTAGTGGGTGTAGGGCGCGGATTCGCGCTTGTCGTCGAACAGCGGGTCGTCGGGGAAGATCCCGTCATGCCGGAAATACGCCTCGAAACCGACCTCGTTCAAGGCATCGGCCTGGACGCTTTGCTGTTCGATGGCCAGGCGCTGCAAGGCATCGATATTGGGCGTGGCGTGGGTCTTGCCCACCAGCGCGGTGCGGATGCCGTGGGGCCGCAGGTAGTCGCCGATGGTCAGTTCTTCCAGGGGCAGCGGCACCGCATTCCACGCCACCTGGTGGCTGCTGACGTAGCGCCCGGTGTAGGCCGACATGCGTGACGGGCCGCAGATGGTGCCCTGGGTGTAGGCGCGGCTGAAACGCACCCCGGCGGCGGCCAGGCGGTCGATGTTCGGCGTGTGCAAATGGGGGTGGCCGTAGCACGACAGGTAATCGCGACGCAGTTGGTCGCACATGATGTACAGCACGTTGCGCAAGGGCTGGGCAGGGTTGGACATGGGGTTCACCGAAGGGAAGACAGGCGTCGATTTTTCACCGTTGCGGGGGGCTTTCAGCAAGCGCATTTGCTGAATAGTTTTGATGCACAAACTGCATGCGCCAGTGCCCCATAGCGCCTGGCGGCGGGATCAGACCGCGACGTTGTCCAGGCTGTACACGTCCTCGTCCAGTTCATCGGTGCGCTTGATCTCCTCGATCATCGCCTCGGCCAGGGGCGACAGGCGATAGCCGGCGCGGCTGACGATGCCGTAGCGGGTGTAGAGCTCTTCCAGGTCATCGGCCAGGCCGTCGATTTTCAAGCGCACCAGTTCGCCCTTGGCGTTGTGCAACGCGTCGCTGTAGGAGCCGACGATGCCGATCGCATCCGAACGCAGGACCACGCCGAGCAGGCTGTAGCTGTTTTCGCACTCGACATTGGGCGTGTAGTCCGGCCGGCCGCTCAGGTCGACGATGACCTTGCGCAGGTTCGGCGGGCGGATGGTCACGGCCAGCGGGTAGCTCATCAGTTCGGCGGCGCTGACGCTGTCCCGGCCCGCCAGCGGATGCCCGGCGCGGCAGCAGAAATGCCATTTGCGCGGGCGCAGGCGTTGGGTCAGGTAGTCCGGGTTGGCTTCGAAATGCCGGGTGTCGGCGACAAAAAATTCGAACTCTTCGCTGAGCAGGCGCTTGCTCAGGCTTTGCCAGTCATCGACCTGGAAATGCACCCGGGCCTTGGCGTAGCGCCCGATAAAACTGCCAATCGCCCGGGGTATGAGGCCGGACGCCGGCGCCGGACCACAGCCGAAACGGATCTCGCCGGCCTCCAGGCCATTGAACTGTTCGATCTCATTGGCCAGTTGCTGCGCGCCGCTGACCAGGCGCCGCGCATGTTCCAGCAGGACCTGGCCCTGCTTGGTCGGCGCCAGGTCCTTGCGTCCACGGTCCACCAACTGGCACCCGACGCTGTGTTCCAGGGCCTGGATGCTGCGGCTGAACGCCGATTGCGAGAGGTTCACCGCCGCCGCAGCCGCGACAAAGCTGCGCTGTTCGGCGAGGGCGATGAAGTGGCGGAGCTGGCGCAAGTCGATATGCATTTTTCACATAAAAAATATCGGGGAAATGCATTGGCTATGCATTAGGTCGACTCCTTATAAAGGCAATCTCTTATGCAGTAAATCTTTGTAAAAACATAAATAAATAACTTAAAAGAATATGCAGGCCTGTATATTTTTTCACCAGGAGCCGCCCATGAGCCCGTCGTACCTCGCTTCACCCACTTCGCCCCGGCGGCTCAAGCGCTTGCCGCTGGCCCTGTTGCTGGCCGGCAGCGCCAGTTGGTCCCAGGGCTGGGCGGCCGAGACCCAGGCCCCTGCCGAGAGCCCGGTACAGGCCGTGGACAAGAGCGCCGGCGGCAAGGCCAAGGCCGGCAGCGGCCAGCTGGAAACCGTCACCGTGACTGCGCGCCGCCGTGAAGAAAGCTCGCAAAGCGTGCCCACGCCCATGAGCGTGATCGGGGGCCAGGCCCTGGAGAGCCAGCGGGTGTATCGCATCCAGGATCTGCAGCAACTGGTGCCCAGCGTCAACGTCGCCTATATGCATGCGCGCCAGTCCAGCGTGTCGATCCGCGGCCTGGGCAACAACCCGGCCAGCGATGGCCTGGAAGGCAGCGTCGGGCTGTACATCGATAACGTCTACCTCGGGCGCCCGGGCATGGCGGTGTTCGACCTGATGGACATCGAGCAGCTGGAAGTCCTGCGCGGTCCGCAAGGCACGTTGTTCGGCAAGAACACCACCGCCGGGGTGATCAACATCAGCACCCGCGCGCCGAGTTTCACCCCGGAGCGCAGCATCGAGAGCTCCCTTGGCGAGGACGGCTACTTCCAGACCAAGGGCACGATTTCCGGGCCGCTGACGGATGAGCTGGCGGGGCGTTTTTCCGCTTACCGCACCCGCAGCGACGGCGACATCAAGAACGAACACGACGGCCACGACTTGAACGGTGGATCGCGCCAGGGCTTTCGCGGGCAACTGCTGTACAAGCCCAGCGAGACCTTCAACCTGCGCTGGATCGGTGACTACAACGAAGAGGATTCCAGCGCCGGCACCCGGGTCCTGTACAGCACCGGGCCGACCATCAACGGCACCAATATCTACGAGTCGCGGGCCGCTGCGGCAGGCGCGACCCTGGTCAACGGCTCGCACCGCAAGGTCAACCTGGACAACGACCAGCACGTCACGGTGTTCCAGGGCGGGACCTCGCTGGAAGCCAACTGGACCCTGCCCAGCGACTTCACCCTGACCTCGGTCAGCTCCTACCGCTGGTGGAATTTCACCCCGCGCAACGACGATGGGCTCAACGTTCCGGCCAGCTACAACGCCGGGGTTTCGGTGGAAGACAAACAGTGGTCCCAGGAATTTCGCCTGGCCTCGCCCAGCGGCGGGTTCTTCGACTACGTGCTCGGCGCCTACTACTTCGGTTCCGACCTGGATAACAAATCCTTCAGCTACTACGGGCCTCAGGCGGACATCTGGAACGGCACCGCCAACGGTGCGTTGAGCAACGTCACCAGCATCGGCAACGGGCATATCCAGACCGACAGTTTTGCGTTGTTCGCCCAGGGCACCTGGCACCTCACCGAGCGCCTGGACTTCACCGCCGGTCTGCGGGGCACCTATGAAGAAAAAAGCGCCTGGGTCAGCCGCAATGCGCCGCTCGGCGGTGCCGCCGTCACCGGGGCCGCAGCCACGGCCCGACGCGGACGGGCCGGGGCCTACGACTCGGGCGACTTGAGCCAGTACAGCACCAGCCCCTCGGGGCTGCTCAATCTGAGCTACCGCTTCACCGATGATGTGCTGGGCTACGCCACCCTGTCCCACGGCGAGAAATCCGGCGGAGTCAACCTGGCGGTGGGCTCGGCGCCGACCGCCGGTGCCGACTCGCTGCTGATCGGCACCGAGCGTGCGAACAACGCCGAACTGGGTTTCAAAAGCACACTCTGGGAGCGTCGCCTGCAACTCAACGCCAACCTGTTCTGGACCCAGGTCAACGGCTACCAGACCAACGCCTACGACTATGGCAACCGCGTGCAATACCTGACCAACGCCGGTTCGGTGCGCTCGCGTGGGGTGGAAGTCGAAAGCACGCTGATTCCGGTGCGGGGCCTGACCCTCAACCTCAACGGCTCTTACAACGATGTGCGGTACCTGTCCTACAAGGATGCGCCGTGCCCGCCTGAAGTCAGCCTGCGCCCGGGCGCCCCGGCCTCATGCGACCTCAGCGGCCACCAGGTGGTCGGCGCCTCGAAATGGATCGGCAACGCCAACGGCGAATACAAATGGAACCTGGATAACGGCCTCGAAGAGTACGTCACCGCCAGTTATGCGTTCCGTTCCAAGGCGGTAGGCACCGTCGAGGATTCCGAGTACGGGCAGATCCCCAGTTACGCAGTGGTCAACCTTTCCACCGGCCTGCGCGGCAACTACGAGCAGGGCCAGTGGGACGTTTCACTGTGGCTGAAAAACGCCTTCGACAAGACCTACTACACCACCCTCTGGACCGGCGGTAACGGCGGTTACGAAGGCCTGCTGGGGACGCCGCGGACCTTGGGCGTGACCGGTCGCTACGACTTCTGATTGCCGATTTTCCGCTACGCCGCGCCGGGTGTTCCGGCGCCCATGAACTTGAACAGGAGTTCCACCATGTTGCGTGCCACCGTCGCTTTGCCGCTGTTGTTGATGTTCAGTGCCGGCGCCTTCGCCACCCCCAGCGTCTACCCCACCGGGGTTACTCGCTACGACCCGGCCAAGGCCTATAACCAGTACGTGATTTTCAGCGGCGCCGACAAGCAGACGCACCTGATCGACATGAACGGCAATCAGGTCAAGACCTGGCCCCAGGCCGGCTTTCCCTCGGCGATCATCGACCCGCACCTGGTGGGTGGCGAGCGTGGCCGGGTGCTGCTGCAACTGAGTGACAAGGCTCCGGGCCCGCTCGGCTCGGCCGGCAATGGCCTGGGTAACCAGAGCGTCGGCGAGCTGGACTGGGACGGCAAGGTGGTCTGGCAATGGGGCGACAAGGCGCCCGGCGGCGCGGCCCAGCAGCATCACGATCAGCGGCGGTTGAGCAATGGCAACACCCTGGTGCTGGCGAACAAGGTGCACAAGGTGGCGGGGTTCAAGGTGCCCGAGGTGATCGACGATGTGATCTATGAAGTCAGCCCCGACGGCCAGGTCAAATGGCAGTGGCTGGCTTCCGAACACCTCAAGGAATTTGGCTTCACGCCCGAGCAGTTGAAGCTGGTGCGGGCCAGTAAAGACCCGGACTACCTGCATATCAACAACCTCAGCGTGGTCGGGCCCAATCGCTGGTTCGATGCCGGGGATAAACGCTTTGCTCCGGACAACCTGCTGCTGGATTCTCGCAACGCCAATTTCATCGCCATTATCGACAAGCACAGCGGCAAGGTGGTGTGGCGCCTGGGACCGAACCTGCCGACCCTGAGCCCGAAAACCGCCGGGCAAGTGCCGCGTCCGGTGGACCAGTTTGTCGGCCAGCATGACGCCCATATCATCCCCGCCGGTTTGCCGGGAGCGGGCAACCTGCTGGTGTTCGACAACCAGGGCACGGCCGGTTACCCCTCGGTGCCCCTGGGGCTGATCTCCGGGTCACGGGTGCTGGAGATCGATCCGCTGACGCAGCAGATCGTCTGGCAGTACAGCGCGGCCAGTTCCAGGCAGCCGGGCTGGGCGTTCTACAGCTCGTTCATCAGCAGCGCCCGGCGTTTGCCCAACGGCAATACCTTGATCGATGAGGGCATGAACGGTCGTTTCTTCCAGGTCACCCGCAGCGGGGAAAACGTCTGGGAGTACGTCAGCCCTTACCTGGGCAAGGCCCCGGGCAGCGACGCCGTGAGCAACTGGGTGTACCGCGCATTGCCGGTCAGCTACGACTGGGTGCCCAAGGACACCCCGCGCTCTGAAACCGCCGTCATCGCCCCCACTCTGTAGCCGTTGCCGCTAAGCTCGGGCCGCGTTCCGACGCAGCCCGTCATGGGCGCGGGGATGTTTCAGACAGCGCCGTCGTCGTGGTAGGCCTTGATGTTGATGACCTCCAGGCTTCGGGCGCGGCAGTTGAGTTTGCAGTGGGGGCCGATCTCCAGCTGGACGTAGTGATAGCTATCGTGCCGGGTCACCGTGATGTTCAGTGCGCCGTAGAAGTTGAAGTCGATCATTTCAACGTCGCTGACGGCGCTTAACAACAGGTCGAAGCCGTAGGCGTTGTACTGCCTTTCGTGCCATTTGCTCGGGTAACCGTCGCCGATGATCTGGCCGATCACTTTGATCCAGACCCCGTTGTCCCTGAACATCACGTAGTCCACGCTCAGGTGGCGAAGGGTGTTGGGGTCGGTAAACACGGCTTGCCACTGAGGGTGGTTGGCCAGAAAAGCAGTCCACATGGATGAAGCCTCACAGCGATTGAAGGGGGCAGCGCGCGTCCGCGCTCACCAGGGCCAGGGCTCTTCGCGATAGAACACCGGCGGCGTCAAGAGCGGGCGCACCTGGCCGAGGCAGTGTTCGAGCGCATGCTGGTCCGGGAAGCGCAGCACCAGGCCGATGACGGGTTGGTCCTGGAAAGAAAGCACCAGCATGTGCTGCTTTTGATCGTGGATCACCAGGTTGAACCCACTCCAGGGTGAAACATTGCGTTTGACTTCGTTTTTCCAGCTCAGCAACCGCAACGCTGCCATCGCAGCCATGGCCGCCGGCCCGAGCAGGAACAGCAACGAGCCTGTGAACACGGCGACCGCGAAAAACAACAACAGAACGACCAGTGCCGTGCCACGAAACATCGGCGCCGCCCAGTCCGGGAAGTACAGGTACTGTTCGACCTCGACACCGTCGGTGGTCAGGCGGTAATTGAATACGGTCTTTTGCCGGACCATCATCAGCATCGCGAAAAACAGGCCGTACACGATGCAATAAATCGCGATCAGGCTGTCCAGATTCTCGCGAATGCTGCCCCACATGCTCCAGGTCACGCCCAGGCAGATGGCACTGGCGATGACCATCAGCACGATGGGCCCCAGGACAATGTCTCTCCTGGGTTGTTTGATGGCCTTGATCGACCAGGCTGCCAGCTCACGCCCGGTCAGTACCGGGGGAGCGGGATCAGGTGTTGCTTCGGGTTGGGTCGAGACCATGGACAGTGCTCTTGCGGTGAAAAGGGCGCAGGCCGTGGACTATTCGCGCCACAACTGAACGAACCCCGGAAAATGCGCAGCCACCCAGTGGCTGCGTCGGGCGTCGGTGTCGAACAGCGCGACCGCGACCGAAGGGCTGTTGAAGTCCAGGCAGATCAACCAGCCACCGGCATCGCGAGCGATGGGCAGGTAGCCGGCAGGGAGCCCGGGCACGCGTTGGGCGTACCAGAGGAGGGAGTAGGGCTGGGCTTGGGCGCTGAAGGTGAAGAATTCACTGATGCAGGTTTCGCCGAGGTCGTAACTGAAGCAGGAGACCTCGGGCGAGGCCGCGTCGGCGTACCTGACCAGGTCCAGATACAGCGCCGGCAACAGCACGCCCAACTGCTGTTGCACCTGGGCGATCACCGCGTCGGTGACGGTCGATCCGGGTTCGATCGCAAAACTATTCCAATCCATGGTCAGCACTGGCATCCGCTATTTGATAGGTCGACAGTGCCCGTGCGCTGCGAGCGCGGCGGGTTGCCGGGCGCGGATTGTAGGCGGGGCGCGGGGACTTGGGAAAGCCTCGCGCCTGATCGGGTCAGCGCACGGCGTGCAGTGCCGGCGCCGGTGCCTGCTGCGGCTCCCGGTAGCTCGCGGGGCTGAAGACTCGGGTCAGCAGCAACATGCCGAGCACGGTGGCGGTCAGCACCCACCAGGCGCTGACAAAGCTGCCGGTCAGCTCCCGCAGCCAGCCGGTCATCCACGGCGAGACGGCGTTGATCAGAAAGCCCACGCCCTGGACGAAGGCCGCCAGTTGCCCGGCGGCGCGCGGGTCGCGGCGGTGATCGAGGGTGAGGATCAGGCTCAGGGCAAAACACGCCCCCAGGCCGAAGCCGATCAGGGCCACCCACACCTGTGGCGCCTGCTGCGGCCACAGCACCAAGCCGACGTAGCCCACGGCCTGGGCGCTGAGGCTGATGCCCAACAGCGGACGACGGTCGCTGCTGCGTTGGGCCAGGGCCGGCATCAACAGCGCGGCGAGCACCTGGAAGATCGTCATGAACGCCAGCAATGAACCGCTTTGGGTGGCGCTCCAGCCTTGTTGCAGGTAGTAGGCCGGAAGCCAGGCCACCATGCTCATGTAGCCGCAGTTGATCAGGCCGAAATACAGCGCCAGCAGCCAGGCTCGACGGTTGCCCCAGAGGCGGCTGGCGCTGGCCGCCAACTGCGGATTGCGCGCGGCGCCCAGGGGTACGCACAACCACAGCAGCAACGCGGCCATGGCCGGCAGCAACCACACGCCGAGTCCGGCCTGCCAATGGGCAAAGTGCCCGGCCACCACCGGGCTGAGCAGGGCCGCCAGGCCGCCGCCACCCATCAGCGACGCCGAATACACGCCCATGGCCAGGGCCACCCGCTGCTGGAACTGGCGCTTGATCAGCGCCGGCACCAGGGCCTGGATCAAGGCCACGCCGGCTCCGCCCAACAGCGCGGTGGCCAGGAGCGCCGGCGCCTGACCGATCAACAGCCGGGCCAGGCATGCCAGCAGAATCAGCATCAATCCCAGCGCGACCCCTCGACGTTCCCCCAGGCGTGCTTCGAGGCGGACCCCGAGCAGCGCCACCAGGCCCATGCAAATCACCGGCAGGCTGGTGAGCCAGGCGCTGCTCTGGAAGCTCATGCCGGTGGCTGCGCGGATCTCGCCCAGCAGCGGGCTGATGGAGCTGAGGATCGGCCGCAGGTTCAGGCCCAGGGCGACCAGCAGCGCCCAGCCGCCCAGTTGGTTCAGGCGCGGTTTACTGAGGGTCATGGCGCGCTTTCCAGTCCTGATAAATACCGGCCATCGCGGCCTGTGGCAGGTGCTCGACGGGCAGGCGCTGCTCACTCAAGGGCAGGGCCAGTTCGGCGTAGAGGGCGGCGGTGGACAGGCCAAACGCTTCGGCCTGCTCGTTGGCCGCCGCGAACACCGCCCGCGATACCCCGCACAGGTACATGGCGCTCAGGCACATAGGGCAGGGCTGGCCGCTGGCGTAGATCACGCATCCCTCCAGACGCGGGCCGAGCTGGCGGCTGGCGCTGCGGATGGCCAGGAGTTCGGCGTGGGCGGTGGGGTCCTGGTCGAGGTGGATCCGGTTCACCGTTTCTGCCAGTACCTGGCCGTCGCGCACCAGCACCGCGCCGAACGGCCGGCCGCCTTGTTCGACGTTGCGCCGAGCCAGTTCGACGGCGCGTTGCAGGTAGTGCTGATCGTTATTCATGGTTCGATTCCTTGTGCGGTTTCACGATGCGCCGGCGTCGCGCAGCAGTTTGACGATAGCGCTCTGGCCCCGTTGTTCGGCCAGGCGCAACGGGCGGATGCCGGAGCGGTCCGGCAGGTCAAGGTCGGCGCCGGCGGCGATCAATTGCGCGACGATGTCCTGGTGCGCCGGCCCGCCGTCGGCCAGCACGATGGCTTCGATCAGGCAGGTCCAGCCCAGGCGGTTGACGTGGTTGAGGTCGGTCCCGGCCTTGATCAGCAAGGCCACGGTGGCGGCATGCCCGCGCTCGCAGGCCGGGATAAGGGCGGTGCCGCCGTAGCGGTTGGTGCTCTGCAGGTCGGCGCCGTGGGCCAGGGTCAGTTGCAGGATTTCATTGCGGCCGCTGGCGCCGGCCAACAGGTAGGCGCTGTCCTGGATCAGGTTTTTCTGGTTCACGTCGGCCCCGGCTTCGATCAGGGCCCGGGCGATGTCGATCTGGTTGGCCTGGGTCGCCAGCAGCAGCGCATTGCTGCCGTCCAGTGCCCGGGCGTTGACGTTCACGCCTTGCTCGATCAGGTCCTGCACAGCGTGCAGTTGCCCGCCGCGCACCGCGTCGAGCAGGGCCTGGTCGTTGCCCTGGGCATACCCGGCCAGCAACAGGCCGCCCGCCAGGATGCCGCGCTTGAGCGATACCTTGAGTGCCATGTGAACCTCCGTTGAAGGTCAATAGAGGGGGGAGTATGGTCAGCGCCCAAGGTATTCTGAAATTAAATATAACCATGCCAAGCAGTGGCATCAGGAATGGTTTGGCCATGTTCGATCCCGTGTTGTTGCGCAGTTTTGTCGCGGTTGCTGATTGCCAGAACTTCACCCGCGCTGCCGAACGCCTACACCTGACCCAGTCCACCGTCAGCCAGCAAGTACGGCGGCTGGAGGAGGGCCTGGGTTGCCAGCTGCTCGACCGTGACCAGCGCCGGGTGGTGGCGACTGCCGAAGGTGAGCGGCTGCTGGCCTACGCCCGGCGCATCCTGGCCCTGCATGCGGAAGCCGCCGATGTCTTGATCCATCAACAAAGCGAGGGCGTGTTGCGCCTCGGGGTGCCCGAGGATTTCGCCGCCGAACGCCTGATGCCGCTGTTGTCGAGCTTTGGCCGCGACTATCCGGGGGTGCGCCTGGAGGTGACCAGCGGCCTGGGCCCCGAGTTGCGCCGGCAATACCAGCGCGGCGAGTTCGACCTGTTGCTGGTCAAGCAGATGGGCCACAGCGACGACTGCCTGGCCTCGTGGCCGGAGCCTTTGTGCTGGGTTGACAGCCTCGCCAGCCCGGCGTTCGGTCGCGACCCGCTGCCGCTGGTGGCGTTTCCGGTGGGCGGTTTGTATCGCCAGGAAATGCTCCAGCACCTGGAAGCGGGCGGTTGGCGTTGGCGCATTGGTTATTCCAGCGCGAGCCTGGCCAGTGTCTGTGCGGCGGTGGCCGCCGGTCTTGGCATCAGCCTGCTGCCGGTACGGGTGGTGGGCGCCGGGCATCGGGTTCTGGAAGCGGCCAGCGGCTTGCCGAATATCCAGGGCGTGCGCCTGGCGCTGTATGGCAACAGCGGCCTGAGTCGCGCCGGCAAGGCCCTGCAAAGCCAGTTGCGGGACCTGTGCGAGAGCCACCAGTTGCAGCCCTGAAGGGCTTGGCGCGTCATTCTGGCGCGTGAAAACCATGCCTTTAGCGAATATTTTTCATGCCTGTAAAGCATCGGGTTTTTGCCCCTGGGCGCAAACCCTTGCTGCACGGGGCTTTGCCGAGGGTGGTCGGTTCTTATATTCCTGTTCGGTCTATTCATAACCTTAAAGATTACTTTAAGAGATAAGCCTCAAGCGCCAATCATTCAGCCCTCGACGCCGCCGCGCGGGGGAAACAAGGCGCGGCTGTCGGGTTATTCGCAAAAGACCGTAGGGAGTAAATCAATGGGCAATGTCCAGACCGCCGCCAGTGCTCAAGAGGTGCTTTGGCGCCAGGCACCGAGCGGTGAGTTGGTCGACCTCGGCCGGCCGCACCGCCTGCCCTTGGGCCAACTGCGTCTGCAGAAGACGCCCAAGGGTGTGCTGCGCCGGCGTGAGGCGATCCTGCTCGGGATCTTCGCCCTGGCGCTGCACGGTGCGGTGATCTACTGGGTGAGCCAGAAGCCGACCCCGGTGTTGCCGATCGTGCCGCCGGAAATTCCGCCGATGACCATCGAATTTTCACGCCCGGCACCGCCGGTGGTCGAGCCGCCGCCACCGCAGCCGGTGCAGCCCGTGGTTGAGCCGCCGCCTCCGGTAGAGGACGAATTGGCGGTCAAGCCGCCACCGCCCAAGCCGGTGCCCAAACCCAAGCCGAAACCGGTGCCCAAGCCTGAACCCAAGCCGGCTCCGAAACCGGTCCAGCAACCGCCAGCGCCGGCCCAGCCTGCGGCCCCGGTTGCCGCTCCGGCACCGCCCGCGCCACCGGCTCCGGCCCCCGTGACGCCCGCGTCGGCCAACGCCGCGTACTTGAAGAACCCGGCGCCGGAATACCCGTCGCTGGCCCAGCGTCGCGGTTGGGAAGGCACGGTGTTGCTGCGAGTGCATGTACTGGCCAGCGGCAAGCCGGGGGAAATCCAGATTCAGAAAAGCAGCGGTCGCCAGCAACTCGACGATGCGGCGCTGACCGCGGTGAAGCGCTGGAGCTTCGTCCCGGCCAAGCAGGGTGATGTCGCCCAGGACGGCTGGGTCAGCGTGCCCATCGACTTCAAGATTCATTGATCCGGTGTGCCGCGCACACCGCTATCGCCGGCCAGCCGGCTCCAACATTCGCGCTAAACGCTTACACAGAGGGACTACATCATGACGTTACTGGCATCTCCACTCGAATCCATCGAAAGCGCGGTGATCTGGCTGTTGGTGGTTTTTTCCGTCGCCACCTGGGGCCTGGCTTTGCTCAAGGGCGTGCAGTTCGCCCGCCTCAAGGCCCAGGATCGCAAGTTCCACAAACAGTTCTGGGCCGCCTCCAGCCTGGACTCGGCGGCTGAACTGGCAGAAACCCAGCCCGGCGCGGCGGCCCGCGTGGCCCAGGCCGGTTATGCGGCGATCCAGGTGGGCGAGGCGCCACAGGCCACCGACCTGAGCCAGGCGATCAACCACCAGGACCGCCTGGAACGTGCCTTGCGCCAGCAGATCGTGCGTGAGCGCCGTTCCCTGGAAACCGGCCTGGCCGTGGTTGCCAGTATCGGCAGCACCTCGCCTTTCATCGGCTTGTTCGGCACCGTGTGGGGCATCATGGAAGCCCTCAAAGGCATCAGTGCCGCCGGCTCCGCCAGCCTGGAAACCGTGGCCGGTCCGATCGGCGCGGCACTGGTCGCCACCGGCGTGGGGATCGCGGTCGCGGTGCCTGCGGTGCTGGTCTACAACTACTTCCTGCGCCGCCTGAAACTGACTGCCGCCGACCTCGACGACTTCGCCCATGACTTCTACAGCCTGGCGCAGAAGAGCTCGTTCCGCGTGCTGATCCACCCGGCCGCGCACAAGTCCGTGGCCCAGGGCAGCGCACAGAAAGTGAAGGAGGCGTCCTGATATGGCCTTTTCCACCCAAGACAGCGATGAGGTCCTGAGCGAGATCAACGTCACGCCGCTGGTCGACGTGATGCTGGTGCTGCTGGTGGTGTTTATCGTCACCGCGCCGCTGCTGACTAACGCGATCCCGATCAACCTGCCCAAGACCGAGGCCGTGGCCCCGGTCGAGCAGAAAGACCCGCTGGTGGTGAGCATCGATGGCAGCGGCAAACTCTTTATCAACAAGGATGAGATCCAGCCCGATCTGCTGGAATTCAACCTCCAGGCAGCCAAAGCCAAAGACCCGGAAGTGCGCGTGCAACTGCAGGCGGACGACGGGGTGAACTACGGCGAAGTGGCGCGAGCCATGGCCTCCATCGAGCGTGCGGGCATCACCAAGCTGTCGGTGATCACCGCGCGCTGAACCCGAGCAACACACCACGACTTTTCAGGCCGTCTCCTTGGCAGGGTGCGGCCTTTTTTTATGCCTGGGGGTTTTGGTTGTGAGTCTGGCAGATGCTGCGCGGCGTCCCTGCTGGCCAGCGCAGCCTGCGGCAGCGGCTACAACGCCGGTAGCCGCTGCCGAGCCTGCGCTGGCCCTGTGCGGCACCCATCTTCCACCTGGCTACTGGCCATTCCCCACCCCCGTCACCCGCGGCAATGAATCGGATTTCTCATATTCTTTATAGGTCTTAATAAATAGCTTCTTATTCCTTAACGAATATAAAACTCCTCCCTATACTCGTTCGGGAACAGACACGCAGCAGGAGAGTTCCCCATGCGCAACGAATCAATTCGCTACCTGATTGTGCCGGGCTGGCAAGGATCGCCAGAAGATCATTGGCAAAGCCATTGGCAGAACAGTCTGCCGAACAGTGCGCGGGTGGAGCAGGCCGATTGGCTGACGCCGCGCCGTGAAGATTGGGTCGCGGCCCTGGCCGAGGCGATTGCTGCCGACAGCACGCCGGTGATCCTGATTGCCCACAGCCTGGGTTGCATCACCGTGGCCCACTGGGCGGCCCATGCGCCGGTGGCGGCGCTGCGCCAGGTGCGTGGTGCGCTGCTGGTGGCGCCCGCGGATGTGGAGCGCCCGGCGTGCGCGCCGGCGCTGCGTAATTTTTCACCGATCCCGACCGACCTGCTGCCGTTCCCGAGCCAGGTGGTCAGCTCCGACAACGACAGCGCCGTGAGTGCCCCGCGTGCCCTCGAACTGGCCCGCAACTGGGGCGCCGAGGCCGGGATTTTGTCCGGTGCCGGGCATATCAACGTCAAGTCCGGTCATCTGCGCTGGGAGCAGGGTTTCGCTTACCTGTATCGCCTGCAAAACCGCATGGAACAGCACGCCCTGCGTCGCGCCTGAATTCTTTCTTTTTGTTAAACGCCCCCGCCCCATGGCGGTTTTGGGCGGGAGCCTGCCATGAGTTTGCATGAGTCTTTCGGTCAGCCCCTGCTGACCTTTCCCGACGCTGAAAAGAGCCCGCTGAGCATTCGCGCCAAGGCCCTGGTGTTTGTCGATCCGCGTTCGCGGCAATTGCGTCATGAGCTGGAGCAACTGGCGCCGCGTTCGGTCTCGGTGCTGATCCGGGGTGAAACCGGCAGCGGCAAGGAGCTGCTGGCTCGACACATCCACCGTGCCAGTGATCGCGGTGGCCTGTTTGTGTCGGTCAACTGCGGCGCCATCAGCCCGACCTACGCCGATGCCGAGCTGTTCGGTTATGCCGGCGGCAGTTTCAGCGGATCGGCCAGCAGCCGCGCCGGCTGGTTCGGCTCGGCCAACGGCGGAACCCTGTACCTGGACGAGATCGGCGATTTGCCGCTGCCGATCCAGATCAAGCTGCTGGCGGCCCTGGAGAACCACGAGGTGACCCGGGTGGGCGCCCATCAACCGAGCCCGGTGGATGTTCGCCTGGTGGCGGCCACCAGCATCGACCTGGCCCAGGCAGTGGCGGCCGGCAAGTTCCACGAGCGGCTGTACCGCTACCTCGGCGAAGGCCAGCTGGAACTGCCGGCGCTGCGGGATCGGGTCGGCGATATCGAATCCCTGGCCGAATACTTTCTCGGCATTTACAGCCAGCGCCTGGACCTGCCGGTGCCACTGATCAGCGAGGCCGCCCAGCAGGTACTGGAGCAGCACAGTTGGCCGGGCAATACCCGCGAACTGGAGAACGTCATTCACTTTGCCCTGCTGGTGAGCAGTGGCGACGAGATCCTGCCGGAGCACCTGAACCTGCCGGCGGCGCCATCGCCCCTGGAGCAGGTGCGGCAGTTGGTGCAGCGCATCAGTGAGCGTGGCACGGCGGCTGATCGCGAGGCGCTGAAGAGTCTTCTGCCCCGGTAAAGCCGGCGCCTGCCAGGGTTTGCAGGCGTGCAAGCGTCTGCGCTGAGCCTTCCAGGCTGTATGAACGAAATGGAATAACAACGTGAATAAAAGATATTGTTAGGGAATAAAAAATCTCGGTATCTTCCGCTCCACGCCAGCGATAGCACTTCACTGGCACTCTCATTGAAGCCGTCGTTCACGACACATTAAGGACACTGCATGAAAAAGGTTCTGTTGTTCACCGCACTGGCGGCAGCTCTGACCGCGGGCCTGGCCCAGGCTGGCGAGAAACTGGTCGTCGCCGCAACGCCGGTGCCCCACGCCGAGATTCTCGAGCTGATCAAGCCGACCCTGGCCAAAGAAGGCGTGGACCTGGAAATCAAGGTCTTCACCGACTACGTCCAGCCCAACGTCCAGGTTGACCAGAAGCGTCTGGATGCCAACTACTTCCAGACCCTGCCCTACCTGAAAAGCTTCAACGAAGGCAAAGGCACGAATCTGGTGACCGTGATCGGCGTGCACGTCGAACCGTTCGGCGGTTACTCGAAGAAAGTCAAAACCCTGGCCGAGCTCAAGGACGGCGCGACCATTGCCATCCCTAACGAAGGCAGCAACAGCGGCCGTGCCCTGATCCTGCTGCAGAAAGCCGGCCTGATCGAGCTCAAGGACCCGAAAAACGCCCTGGCCACGCCAAAAGACATCGCCAAGAACCCGCACAACTTCAAGTTCAAGGAACTGGAATCCGCCATGCTGCCGCGGGTGCTGGATCAGGTCGACCTGGACATGATCAACACCAACTACGCGCTGGAAGCTGGCCTGAACCCAGCCAAGGACGCGCTGGTGATTGAAGGCGCCGATTCGCCCTACGTGAACTTCTTGGTAGCGCGTCCGGACAACAAGGACAGCGTTGCGATCCAGAAGCTGGCCAAAGCCCTGACCAGCCCTGAAGTCAAAGCCTTCATCGAGAAGAAATACAGCGGCGCCGTATTGCCGGCGTTCTGATCGACTACGCTGATGGAGTAGCAAACCCCTTCAAGGTTTAAACGCCGACGGCTCCCACAGCGTCGGCGTTTTTTATTGCCCGCTGGAAGGCGTGGTCGCCATCACCGGCTGCGCGGCAAATGAAAGGGTCGGGCAACCGGCCTGCATCGCCCGGCGCAGGGCGGTCAGCCATTTCAGCAGGTCGTGGGGATCGAGGGGCTGTGGGGTGTTGGCATCGGCCATGGTCAACGTCCTTGTGCGGCTGATGGGCAGCCTGGGCTGCGTCTCCTTGAGGCGCACCGGGGCAAAAAACACCCCGGCGTCCACGGCGGAAACGGTAGACCCTCGGCGCCAGCCCGGCAAATTCGCGGGTTAGTTTTTTGGGTGATATCAATATGCTTTAACGGTATTTAAATTCTCGTTTTTATACCTTTAAAGTCGGTGCTTGCCGGGTGGTTATCCACTGCCCATGGACCGCACCGCCGCCGCTGTACCCCAGCGGCGTTCAGGATTCTCAATGACTCTCGATTACGCCTTTATCCTCGGCACCCTGCCGGCGTTTCTCAAAGCCGTGGGCGTGACCTTGCAGGTCGGCCTGATTGCCATCTGCACGTCGCTGCTGGTGGCCTTGATCAACGCCACGATCCTGGTATTTCGCACCCCCTACCTGTGGCGCCTGGTGGCGTTGTATGTGGAGCTGGCGCGCAATACGCCGCTGCTGATTCAGCTGTTCTTCGTGTACTTCGCCTTGCCCGCCCTGGGGATCAAGATTTCCGGGTTTGCGGCGGCAATCATCACCATGACCTTTCTCGGCGGCGCCTACCTCACCGAAGTGCTGCGCGCCGGTGTTGAGGCCGTGCCCCAGGCGCAACTGGAATCGGGGCGCTCCATTGGCCTGTCCCATTGGCAACTGCTGCGCTACGTGATTCTGCCGCAAGCCGGGATCCTCAGCCTGCCGTCGCTGTTCGCCAATTTCATTTTCCTGCTCAAGGAAACCACCGTGGTCTCAGCGGTGGCGGTGCCGGAGATTCTCTACACCACCAAGAGTTACATCGCGCTGTACTACAAGACCTACGAAATGCTCGCCGTGCTGACGCTGATTTGCGTGTTGCTGTTCTTGCCCCTGTCGCTGCTGCTCAGCCGCCTGGAAAGGAGGCTCCAGCATGGCCAGTTCGGGTCTTGAGTTGCTGTGGGTGTCGTTGCCGCAACTGGGCAAGGGCGCGCTGCAAACCCTGTCGATTTCCTTTTTGAGCATCGCCTTCAGCACCCTGGGCGGCGTGTTGTATGGCGTGTTGCGCAACCTGCCGAGCAAGTGGCTGAACGCCGTGCTGCGGGTCTACCTGGAACTGTTCCGGGCGATTCCGGTGCTGGTCTGGCTGTACCTGCTGTTCTTCGGCTTTCCGATCTTTTTCGGCATCAGCATTCCCAGCTTCACCTGCGCGGTACTGGTGCTGTCGCTGTGGGGCGCCAGCGAAGTGGGCGAGGTGGTGCGCGGCGCCCTGCATTCGCTGCCCCGTGGCCAGCGTGAGGCGGGCTTGTCGATCGGGTTGTCCGGCCCGCAACTGTTCATCTATGTCTTGCTGCCCCAGGCCCTGAAACGCATGACGCCGCCGACCATCAATGTCTACACGCGGATCATCAAGACCAGCTCGCTGGCGGTGCTGATCGGCGTGGTGGATGTGATCAAGGTCGGCCAGCAGATCATCGAGCGCACCTATGAGTCGGTGTTGATCTACGGCGCGCTGTTTCTGTTTTTCTTTTTTATCTGCTACCCGCTGTCGGCCGCTTCCCGCGTGCTGGAGCGGCGCTGGACGCAAGCATGAGCGCACTGATCGAGTTCCGGAGTTTCAACAAGTTTTTCGGCGAGCAGCAGGTGCTCGACCAGGTCGACCTGCGGGTCGAGTCGGGTGAAGTGATCGTGATCCTCGGCCCCAGCGGCTGCGGCAAAAGCACCCTGTTGCGCTGCCTCAACGGGCTGGAAGTGGCCCACAGCGGCAGCCTGACCTTCAATGGCCGGGAACTGCTGGACAAGGGCACCGACTGGCGCGACGTGCGGCAGCAGATCGGCATGGTGTTCCAGAGCTATCACCTGTTCCCGCACATGAGCGTGCTCGACAACATTCTGCTCGGCCCGCTCAAGGTGCAAAAACGCGAGCGCCGCGAGGCCCGCGAACAAGCCGAAGCCTTGCTCGCCCGCGTCGGCCTGCTGGACAAGCGTGATGCCTTCCCGCGCCAGCTCTCCGGCGGCCAGCAGCAGCGCATCGCGATCGTTCGTTCGCTGTGCATGAACCCGCAAGTGATGTTGTTCGATGAAGTGACCGCCGCCCTCGACCCGGAAATGGTCAAGGAAGTGCTGCAAGTGATCCAGGGCCTGGCCCGGGACGGCATGACCCTGTTGATCGTGACCCACGAAATGGCCTTCGCCCGTGCCGTGGCCGACCGCGTGGTGTTTATGGACGCCGGGCGCATCGTCGAACAGAACCCTCCCGAGATTTTCTTTACGAACCCGCAGACCGCACGCGCGCAGCAGTTCCTGGAGAAGTTCTCCTTCGTTGAAACACTGCCTAAAAAAGCACCTGAAAAGGAACTGGAGCGCTTATGAAAACTGCCAAGTCTTCGCTGTTGTTACTGCCGTTGTTCGGCCTGGCCCTGCTGGCCGGCTGCGATAAATCCACGGATGCCCCCAAGCCTGCGGCCAGCACGGCCAGCGCTGCGCCTGCGGCCGGCTACCTGGACAAGATCAAGGCTCGCGACAAGCTGATTGTCGGGGTGTTCACCGACAAGCCGCCGTTCGGTTTTGTCGATGAGGCCGGGCGTTATGTGGGGTTCGATACCGACATTGGCCGGCGTTTCGCCAAGGACCTGCTGGGTGATGAGAACAAGGTCGAGTTCGTGGCGGTCGAGCCGGCCAGCCGGATTCCATTCCTGCAAAGTGACAAGGTCGACCTGATCCTGGCCAACATGACCGTGACCCCGGAGCGCAAGGAGGCGGTGGAGTTCACCAACCCCAACCTCAAGGTGGCCGTGCAGGCGCTGGTGCCGAATGGCAGTGAGGTGAAAAAACTCGACGACCTGGCGAGCCGCACCACCATCGTCACCACCGGCACCACCGCCGATATCTGGCTGACCAAGACTCACCCGGACTGGAAACTGCTGAAGTTCGAGAAAAACTCCGAGTCCCTACAAGCCCTGGCCAACGGTCGCGGCGACGCCTATGCCCAGGACAACCTGGTGCTGTTCAGCTGGGCCAAGCAGAACCCGGGCTACCGCGTGCTGGAAGAGAAACTCGGTGACGAAGCCCCCATCGCCCCGGCGGTGAAGAAAGGCAACATCGAACTGCGTGACTGGGTCAACGCCGAACTGGCCAAGCTGGGCGAAGAAAAATACCTGCTCAAGCTCTACGACCAGTACGTGCGCAAGGAACTGAGCGACGACACCAAGCCCGAGAGCGTGATCGTCGAAGGCGGAAAATGGCAGGGCTAATAACCCTGTAGCCGGTGCTGCGCGGTGATTTTCCAGGTGCCCCTGCGGCGCCTGCAAGGGCCAGGGCAGCCTTCGGCAGCGGCTACAGCACCGCCCTGTAGCCGCTGCCGAGCCCGCGAGGCTGCGCTGTGCCGCTATGCCAACTGACACCCATCGGGTCTAATCCGGCCAATGCCACGCCGGTTCGTCAAGCATGCCCTGGCCGACGATTTCGGTTTGACCGAAGTTCTTCTCCAGGACGATGGAGTTGCATTCGGGGTCCTGTTGCAAGGCGGCGATCAGTCGGCTGGCGTGGGACACCACCCACACCTGGCAGTGTTGCGAGGCACGGATGATCAGGCGCGCCAGGGCCGGCAACAGGTCCGGGTGCAGACTGGTTTCCGGCTCGTTGAGCACCATCAGCGTCGGCGGCCGCGGGGTCAGTAACGCGGCGATCAGCAGCAGGTAGCGCAAGGTGCCGTCCGACAACTCGGCGGCTGACAGCGGACGCAGCAATCCTTCCTGATAGAACTCAATGGCGAAGCGCCCCCCTTGCAGCGGCGCGATCTGCAACCGTGCGCCCGGGAATGCATCGCCGATAGCCTGGTGCAACGCCTCGGGGTCGCCAATTTCGAGGATGGTCTGCAGGGCGGCCGCCAGGTCGCGACCGTCGTGGTGCAGCACCGGGGTCCGGGTGCCCAGTTGCGGCTGGCGTGCCGGTGCGTCGGCATCGCTGCGAAAGTGGTCATAAAAACGCCAGCCACGGATGCTTTCCCGCAGCAGCAACACCTCGGGCGAGGAGCGCAGGCTGCCGACTTGATCGAACAGGCTGTCAAAGGTCGCGGTGTGCTGCGCGATCACGTCCCAAGTGCGCCCTTCGCGGGTGCGGATCATCGGCCCGGCGCGACCCACCAGCAGGCTGGACGGGCGATACAGCGGCCCGGCCCAGATGCATTCCTTCTTGATTTCCGGATCGAGGGCGAAGGCCGACAGGTTCAGCGGTGGCGGCGGCTCGGGCAGGCCGAGGGAGATGGCGTAGCTGAAATCCTCCGCGGCGAATCCCAGGCGCAGGCGCGTGACTTTCTTGCGCGGCCCGCCGCCTTCAATCGCCACTTCGCCGCTGCGCATGCGCCGGCTGATGCTTTCCGGCCCGGCCCAGAAGGTCGATTGCAAGCCGCCTTCGCGAGCCAGGGCATTGACCACGCCGCCCTGGGCGGTCTCGGCCAGCAGGCGCAAGGCCCGGTACAGATTGGACTTGCCGCTGCCGTTGGGGCCGGTGATCAGGTTCAGCCGCTCCAGCGGGATCACCAGTTTGTTGATCGAGCGGTAATTGGCCGCCGCCAGGGTCTTGAGCATGCCGGGTCTCCTTTTGCGTGGTGGGGAGTGTGCCTGATTTGGCGCAAAGGGAGGGTTGTGGCGAGGGAGCTTGCTCCCGCTCGCTCGCGCAGCGGACGCAAAACCTGAGGTCGCGGTTTGCTCAAAGGCCGGTATGGGCATGTTCCCTCACCCCGGTGAACACGGTGCGTGCAGCGATGGAACCCTGTTCTAAGCTCACAGTCGTAACGTCACTGGCACGACAGCATCACGCAAAGGAGCCTGCATGGCTGGTCTCGAATCGAAGTGGGTAGTGGCGTTGAGCTTGCTGGCTCTACTCTGCGGCTGTGGTGCGGAAAAGCCCGTGGAAAAGGAGCGCCCGCGCGTGCGGGTGATGGAAGTGCGCAGCAGCGACTTCGCCCCCTCCGTGACCCTTACCGGCGATATCCAGGCCCGGGTGCAGACCGAATTGTCGTTTCGCGTGGGTGGCAAGATCATCCAGCGCGCAGTGGATGTCGGCGACCGGGTTTCAGCCCAACAGGTACTGGCCCGACTCGACCCCAAGGACTTGCAGACCAACGTCGACTCCGCCGCGGCCTCGGTATCGGCCGAGCAGGCGCGGGTCAAGCAGGCCGCCGCCGCTTTTGTGCGCCAGCAAAAACTCCTGCCCAAGGGCTACACCAGCCAAAGTGAATACGACTCGGCCCAGGCCGCCCTGCGCAGCAGCCAGAGCGCCCTGACCGCAGCCCAGGCGCAGTTGGCCAATGCCCGCGAGCAACTGAGCTATACCGCGCTGGTGGCCGAGGCCCCCGGCATCATTACCGCGCGCCAGGCCGAAGTCGGCCAGGTGGTGCAGGCCACGGTGCCGATTTTCAGCCTGGCGCGGGACGGCGAGCGCGACGCGGTGTTCAACGTTTATGAATCGTTGCTGATGGCCCCGCCGGATAACGCGCTGATCGTCATCAGCCTGCTGGACAACCCCCAGGTCAAGACCACCGGCACCATCCGCGAGGTGACCCCGGTGGTTTCGGCCGACAGCGGCACGGTGCAGGTCAAGGTGGCGCTCAAGGAGTTGCCGGCGGGCATGGACCTGGGCTCGGTGGTGAGTGCCACCGCCAGCGCGCCGGGCACCGCCAGCGTCGAGCTGCCCTGGTCGGCGCTGACCAAGAACTTGAGCGAGCCCGCCGTGTGGCTGGTGGGCGAGGACGGCAAGACCGAGCTGCACACGGTCAAGGTCGCGCGCTACCTGACCGGCAAAGTGATCATCGGCGAAGGCCTCAAGGGCGGTGAAAAAGTAGTGGTGGCCGGCGGGCAGTTGCTGCATCCGCAGATGTTCGTCGAGATCGCCGCCGAGGATAAAGCCCAGGGAGCCCAGCCATGATGCGCCTGTCGTTGCCGTTCGCCGCGCTGTTGTGCAGCGTGGCGCTGTTGCCGGGTTGCTCCAGGGAAGAGCCGGCGCCCGAGCCGGTGCGCCCGGTGCTGTCGATTGAAATCAAACCCGAGTCCGAGGAAAGCCTGGGGCGTTTTGCCGGGAGCATCCAGGCCCGCTACGAGACCCACCTGGGGTTTCGTGTGCCGGGGCGGATCGCCAATCGCAACGTGGATGTCGGCGCCGAGGTCGAGCAGGGCGCGCTGCTCGCGACCCTGGACCCCACCGATCAGCAGAACCAGTTGCGCGCGGCCCAGGGTGACCTGGCGCGGATCGAGGCCCAGTGGATCAATGCCCAGGCCAATGCCCGGCGCCAGCAGGAGCTGTTCGATCGCGGGGTAGGCGCCCAGGCCCAGCTGGACATCGCCCTGACCGATCTGCAAACCACCGGCGCCTCCCTGGCCCAGGCCAAGGCCTCGGTGAGCCAGGCCCGGGACCAGCTCACCTACAGCGAGTTGCGCACCGATCACGGCGGCGTGGTCACCGCCTGGAACGCCGAGGCTGGCCAGGTGGTCACCGCCGGCCAGCAAGTGGTGACCCTGGCCCGCCCGGACATCAAGGAAGCGGTGATCGACCTGCCGGCCAGCCTGGTGGATCAACTGCCGGCGGATGTGGTGTTCAAGGTCGCGGCGCAGCTGGACCCGAGCATCAACACCACGGCCATCGTCCGCGAGATCGAACCCCAGGCGCAGAGCGCGACCCGCACCCGCCGCGCACGCCTGACCCTGACCGAGACCCCCGATGGCTTCCGCCTGGGCACGGCGATCAGCGTCAGCCTCAGTTCGGCCATCGAACCGCGCACCGAGCTGCCGCTGTCGGCGGTGCAGGAGGTCGACGGCAAGACCCGGATCTGGGTCATTGATACCCAGAACCAGACCGTGGCCCCACGGGAGGTCACGGTGCTGCGTCGCGACGCGAACTCGGCCCTGATCGGCAAGGGCGTCAAGGCCGGTGAGCGGGTGGTCAGCGCCGGCGTCAACAGCCTCAAACCGGGGCAGAAAGTCAAAATCGACGAGGACGCCCCGCGATGAAAGGGAGCTTCAATTTATCCGAGTGGGCCATCAAGCATCAGTCGTTTGTCTGGTACCTGATGTTCGTCGCGCTGCTGATGGGCGTCTTCTCCTACCTCAACCTGGGCCGCGAGGAAGACCCTTCCTTCACCATCAAGACCATGGTGATTTCCACCCGCTGGCCGGGGGCGACCCAGGAAGAAACCCTGAAGCAGGTCACCGACCGCATCGAGAAAAAACTCGAAGAACTCGATTCCCTCGACTACGTGAAAAGCTACACCCGCCCCGGCGAGTCCACGGTGTTCGTCTACTTGCGCGACACTACCAGTGCCAAGGACATCCCCGAGATCTGGTACCAGGTGCGCAAGAAGATCAACGACATTCGCGGCGACTTCCCCCAGGGCATTCAGGGCCCCGGGTTCAACGACGAGTTCGGCGATGTGTTCGGTTCGATCTACGCCTTTACTGCCGACGGCCTCAGCCTGCGGCAACTGCGCGACTATGTGGAACAGGTGCGCGCCGAGATCCGCCAGGTGCCGAATCTGGGCAAGGTGGAGATGGTCGGCGAGCAGGATGAAGTCATCTACCTGAACTTCTCGACCCGCAAGTTGGCGGCCCTGGGCATCGATCAGCGCCAGGTCCTGCAAAGCCTGCAATCACAGAATGCGGTGACCCCGGCCGGGGTGATCGAGGCCGGGCCGGAGCGGATTTCCGTGCGTACCTCGGGGCAGTTCGCTTCCGAGAAGGACCTGGCCACGGTCAACCTGCGGCTCAATGACCGCTTCTATCGCCTGGCGGATATTGCCGACATCAGCCGCGGCTACGTCGACCCGTCGACGCCGATGTTCCGCTTCAACGGCCAGCCGGCCATCGGCCTGGCGATTGCGATGAAGAAGGGCGGCAACATCCAGGACTTCGGCAAGGCGCTGCACGCGCGCATGAGCGAGCTGACCGCCGACCTGCCGGTGGGGGTCGGGGTGCACAAGGTCTCGGACCAGGCCGAAGTGGTGGAAGAGGCGGTGGGCGGCTTTACCAGCGCGCTGTTCGAGGCGGTGGTGATCGTGCTGGTGGTGAGTTTCATCAGCCTTGGCGTGCGCGCCGGGTTGGTGGTGGCCTGCTCGATTCCGCTGGTGCTGGCCATGGTCTTCGTGTTCATGGAGTACAGCGGCATCACCATGCAGCGCATCTCCCTCGGCGCCCTGATCATCGCCCTGGGGCTGCTGGTGGACGACGCCATGATCACGGTGGAGATGATGGTCACGCGCCTGGAAATGGGCGAGACCAAAGAGCAGGCGGCGACCTTCGCCTACACCTCGACCGCGTTTCCCATGCTCACCGGGACCCTGGTCACGGTGGCCGGTTTTGTGCCCATCGGCCTCAACGCCAGCTCTGCCGGCGAGTACACCTTCACCCTGTTTGCGGTGATCGCGGTGGCGATGCTGGTGTCCTGGGTGGTGGCGGTGCTGTTCGCGCCGGTGATCGGCATTCACATTCTCAGCAGCAAGGTCAAACCCCACTCCAATGAACCGGGGCGGGTTGGCCGGGCCTTCAACGGCGGACTGCTGTGGGCCATGCGCAACCGCTGGTGGGCCATCGGCATCACCGTGCTACTGTTCGCGCTGTCGGTGTTTTGCATGCGTTTCGTGCAGAACCAGTTCTTCCCGTCTTCCGACCGCCCGGAAATCCTGGTCGACCTCAACCTGCCGCAGAACGCCTCGATCAACGAGACGCGCCTGGCCGTGGATCGCCTGGAGGCGACCCTCAAGGACGACCCGGATATCGAGCGCTGGAGCACCTACATCGGCGAAGGCGCGATCCGCTTCTACCTGCCCCTGGACCAGCAACTGCAAAATCCCTATTACGCGCAGCTGGTGATCGTCAGCAAAGGCCTGGAGCAGCGCACGGCCCTGACCCAGCGCCTGCAGAAGCGTCTGCGTGAAGACTTCGTCGGCATCGGCAGCTACGTGCAGGCCCTGGAAATGGGCCCGCCGGTGGGGCGGCCGATCCAGTACCGGGTCAGCGGCAAGGACATCGACCAGGTGCGCAAGCACGCCATCGAACTGGCCACCGAGCTGGATAAGAACAGCCATATCGGCGAGATCATCTACGATTGGAACGAGCCGGGCAAAGTGCTGCGCATCGACATCGCCCAGGACAAGGCGCGGCAGCTGGGGCTGTCTTCCGAAGATGTGGCGCGTTTGATGAACAGCATCGTCAGCGGCTCCACCGTGACCCAGGTGCATGACGATATTTACCTGATCAATGTGGTCGGGCGTGCCGACGATAACGAACGCGGTTCGCCGGAGACCCTGCAGAACCTGCAGATCGTCACCCCCAACGGCACCTCGATTCCGCTGCTGGCCTTCGCCACCGTGCGTTACGAGCTGGAGCAGCCGCTGGTCTGGCGTCGCGACCGCAAGCCGACCATCACCATCAAGGCCGCGGTGCGCGACGAGATCCAGCCCACCGACCTGGTCAAGCAACTCAAGCCGACCATCGACCGGTTCTCGTCGGCGTTGCCGGTGGGTTACTCGGTGGCCACCGGCGGTACGGTGGAGGAGAGCGGCAAGGCCCAGGGGCCGATTGCCAAGGTGGTGCCGCTGATGCTGTTCCTGATGGCGACCTTCCTGATGATCCAGTTGCACAGCGTGCAGAAGATGTTCCTGGTGGCCAGCGTCGCGCCCCTGGGCCTGATCGGCGTGGTCCTGGCCCTGGTGCCGACGGGCACGCCCATGGGCTTTGTGGCGATCCTCGGGATCCTTGCGCTGATCGGCATCATCATCCGCAACTCGGTGATCCTGGTGACCCAGATCGATGCCTTCGAGAAGGACGGTTATTCACCCTGGGATGCGGTGGTGGAAGCCACCCAGCACCGGCGCCGGCCGATCCTGCTGACCGCAGCGGCGGCGAGCCTGGGGATGATCCCCATCGCCCGCGAAGTGTTCTGGGGGCCGATGGCCTACGCCATGATCGGCGGCATTATCGTCGCCACCCTGCTTACCCTGTTGTTCCTGCCGGCGCTCTATGTGGCCTGGTACAAAATCAAGGAACCGCAGCAGCAGGCGTGAGCCGCCGGCCGCGTCAGGCCTTGCGCCAGACGCTGGCCAGCCACGGCTGCTGCTCGCGCGGTAATCCGGCGGGGCGGTAGTAGTGTTCCAGTTCGACGAAGCCGGCGGCGGTCAGCAAAGCCTGCCAGGCCGGCAGATCGTGGTACGAGCCGTAGCGTTCGCCGTTCCAGCCCTCGCGGTTGTCGCCCCGCGGATTGGAGCTGAACAGCACGCCGCCCGGTTTCAGCGTGGCGTGCAGTTGCTTGAGGATCCGAGGCAGCTCCTGCAACGGGATGTGAAACAGCACCGCGTTGGCAAAGATTCCGTCGAAGTGGGCGACGGGCAGCTCGAGCTTGAGAAAGTCCTGTTGCCAGACCTCACAGCCACTGTCGTCGCGGGCCATTTGCGCAAAGCGTTCGGAGCCGTCGAGGCCGACCGCGACATGGCCCATGCGGGTGAAAGTCTGTAAATCGCGGCCCGGGCCGCAGCCGAAATCCAGCACGGTAAACGGAGCCGTGCCCTGGATATGCCGCAGCAGCGCATCGATGTTCTGGCTCACATCATGATCGCGCGTACCTTCGCGAAAGCCTTCGGCAACCTGGTTGTAATGGCCGAGGGTGGTGGCGGTGATCTGGTCGAGGTCGTCGGGGGCGAGTTTCATGGCAGCTGCGCGAAGAAGGGAGAGGGGCCGAATATACCCCAAGTCGCCCAGGGGCAACGTTCAACCAATGACCAACGCGGCGACGAATTGTAGCCGCTGCCGCTGCCGCAGGCTCGGCAGCGGCTACGTGCGGTTACCGTCAGCGTTTGTTGAGGATTCGTGCCAGGCGGTCGCCGCCCAGTTGGATGGCGGCAACCAGGATCACCAGCAGCACGATGACGGTGAGCATCACCTGGCTGTCAAAACGCTGGTAGCCGTAGCGGTAGGCGATGTCGCCCAGGCCGCCGGCACCGATGGCGCCAGCCATGGCCGAGGAGTTGATCATGGTCACCAGGGTAATGGTGAAGCCCCCCACGATCCCCGGCAGTGCCTCGGGCAGCAGCACGTGCCAGACGATGTGCCAGCGCCGGCAGCCCATGGCCTGCGCTGCTTCGATCAACCCATGGTCGACCTCCCGCAGGCTGACTTCGGCGATCCGCGCGAAGAACGGCGTCGCGGCGATGGTCAGCGGCACCACGGCGGCCCAGACGCCATAGGTGGTGCCGACAATCAGCCGGGTAAAGGGGATCAGCGCCACCATCAGGATCAGGAACGGGATCGAGCGAAACAGATTCACAAACGCCCCCAGCGCCCGATTCAGGGCTGGAGCTTCATAGATCCCGCCCTTGGAACTGGTGACCAGGATCACCGCCAGCGGAATCCCCGCCAGCAGGGCGATCAGCGAGGACACGCCGACCATCAAAAAGGTGTCGATGACCCCTTGCAGCAAACGGTCAAACCACATAACCCAGCACCTCCACCTGTTGTGCCCAGTCGCCCGCGCGCTGGCGCAGTTCTTCAGCGCCCAGGGACGAACCGCTCACCGCCAGCAGCAATTGCCCCAGGGCATGCCCCTGGATCCGTTCCACACCGCCCTGCAACAGCCGCACGCGCCCGCCCAGGGCACTGAACAGCGCCGCCAGGTCCGGCTCGTCGCCGCTTGCGCCGGTGAACTGCAAGCGCAGCACCACGGCGGCCTGGGCCGACTCCGGTTGCGCCCGCAGGCGCTGCTGCAGCTCCTGCGGCAAGCCATGCTGCAAGGGTGCGAGCAGGGTTTTGCTGACCTCGTGCTGCGGGTTGCCGAACACTTCCCAGACCGGGCCCTGCTCGACAATGCGCCCGTGTTCAAGCACCACCACCCGGTCACAGATATCGCGGATCACTGCCATCTCGTGGGTGATCAGGACGATGGTCAGGCCCAGGCGCTGGTTGATCTCCTTGAGCAGGCCGAGGATCGACTGGGTGGTCTCCGGGTCCAGGGCCGAGGTGGCCTCGTCGCACAGCAGAATCGCCGGGTCATGCACCAGGGCCCGGGCGATCCCGACCCGCTGCTTCTGCCCGCCCGACAACTGCGCCGGGTAAGCCTTGTGTTTGTCCTGCAGGCCCACCAGCTCCAGCAGCTCGCGGACTTTGTTCTGGCGTTGCTCCTTGGGCACGCCGGCCACCTTCAGCGGCAGCTCGACGTTCTGCCACACGGTCTTGGCCGACATCAGGTTGAAGTGCTGGAAGATCATGCCGATGCGCCGGCGCAGTTCCACCAGGCGGTCTTCGTCGAATTCGCCGATGTCCACCTGGTCGATCAGCACCCGGCCGCTGCTGGGTTGCTCCAGGCGGTTAATGGTGCGGATCAGCGACGACTTGCCGGCGCCGCTGCGGCCAATGATGCCGAACACCTCGCCGTGCTGGATCGCCAGGTCGATGCCCTGCAGGGCCGGCACCGGGCCTTGCGCGCCCTGGTAGGTCTTGCCCAGGCCGATGAAGCGCACGTGGGCGCGGTTGAGCTGCGGGTGCAGCTCAGCCTGCTGGGCGCTGTGGGGCTGTTGTTCGGGCAGCTTGCGCTGGAGGCTGGCGACGCTCATCTCAGCCTTCCCAGCCGGCTTGGTAGAGCTTGCCGTGGGCTTTATCCAGGGCGGCGCGCACAGCCGGCGAATGCTGGTAGATATCGACGAACTTGATCAGCCGCGGGTCGGTCTTGCTCTTGGGCTGGATCACGAACTGGATCACGTACTCCTTGTGGTCCAGGCCGTCGAACAGCAGGGCGGAGCCGGCATCGAAGGTCTTGGCCAGGCGGATGTACGCGGGGTAGCCCTGGACCAGATCGGCATCGTCATAGGCGCGTACCAGTTGCACGGCCTCGACCTGGAGGATCTTGATCTTTTTCGGGTTGGCGATGATGTCGTCTTCGGTGGCCTTGTAGCCCACGCCCGGCTTGAGGGTGATCAAACCGGCCTTGGCCAGCAGTTGCAGGCCGCGCCCGCTGTTGATCGGGTCGTTGGCGATGGCGACGCTGGCGCCTTCGGGCAGTTCGTCGAAGCTTTTGTATTTCTTCGAGTACAGGCCGACGTTGTTGATGATCCCCGGGGCGAAGGGCACCAGGTCAAAACCGGCGGCGGCCTTGGCGTTTTCCAGGAACGGGATGTGCTGGAAGTAGTTCACATCGATGTCGCCGGCCGCGAGGCTGACGTTGGGCGCGATCCAGTCGGTGAACTCCACCAGCTCGACTTTCAGGCCCTGTTTGCCAGCCTCTTCAACGGCGGCTTCCAGGGGGATGGCAAAGGCCGCGGTGGTGCCGACCTTGAGGGGTTTGTCGGCGGCAAACACGGCGCCGCTGAAGAGTCCGAGGGCGAGGACCAGTGCTTTGACTGGGTGGCTCAGGAGTTTGCTTTTCATGGTGGTTATGTCCAGTCAATACGAATGAGTTGAGCAATTTTTGTGGACGCAGCGAAGACCGCTGTCTGTGGCGAGGGAGCGTGCTCCCGCAGGCTTGCGAAGCAAGCCCAAACCCTGATGACTCGGTATTCCTGGAGAAACTGCGTCGCCCGGATTTGGGGCCGCTACGCGACCCAGCGGGAGCAAGCTCCCTCGCCACAAGGGCCTCAGTGGCGGTAGGCCGCGCCGGTGTGTTGTTCAGGCAGCTTGCGGTCCTGGCGGAACAGCTTTTCGCGCAAGGTGCCGTTGTCGTAGGCGGTCTTGTACGAGCCGCGTCGTTGCAGTTCCGGGATCACCAGGTCGATGAAATCGACGTAGCTTTCCGGAGTCACGATGCGGGTCAGGTTGAAGCCGTCGAGGCCGGTTTCGGCGATCCACGATTCCAGTTCATCCGCCACTTGCTGCGCCGAGCCGACCACGGTGATGTAGCGCCCGCCGAGGGCGTGCTGGTCGAGCAATTTGCGTCGGGTCCAGTCGTTGTTCTGCAGGTTCTTGGTGGCCGACTGGATGGCGTTGCTCTTCACGTACTGGATCGGCTCGTCGATTTCATACTGGGCGAAGTCGATGCCGGTCGAGGCCGAGAAGTGCGCGACACCGGCTTCGGCGCTGGCGTGGCTGCGGTACTCGGCGTGCTTGGCCCAGGCGGCTTCCTCGGTCTCGCCGACAATCACGTTGAGGCCCATGAACAGCTTGATGTCCTCGGGATTGCGCCCGGCGGCCACGGCGCTGGCGCGGACCTTGTCCACCTGGGCCTTGGTCGACGGCTTGTTCTGGCCGCTGATGAAGACGCACTCGGCGTGACGCCCGGCGAACAGCAACCCGCGGTCCGAACTGCCGGCCTGGAACAGCACCGGGGTGCGCTGGGGCGAAGGCTCGCAGAGGTGATAACCCTCGACCTGATAGAACTCGCCCTTGTGCTCGACCTTGTGCACTTTGTCCGGCTGGGCGTAGATCCGCTGCACCGGGTCGTTGAGCACCGCGTCGTCTTCCCAGCTGCCTTCCCAGAGTTTGTACAGCACCTCCAGGTACTCATCGGCCTGGTCGTAGCGCCGGTCGTGTTCCACCTGTTCCGACAGGCCCATGGCCTTGGCCGCGCTGTCCAGGTAGCCGGTGACGATGTTCCAGCCGACCCGGCCGCTGCTCAGGTGGTCAAGGGTCGACATGCGCCGGGCGAACAGATACGGCGGCTCGTAGGTGAGGTTGGCGGTCAGGCCGAAACCCAGGTTTTTCGTCACGGCGGCCATGGCCGAAACCAGCAGCAGCGGGTCATTGACCGGCAGCTGGATCGACTCTTTCAGCGTGACGTCCACTGAGTTCTGATAGACGTCGTACACGCCGACGATGTCGGCGATAAACAGTCCGTCGAACAGCCCGCGCTCCAGCAACTGGGCCAGTTCGGTCCAGTAGGCGAGGGTTTTGTATTGGGTCGAGTTGTCCCGTGGGTGAGTCCACAGACCGTGGTTGATATGCCCGATGCAGTTCATGTTGAAAGCATTGAGCAGGATCTTTTTCTTCGCCCCCATCAGATCGTCCCCCGCAGTGGCGGGTTCGTTTCATTCAGGTAGTAATTGCCCACGGCGTGGTACTTCCAGCGCACCGGGTCGTGCAGGGTGTGCACCCGGGCGTTGCGCCAGTGACGGTCAAGGCCGTGCTCGGCCAGGGTTGCCTGGCTGCCGGCCAGCTCGAACAGGGTGCTGCCGGCGGCCAGGGAAATTTCGGTGCTCAGGGCGCGGGCTTCGGCGACCGCGATCGAGGCGGCGGCCACGGTCTCGGCGTTGGTCTGGGCCTGGGCCAGGTCGAGGAACTCCCCTGAGCGTTCCAGCAGCGCCTCGGTGGCGTGCAGGCGGATGCTCAGGTGGCCGAAACTCTTGAGGGTCAGCGGGTCTTCGGTGGCCTTGTCGCTGGTGGCGTCGATCCACGGCCGGGTCTTGGTCCGCACGAAATGCAGCGCGTCCTCATAAGCGGCGCGGGCGATGCCGGTGTCGATGGCGGCGTGGAGGATCTGCGCCAGCGGGCCGACCGTGGTCGGGCGCTCGAAGGCGCTCTGGAACGGGACCACGTCCTGGGCGGCGACGTAGACGTTTTCAAACAGCACCGAGCCGCTGCCGGTGGTGCGCTGGCCAAAGCCTGACCAGTCATCGATCACGCTCAGGCCCTGGCTGTCACGCTGGACGAAGGCCAATTGCTGCACACCCTGTTCATCCACCACCGAGGTCGGGATGCGCTGGGCGTAGATGGCGCCGGTGGCGTAGAACTTGCGGCCATTGATGCGGTAGCCATCGCCGTCACGGGTCAGGGTCGTGGTGCGGTCGTGGGCGGTCTTGGTCCCCAGTTCCGCCAGGGCATTGCCGAAGCGGCGGCCGGCCAGGACTTCGGCGTACAGCCGTTGTTTCTGCTCGGGGCTGCCATTAACCCGCAGCACCTCCAGGGCGTAAAAATGGTTTTGCGGGATCTGCCCGAGGGAGGCATCCGCCTGGGCGATCAGCGCGGTGACCTTGGCCAGGGTGACATTGGATACGCCGGCACCGCCGTACTCCTTGGGCACGCTGATGCCCCACAGGCCCGAGCGGGAAAACACTTCCAGTTCCGGGTGCGGCAGGCGACGTTCGCGATCGCGCAGGGCGCTGTCGCGTTTGAAATCCTCGGCCAAGTCGCTGGCGACAATCAGGGCTTGCTCATCGCTGGTTATGACCGCGACGTGTTGGGAAAGAGTCATGTACTTCTCCAGTGGTCTGGTTGTCAGATCCAGGAATGGCGAGCAGGCAACGTGCCGTTCAGGTGATAAGCGCCTACGGCGTGGTATTTCCAGCGCACCGGGTCGTGCAGGGTGTGTACCCGCGCGTTGCGCCAGTGGCGGTCGAGGTTGAATTCGGCCAGGGTGGCGCGGCTGCCGGCCAGTTCGAACAGCTTCTCGCTGGCCAGCAACGAGATTTCGGTGGTCAGCACTTTGGCTTCGGCCACGGCAATCGAGGCGCGGGCTGCGGACTCGGCGGTGATCGGCGCCGCGTTGACCTGGTCCAGCACCCGGCCGGCCTTGCGCAACAGCGCCTCGGCGGCGTGCAGTTCGATTTTCAGCTTGCCGATATCGGCGATTACATACAGGTCATCGCTGGCGCGCTCGACGTTGGCGTCGACCCAGGGCCGCGCTCGTTCACGGACAAAACTGATGGCGTCGTCGATCGCCGCCCGGGCAATGCCGGCGTCGATGGCGGCCTGGATCAGTTGCGACACCGCGCCCTGGATATTGGGCACCTCGTTGATCCGCCAGTTGTCCACCACCAGGTCGGCGTCAACCCGCACGTTGTTGAGCAGGATGGTGCCGCTGGCGGTGGTGCGCTGGCCGAAGCCCGACCAATCGTCGACGATGCGCAGGCCCGGGGTGCCGCGACGCACGAACGCCAGCACTTGCTTGCCGTCATCGTTGAGGGCCTTGACCGCTACCCAGTGCGCGAACAGCGCGCCGGTGGAGTAGAACTTCTGGCCGTTGATCACGTAGCCGTCACCATCGGCGGTGATGCGTGCCTTGAGTTCCAGGGTATTTTTGGTGCCGCGCTCAGGGCCGGCATTGCCGATACGCCAGCCTTCGAGCACGCTCTGGAACAGGTGTTTTTTCTGCCGTTCGGTGGCGCTGGCCAGTACCAGGTTGAGCACGCCGAACTGGTTTTGCGGGATCTGCCCCAGGGCCGGGTCGGCGGCGGAAACAATGGCGAAGACCTCGGCCAGGGTCACGAATGAAACCTGCGGGCCACCGTATTCGCGGGGGATGGCAATACTGCCCAGGCCGCTGCGGGTGAATTGCTCGATCTGCGCCCAGGGCAGCTTGCGCTGGCGATCGCGCTGCGCGGCCTGCTGGCGCGCGGCAGCGGCCAGTTCATGAGCGGCTTGCAGGGCTTGGGCGTCGTTGAGCAGGACCTGTGCGGGCAGCAACAGGGGGGCGATATCCAGATCGCTCTGGACTTTTGCATCGGCCAGATTGGACATCAGCGCCACTCCTTGGCTGCACGCAATGCCCTGGCGATCTGCACTGGGGTGATTGTGTTCCGGACCATACCTACCTCACATCTCATGGATATGCCGCGGTCGTGCGGCGAAATCAGAATCAAAGAATGTCCGGTGGTCCGGTGCATATACCCTATGCGTGTATAAAAATTAAATAAACTAACTTTTAGGAATATACATAGAAGGGGTTTACGTATACGGCAGGATGGCAGATTGCGGCCCAGCGGCTGCGGGCTGGCGCGGCGTGTGGCTGCCGCCGGCGAGCATTTTTCGTCGGCAGCGAAGAGGACGGGCGGGGGGTGAAAACACCCGATGGCAGGCGATCAGCGGTGGACGTTCAGGCGGCGTCGCAGGCGTTACTGGTACTGATCCAACTCGTCGGTGAGCGATTGCAGCAGCGATTCGGGGGGCAGCAACAGGCCTTGCCCGTGCGCATCTGCAAACACCAGGCAAAGCGTGGCGTTGCGCTGCATGCCGGGCAGCCAGTGGGAGAGGAAATGGGTCAGTTCAATGGGCTTGGGTTGGAAGCCCTGCCATGGGCCATGGGCGCACAAGGCGGCAAAGTCCGCCTCTGGCCAGAATGGTATGGCGCTGGCCTGGGCAGAGCCCGCAGTGGCCCAGCCGTCCGCGAACAGCCCCCAGATGACCTGGAAATCCGCCACCTTGCGAATCAGGTAGTCGCACCGGGCCTGGGGCGAGAGCCGGAGCAGGTTGTGGATTTTCTGCGGGGCCAGCATCAGGCATCCATGGTCTGGAATGGGAGCGGGTGGTCGGCTGTAGAAGTTCGAAGCTTCATGTGCCGGGGTTGAGAAACTTGCTCAGAAACTGCTGAGTGCGTTCTTCCTTGGGGTGGGCGAACAGCTCCTTGGCGTCGCCCTGTTCGACGATCACGCCCTTGTCGAAGAAGATCACCCGGTTGGCCACGTCGCGGGCGAAGCTCATCTCGTGGGTGACGATGACCATGGTGCGTTTTTCTTCAGCCAGGCTGCGGATGGTCGCCAGCACCTCGCCCACCAGTTCCGGGTCCAGGGCTGAAGTGGGCTCGTCGAAGAGGATCACTTCCGGCTCCATGGCCAGTGCCCGGGCAATCGCCACGCGCTGTTGCTGACCACCGGACAGGCGCCGGGGGTAGGCGTCTTCCTTGCCCGCCAGGCCGACCTTGAGCAGCAGCCGACGACCCAGGGCTTCGGCCAGGTGGCGCGGTGTTTTTTTCACCACCAGCGGGCCTTCGATCACGTTCTCCAGCGCGGTGCGATGGGGAAACAGGTTGAAGTTCTGGAACACGAAACCCACCTGCTGGCGCAATTTGCGCACCAGGCCCTGTTGCTGGCTCAGGGGCCGGCTGCCGTCGATTTCGATGTCGCCGACCTTGATCCGGCCGCTGCTGGGTTCTTCGAGAAAATTCAGGCAGCGCAGGAAGGTGGTCTTGCCCGAGCCGCTGGGGCCGATGATGGCGACCACTTCGCCGGCGGCGACGGTCAGGTCGATGCCATTGAGCACAGTCTGACCCTTGAATTGCTTGGTCAGTTTTTCAACCACGATCATGGGTTCAAGACTCCTGGTCATGCCGATTGACCCGCGCTTCCAACCGGTTCTGCAGGTGCGCCAGAGCGCTGGCAAGAATCCAGTAGATCAGGGCGGCGGCAAGATACATGGTGAAAATTTCGAAGGTCCGGGCGGTAATCAGCTGCGCCTGGCGGAACAGTTCCGGCACCTGGATGGTGGCGGCCAGGGCCGTGTCCTTGACCAGTGAAATAAAACTGTTGCCCAGGGGCGGCAGCGCGGTGCGCATGGCTTGGGGCAGGATCGCCCGGCGCAGGGTCTGCGCGCGGGTCATGCCGATGCTGGCGGCGGCTTCCCATTGGCCGCGCTCGATGGAGCTGATGGCGGCCCGCAGGATTTCACAGGCGTAGGCGGCCATGTTCAGCGAGAAGCCGATCAGTGCCGCCGGCAGTGGGTCCAGTTCGATGCCCAATTGCGGCAAGCCGTAATAGATCACGAACAGTTGCACCAGCAGCGGCGTGCCGCGAAAGAACGACACATAGACCCTGGCGGTCCAGCTCAGCAGCTTGAAGCGCGACAGGCGCATCAGCGCCAGGCCGAAGCCCAGCAGCAAGCCGAAAAACATGCCGCCCAGGCTGAGAATGACCGTGTAGTAGGCGCCCTTGAGCAGAAAGGGCGCCGAATCCAGCGCCAGTTGAAGGCCTGCTTCCATTATTGAGTGACGTCAGCGTTGAAGTATTTTTCCGAGAGTTTTTTCAGCGTGCCATCGGCGCGCAGTTCCTCGATGGCCTTGTTCACTGCGGCCAGCAGTTCGGGTTCGCCTTTGCGCAGGGCGATACCGGCTTCCTGACGGGAGAACGGAGCGCCGGAAACGGCCAGGGTGTCATTGGTTTTCTTGATCAGCTCGAAGGCGGCCAGGCGGTCCACCAGGATCGCTTCGATGCGGCCTACGCGCAGGTCCTGATACTTGGTCGGATCATCGTCATAGGTCTTGATGATCGCGGTCGGTACGTTGTCCTTGAGCCATTGCTCGTAGTTGGTGCCCAGGCCGACACCGACCTTGTGGCCACCCAGGTCGGCGGCGGTCTTGAATTTGCCTTCGTCTTTTTTCTGGGTCAGGGCCTGGATCCCGGAGACGGTGTACGGCACCGAGAAGTCGTACTTCTTCTTGCGCTCCTCGGAAATGGTGACCTGGTTGACCACGGCGTCGAGACGCTTGGATTCCAGGGCGGCGAGGATGCCGTCCCACTTGGTCGGCTGCAGCTTGACCTTGACCCCGAGCTTTTGCGCCAGGGCTTCGGAGAATTCCACTTCAAAGCCGGCCAGCTTGCCGTTTTCATCGACGTAACTGAAAGGCGGGTAGGTGCCTTCCAGGCCGACGTTGATCACGCCGGCGTCCTTGATCTTTTGCAGTTGCTCACCGGCAACCGCCTGCCCCAGCATTCCGGCGCCGATGGCCAGACCCAGTGTGCCAATAAGCAGATTTCGACGTAGTGCAGAAAAATTCATGACAAGCCCCTGTGGTTTCTTATGCGCAATGCGGGTGGGAGATGCAGGTCAATCGAGGAACGTGACGAGCGCTCATCCTGCCTTAAATGCAGCCTGCGCGTCTCGCGGCAAATGAGCCTGCGGCGCGACTATAAAGCGCGTTTTATAGGTTTAAAAATAATATAAATTTAGTTTGTTATTCCTTTTGGTTTGGTTGGTTGAGTTGTGTACTCACCTCGCAAACTGTAGCCGCTGCCGAGCGGGCTCGGCAGCGGCTATGGCGGCTACGGAAGCTCAGGCGAAGGCGCCGGCGTAAGCGAATAGGGCTGGGGCGCCGCCGGTGTGGAGGAAGATGATCGGGCCGTCATTGAAACGCTGGCGGCCGACGCCGTCGAGCAGGCCGGCCATGGCTTTGCCGGTGTAGACCGGGTCCAGCAGCAGGCCCTCCTGGCTGGCCAGCAATTTCACCGCGGCCAGGGTGCCGGCATTCGGCTCGCCATAGCGCGGGGCGAAATATTCGTCCCACAGTTCCACCTTGAAACTCGCCGGCAGCTCGACGCCCAGCAATTGGGCAGTGCGTTCGGCCAGGCCTTGGACCTTTGGCCGTTGGGCTTCATCGGTGCGCGACACGGTCACCCCGATCACCGGCAACTGTGGCAACGCCTCGCTCAACGCCAGGGCCAGGCCGCTGTGGGTGCCGGCGCTGCCCGAGGCCAGGACCACGGCGGCGAATTCCAGGCCGCTGTCCTTGATTTGCTCGGCCAGCTCTAGGCCCGCACGCACATAACCCAGGGCGCCGAGGGCGTTGGAACCGCCAATCGGCACCAGATAGGGCTTCTTGCCATTGCTGCGCAGGCGCTCGGCCAGGGCCTGCAATTGCTCGTCGGCGTGGTCCAGGTTGTCCACCAACTCGACCTTGGCGTCGAACAGGTCCAGCAGCAGGCGGTTGCCGCTGTGCAGGTAATGGCTGTCTTCAGTGCCGATGGGGTTTTCCAGCAGGGCGACGCAACCCAGGCCCAGCTTGGCCGCCAGGGCGGCGGTCTGGCGCACGTGGTTGGACTGGATGGCCCCGGCGGTAATCAGGGTGTCGGCGCCCGCCGCCAAGGCATCCGCCGCCAGGTATTCGAGCTTGCGCAATTTATTGCCGCCCATGGCCAGCGGCGTGGTGTCGTCGCGTTTGACGTAGATATCGCGCCCGAGCCAGGTGGACAGGCGTTCGAGTTTTTCCAGGGCGGTGGCGTGGCCAAGCAGGTCGAGTCGGTCGAAGCGGGCTAGCTGTTGTTTGATCATGGGGGAGCACGGGCTGATGGGATGCGGGGACTATAGGCAGCGATATTTGCCCGGGCAACCGTCAATCGCATATGTCAAAAAGTGCTAAGGCCCGCACAATTAGTTCTTAATTTTGCCTGCGGCCCATACCGTAAAGTGGATGCCGTTTCCGTAGCCAGACTGTCCGGCTACCTGAGTGAGGAGTGTTGAGCGTGAGCGAGCGATCCAGCCATTGGCAACTGCAGACCATCGTCGGCCAACTGCGTGATGCCCGCGACCAGTGGCGTACCCGCAATGGTCGTGTCAGTGGCGAACAGGGCGGCCGGGAACTGCCGTCCCGAGCGGCCATGGCCGAGATTCTCGAAGCCTTGTGCGGTGCCTTGTTCCCCATGCGCCTGGGCCCGGTAGACCTGCGCGAGGAAAGCGAAGATTTCTACGTCGGCCACACCCTGGACGCCGCCCTCAATGCGCTGCTGGCCCAGACTCGCCTCGAACTGCGCTACGCGACGCGCCATGGCGGTGAGCAGGCCGAGGACGTCGAGGCCAAGGCCATCCGCATCATCCAGGACTTCGCCCTGGCCCTGCCGGGCCTGCGGGTGCTGCTCGATACCGACGTGCTGGCGGCCTACCACGGCGACCCCGCGGCGCGCAGCGTGGATGAAGTGCTGCTGTGCTACCCGGGGATTCTGGCGGTGATTCACCATCGCCTGGCGCACCACCTGTACCGCGCCGGGTTGCCGCTGCTGGCGCGGATCAGCTCGGAAATTGCCCACTCGGCGACCGGCATCGATATTCACCCGGGGGCGCAGATCGGCCGCAGTTTCTTTATCGACCACGGGACCGGTGTGGTGATCGGTGAAACCGCGATCATCGGCGAGCGGGTGCGGATTTATCAGGCTGTGACCCTGGGCGCCAAACGCTTCCCGGCGGACGAGGACGGGCAGTTGCAGAAGGGCCATCCCCGGCACCCGATCGTCGAGGACGATGTGGTGATCTACGCCGGCGCGACGATTCTGGGGCGCATCACCATCGGCCAGGGTTCGACCATCGGCGGCAACGTCTGGCTGACCCGCAGCGTGCCTGCCGGCTGCAACCTGACCCAGGCCAATCTGCAGCATGACGATGGGACGCAGAAGTAACACTGCGCCCACCTGACGCCACGCGCAGCCCTGTAGCCGCTGCCGAGCCCACGAGGCTGCGCTGGCCCTGTGCAACACCTTGCGCCCACCTGACACCCCTCGGCGCCCTCGCGGCCCAGGGGCAGCGGCCACGGTCGACAATGATTTTTCTGCGGAACGATCCCGTCACGCCTACGTCATACCCTTCCTTGAGCTAGCGTACTGAAGGTACCGCTGAGCCTTGCGATTAGTCCTCGAACCCCCATCCATGTTTAACTTGAACGCTCGTTCAAGTTAAATCGGTAGTTCGCTGCCCGCTCACAACAGGAGGCTTGCCTTTGCTGAGTCCGTTTATTTCAGCCACGTCCAACCCGTTTGAGGTGCACCTTTCATGAGTGCGTCGCCTACTCCCGCCAACAGTCAAATTCGCATGAATCCGCCGGTGTTCTACTTCGCGGCGAGCTTTATCCTGATCTTCGGCCTGGTGGTCATCACCCTGCCGCAACAGGCCGGCGCCTGGCTCCTGGCAGCGCAAAACTGGGCGGCCAACACGGTCGGCTGGTACTACATGCTGGCGATGACCCTGTATCTGGTCTTCGTGGTGGTCACCGCCTTGTCCGGCTACGGCAAGATCAAGCTCGGTGCCGACCACGACGAACCCGAATTCAGTTACCTGTCCTGGGCCGGCATGCTGTTCGCCGCCGGGATCAGCATCACCCTGTTCTTCTTCTGCGTCTCCGAACCTTTGACCCACATGCTGCAACCGCCCCAGGGCGAGGCCGGCACCGCCGACGCCGCGCGCCAGGCCATGCAGTTGCTGTTCCTGCACTGGGGCCTGCACGGCTGGGGCGTGTTCGCTTTCGTCGGCATGGCCCTGGCGTACTTCGCCTACCGGCATAACCTGCCGCTGGCCCTGCGTTCGGCGCTGTACCCGCTGATCGGCAAGCGCATCAACGGCCCCATCGGCTATGCGGTGGATGGCTTCGGCATCATCGCCACGGTGTTCGGCCTGGGCGCCGACATGGGCTTTGGCGTTCTGCACCTCAACTCCGGGCTGGATTACCTGTTCGGCATCGCTCATACCCAGTGGATTCAGGTCGGCCTGATCACCCTGATGATGGGGGCGGCGATCCTGGTCGCGGTGGCCGGGGTCGACAAGGGTGTGCGGGTGATGTCCGACATCAACATGCTGTTGGCGGTGGCGCTGCTGCTGTTCGTGTTGTTCGCCGGGCCGACCCAGCACCTGCTCAACACCTTGATCCAGAACATCGGCGACTACCTCGGCGCGCTGCCGACCAAGAGTTTCGACGTCTACGCCTACGACAAACCCAGCGACTGGCTGGGTGGCTGGACGGTGTTCTACTGGGCCTGGTGGATTGCATGGTCGCCATTCGTGGGCTTGTTCATCGCACGGATTTCACGTGGCCGCACCATCCGTGAGTTCGTCTTCGGCGTGCTGCTGATTCCCCTGGGTTTCACCCTGGCCTGGATGTCGATCTTCGGCAACAGCGCCATCGACCAGGTGCTCAACCACGGCATGAGCGCCCTGGGCATGAGCGCGCTCGACAACCCGTCGATGACCCTCTACCTGCTGCTGGAAACCTACCCCTGGGGCAAGACCGTGATCGCGGTCACGGTGTTTATCAGCTTTGTGTTCTTCGTCACCTCGGCCGACTCCGGCACCGTGGTGCTCTCGACCCTGTCGGCCAAGGGCGGCAGTGCCGATGAAGACGGGCCGAAGTGGCTGCGGGTGTTCTGGGGCGCGATGACCGCGCTGGTGACCAGCGCGCTGTTGTTCGCCGGCAGCATCGATTCGCTCAAGTCAGCGGTGGTGCTGACCTCGTTGCCGTTCTCGCTGATTCTGTTGTTGATGATGTGGGGGCTGCACAAGGCCTTCTACCTCGAATCGCAGAAGCGCATCGCCCAGTTGCATTCCCTGGCACCGGTGGCGGCCTCGTCGCGTCGGGGCAAGGGTGGCTGGCGCCAGCGCCTGAGCCAGGCGGTGCACTTTCCATCGCGTGACGAGGTGTACCGCTTCCTCGACCAGACGGTGCGCCCGGCGATCGAAGAGGTGAGTGCGGTGTTCGTCGAGAAGGGCCTGAATGTGGTGACCCAGCCCGACCCGGCCAACGACAACGTCAGCCTCGAAATCGGCCATGGCGACCAGCATCCGTTCATCTACCAGGTGCAGATGCGCGGCTACTTCACGCCGTCCTTTGCCCGTGGCGGCATGGGCCCGAAAGAGCTGCGCAACCGCCGCTATTACCGGGCCGAGGTGCACCTGAGCGAGGGCAGCCAGGATTACGACCTGATGGGCTACACCAAAGAGCAGATCATCAACGACATCCTCGACCAGTACGAACGCCATATGCAGTTCCTGCACCTGGTGCGTTGATCGGGGGCGCCGTGGCGGGGGGCGCAGGCTCCCCGGCACGGCTTCAGGGCCGGGTCGACAGCAGATACAGGGCCAAGGCCACCACCGGCACCACGAACACCAGGCTGCCGACCACCAGTTCCAAGCGCAGGGGCTGGTTGGCGGTGACCACACCCACCGCCCCGTTGATCACCGTCAGCGCCAGCCACAGGCCGACGAAGCCGTAGGTCAGGGCCTGGCGGTTGATACCGATCTTGTTGCCGATAAACAGCATCAGCGCCAGCAGAAGCAGGCCGAAGGTGATGACGATGGTGGTGTGCATGATGGATACCGCCCTATGGGAAAACCGGCTGGCCAGTGACAGGGCGGCCGTGGCGCACCCTTCAACGAGCATAGGCCCCAGCGCCGCGCTCGACCTCAAACCAGCCCGCCGTTGGTGCGCAAAATCTGCCCGTTCACCCAATCCGCCGCCGGGCTCACCAGGAAGGCAATGACCTGGGCGATGTCTTCCGGCTGGCCGAGGCGTTCCAGGGGCGGCATCTTGGCGAAGGCCTGAATCTGCTCCTCGCTCTTGCCCTGCAGGAACAGCTCGGTCGCCACCGGCCCCGGCGCCACGGCGTTGACCGTGATGTTGCGCCCGCGCAGTTCCTTGGCGAACACCTGGGTCAGGGATTCCACCGCGGCCTTGCTGGCGATGTACACCGCATAGCCCGGCAGGTTGAGACCGACCGTGCTGCTGGAAAAATTGACGATGCGGCCGCCGTCATTCAGGCGCGTGGCGGCTTCGCGCAGGGTATTGAAAGTGCCTCGGGTGTTGATGGCGAAGGTCTGCTCGAACAGCTCGTCGCTGTGTTGCGCCAGGGGCAGGACCTTGAGGATGCCGGCGTTGTTGATCAGTACATCGACCTTGCCCAGCTTGGCTTCGGTCTCATCGAACAGCCGACGCACGTCCTCGCCATTGGCCACGTCGGCCTTGATCGCGATGGCCTGGTGCCCGGCCTGGCGCAGTTCCACCACCAGCCTTGAGGCTTCGTCGGCGCTGTTGGCGTAATTGATCGCGACGGCAAAACCCTGGCTCGCCAACTGCCGGGCGATCACCGCGCCGATACCGCGGGAGGCGCCGGTGACGATGGCTACTTTGCGTTGTTCAGTGGTCATGGTTCAGGTTCCTGTGGCTCAAGGTGGATGTGGGTGTGGCAGCAGATTCACATGGTTGCCCGGATCGATAAATGCAGCGAAGTTGCCTTGACTGTTCAATAATCGCCAACAATCGAAGCTCTGGAGGTGCTGATGGATCAGGTCAAGGCGATGAAGGTTTTTGTGCGCATCTACGAGCGCAGCAGTTTCACTCTAGCCGCCGCGGACCTGAACCTGCCGCGGGCGACCCTGACCCACACCCTCAACCAGTTCGAGGCCTGGCTCGGGACGCGGTTGCTGGAACGCAGCACGCGCCGGGTGCGCCCGACCCTGGATGGCGAGGCCTACTACCGGCGTTGCGTGCAGTTGCTGGCGGAGCTGGAGGAGGCCGAACTGGCGTTTCGCGAGGTGGCGCCCAAGGGGCTGCTGCGGGTCGATCTGCACGGGACCCTGGCCAAGTACTTCGTGATTCCGGCGTTGCCGCAATTCATGGCGCGTTATCCGCAGATCGAGCTATCGCTCAGCGAATCCGATCGTTTTGTCGACCTGATCGCCGAAGGCGTGGACTGCGTGCTGCGGGCGGGCACCCTCGGGGATTCGGCGCTGATCGGCCGGCGGGTCGCCAACCTGCGCCAGGTGACCTGTGCCAGCCCCGATTACCTGCGGCGCTTTGGCGAGCCCGAGCGCCTTGCCGATCTGAGCCACCATCGCGCGGTGAACTACGTATCGCGCACCACGGCCAAGCTGTTCCCTTTCGAATTCATGGTGGCGGGCCAACGGCAGGAAGTGGCCATCGACGGTGCGCTTTCAGTATTTGGCGCCGAGGTCTACAAGGCGTCGGCGGTGGCCGGCCTGGGCATCATCCAGTGCCCGCATTACGGTGTCGCGCAGCAGATGGCCCAGGGCCTGTTGCAGGAAATCCTGGTCGAGACCCCACCGCCGCCGATGCCGGTGTCAGTGCTCTACCCGCACAATCGCCATATGTCGCCCAGGGTCCGGGTGTTTGTCGACTGGCTGGCGCAGGTGTTTGCCCAGGCGGATTGAACGGACGCCCGCCCGGCAAAATTTGATTGCTTAATGTGTATGGTGTGTATTAGCCTCTGGCTGTTGGTTAGAGTGCCTGTTCGATGGGTATCGAAGGGCAGGGATATGCGCAGTCGCGACATGATCAGGATGATCGAGGCCAATGGTTGGTATCGGGTTGCAATCAAGGGCAGTCACCATCAGTACCGGCATCCGTACAGGCCGGGGCGGGTGACGGTTCCGCATCCTGATTCGGATCTGCCCAGGGGCACGATCAACAGCATATTGAGACAGGCGGGCTTGAGATGAGCTGCGACCTGCAAGAGGAGCCCAACGTCATGAAATTCCCAGTCGTACTGCACAAGGACGCCGACTCCGAATACGGCGTGACAGTCCCGGATGTGCCGGGTTGTTTTTCCGCCGGGAAAACCGTGTCCCTGGCGTTCGAGAACATCAAGGAGGCCCTGTCCCTGCACTACGAGGGGTTGGTGGCCGATGGCGAGCCGCTGCCCCAGGTGCATGAAATTGACGACCACCTGCACAACCCCGACTACGCGCGGGGCGTATGGGGCGTGGTGGAGTTTGATGTGGCGCCCTATTTCGGCAAGTCGGTGCGCTTCAACGCCACCTTGCCCGAGCAACTGCTGGAGCGCATCGACCAGACCGTAAAGCGCGACCAGCGCTACCGATCGCGCTCGGGCTTCCTCGCCGCCGCCGCCCTGCGCGAGCTCGCCCTGTAGCCGCCGTACCCGCTGCCGAGCGCGCGAGGCTGCGCTGGTCCTCCAGATCGCCGCTCAAGTGTCAGGTGTACAACCGGCATCCGAACGCCCCCCGAGCCTGCGGCAGCACCCACAGCCCAGCAGAAGTCAGGTGCTTTCGCGCTCGATCACTTGGCACTGCAACAGGTTCAGGCGTTGTACTTCGTCTGCCACCGGCAACACGCCCAGGCTCTGCAGGACGCGGGTGGCGGCGAGTACGCCGATCTCCAGGGCGGGTGGCTTGATGGTGCTCAGGCTGGGCAGCAGCATCTCGGCGAAAGGGTAGTCGCCAAAGCCCAGTACCGCGCAATCGGCGGGGATCTGCAGGCCGGCCCGTTGCGCAGCCAGCGAGCCGCCGGCGGCCAGGTTGTCGTTGGCGAAAATGATTGCGTCAGGTCGCGGGCTGGCCTGCATCAGCGCGTGCATCGCCTGTTTGCCGGCCTCGAACGGCGCGCGGTCGGCGTCCGGGGTAAAGATCCAGGGTTCCAGCCCTAACCCGCGCAGTGTGGCGGCGTAACCCTCGCTGCGCTCCAGGGCGCTGAGGTCGCCGGGCGCGCTGTTGAGCACGAAAGCGATACGTCGATAGCCTTTTCCGTGCAGGTAGTTCGCCGCGCTGACCCCGACCTGATGATGGGAAAATCCGATCTGCACCGGCGCCCGATCCGGCTGGTAATCCCAGGTTTCGATCAGTGGGATATCGGCCTCGGCGAGCATCTTCTCCGTGCCCGGGCTATGAAAGTGGCTGGTCAGCACCAGCGCCGCCGGTGACCAGCCGAGAAAGGCCCGCACGGCGCTTTCTTCCTGGGCCACGTCGAAATAACTGGAGGCCAGCAGCAGTTGATAGCCATGGCGGCTGAGGGTGTCGCTGAAGCCCTGGATGGTGCTGGCAAAGATTGGCCCAGAGATGTTCGGGATCACCATGGCCACGATCCTGCCCCGCGCCGAGGCCAGGCCGCCGGCCACCAGATTGGGCACATAGCCCAATTCCGCCACCACCTGGGCGATGCGTTCGCGAAGCTCGGCGGACACGCTCTCGGGCTGGTTGAAGTAGCGCGATACGGTGATGGCCGAGACCTCGGCGTGCCTGGCCACGGTGTTCAGGGTCACCCGTCCGGCGCCGCGGCGTTTGCGGCCTGGAGTGTTCTCGGTGGTCAAGGGCGTGATCCTTTATTCAAACCAAAAAGCATATAAAAGTAATTTTTCAGTATTGGACGGTCTATGGCCGTCTTGCAGATACTGCCGATGTTAGCGCTAACAAGGCGTCGTGTCTGCTACTCGCTCGAGCGAATGCCCAAGACAGATATTCAGGCGCTGCCGGCGTAGATCGGCAGCGGTTCAGGGCATTTTTCCAGCAGGCAGACCATGCATAACATTCTTGGGGATCAGCAAAAACTGGCGCAATCGATTCGCGCCGCCACACCGCGCCGGCCGCACCTGGGCTGGTTGCTGGCAGGGCTGGCCGCACTGCCGCTGCCGGGGGCATATGCCGCTGACCCCGCGACCGCTGTCGCAGAGCAGGAGCCGACCCTGAAGTCGGTGACCGTCACCGCCACCCGCCGCGAAGAGTCGCTGCAAAAAGTGCCGGTTGCAGTCTCGGTGGTGGATGGCGAACAGCTCGAGCGGGACAACCGCAATGGCGTGGCGAGCATCGTGCAGCAGGTGCCGTCGCTGAATTTCCGCACCGGTGCCTCGAACAAGGACACCTCGCTGTTCATTCGTGGCGTGGGCACCATTTCCACGTCGCCGGGCGTCGAGCCGACCGTGGCCACCGTGATCGACGGCGTGGTCTACGCCCGTCCGGGCCAGGCCACCCTCGACCTGCTGGACCTGGAGCGCATCGAAGTCCTGCGCGGGCCCCAAGGCACCCTGTTCGGCAAGAACGCGTCGGCCGGGGTGCTGAACATCGTGACCAAGGCGCCCACCGCCGAGACCCACGGCTATATCGACCAGGCCTATTACAGCGGCAATGAAAGCCGCACCCGCTTCGGCATCGGCGGCAGCCTGATTCCCGATACGCTCAAGGGCTCGCTGACCACCTTGTTTGGCAGCTACGACGGTAACGTCGACAACCAGCACAACGGTCAGGAGGTCAACGGCTACAACCGCAAAGGCGTGCGCGGCAAGCTGGAATTCACCCCCAGTGACGACCTCAAGCTGACCCTGGCCGCCGACTACATGCAGTCCCATGACGACGCGCCCAATGGCGTGGTGAGCAAGGCGCTGACGCCGGCTTTTGCCGGTGCCCTGAACCCGGTGCGGGCCAGCAGTGACAACCGCGATATCAACACCGACACCCGCAGTCATGTCGAAGACATCAACAAGGGCCTGTCGGCCCAGCTCGACTGGAACCTGGGCGATTACACCCTGACCTCAATCACCGCCTGGCGCGGTTGGAACAACACCCAGTACCAGGATGGCGACCGCCTGGGCACCGTCACCGCAGCCTTCCCCGGCACCGCCGACAAGGGCGACCTGGACTTCAACCAGTACTCGCAAGAGCTGCGCCTGGCTTCACCCAAGGGGCAGTTCCTGGAGTACGTCGGCGGCGTGTTCTACATGCATGGCAAGGATGAAGAAACCTACCAGCGCACCCTGACCACGACCACCAGCGTCAACCGCGGCATTGCCGACTACAGCACCCGCAGCGACAGCTACTCGGCGTTCGGCGAGACCACCCTGAACTTCACCTCCAGCCTGCGGGGCATCGCCGGCCTGCGCTGGACCCATGACCAGCTGGAATACGAGCACCGCCGCAGTTCCACCTCGGCGGTGCAGGTCAGCGGCATCCAGCCGGCCACCAGCAGCTCCGGCTCGGTGGATGAAGACGGCTGGTCCGGGCGCCTGGGTCTGCAATACGACCTGAGCGACACGGTGACCACTTACCTGACCTATTCCCGTGGCTACAAGGGCCCGGCCTACAACGTGTTCTTCAATATGCAGCCGCGTGACACCGATGCGCTGAAGCCGGAAACCTCCAATACCTGGGAGGCCGGGATCAAGGCCACCAGCTGGAACAACCGCCTGACCACCAACCTTGCGGTGTTCCACAGCGCCTACGACAACTATCAGGCCAACTTCTTCGACACCGTGGCCGGGCAAGTCGTGACGCGCCTGATCAACGCCGGCAGCGTCAGCACTGAGGGGGTCGAGTTGGACTACGCGTTGCAGGCCACCCAGCAACTGAAGCTGTCCGGGGCCCTGGCCTACACCCGGGCGCGCATCGATGAGTTCGCCTGCCCCGCAGGTGCGGCGGCCTCGTGCAACGTCAACGGCAAGCCGCTGCCCTTCAGCCCGGACTGGAAAAGCTACGTGCGTGCCGATTACACCATCCCGTTGGATAACGGCCTGGATATCGAATTGGGCACCGACTACAGCTGGCAAAGCGAGGTGCAGTACGACATCAGCCAGAACGTCGACACCAAGCAGGGCGCCTACGGCATCTGGAACGCCAGCGTGGCCCTGGCCGACTACAGCAACGGCTGGCGCGTGGCCCTCTTGGGCAAGAACCTGGCCGACAAGTCCTACTCGCCCTTGCTGGCCAGCGGCGGCAGCTACATTTACCGCGCTGTACCACGGGATGACGAGCGTTACTTCGGTGTACAGCTGCGCAAGGATTTCTAAGGAGCGGCCGGCTTGGCCCGGGAGTGCGTCCTGCTCTCGGGCCCTGGCTGCTGCGCCCCGTTATGCGTGAATCAAGGAGTGCTGCATGACCCAACCTGCTCGCCAACTCAAGCTGGGTGCGTTTTTGATGGCTACAGGCCATCACGTGGCTGCCTGGCGCCACCCGTACGTACCGGCAGACGCCGGACTGGACTTTGCCGCGTACAAGCAGCTGGCGCAGATTGCCGAGAGCGCGTTGTTTGACGCGCTGTTCGTGGCCGACAGCATCGCCGCGCCAACGGGCGCCATCGCCAGTTGTATGGCGCGTTCAGACCACTTCGAGCCCCTGACCCTGCTCTCTGCCTTGAGCGCTGTGACCCAGCATATAGGGCTTATTGCCACGGCTTCGACCAGTTATAACGATCCGTACCACGTAGCACGTAAGTACGCGTCATTGGATCATTTGTCGGGTGGCCGGGCCGGTTGGAACCTGGTGACTTCCGATAATGCCGCCGAAGCGCAGAACTTCGGCCGCGACCAGCACATCGGTCACGCTGAGCGCTACAGCCGGGCCCGGGAGTTTCATCAGGTGGTCACCGGGCTATGGGACAGTTGGCAGGACGATGCCTTTGTCCGCGACAAGGCCAGCGGCCAGTACTACGACCCGGCCAAGCTGCATGTGCTGAACCACCGGGGCGAGCACTTTCGGGTCCAGGGGCCGCTGAACGTGGCGCGCCCGCCCCAGGGCTACCCGGTGATTGTCCAGGCCGGCTCGTCGCCTATCGGCCGCGAGCTGGCGGCGCAGACCGCCGAAGTGGTGTTCACCGCGCAAAGCTCCCTGGCCAGTGCCCAGGCGTTCTATGCCGACCTCAAGGGGCGCCTGGCGCAGTACGGGCGCAGCCCTGAATCACTGAAGATCATGCCGGGAGTGTTTGTGGTGGTAGGGCAAAGCGAGAGCGAAGCCCGGGACAAGTTCGAGTCGTTCCAGGCACTGGTCGAACCTGAGGTGGGCGTGGCTTTGCTCGGCCGGATGCTGGGTAACTTCGACCTGTCGCATTACCCGCTGGATGGCCCGTTGCCTGAGTTGCCGTTGACCGAAAGCGGCCAGCAGAGCCGGCAGAAACTGCTCACCGATCTGGCTGGGAAGGACAACCTGACCCTGGCCGAACTGGGGCGAAAAATCGCCGGCGGCCGGGGTCATTACAGCCTGATCGGCACCCCGTCGCAGATTGCCGACGAGCTGCAAGCCTGGTTCGAAGAGGGCGCCGCCGATGGCTTCAACGTGCTGGTGCCGCACCTGCCGGGAGGGTTGCAGGACTTTGCCGAGGGCGTGGTCCCGGAACTGCAACGCCGTGGCCTGTTCAGAACAGAATACGAAGGCCGCACGCTGCGGGAGAACCTGGGGCTGGCGCGGCCAAACAATCAGTTTCAGCCTCAATGACGCCGGGGTCGCCGCAAGGCGGTGACCGCGGTAAATCCAAGTTTCAGCAACACCCAAACGAGAGAGGATTCGATGACTTACCTGGCTGCCGAAAACCGCTACGACTCCATTCCTTACCGCCGCGTCGGCCGCAGCGGGCTGGTGCTGCCGGCACTGTCCCTGGGCCTGTGGCATAACTTCGGCGACAGCACGCCGATCGACACCCAGCGCGCGCTGCTGCGCACCGCCTTTGACCTTGGCATCAACCATTTCGATCTGGCCAACAACTACGGCCCGCCCTACGGCAGCGCCGAAATCAACTTCGGCCGCCTGCTGCGTGAAGACTTCAAGCAGTACCGCGACGAGCTGATCATTTCCAGCAAGGCCGGCTGGGACATGTGGCCGGGCCCTTACGGCCAGGGCGGCGGTTCGCGCAAATACGTGCTGGCCAGCCTCGACCAGAGCCTGCAGCGCCTCGGGCTGGACTACGTGGATATCTTCTATTCGCACCGCTTCGACCCGGACACCCCGCTGGAAGAAACCGCCAGCGCCCTGGCCACGGCGGTGCAGCAGGGCAAGGCCCTGTACATCGGCATCTCCTCGTATTCCGGGGTCAAGACCCGCGAGATCGCGGCCCTGCTCAAGGAGTGGAAAGTGCCGCTGCTGATCCACCAGCCGGCCTACAACCTGCTCAACCGCTGGGTGGAAAAAGACCTGCTGGACACCACCGAGGAACTGGGTGCGGGCGTGATTGCGTTCACCCCGCTGGCCCAGGGGCTGTTGACCGACAAGTACCTCAACGGCATCCCCGAAGATGCGCGGGTCAACCGCCCGGGGGGTGGCTCGTTGCAGGCGGCTCATCTGTCAGAGGCCAATATCACCCACGTCCGTGCCTTGAATGAAATTGCCAAGCGCCGTGGCCAAAGCCTGGCGCAACTGGCCCTGGCCTGGACCCTGCGCGACCCGCGGGTAACCTCGGCGCTGATCGGCGCGAGCCGCCCGGAGCAGATCATCGAAAACGTCGGGGCGTTGCAGAACCTGAACTTCAGCGCTGAAGAACTGGCGGAAATCGATCGCTTTGCCCTGGAAGGCGGGATCAACCTCTGGGAAAAACCGTCGACCGCCGAATAGGCCTCGATGGGGCTGGCGCCGGCCCGGCGGGTCGGCGTTCAGTGCTGCGGCGGGAGGCTAAATCTCCAGCGGCCGCCAGGGATTGATCAGGTCCACGCCCGACTCTTCGAAATCCCTGATATTGCGTGTGGCCAGAGCGGCGTCGTGGGTGCGGCAGATCGCTGCAATCTGCGCGTCGGCCATGCTCATGGGGCGTCCGGCTTGACCTCGGGTGGTCATCAGGTGGGCGTAGTACAAGGCTGCGGGGGTATCGAAGGGCAGTATCCGTTCGCCGAAATCCTCTTCGAACATGATCATGGCCGACTCGTGGAGGTCCCGTTGACGCTTGCCCTTGGGCAGGCGCGCCACGCCGTGGAGAATCTCGGCCATGGTGATCGAACTTATGCACAGGTCATCGGTGCGTTGCGTGCTTATCCACAGGACAACCGTCGGTTCGGGCTTGGGTCGCATCAGCTCCGAGAGCACGTTGGTATCGAGCAGGATCATTGGCCAAGATCCACCAACCGTCCCGGCTCCTTGCGTTCAGGCAGATCAAGCTCGACCCCGCCAAGACCCGCAAAGCGCGAGCGGATCCGGCTGGCCAGGTCTTGATCGTTCGAGGGTTTTGTCAGCGCCCTGCGCAAAATCAACCGCGCCTCTTCTTCCATGGAATGGCCGTTATGCGCGGCCTCGATGCGCAGGCGCTCTTTGATCTGCTCGTCCAGGTTGCGGATGGTGAGGCTGGCCATGGGCATGCTCCGAGTGCAATCAATGAAATCATTGCGAGCATAATCGTTTTTTTCGCAGAGGACGGGCCGTTGGTCGTACCAGCGGTGGTGGCCGTCCTAGAACGGCACATCCCCGACAATGGTCGCGCGCTGCATCACCCGGCGTTGTGGGCGGTAGTCGTCGACGGCGTAGTGCTGGGTCACGCGGTTGTCCCAGAACGCCACGTCGTTTTTCTGCCAGCGCCAGCGGATGGTGAATTCCGGGCGGGTGGCGTGGGCGAACAGCAGTTTCAGAATGGCTTCGCTTTCGGTCTCCGACAGCTCGTTGATCCGGGTGGTGAAGCCTTCGTTGACGAACAGCGACTTGCGCCCGCTGACCGGGTGGGTGCGGATCACCGGATGGGACAGGGGCGGGTTGTTGCGCCGGGTCTGTTCCCAGCGCGCCAGGTCTTCGGGGGTATTGCCGAAGCGCTCCAGGGGAAAGGACTTGGTGAAGTCGTGGGTCGCGGTCAGGCCCTGCAGCAGCCCTTTGAGCGGTGCCGACAGGGCCTCATAGGCGGCGATGCCGCTGGCCCACAGGGTGTCGCCGCCAAACTCCGGCAGCAGCTTGGCGCTGAGCACGGCGCCCAGGGCCGGGGTCGGCAGGAAGGTGACGTCGGTGTGCCAGATGGCGTTGTCGCGCACGTCGGTTTCGGCGGTGTCGAGGATCAGCACCTCGGGTTGCTCCGGCACATTGGGGTAGATCGGGTGAATGTGCAGATCGCCAAAATTCGCTGCGAACCGCGCCTGCTGCTGCGGGGTGATCGGCTGGTCGCGCAAGAACAGCACCTGGTGCTTGAGCAGCGCCTGCTCGATGGCATCGCGCTGTTCCACATTCAGCGGCTGGCTGAGATCGACGCCACTGATCTGGGCGCCGAGGGCGGAGCTTAAGGGGGTGATGGTCAGGCTCATGGTCATTCTCGAAGTCGGCGCCGAAGGGGTGGCGTGGTCAGATAGCGTGTCATTGCCGGTCTACGGACCCGTAATCGCTGTCGATAGGCTGCGCTGGCCCTGGAGAACGCCCTGTGTACACCTGACACACTCACGGTGTTCTTGGGGGCCAGCGCAGCCTGCGGCAGCGGCTACAGGGGTTCAGTGGGACTGGCCGTGCCAGGGCACGAGTTTGCGTTGCAGGGCGCGCAGGCCCATTTCCATGCTGAAGGCGATCAGGGCGATGACCAGGATCCCCAGCACCACCACGTCGGTGACCAGGAACTGCGCTGCGGACTGCACCATGAATCCCAGGCCGCTGGTGGCGGCGATCAATTCGGCGGCGACCAGGGTCGACCAGCCCACACCCAGGCCAATCCGCACCCCGGTGAGGATATCCGGCAGGGCGCTGGGCAAAATCACATGGCGAATCAGCTGTGCCCGAGTCGCGCCCAGGGACTGCGCTGCGCGCAGTTTGGCCGGATCCACGGTGCGCACGCCGGTGGCGGTAGCGATGGCAATCGGGGCGAAGATCGCCAGATAGATCAGCAGCACCTTGGACAACTCGCCAATGCCGCACCAGATCACGATCAGCGGCAGGTAGGCCAGGGGTGGAATCGGCCGGTAGAACTCGATCAGCGGGTCGAGAACGCCACGGGCGATGCGGTTGGCGCCGATGGCGATGCCCACCGGAATCGCCGTCAGCACGGCAAAGCCCAGGGCCAGGCCGATGCGTTGCAGGCTCGCCGCCAGGTGCTGCCACAGGGTGGAATCCATATAGCCGCTGGTTGCCAGCAACCAGCCTTTTTGCAGCACGGCAGCAGGCGGCGGCAGGAACAGGGGCTCGATCCAGCCGCTGGCGGTCACTGCCCACCACAGGGCGAGCAGGGTGACCAGGGTCAGCAGGCTGATCCAGCGCGTACTCAGGCTGCGGCGCACGGGGATCACCGCGGTGGGCTGAGCAGGGGCGGTCGCGGTGGCGGGAATCTGGTAGCTGCTCATGCGCGCTCCTGGCGCTCGGCGGCGCCGCGTTGGGAAAACACTCTGGACAGCACGTGTTCGCGGGTTTCGATAAAACGCGGATCAGACTTGATGGCCCGCGCCGATTCACCGGCCGCGTAGCGCTGGCCGAAGTCCAGGCTCAGGCGCTCGACGATCTGCCCCGGATTGGGCGCCAGCAGAATCAGATCGGTGGCGAGAAATACCGCCTCTTCGATGTCATGGGTAATCAGGAATGTGGGCTTGGCGGTGCGCTGCCAGACTTGCAGCAGCAGCTCCTGCATCTGTTCGCGGGTAAAGGCATCGAGGGCGCCGAAGGGTTCGTCCATCAGCAGTACCCGTGGGTCGGCCGCCAGGGCGCGGGCCAGGCCGACGCGTTGTTTCTGACCGCCGGAAAGCTGCCAGATACGTCGCGTGTCAAACCCGGCCAGGTCCACCAGGGCAAGCATTTCCCGGGCGCGGGTTTCGCGCTTGTCGCGGGCGATGCCGGCCAGCTCCAGGCCGAAGCCGACGTTGGCCAGCACGTCCTGCCAGGGCAGCAGGGCATCGTCCTGGAACACCACGCCGCGCTCGGCGCTCGGCCCCTTGATGGGCACGCCATCGAGGGTGATGCGCCCGGCACTGGGCTCGACGAACCCGGCAATCAGGTTCAGCAGCGAGGTCTTGCCGCTGCCCGAGGGGCCCAGGGCGACCAGCAGTTGCTGTGGCCCAAGGCTCAGGGAAATATCCGCCAGCACCGGCTCGGCCGCGCCGGGGTACTGTGCGCTGATGCGCTCCAGTTGTAGCAAGGCCATGACGGCTATCTCCTCTCCCGACGGGTTTCAGTTAGTGATGAACTTGGCGCTGACAAAGGGCGCGTAATCCGGCAGCACGGCTTCAACCTTGCCTTGCTCCTTGAGGAACACCGCGGTGTCGGTGATGGCCTTGGTGGTCGGTGCGCCCAGGCTGATGACCTGATCGGCGGCCAGTGGGTAGACGTTGCCTTGCAGCAGCAGCGGAATGTCGCTGGCCTTGGCGCCGGAGAGTTTCACCAGCTTGTCGACATTGCTCTGATTGGCCAGCCAGGCTTGTGGGTCTTTACGGTAATCGGCGTAGGCATCCAGGGTGACTTTGGCGAAAGCCGTGACGATTTCCGGGTGCTTCTCGGCAAAATCCTTACGCACGATCCAGGCATCGAAGGTCGGAGCGCCGAACTTGGCCAGTTCGCCAGAGGTGATCAGCACCTTGCCGTTTTCCTTGGCCACGCCCAGTGCCGGATCCCAGACATAAGTCGCGTCGATGTCGCCGCGTTTCCAGGCCGCGATGATCGCCGGGGGGGCCAGGTTGAGAATCTGTACTTTCGAAGGGTCGATGTTCCAGTGCTTGAGCGCTGCCAGCAGGCTGTAGTGCCCGGTGGAGACGAAGGGCACGGCGATTTTCTTGCCGATCAGGTCCTGCGGGCCTTTGATCCCCGAACCTTCGCGAGCCACCAGGGCTTCGGCCGCGCCGATCTGGGTGGCGATCAGGAAGGTCTGTACCGGCACCTTGCGGGTGATTGCCGCGGTCAGGGGGCTGGAACCGAGGTAGCCGATCTGCACGTCGCCGGAGGCGATGGCGGCAATGATGTCGGCGCCGTTATCGAATTTGCGCCAGTCGATCTTGGCTTGGGTGGCTTTTTCATAAGCGCCGTCGGCCTGGGCGACTTTGGCCGGGTCGACGGTGGTCTGGTAGGCAACGGTAAAGTCGGCCGCCTGGGCGAACAGACTCGCAGCCGCCAGGGAAGCGGCCGCCAGGAGGCGAAGGGGGAAATGCAGTTTCATGGAGGTGCTCCTCATAGGCGGCCGGTGATCGGCGTGGGAGGAGACTAAATGATCTAAGAATGCAGAAATAAATAACTTATTTGCATTAGCTTATGAGGGGAAGTACGCGGACCTGGCCCGGAGGCTGTTGTGGCGAGGGAGCAAGCTCCCTCGCCACGGTTTCAATTGCTGATGGCCAGGATGCTGGCCTGGTAGGAACCCACGAACACATCGAAATCACCGACTTCGTTCTGCTCCAGCTCAGCCTGTTGCGCCAGGGATTTGCGCGCCGCTTCTTCGAACGCGGCCTGTTCTTCCTTGCCCAGCCCTGGGCTGCGGAAGAACTCGGCGTGGGCCTGGCTCTGGCGCAGGGAGAACTGGGTAAAGCTCTCCTTGCGTTCCTGCATGGCCGCCAGCACTTGGGCCGATGGGGTCAGGGACGAATCCTTGACCTTGGCCAGTTGCGCATCCAGGGCCTTGCTATGGGCGTCGCCGCCATGGCTCTGGTCGAGCAGGGCGGCCAGTGGCGCGATCTGCTCCAGCAACTGGGCTGCCCATTCCTTCATGTCCACGGCCTGGCCCTTGCGCTGCAATTGCAGGCCCGGGCGCCGGCCTTCCTTGACCACGCTGAGGAAGTTCGAGGTGGCATTGCCGCATTCGTTGTTCTCGAACAGCGGGCTGTCGCTCAGGGCGCAGTACAGGAGGAAGGCGTCGAGGAAGCGGGCTTCCTGCAGGTCGATGCCCATGGGCAGGAACGGGTTGATATCCAGGCAGCGCACTTCAACGTACTGGATGCCACGGGCCATCAGCGCCTGGATCGGCCGCTCGCCGGTGTAGGTCACGCGCTTGGGGCGGATGTTGGAGTAGTACTCGTTTTCGATCTGCAGGATGTTGGTATTGAGCTGTACCCACTCGCCATCCTTGTGGGTGCCGACTGCCACATAGGGCGCGTAAGGCGTGGCCACGGCCTCGCGCAGGCTGTCGGTGTAGCTGGCCAGATCGTTGTAGCAGGGCGTCAGGCCGGCCTGGGCATTGCTCTGGTAACCCAGGTCGCTCATGCGCAGGCTGGTGGCGTAGGGCAGGTACAGGGTGTCCGGGTCCAGCTGTTCAAGCTGGTGCGAGCGCCCGCGCAGGAAGCCCGCGTCCAGCGCCGGCGAGGCGCCGAACAGGTACATCAGCAGCCAGCTGTAGCGGCGGAAGTTGCGGATCAGCGCGATATAGGCAGTGGACTGGTAATCGCGATCGGTGCCGACAAAACCTTCGGCTTCCTTGAGCAGCGGCCAGAGCTTTTCCGGCAGCGAGAAGTTGTAGTGGATCCCGGCAATGCATTGCATGGTCTTGCCGTAGCGCAGGGCCAGGCCCTTGCGATACACGTACTTGAGCTGGCCGATGTTGGAGGTGCCGTAGTAGGCGATCGGAATATCTTCCTCGGCCGGCAACGGGCACGGCATCGATGGACTCCACAGGTACTCGTTGCCGAGCTTGCTGTAGGCAAAGCGGTGAATCTTGTCGAGGCTGCTGAGGGTGTCTGCCGGATCAGGCAGCGCGGGAGTGATGAACTCCAGCAGCGACTCGGAATAGTCGGTGGTGATCTGTTCGTTGGTCAGCGCGGAACCCAGTTCCTCCGGGTGCGGAGTCTGTGCCAGGCGGCCTTCGCCGGTCACACGCAGGCATTCACGTTCGATGCCGTGCAGGCACTGCTCGAGCAGGGATAGGTTAGCGCGCTCGCCGAGCAGAGCCAGGCGGCGGTTGAGAAGTTCGCTCAAGTTGGATTCCTTCACGCGTCAGTCGCCCCAATATGGGGGTGGGCAGGACGGTCTACAAGGGTGAAGTTAAAACTGGCGTTTTCGCCTTGTTCGTAAGCCCATGGGCTCATCTGGAAACGCCAACACTCCATCCTTGAATCTGGCTCTGGCGCCGGCAAAAAATTCCGACGCCGCTTTCGCAGCGCCGAAATTAACCCAATTTGATGGCGGGCAGCTATAGGACCGCGAAGGTGCCTTGTGCTTTTGCGACCAGTTTGTCGCCTTGCACCACATCCGCCTCGACCACCAGGGTCCGGCGGCCGGGATGGATGACCCGGGCGCGGCACAGCACCTCGCCCTCGGCCACCGCACGGATGTAGTTGATCTTGCACTCGATGGTCGCGCTCTGCTGGTCGAAGCCGTGGGTGCTGGAGCAAGCCAGGCCCATGGCGATGTCCACCAGGCTGAAAATCGCCCCGCCGTGCAGTTTCTGCCCTCGATTGCGCAGTTCTGGCGTCAGCGCCAGGGCAACGTCGGCCTCTCCGACTTCCAGGCGCTGCAAGCGACAGCCCAGCAGTTGGAAGAAGGCGCTTTCGGTCAGGCCGGCGGGGATTTCCATCAGCGTTTCTTCAACTGTTTGGCATTGGCGAACAGAGACGCCATGGCGTTGTTGGCCGGGGCTGCCGTGGCGGTTTCCTTGCGCGGCGCGCTGTTTTGCGACTGGCGCGATGCCGAGCCCGGGCGTGAGCCACGGGCACCGTCGATTTTCTCGCCCGGGGTGTCGCTCATGCGCATCGACAGGCCCACGCGTTTGCGCGGGATGTCGACCTCCATGACCTTGACCTTGACCACATCGCCAGCCTTGACCGCTTCACGCGGGTCCTTGATGAACTTCTCGGACAGCGCGGAGATGTGCACCAGGCCGTCCTGGTGGACGCCGATGTCGACGAAGGCACCGAAGTTGGTGACGTTGGTCACCACGCCTTCGAGGATCATCCCCAGTTGCAGGTCCTTGAGGTCTTCGACGCCTTCCTGGAACTCGGCGGTCTTGAACTCGGGGCGCGGGTCGCGGCCCGGCTTGTCCAGTTCCTGGAGAATGTCGGTGACGGTCGGCAGACCGAAGGTCTCGTCGGTGAACTTCTTCGGGTCCAGGCGCTTGAGGAAGCCGCTGTCGCCGATCAGCGAGCGAATATCGCGGTCGGTCTCGGCAGCGATCCGTTGCACCAGTGGATAGGCCTCAGGGTGCACCGCCGAGGCGTCCAGCGGGTTGTCGCCGTTCATCACGCGCAGGAAGCCGGCGGCCTGTTCGAAGGTTTTTTCGCCCAGGCGTGCGACTTTCTTCAGCGCGGCGCGGGTCTTGAATGCGCCGTTCTCGTCGCGGTGGCTGACGATGTTCTGCGCCAGGGTCGCGTTGAGGCCGGAGATCCGCGCCAGCAGGGCCACGGACGCGGTGTTGACGTCGACGCCCACGGCGTTCACGCAGTCCTCGACCACGGCGTCCAGGCCGCGTGCCAGTTTCAGCTGCGACACATCGTGCTGGTACTGGCCGACACCGATGGATTTCGGATCGATCTTCACCAGTTCGGCCAGTGGATCCTGCAGGCGACGGGCAATCGACACCGCGCCACGGATGGTCACGTCCAGGTCCGGGAACTCGCGGGCGGCCAGTTCCGAGGCCGAGTACACCGAGGCGCCGGCTTCGGACACCATGACCTTGGTCATCTTCATGGCTGGGTATTTTTTGATCAGTTCGGCGGCCAGCTTGTCGGTTTCACGGCTGGCAGTGCCGTTGCCGATGGCGATCAGGTCCACCGAATGCTTGGCGCACAGGGCGGCCAGCACGGCGATGGTCTGGTCCCACTTGTTGTGCGGCACGTGGGGGTAGACCGTGGCGTGGTCCAGCAGCTTGCCGGTGGCGTCCACCACCGCCACCTTGCAGCCGGTACGCAGGCCCGGGTCCAGGCCCAGGGTGGCGCGCGGGCCGGCCGGGGCGGACAGCAGCAGGTCGTGCAGGTTGTGGGCGAACACGTTGATCGCCTCGGTTTCCGCGCCATCGCGCAGCTCGCCCAGGAGGTCGGTTTCGAGGTGGGTGTAGAGCTTGACCTTCCAGGTCCAGCGCACCACTTCGCCGAGCCATTTGTCGGCCGGGCGATTCTGGTTCTGGATGCCGAATTGCTGGCCGATCATGCCTTCGCACGGGTGCATGGTGCCCGGCAGTTCGTCGCCGACTTTCAGCGCGGAGCTGAGGATGCCTTCGTTGCGGCCACGGAAAATCGCCAGGGCGCGGTGCGACGGCATGCTTTTCAGGGGTTCGTCGTGTTCGAAGTAGTCGCGGAACTTGGCGCCTTCCTCTTCCTTGCCGGCGATCACGCGGGCACTGAGGGTGGCTTCCTGCTTGAGGTAGTTGCGCAGTTTGTCCAACAGGCCCGCGTCTTCGGCGAAGCGTTCCATGAGGATGTATTTGGCGCCTTCGAGGGCGGCCTTGACGTCAGCCACGCCTTTTTCGGCGTCGACAAAGCGTGCGGCTTCGGTTTCCGGGGCCAGGCTCGGATCGTTGAACAGACCGTCCGCCAGCTCGCCGAGGCCGGCTTCCAGGGCGATCTGGCCCTTGGTGCGGCGCTTCTGCTTATACGGCAGGTAAAGGTCTTCGAGGCGGGTCTTGGTGTCGGCGAGCTTGATGTCGCGAGCAAGTTCCGGGGTCAGTTTGCCTTGCTCTTCGATGCTGGCCAGGATGCTGATCCGCCGTTCGTCGAGTTCTCGCAGGTAGCGCAGGCGCTCTTCCAGATGACGCAGCTGGGTGTCATCGAGGCTGCCGGTGATTTCTTTCCGGTAGCGGGAGATGAAGGGCACGGTGGAGCCTTCATCCAATAGAGCGACGGCCGCTTCGACCTGCTGTGGGCGTACGCCGAGTTCCTCGGCGATGCGGCTGTTGATGCTGTCCATAAAACCACCTGACAAATTGTGAAAGCAGGCTCGCAGGCGCGGATTGATGGGCCCGGCGAGCCTGGTTGAGCGGCCTGACCAGCGCCGCCACCTGGGTCAACAGGCAGCCTGTTGACCCGCGAAATCGAAAAATTACTGCCGGCCATGAAAAATAAAAAAGCGGCCATTGGCATAACGATCAGATAATGCCCGACACAAAAGGCGGCGCATTATAACCAGCGTTCTGCTGTTCCGGGGTATTGCGCGGCGCCGGCCGACGGCGGGTTTGCTGGCGACCGAGAAAAATCTGCTAACAATGCACACGGTGCGTATAACGGCAGCTACGCCATAATGCGCACCGAGATTAGAGGAGCATCCAATGAGCAGCACTGCACAAACTGCTGAAGGCGAAAAAATTCTTATTGTTGACGACGACCCCGGGCTGAGCAGCCTGCTGGAGCGTTTCTTCGTCAGCAAGGGCTACCGTGCCCGCGCAGTCCCGAACACCGAACAAATGGACCGCCTGCTGGGCCGCGAGGTCTTCAACCTGGTGGTCCTTGACCTGATGCTGCCTGGCGAAGACGGCCTGACCGCTTGCCGCCGCCTGCGCAACGCCAACAACCAGATCCCGATCATCATGCTCACCGCCAAGGGCGACGAGCTGAGCCGCATCAAGGGCCTGGAACTGGGTGCCGACGATTACCTGGCCAAGCCCTTCAACCCGGACGAGCTGATGGCGCGGGTCAAGGCCGTGCTGCGTCGCCAGTCGGCGCCGGTGCCAGGGGCTCCGGGCAGCGAAGACGAAAGCGTGACCTTCGGTGACTACGAACTGTCCCTGGCGACCCGCGAACTCAAGCGCGGCGATGAAGTACACATGCTCACCACCGGTGAGTTCGCGGTACTCAAGGCGCTGGTGATGAACGCCCGCCAACCGCTGACCCGCGACAAGCTGATGAACCTGGCCCGTGGCCGTGAATGGGACGCCCTGGAGCGCTCCATCGACGTGCAGATCTCCCGCCTGCGCCGGATGATCGAGCCTGATCCTTCCAAGCCGCGTTATATCCAGACCGTCTGGGGCGTGGGTTATGTGTTCGTGCCGGATGGCACCGCGACCAAGTGATCGGTGATTTGTAGGAGCGAACGCCCGGGCCATCAACGCCCGGGCGTTCGCATTCCGCAACGCTGCGAGTGCGACTCGCTCCTGCAAAGTGTGTATGGGCTGTTATGAAAACCCCGCTGTGGTTCCCGCAAAGTTTCTTCTCCCGCACCCTGTGGCTGGTGCTGATCGTGGTGCTGTTCTCCAAGGCCCTGACCCTGGTTTATCTGCTGATGAACGAGGACGTGCTGGTGGACCGCCAGTACAGCCACGGCGTGGCCCTGACCCTGCGTGCCTACTGGGCCGCCGATGAGTCCAACCGCGACCAGATCGCCGAAGCCGCCGGGTTGATCAAGGTGGTCGGCAGCGGCGTGCCGGCCGGCGAACAGCACTGGCCCTACAGCGAGATCTACCAGCGGCAGATGCAGGCCGAGCTGGGCGCCGACACCGAAGTGCGGTTGCGCATGCATGCACCCCCCGCCCTCTGGGTCCGGGCACCGAGTCTGGGAGATGGCTGGCTGAAAGTACCGCTGTACCCGCACCCGTTGCGCGGGCAGAAGATCTGGAGCGTGCTGGGCTGGTTCCTTGCCATCGGCCTGTTATCCACTGCGTCGGCCTGGATTTTCGTCAGCCAGCTCAACCAGCCGCTCAAGCGCCTGGTGTATGCCGCCCGGCAACTGGGGCAGGGGCGCAGCGTGCGCCTGCCGATCAGCGATACCCCGAGCGAGATGACCGAGGTCTACCGTGCCTTCAATCAGATGGCCGAGGATGTGGAGCAGGCCGGGCGCGAGCGCGAGCTGATGCTGGCCGGGGTCTCCCATGACCTGCGCACACCGCTGACGCGCTTGCGCCTGTCGCTGGAGCTGATGGGCAACCACAGCGACCTGAGCGACGACATGGTGCGCGACATCGAGGACATGGACGCAATTCTCGATCAGTTCCTGGCGTTTATCCGCGACGGGCGTGACGAGTCGGTGGAAGAGGTCGACCTGAGTGACCTGGTGCGTGAAGTGGCAGCGCCCTACAACCAGAACGAAGAGCGGGTGCATCTGCGCCTGGAGCCGATCCAGCCGTTCCCGCTGCGTCGGGTGTCGATGAAGCGCCTGCTCAATAACCTGATTGGTAACGCGCTGAATCACGCCGGCACCGAAGTGGAAGTGGCGGCCTATGTGTCCGGCGACACCAACGCGCCGTACGTGGTGCTGAGCGTGATGGACCGTGGGGCCGGGATCGACCCTTCGGAGCTGGAGGCGATCTTCAACCCGTTCACCCGCGGCGACCGCGCCCGTGGCGGCAAGGGTACCGGCCTCGGGCTGGCGATCGTCAAGCGCATCGCCTCGATGCACGGCGGCAATGTCGAGCTGCGCAACCGCGCCGGTGGCGGCCTGGAAGCACGAGTACGCCTCCCACTAGGCCTGCTGCTCCCCCGCGACGCCGATTGAATCCGCTGTAAGCGGCAAGCTGTTCTTCCCTTGCCGCTTACAGCTTGAAGCGTGTAGTTGCTCCTATCCCTTGCCTTTGGTACGGGTCATGTTCGGCCCGCCGTTCTTTTCCAGGTGCTCGATGATGATCCCCGCCACGTTCTTGCCGGTGGTGGTCTCGATGCCTTCCAGGCCTGGCGAGGAATTGACTTCCATCACCAGCGGCCCGTGGTTCGAGCGCAGGATGTCCACACCGGCCACCGCCAGCCCCATGACCTTGGCTGCGCGCAGGGCGGTCATGCGTTCCTCGGGGGTGATCTTGATCAGGCTGGCGCTGCCGCCACGGTGCAGGTTGGAGCGGAATTCGCCGGGCTTGGCCTGGCGCTTCATGGCGGCAATCACCTTGTCGCCGACCACGAAGCAGCGAATATCGGCACCGCCGGCTTCCTTGATGTACTCCTGGACCATGATGTTCTGCTTCAGACCCATAAAGGCCTCGATCACCGATTCTGCCGCAGTGGCGGTTTCGCACAGGACCACGCCGATGCCCTGGGTGCCTTCCAGCACCTTGATCACCAGTGGCGCGCCGTTGACCATTTCGATCAGGTCGGGGATGTCGTCCGGTGAGTGAGCAAAGCCGGTCACCGGCAAGCCGATGCCGCGGCGCGACAGCAATTGCAGCGAGCGCAGTTTGTCCCGCGAGCGGGCGATCGCCACCGACTCGTTGAGGGGAAACACCCCCATCATTTCGAACTGGCGCAGCACCGCGCAGCCATAGAACGTCACCGAGGCGCCAATCCGCGGGATCACCGCATCGAAGCCTTCCAGCGGCTTGCCGCGGTAGTGGATCTGCGGCTTGTGGCTGGCGATATTCATGTAGGCGCGCAGGGTATCGACCACCACCATTTCATGGCCACGCTCGGTGCCGGCTTCGACCAGACGACGAGTGGAATACAGACGCGGGTTACGCGACAGCACAGCGATCTTCATGCAACACCTGTGGCAGAGGTAGTGGACACCGGGAACACCGGCTTGTCTTGAACGTATTTGACCCCTGGATTGACCACCAACTGGCCGTCGATCAGGGCTTTGGATCCCAGCAACAAGCGGTAACGCATGGACTTGCGGCAGGCGAGGGTGAACTCGACCCGCCAGACCCGATCGCCCAGGGCCAGGGTGGTGCTGATCACATAACGCACCTGGGCCTGGCCGTTGGAACTCTTGATGGTCTTCATCGCCACCAGCGGCGCTTCACAGCGTCGATGTCGCAGCTGCACCACGCTGCCCAGGTGCGCGGTGAAGCGTACCCAGCGCTCACCGTCGCGCTCGAATGGCTCGATCTCGGTGGCATGCAGGCTGGAGGTGCTGGCGCCGGTGTCGATCTTGGCGCGCAGGCCGGCCACTCCCAAATCGGGAAGCGCCACCCATTCGCGCAAACCCACGACGGTCAAATGGTCAAATGTCTTCAAAATGGTAACCAGCGATTACGCTTTCCAGGCCTCGGGAGGAACCTCGGCCAATGCTTTGAATGCAGGCTTGGCGAACCAGTAGCCCTGCATCAGAAAAATTCCGCAGTCGGCGAGAAAGTCCCGTTCACCGGCACTTTCAATGCCTTCGGCGATGACTGTAATGCCCAATTCCGCACAGATTGTGACAATCCCTCGAACGATGGCCTGCCGGACGCGATCACGGTCGACATCGCGAATCAACGCCATGTCGAGTTTGATCAGGTCAGGTTGGAAATCGGCCAACAGGTTCAGCCCCGAATAGCCGGAGCCGAAGTCGTCGATGGCGGTCTTGAAGCCGAATTCGCGGTATTCACGCAGAATATTGGTCAAATGGCGATAGTTATCTACGTGCTCACTTTCCAGGGTCTCGAAAATCAGCAGATCCAGCGGGAAGTTATGCTGGCGGGCGGCCTCCAGGGTGCTGCGAATACACAACTCGGGACGGTACACCGCGTTGGGCATGAAGTTGATCGACAGGTGACTCTGCATCCCCAGTTGTGCCGCGCCGGCAATTGCCTGGGTGCGGCAGCGCTGGTCGAAGCGATAGCGATTGCTGTCGTTGACCTGGTTCAGCACCGTCAGCGCGCCTTCGCCATGGACCCCGCGTACCAGGGCTTCGTGGGCGAAAATCGAGCGGTCGCGCAGATCGACGATGGGTTGATAGGCGAAGGCAAAGTCAAAGTCCAGCGGCTGGCTTTGTTGGCAACCTTCGCAGCGGGTCTTGGGCGAGGTCAATGATGTGGGGAAATCAGTCACAAGGACTCCTCGCTGTTCAGGTGCAAACCTGGGGTATTTTAGGTGAGGCGCGGGGTTTATGCGCCCCTGCGATCAAGTAGTACAGTTGCGACATCTTTCAGAGAGGGGAATTCCAGTGGCTCAAAAGCAGGAAGAGGACGACAAGGTCCGTCTCGATAAATGGCTGTGGGCGGCGCGGTTCTTCAAGACTCGCGCTCTGGCCAAGGCGGCGATCGAGAGCGGCAAGGTGCATCACCGGGGGGAGCGTTGCAAGCCCGGCAAAGAGCCGCGAATCGGCGATGAATTTCAGATCCGCGCCGGTTTCGACGAGCGCACCGTGGTGGTCCTGGCGTTATCCATCGTGCGCCGTGGCGCGCCCGAGGCGCAGGCCCTGTACGCGGAAACCGAAGCCAGCATCGCCAAGCGCGAAGGCGCGGCCGCCCTGCGCAAGGCTGGCGCCCTGGGCGTCAGCACCGACGGCAAGCCGAGCAAAAAGCAGCGCCGCGACCTGTTCAAGTTTCACGGCAGCAGCCACGAATGATTGTCCAGCGTTCGCAACAGGGCGAGGGAGCTTGCTCCCTCGCCACTCCACCCGCCTGACGCCGTAACAGCCTCAGCGCAGCCGTACCACGCTCAGCCGCGACAGAAGCGGCATCCGCTCCAGCAGGTTGAACAGCGGTGCGGTCAGGCGCAGCAGCAGGTCCGAGGCCTTGGCCGCATACGGCGTGTAGTAGCCCCAGCCCAGGGCCCAGATCGCCAGCAGCACGCCGCCGATGTAATCGTCCTGCCCCCAATGGGCGCCCGCCACCAGACGCGGCATCATGAACAGCAGGGCCAGGCCCCAGACCACCACGAACTGCCCCAGGCTGCGGCTGAACAACCCCATGAACATCGCCCAGATCAGCAGCACCGACGCATGATCGCCCGGGAAGCTCTGGCTGGAACGGTCCTTGAGTTCCCAGGTTCTTTCCAACCCGGGGAAGTACTCGCTCATATGCACCGCGCCGTCGATCACCATCGACGGGCTTTGATGTTGCCAGCCCATGAAGGCGGCGAACTTTGAAAACAGCACGCGAATCACCAGCATCAGCACCAGGATCGAGACAAACCCGAAGAACGCCCGGCGCACGTCGCTGGCCTTGAACACCCAGTCACCGCGAATCAACAGGCTCAGCAGAATCACCCCGACCACCGCATCGAACGGACGCAGGCTGGCCACGGCCCAGATATGCAGCCAGGTCGAGTGCGTCGCCAAGGGGGAATTGAGCAGATGAAACAGCCATTCGTCGAACATCACACAGAGCATTTGCCCGGTCGGCCACAACCAGAAACCCAGCAGGGCCAAAGGGAGTAAATTACACACAGCCAATCTGCCGAGGTTCCACCTTGCTTGGAACAGACCCGGATTGTTCATAAAATGCCTCCAGCAAGCGAAAATACGCGCACCATAAAGGTGCGAAAAAACTGATTTTCGATGCTTGTACACATTTTGTCATCACTTCAGATACCCAGACCTATGACTGATTTGCCGGATACCGACTTCACCCAACGCTTCATCTTCGATGACAGCGACACCCGCGGCGAGCTCGTGGGCCTGGAACTCAGCTATGCCGAAGTCCTTGCCAAACACGCCTATCCCGAGCCTGTTGCACAGTTGCTTGGCGAGCTGATGGCCGCCGCCGCGCTGCTGGTCGGCACCTTGAAGTTCGACGGTTTGCTGATCCTGCAGGCACGCTCCGAGGGCCCGGTTCCGCTGCTGATGATCGAGTGCTCCAGCGACCGTGAAATCCGTGGCCTGGCTCGCTATGACGCGGCGCAAATCGCCCCTGACGCTACCCTGGCCGACCTGATGCCCAACGGCGTCCTGGCGCTGACGGTCGACCCGACCCAGGGCCAGCGCTACCAGGGCATCGTCGACCTGGACGGTGCGACCCTGTCGGAATGCTTCACCAACTATTTCGTGATGTCGCAGCAAGTTGGCACCCGTTTCTGGCTGTACGCCGACGGCCGCCGCGCCCGCGGCCTGCTGCTGCAGCAATTGCCCGCCGACCGCCTGCGTGACCAGGAAGAACGCGACGCCAGCTGGCAGCACATCACCGCCCTGGCCAGCACCCTGACCGCCGACGAGTTGCTCAGCCTGGATAACGAAACCGTGCTGCATCGCCTGTATCACGAAGAGGCCGTGCGCCTGTTCGACGTGCAGTCGCTGCGCTTTCGCTGCAGCTGCTCGCGCGAACGTTCGGGCAATGCACTGGTCAGTCTGGGTCTGGAAGATGCCAAGCAACTGGTCATCGAGCATGGTGGCCGCATCGAGATCGATTGCCAGTTCTGCAACGAACGCTACCTGTTCGATGCCACCGATATCGCTCAATTGTTTGCCGGAGCGGGTGTCGACACGCCGTCAGATACTCGTCACTAAAACGATTCAGCGCAGGTAAATCACCTGGCAAGTGCCGGAATAACGCCGTTCTGACGGGAGGGCCCTACTCTTTTTGGGCTTTTCTGGCATAATCCGGCCCACTTTTTTCGCGGTAGTAGTGCACGACTTTCTACTACAAAACGTTTGGAGCACTCGGCCACTGGCCGACGGGGAACCTCATGACGCAAGCCAATAACGCCGTGTACACCGATCTGAGTGTCGATGATCTGGTCAAAGAAGCCCTGAGTCGCGGTGAAGGCGAGCTTGCCGATACCGGCGCGCTGGTGGTTCGCACCGGTCACCGCACCGGCCGCTCGCCAGTCGATCGTTTCATCGTTGAAGAACCGTCCACCTCGGCTGCCATTGCCTGGGGCCCGATCAACCGCAAGTTCCCGGCCGACAAGTTCGATGCCCTGTGGAACCGCGTCGAGGCATTCAACAACGCGCAGGAACATTTTGTTTCCCATGTTCATGTAGGGGCGTCTGCCGATCACTACCTGGCCGTGAAAATGACCACCCAAACTGCCTGGCAGAACCTGTTCGGTCGTTGCCTGTTCATCAACCCGGCCCAGTACAACCCGGCTGGCCGTGACGAGTGGCAGGTGCTCAACGTTGCCAACTTCGAATGCGTTCCAGAGCGTGACGGCACCAACTCCGATGGTTGCGTGATCCTCAACTTCGCTCAGAAAAAAGTGCTGATCGCCGGCATGCGCTACGCCGGTGAAATGAAGAAAGCCATGTTCTCGGTGCAGAACTTCCTGCTGCCGGCCGCCGACGTGCTGCCAATGCACTGCGCTGCCAACATCGGTGAAGCGGGCGACGTGACCCTGTTCTTCGGTCTGTCCGGCACCGGCAAAACCACTCTGTCCGCCGACGAAAGCCGTTACCTGATCGGTGATGACGAACACGGTTGGGGCGAGGGCGTGGTGTTCAACATCGAAGGCGGTTGCTATGCCAAGTGCATCGACTTGTCCGAGAAGAACGAGCCGGTCATCTGGAAAGCCATCAAGCACGGCGCAGTCCTGGAAAACGTCGTTATCGATGACGCCAAGCACGCCGACTACGCCGATGTCAGCCTGACCCAGAACAGCCGCGCCGCCTACCCGCTGGAGCACGTTGCCAAGCGTTCCGAGAAAAACCTTGGCGGCGAGCCAAACGCGGTGATCTTCCTGACCTGCGACCTGACCGGCGTGCTGCCACCCGTGTCGATCCTCAGCGAAGAGCAAGCCGCTTACCACTTCCTGTCCGGCTACACCGCTCTGGTGGGCTCGACTGAAATGGGTTCGGGCACCGGCATCAAGTCGACCTTCTCCACTTGCTTCGGCGCACCGTTCTTCCCGCGTCCGGCTGGCGAATACGCTGAGCTTTTGATCAAGCGCATCCGTGGCTTCGGCTCCAAGGTCTACCTGGTCAACACCGGCTGGACCGGCGGTGGCTACGGCGTCGGCCAACGCTTCAACATCCCGACCACCCGTGGCGTGATCGCAGCGATCCAGAGCGGCGCGCTGATCGGTGCCGAGACCGAGCACCTGGACACCATCAACCTGGACGTGCCACTGGCCGTTCCAGGCGTCGAAACCGGCCTGCTCAACCCACGCAACACCTGGGCTGACAAAGCCGCCTATGACGAGGCTGCCAAAGCCCTGGCCGGCCTGTTCACCGAGAACTTCAAGAAGTTCGACGTAAGCGACGCGATCAAGGCTGCCGGCCCGAAGCTGTAAGCATCGGTTCAGTGGTTTGAGAAGCCGCCCTTCGGGGCGGCTTTTTTGTGGGCGCAAGGTTTGGGTTCAGTTGCCACCGCCAGGCTTCGACGCCCAGCAGAACGGCGCTGGAAACGAGGCGCAGATCAACCCTGCAACAGGTCCGGGTTCTGCTCTGGTTCAGTGCTGGCGGCTTTCCAGCGTCTGTGTGTCCCAACGCTGTGCCTTGATGGCTCGGTACAGCATGCCGATGGTCAGCGGCAGTTTGTCGCCCCGGCCCTTGGCCCGGCGCTTGAGGAAAACGTCGAAGCCTTCGGGCTGGAAGTAGCGATAGGCGTCGTAGTCGACGAACTCGATGACGAACAGTTCTTCCAGCGCCAGCATCAGCTGTTCGGCATCCGCGCCGTCGCAACCCAGGTCGAAGTTGATGGCGGTATCGAGGCTGATGGTCTTGCGCTCGGGCAGGCCAAGTTCTTCGTGCAGCAACTGCATGAGCTGGCGCATGGCCGGGTCATCGGGGAAGTGCGGGGCCAGGTGCATGCCTAAGAGTCCTTGTGAGAAGAGCCGGTGGCCCGCTCATGGGCTTCGGACAGGTTCAGCAGCAGGTTGAGGCTGTCGATGGCACAACGGATGTCGTCCCGTTGTTCCTCATCGCCTTCGTCGGCCTCCAGGCTCATGGCCTTCAGCGAGTGGATGCGCTGTCTGACTTCTGCTCTTTCCGCCGCGCCACATTGGGTGGCAAGGGCTCGCCATTTTTCGTCGCTGATGGACTGCATGACGCTGAGCCCTTGCCTGGCTTCGGCGAACAGGTGTTGCAGCTTGCTCATGGGCATTGCTTACCAAGGTTGTGGTGCAGGGGTGTGATCACTGCAGGATTCGGTGAAGGAGGATGATGCCAGACTCGGGAGTAGGAAGTACCTGCCTCTGTGGCAGGAGAGGTTCCTCAAGCAGTGTGCGGATAATCTGTGTATCGTGCGCGCCAAATGGCCGGGGGCTGTCAGCCTATGGCGGTTAATACGTAAAGGGATGTGGGTATGCGCAGGTTTCGCATGGCGTGGTGGTTGTCGCTCTGGCTGGTGGCGTGTTCGGTGCAGGCATTGCCCTGGACGATTGAAGTGGTTGATGGCTTGGACCGCCAGCAGACGCTGGCCGAGGTCCAACTGCAGTTGCTTCCCGCACGGCAGCAGGTCGCTGGCGGGCTGACCGATGGCTCAGGCCGGTTCAGCCTCAACACCGAAATGGCGGACGACTCGAGCACCACCCTGACCCTGAAAAAGCATGGACTCGTGGTGATCGAGGCTCCTTGCCCGTGCAATGGCAAAACCTACGCCATGTTGCCGGTAAAGCAGAACTTCGATGGCCTGCGGATCGTGCTGACCTGGGAGGCCGATGGGCTGGATCTGGATGCGCGCCTGATCTATCCCGGCAAGAACCTGTACTTCGAGACACTTAAGGGGCCCGACACTTTGCTGGAAGGGGCTGACAAACCGGGTCATGGCCCGGAAGTCATCACCCTGGAAAAAAAGCATGCCGGCGACAGTTACATCTATGCCGTGCATGACTTCACTCACGGCACTACCGCGCGCGCCCACCAGCTTTCCCTGAGTCAGGCCAAGGTGCAGCTGTACCTGGGTAAAACCCTGCTGCGCACCTACAAGGTGCCACGCCAGCGCGTCGGCAATCTGTGGACGGTGTTCCGCATTACCGGTAACAGCGAGCTGCAGGACATCAATCGCCTCGGCGAAGTGCGTGGCGAACCTGCCGACGCCATGAGCGAGGTCGAGGTGTTGCTGGACGACAAGGTCGCGGTGAGCAGCCTGGAGGTTGGAGCGGTGCCTCAGGGCGATGCGAAAACCCTGAATGAACAGGGCGAAGCGACCTACAAGGCCGGTGATGTGCTGCGCTCACGTGACTTCTTTCGCCAGGCCATCGAGCAGGACCCGGCTTACGCCCAGGCGTACAGCAACCTCGGGCTGACCCACCGCAAGCTCGGCGAGCTGTCCAGGGCCCTCGAGGCCGACAACCAGGCCATCGCCCTGGCCAGCGGCGCGACGGCGGCCACTGTACGTGCCAGCGCCTATTACAACTCGGCGTCTATCTATGAGGCCGCCGGACGGTTTGCCGATGCCCTGGCCCTGTATCAGAAGGCCCGTGAGCAGAAAGCCAGTCCGGTGTATGACCAAGCCATTGAACGGGTCAGAAAACTCTGAGCTTCCTGACGGAGTACTACCCACAACGCGCCTACCTTGGCGCGTTGTGTATTTAAAGAGGTTGTTATGGGGTTAAGACGTTTCCTTTTTCTGTCTGCGTTTTTTCTGGTTCCTGGTGTGACTTGTGCTGCAGGTCCCTCGGTTTTTGCCACCATCGACCGCAGCGGCTGGCCAACTACCCTGAGCAGCGTTAACGGATTTGACACCGCCTCCCGGGCCGAGATTCTGATGTTCGCCAAGGCGTTATTGGCCAGCGAAGCACTGGATGAAAAGGCGCTGCAGCAACAGCTGGGTGTCAAGCGCATCGACCTGGCTGCGGTGAATCGGGTGCGTGAGCGTTTCTGGCAGCGGCTGCTGAACAACTTCCGCCTCGCCAGCCAGCAGTGTGAGGGTGAGGCGTTCTGCCTGAGGGTGCGCAACCTGGGGGAGTTCCGCCAACTGGTGGCCGGCTTCACCGGCCAGAGCAAAGCCACCTATGGCGCCTGGGCTGAGGCGAGCCTGGGTTTTCACCAGCAATACCTGCGTGAGCAACTGCGGCTGGCGGCGTTGTTCCCGATGGTCAGCAGTGAGATTGAACGCTTCTCCGAAGCTGAAATCCTTGGCGATGAACTGGGTGACCGCCAATTTCTGCTGACGTTTGACGATGGTCCGACGGCGCGGAGCGGGTCGACCGACCGCCTGTTGGATGTGGTGCGGGCCGAGGATGTGCATGCTTTTTTCTTCGTGTTGGGCGCGCCATTTCAGAAGCGTCTTGAGCAGTCATCGGCGGACGACATGCGCAATCTTTACAGCGATCAATGCGTTGGCCTACATGGCTGGGAGCACAAATCCCACAGCTCCTGGCGCGATTGGCAGGGTTCGATTACCCGATCGGCAGGCCTGGTCAGTGCCGCCTTGACCGAGGAGTACCAGCCGCTGTTTCGCCCGCCCTATGGCCAGCGTCGCAGCGACAGCGCTGCGTTCTTCAAGGCCCAGGGCGTGCAGTTGATGCTGTGGAACATTGACTCCCAGGACTGGAGCAAGGCCGTTGATAGCCGTGCGGCGAGCCAGCGGGTGCAGACCTTGATGCTGCTGTGGCGCAGCGGCGTGATCCTGTTTCACGACACCCATGACAAAGCCGCCAAGGCCTTGCCCGCGCTGTTCGACACCAATCGGGGCAATGGCGTGCAATGGGTGGATTGCCGCATGGGCCGCTGATTGTCGTCGCTGCCGAGCCTGCAAGGTTGCTCTGGCCGGCTTGGGCGCCGGGGGGTGTCAGGTGAATCTTGGTCGTGGCCCAGGGCCAGCGCAGCCTGGCGGCAGCGGTCAAGGTGGCGGCCACCGATTTAGCCGTGTGCCTGTATCATCCGGTATCCCTTTCCTCTCGACCTTTTCTCGACCTGCTGACGGGCCACGCTAGGCTTCAAGGCATGTCAGCGGTCAATGGAGTGACAGCTTATGCACAACACCCTCGAACAGGTCTTTGGTTATCCACAGTTTCGCCCGGGCCAGGAGGCGGCGGTCAGTGCGGTGCTGGGCGGGCGTTCGGCGGCGGCGATTTTCCCCACCGGTTCCGGCAAGTCCCTGTGTTATCAACTGCCGGCCCTGCTGCTGCCGCACCTGACCCTGGTGGTTTCGCCGTTGCTGGCGCTGATGCAGGATCAGCTCGCGTTCCTGCAACGCCACGGCATCGCCGCAGCCAGCATCGATTCCGCCCAGAGCCGCGACGACGCCAACGCCGTCATGGCCCGCGCGCGTTCCGGCGAGCTGAAGATTCTGATGATTTCCGTGGAGCGCCTGAAGAACGAGCGCTTCCGGAATTTCCTGCAACAGGTGCCGATCTCGTTGCTGGTGGTGGACGAGGCGCACTGCATCTCCGAATGGGGGCACAACTTCCGCCCGGACTACCTGAAGCTGCCGGACTACCAGCGTCAGTTCAACATCCCCCAGGCCTTGTTGCTGACCGCCACCGCGACCCCCAAGGTGATCGCCGACATGCAGGCCAAGTTCGCCATCGCCCCGCAGGATGTGGTCACCACCGGTTTCTACCGGCCCAACCTCAACCTGCTGGTAGAACCGGTGCGTGGGCAGGACAAACGCCGGCGCCTGGTGCAGTGGATGGGCGAACGCCCCGGGCAGCCGAGCATCGTCTATGTCACCCTGCAGAAAACCGCCGAGCAGATTGCCCAACACCTGAGCCAGCACGGCATCCAGGCCCAGGCGTATCACGCCGGCTTGCCCCATGAGCAGCGGGAGGCGATCCAGCGTCAGTTCATGGGCGGTCAGTCCAATTGCATCGTCGCCACCATCGCCTTCGGCATGGGTATCGACAAGAGCGACATCCGCAATGTGGTGCATTTCGACCTGCCCAAATCCATCGAGAACTACAGCCAGGAAATCGGCCGCGCCGGGCGCGATGGGCAGCCCTCGGATTGCCTGGTGCTGGCCAACCGCGACAGCCTCAATGTGCTGGAGAACTTCGTCTACGGCGACACCCCGGAACTGGATGGCATCCGCTGTGTGCTGGACGAACTCCAGGCCGCAGCGCCGGATGGGCAATGGGAGTTTCTGCTGGGGCCGCTGGCGGATCAGAGCAATATTCGCCAGCTGCCACTCAAGACCCTGTTGGTGCAACTGGAGCTGCGCGGCTTGATTGCGCCGCGTTATGCGTATTTTGCCGAGTACCGCTTCAAGTTCCTGCTGGAGCCGCAAGCCCTGCTGGCGCGGTTTGAGGGCGAACGGCGGGATTTCGTCGAGGCCATCATCCAGACCTCAAGCCGCGCCCGCACCTGGGCCACGGTCAATTTCGATGCGCTGTACCTGCAGCATCAGGCCGAGCGCAGCCGCGTGGTCAAGGCCCTGGATTATTTCCAGGAGCGCGGTTGGGTCGAGCTGGAAAGCAAGCAAATGACCGAGGTCTACAGCCTGCTGCAAACCGACTTCGACGCGGCAGAACTGAGTGCGCAATTGCACGGGTATTTCACCCGGCATGAGGGCGCCGAGATTGCGCGGATCCACGCCATGCTCGATCTGTTCGGCACCGAGCAGTGCCTGGGTTACCGCCTGGCGCAGTACTTTGGCGACGATAACGCGCCGCGTCGTTGCGGGCATTGTTCGGTGTGCCATGGCCAGGTGGCGCGTCTGCCGGCGCCGCCTGATTTGCCTGCGCTTGTGGATAAAAACTTTGCCCAGTTGTGCGAGCCCTTTATCCACAGGCATCAGCAGCACACCGAGCGCTTGCCGGGTGCCGAGCGCCTGACGCGGTTTCTGTGCGGCATCAGTGTGCCGCTGTTCACCAAGCTCAAGGCGCGGGCGATTCCCGGATTTGCGGCGCTTGAGGATTACCCCTACGCCGAGGTGCGGGACTGGGCCGACAGCCATCTGCGCGCTTGAGGTTCGGGGGATTGCAGCCGCTGCTGCATCCATCTGCTGAATGGCGCTCATCACAGGAATAAATTTCAAAAATACCCGGTGCCTGACTATGGTGTGGGCTGTCTTCGCATCGCCAACAAGAGAGCCAATATGAGCCAGACAGCCGTCGATATTCAGCACGCCGCCGTGATTGGCGCGGGCACCATGGGCCGCGGAATCGTAATGTGCCTGGCCAATGCCGGGGTGCGGGTGCAGTGGGTGGACAACAACCCGCAGATGCTGGAGCAGGCGCTGCTGGCCGTGGCCGAGACCTACGCGCACAACGTGCGCCAGGGGCGGATCGAGCAGGCCGAAGCCGACGCGCGTATCGCAAGGGTCAGCGCCGCTGCGGACTATCCGGCGATCCGTGAGGTCGACCTGGTGATCGAGGCGGTCTACGAGAACCTTGAGCTCAAGCAACAGATCTTTCGCCAACTCGATGCCCTGCTCAAGCCCGAAGCGATCCTGGCCAGCAACACGTCGGCCCTGGATATCGACGCCATCGCTGCCGTCACCCAGCGTCCGCAGCAGGTGCTGGGCCTGCACTTCTTCAGCCCGGCGCACATCATGAAGCTGCTCGAAGTGGTGCGCGGCGCGCGGACCGCGCCCGAGGTGCTCGAGGCGGCCCTGGCCCTGGGCCGACGCATGGGTAAAGTCAGTGTGGTGGCGGGGAATTGTTTCGGTTTTATCGGCAACCGCATGCTCAATACCTACGTGCTGGAGGCGCGCAAGATGCTGCTCGAGGGCGCTTTTCCCTACCAGGTGGATGCGGCCCTGCAAGGCTTCGGTTTCGCCATGGGGCCATTTCGCATGTACGACGTGGTGGGTATCGACCTGGGCTGGCGGGCCCGGCAGCTGGACGGCGTCGGCCAGGATCAACCCGAGGTGCAGGTCGATAATCGTCTGTGCGAGCTGGGGCGCTTCGGCCAAAAGAGCGGGAACGGCTATTACCACTACGAGCCCGGCAGCCGTCAGGCGGAGTACGACCTGGAGGTGGATGCCCTGGTGCAGCAGGTCAGCGAAGACCTGGGCTATCAGCGCCGGCCGATCGGCCCCGAGGAGATTCTTGAACGCTGCCTGCTGGCCCTGGTCAACGAGGGGGCGAAGATCCTCGAGGAAGGCATTGCCGAGTCGGCCCACGACATCGACCTGGTTTATCTCAATGGCTATGGCTTCCCCAAGGACCAGGGCGGCCCGATGAGCTGGGCCGATCGGCAAGGGCTGGCGGCTGTGCACCAGCGTTTGCTGCGGCTTGAGGCCGAGTTGGGCGAACACTGGCAGCCGGCACGCTTGCTCACTGAGCTGGCGCAAGCCGGTAAAGGGTTTGCCGAACGCTAGGCGCTATTGATGTTTGCTGGCGGCCCTGTCCCTTTGGGCTGCGCGGCAAATTGTGCGAGGCTGCGCTGCGGGATCTGCCAAGGGAACAACCATTGGCGGCATCCCGCGCGATCAATGGATCGACCTCGCGGGCCAACCCGCACCTACCTGGATTGTGAGAGAGCCTTATGACCGAGCGGATGCCGCAACGCAGCGACTATCGCCACTTTCAGCCGATCATCACCCGTTGGCACGACAACGATGTGTATGGGCATGTGAATAACGTCACCTACTACAGCTTCTTCGACACGGCGGTAAACACCTACCTGATCGAAGAGGGTGGGCTGGATATCCATGACGGTGAAGTGGTGGGGTTTGTGGTGAGTTCCGCCTGCGACTACTTCGCCTCGATCGCCTTTCCCGAGCGTATTGAAATCGGCCTGCGGGTCGGCAAGCTGGGCAACAGTTCGGTGCAGTACGAGTTGGCGGTATTCAAGGCGGGGGAGGAGGATGCCTGTGCTGCCGGGCGCTTTGTGCATGTGTTTGTAGAGCGCGCGTCAAACCGGCCGGTGGCGCTGCCGGCCGGATTACGCGAAGCGTTGGAGCGTCTGGTGCTGGAGCCGATCCGCTAAGTCGCGGTCCAGGGCTCCGGCGAGGTGTGCAGAGCCTGCGTTCGGGCGCAGGCCTGAGCCGCGTTGATCAGTCGCGGTGATGGCGATGTTTACGGTGGCCATATGCATGGCCGCGACCGCGGTGATCGTCACGGTAGTAGCGGCGGTTGTCGCGGCCACGGTACTCGCGATCGTCGCGCGCACTTTCATTGCCCATGTAGTTGCCCAGCGCGCCGCCGGCACCACCGCCTGCCGCTGCGCCGATCAGGCTGCCGGTGTTGCCACCCATGCTGCGCCCGACCACGTTGCCGCCCGCTGCGCCCAAGGCGCCACCAATGGCTGCCTGGCCACGGCTGCGTTTGTCGGCACCCACCGCACTGCCGCCCGCGCCGCCCAATGCTGCGCCGATGGCCGAGCCGGTATTGCCGCCGATCGACTGACCGACCACCGAGCCCAGAACCCCGCCCAATGCGCCGCCCACACCTGCTTCAGTGGTGCCTCCGGCAGAGGCGAAGCCGCTGACCAGGCCAAGGGACAACAAGAGAATCGAGGAAAACTTCATAGAGGAACCTCAAAGGGATGACGGCGCGATCCTGAGGCTGTGTCTGGAGGCTTACAATCAAAATCCGACGAATAGCACGAGTTGTACACAATCTCGTAAGTTATTGTTTTAGCTAGGGAACTTAAGTCGTTTTGACGGGTCTTTAGCTACTTCGGACAGGCCGCTTTTGCACAAAGGCGGCTTTTTTTTGCGCGCTGGAAAAGCCCGGGCGAGAGGCCCGGCCCCATCGTGATGGGGCCGGGGCAGCCATCGATTTACGCCGACTTGGCCAGGATCAACCCGCTGTCACTGGCGGCTTCCAGGCGAATCGCCACGAACTTCGAGGTCGGCGTATGGCTGCCGTCGCCGGTGCTTTCCAGCGGCACCAGCGGGTTGACCTCCGGGTAGTAAGCCGCAGCCTGGCCAGCCGGAATATCGAAGGCCAGCAGGGTGAAGCCCTTGACCCGACGTTCGCGGCCGTCGTCCCAGATCGACACGATGTCGGCCTTCTGCCCCGGCTTGAAGCCCAGGCGGATAATGTCCGCTTCGTTGACGAACAGCACGTCGCGCTGGCCCTTGACCCCGCGATAGCGGTCGTCCAGGCCATAGATCGTGGTGTTGTACTGATCGTGGGAGCGCATGGACTGCATGATCAGGTCCGGTACCTGCCCGGTGGCTCGGGTGCGTTCGTGCACCAGGTCCTTGGGCAGCACGTTGGCGCGGAAGTTGGCGCGACCGGACGCAGTGCTCCAGCGCCGCGCGCCAGCCGAGTTGCCCAGGTAGAAGCCCCCCGGGTTTTGCAGGCGCTGGTTGAAGTCCTTGAAGCCTGGGATGGTGTCGGCGATCAGGTCGCGGATGCGCCCGTAGTCGGCCACCAGCCAGTTCCAGTCCACCGGGCGGCTGCCCAGGGCTGCGGCGGCGATGCCGGCGATGATCCACGGCTCCGAGCGCATCTGTTGCGACAGCGGCTGCAACTGGCCGTTGGAGGCGTGCACCATGCTGAACGAGTCTTCCACAGTCACTGCCTGCGGACCTTCGCTCTGCAGGTCGATGTCGGTACGACCCAGGCACGGCAGGATCAGGGCCTGTTTGCCATGGGCCAGGTGGCTGCGGTTGAGCTTGGTGCTGATCTGCACCGTGAGGTCGCAGTTGCTCAGGGCCTGGAAGGTCCGCGGGCTGTCCGGGGTGGCCTGGGCGAAGTTGCCGCCCAGGGCGATAAAGACCTTCGAGCGGCCTTCGGCCATGGCGTGGATCGCCTCGACCACGTTGTGCCCGTCGCTGCGTGGCACCTTGAACTGGAAGCGTCGCTCCAGGGCGTCGAGAAACGCCACCGGAGGCCGTTCGTTGATGCCCATGGTGCGGTCGCCCTGCACGTTACTGTGGCCGCGCACCGGGCACAGGCCGGCGCCTGGACGCCCGATATTGCCGCGCAGCAGCATCAGGTTGGCGATTTCCTGGATGGTCGCCACGGAATGGCGATGCTGGGTGATGCCCATGGCCCAGCACATGATCACGTTCTTGCCCTTGGCGTACATACGCGCCGCTTGCTCGATCTCGACCAGGGTCAGGCCGGACTGCTCGACGATCTGCTCCCACGAGGTGTCATCGATCACCCCCAGGTACTCGAGCACGCTGGCGGTGTGTTCATTGAGGAAGTCGTGGTCGAACACCGACGGGCTGCCGGCTTTCTGCGCCTCGCGTTCCCACAGCAGCAGGAACTTGGCCATGCCGCGCACCACTGCCATGTCGCCACCCAGGGCCGGGCGGAAGTAGGCGGTGTTGGTGGGCTTGTCACCGTTGGTGAGCATTTCCAGCGGATGCTGCGGATGCTGGAAGCGTTCCAGGCCGCGCTCTTTCAGCGGGTTGACGCACACCACCTGGGCACCGCGCTTCACCGCTTCACGCAGCGGTTCGAGCATGCGCGGGTGGTTGGTGCCGGGGTTCTGGCCCCAGACGAAAATCGCATCCGCGTGTTCGAAATCGTCGAAGGTCACCGTGCCTTTGCCGACGCCGACGCTTTGCGCCAGGGCCACGCCGCTGGCTTCGTGGCACATGTTCGAGCAATCGGGGAAGTTGTTGGTGCCATAGGCGCGCACAAACAGCTGGTACAGGTACGCCGCTTCGTTGCTGGCCCGGCCCGAGGTGTAGAACTCGGCCATGTCCGGGCTCGGCAGCGCCTGCAAATGCTGGCCGATCAAGGCGAACGCGGCTTCCCAGCTGATGGGCTGGTAGCGGTCGCTGGCGGCGTCGTAGCTCAGAGGTTCGGTGAGGCGGCCCTGGTATTCGAGCCAGTAGTCGCTCTGTTCCAGCAGCGAGGTAACGCTGTGCTTGGCGAAGAACGCCCCATCCACGCGGCGTTTGGTGGCTTCCCAGTTGACCGCCTTGGCGCCGTTTTCGCAGAACTTGACCATGCCGCTTTCCGGCGAGTCGCCCCAGGCGCAGCCGGGGCAGTCGAAGCCGCCGTTCTGGTTGGTCTTGAGCATCATGCGCAGGTTCTTCAGCGCGTTGTCGCTGGTCAGCCAGGCCTGGGCCACGCTGATCAGCGCTCCCCAGCCGCCTGCTGCGCCTTTGTAAGGCTTGTAGCGCGGGGTTGGGGTCTGGTCGGCTTGGTTGTGGTTGCTCACGCTTGGTTCTCCATCGCGGGGCTATAGACCCGCGGCGCACTTTTCTGCGGCAGGTGGATGAGGTTGAGGTTGTGCCGGCGCGCCCATTGCACGGCCAGGCCGGTGGGAGCCGACAGGCTGACCAGGGTCTGGATGCCCGCGCGCAGGACTTTCTGGATCAGCTCCAGGCTGCAACGGCTGGTGACAATGGCCACGCCGCCGGCCGTGGGGATGTCCTGGCGGATCAGTGCGCCGATCAGCTTGTCCAGGGCGTTGTGTCGGCCGATGTCTTCCCGGCCCAGCAGCAACTCCCCCTGGTGGTTCATGAACACCGCCGCGTGCACCGCGCCGCAATGCTGGCCCAGAGGCTGGAAGCTGCCGATTCGCTGTCGCAGGCCGTCAAGCCATGCCGCCGGTGGCAAAGGGGCGCCGGGCAATACCTTGAGGTCGGGCAGAGCCTGTTCCACGGCCTCGACGCCGCACAGGCCGCAGCCGCTGGTGCCAGCCAACTGACGACGTTGCTGCTTGAGGTTCCAGAACGCGCGGTTGGCGATTTCCACTTGCGCGTACTGCGCCGAGCCCGAACCGCTCAGTTGCAGGTCATAGATCTCGGTCGCGTCGCTGATGATGCCGCTGCCCAGGCTGAAGCCGACGATAAAGTCTTCCAGGTTCGACGGGGTCACGAGCATCACCGCCTGGCTGATGCCGTTGTAGGCGATCGCCAGCGCGACTTCCTCGGCCAGCGCGGTGCTGTCCGATTCGCAGTGTTCAAGGTTGCTGTAGCTGTAGTTCTGACTGGCGGCGGGCGCGGGCGTTTCTAGGGCTGGCGTCGCGCGGGTCGGGCGCTTGGCGGTCATGGGGCAATACCAGCGGAGTATTCAACGCCAAGACTAAGCGCGGCAAAGTGTCACGTCTAATTGCTAGTACTGATGTGTTGATAGATGGCGTCGATCAAGAGGGTTTGGACGATTTCTGGTAAAGCGCGAAACAGGCCTCCGCCAAGGCTGAGCGTGGAGCGCTGCGACGCATGATCAAACCCAGCCGCGCCAGGGTCTGGGCGCCTTCGATGGGTTGCAGGCGCAAGTGCTCGGTGAGGGTCTCCAGGCCGCCTTCCAACGGCATCACCGCGCAGCAGAAACCGCCATGGACCATTTGCACCAACTGATGAACTGCATCGGTCTGCAACAGCGGTTGCGGACTGAGGCCTCGGCTGTGGAAGTTGTGGTCGATGGATTGGCGAAAATGCATGCCGCTGGTGAGCATGCCCAGGGGCAGTTCGATCAGCGCCTCCCAGCTCAGGGGCTGCTCGCCGAAACTGAAAAACCGTTGATCGTAGAGCAAGCCCATGCGGGTCTCGCCCAGGGCCAGGGAATCGAAACGCTCGGTGTCCAGGCGCTCCAGGTAGGACACGCCGAGGTCCAGGCGGTTGCTCGCCAGTTGTTCGAGGATCTGCTCGGAACTCAAGGCCGAGAGCTCGAAACGCAAGTTCGGGTGCTGCTGGTGCAGGGCCTGCATCAAGTGCTGCGGGTCGAAGCTCGACAGCGGCACCACCCCCAGGCGCAGGGTGCCGACCAGGTTACCGCGACAGGCGGCAGCTTCCGCCTGCAGCCCGTCGTAGGCCGCCAGCACGGTGCGTGCCCAGGCCAGCACCCGTTCGCCCGGGGCAGTAAAACCTTCGAAGCGCTGGCCGCGATTGACCAGCGGCAGTTCCAGCTCTTCTTCCAGGCTGCGCAGGCGCATGGACAGGGTCGGCTGGGTGATATGGCAACGGGCGGCGGCCTGGCCGAAATGCCGGGTTTCATCGAGGGCGATGAGGAATTTCAGCTGCTTGATGTCCATCTTCGCTCCAGGGCGCCGGGAAGGTGCCGATTCTAGCCTGCTTGTGCGGCACTGGGTCACTGGTCGTTTTTGAACCTCATTTGCCGATGCTGGTCTAGTCTTTCGCGTCTGGACCCCATAACCCAAGGAGTGTGCACCATGAGTATTTTTAGCTTTGTGAAAGAAGCAGGCGAAAAGCTTATTGATCTGTTGACGCCGGGTAACGCCAATGCGAGCGAGCAGTTGAAGGAACACATTGCCAAGGTCGGCCTGGGCAATCCGAATGTGCAGGCCAGCGTCGACGGCGACAAGGTCACGGTGACCGGTGAGGTCGCGAGCCAGGAAGAGAAAGAAAAAATCCTGCTGGCCGTGGGCAATATCGCCGGCGTCGGCAGTGTCGACGACCAGATCACCGTAACCGGGCCGGTGGCGGTGGCGGCGGTGTTTGTCACCGTGAAGAAGGGCGACACCCTGAGTGCGATTGCCAAGGTGCAGTACGGCGACGCGAACAAGTACAACAAGATCTTTGAGGCCAACAAGCCGCTGCTGTCCCATCCGGACAAGATCTATCCGGGTCAGGTACTGCGAATTCCCGAGTGATGGTGGGTGCCTGACAGGGCCAGCGCATCCTGCGGCAGCGGCTACAGTGTCTCGCCGCTGATGCAGGTTGCGCTGGTCCTGACATCCACCACCTGATTCCGGGCCTCTCTACAGGCCCTCGATCAAGTCTCGATAATCTCCCACCGCCGCGAATTCCGCGGTGTCTTTCGGCCCTTTGCGGCTGTCCGGTTCACGCACTGCCAACAGATGAGCCACACCGAAGTCCCGCGCGCTGCGCAGGATCGGCAGGGTGTCGTCGATAAACAGGCTGCGGCTCGGGTCAAAGCCGATATCGGCCTGCAAGGCATCCCAGAACTGCGGGTTTTCCTTGGCGAAACCGTAGTCATGGGAACTGATCAGGCGTTCGAAGTAAGGCGCCAGTTCGATCCGCTCCAGCTTCAGCGACAGCGAGTCGCGGTGGGCGTTGGTGATCAGTACCACACGTTTACCGGCCTGTTTGATGGCGGCCAGGAAGGTGTCGGCGTCAGGACGCAGGGCGATCAGGTGCGCGGTTTCCAGCTTCAGTTCGCGCACCGGCAGCTTTAGTTCGGCGCTCCAGAAGTCCAGGCAGTACCACTTCAACTGGCCGGCGTTGTTCTCGAACAGGGGCTGCAGCTCCATCTCGGCCATGGCCCGGCTGACTCCGTGCAGCTCGGCGTAGCGCTGGGGCAGGTGCTCCATCCAGAAGTGGTTGTCGTAATGCAGATCGAGCAGGGTGCCGTCCATATCCAGCAGAACGGTGTCGATATCGCGCCAGGGCAGTGAAGGCATGGGAAACGTCTCGAGCGGTAGAAAGATATCCGACACAAACTATCGGGAAAGCCGCGTTATAGTAGCGCGTTCACGCCAAGGAGCCCTTCATGCGCCAGAAACCCACTGTACTCGCCCGCGAGATCGTCGCCACCAGCCGTCTGTTTTGTGTCGAAGAAGTGCAGTTGCGCTTTTCCAATGGCGTGGAACGTACCTATGAACGCCTGGTGGGCAAAGGCGCCGGTTATGGCGCGGTGATGATCGTGGCGATGCTCGACGCCGAGCACGCAGTGCTGGTGGAAGAATACTGCGGCGGTACCGACGCTTATGAACTGTCGTTGCCCAAGGGCCTGATCGAGCCGGGCGAGGATGTGCTGGCCGCGGCCGAGCGGGAACTCAAGGAGGAAGCCGGGTATGGCGCACGGCAGCTGGAGCACCTGACCGAGTTGTCCTTGTCGCCCGGTTACATGAGCCAGAAGATCCAGGTGGTGCTGGCCACCGACCTCTACGAAGAAAGCCTGGAAGGCGACGAGCCCGAGCCGATGGGCGTGGACAAGATCAACCTGCGTGAACTCTCTGGCCTGGCCCAGAACCCCAACTTCACCGAGGGCCGTGCCTTGGCGGCGCTGTACCTGGCCCGTGACCTGCTGACCCAGCGCGGAGTGTTTCCGGCATGAGTCAGGCGTCGATGACCTTTCCCCACCCGTTGCTGGCTCCGGTGATCGAGTTGGCCTTGCAGGCTGGCGAGGCAATTCTGCCGTTCTGGCGCGCCGATGTGGCGGTGACGCAAAAAACCGACGACTCGCCGGTGACCGCCGCGGACCTGGCTGCGCACCATCTGATCCTGGCCGGCCTGACCGCGCTGGACCCTAGCATCCCGGTATTGTCCGAAGAGGACGCGAACATTCCGCAGGCGGTGCGCGCCGGCTGGCAGCGCTGGTGGCTGGTTGACCCGCTGGATGGCACCAAGGAATTCATTTCCGGCAGCGAAGAGTTCACCGTCAACATCGCCCTCATCGAACAGGGTCGCGTGGTGTTTGGCGTGGTCACGATGCCGATCAACGGTCGCAGCTACTGCGGCGGTGCCGGCCTGGGCGCCTGGCGCGCCGACCTTGGCCAGGCGCCGGTGCCGATCCAGGTGCGCGAAGCGCCGGGTGCCGGTCAGGCCTTCACCGTGGTCGCCAGCCGGCGTCATTCCAGCCCGGAGCAGGAGCGCCTGCTGGCCGGGCTCAGCGCCAGCCTGGGCGAACTGCAACTGGCGAATATCGGCAGCTCGCTGAAATTCTGCCTGCTGGCCGAAGGCGCCGCCGATTGTTACCCCCGACTGGCCCCGACCTCGCAATGGGACACTGCCGCCGCCCAGGGCGTGCTTGAGGGTGCCGGTGGTGAAGTGCTGGACTTGAGTGGCGCACCGTTTTGCTACCCGGCGCGTGAATCGCTGCTCAACGAGTTTTTCCTGGCGTTGCCGGCCAAGGCGACCTGGCGCCAGAAGCTGCTGGAGTTGGCGCGCAGCTGATGGTCGCCGTTGCGGCGCTCAGCGGTGCAGCACGTACTGCCCGGTAAAGCGCACCGCGTCGGCATCGCTTCCCTCATTGACGATCCGCGTCTCCAGGCTCAGCCGCGCCCGCCCGTGACGTTCATAGGTGCGCAGGAATTTCGTCCACTGCGCATCGCTGGGCGCGGTGCAGATGGCCGTGGCGTCGCGGGTCACGGGCAGCGGATAACTGATCTGGCCTTCCTGGATCACGATGTGCCCGTCCTCGATCCCTTCTTCCTTGAGCCGCAGGTGCAGCCAGCCCCAGCCCACCAGCACCGCACCGCAATACAGGCTGCCGCCGAACATGGTGCTCTTGTGGTTGACGTTGGCCGCCAGCGGCAGTGACAGGCGCAGTTGCCGCGCCTGCCAGTCGAGCACCTTGAGCCCCATGTCCCGGGTGAGCGGGATGTCGTGATGGAGCACGGATTCCAGGTAACGACTGTCGCTGTTCATGCAGGGGCCCTCTGGCTTGAAAGGTGGGAAGGGGTGGGCGCTGTTCAATCGAGCTCGTCGCTGCCGGTGCTGGCGCCACTGTCGGCGAAGCTCAGGCCGTGTTTGCGCAGCTTGTCGTGCAGGGTCTTGCGCGGGATGCCCAAGGCCTCGGCCAGGCTGCGCACCGAGCTGTGAGCGCGGCTCATTTCGGCGGCGATCAGGCTCTTTTCGAAGTTCTCCACCTGCTCGCTCAACCCGCCCTCGACCAGGGTCGGGGCCGGCTGCGCACTGCCGTCCGGGGCGCTGTTGTCCAGGGCCAGTTCCAGGCCCAGGGCAAAGCGTTCGGCGGCGTTCTGCAGTTCGCGCACGTTGCCCGGCCAGGTGTGGCGCAGCAGCAACGCCCGTTGCCCGGGTTGCAGCTCATGAAGTGGCAGGCCGTGGCGGGTGCTGGCTTCGTCAGCGAAATGCTGGAACAGCATCAGCGCATCTTCGCCCCGCTCGCGCAGCGGCGGAATGCGCAGCGGCGCGACGTTGAGCCGGTAGTACAGGTCGGCGCGAAAGCGCCCCTGATCGGCGGCCTGGCGCAAGTCTTCCTTGGTCGCGGCGATGATCCGGATGTCCAGCGGGATCAGCTGATTGCCCCCCAGGCGCTCCACCACCCGCTCCTGCAACATGCGCAGCAGCTTGACCTGTACATCCAGGCTCATGCTTTCGATTTCATCGAGAAACAGCGTGCCGCCATTGGCGAACTCGAACTTGCCGATGCGGCGCTTTTGCGCACCGGTGAAGGCCCCGGGTTCATGGCCGAACAGTTCGCTTTCCACCACCGATTCCGCCAGGGCCCCGGCATTGATCGCCACGAACGGGCCGTTGCGCCGGTTCGACAGGTCGTGCAGTGCTCGCGCCACCACCTCCTTGCCCGCCCCGGTTTCGCCGAGGATCAGCACGTCGGCCCGGGTCGCCGCCAAGGCGCCGATCTGTTCGCGCAGGCGCAGCATCGGCGCCGAGTGCCCGACCAGGCGCGTGCTCAGTTGCTGGCGATCACTCAGGGCCAGGCGCAGGCTGCGGTTGTCCAGCACCAGCCGGCGCAAGGCCAGGGCGCGGCGCACGCTGTCGAGCAGGGCATCGCTGGCGAACGGTTTTTCCAGGAAGTCATAGGCCCCGGCGCGCATGGCCTGCACTGCCAGCGGCACATCGCCGTGACCGGTAATCAGCAGCACCGGCAGCTCCGGGTCCTGGCCATGGAGTTCGGCCAGCAGCTCCAGGCCATCCATGCCCGGCATGCGGATGTCGCTGACCACCACGCCCGGCCAGTCGCGCTCCAGGCGCGCGGCCAGCCCGCGGGCCTCGGCCAGCGGCAGGATCTGCAGCCCGGCCAGGTCCAGGGTCTGGCTCAAGGCCTGGCGCAGATGGGGATCGTCGTCGATCAACACCACCTGCACCTGGTGGTCGATGGGGGTACTCATACACTGCGGTCCTCGGACGGTTGCAGGCTCACACCCGGTGCGCCGGCGCGCAGTCGCAGGGTGATCAGGGCGCCGCCTTCGCGGTGGTTGGCGAACGACAGCTCACCGCCAAAGGCGCGCATCAGGGTGTCACAGATCGCCAGGCCCAGGCCAAGGCCCTGGGTCCGGGTCTTGGTGGTGTAGAACGGCTCGCCGGCGCGGCCCAGGGCTTCCATGCAAAAGCCTGGGCCATTGTCGCGAATGTACAGATTGACGCCGCTCTCGGTGGATTCGGCACTCAACCACAATTTGCGCGGCGGGCCTTTTTCGGTCAGGGCATCGAGGGCATTGGCCAGCAGGTTGCCCAGTACCTGGCGCAGGCGGGTCTCCCCGGCTTCGACCCACAGCGTGGCGGCCGGCAGGTCGCGAATCAGCTCGACCTCCATCGCTCTGCGGCGCTTGGCCAGCAAGGCCAGGGCATCGTCCAGCGCCGGTTGCAGGGCCACGCTTTCCGGTGCATGGCGGTCGCGGCGGGCAAAGGCTCGCAGGTGGGCGATGATCGAGGCCATGCGCCCGGTCAGCTCGCTGATCAACTTCAGGTTGCCGCGGGCGTCTTCGGTGCGCTGGTGATCGAGCAGCACCTCGGCGTTTTCCGCGTAGCTGCGGATCGCCGCCAGGGGTTGATTGAGCTCGTGGCTGATGCTCGCCGACATGGTACCCAGGGCCGAGAGCTTGCCGGCCTGGACCAGGTCGTCCTGGGCCCGCACCAATTCCTGCTGCGCGGTTTCCCGCTCCAGCACTTCCTGCTTGAGCCGGCGGTTGAGGCCTTCCAGATCACTGGTGCGCTCGGCTACGCGCATTTCCAGCTCGCGGCGCGCCTTGGCCTCGAAGGCAATGCGCTCCAGGTAGTGGCGGCGGCGCTGCATCATCAGCCCCAGCAGCAGCATCAACACCAGCAGCGCAGCACCGCCCACCGCCACCACCGTGCGTACCGGGCGCGCCACCAGGGTCTGCGGAGCGAGGATGCTCACGCTCCAGCCGGTTTCATCGATCTGCACGGTCTGGGTCAGCCAGGCATTGGCGTTGAGCTTCAGGGGCCTGGGTTCGCGAGTCGGGTAGGGCTGGATGGCGCTGATCGCCTGGCGCTCCGCATCGCTCAGGGGCCGGGTGGCACGGAAGCGCCACTCGGGGCGCGAGGTCAGGATCACCACACCGTTGTGGTCGGTCACCAGCAGTTGTTCCGGGGTTTTGCCCCACAGACTTTCGGTGTGGTCGAGATCGACCTTGATCACCAGCACGCCGATGATCCGCTCGCCGTCGTGCACCGCTGCGGCGAAGAAGTAACCACGCTTGGCCGAGGTGGTCCCAAGGCCGAAGAAACGCCCGAGGCGCCCGGCCATGGCTTCGCTGAAATACGGACGGAAGGAAAAATTGCGCCCGACAAAGCTGTCGTGCTTGTCCCAGTTGGAGGCGGCCAGGGTCTTGCCGTTGGTGTCCATCAAGTACATGACTTCGGCGCCGGTCTGGGCACTGATGTTTTTCAGCAGGCGGTTGGCATTGCCTTGGGTGACGCCATCATCCGGGGCATCGAGCACCGAGCGCAGGGCGGGCAGGTCGCCCAGGATCTGCGGCAGCACTTCGTAGCGATGCAGGGTGCCGAGCAGGTTGGCCACGTACAGATCGAGGGTCTGGCGGTTCTGTCCTACCAATTCACTGCGGTAATAGCGCTCGGCCAAATGCTCCAACGGCCACAGCAGCGGCGCCAGGCACAGGGCCAGCAACGCCAGGCTGCGCCAACGGGGTCTGCGGGGGAGGGGTGGAGTCATGAGGGTCGGCGCCTGTGGATACAGGCGCATTATGCCTAGCCCAGCTCGGCAAGACACTCGCGCAATGCAGCTTGCCAGTCGGGCTGGGTCACGCCCCACTCGCGTTCCAGGCGGCTGCAGTCCAGGCGCGAGTTCAGCGGCCGTGGTGCCGGAGTCGGGTAGTCGCTGGAGGGAATCGCCTCCAGTGCGGCGCAGGCCTTGCCTTGGTCCCGCAGGTGCGTGGCGATCGCCTCGGCAAAGCCGAACCACGAGGTGTGGCCTGCAGCGCTCAGGTGATAAGTGCCCCAGGCACCCGCCGTCCCGGCCTGCCAGCGCTCGATCAGCAGGCGGGTGCTGTGGGCGATGGTTCCGGCCCAGGTTGGCGCACCGATCTGATCGGCGACCACCCGCAGCAGGGGTTTTTCCTGCATCAGGCGCTGCATGGTCAGCAGGAAGTTCTTGCCGTGGCTGGAGTAGACCCAGCTGGTGCGCAGGATCAGGTGTTGGCCGCCGACTGCGCCGATCGCGCGCTCCCCGGCCAGTTTGCTCTGGCCGTAGACCCCAAGCGGATTGGGCACGTCGTCCTCGGTATAGGGCGTGGCCTTGCTGCCATCGAACACATAATCGGTGGAGTAGTGAATCAACGGGATGCCCAGGGCCCGGGCCTCTTCGGCGAAGATGCCGGGTGCCGTGGCGTTGATGGCAAAGGCCAGCTCGGGTTCGCTTTGCGCCTGGTCCACCGCGGTGTGGGCGGCAGCGTTGATGATCAGCTGCGGGGCGATGGCCTGGACCTGGCGGCGGATCTGCTCCGGGTGCGCCAGGTCGAGCTGGTCGCGACCCAGTACGATCAGCTCGCCCAAGCCCTTGAGGCGCTGCTGCAGCTCGCGGGACACCTGGCCATGCTGGCCGCTGATAAGGATCTTCATGGGCGTGCTCATGGAAACAGGTCGGCCTCGTTCAGGCGCTTGCCGGCCTGATCCTTGGCCGAGAGGGTCGGCGTGCCCGTGAGTTGCCAGTCGATGGCCAGGTCCGGGTCATCCCAGCGAATGCAGCGCTCGGCGGACGGGGTGTAGTAATCGGTGGTCTTGTAGAGGAACTCGGCGAAGTCGCTGAGGACGACGAAGCCGTGGGCGAAGCCTTCGGGTACCCATAGCTGGCGATGGTTATCGGCGGACAGCCGCACCGCTACCCACTGCCCGAAATGCGCCGAGCTGCGACGGATATCCACCGCCACATCGAGTACTTCACCCACGGTGACGCGCACCAGTTTGCCTTGGGTATTTTCCAGCTGGTAATGCAAGCCGCGCAGTACCCCTTGCTGTGAGCGGGAGTGATTGTCCTGCACGAACTGGGTATCCAGCCCGGTGGCTTCCTGGAAGGCCCTGGCATTGAAGCTTTCGTAGAAGAAACCGCGCTCATCGCCAAAGACCTTGGGCTCAAGGATCAATACGCCAGGAAGGTCGGTAGGGATGACGTTCATCGTTCTTCTCCGGCAAGGGTGAAGAGGTATTGGCCGTAGCCGGTCTTGCCGAAGTATTGAGCTCGTTCGAGCAGTAGTGTGCGGTCAATCCAGCCTTGGTTGTAGGCAATTTCTTCGAGGCAGGCGACCTTTAGACCCTGTCGGTGTTCGATGGTCTGCACGTATTGCGACGCCTCGAGCAGGCTATCGTGAGTGCCAGTATCGAGCCAGGCAAACCCCCTGCCGAAACGTTCCACACGAAGATCACCCCGTTGCAGGTACGCATTATTGATGTCGGTAATTTCCAACTCGCCACGGGCCGAGGGTTGGATCGTTTTAGCTATCTGGATGACAGAGTTGTCGTAAAAGTACAGCCCGGTCACTGCGTAACTGGATTTGGGCGTTTCTGGTTTCTCTTCAATCGACAGCGCGTTGCCGTTCTCATCGAAATCGATAACACCAAAACGTTGTGGGTCCTTGACCCAATATCCAAATACGGTAGCTCCCAACGATTTTTCGGCTGCGGCCTGCAGTTTCTCGGTGAAATGCTGACCATGAAAAATGTTGTCACCCAGGATCAGGCACACCGGGTCCTTGCCAATAAACGCTTCGCCAATCAGAAAGGCCTGGGCCAGACCGTCCGGCGAAGGCTGCTCGGCGTAGCTGAAGCGCACCCCGAACTGGCTGCCATCACCCAGCAGGTTGCGGTACTGCGGCAGGTCCTGGGGGGTGGAAATCAGCAGGATGTCCTTGATCCCCGCGAGCATCAGCACCGAGATCGGGTAGTAGATCATCGGTTTGTCGTAGACCGGCAGCAGTTGCTTCGAAACGCCGAGGGTGATCGGGTGCAGGCGCGTGCCTGAACCGCCTGCCAGAACAATGCCCTTCATCATGCAATCAGATCCTTGGTGTCGGTGAAGCCCAATCGTTGGCCCTGGTAGCTGCCGTCCTGGACGTGCTGGCACCATTCGAGGTTTGCCAGGTACCACTGCACGGTCTTGCGCAGGCCGCTGGCAAAGGTTTCCTCGGGAACCCAACCCAGCTCGCGTTCGATCTTGCTGGCGTCGATGGCGTAGCGCAGGTCGTGTCCGGGGCGGTCCTGGACGAAGGTGATGAGGTCGGCGAACTGCTTGACCCCGGCCGGTTTGTGCGGCGCCAGCTCTTCGAGCAGGGCGCAGATGCCGCGCACCACGTCGATGTTGGTCTGTTCGTTATGGCCGCCGATGTTGTAGGTCTCGCCGACCACACCTTGGGTCACCACTTCGAACAGGGCGCGGGCGTGGTCTTCGACAAACAGCCAGTCGCGCACTTGCAGGCCATTGCCGTAGACCGGCAGCGGCTTGCCCGCGAGGGCATTGAGGATCACCAGTGGAATCAGCTTTTCCGGGAAGTGGAACGGGCCGTAGTTGTTCGAGCAATTGGTGATCAGCACCGGCAGGCCGTAGGTGCGGTGCCAGGCGCGGACCAAGTGGTCGGACGCAGCCTTGCTGGCGGAGTAGGGCGAGCTGGGGGCATAGGGCGTGGTTTCGGTGAACAGGTCATCGACCCCATGCAGGTCGCCGTAAACCTCATCGGTGGAGATATGGTGAAAGCGAAAGGCGCTTCTCTCCGCCACCGGCAGGCCCTGCCAATAGGCGCGGCTGGCTTCCAGCAGGCTGTAGGTGCCGACGATATTGGTCTGGATAAAATCCGAGGGGCCGTCAATGGAGCGGTCGACGTGGGACTCAGCAGCCAGGTGCATGATGGCATGGGGCTGGAAGCGTGCCAGGACGGCACTGACGGTGGCCTGGTCGATGATGTCGGTTTTGACGAATTCGTAGCGGCTGTTACTGGCAACACTGTGCAGCGACTCGAGATTGCCGGCGTAGGTCAGTTTGTCCAGGTTGAGCACTTCGTGTTCGGTGTGCTCGATCAAGTGGCGGACCAGCGCCGACCCAATAAAACCGGCTCCGCCGGTAACGAGAATGCGCATGTTGGGTAGCCTGTTTCCTTAAGTCGGTCGTTGATGCAAACGGAAGCAGCATAGCTTGTCGGCATAGCCCACGCGGTGCAAGGGCCATGGGCGGTCCAATTCAATCTTGATAAGGCTTTCAGACAATGCTCAACCCATAGTGGCGCTTGGCTTGTTCACTGACTGTCACACCTGGGGGGTTGCGTAACGTCGGGCGCGGTGGCGATATAAGCGCCTGATAATAATTGCCTGGGGTCGTTGTATGTTGCTCGCCACGTTGATTCACCGTGCCAGCCTGCCAAGTCCGCAGATTAGCGCGCAGCAGGCGCTGGAGTTGCTGGAAACCCACTACGGGCTGCGCGGCACGGTGCAGTCCCTGGGCAGCCAGCAGGACCTCAACTTTCGCGTCGACACCGATCAGGGTCGGTTTGTCCTGAAAATCTGCCATGGCGATTACGCCGCTCTGGAGTTGCAGGCCCAGCACGCCGGGCTGCGGCATCTGGGCCAGCATCCCGAGTGGCGAGTGCCGCGGGTGATCCCGTCCAACAGCGGTGCCGACCTGCTTTCGCTGGAAATATCCGGACAAACGGTACATGTGCGCCTGCTCGATTTCATCGAAGGCCACTCCCTGACCCACCTGGATTACCTGGGGCCGCAACTGATGGCTGGCTTTGGCCGGTTGTGCGGACAGATGGACCTGGCCCTGGCCGATTTCCAGCATCCGGGCCTTGAGCGCACCTTGCAGTGGGACGCGCGCCACGCCAGCACCCTGATCAGCCATCTGCTGCCGGTGATTGCCGATGCGCACCAGCGCGGGTTGATTGCAGAGGCTGCCGAGCAGGCTGAGCGTCGCTTGCAGCCGCTGCTCGACGAACTCCCGGTGCAGGCGATCCATATGGACATCACCGATGACAACGTGGTCTGGCAGCGTGATTCGCAACGGCACTGGCAATTACAGGGCGTCATCGATTTTGGCGACCTGATCCGCACCTGGCGCATCACCGACCTTTCTGTCACCTGCGCCGCCCTGCTGCACCATGCTGAAGGCGATCCGTTGCGCATCCTGCCGGCAGTTCGGGCCTATCACGCGGTTAACCCGTTGCAGCATGCCGAGTTGCGGGCGCTGTGGCCGCTGATCGTGGCGCGCGCGGCGGTGTTGGTGCTCAGTGGTGAGCAGCAGGTCAGCATCGACCCGGGTAATGCATACAGCCGCGCCAACCTGAGCCATGAATGGGAGATTTTCCGGGTCGCCACGGCCGTGCCCTTCGAGTTGATGGAGGCGGCGATTCTGACAGCGGTTGGCCAGTCCCTGCCGAGCATTGCCAGTGAGGGTTTTGCGCCCCTGCTGCCGAGCCTGGTGGGACGGGAGTTCGCCCTGATCGACCTGGGGGTGCTCAGCCCGCATTTTGAAGCCGGCAACTGGGAACAGCCCGGCATCGATCAGCGGCTGTTGGAAGAGGCGGCCGCTACCCATGGCCTGGCCGCCAGCCGCTATGGCCAGTACCGCTTATCCCGGACCCGCCCTGACAGCGCCGTGGAGCCGGACACCTGCCCGCTGCATGTGCAGTTGCAAGTGCCCAGCGGCACCCCGGTCGAAGCACCTTTTGCCGGTGTACTCAAGGTGGCCGCCGATGGCAGCCTGCGCCTCGACAGCGGGCAATTGAGTGTGCACCTGTGGGGCGTCAGGCCGTCTCTGGACTCGGGTGCGGCGCTGCTCAAGGGGCAGTTGCTGGGGGAGGTGGCCCAGGGCTTGCAGGTACAGTTGTGCCGTGGCCTGGAGCTTGACCCGCCGCTGTTTTGCACGCCGGCCCGAGCGGCGGCCTGGCAGGCGTTGTGCCCGTCACCGGCGGCGCTGCTGGGGCTGGCCTGCGATGCCGAGCCGGAGCTTGACTCCCAACTGCTGCTGGCACGGCGCGATGCCAGCTTTGCCCGCTCGCAAAAACACTATTACGTAGACCCGCCGCGTATCGAGCGCGGCTGGCGCAACCATCTGATCGATATGCAGGGCCGTTCCTACCTCGACATGCTCAACAACGTGGCGGTGCTGGGCCATGGCCACCCGCGCATGGCCGCTGAAGCGAGCCGCCAGTGGTCGTTGCTCAACACCAATTCGCGCTTTCACTACGCTGCGCTGGCGGAGTTTTCCGAACGCCTGCTGGCCCTGGCGCCGGACTCCATGGACCGGGTATTTCTGGTCAACAGCGGCACAGAGGCCAACGACCTGGCGATTCGCCTGGCTTGGGCCTACAGCGGCGGGCGCGACATGCTCAGCGTGCTTGAGGCCTATCACGGGTGGTCGGTGGCGGCGGACGCGGTGTCGACCTCGATCGCCGACAATCCCAAGGCCCTGAGCAGTCGACCGGACTGGGTGCACCCGGTCACCGCGCCCAATACCTACCGTGGCGAGTTCCGCGGTCAGGACAGCGCGCCGGACTACGTGCGCAGTGTCGAGCACAACCTGGCCAAGCTGGCCGCGCAACAACGGCAGCTGGCCGGTTTTATCTGCGAGCCGGTGTACGGCAATGCCGGCGGGATTTCCCTGCCGCCGGGTTATCTGCAGCAGGTCTATGGCCTGGTGCGGGCCCAGGGCGGTGTGTGCATTGCCGATGAGGTGCAGGTCGGCTACGGCCGCATGGGCTCCTTCTTCTGGGGCTTTGAAGAGCAGGGCGTGGTGCCGGACATCATCACCATGGCCAAGGGCATGGGCAACGGCCAGCCACTGGGGGCGGTGATCACCCGGCGCGAAATTGCCGAAGCGCTGGAGGCTGAGGGCTATTTCTTCTCGTCCTCGGGCGGCAGCCCGGTGAGCTGCCGGATCGGCATGGCGGTGTTGGATGTGATGGAGCAAGAACAGCTCTGGGAAAACGCCCAGGTGGTCGGCGGCCATTTCAAGCAACGCTTGCTGGCGCTGATGGATATTCATCCGTTGGTGGGGGCGGTGCATGGTTCCGGCTTCTATCTGGGGGTGGAGCTGGTGCGCGACCGCGAGACCCTGGAGCCGGCCACCGAAGAAACCACCCTGCTGTGTGAACGCCTGCGGGAGTTGGGCATCTTCATGCAGCCCACCGGTGACTACCTGAATATTCTCAAGATCAAGCCACCGATGGTCACCACTCGCCAAAGCGTGGATTTCTTTGTCGACATGCTATCCAAGGTGCTGGGCGAGGGGCTGTGAATAGATAAACTTTAATCGATTGTTATCGGCTTTAGATGCGTATTTTTCAATTTTATGAATTTATATCGCTTTTAAAGTCGATTTTTATCGGATATAAAGTCGGCGTTGCTGAAACGCCCGCAAGTTCGCACGTCGCCCTTTTCTGTCACGGGCCACTGTCACCATTGGCCCAACGCCCGCCAGCCCAGGAGATGCTCCATGAGTCGTATCGTTACCGTCGCCGCTACCCAGATGGCTTGTTCCTGGGATCTGGAAGCCAATATCGAGACCGCTGAAAAGCTGGTCCGCGAGGCCGCAGGCCAAGGCGCGCAGATCATCCTGATCCAGGAGCTGTTCGAGACCCCGTACTTCTGCCAGAAGCCGAATCCGGACTACCTGCAGTTGGCGACGACGGTTGAAGAAAACGTCGCGATCAAGCATTTCCAGAAGGTCGCCAAGGAGCTGCAAGTGGTGTTGCCCATCAGCTTCTTCGAGCTGGCCGGGCGCGCGCGGTTCAACAGCATCGCGATCATCGACGCCGATGGCAGCAACCTCGGGATTTATCGGAAAAGCCATATTCCGGATGGTCCCGGCTACCACGAAAAGTATTACTTCAACCCGGGCGATACCGGTTTCAAGGTATGGAACACACGCTACGCAAAAATCGGCGTCGGTATTTGCTGGGACCAGTGGTTCCCGGAATGCGCGCGGAGCATGGCGCTGCAAGGGGCGGAAATCCTGTTCTACCCCACCGCCATCGGCAGCGAGCCCCATGACCAGAGCATTTCGTCCCGCGATCATTGGCAGCGCGTGCAGCAAGGTCATGCAGGTGCCAACCTGATGCCGCTGGTCGCCAGCAACCGCATCGGCAACGAAGAGCAGGACGGCTACGACATTACCTTCTACGGCTCGTCGTTTATCGCCAATCAATTCGGCGAGAAGGTCCAGGAACTGAACCAGACCGAAGAAGGGGTACTGGTTCAGAGTTTTGACCTCGACCAGCTGGAACACATTCGCAGCGCCTGGGGTTCGTTTCGTGACCGTCGTCCGAACCTGTATGGTGCGATCAAAACACTCGACGGTTCCCTGGAGTCCTAAGCACCATGAGCATTTTGCACAGCACGCCTCGCGCCGACGGCTTTTACATGCCCGCCGAATGGGCAGCGCAGACCCAGACCTGGATGATCTGGCCCGAGCGCCCGGACAACTGGCGCCTGGGCGGCAAGCCGGCGCAGGCCGCGCATGCGGCGGTGGCCCGGGCCATCGCCCGTTTTGAACCGGTGACCGTGGCGGTATCGGCCGGCCAATATGAAAACGCCCGGGCGCGCCTCGACGTCCCCAATATCCGCCTGGTGGAAATGTCCAGCGATGACGCCTGGGTCCGTGATACCGGCCCGACCTTTGTCATCAACAACAGCGGCGAAGTCCGCGGCGTGCACTGGGGGTTCAACTCCTGGGGCGGTTTCGACGGCGGCCTGTATTCGCCGTGGAACCGTGACGAGCAGGTCGCGAGCAAGGTCCTGGAAATCGAACGCTGCCAGCGCTACCGCACTGAAGGTTTTGTGCTCGAAGGCGGCTCGATCCACGTCGATGGCGAAGGCACGGTCATCACCACCGAAGAATGCCTGCTCAACCGCAATCGCAACCCGCACCTGAAGCGCGATGAGATCGAAGCGCTGCTGGGCGAGCACCTGGCGGTGGACAAGGTCATCTGGCTGCCGGATGGCCTGTTCAACGATGAAACCGACGGTCATGTGGATAACTTCTGCTGCTACGTGCGCCCGGGTGAAGTGCTGCTGGCCTGGACCGATGATCCCGAGGACCCGAACTACCCGCGCTGCCAGGCGGCGATGAAAGTGCTGGAAAGCACCCGCGATGCCAAGGGCCGCACCTTCAAGGTGCATAAAATGCCGATCCCGGGACCGCTCTATGCGACCCAGGAAGAGTGCGACGGCGTCGATGCCGTGGAAGGAACCCAGGAGCGCAACCCGTCCGTGCGCCTGGCCGGCTCTTATGTGAACTTCCTGATCGTCAACGGCGGCATCATTGCCCCAAGTTTTGACGATCCCCTGGATGACCAGGCCCGGGAGATCCTCCAGGGGCTGTTCCCGCAGCATGAAGTGGTGATGGTGCCGGGGCGCGAACTGTTACTGGGGGGCGGCAATATCCATTGCCTTACCCAACAGCAGCCTGCACCGCACAAAGGTTGAGTGGGGTTGTAACAGCCCATGTCACCTGAGTACGGGATGGGATGATGAATTTAATCCTGTACTGAGCAGCAAGCCCGCAGCCCTTATGGACTGCGGGCTTTTTTGTATCCGCCAACCCACATTGCCGGCACATTGGCACAGCTCTTGTATCAGTTCAGAGGTGATTCTGAGACCGGTAGAACTGCGATGTTCTGTCATAAACCTTGGATAAGTTAGCCGCTCACGAACCAGGAGAGAGCGCTGGAATGAATATGATCAGCGAGCGGGCATCGCATCCCTTGGCAATGAATAACGAATCGCTTCAGGCTCTGGCCCTGTGGTTGAAATCCAATGGAACGCGCCAGATCAGAGAGCCTGATCCGCGCCGGATGATCACCGAGCGCTACCCTGCCGGCTTGCTCAGCGAGGCAGAACTGCAAGCGTTGTGGGATGTAATGGAAGGATAGTCAGCAACGGATTGATAAAAGCGCTGCCGGGATGGCAGCGCTTTTTTTTGCGCGGATTTTATAGCGGGGCTTCAGCGTCTTCCGTGGGGGGTCAGAAGCTGTAGGTGCCGGTGACCACCAGGCTGCGTGGGTCGCCGAACTGGATCTGCCCGGCACTGGTGGCCGTGGAGTAGTAAGTGCGGTCGCTGATGTTGTTCAGCGAGGCCCGCAGGTTCCAGTCTTTCTGCCGGAAGCCGGCCAGGGCATCCCAACGGCCATAACCGGGCAGCACCACGGTATTGAGGTTGTCGGCGTAGCGATCGCCGACCAGGGTCAGGCCGGTTTCGGCGTACCAGCCCGCTTCCGGTTTCCAGGTGATGAACAGGCTGCCGTTGCGCTTGGCGACGTTGTTGACCCGGTTGTCTTCGTCGCCGTTGTTGCTCTTGACCACGGTCGCGTCCTGCAAGCCGATGCCGCCACGCAGCGACCAGTTGCCGACGATCTTGCCGCTGGCGGTCAGCTCCACGCCACGTGAGCGTTGCAGGCCGGTGAGCAGGATGATGTTCGGATTGTCGACGCTCCGACTGCGGCGGTTGTACAGCTCCAGTTCATAGACCGCGAGGGTGGTGCTGAAACGGTCGTCGAGCCAGTCGCTCTTGACCCCGACTTCCTTCTGCCGGGTGCGCTCGGGGCTCAGGTCATTGGTGTTGCCGTTGGCGTTGGGGGTAATGCCGATCAAGCCGCCGCCCACCGGAGAAAAGCTCTTGCTCCACGAGGCATAGAACGAGTGGTGCTCCAGAGGCGTCCAGACCACCCCCAGGCGCGGGCTGGTGCTGTGGCTGTCGCGGTCGTCCTTGCGGTGGGTGACCTGGTTGTCGGTCTCGATGCTGAAGTTGTCGTAACGCAGGCCGGCGAGCAGTTGCCATTGATCATTCAGGCGCAACTGATCCTGCACATAGACGGCGCGGCTTTCGACTTCGCTCCGGTTGTGGGTGGACATCACCATTTTCCCGGTGTGCCGCAGGTCGCGGTTCGGGTTGAACGGGTCCAGTGCCGGTACGGCCTGGCCGCCAGCGCCGACTGTGGCCGCGGTGTACAGCTTGGGGTCGCGGGTCTGATTGCCCAGCTCAACGCCGGTCAGCAAGCGGTGCTCGAGACCGAAGGTGTCGAAGGTGCCTTCCAGCTCGGTGTTGTTGTAAAGGTTGCGAGTATTGAGGTCCTGCTGCCAGCGCTGGCGGGTCACGGTCCTGTTGGCAGGGTTATAGGTGGTGACGTAGGTGTTGTCGAAATCGCTGTCGAGCTTGAACACCCCCAGGGTGTTGCGCAGCTGCCAGTTGTCGCTGAGCTCGTAGCTGAGCTTGGAACGCAGGGATTGGGATTTGTCGTTGATGTAGTCGCGCTTGTCACCGTAGGTGGTGTCGCGGCTGACATCGGCCGGGCGCCCGTTGATACCGGGAATCCCGCGGTCCGGCGTACGGTCATAACGGCTGTATTCGTATTGCACCAGCCAGTTCAGGTCCGGGGTCAGTTGCCAGCTCATCGACGGTGCGAACAGCTGGCGGTTGCCGCTGACGCCATCGCGGAAACTGTTTCTATCCTCGTTGCCCATGTTCAGGCGCAGGCTGATGTTCTCCGACGGATCGCTGCTGAGGTCGGCGTAGAGGCTGCGCAAATCCTCGCTGCCGCCCCTGAGCTCGACACTGGAGCGACGGCCGAACTGCGGCAGTTTGCTTACGCGGTTGATGATCCCGCCCTGGCTGCCGCGGCCGTAAAGCACGGCGGCAGGGCCCTTGAGCACCTCGATGCGCTCGATGTTGTGCAGGTCGCGCACGTACTGGCTGTCGTCGCGTATACCGTCGAGGTAGAAGTCGTTGCTGGCGTCGAAACCGCGGATGCGCACGCTGTCGAAACGCGTATCGGCGCTGTTGCTGACGTTGGGGATGCCGCTCAGCGCCGTGCCCAGGTCATTGATCCCGTAATCCATGACGTTGGCGGTCTTGATCGAGTCGATGGCCTGGGGCACGTAGCGCAATGGCGTGGCAGTGCGAGTCGCGGTGCTGCTTTCCCTGACCCGGGGATCGTCTTCATCGGCATTGGCTTCGGCGTTGATGGCGGTGACCGGCAGGGTGGTGGCGGCGTAGCTGAACCCGGAAGTCAGCAGGGCGCACAGGCCGATGGAAACGGGCGTGAGGCGAGGGTGGGCAGGCATTTAAAGCGCATCCGAAGGGTGGGTGAGTCGAGGGTGCGAATGGTAATGCTTGCTATTTGCTTTCGTTAATTAATCCTGAAAAGTTCCCTTGGGTTTATGTTTCAAATTGTGTCTTTGTCGTAAGGGGCTGGATACACGGGGCGGGAGGACCCATTCGACCGATTGGCGAAACAGACTGAATGCCATTTCGGGGTTTTTCCGTGGCGGGCCTGGGCATAGGCTGCGGCATCGGTTTTTTTCAATCTTTTGCTGGAGCCCGTCATGTCTGCCGCGACCCTTCATTACATCTACGACCCTCTTTGCGGCTGGTGCTACGGCGCCAAGCCTCTGGTACAGGCCGCCCAGGCGCTAGTGCCGGTGGTGCTCCATGGCGGCGGCATGATGACCGGCCATAACCGCCAGGCCGTCTCGCCACAGTTGCGCGACTACGTGATGCCCCACGACCGGCGTATTGCCGAGTACACCGGGCAGCCGTTTGGCGAGGCGTATTTTGAAGGCCTGCTGCGCGATCACTCGGCGGTCTTCGATTCGGCGCCGCCCATAGCCGCGGTGCTTGCTGCACAAGCGTTGAGCGGGCAAGGCCTGGCGCTGCTCGGGCGATTGCAGACGGCGCACTACCTTGAAGGCCGGCGCATCGCCGACAAGGATGTACTGCAGGAGCTTGCACAAGAGCTGGGGCTGGACGCCGACAGCTTCGACGCGGCGTTCGAGTTGGCCAGCGCGCAGCAGGTACCAGACCACATCAAGGACAGCCGTGCGTTGCTGGCCCAGGTCGGTGGCCAAGGGTTCCCGACCCTGGTGCTGGAGCTGGGTGGCCAGCGGCGGCTGCTGGATATCGGCCCCTGGCTGGGCAAGCCCGAAGCGTTCGCCACCTGGCTCAAGGCAGCGCTGATCGGCGAATCCGCTGTACCCTCTTCCAGCGCCCCGGTCTGTGGCCTGGACGGTTGCACCCCTTGAATGTTCTTCCCCCTGTCGCGGAGTCACCCATGGATAACCTTGCGCTGATCAAAAGCACCTACGAAGGTGCCAATTCCCAGGAAAACGCGAAGAACACCGCCGCCGCCCTGGCCCCCGATGCTCGCTGGACCGAAGCAGCGGGTTTTCCCTATGCCGGCACCTATGTGGGTTTCGAGGCCATTGTCGAGAACGTTTTCAAGCGTCTGGCCACCGAATGGGAGGGGTTCGCCTTCAAGGTCGAGAACTATGTGGCCCAGGGCGACCAGGTGGTTGCCTACGGCAATTACACCGGCGTCTACAAGGCCACCGGCTTGCCGATAAACGTCCGCGTGGTCCATTTATGGACCCTGAAAGACGGCAAGGTCAGCCACTTCGAGCAGTTCGTCGACAGCCACCCGGTGCAGTTGGCGATGCAAGGGGCTGCTGCTCCTTGATGACGGGCCGCACATCCGTCGCGGCCTGTCACTCAAGTGCAATGGCCCCTGCGCAAATGAATTCTTAGAAGATTTTTGCCTATTTCCAGAAGATTCTCGAAATTGACACACTGTTCTGGGCGCGGATAGGATTCGCCCCAACGCCTGTGGCCAAGAGCCATAACTTCTTAAAATAATAAAGGCCCGCCACGTTTTCTCGTGGGGCGGGCCTTTTTATTTTCGGGTCGCAAAAGAGCGCTAAGACGCCATCCGGACCGGGTTCCACAGCGCGTAATCAACCCGTAATAAGGAAAATAAAAGAATGTTGAAACAACGGATCTGCCTGATTGCACTGGGGATTTTGGGCGCTACTCAAGCCATGGCTAACGACCAGGCTGAGTCCAAGGGCTTTGTTGAAGACGCCAGCCTGAAAGTGCTGCTGCGTAACGCTTATATCAATCGCGACAAGAAAGACGGTAATCACGATCAGCGCGAGTGGGGCCAAGCGGCTATCGGTACCTTCTCTTCCGGTTTCACCCAGGGCACGGTCGGTGTGGGCGTTGACGCCTTCGGCCTGTACGGCCTGCGTCTGGACCGTGGTAGCCACGCTGGCGGCGCCGGCATCGACTTCTTCAAGCAAAGCGAAAACGGCAACAAGACGCCGGCTGGCGACCTGGCCAAGGCCGGTGGTGCAGTCAAGTTCCGTGTTTCCAACACCACCCTGGCGTACGGCGACCAGATGCCTGAGCTGCCGGTCCTGAACTACGACAGTTCGCGCCTGCTGCCGGAAAGCTACACCGGTACCCTGATCACTTCCAAAGAGATCAAGGGCCTGGTGCTGAACGCCGGTCGTTTCACCGCTGAGTCGCGCAAGAGCGCCGAAGGCCGTGACAGCGGTGGTCTGAAGTCGATCAACGTTTTGGGCGGTGCCTATCAGTTCACCGAACAGTTCAAGGGCGCGCTGTACGCTTCCGACGTCGAAGACGTGCTGAAGAAGCAATACGTGAACCTGAACTACGTGTTCCCGTTGGCCACCTCCCAGTCCCTAACCCTGGACTTCAATGGCTACCGCACCGAGCTGGACAAGTCCTACGCGCAGAAGACCAACGCTGGCGGCGAAGACAACAAGATCTGGAGCCTGGCCGCTGTCTACGCCGTGGGTCCTCACTCGTTCACCCTGGCCCACCAGCGCAGCACCGGTGACAGCAACCTGGGCTACGCCTATGGCGGCTACCAGAAGCAGCAAGGTCGTGTCGGTGACGGTGGTAACACTATCTACCTGGCCAACTCCTACTGGTCCGACTTCAACGCTGAAGACGAGCGCAGCTGGCAGCTGGGCTACGGCCTGGACTTCGGTACGTTCGGCGTGCCTGGCCTGAGCTACAACCTGGCCTACGTGCGTGGTGACAACATCACTTCGACCAACAGCGCTGGCGCGACCACCACTGGTGGTACCGAGCGTGAAATCTTCAACCAGGTCAAGTACGTGGTGCAGAGCGGCCCGGCCAAAGACCTGAGCGTGAAGGTTCGTAGCTCGATCCTGCGCGTGGCGCAGAAATCCAGCGGCTACAACGACAGCGGCAACGAACTGCGTGTGTTCGTCGACTACCCGATCAACGTGTTCTGATTCTGGCGCACACGGGTAACGCAAAAGGCCTCACAGCGATGTGAGGCCTTTTTTTTGCCTGGGGAATGCCTCCCGGCCTTATGGCTGCTCGGCAAAGGTTTGTAGATAGGCCAGCAGGTTGTCGATTTTTTCTGCATCGCTCAGCCCCCAGAAGATCATCCGCGTGCCGGGCACCACGGCCTTGGGGTCTTCGAGATAGGCCACCAGTTTGTCGCGGGTCCAGACCACGCCGGAGTTCTTCATGGCCTCCGAATACTGGTAGTCGCTGGCACTGCCCGCCGGGCGCCCGATGATGCCGTTGAGCTGGGGCCCAAAAGAGCTGCGTACCGAAGGCCCGATAGTGTGGCAGCCACCGCAGATCCGCTTGAACAGCTTGCCGCCGGCCTCGGCATCGCCTTGCGCGTGGGCGGGACTGCCGAGCAGGGCCAGGGTGAACAGTAGGGCCAGGGCTGCGGTTTTCTTCATGGGGGACTCCAGATCGGCAACGGCTTGCGGCAAAAACGCGCGGCTATTTCAGCATGAAAAACCAGTGGCCGGGGTTCGCAGATCAAAGGTCCGGCGCGTGGGGCTTGAGGGATAGGGATTGGCGCCGATCCGAAACTGCTCATAAACTGCCGCGCGACAGTGGTTGGCAGGCAGATTGCCGCGTTCGGTCGAGCGTCGGCATTATCGGTTTTTTCAAGGAGGAGGCAGCGATGGCTCAGGCACGGGTGATTGGCACGTCGATAGCGGCCATCCAGGCGGCAGAGAGCGAGCTGGGGCGGCGTTTGCCCGAGTCTTTTACGCAATGGCTGCTGGTCAATAACGGCCGCTCGCTAGGCGCGCTGACGGTGTTTCCGGTGTTTGATGCGCGGGATCCGCGCAAGACCTGGGACTCCATTGTTCGGCAGTACCAGGAGGGCTGGCAGGTGTGGCTGGACAACGTGGCCGACACCGCGAGCGACTTCTCGGCATTGCTGCCGTTTGCCGAGTTCGGCACCGGGGATTACTACTGTTTCGACTACGCCGTGGCAGGCGCTGGCGGCGAGCCGGTGGTGGTCCTGTGGTCCCACGAAAGCGGCGTGACCCAGCGGGTGGCGGACAGCTTCATGGCGTTTATGCAGCTGTCCGAGCACCGTGTGAGAGGGGCTTGATGATGATCGACACGTCGCCGCAGGACGTGTTTGAAACCGCAGACGGCGAGGTGCGGGTGGTGCTTGAGCAAGGCTCGTCCATTCATCTCAAGGCGGCCAGCGCCTACAACGATCCTGTCGAGCTTACGGCCACACAGGCCCTGGAAATTGCCGATATCCTCCTTTACTTCGCCAGTCGCCTGGGCGCTTGAACAGGCCAACGGATCTCCCCATGAACATGCCCACACAGCTCCAGGCCTATGCCGCGGCCCAGGCCCTGGTCGACGCCCTTGATCGGCGCGACACCGACACCCTTCAGCAGGGCTTCTGCATCAGCGACGCGGTCCTGGAAGAGGTTTACCAAGCCTTGGATGACTCATTCGATCCGGGCGCCCGCTTGTCTCTCGCGCCTGTTGCCCTGGCCTTCGCCGAGCGCGGAGGGCAACGGCGGTTTATCGACCTCTATCAACAGAACGACCAGGCCGTGGCCCTGGACTGCGTGCTGTTCGCCGATGGCCAGCCCAGCGAGACGGCAGTGTATCTGGCGCTGCATCAGGTCGATGGCCAGTGGTTGGCGCACTACAAGTACATCGGTCACTGAGGCCCCCAGGTAGCGGGCGCGCGGGTGACGGGAAGCGTTCGGTTTAAAGCAATTGCGCTGAGTTCGTATGCAAATCGCCGCACTTGTTGCGTACAAAGGTAGTTGTCGTACAACTGCTTGAGCTATCATGAGCCTTCATCCGTAAACCTGGATACACGCTCTTAATGGACCACCAGAACGTCCAACCCACCGTCCGCCGAAAGCACCGCAGCCTGGCCCAGGAACTGGTCACCGAACTGTCGCGGCGCATTCGTGAAGGTGAGATCGAGCGCGGGGCGAAGCTGCCCACCGAGTCTCAGGTCATGGACGAGCATAAGGTCAGCCGCACCGTGGTCCGCGAGGCCATTTCCCGGCTGCAGGCCGCGGGCCTGGTGGAAACCCGCCACGGTATCGGCACCTTTGTCCGCGATATCCCCAGCCCCAGCGGCTTTTGTATCGACCCCGAGACCATCGTCACCCTGCATGACGTGCTGGCGGTGCTCGAGTTGCGCATCAGCCTGGAAGTGGAGGCGGCAGGCCTGGCCTGTGTGCGGCGTACCGATGAGCAATTGCGCCTGATGCGCGACTCCCTCGATGCCCTGAATTCCCCGGCGGTCAGTGTCGATTACGCGGTGGCGGCGGACTTTCAGTTTCACCAGCAGATCGCCCTGGCTACGGGCAATCGCTACTTCACCGACATCATGTTGCACATGGGGGTCAGCATCATTCCCCGGACCCGCCTGCACTCCAAGCGCCTGGTGAATGATGCCAAGGAGCCCTACCTGGAGCGCTTGAGCCGCGAGCACGAAGACATCTATCAGGCGATTGCCCGACGTGATGCCGACGCCGCACGTGCCGCGATGCGCCTGCACCTGTCCAACAGTCGCGAGCGCATGCGCAAGGCGTACGAAGCCTTCGACGCGGCGGCCGCACTGACTTCCTGAGCGCCGCCGCCAAGGCCTTTCAGCCGAGGTTGTTCAACTGCGCGCCTGGGGCTCGGGCAAGCCTTTGACCCCGGGGTTCAAGGCGAACACGCCACCGGCCAGCGGCTGGTCGCCAAGGTCGATGCCCTGGGGGCGAATCGAGGTCACAAACAAAGTGTCGAGCCCGGCGCCGCCAAAGGCGCACATGGTCGGTTTCTTCACCGGCAGCGGCAGCGAGCGGTCCAGCTTGCCCTCGGGGGTGAAGCGCAGCACCAGGCCGGCATCGATGGCGCAGATCCAGTAGCACCCCTCGGCATCGACCGCCGCGCCGTCCGGCCGGCCGGGGTGGGCGTTCATGTCGACGAAGCTGCGCCGGTTGTGGGGGGTGCCGCTGTCGATGTCGTAGTCGAAGGCCCAGATCTGCTGCACCGTGGGGTGCGAGTCCGACAGGTACAGGGTCTTGCCGTCCGGGCTGAAGGCCAGTCCATTGCCCACCAGCAGGCCGCTCAGTTGTGCGCTCAGTGGTTCGATCAGGCCCGGGGTTCGCCCGTCGTAACGGTACAGCGCCCCCACCGGGTCGGTGCCCATAGCGGGTTGCATGGTGCTGGACCAGAAACGCCCCTGGCGGTCGCAGCGCCCGTCGTTGAAACGCATGTTGGCCCGAGCGTGTTCAACCCCGGCGCGTTTTTCGGCGTGCAGGCGGCCGTCGGCCTGGGGCGTGAGTTGGAAGATGCCGCTTTCCTGGGCCCCGAGCCAGTGGCCCTGGGGGCTGCGGACGATGCAGGCGAGCATCTCGTCGGCCTGCCAGGATTCGGTCTTGCCGTCCGCCTGCCAGCGATGCAGGCGGCCCGCAGGGATATCGACCCAATACAAGGCATTTTCCTGCACGTGCCAGACCGGGCTTTCACCGGTGGCATTGCGGGCATCGACGATGAGTTCGGCGTTCATACCGTGGGCTCCAGAAGGTAGGGGGCGGCGGCGCCCGTGCGCCGCCGCGCAGGGAGAGGGGCAGTCTCAGTCGCCGAACGGCCCGGCTGCGGTAAACGCGCCGCCCTGGAACAGGCTGTTGGGATCATCGGCCGCAGGCTTGGGTTGCTGCTCGATCTGCGGGCGAAATTTTTCCGAGCTGTCCTGCGGGGCAAACTCCAGGTGCGCGGCGTGGCGGTTGTTCCACCACAGGTCGCGGTTGGCGGATACGCCGTAGACCACGCTATGCCCGACATCACTGGCCAGCAGCGCGCGTTCCACCAGGTGGTCGAGGTCCTGGTAACTGAGCCATGTGGACAGCATCCGCAGGTTGCGCGGTTCGGGGAATGACGAACCGATGCGCAGGCTCACGGTTTCGATGCCGTAGCGGTGAAAGTAGAAGGTCGCCAGGTCTTCGCCATAGGACTTGGACAGCGCGTAATAACCGTCCGGGCGGCGCAGGCTGTGGGCGTCGAGTTCTGCGTCCTGCGGGTAGAAGCCGGTGACGTGGTTCGAGCTGGCGAACACCACGCGTTTGATCCCGTGTTTGCGCGCCGCTTCGTAAATATGAAAGGTGCCGCGAATGTTGGCATCGAGAATTTCTTCGAAGGGCCGCTCAACGGAAATCCCGCCGAGGTGGACGATGGCCTCCACGTCCTTGACCAGGGCTTCGACCCCGGCCTTGTCGGCCAGGTTGCAGTTGATCACTTCGTCATGCGCGCCGCGGCTGGGTGCCATGGGGCTGATGTCCGAGGAGCGGACGACGGCGGCGTGGGCCTGCAGGGTTTCCCTGAGTATCTGGCCCAGGCCACCGGCGGCGCCCGTCAGCAGGATGCGGGTGAAGGGTTTGCGCGAAGGGGGCTGTGTGGTCATGGTCGGGTCTTCCATAGAGCTGTGGTTGCGAAGGGGGAGGGGGCGGCCAGGCCTGGTGAACGATGCGCGATCGCCAGGCCGGCTCGACTGTTACATGAAGTTGTACTGGATCCCGAAGCGCCAGCGGGCTTGACGGTCATCACTGGTGGAATTGACTTTGACGTCGCCGATCTCGATGAACGGAACCCACTCCTTGGTGAGTTTGTATTTGACGATCATGTTCTGCTCGTAGTCGCTCTTCTTGTTGTCGTAGCGGATGTAGTCGGTCTTGAAATAGATGAACTGGTACTCATAGGCCCACTTGCTGGCCGGGGTATAGCCCAGCCAGCCTTCGAAACGGTTGGTGTTCTGGTTGTCCTTGGCGCGATCAGGCAAGTCTTCGTTGATCTGATCGCGGTCGAGCTTCTTGGCATCGAGCCGGTAGCGCGTGGCGACGTAGAAGGCATCGTTGATCTTGTAGTTGTACTTGAGCCCGAACTTGTAGCTGGTCGAGTCCTTGGAGCTGTCCATCTGGAACGCCGGGGTCAGGGTCGACTGCGGGCTCAGCTTGTAGTTGTAGCTGACGGTGAACTCGTGACCGTTGTTGACCATGTTGTCGTAGGCGACATCTTCGCGATCGCCGGCCGTGCGGTATTTCATCTCCGCCTCAAACCCCAGACCACTGTCCAGGCGATAGCCGAGCTTGATCCGATCGGCGTGGGCGCTGTCGTCTTCAGTGAACTGGTGGCGGTAGTTGATGTTGGCGGAATCGGCGCTGGCGCAGAAAGGCAGGCTGAGTGTGGCGAGCGTAACGAGGGTACGGAATGTGATGTTCATGGAGTCTTCTTTTATTGTTTTTGTTGGGTTTGTGAACAGTGCGGCTGGCAGCAGAGGTGTTGCGGAGGTCTCATTTCTTGGTGTCGATATACGTTATCGTACGACTATTGGGGTGTCTACGGGTTATGGGCCTGTTTGTAACACCTTGTTACATATATAGCCTGTAGATAGGGCTCTAGAGATCACTATGTTGTCTTTAAGTCATCTTTAAATAGGGGCTTTTGCGGGGCTTACGGGGTAAAATGCGCGGAAATTCGGAGGTTATTTTTCGTCTTTTCAAGTGTTGTACGATGACGTATGATCATTTTCAGCAGGCGACATTCCTGTCATAAATCTAATAAGCAGGCTAAAGACGTCCATGAGAATTACAGCAGTCAACGTCCAGGTTTTTTCCTACCCGACCCGTCGCGCTGTCGACAGTGCGGGCCACGCCCACCCCGGTGATGTCGCCCAGGCCAAGATGGCCCTGCTGCGCATCCAGACCGAAGACGGCAATGAGGGTTATGCCTTCGGCGCCCCTGAATTGATCCGTCCTTATGTGCTCGATGGTTTTGTGCGCAAGGTGCTGATCGGGCAGAACGCCCTCGATCGCGAAAAGATCTGGCACGACCTGGTGCACTGGCAGCGCGGCAGCGCCAGCCAACTCACCGACCGTGCCCTGGCCCTGGTGGAACAGGCGCTGTGGGACTGGGCCGGGCGCAAGTTCAACGTGCCGGTGCACAAACTCATCGGCGGTTTCCGCGACAAGGTGCCGGCGTACGGCTCGACCATGTGTGGCGATGAATTGCCAGGCGGCCTGGCGACCCCGGAAGACTACGGCCGTTTTGCCGAGACCCTGGTCCAGCGCGGCTACAAGGCGATCAAGCTGCACACCTGGATGCCGCCGGTCTCGTTTGCGCCAAGCCCGCGTATCGACGTCAAGGCCTGCGCCGCCGTGCGTGAAGCGGTCGGCCCGGACATCGCCCTGATGCTCGATGGCTACCACTGGTACAACCGCACCGACGCTCTCTACATTGGTCGCGAATTGCAGAAGCTCGACTTCGCCTGGTTCGAAGAACCGATGATGGAAGACTCCGCCGAGTCCTACGCCTGGTTGGCGGGGCAACTGGATATTCCGGTACTCGGCCCGGAAACCCTGGCCGGCAAGCACCTGAGCCGTGCCAGCTGGGTGAAGAACGATGTCTGCGACATCCTGCGCGCCGGTGTCGCCGGTGTCGGCGGTATTGCCCCCTGCCTGAAGGTGGCGCACATGGCCGAATCCTTCGGCATGGATTGCGAGATCCACGGCAACGGCGCGGCCAACCTGGCGGTGGTCGGGGCAATCAAGAACTGCACCTGGTACGAGCGCGGCCTGCTGCACCCGTACCTGGACTACGACGAAGTCCCGGCTTACCTCAAGCGTCTGGTCGACCCGATGGACAGCGACGGTTTCGTCCACTTGTCCGACCTGCCGGGCCTGGGTGAAGAGATCGACTTCGAGTTCATCGAAACCAACACGCTCAACAGTTTCTGATGTGTAACGCGGGCTTCCCGGTCCAGGCCGGGTCGCCCGAGAGCCCTGAATAAATATAAGAAAGGCACTCTCACTATGAGCATTCTCCCCTCGCTTTGGGCGCGGGTATTTGCGGCTACTCTGGCGATCTCCACCTTGCCTGTCGCTTATGCCAAGACCCCGGCCGATCAACTGATTGTCGGCATGAGCATGATCAACCTGTTGTCCCTGGACCCTGCCGCCGCCACCGGGCTGGATGTCTCGGAGATCAACGCCAACCTCTACGACATGCTGCTGGTGCAGGATGTGGCCCAGCCTGATCGCCTGGTTCCGGCCCTGGCCGAACGCTGGCAGGTCAGCGACGACCGCAAGACCCTGACCTTCACCCTGCGTCCCGGGGTCAAGTTCCAGTCTGGCAACCCTCTGAGCGCCGAAGACGTCGCCTGGTCCCTGCAGCGGGTACTCAAGCTCAACCTGGCCCTGGCCTCGACCTGGAAGGCCTACGGTTTCAGCGCGGAAAACGTCGAGCAGTACATGCGCGCCACCGACGCCACTACCTTTGTCATCGAGCTGCCACGGCCGACCGACCCGCTCCTGGTGCTCAACACCCTGGCCACCTCGCCCAGCGCGTTTGTCCTCGACCGCAAGAAGGTGCTGGAGCACCAGAAGAACAACGACCTGGGCGCCGCCTGGCTGGTGACCCACGCCGCCGGCAGTGGCGCCTTTGTGCTCAATGACTGGCGCGCCAACGATGTGATCCTCATGAGCCGTTTCGACGGTTACTGGGGTGGACCGGCCAAGCTCAAGCGCATCGTCATGCGCAACATGACCGAGTCCCAGTCTCTGCGCCTGATGATCGAGCGCGGCGACCTGGACATCGCCAAGGGCATGTCGGCACCGGATATCGAAGCCCTGCAAGGCAGTGACAAGGTGCGCACCCAGACCCTGCAGCGCGGCACCCTGTACTACGTCGCCCTGAGCGTGAAGCAGCCGATGTTCGCCGATGCCCGGGTGCGCAAGGCGGTGCGTTCGCTGATCGATTACCAGGGCATCAACCAGACCGTGATGCCGCACTACGGCCTGATCAACCAGCGGCCGTTGCCCCTGGGCCTGGCGGCGCGCCTGCCGGATCCGGGCTACCGGCTGAATGTCGAGGAAGCGAAAAAACTCCTGGCCGAAGCCGGCTACCCCAATGGCTTCAAGACCAGCATCCGGGTGCTGACCGATCCGCCCTTCATCAACATCGCCTCCAACCTGCAATCGACCCTGGCCCAGGCCGGGATCCAGGCCAGCATCATCACCGGCACCGGTAACCAGATCTACGGTGCGATGCGCGAGCGCAACTTCGACATCATCGTCGGCCGTGGCGGCGGCGGTGCCGAGCGGCATCCGCATTCCAGCCTGCGGACCCTGGTGTACAACCCGGACAACCGCGATGAAGCCAAGCTGAGCAACTTCCAGGGCTGGCGCACTTCGTTCTACAGCCCCGAGCTGAACCAACTGATCGAGAGCGCCGAGGTCGAGCCTGACGCCAGCAAACAACTGGCCCAGTACCGACAGATCCAGGAGCAACTCGACCAGCAGGTGGGCGCCATTCTGCCGGTCTCGCAAATGACCGATACGGTGCTGATCTACGGCGACGTTGCCGACTATCAAGGCCACACGGCCGCGACCACTCGCTACAAAGACGTCTACAAGAATCGCTGAGTGTGGCGCGGGGCCTGGCCCTGCGCCCTTGGTGTACCGGTGACTGTTTTATCAGGAGCTCACTATGTTTGTTTCGACTGCCTCCGTGTTGGGGGCTCGCGCTTCCAATACCGCCCGGCGTGTCAGCACGGTCCTGGTGACCTTGCTCGGCCTGCTGGCGCTGACCTTTATCATCGGTCGGGTCATGCCGCTGGATCCCGTGCTGGCGGTGGTCGGGCCAGACGCCGACAGTTCCACCTACGACCAGGTGTACCGGGCCATGGGCCTGGACAAGCCGATCTGGACCCAGTTCGGGCTGTACCTCAACGACCTGCTCCACGGTGATTTCGGCAACGCCCTGTTGACCGGCCACCCGGTGCTGGAAGACATCAAGCGGGTATTCCCGGCGACCATCGAACTGGCGACCCTGGCGATTCTGTTCGGGGTCCTGATCGGCCTGCCGCTGGGTGTGTGCGCCGCCAGCAACCAGGGGCGCCTGGGGGACCATATCGCCCGGGTCATCACCCTGTTCGGTTACTCCACACCGATTTTCTGGCTGGGCATGATGGGCCTGCTGGTGTTCTACGCCTGGCTCGGGTGGGCCGGCGGCGCCGGACGCATCGACCTGGCCTACGACGGCATGGTGCCGGAAGTGACCGGCCTGCTGCTGATCGACTCGACCCTGGCCCGGGACTGGGACGCCTTTGCCAGCGCCCTGCGCCATATCATCCTGCCGTCGCTGATCCTGGGTCTGAACTCGGTGGCCTACATCAGCCGCATGACCCGCAGTTTCATGCTTGAGCAGCTGTCCCAGGAATACATCATCACCGCCCGGGTCAAGGGGTTGTCCCGCCGCCAGGTGGTCTGGGGCCATGCCTTTCGCAACATTCTCGTGCAACTGCTGACGGTGGTCGCGCTGGCCTACGGCTCGCTCCTCGAAGGCGCGGTGCTGATCGAGACCGTGTTTGCCTGGCCCGGTTTCGGCCAGTACCTGACCAGCAGCCTGATGCTCGGCGACATGAACGCGGTGATGGGCTGTGTGCTGGTGATCGGCCTGATCTTCGTCGCCCTGAACCTGATCAGCGACGCCTTGTACAAGGTGTTCGACCCGCGTACCCGCTGAGCCGTTTTGCCGTTGCGAACCGATAAAAATATAAGAAGAAGGATCCTTGAATGAAAACTGCATTTTCCAAACTGCACCTGGGCCTGCTGGCGGCGGTCCTGGCCCTGGGGCCGATGGCCGCGGTGAACGCCAAGACGCCGAACGACCAACTGATCGTCGGCATGAGCATGGTCAACCTGTTCTCCATCGACCCGGCCAATGCCCCGGGCCTGGATGCCTCGGGGGTCAACGCCAACCTCTACGACACCCTGGTCAAGCGCGACCACGGCAACCCGGAAAAACACCTGCCTCAACTGGCCGAGCGCTGGGACATCAGCGAAGACGGCAAGCAGGTGACGTTCCACCTGCGCCAGGACGTGAAGTTCCACTCCGGCAACCCGTTGACCGCTGAAGACGTGGCCTGGTCGCTGTACCGGGTGATGAAGCTCAACTTCGGCCTGGCCACCACCTGGAAGGCCTACGGCTACAGCGTCGACAATATTCAGTCGCTGATCCGTGCCAGCGATGCCCACACCCTGGTCATCGACCTGCCGCAAGTCATGGACCCACTGTTGCTGATCGACTCCCTGGCGATTTCCCCAAGCGCCGTGGTGGTGGATCGCAAGACTGCCCTGGCCCACGAGAAAAACGGCGACCTAGGCGCCGGCTGGCTGGTGACCAACGAGGCCGGCAGCGGCCCGTTCGTGCTCACCAAATGGAGTGCCAACGACTCGCTGCTGCTGACCCGTTTCGACGGTTACTGGAATGGCGCGGCCAAGCTCAAGCGCGTGGTGGTGCGGCACATGACCGAGTCCCAATCGCTGCGCCTGATGCTTGAGCGCGGCGACCTCGACCTGGCCTATGGCATGGCCGCGCCGGATATCCGCGCCATCGATGGCTCGGAGAAAATCCAGGTCCAGTCCCTGCAGCGCGGCACCATGTACTACGTGGCCATGAGCATGAAGCAGCCCGAGTTCGCCAAGCCCAAGGTGCGCGAAGCGGTGCGCAACCTGATCGACTACAAGGGCCTGGACGAGCAGGTGATGCCTTACTACGGCAAGCTCAACCAGCAGCCGATGCAACTGAGCCTGGAGGCACGCCTGCCGGATCCGGGTTACCACATGGACGTGGCCAAGGCCAAGAAACTGCTGGCCGAAGCCGGTTACCCCGAAGGCTTCAGCACCACCATCCGCACCTTGTCCGAGCCGCCCTTCATCGACATCGCCGCGCGCCTGCAGGCGACCCTGGCCGAAGGCGGGATCAAGGCCAGCATCGTCACCGGCACCGGCAACCAGGTGTATGGCGCGATGCGCGCGCGCAACTTCGACATCATCGTCGCCCGCGGTGCCGAGCGTTACCCGCACCCGTATTTCAGCCTGCGCACCTTTGCCTACAACCCCAACAACAGCGATGACGCCGGCCTGCCCAACTTCCAGGGCTGGCGTGCCTCGTTCTTCAGCCCGGAGCTCAACAGCCTGATCGACAAGGTGGGTATCGAGCGCGATGGTGCCCAGCGCCTGAGCCTGTACCACCAGGCGCAGAAGCTCTACGACCAGCAGGTGGGCCCGATCATGATGATTTCCCAGATGACCGACACCGTGGTCAGCGCTTCCGACGTCAAGGGCTTCGACGGCGATGACGCCGAAGCCACCCGTTACCTGGGTGTCTACAAGCAACGCTGAGTGCCACCCGGGGCGCCTGCGGGCGCATCGGGTGATCCTGATTTCGAACCGAGAACATGCCGATGATTGCCAACATGTCTTCTACCGATTCCACTGCCAAACGCCAGAGCGAGCGAGCCCCCGGGTCCAGCTTCGATGCCTTGTGCAAAAGCGGCCTGCGGGTCCTGCGCCACCTGCTGCGCAACCCCATGACCCTGGCCGGTTTGCTGGTCGCCCTGCTGCTGATCGTGGTCGCGGCCTTCGCCCCCTGGATCGCCACCCATGACCCGGTCGCGCAGAACCTGGCCAGCGCCCTGCAGGCACCGGGCGCCGCCCACTGGTTCGGCACCGATGAGTACGGTCGGGATATCTTCAGCCGGCTGGTCTATGGCTCGCGCATCACGCTGTACATCATCACCCTGGTGACTGTGATCGTCGGCCCGATCGGGCTGTTTATCGGCACCGTCTCGGGCTACTACGGCGGCGTGGTGGACACGGTGTTCATGCGCCTGACCGACATCTTCATTTCCTTCCCCAGCCTGGTGCTGGCGCTGGCCTTTATCGCCGCCCTGGGCCCTGGCCTGGAGCATGCGGTGGTGGCGATTGCCCTGACCTCCTGGCCACCGATTGCACGCCTGGCGCGGGCGGAAACCCTGTCCCTGCGCAACGCCGATTTTGTGGTGGCGGTGGAGCTGCAAGGCGCTTCGTCGTCGCGCATCATCCTGCGGCACATCGTGCCGATGTGCATGTCGTCGGTGATCATCCGCCTGACCATGAACATGGCCGGGATCATCCTGACCGCCGCCGCCCTGGGCTTTCTCGGCTTGGGTGCCCAGGCGCCGTCGCCGGAGTGGGGCGCGATGATTTCCACGGGTCGGCGCTACATGCTCGAGTGCTGGTGGCTGGTGGCTGTACCGGGTGCGGCGATCATGCTGGTCAGCCTGGCATTCAACCTGTTGGGCGATGGCCTGCGGGACATCCTCGATCCGCGTAGCGAGTAACCGGAGGCTCCATGTCCGACATCAAACTGAACGTCGAAGGGCTCAATGTGCGCTTCGTCAGTGGCAAGAAAGAAATGCACGCCGTGCGTGATGTGTCCTTCACCCTGGGCCGGGAAAAACTGGCCATCGTCGGCGAGTCCGGCTCGGGTAAATCCACCGTCGGCCGCAGCCTGCTCAAGCTGCACCCGGCAAGCGCCAAAATCACCGCCCAGACCCTGCGCTTTGGCGATGTCGACCTGCTTTCGGCCAGTGAAAAGGCCATGCAGAAGATCCGCGGCCAGCGCATCTCGATGATCATGCAAGACCCCAAATACTCGCTCAACCCGGTGGTCAAGGTCGGCGACCAGATTGCCGAGGCCTACCTGGCCCACCACAAGGCCAGCCGCAGCGATGCTCGCGAGCGGGTGATGGAGATGCTGGAAAAGGTCCATATCCGCGACCCGAAGCGGGTCTACAACCTGTACCCCCATGAAGTCTCCGGCGGCATGGGGCAGCGCATCATGATCGCGATGATGGTCATCACCCGGCCCGAGGTGATCATCGCCGACGAGCCGACCTCGGCCCTCGATGTCTCGGTGCGCCAGCAGGTGCTCAGCGTGCTCGAAGAGCTGGTGGAGCAGCAGGAGCTGGGGCTGATTTTCGTCAGCCACGACCTGAACCTGGTGCGCAATTACTGTGACCGGGTGCTGGTGATGTACGCCGGGCGCGTGGTCGAGTCCCTGGCGGCCTGCGACCTGCAGTACGCCGAGCATCCCTATACCCGTGGCCTGCTGGCTGCCCTGCCGAGCATGGACAACCGCCGCGAGCGCCTGCCGGTGCTGCAGCGCGATCCGCTCTGGCTGACTTCTTGAGGAACCGACCATGCCCATGATCCAAGCCCATTCGCTGAACCTCAGTTTTGGCGCCGGCCCGGCCCTCAACCAGGTGCTGCATGACGTCAACCTCAGCGTCGCCGATGGTGAATCCTTCGGCCTGGTGGGGGAGTCCGGCTCCGGCAAGACCACCGTCCTGCGCTGCCTGGCCGGTCAGTACCGGCACTGGAGCGGCGAGCTGAGCATTGCCGGCGCGCCGTTGCAGCACAAGATCCCCAAGGAGCACTTTCGCAAGGTGCAGATGGTGTTCCAGGACCCCTACGGTTCCCTGCACCCGCGCCACACCATCGACACCGCGCTGCGTGAGCCGCTGATCATCCATGGCATCGCCGACAAGGACGACCGGATCAACGAAATTCTGCTCAAGGTCGGCCTCAACGAAAGCTTTCGCTATCGCTATCCGCACCAGTTGTCCGGTGGCCAGCGCCAGCGCGTGGCGATTGCCCGGGCGCTGATTCTCGAACCCCGGGTGCTGTTGCTGGATGAGCCAACCTCGGCCCTGGATGTGTCGGTGCAGGCAGAAATCCTCAACCTGCTGGCGGACCTGCGTCAGCGCGAGAAACTCACTTACCTGATGGTGACCCACGACCTGGGGGTGGTGACCCACCTGTGTGATCGGGTGGCGGTGATGCAGCAGGGCAAGATCGTCGAACTGCTCGACAGCCAGGCCCTGAGCCAGGACCTGGCAAGCCATGCCTATACGCGGATGCTGGTGCAGGCCAGTCGCGATTTCAGCCGCGAATCCGAACGGCAACTCGCCGGTTGAGGAGGGCGCTGGCAGCGTTATTGTTATCGTACAACTATAAAAGGGCTCTGCTCCGCTATCCCATGGGTTTTACGGGGTAAGGCCCTTTGTCTACGGGGTTTTTACTTGCAGTTACACAGCCAGGACGTTTTTGTCGTGGCCCTTTTCAAATTTTAGTTGTACGATGACGTACCTCTTAAGGTATTTCATTCACTTTCCGGCTCGAGGTTTGCGAACCATGACTCCACAAGAACTAAAATCCGTCCTGTCTTCCGGCTTGCTGTCGTTCCCCATCACTGACTTCGACGCGAAAGGCGACTTCCGCGCCGACACCTACGCCCGCCGCCTGGAGTGGCTGGCCCCGTACGGTGCCAGTGCTCTGTTCGCCGCGGGCGGCACCGGTGAGTTCTTCTCCCTGGAACCCACCGAGTACACCCAGATCATCAAAACCGCAGTCGACACCTGCAGAGGCCAGGTGCCGATCCTCGCCGGCGCCGGCGGCCCGACTCGCCAAGCCATCGCCTATGCCCAGGAAGCCGAGCGCCTGGGCGCGGCCGGCATCCTGCTGATGCCGCACTACCTCACCGAAGCCAGCCAGAAGGGCCTGGTGGCTCACGTTGAGCAGGTCTGCAACTCGGTGGACTTCGGTGTCGTGGTCTACAACCGCAACCTGTGCCGGCTCAACGCCGAAAGCCTGGAAATCCTCGCAGAGCGTTGCCCGAACCTGATCGGTTTCAAGGACGGTATCGGCGAAGTCGAGTCGATGGTCTCGATCCGTCGCCGCCTGGGCGAGCGCCTGACCTACCTTGGCGGCCTGCCGACCGCAGAGGTCTATGCCGCGGCCTACAAGGCCCTGGGCGTGCCGGTGTATTCCTCGGCGGTGTTCAACTTCATCCCGAAAACCGCCATGGACTTCTACAAGGCGGTAGCCGCTGACGACCACCAAACCGTGGGCCGCCTGATCGATGATTTCTTCCTGCCGTACCTGGCCATTCGCAACCGTTGCGAAGGCTATGGCGTGAGCATCGTCAAGGCCGGCGCACGCCTGGTCGGGCATGACGCGGGCCCGGTGCGCGCACCGCTGACCGACCTGCTGCCGGACGAAGTGGAGCAACTGGGCGCGCTGATCCAGAAACTCGGCGCCCAGTAAGGCGGTTGCCTGCGGCGCTGTCGGGGCGCCGCAGGACCTCGATCAAGCACCGGGTGAGCCGGGTACAACGCAACAGGGACGCGTTATGAAGCTGCATCATCGACTCACGCTTATGGTCATCTGCACCGTGCTCGGCCTGCTGTTGATTGCCGGGTTCGGCTTGAGCGCCCTGCGCTCGAACATGCTGGAAAACAAACGCAGCGAAATCTACACCGTGCTCAATCTGGCCGCGCAGCAAGTGGCGTATTACCAGGAGCAGGAACAACGCGGCATCCTCAGCCGCGACGCCGCGCAGGCCAAGGCCATCGAAGCCCTTTCGAGCCTGCGCGATGGCAAGAAGACCTACCTCTGGGCCCGCACCGTGGACGCCCTGGGCCTGGTCCATCCCAACCCCGAGGTGATCGGCAAGGTCGACGTCGGCGTGACTCTGGCCGACGGTAGAACCAAGTGGCAGGGCTATCTGGACGGTTTGAAAAACACCCGGTTCGCCTACTTCGACGACCTGGCGAAATACCCGGGCGCCGAACAAGCGGTGCCAAAAATCAACGGCATCATCAAAATCGACGGCTGGAACTGGCTGGTGGGTTTCGGCATTTTTGTCGACGACATCGATGCCGCATTCTGGCGCCTGGCCTGGCAGTTTCTCGGGGTCGGCCTATTGGTGGTGCTGGTGACCACGGCGTTGGCCTTGAGCATGTCCCGAGGCATTTATCGCAGCCTTGGCGGCGAGCCGACCTATGCCACCGAGGTGGCGCGGGCGATCGCGGCCGGTGACCTGAGCCGCGCGGTCAGCGGGCGCTTCGGCCCGCAGAGCCTGCTGGCGGCGGTGGCGACCATGCAGACCAGCCTGCGGGAAATGATCGTCGGCATCCACAACGGCTCCGGCCTGCTGGGCGAAGCGGCCAGTGGCCTGACCGGGCAGATGCGCCAGATCGACAGCGCCTCCCAGCAGACCTCGGAAGCCACCACCGCCACGGCGGCGGCCATCGAGCAGATGTCGGTCACCATCGATCATATTTCCTCGAGTGCCCGCGAGACCGAAGCCAACTCCGCGCGCTCGGCGCAACTGGCGGCCGACGGCGAGCAACTGGTGCACCAGGCGGCGGGGGCGATCCAGCAAGTGTCGGCCCAGGTCGAGGACGCCTCGGTGCGCATCGCCGGGCTGGTCAAGCGCACCCATGAGATCGACGGCATCGCCAGCGCCATCAGCGACATCGCCAGCCAGACCAACCTGCTGGCGCTGAATGCCGCCATCGAGGCGGCGCGGGCCGGGGAGCAGGGCCGGGGCTTTGCGGTGGTGGCCGATGAAGTGCGGCACCTGGCCCAGCGCACCGCGCTGGCGACCCAGGACATCACCCGCATGATCAATTCGATCCAGGTCGACACCGGCTCGGTGGTCGAGGGCATGACCGCCGTCACGCCCCAGGTGGCGATTGGCGTGGCCCTGGCCGAGCAGGCCGCCAACGCCCTGCGCGAGATCAATCGCGGGGCCTCGCTGACCCTGGTCCAGGTGCGCGAAGTGGCCAGCTCCACCGCCGAACAAAGCCAGGCCAGCGCCAGCGTGGCGCAGAACATCGAGAGCATCGCCAACCGCGTCGAAGACTCGGCGGCGTCGGTGCGCGCGGCCCACGGCAACGTGCATTCCCTGGAACGCCTGGCAGATGAACTGCGCGAATCCGTGGCGCGCTTTCGGCTTTGACACCCCCTGACTACTGAAAGGAGATCCGCCATGCCCCATTGCATCATCGATTGCCCGGTTGCCCTGGCCCAGCGCGTCGGCGAGCAGACGCTGCTGGCCGCCGTGCATGACGCCCTCGATGCCTTCGGCGTATTCAAGCCGGGGGACATCAAGGTGCGCCTCAACGGCTTCAGCCATTACCGCTGCGGCGCGACCCAGGACGACTTCGTGCACGTGGCGCTGTACCTGTTCGCCGGGCGCAGCGCCGAGCAACAACGCAGCCTCGCCTCGGCGACCCTGGCCGCCCTGGTAGCCTTGCTGCCCGAGGTCGAGGCGCTGTCCATGGATGTGAGGGAAATGCCGCGCGAGACGTTCGTCAACCGCAGCCAATACCTCGAAGAAGCCGGGCGTTCGGCCTGAGCCGACAGGTTCAGCCACCCCGGTGTGATGACTGGCAAAAACAAGGAAAACAACATGCCGTATCAAAACCCTGCTGTCGCTCTGCCCAAACGCCCCCTGGCACGCGCTGTCGTCGCTGCCCTCACGCTGGGCTGCAGCCTGCCGCTGTGGGCCCTGCAAGCACCGAGCAAGGTGCAAGTGCCGACCCTGGCCTTTGATGACCAGCAGATCATCCTGGTCTGGGAAAAGCCCGCGGACCACGCCGCGATCAAGGATTACCGGGTCTACGTCAATGGCACCCTGCTGGGCAGCGCCAATGGCAACAACGACAGCGTATCGCCGGCCAAGCCCTACATCGACCGCTTCTACGAGCAGGACCCGGCCAACTTCCACTACCGCATCGCCATCCACAGCTTCACCGCCCAGGGCCTGAAGCCCGACACCCAGTACCGTTTCACCGTGCGTTCGGTCGACGGCCATGGCAAGGAGTCCGCCGACAGCCCGGCCGTGGTGCAGCGCACCAGCCAAGTCCCGGCCCTGTTTGATGTCAAAAAATACGGCGCCAAGGGCGATGGCAGCAGCCTCGACACCCTGGCAATCCAGAACGCCATCGACGCCTGCACGGCCGGCTGCAAAGTGCTGCTGCCCAAGGGCACCTACAAAAGCGGCGCGCTCTACCTCAAGAGCAACATGACCCTGGAAATCGCCGAGGGCGCGACCCTGCTCGGCTCCGAGCGCGCCGAAGACTATCCGCTGGCGGGTTACATCCAGTATCCGTACTCGACCACCGTGCGCCCGGCCTCGCTGATCAATGCCTTGCCGCGTGATCCGAAACAGCACCAGACCTTCGAAAACATCCGCATCGTCGGCAAGGGCACCATCGACGGCAACGGCTGGAAGCGCCAGGCCGACGTCAAGGACGAACTGGGCCGGCCGCTGCCGTTCTACCTGCCCAGCGACAACACCCGCTACATGCAGGACGGCATCCTGGCCAAGGCCCAGGTCGAGCAAGCCGTGGCCCGGGGCCTGAACGTCAAGGACGCCTACGGCCAGATGCGCTCGTCGCTGATCACCCTGCGCAACGTGAAGAACGTGTTCTACGGCGGCTTCACCGTGCTCAACCCGGCGTACCACGGGATCATGAACCTGGAAACCGAAAACGTGGTCATGGCCAACACCACCCACAAGACCTACGACGCCAATAACGGCGACGGCATCGAATTCGCCAACAGCAAGGGGGCGATGGTGTTCAACAACTTCTTCGACACCGGCGATGACTGCGTCAACTTCGCCGCAGGCACCGGGGCCGAAGCGGTGAAGCAAAAGCCCCAGGAAGATGCGTGGATCTTCAACAACTTCTTCCGCAAGGGCCACGGCATGGTGGTCGCCGGCAGCCATACCGGTGCCTGGATCCAGAACATCCTGGCTGAAGACAACGTCTCCGACGGCACCGATGCCGGCCTGCGCATGAAGAGCACCAACTTCATGGACGGTGGCGCGCGCAACGTGGTCTTCCGCGATTCGGCGATCCGCAACACGGTCAAGCAAGCCTTTATCTTCACCCTCGACTACAACGACCCCAACGCCAAACTCGACTACACCAAATCCACCGTGCCCGGGCAGTTCAAAGACATTCGGGTCAGCGACGTCAGCGTCGAGAACGCCAAACTGGCCGCCATCGAAGTCAAGGGTGAAGGCAAGAACAACGCCTACCACCAAGGCCTGACCTTCGAGCGCGTACGCTTCAGCGGCACCGCCAAAGCCAAGATCGACGGCCTCAAGGACTCCCGCTTCGACACCCTGCGCTTCACCCAGACCGGTGGCGCCAACCCTTGGCAAATCAGCGACAGCCCGGGCTTGACCTTCAAGGATGTGGAGCCTGCGCCGTTGTAGGGCTCAAATCACCCACCCATAAAAAACCGCCTGTGAAGGCGGTTTTTTGTGCTGCTACTTCAGTGAAAAGCCACGTGGCAATTGGTCCGAACGGTCGTGTGCATGTTTTCAGGATCTAGTAGGATTAAATCCTATTCCATCCGGAAACCTCATCATGCGCACCACTCAACAATTTAGTATCACGCTGCCCAGCCAGATGGCCGATGTGGTCAAGGCCAAGGTGGCCTCAGGTGAATACGCCACTGAAAGCGAAGTGATTCGGGACGGCCTGCGGGCGCTGCTGGCTCGCGACCGCGCCTTGGATAACTGGTTGGTTGGCCAGGTTGGTCCGGCTTATGACGCTTTGAAAGCTGACCCTGAAAGTGCACTCAGCGTTGAGCAAGTACGCGCTCGTTTACTGGCCGAGCATCAGGCCACCCTTGCTAAACCGTAATGACCTACACCGTGCAGTTCGCCCCGCAGTCCCTGGAGCAGTTGGCAGCACTCTATGGTTACCTTGCCGCCGAGGCTTCGCCGCAGATTGCCCTGCGCTACACCGACGCTATCGTTAGCCATTGTGAAAAATTACGTACGTTCCCGCGGCGAGGAAACTTGCGCGAGGATATACGCCCAGGCCTGCGTATCACCCACTACCGCAAGCGGGCAGTGATTGCCTTTACGGTGGATGAGGAGAAGGTTTTCATCCTGGGGATTTTTTATGGTGGGCAAGACTTCGAGACGGCGTTGCAAGGGAATGTGGATGAATAGAGCAGCCTGCAAGATTAAGCCCCGCAACGACTACCCACTACTGCCTTGACCCAGAAACAAGAGCTTGGATAGCCGATTTGTGATGCGGCCAGGCAATGCTCAACCCACTGCCTGGCCCATCGCGGCCCTTAGAAATCCCAGCGGGTAGTGACCATCACATTGCGCGGGTCGCCGTAGTAGGCCGAGGTGTAGAAGCCGATGTTGGTGTAGTACACCTTGTCGAACAGGTTGTTGACGTTGAGGGTCGCCGACAGGTTTTCCGTGAGCTGGTAGCGGGCCATCAGGTCCACCAGCCAGTACGGGTCCTGGGTGAACTCTTCGGAGCGTCGCTTGCCGCTGTTGTAGAGCGTCTGCCAGCCAGCGCTCTGCCAGCGTGCGCCGCCGCCGAGGGTGAGTTTGTCCAGGCTGCCCTTGAGCTTGTAGCTGGTGTAGAAGCTGACCTGGTCTTCCGGCTCCCAGGTCGAGACCTTTTCGTTCTCGGCGTCGCGGGCGATCTTGTGGGTGTAGCCCGCCTGCAACTGCCAACCGGGGTTGAGTTCGCCGGAGATTTCCGCTTCATAGCCTTTGGTCTTGGTCTCGGTGCCCACATAGGCGCGGTCGTTGCCCGGAATCGAGTTGAACAGCGTGTCGGCCAGCGGTCGATTTTTTTCATGCACTTCGAAATAGGCGAGGCTGGTATTCAGGCGGCCGTCGAAGAACTCGCCCTTGAGGCCAAACTCATAGTTCTTGCCTTCGTTGGGCTCCAGCATCTTGCCGTTACGGTCCTCGTATTCGGTATGGGGCTGGAAGATCTCGGTGTAGCTGGCATAGGTGGAGAAGTTGTCGTTGAGGTCGTACACCAGGCCGGCATAGGGGATCACCTTGCCGCTTTCCTGGCTGTCACGTGTGCCGGTGACCTGGTAGTTGGCGATCCGCGCGCCGAGCAACAGGTGCAGCTCATCCATCAGGCTGAAGCGCCCGGTGATGTATGAGCCGGTCTGGCGTGTGGTCAGGTCATTGATCTTGGTCGGCTGGTTCCACAGGGGTTCGATGGCTTCGCCGTGCCATTGGTAGAAGTCGTAGGCGTTGTCGATGAAGGTCGGCCTGCCGTAGTCCTTGCCCTTCCACTTGGAAATGGACAGCGACTGGCCTACCACCAACTGGTGCTCGCGGCCGAGCAATTCGAAGGGCCCCGAGGCATAGACATCCAGGCTGTCGGCGGTGGTTTCGCCGGTGTACTTCTGCGCCCAGATCGAACTTTCGGTGGCGCTGTCCTGGGAAATGTAGCCCAGAGGCGAGTCGTAGCCGTTGATCTGATGGTTGTACTGGCCCTTGGTCACCCAGCCGTTGGCAAAGCTGTGTTCGAGGGTGGCGAAGGCGGTGCGGCTGTATTGGGCCCATGAGCTCCATTTCGGGCCGTTGTTGAATGAGCGCGGCAGGTCCAGGCGATTGCCAACGGCATCGTAGACGGTGCGGGAGCCGGTCCAGCTGGAGCCTTTCGGATCGCTGTCCTGATAGTCGGCGCCCAGGGTCAGCAGGGTGTCTTCGTCCAGGTCGACTTCGAGGATGCCGTAGTACACGCCGGTCTTGCGTGAGTAGTGGTCGAGGAAGGATTTCTTGTCCTGGTAGGCCGCCACTGCCCGGCCGCGTACGTTACCGGTTTCGGTCAAGGGACCGCTGACGTCGATCTGGGTGCGGTAGTTGTCCCAGGTGCCGGCACCGAGTTCGATGTTGCCCTGGAACTCGGCGGTCGGCTTCTTGCGAATCAGGTTGATGGTGCCGCCGGCGCCACCCGCGCCGGTGAGCAAGCCGGTGGCGCCCTTGAGCACTTCGACGCGGTCATAAATGGCCATGTCGGTGAGGGTCTGGCCCGCCGAGTACTGGGTGTCACGCAGGGTTGGAATGCCATCGTACTGAAAGTTGACGATGGAGAAACCGCGGGAATAGTAGTTGGTGCGCTCGGAGTCGTAGGTCGAGACGGTGATGCCCGGGGTGTGGCGCATCACGTCATCAATGGCATTGAGCCCGAAATCATCCATGACCTGGCGGGTCACCACCGAAATCGATTGCGGGGTTTCCCGTGGGGTCAACACCAGGCGCGTGGCGGTGGCGATGGTGCCCGGGGTGTAGGACCCGGTGCCTTCGGTCACGGTGCCCAACTGGTTGGCGATAACCTCGGTGGAGCCCAGCTCCAGAGCGCCCTCGGTCTTGATCGCGACCAGCACATAGCCGCCGTTGCTCTGCCGTTGGGCCTGCAATCCGCTGTTGGCAAGCAGGCGCTGCAGACCGTCGTCGACGCTGTACGAGCCTTTGAGGCCGGCGGTGTTGAGGTGGCGGGCCTGTTCGGTGTCGAAGGAAATGGTCACCCCTGCCTGCACGCCAAATTGAGTCAGGGCCTCACCCAGCGGGCCGGCGGCGATCTGGTACGCGGCCTGGCTCTGGGCCAGGGCGGGAACAGGCGTCAGCGCCAGTCCGGACAGGCTCGCGAAGCTCAGGCCAAAGAGGGCCAGGCGCACTGCGCGAGGCAGCGAGGTCCGGGCGTAGAGGGGAAACTGGGACATTAAATGATCCTTCCGTTGTCATGGCAGAAAGGCGCTGTAATCGCGGCTTGTGTCATGGACGGATGAGAATCGAAATCAGCAAGGTCGCCCGCCGGATATTTTCAAATGGCTCTCAGGCCGGCTCGATACTGGCCCAGTAACGGGTCAGGTAGCGCACTTTTACCGGCAGGGTCTTGCTCAGGTTTTGCAGCACGGTATCGGTGTCGTCGATGCGGAAGGCTCCGGAAATGCGCAGGCCCTGAACCGATGCCGCGCAGCGCAATACGCCCGGGCGATAGCGGCTCAGCTCCTGGATAAAATCCCCCAGGCGCCAGTCGTTCACGCTCAGCATGCCCTGGACCCAGGCGGTGGAGGCCGGGGGTAAAAGGTCAGGCGCCTGGACGTGATCACGATCGAACGTGACCTGCTGCCCAGCCTCCAGGCGCAGAGCGCGCTCGACATGCTGACGCGGCCCCACTTCCACCGCCGCCTGCAATACGCCGACTCGCGTCTGCTCGTCCAGTTGGCGCACGCTGAACTGGGTGCCAAGTGCGCGGATGCGACCTTCAGCGGTCTGCACGATAAAGGGCCGTTGGGCGGGGTCCTTGGCGGTCTGCACCAGGATTTCGCCACGGTGCAGCTGGATCAACCGCTGCTCTGGGTCGAAGCGGATATCGATTGCAGTGTCGGCGTTCAGCTCCAGCTGCGAGCCATCGTCCAGGCGCAGCGAACGACGCTCACCCAGGCCGGTGCGTTGCTGAGCGAGCATCGAGCGATACGGCACCTGTTCGACTGCCAGCCAGCTGCACCCGCCGACGGCCAGCAACATGCCGAGCATTTTCAACACGTCCCGGCGCTGCGCCCCGGCCGCACCAAGGCTGGAGAGTGCTGCCTGTCTGGGCATCATCGACCATTGCTGTTGCAGTGTTTCGACGCGCGCCCAAGCCGCCGCGTGCTGCGGGCTGGATTGCAACCAGAGCTGCCAGGCCCGGGTTCGTGCCTCGTTGACCGTGCCGTCATTGAGCTGCACATACCAGGTGGCGGCGGCTTCAAGGGTCTTGAGGTCCGGGGCAGCAGGCATCAGTTTTCGACCAGCAGCAGGCAGCGGGTCATGGCACGTATCAGGTGATTTTTGACCGTGGTCACCGACACCCCAAAACGCTCAGCGGCGGCAATGTAGGTCAGCCCCTCAAGCTGCACCGCGAGGAAAATCTCCCGGGTACGGGTGCCCAGTTCATCGAGCAGGCTATCAACCGCCACCAGCATCTCGATGATCGACAGGCGAACCTCCGGCGACACGTCAACCGGCTCCGGCCTCTGGGCCAGTGCGTACAGATACGCCTGCTCAATGGTGCGGCGACGGGACTTGTCGATCAGCAGCGAACGGGCAATGGCGCTGAGGTAACTGCGCGGCTCGCGGATCGGCGCGTCGTTGCGGGCCGTCATCACCCGCAGGAAGGTGTCCTGCGCCAGGTCCGAAGCATCGGCAGCATTGCCCAGCCGTACGCGCAGCCAGCTTTTCAGCCAACTGTTGTGTTCGCTGTACAGCCGATGAAGAGCTGAATGATCAAGCGCCGACATGAGGGTTTCACCAGTGCGTAAATGGTAATCGCTCGCATTGTCGTGATGGGAGGGTATTTATGCAAGGGGGCGTTCGGGCAGCCGACGATGGGTGGACCAACGCCAGCTCAGGGCACGTGGCGGCGACGTGCCCGGCGCTCATCATGTGAAGGCGGTGTTGGCGGGCTGCGGTGGCGTTCGAAAAAGCGCGGTTGCGGCTTTTGCCGTGAGTCAGGACTGGCGATCAATATCGCGCCGCAGAACGACCGCGGTGGTGATGTCCTCAACGGACTCGTGACTGGCTACGGCATCCCTGACTCGATTCAGGTCATCGATGGTGCGTGATTCGACCTCAATCACCAGGTCGAGCTGGCCACTGACCGAAGAAATGCGCCGCACCTGGGAGTTCTGCGCCAACAGGTCCAGCAGGCCCATGGCAGGGGTGCGTTTGAGACTCACAAGGAGGATGGCGCGAATCACATTGGCATCGATTTCGCCGATATCCGCTCGGTAGCCTCTGATCACGCCATTGCGTTCAAGGTTGATCACCCGCTCGCTGGTAGCGCTTCTTGAAAGCCCGATTCTGGCTGCCAGAGCCTTCAGCGCAATGCGCGCCTCTTTGGACAGAATTTCGAGTATTTCGCGATCTTTCGTGTCCAGGTCGCGCATGAGAACTCCCCCCGTTGTGCTACCGAATTTGTGCCGGTCGATTCCGACAATATGCAGGCCAAAGCCGACCGCATACTTACTGTCCTCCCCTATTTCGCATGCCAAGCTATCTGAAAAAAATGGCTTGGAAAACAATTACTATGACGAACCTTTCCCACCCCGCCCCTCAGTTCTCGATGAGGGATGCCGAAGCGCTGGCTGAACAGCTTTACAACGTTACTGCTACGGCATCGCCTCTGGACGGTGAGCGAGACCGCAACTATCGGTTGAAGACAGGCAGCGATGCGGGGTGGATTCTGAAAGTCGTCAATTCGACCGAGCCACGGGTTGAAAGCGAACTGCAGACGGCCATTCTCAGTCATCTCGCCAGTAACAGCCCCGAGCTTGCGGTGCCCTTGCTCAAGAAAAGCCTCACAGGGGATTTCCTGGCCTCGGCAGTGGCACCCTCTGGCGAAACCCATGCGGTGCGCCTGGTCAGTTGGTTGCACGGAACACCGCTGGCCGAGGTCACGCGCACGTTCGAGCTGATGCGCAGCCTGGGTCGATCGTTCGGTGATATGGATCGGGCCCTTCAGGGTTTCATGCACCCGGGCGCGATACGTGATCTCGACTGGGACTTGCGTCACGCCGCACGGTCCAGATCACGCCTGCATTTCGTGGAAGACCCTGGCAGAAGGGCCATTCTGGAACGCTTCATTGACCGGTTCGAAAACACCGTTCAACCCAGGCTTTCGCGATTGCGCACCCAGGTCATTCACAACGATGGCAATGACTGGAATGTCCTCGTCGATCCCCAGGACCATCAGACAGTCTCCGGCATCATCGATTTTGGCGATGCGGTCCATACGGTGCTGATTGCCGAAGTAGCCATCACCTGCGCCTACTCCATTCTCGACATGGAAGATCCGATCGGCGCGGCCGCCGCGCTCACTGCCGGCTTCCATGAGACATACCCGCTTCAGGCGCAGGAGCTGGACGTCCTCTTCACCCTCATTGCCATGCGCCTGGTCACAAGCGTCACCTTGTCGGCCTCACGCTACGACCGGACCCAAGACAATCCCTACCTTGCCATCAGCGAAGCGCCGGCCTGGCGCCTGCTGGAAAAAATGGACCGCATGAACCCGCGACTGGCAACGGCGATCCTGCGCAAGGCCTGCGGGTTTGACGCGATCGAAGGTGCTGGGGCGGTTCGCCGCTGGGTGGCCGAAAACAGGCAGTCATTCGCGGATATCGTGCGCCCATCGGCGGCGACCCTGAACAAGGTGATTGTTCCGTTCGCAGATGCCTCCCACGTGATGACCATCGCTTCAGCCGAGCAGCGCCCAGCGGAGGCCACCCAGTGGTGGAATGATTTCTCTGCCGAGCACAAGGTGCCGCTGGGTATCGGGCCATGGGGCGAAGAGCGGACCATCTACACCGACACGGCGTTTGAATCGCGATTTATCGAAGGTCAGCGGCGGATCATTCACGTCGGTGTCGACTTGATCATGCCGGCTGGAACGCCTCTGTATACCCCTGTCGCCGGCGTGGTGCAAAGCGTCGAGGTCGAGCTTGAGCCGCTTGGCTACGGCGGTTTGATCATGCTCGAACACGCGCCTGAAGGCTGTCCGCCGTTCCTGACCTTGTGGGGGCACATGGCGCACGAAGCCATGGCGCGCCTGAAACCCGGGGACCGTCTTGAGGCCGGTGCGCTGGTTGGATTCATGGGGGCGGATACGGAGAATGGCGGCTGGATCCCCCATGTGCATTTCCAGATGTCCACCGACACCCAGCTCAAGGCGAGCGAGTTCATTGGCGTAGGCGAGCGGGCTTACCTTGATGTATGGGCCGACGTTTTTCCCGATGCATCGGTTCTGGCCGGCATTCCTCCGGAAACCTACAGCCAGGAGGGACGGACCAAGGCCGAAATCGTGGCGAAGCGTAAGGAATTGTTGCTTCCCAACTTGTCGATTTCCTATTCGGACCCGATCAAGTTCGTGCGCGGTGATGGGGTCTGGTTGATCGACAACTTTGGCCGGGCGTATCTGGATTGCTTCAACAATGTCTGCCATCTCGGCCACTCTCATCCCGATGTGGTGCAGGCGCTTTCGCGTCAGGCTGCGCAACTGAATACCAACACGCGTTACCTCCACGACACCATTGTGGAGTACGCCGAGCGGCTCACCGCGACCCTGCCTGAAGGCTTGGCAGTTGCCTCCTTCGGGTGTTCCGGAAGTGAAGCAAACAGCCTCATGCTGCGCATGGCGCGCAATCACACGGGCCGCAACGATGCCATCGTGCTGGACTGGGCTTACCACGGCACCACACAGGAGCTGATTGATCTCAGCCCCTACAAATACAAACGCAAAGCCGGTAAAGGCCGTGCAGAGCATGTGTTTGAGGCGACTGTCCCTGACACCTACCGTGGCGTCGAACACTGGCCGTTCGAGGAGCTTGGCAAGCGTTTCGCTGAAAGTGTGGCGCAGCAGATCGAGACCATGCGCAAGCAGGGCAGGTCCCCGGCGTTCTTTCTGGCAGAGTCCATCCCCAGTGTCGCCGGGCAACTGTTCTTCCCGGAAAACTACTTGAAAGAAGTCTATGCAATGGTTCGTGCAGAAGGCGGTCTTTGCCTGGCTGACGAAGTCCAGGTTGGCTTTGGTCGAGTGGGCAGCCACTGGTGGGCCTTTGAAACCCAAGGCGTCGTGCCCGATGCAGTGTCCATGGGCAAACCCATTGGCAATGGGCACCCCATGTCGGCGGTGGTCACCACACGCGAGATTGCAGACAGCTTCAACAACGGCATGGAGTACTTCAATACCTTTGCCGGCAGCCCGGTTTCATGTGCCGTAGGGCTCAGCGTGCTCGATGTGATTGAGCGCGATAACTTGAAACTCAACGCCCTGACAGTTGGCAATTATTTGCTCGATGGCTTTCGCAAACTGCAACAGCGATACGACGCCATTGGCGACGTACGCGGCCTGGGGCTGTTCCTGGGGATTGAGCTTGTCACGGATCGAAAAAGCAAATTTCCAGCCACGCAACTGGCGAGGAAAGTCGCCGATGGTGCCCGGGAGCGAGGCATTTTGATCGGCACTGAAGGCCCCCATGACAACGTGCTGAAAATGCGCCCATCGATGATTTTCAGTCAGAAAAATGCGGACTTTTTGCTTGAGGTCCTGGACGAAAGCTTCAAGGCTGCGCTCCAGTAAGTCGTGGAGCCGGTGGGCGTGTGGCAAGAGGCGGAGGTGGAATGGCCTGCTGGGTTTTGTCGCACGCTGTTCGCGCTTTGGCGCAGCACGCAGGACAAGCGCCGTGCCTGGCCGGCATAGTGTCGGCCAACTCCGGCAATGTGTCCGGCAGGCTGACACCTTGCCTGGTGCTTTCCACAATTGCCTATGCAAAGCTTTTCCTGAAGGCTGGGTGAAGAGCCCCAAAAAAATAAATAATAATTCTTCAGAGGTGCCATCCAATGCTAACCAGAACGCTCAAGGGTCTGATTGTCGCATCCACCGTGGCGGCCGCAGCGCTACTTTCCTTCACCGCTGCTCACGCGGACGACTTGAAGTCGATCCAGGAATCCAAAGAGATTCGCATTGCAATGAGCGGTCAATATTCCCCCTTCAGCTTTGCCAACGAGCAGAACCAGATTGTCGGATTCGACGCCTCCATCAGTGAGGCCCTGGCTGAGCGGATGGGCGTGAAAGTGACGATCATCACCACCCCGTTCGACGGAATAATTGCCGGCCTCCTGGCAAAAAAATATGACGCCATCATCGCCTCCATGACCATCACCCCGGAGCGCCTGAGGGCAGTGGATTTCGCGGGGCCCTACTACCACGCCGGCCGCACGATCGTGGTGAAGGAGGATTCGGCGATCCAAAGCCTGGATGATCTGAAAGATGTAACTGTTGGCGTCACGCTGGGGGACGCTCACGACAAATGGGCCAGGGCGCGCGGCAACCTGAAGGTGAGAACCTATAAAGGCCTTCCGGAAATGCTGGTCGACCTGGAAGCCGGGCGTATCAACGCGCTGGTGATGGACAGCGTTCCAGTGCTGGTCGCGGTCAAGGAAACAGGGCAGAAAGTGCGCATCATCACGCCTCCGGAAAGCGATGGCGGCATTGAAGGCATGGGCATTGCGCTACGCAAAAATAACCCCGAGCTCAAGGCGACAGTACAGAAGGCGCTTGACGACATGCTCGCCGATGGCAGCTACGAAAAGATCTCGATGAAGTGGATTGGCAAAGATATCCGCTGATTCATCTTCAGTCTGGCCCGGCTTATTCGCGGGTCAGTCAACCTGACTTTTCCGAGCGTTCCCATGGATCTGACACTCATACAGCGCACACTCCCATTCTTTCTGGAAGCGGCCTGGACTACGGTGCAAATCTCCGTACTTGCACTTCTATTGGGGTTCCTGATCGCAATCGTGCTGGTGGCCATGAGGTTGTCCGGCGTTTTCATAGCTCGATGCCTGGCAAGAGTCTACATAAGCATCTTTCGCGGGACGCCCTGCCTGGTTCAGCTGTTCATCATCTACTTTGGCGGACCCCAGATCGGACTCGAATTGGAGCCGTTTTCGGCGGGGGTGATCGGCCTGGGCCTGAACATCGCGGCGTACATGGCGGAATCGATTCGAGGTGCCATCGTCAACGTCGATCCGGGTCAGGTAGAAGCTGCGCGTTCGATCGGCTTCGGCAAAGGCCAGACCTTATGGCTGGTCACCTTGCCTCAAACGGCAAAGTTGATGATAAGGCCGCTGGGCGTTAATGCAGTCGCGCTTATAAAAGGCTCCGCATTAGTGTCAACCATATCCGTGGTTGAACTCTCCTATACCGCGCAGCGCTTTATCAGCTCAACCTACAAACCTTTTGAAATTTTTGCGGTGTCGGCAGTTCTTTATATTGCGATGGTCTACACGGTCAGATTGATTGTTGACTACCTCGATAATCGCTTCGCGGCAAGGTGAGACTCTTCAATGCAAAGCCTCGATCTAAGCATAGTTGCACCCTACTCTGAACTGCTGGCGACAGGCTTGTGGTGGACCGTTGTATTGTTTCTAAGCTCCAGCGTGTTAAGCCTGATGTTGGGAGTGGTCTTTGCCCTTATCGTTCTTTATGCGCCCAGGGTCGCTGCTCTTCCGGTGCGCTTTATCACCTGGCTGCTGATGGGCACGCCGCTCCTTCTACAGTTGTACGTGATTTATTACGGTCTGGTGCAAGTGGGGATCGATATCCCGGCCTTGGTGGCAGGCATCATAGGCCTGAGCCTGCACTTCGCTGTCTACAATGCTGACGTGATTCGTGCCGGGGTAATGTCCGTGGACCCTGGCCAGATTGAAGGCGCCAGGTCCATTGGCCTCAGCCGCGGTCAGACCCAGCGTTACGTGATTGTGCCGCAAGCACTTCGCAGCACCATTGCGCCCCTTGGAAACAACCTGATCGTGCTGTTAAAGGACACCTCCCTGGTGTCCATCATCGGTATTGCAGAGTTGGTCTATAGCGCTCAGCGTGCAGTCAGCGAGACATACAGCCCCTTTGAGTTTTATCTGACCGTTGGGGTTATTTATTATGCGGTCAATCTTGTTCTGGAAGCCGGTCTGCACCTTCTCGAAAATAAGGTAGAGATGTCACGATGATCACAGAAAAGTCCATGATTGAGGTTAAAGGCGCTCGCAAGTCCTATGGCGCCATTGAAGTTCTCAAAGGCATCGATCTTTCCGTCTCTCGCGGACAAATCATCGCCATTATCGGCCCCAGTGGCTCGGGCAAAAGCACGTTGTTACGTTCAATCAATCAACTTGAAGTGCTGAACGACGGTGAGATTTGGCTAGAGGGTGAACAGGTCAATCGCCCCTTGAAAGGCCGCGCGTTTGAACTGCATATCAATGCAGTGCGCCAGCAAATGGGCATGGTGTTTCAACACTTCAATCTGTTCCCGCATCTGACCGTGTATGAAAACATTGCCCTGGGTCCGATAAAGCTCAAAGGGTTTAGTAAAAAAGCATCGCGTGAGTTGGCGATGGAGTACTTGTCAAAAGTTGGACTGGCCAACAAGTTCGATGAGTACCCCTCTCGGCTATCGGGTGGGCAGAAGCAGCGCGTTGTCATTGCACGGGCACTGGCGATGCAACCCAAAGTCATGCTGTTCGATGAGGCCACATCGGCGCTGGATCCCGAGCTTGTCGAAGAGGTCAACTTGGTCATGAAGCAACTTGCTGCAGAGCACATGACCATGTTGATCGTCACCCATGAAATGCGCTTTGCGGGCGAAGTGGCAGACCGGATCATCTTTATGGACGGTGGCGTAGTGGTGGAGGAGGGCGCGCCGGGAGAGATCCTGAAAAACCCTGTTCACGAACGAACCCGGTCGTTCTTGAAAAAGCATCTGCACGATAGATAAGTCGCGCCGGATACAAGGGGTGTGGCGTATCGATCGGGCAATTGAAGCAGAAGCTGCGGGCAGGCCAGCCACGCGGTTACTGTGAAAACCTCGGAATCGGCCACCGCCGAAATCCGGGCCAGAACTCCCAGCCTTCCAGCGCCGCCCGGCGCCCGCCCAAGTCGCATGGCCAGAGCCAGAAGAACCGTCAGCAACTCCACCATGCAGGCACCAGACACGCACTCCACCCGCGACATCCAATCGAGAAACGGGGAGCGAACAGGGAAAGTTTTGACTTTCAGGGATGAAAAACAAAAAAGGCCCACCTTTCGGTGAGCCTTTTTCGTTGTTCTATATGGTGCCGGCACCAGGAGTCGAACCCGGGACCTACTGATTACAAGTCAGTTGCTCTACCAACTGAGCTATACCGGCGTGTTAGGGCGACGATTATAGCGATTGGCGGGCGTCTGTAAACCCCTGAAAACTGACTATTTTTGCGCAGGCCTCTGGTGCGCGGTTGGCGCTTGGTTGGGAAGCCGTGGGCGCGAGTGTGTCCGGTGTGGCTGAGGGTGTGTCCAAGGTGGCGTGTTTGCGTTTTGTCCCCGTTTATCAGGAATAGCCCCAATGGTCATGGATCTCAGGAAAAACCTCGTTTTCGTCGCGTTGGCTTTGCTCGGTGGGTGCAGTGTGAAACCAGTGCAGCCTTATGCCGAGCCCCCACAGGGTGCTCAGACGGCGCAGTTGCGGGTGATCACCAATGGCGAGGTGCGTGGCGCCGATTACGCCGGGTGTGTCGGCGAAACCCGGGGCTTGGCCAAGGCCGGGCGTTTTGGCGAGGATTTGCAGCCGAGTATCAATTATCCACAGGCGCCGCTGGTGCCGGGCAAGCAGGACATGGCGCCGCGATATGGGCCGAAGATGCAGCAGTACCTGGGGGCGAGTCGCATGGCCGAGGGGTTGTATACCGAGATCGTTGCCGAGTACCGGGTGCCGGCTGGCACGCCTTTCCTGCTGGAAAGCATGGGGCTGGCGGCGGGCAGCTATGGCAGTACTTACCTGACGTGCCCGGCGGCGAAGAAGGTGGTGCAGTTTGAGTCGGGTCGCAGTTATGAGGTTTATGTGGGCTTGAACAACGCCCCGGGTACCGACGGCAAGCTGGCGGCGATCTGTGTGTTTGGGGTTTACGAACTGCTGCCTCTTGGTCAGGCGCAGAAGTCGCTACCGCTGCCGATTGTGGCCACTCCGGCGGTCGAGACGCGCTGCCCAAGCCGTTGAGACGCCGCACCACTGATGCTCTATTGGTGGTACGGCGGCACTGGCAACCAAGCCACTCCAGAGCCCGTCCAGCGACGGGCTCTGTCCTTTCATCTCGTCACTTTCAGGCCTCCCAACCCGCGCCGCTGACGGCGGTTTGCACCAGGGGATGCAGTTGCGCCCCCTGGTGTTCGGTTTGCCAGGCCAGCAGGTCTTTGCGCATGCCGGGGGTCCAGAACATTTTCAGGTGGTTGCGCACGCTGAGCATGGCTTGCTGCTGGTCCGGCTCGTTGGCGAAGTACTGAGCGATCTGGTTGGCCATTTTGATCAGGTTGGCGGTGCTCATCGGCGGACCTCCGCGGCAGCGCCGCCTTTGCGTGCCTGGCGACGTTCGCTGAGCAGGCGCTGCTGTTCGTCACTGAACGCCTGGTAGCGTTTCTGCCATTCGGAAGGGTGGTAGACGCGGCTGACTTCCACCGCCGTGACCTTGTACTCCGGGCAGTTGGTGGCCCAGTCGGAGTTGTCGGTGGTGATCACGTTGGCCCCGGATTCGGGGAAGTGGAAGGTGGTGTACACCACGCCCGCCGCCACCCGTTCGGTGACCCGGGCCCGAAGTACAGTCTGCCCGGCGCGGCTGCCGATGCCGACCCAGTCGCCTTCATTGATGCCCCGGCTTTCGGCGTCGGTGGGGTGGATTTCCAGGCGGTCTTCATCGTGCCAGGCGATGTTGTCGGTGCGGCGAGTCTGGGCGCCGACGTTGTACTGGCTGAGGATGCGCCCGGTGGTCAGCAGCAGTGGGTAGCGGCCGTTGACCTTCTCTTCAGTGGGCACGTAGCCGGTCAGCATGAAGCGCCCCTTGCCGCGCACGAACTGGTCGATGTGCATGGTTGGGGTGCCGTCCGGCGCGTCCTGGTTGCATGGCCATTGCAGGCTGCCGTGGCGGTCCAGTTCGGCATAGCTGACGTTGGTGAAGGTTGGGGTCAGGCTGGCGATTTCATCCATGATTTCTGACGGGTGCTGATAGTGCATGGGGTAGCCCAGGGCGTTGGCCAGGGCCACGGTGCCTTCCCAGTCGGCCTTGCCGCCCAGGGGCTCCATGACTTTGCGCACCCGCGAGATGCGTCGTTCAGCATTGGTGAAGGTGCCGTCTTTTTCCAGGAACGAGCTGCCCGGCAGGAACACGTGGGCGAACTTGGCGGTTTCGTTGAGGAAGATATCCTGCACCACCACGCATTCCATGGCCGACAGCGCGGCGGTCACGTGTTGGGTGTTGGGGTCGCTCTGAGCGATGTCTTCGCCCTGGCAGTACAGGCCCTTGAAGCTGCCGCCCAGGGCTGCTTCGAACATGTTGGGGATGCGCAGGCCCGGGTCCGGTTGCAGGCTGACGTTCCACGCCTGCTCGAACTGCGCCCGCACCAGGTCGTTGGAAATATGCCGGTAGCCTGGCAGCTCGTGGGGGAACGAGCCCATGTCGCACGAGCCCTGGACGTTGTTCTGCCCCCGCAGCGGGTTGACCCCCACGCCTTCGCGGCCGATGTTGCCGGTGGCCATGGCCAGGTTGGCGATGCCCATTACCGCGGTGCTGCCCTGGCTGTGCTCGGTGATGCCCAGGCCGTAGTAGATCGCCGCGTTGCCACCGGTGGCGTAAAGCCGCGCGGCGGCGCGGATGTCGGCGGCGGGTACGCCGCAGATCAGGCCCAGGACCTCCGGCGAGTTCTCGGGGCGGCTGACAAACTCGCTCCAGCGCACGAAATCCGCAGCCTCGCAGCGGGCATCGATAAAGTCCTGCTGGAGCAGGCCCTCGGTGACGATCACGTGGGCCAGGGCATTGAGCATGGCGACGTTGGTGCCGGGGCGCAGGGCCAGGTGCAGCTCGGCGCGGGCGTGCACCGAGTCCACCAGGTCGATGCGCCGCGGGTCGATCACGATCAACCTGGCGCCTTCGCGCAGGCGCCGCTTGAGCTGGGAGGCGAACACCGGGTGCGCATCGCTGGGGTTGGCGCCCATCACCAGGATCACATCGGCCTGCATCACCGAGTCGAAGCTCTGGGTCCCGGCGGATTCGCCCAGGGTTTGCTTGAGGCCGTAGCCGGTGGGCGAGTGGCAGACCCGGGCGCAGGTGTCGACGTTGTTGTTACCGAAGGCGGCGCGCACCAGTTTCTGTACCAGGTAGGTTTCTTCGTTGGTGCAGCGGCTGGAGGTGATGCCGCCGATCGAGTCGCGGCCGTAGGTCTGTTGCAGCCGGCGGAATTCGCTGGCGGCGTAGGTCACGGCTTCATCCCAGCTGACTTCCTGCCACGGGTCGCTGATGTGCTTGCGGATCATCGGCTTGGTGATGCGATCCGGGTGGGTCGCATAGCCCCAGGCGAAGCGCCCTTTGACGCAGGAGTGGCCGTGGTTGGCGTGGCCGTTTTTGTCCGGGACCATGCGCACCAGTTGGTCGCCCTTCATCTCGGCGCGGAATGAGCAGCCGACCCCGCAATAGGCGCAGGTGGTGATGACGCTGCGCTCGGGCTGGCCCAGTTCGACCACGCTTTTTTCCATCAGGGTCGCGGTCGGGCACGCCTGTACACAGGCGCCGCAGGACACGCATTCGGACTCCAGGAAGTTGTCGCCACCGGCGGCGGCCACCCGCGACTCGAAACCGCGTCCGGTGATGGTCAGGGCGAAGGTGCCCTGGGTTTCCTCGCAGGCTCGCACGCAGCGGTTGCAGACGATGCACTTGCTGGGGTCGTAGTCGAAGTAGGGGTTGGAGGTGTCCTTTTTATCACGCAGGTGGTTCTCGCCTTCATAGCCGTAACGCACCTCGCGCAGGCCGACCTGGCCGGCCACGGTTTGCAGTTCGCAGTTGCCGTTGGCCGAGCAGGTCAGGCAGTCCAGTGGGTGGTCGGAGATGTACAGCTCCATCACGTTGCGGCGCAGGGTGGCGAGCTTCGGTGTTTGCGTGTGCACGCTCATGCCTTCGCTGACCGGGGTGGTGCAGGAGGCCGGGTAGCCGCGCATGCCGTCTATTTCCACCAGGCACATGCGGCACGAGCCGAAGGCTTCCAGGCTGTCGGTGGCGCACAGTTTGGGAATGCTGGTGCCCAGCAGCGCGGCGGCGCGCATCACCGAGGTGCCTTGGGGCACGCTGATGCTGCGCCCGTCGATGTTCAGGGTGACCTGCACCTGGCTCTCGCGGGCCGGGGTGCCAAGATCCATGTCTTTGGCGGGGTCGAATTGGATGATCATTGCTCAGCCTCCGCGGCATGCAGACCGAAGTCGGCGGGGAAGTGCTTGAGGGCGCTGGCGACCGGGTAGGAGGTCATGCCCCCGAGGGCGCACAGCGAGCCATATTGCAGGGTGTCGCACAGGTCTTTGAGGATGATGGCCTGCTGTTCGCGATGGTCCTGGTCGGGCGCCGCCAGCAGGCGGTCGATGACCTCCATGCCGCGGGTCGAACCGATCCGGCATGGGGTGCATTTACCGCAGGATTCCTCGGCGCAGAATTGCAGGGCGAAGCGCGCCATGTGCGCCATGTCCAGGCTGTCATCGGCGACCACCACGCCGCCGTGGCCAAGCATCGCGCCCATGGCGGCGAAGGCTTCGTAATCCAGTGGCGTGTCGAATTGCGACGGTGGCACCCAGGCGCCAAGCGGACCGCCGACCTGGGCCGCTTTCAACGGACGGCCGCTGGCGGTGCCGCCGCCGTAGTCTTCCACCAGTTCGCGCAGGGTCAGGCCGAAGGCGCGTTCCACCAGGCCGCCGTGGCGCACATTGCCCGCCAGCTGGAAGGGCATGGTGCCCAGGGAGCGCCCCATGCCGTAGTCGCGATAGAACTGTGCACCCTTGGCCAGGATCAGCGGCACCGAGGCGAGGGTCAGCACGTTGTGCACCAGGGTCGGCAGGCCGAACAGCCCTTGCAGGGCCGGGATCGGCGGCTTGGCGCGGACGATCCCGCGCTTGCCTTCCAGGGAGTCCAGCAGCGCGGTTTCTTCGCCGCAGATGTAGGCCCCGGCGCCGACCCGCACTTCCATATCGAACGCCTGGCCGCTGCCGCCGACATTGGCCCCGAGATAGCCGTTGCTGCGCGCGATCTCCAGCGCTTCGCGCAGGGTGGCCACGGCCTGCGGGTACTCCGAGCGCACGTAGATATAGCCGTAGCTGGCGCCGACGCTGATGCCGGCGATGGCCATGCCTTCGATCAGCAGGAACGGGTCGCCCTCCATCAGCATGCGGTCGGCGAAGGTGCCGGAGTCGCCTTCGTCGGCGTTGCACACGATGTACTTTTGCACCGCCTGGGTGCCGCGCACGGTGCGCCATTTGATCCCCGCCGGAAATGCCGCGCCGCCCCGGCCACGCAGGCCGGAATCGAACACCGCGGTGGCGGTCTGTTCGCCGCCCAGGGTCACGGCCCGGGCCAGACCCTCAAAGCCGCCGTGGGCTCGGTAGTCATCCAGGGACAGTGGCCGGGTGATGCCGGCACGGGCAAACAGCAGGCGTTGCTGGCTGTGCAGATACGGCAGGTGTTCCACCAGGCCCAGGGCCAGTGGATGAGCGCTGGCGTCGCCTTGAAGGGCGTCGAGCAGGGCGGGGACATCGGCGGCGGTCAGCGGGCCGAAGCCGATGCGCCCCTCGGGGGTGTCGACTTCCAGCATGGGCTCGAGCCAGTACAGCCCGCGCGAGCTGGTGCGATGCAGGTCCAGCGGCCAGTGGCGTTGCTCGGCCTGGGTCACCAGGGCGCTGGCCAGGGCATCGGCGCCGACCGCGCGGGCCAGGGAGTCACAGGGCAGGTACAGGCGGTTCATGGCGCATCCTCCCGACAGCCGTCGAGCAGCGCATCGAGGCGCTCGGCGTTCAGGCGCGCGTGAACCTGGCCATCCAGTTCCAGGGCGGGCGAGCAGGCACAGGCGCCCAGGCAATACACCGGGCGCAGGCTGATGCTGCCATCGGCGCTGCTGCCGTAGTCGTCCAGTTGCAGGCGCTCGCGCAGGTGCGCCGCCAGTTGCTCGGCGCCGCGGCTCTGGCATGACTCGGCGCGGCACAGGCGCAGGATATGGCGCGCCGGCGGTGCGGTGCGAAAGTCATGGTAGAAACTGATTACCCCGCGAATCTCGGCCTGACTCTGGTTCAGGGCGTGGGCAATCTCGGGGATGGCGGCATCGGGGATATAGCCGATGCCCTCCTGAATTTCATGAAGGATCGGCAACAGTGCGCCGGGGGAGCCCTGGTGGCGCTCCAGCAGGCTGTTGACCATAGGCAGGTGCAACATCTCATCAGGCATACAGCATTCCTCACGGTCACGGACACGCCCAAAGGCTGTCGGCTGTCCGAAAGTGTCGGCTGCGGCAGTCACGCCACGTCACGGTATCGCGGCATGTTCAGGCCGTTGGCCAGGCACCCTGAGCGGGCATCTTGTTGTACCCGGCGCGGTCTTTGCCGCACCTGTTCAGGGCATAAAGGGCAGCTTGCCACGCCGCCTCCGATTCAATGGCTCGGAAGCGACATGTTCAGTTCCATGCACGACTGCCTATTGAGTCTAGAAGAGTCGATGCAACCTGACGGGCCGCGGGCTGAATATCGGACAAAAGATACGTGTCCAGGTATGACCCCGATCAGTTGAAGGCGTAATAGTCAGTGGCGCCGCCCAAAGAGGAGGGTGGGCACTGTGGCGATGGAGCTTGCTCCCGCTCGGGCGCCCAGCGGCGGTAGAGCCCGCGGTTCGTCGGTTGGAACCGGGACTCAGCCATTGGGCTGGCGTTGCCAGCCAGCGGGAGCAAGCGCCCTCGCCACAAAAAAGGGGGGTTAGGAACGGGCGCGGCGCTGGGCGGCGTACTGCAAGGCCAGGCGGGCCAGCAGCACCAGCAGGGTGACGCCGATGAGCAGCACCGAAATCGCCGCCACGCTGGGGTCGACGTTATCGCGCAGGCCGCCCCAGATCCGTCGCGGCAAGGTGTTGACGTCGACGCTGGTGATAAACAGGGTCACCGCCACTTCTTCCCAGGACAGGGCAAAGCTCAGCAGCGCGGTGGAAAAAATCCCCAGCTTGAGGTTCGGCAGCATCACCAGGAAGGTGGTCTGCATCAGGCTGGCCCCGAGGTTGCGCGAGGCCAGTTCGATGCGCCGGTCGATCTGGCTCAGGGCCACCAGCATGGTCACCACGCCATAGGGCACCACCATCACCACATGGGCGATCACCACCCCGGGCAGGGTGTCGTAGCCCAGGCCTGGGGCGATGCGGCTGAGGTTGGTTTCCATGAAGTACAGAACCAGCGCCGAGATCACCGGCGGGATGGCCATGGGCAGCAGCACCAGGCCGATCAGCAAGGTCGCCAGGCGCGAGCGCAGGTACCAGATGCCGAGGCTGAAACTCACCGCCAGCAGGGTCGCGATCAGGCTGGTGGCGGTGGCGATGGCCAGGCTCTGGCCGATGCTCGACAGCCAGTCGGGGTTGCTCAGCAGCGCTTCGTAGTGACGCAGCGACCAGTTGCCGTCGGGCATCGACAGGTAGCGCTTGGCGGTGAAGGACACCGGGATCACCGTCAGCAACGGGAACAGCATGAAGGCCATGGCGACCACGGCCAGCAGCCGGGTACTCGGGGCAGTGCGATGTGTATTCATAAAGTCCTCAGCTCACCAGTCGGTTGACGCGGGTGATGCGCAGCAGCAGCCAGATCAGCGCGCTGACCAGGGCCAGCAGCACCAGGCTGAGCGCCGCGCCCAGGCCCCAGTTGCTGGTCTGGAACATTTGCAGGAACACGTATTCGGCAATCATCACGGTCTGCCCGCCACCGAGCAGCACCGGGGTGATGAAAAAGCCCAGGCAGAACACAAAGACCATGATGAAGGCCCCCAGCAGCCCGGGCAGGGTCTGCGGCAACAGCACCTGCCAGAAGGTGCGCAAGGCGCTGGCGCCGAGCCCGCGCGAAGCCAGGAGCACGCGCTGGTCGAGCTGGCGCATGCTCGACAGCAGTGGAAACAACGCATAGGGAATCATGAAGTGGAGCATGCCGATCACCACCCCCAGTTCGTTGCGGGTCAGTTGCAGCGGGTGATCCACCAGCCCCAGGGCCATCAGGCTGTCGTTGACCACACCGTTGCTGCGCAGGGCGATCAGCCAGCCAAAGGCCCGCACCAGCACCGAGATCCAGAACGGGATAAACACGCAGATTTCCACCACCCGCTGCCAGAACGGCGGGCTGAACACCCAGCAATAGGCCAGCAGGTAGCCGATCAGCAGCGCCAGCACGCTGACCGTCAGGCACAGGCGCAAGGTGCGCCAGAGCATGTCGTGGATCGCCGGGTCGGTGGCGATGCGCTGGTACTGGTCGAGGCCGGGTTCGGGCAGGGTGAAGCTCCAGCCGACCACGCCGAAAAACGGCAGCAGGTAAAACACCACCAGCAGCAGCGGCAGGGGGAACAGCAGCAGGTTGCGTTCCAGGCGAGCGGTTCGGGTTGCACTCATGGTCGACGGCTCACTTGGACAGGTGGGTCAGGTACTGTTCCAGGGTGCTGGCGTAGTGGTCGGCGTACCACTGGGTGTCGAGGAAGATCTGCTTCTTCAGGTTCTCCTCGGAGGCGCAGTTGCGCTCGCGCTGCTCGGCGTTCATCAACTGCTGGGTGGCCGGGTTGGACGGGCCGTTGCCCAGGCTTTCGAACAGTGTGAGCTGGCCTGCCGGCTGCAACGCGTGCTGGATGAACTGCATGGCCGCCGGCCGCCCGGCCGGGTTGTCCTTGAGCACGCCCCAACTGCTGGCGTTGATAAAGGCGTTGTCGAAGCTCCACTTGATGCGGTTTTCGCTGTCTTCGGCGAGCAGGGTGGCGCGGGTGTGCCAGATGGCGCCGACCGAGGCTTCGCCCTCGATCATCAACTGCTGGCTTTCCGCGCCCGACCCCCAGAACGACAGGACGTGGGGCTTGAGTTCGTCGATTTTGCGCAACGCCCGGGGCACGTCCAGCGGGTACAGCTGATGCGCCGCTACGCCGTCGGCCAGCAGCGCCGCTTCGAGCATGCCGTTCATCCATTTGTAGAGGGTGCGCTTGCCGGGAAATTTTTCCACGTTCCAGAAATCGGCCCAGTTCTTCGGTCCGTTGTCGCCGAATTTCTGGCTGTCCCAGGCAATCACGTAGCTGAACAGATAACCGGCGATCCCGTGTTCGTGGGACAGCTCCGGGGCCACCAGGTCGCGCTGCACCACGCTGTAGTCCAGGGGTTGCAGGACCTGGTCACGGCCCAGGGTCATGGCGCTGTAACTGTCGACATCGACCACGTCCCAGCTGGGGCGGCCGCTGGCCAGTTGCGAGCGGATGGCGCCCTCGGTCGGCCCGGCGCCGTCGATGCGCACCGCGATCCCGGTGTTGCGGGTGAAGCTGTCGGTCCAGGCCTTGCGAAACGCATCCAGCGCATCGCCGCCCCAGTTGACCACCACCAGCGGCTTGTCCGCTGCCCAACTGATGCCGCTGCGCATGGCCAGCGGCAGGGCCGCGAGCAACCCCATGGCCTGGATGAAACTGCGGCGGTCGATCTGCCCGGTGCGGGCTTTGTCGATCAGGATCTGAATGCTGTCGCGCTGATGGTCCTGGCTCATGGGGCAAGTCCTCGCTGGGCCGGCACCCTTCAGCGGGTGCGGCCGATTGTTGTTATGGGGAGAGCTGTGATGGTGCGGCGCTGGGCGAAACCCGCCCTGGTTCAGGCGTCCAGCAGGAACCCGTGCTGCACCGGCCAACTGAGCCACACCGGGGTGCCGCTGGGCAGCCGCGCGCCGGGGTGGTCGCCCGGCACCGACAGGTTGATCGGTGCCTGGTCCGCGCTGACGTTGAGCGCCAGGTGGGTACTGGCGCCCTGGTACACGCGGTCGCCCAGATAGGCGGGTAGCACGTTGCCGCTGCCGGCTTCCGGGCGCTGGGTGTGCAGGGTCATGTGCTCGGGGCGCACGGCCAGCAACTGCGCCTGACTGCCCAGGGGCTGGGGCGCGGCGGCGTGCAGTTGGCTGTCGCCGCAGCGACCACTGGCCTGGCTGCCATGGCGTGCCACGTCCTGCAGCGGGAAGAGGTTCATCTTGCCCAGGAACTCGGCGACGAAGCGGCTGTTGGGCCGGTCATAGATGACTTGCGGGGTATCGACCTGGGCCAGGCGGCCCTGGTTGAAAATGGCGATTCGCGTCGACAGTGCCAGGGCTTCGCCCTGGTCATGGGTGACGAATACGAAGCTGGTGCCGACCTGGCGGTGGATGCGCTGCAACTCGGTTTGCAGCTGTTCGCGCAGGTTTTTATCGAGGGCCGACAGGGGTTCGTCGAGCAGCAGCATGTCCGGTTCGAACACCAGTGCGCGGGCGATGGCGACGCGCTGTTGCTGGCCGCCGGAAAGCTCCGAGGGTTTCTTGTCGAGGTGGGCGCCGAGGCCGACCACTTCAATGATGTGCTTGACCCGGCGCTGGCGCTCCTCGGCCTTGACCCCGCGAATGCGCAGCGGATAGGCGACGTTGTCGGCCACGCTCATGTGCGGGAACAGTGCATAACCCTGGAACACCATGCCGTAGTTGCGCTTCTCGGCCGGCCGCTGGCTGATGTCCACGCCATGCTCCAGCAGCTTGCCGGCGCTGGGGCTGAGAAAGCCGGCGAGGATCATCAGCAGGGTGGTTTTGCCCGAGCCGGAAGGTCCGAGCAGGGTCAGGAATTCGCCTTGGCGAACATTCAGGTTGATCGCATCAAGGGCGGTGAATTTGCCGTAGTACTGGCTGATGCCTTGGGCGCTGAGCTGAATAGAGGGATTGCTGGACACGACGGAGTTCTCCCTTTGGCCTGTCTGGCATCTGAGGTTTTTGTTGTGGGCTCAGGCAGGCGTAGGCCCATTATTGTCAAAAGGATTGCTACATCAATGGAATATTTTTCGCCGCATTGGTGAGGAATATCGAACAAAAAAGCAGGCGCGAGGGGGCTTGCCCCGGTGCCTCGCCGCCGCTGTTCAAAGCCGCAAAAAGCCGGTCGAAGGCCCTGGCTCAAAGCTGCTGCGGGGACCTTGAATGGCTGGCCTTATGCCCTCGGGCCGCTGGGCTTATACACAATCGACGGCTGCCGCGAGCCCCGTCTGCGGGATTTTGTGAAGCCGTTCTCATTAGCTCGCAACTGGCTGTTTTTCCGATATTTTATTGTGTGAACAAAAAATGACCAGCGCTGAGGATGGCCCCTGGGCCATGGTTTTACAGGCGTCGTGGATATTCCATCAACAGAGTTATCCACAGGCTGGGGCGGTTCAGGCGCGCTCGGCAAGCAACATCAAATTGCGGGGCGTCAGCGGCGCCTGGCAGAACAGGCCCAGGCGTACCTGGTAGCCCTGTTCCTGCAGAAACAGTCCGCGATCCAGCACCAGCCACAGTTCCAGTGGCCGCCGAAACAAACCGCGGAGCAATTCCAGGTTGCGCACCTGGGCCAGGCGCTGCCAGCCGGCGGCTTCCAGGGCCGGCCAGTCCGGGTTGCCGGTGATGGCCAAACCCTTGAGCGCCGCCAGGTCGCGGCAATACTCGGCGAAGGGTTTGTCCAGCCAACTGCTGGGCAGCGACGGAGTGGGCAGGTACTGGTCACTGGCGCGCAGGCGGCGTTGCAGCAGGTCGAACCCCAGGCGCCGGGCCATGGAGGTATCACGCTGGCGCCGGACCCGGGCGCCGGCGGTCACGGTTTCACTCATGGGCAGGGCCAGGTCGTCGAGGGACAGGCGCAATGCCGACCCCTGGGCGCTGGTCGACAGCGGCACGTAGTGTGGGGCCTGGATACGGTTGTAGCAGCACGGGGCAATCGCCAGTTGCCGGCAACCGGCGCTGCTGGCCAGTTGCATCAGGCGTACATGCAGTTCGCCGCAGGCATGCAGCGCCACCGGGGTGTGTTCGGGTTCGAGGCGCGAGGCCGCGTCGGCGGCCAATACATCCTGCTGCACATGGGTGGCGCTCAGCTGATGGTGCTGGCTCAGTTGCCGGCCGCTGGCGATCAGCGCCGGGTCGTACTCCAGGCAGGTCAGCTGTTGCCCCGGTTGCAGCAGGCGCCGGCCGAGGTGGCCCTTGCCCGCGCACCAGTCCAGCCAGTGGCTGGGCGTTGCAGAAAACTGCAGGCGGCTGGCAAAGGCTTCCAGTTGCTGCCATTTGCGTCCGGGCACGTCCACGTTCAGGCGTTGCCGGGCCGGCGGCACCGGGTGTTCGGGCAGCTCGCCCAGGTCACTCAGGGCCAGGGCCTCGCCAGCCAGGGCCGGGAAGGGCGCCGGCGCATCCAGGGCCTGCAGGTGGGTATGGCTGGCCTCGGCGTCGACCAGGGAGCGCCCGCGCAGCCAGTGCGCGAGCTCGGGATACTGGGCTTCCCAAGGCAGGTGCAGGTGCGTGAACGGGCGGGGACGCCACAGCGCCTGGTGCGCCAGCAGAAAACGCTCCAGGGCCTGGAAGCGGGGCTGCAGTTCGGGGCCGTGGAGGGCGGTGGGCATGGGCGGCTCGGCGAAGTGGGGCGGGGTATGCGCCCGCTCTGCCGGTAGCGATCAGCAGAGCGGGTGGCGCTTCAGCGACCCTGGCAGGCGTCGACCCGCAGCCAGCGTTCCAGTTGGCGGAATGCCTGGACCAGCATGAACGACATCAACAGGTAGAACACCCCGGCGGTGAAGAACATATCCACCGTCAGGTAGTTGCGGGCAATGATGGTGCGCGCCATGCCGGTCAGTTCCAGCAGGGTCACGGTGCTGGCCAGGGAACTGGCCTTGAGCATCAGGATCACTTCGTTGCTGTAGGCCGGCAGGCCGATGCGCGCGGCACGGGGCAGGATGATATAGAACAGCGCCTTGGGCTTGGACATGCCCAGGGCCCGTGCGGCTTCGATCTCGCCGGGTGGAATGGCCTGGATCGCGCCGCGCAGGATCTCGGCAATATAGGCCGCGGTGTGCAGGGTCATGGTGGCGGTGGCACACCAGAACGGGTCACGCAGGTACGGCCACATGAAGCTCTCGCGCACCGCATCGAACTGCGCCAGGCCGTAATACACCAGAAACAGCTGCACCAGCAGCGGCGTGCCGCGAAAGAAAAAGATGTAGGCATAAGGCAGGGCGCGCACGTACCACAGCTTGGACGAGCGGGCGATGCCCAGGGGGATGGCTAGCAGCAGGCCGAGAATCACGGCGATGCCCACCAGCTCCAGGGTCAGCGTCGCGCCCTGGATGAACTTCGGCAGCCATTTGTAGATGACTTCCCATTCCATTACGTCGTCCTCACAAAGCCGCGGGCGGCGCGTTTTTCCAGGAAGTGCATGCCGGTCATGGCCAGCACGGTCAGGCCCAGATACATGAAGGCCGCGACCATGAAGAAGGTGAACGGGTGCTTGGCGAAGGTCACGGCGTTCTGCGCGTGGCGCATGATTTCTTCAAGGCCGATCACCGACACCAGCGCGGTGTCCTTCATCAGGATCATGAACAGGTTGCCCAGGCCCGGCAGGGCGATGCGCCACATCTGCGGCAGGATCAGCCGGGTGAAAATCCGAAACTTTGAAAGGCCCAGGGCGGTGCCCGCCTCGCGGTGACCCTTGGGGATGGCCAGGATCGCGCCGCGGAACACTTCCGTGGCATAGGCACCAAAGCACAGACCGAGGGCGATGACCCCGGCGAGAAACGGGCTGAGGGCCAGATCGGGGTTGCCGAAATACTCACCCAGCGCGCTCATCATATTCACCGTGCCGTAGTACATCAGCAGCACCCACAGCAGTTCCGGGACGCCGCGCACGATGGTCGAATAGGTTTCGCCAAGCCAGCGCAGCGGCTTGTACGGGGAAGTCTTGGCCAAGGCGCCGAGCAGACCGAGTACCAGCCCCAGGCACAACGCCGAGAGGGCCAGCTTGACGGTCATCAGCGCGCCGGCGGCGAGCGCCGGGCCGAATCCGTAGAGATCGATATTCATGGGTTCTGGATGGCTTTGCTAAGGACCGGCGCCCAGGGGGCGAGCGCCGGTCAGGCAAGTCAGTATCAATAGATGCTGAACGGGAAGTACTTGTCGTTGATCTTCTTGTACGTGCCGTCGGCCACGATTTCCTTCAGGGCGGCGTTCAGCTTCTCGCGCAGTGGATCTTTCTTGCGCACGGCAATCCCGATCTTGTCGCTTTCTTCAACCGGGTCGCCCTTGAACTCGTAAGGCTTGCCGGCATCGCTCTTGAGCCACTCGTAGTTGACGTACTTGTCGGCCAGGATCGCGTCCAGGCGGCCGGAGGTCAGGTCCAGGTAGGCGTTTTCCTGGGTGTCATAGAGCTTGATGGTGATGTCGTCGCCCAGGTTGTCTTCCAGCCAGGTGCCGGCCAGGGTCGCCCGTTGTGCGCCGATGATCTTGCCCTTGAGCGAGGCCTTGTCGGTCTTGAACTCGGTTTTGGCTTTAGGGGCAATGAACTGCAGTTTGTTCGAGTAGTACGGGTCGGTGAAATCCACCGCCTGCTTGCGCTCGTCGGTGATCGACAGCGAGGAGATCAGGAAGTCGAACTTCTTGGCGTTGAGGGCCGGAATGATGCCGTCCCAGTCGGAGGTGACCACGGTGCATTCGACTTTCATCTTGGCGCACAGGGCATCGCCGATGTCTTTGTCGAAGCCGACGACCTGGCCGCTCGCATCTTTATTGTTGAACGGCGGGTAGGCGGCTTCGATCCCCATTTTCAGGGTCTCGGCGGCAGCCGTGGCGCTGAAGGCCAGGGTGACGGCAGCGGCCAGGAGGATTTTTTTATAGCTCTGCATGCGTGTAGCTCCGTTAGCGGTTGCTGGACATGAATTGTTTGCAGCGCGCCGAAAGCGGGTTATCGAAGACCTGCTGTGGCGATCCTTGCTCTTCTACCAGACCCTGGTGCAGGAATACCACTTCACTGGAAACCTGGCGGGCAAAGCCCATCTCATGGGTCACCAGCAGCATGGTACGGCCTTCTTCGGCCAGGGCGCGGATCACGGCCAGCACTTCCTGGACCATTTCCGGGTCCAGGGCCGAGGTCGGTTCATCAAACAGAATGACCTTGGGCGCCATAGCCAGGGTGCGGGCAATGGCCGCGCGTTGCTGCTGGCCACCGGAGAGCTGGGACGGGTAGGCGTGGCGCTTGTCGCCGATGCCGACCTTGGCCAGCAGCGCCTCGGCCACTTCGATGGCTTCGGCCTTGCTCTGGCCGAGGACCCGGCGCGGAGCCTCGATAATGTTGTCGAGCACGCTCATGTGCGGCCAGAGGTTGAAGTTCTGGAACACGAAACCGATTTCGCTGCGCAGGCGGTTGATCTGCTTGCCGTCGGCGGCAACCAGTTCGCCATTTTTGGCGGGCTTGAGCTTGAGTTCTTCACCGGCGACCAGGATCTGGCCCTGGTGCGGGTTTTCCAGCAGGTTGATGCAGCGCAGGAAGGTGGACTTGCCAGAACCGGAGGAGCCCAGGATCGAGATCACGTCGCCGTCGCGTGCGGTCAGCGAGACGCCCTTGAGCACCTCCAGCGAGCCGTAGCGTTTATGCAAGTTGCGGATTTCAAGCGCGGGCGTGGCCTCAGCCATGTGCGGTCCTCATTGGGTTCATTGCGCTCCTGCTGTTGGCCGCCTTCCTGGCGAGGCGCCAAGCTAGCATAGGGTTTCAATCACAGCCAACAGCGCCACGGGGGGTAAACAGAAGGTGTGCGGCAGGTTGTCGCATCAGCACAGCAGACTGTCGCGCCATCAACAACCGAACGCCTGTTTGAACCCGGTTCGTGGTGGGCGTCGCGTAAAAAAAGGCGCGATGGTGCCAGCTTTGGCCGGGTGTTGGAAGCGTCAAGGGGCCAAAGGTCATGGATCCGCACCTTAATTGGGCGCAACGCCGTTTTGGGGTGTGTTTCTGGTGCGCCGTTTCGTCCTACAAAGTGGGTCTCTCGGTAACGCTGTGGCTAATTGCTATCAAACTCAATGACTTGCGATGACCCGCCGGTCGGGCTTGCAGCCCGCGCCGTTGGGGATCCTGTAACATTTTGGCGCAATTCTTGCGTAAGAAATAAACAACGCCCTGTTGGATTCTTTTTACGAGAAGGAATGCAGACCGGGCGCAGTGAATCTATTTTCGTTGCAAAGGTGCTTTAAATGAGCGGTACGCAACTCTCCAATGACCTCGAACAGGGGCTCAAACCGCGGCATGTCACCATGCTGTCGATTGCCGGCGTCATCGGCGCCGGGCTGTTTGTCGGCTCCGGCCATGCCATCGCCGAAGCCGGCCCCGCCGTGCTCCTGGCCTATGCCGCCGCCGGTACCCTGGTGGTGCTGGTCATGCGCATGCTGGCCGAGATGGCCGTGGCCTCACCGGATACCGGTTCCTTTTCGACCTACGCCGACCGCGCCATCGGGCACTGGGCCGGTTTCACCATCGGCTGGTTGTACTGGTGGTTCTGGGTGTTGGTGATTCCGCTGGAAGCCAACGCCGCCGCGACCATCCTCCATGCCTGGTTCCCCGGCATCGCGATCTGGGTCTTTACCCTGGTCATCACCCTGTTGCTGACCGCGACCAACCTGTTCAGCGTGAAGAACTACGGCGAGTTCGAGTTCTGGTTCGCCCTGATCAAGGTCGTGGCCATCATCGGCTTCGTGATCCTGGGCCTGCTGGCGATCTTCGGCTGGTTGCCGGGCAGCCAAGTCAGTGGCGTGTCCCACCTGTTTGACACTCAGGGCTTCCTGCCCAACGGCATGGGCGCGGTATTGGCGGCGATGCTGACCACCATGTTCTCCTTCATGGGCACCGAGATCGTCACCATCGCGGCCGCCGAGTCGAAGAACCCGGGGCAGCAGATCTCCAAGGCCACCAACTCGGTGATCTGGCGGATCGGTCTGTTCTACCTGGTGTCGATCTTTATCGTCGTGGCCCTGGTGCCGTGGAACGATCCGGCCCTGGCCAAGGTGGGTTCCTACCAGACCGTGCTCGACCGCATGGGCATCCCCAACGCCAAGCTGATCGTCGACCTGGTGGTCCTGGTCGCCGTGACCAGCTGCTTGAACTCGGCGCTCTACACCGCCTCGCGCATGCTCTTCTCCCTGGGCAAGCGTGGCGATGCACCGACCGTGGCCAAGCGCACCAATAAAAGCGGCACCCCGTACTGGGCCGTATTGCTGTCGACGGCAGCAGCGTTCCTCGCGGTATTTGCCAACTACGTGGCGCCGGCGGCGGTGTTCGATTTCCTGCTGGCCAGCTCCGGCGCCATCGCCCTGCTGGTGTACCTGGTGATTGCTGTGTCGCAACTGCGCATGCGCCAGAAACGCATGGCTGCGGGTGAGAAAATCGCCTTCCGCATGTGGCTGTTCCCGGGCCTGACCTACGCGGTGATCGTGTTCATCATCGGCGTCCTGGCGATCATGCTGTTCCAGGAAGAGCACCGCGTGGAGATCCTCGCCACCGGCCTGCTGAGCCTGCTGGTGATTGCCGCGGGCCTGCTGGTAGCGCGGCGCCGTCGGATCGAGCGCGCTGGTCCGCCGGTGCTGAGCTGACGGCTGAGCCCACTACCCGCTGAAAAGGCCGCGCTCAGAAATGACCGCGGCCTTTTTCATCTCCGAGCGCAGCGTTGCGCGTTCTTGCCGGTGGTTTGGCAGACAGTCGCTTTACCCACGCAGGAGGCCTGTTGATAATCCCTCGCTCGGTCAGCTTGGGATAGGGCGATGAAGCAACTGGATATGGATTCTGCCGAATGGGAAATGCTCGACCTTGAATGGCATCAAGGGTTTGCCTTCGTGGAGGGGGCGCTGCTGGTGGAGGAGAGGGCCCGGGATGTCTACCTCATGCTCCATGAGGGGCAGACAGCGGCTGAGCAGGCGCGTCAGGCGGCGGCCGAGCAATTCCCGGTTTCACCCCTGGTGGCGGGTGAACCCCTCTGGCGGCACCGTATCCACCGGCATCTGCTACGTGATGCCCGGGCGGACTACTATGCCTTGCCCCGCTACGTCGAGCGTTACGGCTATCACCCTTTGCAAGTCTTGCCGGTGCGGGTGGGCCGTGGCTTGCAGAGCCTGGGCCATGACCATTGGCGCGATCACGACCGCGCCTACTTCTGTCACGACTACGGGCTCGCGGTGATCGAAGGCGCGCAGCATGAGCGCCTGGCGCTTCTGCACCCGGTGCCAGAGAACTGGCCTTCGGGCGCGGTGCTGTTCAGTGACGGGCTCAAGGTCTTCCTCGGCGCCCGGGCGATCGCCAGCGCTGAGCAGCAGGTCCGCGGCACCAACCATCCGGCTTATCAAGTGATCGGCGGCCAGGTCTGCCGGGGCGGCGCCGTGCTGCACCAGAAGGACGGTTCGCCGTTGCCGATTGCCAATCCGCACGGCTTTCAGATGCTGGCCTGGCGCTGGGGCACGGACGGGCACTCGGTGATCGTCCAGGCGCAGCAGGGCTCTAGCGTTGCCTACGAGTATTTCTACCGCATCGATAATGTCGACCTGGCGACGTTCAGTGTGCTCAACGAGCGCTATGCCAAGGACGCACGGCGGGCCTACTACCTGACCGGAAAAACCCTGCGTTATGTCGGCGACTTTCGCCTGCTGAACCGCGTTGAGTCGGTGTTCGATGCCGGTGGTCGAGTCTTGAGCCAGAGTGAAAAGGCGGACCCGTACATCGCCGTGGATGACCAGTTCGTCTACTGCAATGGCACCCGTCTGCGGGGTGCCGATGGTCCGAGCTTTCGCCACCTGGGATTCGACTACTACGCTGACCGGCATCGTGCCTACAGGCGCAGCAAACCGCTGGATGTGGATGTAGATAGCTTTGTGGTGACCCAGCCGGATCGCGGCGAATGCAACTATTCGCCCGTGCTGGTGGGGGACAAGCACGGCCCGCTCGGTTCGGATGGGCTGATCGATGACGCCATGCTGCAAGCGTGGTCCGCGTTCTTCGAGGCTCATCCGCAGTTGCAGGGCTACTGGTGGCACCGCCTGCAGGCGCCATCCGCGTCAACCACCCAAGCCCTGCGTTCCATCGGCTTGGGGTTTGAGCTGGGGCACCAGGTGCACTTTCAGGGTCGCGCCATCAATGGTCTGGATGCCGCCAGTTTCAAATTGCTGGGCACACACCTGTGCGGTGACGCCAACGGCTTGTACCTGATCCCCTTTCATCGTGCCGAAACCAAGGTGCCGGAGCGATTTTCTTCAGCCTCCGCCGATCATTACCGTGACCTGGGTGGGCCCTATCTGACAGATGGGCAGAGGGTTTTTTGCCACCGGATCTTTTATCAGGTGCCTGAGCCGCTGGCTAAAGCGGATCAGGCCAGCTTCGAGTCCTGCGGGCATGGCTGGGCCAGGGATAAGGGCGCGGTGTACTACTACAGCGAAAGAAAAAGGAACCTCGACCCGGCCCACACGCGCTTCATGGGCAGTTACGCCTTCACCGCGACGCAGATGTTTTCCGCAGGCAAGGCGCTGGAGGTGGAATTCAGCCCGGAAGAAGTGAAGGTTCCCCATCCGGATTTCTTGCAGTTGGGCACGCGCAAGCTGTTTTGTGGCCGGCGCCCGGTGAGTGCCAAACGCATCGACCTGGCCAGTCTGGAGTTTCTCGCGGACCGCTATGCCCGGGACAAGCAGCGTTTTTACGAGTACGACGGCTACGCGACGCTCAGTGAGATCAGTGCCGAGCAGTATCGCCACGCAACGATGAAGGCCTCGGCCGGGGACGCTGAAAATCTGGCTGTTTGAGCGGCAAAAGGGCTGCTGTCAGCATTGATGGTGGCCTTTTTTATCGGATAGGTGACTTGTTGCATGGTGTTTCATGGACAGCCCGCTGGCGAAATAGTAGCCTGCGCGCTCTTCGATAAGAGCTCTTGCGTGCCAGCGTGAGAGGAACTATGGAATAGCGCTGTATTGCAAGGGATTGAATGCTTGTCGGGGACATGAATCCGTCTTCTGCCTCTCTCCCTTGATCCCTGCGTACTTGCCATGGCTCCTGAGTGTCAGCGCCTGCCTTCGGCATGCCCGGCAGTCCCGGCTCGAAGAATGAGCATTCAGGGTTCAATGGTGATCGCCCGGCCATTGGTCCCCTAAAAAAGGGCGGCAAGGAGACGCGCATGGCGTTCACTAAAATCATTTTCAAAAACCCGAACACCGGAGCCATCAAGGAAGCGCCAGTTGGTTTCTCCTGGACCGTGTTCTTCTTCGGCTTCATCCCGGCACTGTTCCGCGCCGACTGGAAATGGGCAGCCATCATGTTCCTGCTGGCCATGTTCACGTTCGGCCTGAGCAACCTGGTGTTCATGTTCATCTACAACAAGCTGTACCTCAAAGACCTGATCGGCTCCGGCTTCAAGGCCCAGTCCATCGCCAGCGGCGACCTGAGCTACGCCAGCGCCAACATCGGTATGGAAATCCCGAAGCTGGAAGCGGCATAAGCCACGGGCTTTTAGCCAGACCAAAAAAACGGGCGCCTCCAGTCATGGAAGCGCCCGTTTTTTTTAGGCCTCAGACAGGCTACTGGGCGGCGTCCAGCAGGGCCTGGGAGGCGGCTACGTAGTCGGCCTGGAAGGCCGGTGACTCGATCCAGGCCAGGGCGGCGGCCTCATCGGCTTCAGTGGACCACTGGCGGTACTCGATCAGCGCCGCGAGGATGAAATCGGTGGCGCCGTCTTCGCCTTCCTGCTCGAACACCAGTTCCAGCAGCGGGTCCTGCAAAAAGGCGCTGCACAGGGCCAGTTGGCTGGTCTGCTCGGCGTCGCGCATTTTCTTGAACAGTTCGGTCAGGTCCACCGACTCGAAGTCCAGGCGGTCATCGTTGGGGTCCAGTTCCACCGCGCTGCTGGCGCCGGCGCGCTGGCTGCGGTTCTGCTTGGCCTTGGCTTTGGCCCGGGTGGCACGTTTGTGTTGTTTGTTTGCAGATGCCATGGGCTTCTTACCTGGTGACAAAAGGGGGGAGCGGCGGTTGGAGCCGACAATCAGGCGACACAGGATGCCAGTAAATGAGCGGGCCGGCACCCTTGTCCCCGGGCCCGGGTCAATCGAGCCAGCGTCCCGGCGCGTCGGCCGGCAGCTCGGCGTGCTGCAACCAGGCCAGGGCCAGCGGCCACAACCGGGCCTGGTAGTGGCTGCGAAAAAACGCGAAATGCCCGACCTGCTGTTCGCCGATGTCTTCGGGTGTGAGACGCCGATGGTGACAATCGCCGGCCTCGAAATACGCTAGCAGGCGCTCGATGGCCGGCACCGTGCCGTAGGGGTCATCGCTGATGCTGATGGCCAGGATCTGCGCCGTGACCCGCGCAAAGGGCAGCCCTCCCGTCGTCTCCAGCAGCGCCCGCCCGCTGGGCCGACCCTGGTAGCGAGCGCTGGGGGTGGCCCAGTCGCGCACCACGCCGGAGGGGGTGTCTTCCAGCCAACCCAGGCGCTTGCCGGGGAAGTAACCGCAGACGGCGGTGAGCAGCGGCATCGCCAGGTGCCATTTGAGCAGCATGCGCCAGCGGGTTGCGGCGGCGTAGTCGCGCCAGTAGGCGAACTGCGCGCCAACCGTCACCACGCGCCGGATCAGCGCGCTCGACGCCGCCAGCCCCACCGCGCAGCCGCCGAAGCTGTGGCCGACCACATCGATCGGCTGCCCGGGGAACTCGCGCTGTGCACGTTGCAGCATGGCCTCGAAATCCAGCGCGCCCCAATCCGACCACGACGCCTTGAACCCGCGCAACGAGGCCGGGCGCGACTCGCCGATGCCCCGGTAGTCATAGACGATCACATCCAGGCCGTGGGCGAACAGGTAATCGGCGAAGCGAAAGTAATGTCGACAACGCACCGAGGTCGCGGCGTTGATGATCACCACCGGGCGCTGCGGCTCGTGGCGCGCATGACGCCAGGTAAAGCCACCGAGGCGCACGCCGTCTGCGGCCCGTTCATGGAAGGCTTCGCCACCGGGGCTGGCGGTCTGCCGGGCGATGGGCTCGGGCAAGGGGGACTGCACGGTCATGGCAGGTGTTCCTGGTTGGGGCTGGGTCCGCTGCGGGCCGTCGAAGGGGCGAGTGGCAGCGTTCGGCTCTTTTTAGTGCGCCCATTAATAACCGGGCCGCCCTGCCTCGGGCAACTTTACTCGCCCCCGGTCGATCACGATAATCGGCGCCTCTATCACCTCGGAACGCCGCACATGGAATTGCTGGAAAGGGATCTTGCCGATTGGGAACCACTGGAGCTTGAGTGGCATCAGGGCTTTGCATTTCTGGAGGGGGAGCTGCTGGGTGATGCCCAGGTTCGTGACACCTACACCCTGATCAGCCCCCAGGGCAAGGCGCCCAAAACGGTGGTCGAAGAAGCCATCGCCCAACAGTGTTGGCCGACGCCGCTGATCCCCGGGCAGCCGGTTTGGCGCCATCGCCGCCAGCCCCATCTGCTGGCCGATGCCCGCTGGGTTTTCTACCGGTTGCCGGCATACGACGGACGCCGCGGCTTTCAGGTGTTGCAGGCCTTGCCGTTCCAGTTCCGCGAGCCGCTGCACAGCCTGGGTAATCGCTATTGGCGCGACCGTCTGACCCTCTACTACTTTCACGACTACACCGTGCATGCGGTGCAGGGCGTGCGGCATGCCGAGTTTGCCCTGCTGGAGCAGGACCTGCCTGAAGGCGCCGTGGCGTCGCCGCTGTACAGCGATGGGGTCAACCTCTTCCTCAGTGGCAGTCGTGTAGCCAGTGCTGGCGATCAGGTACGAGCGACCAACAGCGCGGGCTATCGGTTGGTCAATGGCCAGGTCTGCTGTGGTTTCAAGCCCTTGCACCAGAAGGACGGCAGCCTGTTGCCGATTGCCAATCCGGAGGGTTTCCATCGGGTCAATGGCCGCTGGTTCAGCGATGGCCAGTCGATCATCGTCCAGGCGCAGCAAGGGTCGAGTGCGAGCTACGAATACTTCTACAGCATCGATGACGTCGACCTCGAAAGCTTCACCGTGCTCAACGAGCGCTACGCCAAGGACGCCCGGCGCGCCTATTACATCACCGGCAGAACCATCCGCAACGTCGGCGAGTTCCGCCTGGTGAAGGAGCAGTACCCGCAGTTCGACGCCAGCGGGCGACTGGTGGCGAGCACGGAAAGCGACGACCGCTATTTTGCCGTGGACGAGCAACATGTCTACGCTGCCGGCACCCGATTGCGCGGCGCTCACGGCCCGAGTTTTCGCTCCCTGGGCTTCAACCATTACTGCGATCAGCAGCGGGCCTATCTGGGCAAGCAGCCGCTGGAGCTGGAGGTGGATAGCCTGGTGGTGGCCAAGCTGTACCGCGGCGAGGACGAATACGCACCGGTGCTGGTGGGCGACCGGCATGGCCCGCTGAACTCTGGCGGAGTGCTTAATAACGCGATGTTCGAACAGTGGGCGCCGTACTTTACCGCGCACCCCGAGCGACAGGATTACTGGTGGCACCGCATGCAGGCGCAACGTGAACAGCCTGAAGCAGAGGAGGACCCGGCCAACCTGCGGGATATCGGCCAGGGCTTCAGCCTGGGGCGCAGTGTCTACTTCCAGGGGAATAAGATCGAAGGCCTGGACGCGGCCAGCTTCAGATTGTTCAACGAAATCCTGTGCGGCGATGTCAATGGCCTGTACCGCGTTGACTTCTATTCGAAGGCCAACATGACCGCCGAGCGTTTTTCGGCCCAGCCTGTAGAGTGTTTCCGGTTCCTGGATGAGGCGTACATCACCGATGGCAAGGCTGTGTTCAAGTACTGGAATCACTACCACCTGCCGGAACTGCTGCGCAAAGCCGATCTCGCCACCTTCGAAACCTTCAGCCACGGCTGGGCCAGGGACGCGTCGGCGGTGTACTGCTACGGCGAAATAAAAAAGCACCTCAACCCGGCGACTACGCGCTTTTTGGGCAGCTATGCCTTCAGCCCCGACCTGATGTCGTGGGCCGGCAAACCGCTGGATGTGGAATTCACCATGGACGAAGTGTCGGTGCCGCACCCGGAGTTTCTGCAACTGGGGACCCGCAAACTGTTCTGCGGCCGCCGCCCGCAGAGCGCCAAGCGTATCGACCTGCCGACCCTGGAGTTTCTCGACGGCAAATTTGCCCGGGACAAACGAACGTTCTATCGCTACGAGCGCGACCTGGGCCTGACTGAAACCAGCGAAGACGAGTACCGGCAAGCCTTGGCCAAGGCCGGCGAAACGTCGAAATAATCACTCACCAAAGGACTGCACACATGGACGCGACAAACACTCTGCAACCCCAGGAATGCCAGGGCATGGACGATATCCGCCGGGAAATCGACCGCCTGGATCAGAGCGTCATCCAGCTACTGGGCCAGCGCTTTCAGTACGTCCTGGCGGCCTCGAAGTTCAAGACTTCGGCCACCTCGGTGCGCGCTCCGGAACGCTTCAAGGCGATGCTTGCCACCCGCCGCGAATGGGCCCAGGCCGAGGGCCTGAGCCCGGACGCCATCGAGAAAATGTACAGCGACCTGGTCACACATTTTATCGAGCAAGAGCTGCAGCATTGGCAGGCGGCGCAGCCTGCGGTTTGAGTCGATCAGCTTAGGCGCACGCTGAGGTTAAAAGCCCACCGCCCCGCTCCCTGTTTGTTGTCTGCGAGCCCTTCAGGGGCTCGACAGAGCACGCAATAGGGGGTGGAGCGGTGGGCTTTTGCGTTCCCTAAGCAGGCTTTCAGAAGTCTGCAATAAATTAAGAATGGTCTTATGTGCACGTGCGGAGCATGGGCCTAGCATCCTCACGCCTCAAAGAACGCGTGCATGCGCCGCCGGTCGGGAGCCATGCAACGGTTAATTGACGCCAGAATGATGGCCATTTAGCATCACCGTGCTTTCTGCATGGACTGCAGTGCCTTATCAAAGGATTGAACATGTACGGACCCTCCCTCGCGAACCGCTTGCGCGTCGCGTTTGTGTGCCTGCTCTGGTTTTCTGCTGTACCGGATGCGGCCTTGGCCGCGACCAATCCGGGCGATCAGGAGCTGATCCGCGACCGCCAGAACCGCTTGCTGGAAGAGCAGCAACGGCGCCTTGAAGAACTCAGGGAGCTGCCGGGTAAAACGCCAACGCCCGATGCGCCCGAGGTCGCTGGCGACCCTCGTTGTTTTGCCATACGCCAGGTCGATTTGCAGGGCGCCGAGCAGTTGTCCGCCGCCCAGCAGGCGCGCTTGCTGGCGCCCTATAACGGCCAGTGCCTGGGCATGGCGCAGCTCAACCAGTTGCTTCAGGTCATCACCGATCACTACCTCCAACAGGGCTTTGTGACCAGTCGTGCCTATCTGCCGCCGCAGCATCTGGGCAGCGGCATTTTGCGGGTGCAGGTGGTGGAAGGCCGCCTGGAACAGGTGAACCTGGCCCCGGGCAGCCAGCTGTCCCAACGGGAAATAGCCATGGCCTTTCCCGGGCACGAAGGCCAGCTCCTGAATCTGCGGCAGGTCGAACAATTGCTCGACCAACTCAACCGGCTGCCTTCCAACCGCGCCACCATGGAGCTGATGCCTGGCGAGGCGGTGGGTGGCAGCCAGGTGCTGCTGAGCAACCAGCCGCAACAGCCTTGGCGTGCCGCGTTGGCCCGGCATAACAACGGCCAGAAAAGCACCGGTGAACAACAGTGGAACCTTGGGTTGGGCTGGGACAGCCCGCTCGGGCTCGCGGACCAGTTGAACCTGCGGCGCAGCGAGGATGCTGTCAGCGATCACCAGCGCCGTTCCGCCAGCAACTCTCTCAATTACAACCTGCCCTGGGGCTGGTGGAACTTCAGCTACAGCTACAGCGACAGTGAATACCGTACCCGTGGCCAAGGTGCCGGTTTCGATTTCAAGTACAGCGGTGAAAGCCAGACCCACCAAGGACTCGTCGAGCGCGTGATTCACCGTGACGCCCAAGGCAAGACGGCTTTGAGCGCCGGCCTCAGTCATCTGCGAACGGTCAGCTATATCGAAGACAGCCCGCTGCGCAACGGCACCCAGCGCATCACCGAAGCCCAGTTCGGCTTTAGCCATGGTCGGGTGTTGGGCAGCGCCTTCGGCAACCTGGAATTGGGCATGCAGCAAGGCCTCGGCGCCCTGGATGCGATCTCCGACAAGCACGCCGCAAGCACCACGCCAACCGCCCGCTACCGCAAATACACGGCGACCTTGAGTTACCTGCAGCCGTTCAAGTTGTGGGGTGAGGACTGGGCGTTCAGCAGCCTGGCCACCGGTCAGCGCAGTGAAGACCTGCTCTACAACAGCCAGCGCATCAGCCTCACCGGGCAGTCGGCGGTGCGTGGCTACAAAGAGCAATTTCTCTCGGGCGACAGTGGTGGCTACTGGCGCAACGACCTGCGCTGGACCCGCCAGGTCGATAGCACCTGGCTGCGACCGTGGGTTCAGCAATACGGGCTCGGTGTGGCCTACGACCAGGGCGTTGTTCGCCACGACGCCCACAGTGCCGGGCAAAACGGCCAGGTGTCGAGCAATGCCCTGGAGCTCTTTGGCCGGGGTCAGCACATGGGCGCCAGCCTGACGTTTGCCCACTCGCTCAAGCGCCCCACGGCGCTCAGCGAAAGCGAGGCGCCGATCTACTTTCGCCTTGAATTTTTTCTTTGAATGATGTGCCAAGGATTACGTGATATGGACGTTACGCAACAGGCCACCGCGACCTGCAGACCTGCGACCCGACTGCACACTCTCGAGGGTTTTCGAGGCTTGGCCAGGCGCGGCCTGGCACTGATTCTGGCCAACGCGATGGTCTGGCAACCCTTGCTGGTCCAGGCCGAGGGCATTGCCATCAATGGCGGCGGTGGCAGCCTCGGTGCGGCGGCCAACGGCGTCCCGGTCATCAACATTGCCCAGCCCAACAGCAATGGCCTGTCGCATAACACGTTCGAGCACTACAACGTCGGTAGCCAGGGCCTGATCCTCAACAACGCGATCGACCGGACCCAGAGCACCCAGTTGGGCGGAATCATCCTCGGCAACAGCCACCTTCAAGGTCAATCCGCGACCACCATCCTCAACGAGGTCACCAGCAACAACCGCACGCAGCTCAAGGGCTACACCGAAGTGGCCGGGCAGGCCGCACGGGTGATCATCGCCAACCCTTACGGCATTACGTGCGACGGTTGCGGCTTCATCAACACCCCCCAGGCCACACTGACCACGGGCAAGCCGGTCGTCGACCAGGGCCGCCTGGACCGTTTCACGGTCGATGGCGGGGATATCGCCATCGAGGGTGCCGGCGCCAATGCCAGCAACCTCAACCAGTTCGACCTGATCACGCGTTCGGCCAAGATCAACGCCAAGCTCCATGCAAAAAAACTCAACGTCATCGCCGGGCGCAACGAGGTGGACGCCAGCAGCCTGGCCGTCACGGCCCTGGCGCCAGGCGGCTCCCCGGCGCCGCAGTTGGCCATCGACAGCAGTGCCTTGGGCGGCATGTACGCCGGGGCGATCAAGCTGGTGGGCACCGAGCAAGGAGTAGGCGTCAAACTCTCGGGAGAAATGGCCGCCAGCGCCGGCGATATCCACATCGATGTTGACGGTAACCTGACCATGGCCACCACCGCCGCCACGGCGGCGCTGAGCGTCAAGGCCCAGACCCTGCGGGCCGAGGAGGCGTTGTATGCCGGCGGCGACCTGGACATCAACACCCGCGATGAACTGTTCAGCCACAAGAGCATGGCCGCTGGCGGCAAGGTAATGCTGGCCAGTAACGGGCAACTGACCAACCTCGGCGCCATCGAGGCCGGGGTCAATCCCGACAACAGCCGCAATTCGCGCGGCGATGTGCAGATCACCGCGCAGCACCTGCGCAACGCCGGGCAGGTCATCGCCACGCGCCAGCTCGATATCGGCACCGAGCAGACACTGGACAACCGCGACGGCAAGCTGATCGGTGCCCAGGTCCAGCTCAGTGCCACCCACCTCGACAACCGCAATGGCCTGATCGGCGCCAGTACCGGCGAGACCAAGGTGAGCGCCCGCGAGCAACTGGACAACCGTGGCGGCACGCTGCAAGCCGAAAGCAAGCTGCGCCTGGACGGTGGGGCCATGCTCAACCGCAACGGCGTGATGCTCGGCAAGCAGGTCACCCTGGACGCCAAGAGTCTGGACAACAGTGAGCAGGGCCACATCGTGGCCGAGGCCGGTCGCCTGAGTGCGACGGTGGAGCAGGCGCTCGACAATCAACAGGGGCGCCTGCAAGCCTCGGCCGGGGACATGGAGCTCTCGGCGGCCAGCCTCGACAACCGTGGTGGCGTGATGGTTGGCGAGCACGTCCAGGTCACCGCCACCCAGGGAGGCCTGGACAACCAGGGCGGCCAAGTGCTCGGCAGCGGCCTGCAGGTCCAGGCCAAGACCGCGATTGATAACCGCGACGGCGGCCAACTGCTGGCGGGCAGCAACGGCTTGAAACTGGGCAGTGCGTACTTGCACAACCAGCAGGGCCAGGTCATTGCCGGGGGCAGTCATGCGCAGCTCGAGCTGGAGCACCTGGACAATCGGCAGGGCAGTATCAGCGCCAGCAGCCTGAGCCTGACCGCCGACGAAGCCGACAATCGCGCAGGCCACCTCGCCAGCCTGGACGGCCATTTGCAACTGAGCGTGGCGCGACTGAACAACCAGGGCGGATTGATCGAGGCCAGCCAGCACCTGCTGATCGAGGGGCAGCGTCTGGACAACAGTGCCGGCGGCCGGCTGATTGCCTACCTGGGTGAGCTGAGTCGTATCCAGCTCGGCGGCGAACTGGACAACCGCAGCGGACGCATCGCTATTGGCAGCCGCGACTTTGGCCTGCAAGCCGGGACCCTGCACAACGTTGGCGGGCAGATCGAACACGCGGGCAGCGGCTCGTTCGGCCTGCGTTCGGCCAGCCTGTTCGGTGCCCAGGGCCGGGTGATCGGCCAGGGCAGTGGCGCCTGGAATATCGCCCAGGTCGATGGCGCCGGTGTCTGGCACCTCAACGGCGCACTGGATGTCAGTGGCCTGAACAGCATCTCCCTGATGGCCGGCGACCGTATCGCCAGTGCCGGCAACCTCAGCCTGGCAGCCGTCAGCCTGAACAACGCCGGCCAGCTGCTGAGCGATGGCGACCTGGTCCTGACGTTGTCCGGTGACCTTAACAACCAGGGCTTGATCTCGACCCAGAAAGCGTTGCGTATCGACGCCGCCAACCTGACCCAGGAGGGCGGGCGCATCGCCAGTGCCGCCGAGGCCGAAGTCAACCTGACCGGGCTGCTCGACAACCTGGGGCGCCTGACCGCTGGCACTCAACTCAATGTGCGCGCCCATGGCATCGACAACCGCGGCACCTTGGGCGCGCAACAGTTCCTTGGCCTTACCGCCATCCAGGGCATCAGCAACCAGTCCGGCGGCTTGATCTTCAGCGGCGCCGATATGCAATTGCGCGCCGACAGCCTGCTCAATCGCTACGCCGATCTCTACAGCAAAGGCAACCTGAGCTTCGCTGCGGTCGACGGCGGCCGTGCCCGTGAAATGCGCAACCTGTCCGGCAGCATCGAAAGCGAAGGCGACCTGCAACTCAAGGTCGGTGAACTGGAGAACGCCAAGGCCGACTTCGAAGCCGGCGAAAGCGTGGCCAACCGCAACATTCTGATCAACTGCATCGACTGCCGGGGCGATCGCCACTCTGGCTACTACATCGTGCGCACCACCTACGAGGGCTCCGTTCTCAAGGACTCGCCGGCGGCGCGCCTGCTGGCCAATCGCGACCTGTTGCTGGAGGCCGTCACCGTCACCAATGGCCAGAGCCTGCTGGCGGCCAACCGTAACCTCAGCGTCACGGCGGCCAACTTCTACAACCGGGGGCTGACCCTCGACAACCGCGTCGAGACTGTCAATTACTTCCTCAGCGACGTGAGCCAAAGCGCCTACCGCGTGACCGAAGCGGCGACCAATGCCTGGAACGCCTGGAACGCCGGTCTGGCTCCGGAAGACCAGGCGCCGATCCCTGTCTCGATCACCCAATATGGGGTTCACAGCAGCAACAGCACCCTCACCCCCGGCACCAACACCCTTGAAAGTGGCACCGTACAAGCCGGCGCGACCCTGAGCCTGAACATCAGCGGTGAACTGGTCAACGGAACCCTCAGCCCCCAGGGCGACGCTCAACTCCGTGGAACCACCCTGGACAGCCAGGCCTATGGCGCTGGTGGCCAGGAGGTGATTCTCGGCACCCAGGCCGGCGCGCCGGGGCCGTTGAAAGACGTGAAGCGGGTTGAAGTCGTCAATGCCGATGGCAGCGTCCACGTCAGCTTCGTGCCACAGGACTTCAGCGACGCGCCGTTCGTCAGCGTCGACCCGACTTCGCTGCCGACCTTCCGTTTGCCCCAGGGTGAATATGGCCTGTTCACCCAGAGCCGCAACCCGGCGAGTCAGTACCTGATCGAAACCAATCCGGCACTGACCGACCTCAAGCGGTTCATGAGTTCGGACTACCTGCTGGGCCAACTCAATTACGATTTTCGCGAAGCGTCTCGGCGCCTGGGCGATGGGCAATATGAAACCCGCCTGATCGCCGATGCCGTGCGGGCCCAGACCGGCCAGCGCTTCCTTGCCAATGGCCTGAGCAGCGACTACGAGCAGTTCCAGTACCTGATGGATAACGCCATCGGCAGCAAGAGCGCCCTGGGCTTGAGTGTCGGCGTGGGCCTGACGGCTGAGCAGGTGGCGGCCCTGACCCATGACATCGTCTGGATGGAAGAGCGGCTGGTCGACGGCGAATCGGTACTCGCCCCGGTGCTGTACTTGGCCAAGGTCGATTCTCGAAACCTGCGCGGCGCCAGCCTGATTCAAGGGCGTGACGTCAACCTGATCAGCGGGGCTGACCTGAAGAACGTGGGGACCTTGCGCGCCAGCAAAGACCTCACCTTGATCAGCGGTGGCAGCGTCCTTCAGGGAGGGCTGGTCCACGCCAACGACCGCTTGAGCCTGCTGGCGCAGGGCAGCATCCGCAATGCCCTGGCCGGGGAGATTCGTGCCGATAAGGTCGACCTCACCAGCCTGAGCGGCCATATCGTCAACGATCGCACAGCCACCGCCCTGACGGTCGGTGCCGGCAGCGTGACCCATGTGGACGCTGGCAGCCTGATCAGCGCCGGCTCGCAACTGACCCTGAACGCAGCGCAGGATCTGGTGAACGCAGGGCGGATCAGCAGTGGCGGTGACGCCACCCTGAGCGCTGGCAACGACATCAACCTGCTTGCCGTCGAAGACCGCACCCTCAGCGTCGAAGCGTTGGGGCGCGGCATACGCCGCGAAGAGCACATGACCCAGCTGGGCTCCAGCGTCAGTGCCGAGGGCAACCTCACGCTGAAGGCCGGTAACGACATCAACGCCCTGGCCAGCAGCGCCAGCGCCGGACAGGACCTGAGTGTCGAGGCTGCGCGGGACATCAACCTGGCCTCCGCCGCCGACGAGCACACCCTAGAAAGCCGCTACAAAAAGGGTCAGAAAAAAGTCCACAGCATCGACAGCCAGACTCGCCAAGTCGCGAGCGAATTCAGCGCGGGTGGCAACCTCGACCTGCTGGCCGGGCGCGACGCCACCCTGGTGGCCAGCACGCTCGAGGCGGGTGAAGAGGCTTATGTCCATGCCGGCCAGCAACTCAACCTGCTGGCCGCCGAAAACAGCGATTACTCGCTGTACGACATGAAGAAAAAGGGCAGTTGGGGCAGCAAGAAAACCCAGCGCGACGAAGTCACCGACATCACTAACGTGGGCAGCACCATCAAGGCCGGCGGCGACCTGACCCTCAAGAGCGGTGGCGACCAAACCTATCAAGTGGCCAAGCTCGACAGCGGCCGCGACATCCTCCTCGACAGCGGCGGAGCCATCGCCTTTGAAGGGGTGAAGGACCTGCATCAGGAGAGTCACGAGAAGACCAACAACAACGCCTTCTGGGTTTCCTCCAAAGGCAAGGGCAATACCGACGAAACCCTGCGCCAGAGCCAGATGGTGGCGGCCGGCAACATCGTGATCAAGGCCGTTGATGGCCTGCAGATCGACGTGCGGCAGGTCAACCGGCAAAGCGTCAGCCAGACCATCGACGCCATGGTCGCCGCCGATCCGCAGCTGGCGTGGCTCAAGGACGCCGAGCAACGCGGTGATGTCGACTGGCGCCAAGTGAAGGAAATCCACGACTCCTTCAAGTACAGCAACTCGGGGCTTGGGCCGGCGTCGCAGATCATTATTGCGATATTGATGGGCGCGGTAATCGGGCCTATGGCCGGTGGGCTGGTCGGGGGCGGTACGACCGGTGCCGTAGTGGGCGCCGTTGCATCCGGAGCCTCTACCAACGCGACCGTGAGCTTTATCAATAACGGCGGTAACCTCGGGGCCGTGTTCAAGGACGTGACCTCTTCGAATGCCATGAAAGGCTACCTGATCGCTGGTGCGACAGCGGGGCTGACCTCCGGCGTTTTCGACGGGCTGACGGGAACTCAAACCAATCCGTATACCGGCAAAGTCACCGTCCCGAACCTGAGCACCTGGACAGGGGTAGGCCAGTTCGCTGCCAACCAGACCTTGCAGTCGGGTACGTCAATGCTGCTGAGCAAGGCGCTGGGGCAGGGCGGCAGTGCCAGCGATGCGCTGAAAAGCGCGCTGTTCAATACCCTGGCCGCTGCGAGCTTCAATGCCGTGGGTGATTACACCGAAGGCGTGCTGACTGAAGGCATGCCACCCAAGATCCTGGTCCACGCCATGGTCGGCGGCCTGCTGTCAAAAGCCACCGGCGGCGACTTCAAGACCGGCGCCTTGGCGGCAGGAGTGAACGAGGCCCTGGTAGTCCACCTGGACAAGCTGGTGAGCGGTAACAAAACGCTGCTGTCCATGAGCTCGCAAATCGTGGGCGTGCTGACGGCTGCGGCGCAGAAGGATGCGGATGCGCAGTCGATGGAGAAGGGTGGTTGGGTGGCGAAGAATGCTACGCAGTACAACTACTTAGGTCATCAGGAACTAGATGATTTAGAGAAAGAGGCACGTAACTGTAAGGCCCTTGGGAACTGTGACGAGGTCAGGGAGCGATTCAGAAAGCTCAGTGTTCAACTTGATGATGAGCTCGCTGCGGACTGCGGCAGAAATCCGTCAACTTGTCCGACCTTATACGGCGACCTACTGCACGACAGAAATAGTCTGCAGGAGCGCCTGGCGAAGATGTATTTTGATGACAGCATTCCTTCGATGTTCAAGGCGGATCTGCATCGCTATCAGTTGCAGAATACAAGTGCCATAGGCACTCTCACACAGGCTCAAGGTCAATCCTCTCTTGAAAATAAGGGAGTTTCCCCGGAAAAAGCTGAGTGGGGAAGTGCACTTCTCGCCGCAATGGGCGGATTTTTGGGGGCAAAAGGAGAGGCTCATGGTTTATTATCAAAACCTGGTAGTACGTCTGTACCTGCAAGTGGTGTGGGTTCCAGTGCCGTCTTTAAGGTTGACTCGAACCAGGTAGGTACGAAGTTTCGGAAGCATGTTAAAGATTATGGTGGCAATCCGGCCAATCCCGCAGATCGTAAAATGGTTCTTGATCGAATTAATGATATTGGAAATAATCCTGAAAAAGTTATTCCTGGGACTTTTGCTGGGCAAGGAGCGAATGGGTTACGTGGAGATGTATTCTTCAGGATTAAAGGTAATGATGTGGTCGTTACTAAGCCTAACGGAATGTTCGTGACTATCCTGAAAGATGGCGTAACTGAGAACCTCTCTGTAAAGACTGCATTGAAGGGAGGGGTAAGATGATGAGTTCCCCAGAATTCATGATTGCTTGGTTTCAGAAAGTTATCGGAAAGAAGCTGGTTTTAGTAAATGCTCTATTCCATGTTTTGGGTTCTGAAAGAGGCTCATCGCCTCAAGAAATTAGTTTTCAATTCGATGCCTCTGAGCCTGGAAGATTGTATTGTGGAAGTGATGGCGCTTCAATATGTTTTTCGCTGAGTCCAATTGTTGGTTGTGAGTTGGGGGAGTACGGTGAACAAGTTGTCTATTGTATCTCTAGTGAATCTTGCTTCTCCAATGTTGTTGGGGATAGGTTGATTTCGGCTTCATCTATAAGCTCATCTGCAGAAGAAGCAATTGTAGGGATTTCCCTTTCGTTCTATAAAGGCTGTCAGCTATCAGTTTTGAATTTGGGGGATGAGCTTTATGTTTATGGTGAAGTGCCAGAAGAGATAATTATCAGCGAGGGGTTAGAATTTATTTCTGTGAGCTAATGCTGCAAAGGGAGGAACTCTAAAAGCGACAGGAAGCGGAGCGAAGTTTGTCGACCAACCAAAATTTGATGACCACTTTGCACGTCATGGCAGTGACTTTGGCGCAAAAAATAAGCTTGAGTATCAAGCACAAGCTGATAAGTTTTTAACAGCCTCGAAACCTGCGGGCGTGCTTGAAAAAGCAAGACCTAATGGAGATATCGTACGCTACAACCCTGGCACCGATGAATTTGGTGTCGTATCAAGTGGGGGAAGTATACGCACGTACTACAAACCTGATCCAGCAGTGCTTGGTAAGGGGTCAAGCTTGGACTGTTTTAATGCCCAATAGTAATAAAAAATATGTATGTCCGGTATGCAGATATCCTGATCTTAATGAGCCGGCGTATGACAGTTTTGGCTGTGCCTCGTACAATATTTGTCCATGCTGCGGGACGGAATTTGGATATGATGACTCGACAACCGCTCATTCCGATTTACGTGGAAAGTGGGTTTTTGAGGGGATGCAGTGGTGGAGCAAGCATCAACTAAAACCTAATGATTGGGATCCGGTCAGGCAGCTAAAAAACAACTAAATGCTTTGTTTATTGCTGCAAAAGGAACTGCGGCAAAGGAAGGAAAGTTTCCAGACGAGGTGTTTACCGGGAAGAAGCCACATCAGACGACGCCTGGCACAAAGAGTACGACACAAGAGAGGTATAACCCAGCGACTGGGAAGCTTGAAAAATCTGTGATCGAGTACGATCAGTATGGTCGACAGGTTAAGAGAACGGATTACACGAATCATGGATATGGAGACAAAGGAAAGCCTGCGGAATATCATTCCGATCCGCACACGCATACCTACGAATATGGTCCTGGCTATGGAGCCAATGGTAAAGAGACGAGGGTAAATCATGATTAAAGTTCTGCAATTGAATGAGTTACTTGTTGCTCACAATTGCTTGTGCGCCATTAGTATTCAGTTGAATGAAGAAGGGGGGGGCTATGATTTATCTCTATCGATCTCGGTTTCTGAAAAGGCAGAGGCTGATGTTGTGCGTATCAGATTTATTGATATCAGTCATTTTACGTCCCGTGATATTGGCGGCGGGTTGACTCAGCTGATGCATATGAGCGTGAGTAAGCTAGATTCGGGTTTTGACAGGATGCGTTATCAATTGATCGATCTCGAAGATAATAAGTTGTCATTTTACTTCTCGTCAGTTTCGGTTGATTAGATGCTGCAAAAGGAACTGGTGCGGTAGGGAAAGAGATTCCAGCTACTTCCTCGATAGCCAAAGAAGGGCTGAAAAACAACCTTGCTGCTCAGTCTGATATACCCCGCGATATTGTTGGTAAGCCTTCTAGTGTTTGGGGTAAATCGATTGATGATATTAAGCAGTCACTAACTATGGATGGCGCAACTGCAACTGTTTCAATAAAGTCTAAGGCCTCCGGTAATGCTCAAGTATATAAAATTGAAGGCGGTACTACTGGGGTTAAGGGAATTCAACACAGTCCATCAACTATAGGTAGAGATGTGTCCCCATCCACTCATCAAGGTGAGCATTACAAAATAACTTATTCTGACGGTAGTGCTGTGGTTTACGAATGCAAAGGAGTTTTCTAGTTTCGGCGGTAGTGTTAGAGATGGTCTGTCGAAAGCTGGTTACGGAAATGTTGAGCCCATTCTTCAGGGGAGCGCGGTAACAGGTAAAAGTTATCGAACTGGACAGGCGTTTGATGTTGGAAGGACTAGTGACTTTGATATTGCACTGGCAAGTCCGGAGCTTTTGCGAAAAGCAGAATCTTTGGGGATTGGGCTAAGAAGTGGCGGAGCGCGAACTGGCCCACTAAGCACGAGAGACCTAAAAGTGTTAGGTTTAAATGATCTGGCTAGTCAGCTGAGTAAGCAAGCCGGTCGAGATGTTAACTTTATGATTTATGGTTCGACACCCTCGGCAACAAGTCGAGCCCCAAGTCTTATTTTGCCTAAGTGACTAAAATGGCTGCTTATGATTTATATGGTTTCAAGGGTATGGCTATTTTGGAGGCCAAATCAAAAATTGAGGAAAAGTTAAGCTTCTCTCTTGAGGAGAGAGAGAGTTCATATCAAGGAGGGATCTATTATAAGTTTGGTGACGAGGAGTCAGAAAGCTTTGTTTTGAAAGGAAATATTGACCCTTTTGATGGAGAGGCTGTTGAGCAAATGTTCTCTGACTATCCGGTTTTACTTTATGTAGACATGACTTTGCGTTCTGAGGAGATTAAATCGTTGTTAAGCACAGAATTTTGTTTGCTCAGACATGAACTGTTTGACTAGAAATATCCCTGGCCAAGCCAGGGGTGTTTTCTTACTCCGTGATAATCACCAAACATCCCTTTAACGTTCTCGTTCACCTCAAACCCCGCCTGCCGTAACCACAGTCCTCGGAGTCTGATCCAGGACGCGTACCGGGCGGTGGTTAGTGTCCTTGTCGTTGGCCGGGTAGAAGTCGGCGGCGATTTTCAACCGGTGAGCAGTGATGAGAGGAGGCGCTTTTATTGAAGTTATCGCATCACTACCAAGCAACTTTTAGCGTATGAGAGGTGTAATTATTTTATAATTTGGTGTGAGTCTTTCGCTCTTTAATAATTTAATTTTATATAGGCAATAAAGCGGGCGGCTAACGCCGCCCGTTTTTGTTCACCTCAAAGCTGTTTTTGTAACTGTCGCCCGACTACATCCAACAAGTCGCAACCATCACGCAACAGAATGGTGCAAGCAAGTGTCATTTCTTGAAGGGCTATAGAGTTGTGACGACCCTCATCAGAAGTGACGAAGTTTTCCAGCAATTGAGCAACCGCACGAATGCGATAGGGAATCAATTTCGAGCAAAAAAGGGCGACTTTCCAGTCACCCTTTTTTGCTTGTAGGAATACGTGTTCCTTCATCCGCCGTGTTGTCACCTTTATCAAATCACAGTCATCCCGCGGCCAGCGCTGTCCCCGGCTAGCCCTCAAGTATCAGTCGGCACCTCATCCCAATCGTCGCCATAGCCCACCAGCCAGCTCAAGGCATAGCGTCGTTCGTACACCACCCCGGGGTGGAGTTCCTCGGGCATCGGTTTGTTGAACAACTGGGCGTCGCGCACCCGCCAGTGCTGTTGATAGAGCTCGCCTTCGGCGGCTTCGATATCGGCCGCCGGGCGCAGTTGGGCCTGGGCGATAAAGGCTTTAGGGTCGTTCATGGCCTGGGCCAGCAGGCGGATGCTCTTCAGGTCTGCCGTCAGGTTCAGCGCCGGAAGCTGGTCGAGCCCGCCCAGGGCCCAGGCCACTGCGACCAGGCCTTCGGCGCGCCAGCTGAAGTTGACCAACTGCTGCTCGGTGGGCTCCGGTTGCTGGTAAAACGCCCGTTCCTCATCCGAGAAAAACGCCTCGACACCGTGCTGCTTGACCCAGGCCAGTTCCGGCGAGTCCGCTGCCGAGTAGGTGCGCGACACGGTGGCCGTCAGGGCCAGCAGGCGCTGCGCGACCTGTTCCGGGGTGCGTGGGCTCATGGCGTCATCGTCGTGGTCGGTCATCTGCTGCGAAGCTCCATTTCTCTGGCCGAACGGGCCGGGAGGGCGATCCTGGCACAGCCCTCGGCGGCGTTCAACGTGTGGTGTCAGTCGTTTTTGCGTGCAGTTTGATCAGCCCGGCAGGCAGTTGGTCGAGCTCTTCGTAGGCATCGCGCGGGCCGTACACCAGGTAGCGGTGGCTGCTCTCATGGCCGACATTGTTGAAGATGACCCGTGGCCCCTGGGCAGTCACCTGCACCCAGCCGGGGCGGTTTCTTTCGGAAAAATCGATGCGCTGCACCTGACTGCCCTTGGGGTCCCAGTAGAACGCCGCGCCTTGCAGGTAATTGGCGGTGAACTCGCCGGACAGTAGCAGCAGGTGGCTGTTGGTACCGGTGGCCACGCATTGCCATTGCACATTCATGCCCAGTGAATCGTCCTCGCTGTTGTAGAGCAGCCAGGTCTGCGTCCCATGGCGCAGGCGATAGATAAACGAATCGACAAAGGCGGCGCTGCGCAGCAAGGCCAGCCGCTGGGAAGGGCCCGCCAGCTCGCAATCGATCACGGTCCTGGCCGGCGCCGCTGCCCAGGCGTGGGTTGTGAGCAGCAGGGGCAGCAGTCCGAGTAACAGGCGGCGCAGGGTTAGCGACAGGGTGGGCATAAGGGGGGTGGCTTCCATGGCGAGATGTTGAGGCGGTGCGGGTCGTACCTAGTAATATGGCGGCACTTTTTTTACCAGCTGATTTGTGAATGCCTGAGTACAGCCCGTCTGCGAGTGAGCCCATCATGTTGTTTCCCGAGCACATCAGCCTGTGGGCCGATGGGGGGGAACTGCCGGCGCTGGCCACGCCTGTGCCGGGCCCTTTCCGGGTATTGCGTTATGGCTGGCTGGTGCTGGTGCTCGGGTTGCTGGGGGCGGTGGCGCTGGGGCAGCAGGTGCTGGCGCTGATCCTTGGCGTGTCGATTGTGATGATTCCATTGCTGGTCCTGGGTGTGCGCCGGTTGCTGTTTCCGCCTGCTCGGCCCAAGGCCTGGTTCGACGCCCAGGGCCTGCACCTGGCCTGCGGCACTGAAACAGCCCCCGGTGGCGTTTACCGGCACTTCATTGCCTTCGGTGATATCACCCGCATCGCGAGCCTGGATCAGTCGATCGATCTGCCGCGGCGCGGTCATGCCCAGTACCGCACCTACCTCGTCGAAACTCGGCAGTTTCTGGGCGACGACACCTGTATCCACATCAGCACCCAGCAGAGCCTGGAAGCGCTGCACAGCGTACTGGAGCGCCTGAGGAAACTGCCCGCGGCGGCCCATATCAGCCTGCCGCCGACGCACCCGTACGGCGCCTGAACCGCTGTCCAGCGTGCCTCAGCCGGGTGACGCATCCAGACGCATCCGCGCCGCCTCTGTGCACTGCGCAAGCCGTGGGTCGTTGTCTTCGAGGAGGTAGGCCTGGACCCTCAGGTGCAGGCGGGGCATTAGCCGATCCAGCAGTTGCTCGCAGTTGCGCTGGCTGTAGTTCTGCTCGCCGGTCAGACGGCTGACGAGGCGCAGCAGAAGGTTCTCCCGGGCCTGGACCAGCAGCACATAGTTCCGGCTATCGGGCTGGCGCAGCAGCCAGACACCGCTGGCGATGCGCAGCAGCGGGGCCAGGGTCTGAGCCAGTTTGTTGACTTCCACGGTGGCCAGTTCATGGGCGTGATACTGCGGCGGGCCCTGCTCGGCGTTGGTCTGTTTTTGCAGGCGGTCGGCCTGTTGCCGATAGTGGCTGGCCTGCTCCCAGTCCTGCGTGGTCATGGCCAGCATGCTCAATTGGCGCAAGCTGCCCAACTGGTAGGGCCCGGGCTCGGCGGCCAGTTGTTGCCAGCGTTGCGCGGCGGCTTGATGCTCCCCGGCCTGATACAGGCTGAAGGCTTGCTGCTGGCGCAGGGCGCGGTGTTCCGGGTCCTGGCCCAGGGCCTCTTCCAGCAATGAGGCGGCCCGGGGGTTGTCGTCCAGGTGGGTGCGATACAGCCAGGCCAGGCGGGCGATCTCATCACTGTTGAGGCTGCGGATCCGTTGCTTGCGCAACAGCTCGTGGTGTTCGCCGACCAGGGCCTGATAGTCGTCGCGGGCGTCGTTGCAGCGCTCGCGGATGAACTCGGCAAATTCTTGGTCCAGACGTTGCGCCAGGGCCTGGTGCTGTTCTCCCAGCCACGCCTGGGCGGCGCTGGGTTGGGCGCGTTGCCAGTGCAGGGGCAGGTCGGTGCGTGCGGTGTCGATGCCCAGCGCGGCCAGGCGCTCGGCCAGTGCCGGGTGGGTGTCGCTGCGTTCGGTGCTGTTGCACAGCTCGGCGTGCAACCAGGTGCCGGCCTGGGCGGCGTCCACCGGGGTCGCCAGCAGGCCGTGGCGCGCCAGTTCGAGCAGGGGTTGCAGGTCGTCCCGGGGCTGGTTCACCGCCTGGGTGTAGAGCCTGGGCCAGTAGTCCTCGGCCAAGGCGCGGCGTTGCAGGGCGGTGCCGATCAGGGCCTGGGCGAAGGTGTCGGCGCCGCAGACTCGCGCCGCCTCGGCATCGGCCTGGTATTCACAGTGGCGGGCGAAATCCAGGCTGATATCGAGAAACCTCGGCACGTACCACTCCACGAACAACCGCAGCGGGGCGCCGCTCAGGGTGCGATTGCGCTCCAGTCGGTCGCTGACGGCATGCCATTGCAGGCGGGCGAAATACACCCGGCTGGCGTAGCGCCCGTGGCGATGGGCAATGTGCGCGCATTCGTGGGCGAGGATGGCCGCGCAGGCGGCGGGCGACAAGGTGTCGAGCAACGGCAGCCCCAGCCACAGCACATTGCGGGTGCGGCCGGCGAGCACCCGGTGCTGGCGAATGCTGGCGTTGAACTGGCTGTTGAGGTACACCGCATCCAGCCTGGGCGCGCCCAGCTCGCTGCGGATCCGCTCCAGTTCGGTGAACAGCTGCGGCGCCTGCTCGGGCAGCAAGGGGATGCCGTCTTCATCCCCCTGGACCCGGCTGCTGAACGGAACCTTGAGCATCACCAGGCCGAACGGCGCGGCGGGGAAGGTCGCCACCGCCGCCAGCACTCCAAACAGCCCCGGCAAGGCCACCAGCAACAGCGCCGGCAGCAGGCAGAGCAGCAGGCCCAGGGTCAGCAGCGCCACGTCCCCCAACAGCAGCCAGGCGCTGATCCGCAGCCGGTGTCGACGCAGGTTGGGCATTTCACTCATGACGCAGGTTTGGATGGCAGGTCGTCGGGGCTGATGTTGCCGCGCTTGAAAAAGGCCCCGACCACCGTGCCCACGGTCTTCACCAGGCTATGGGAGTTGAGCACCTCGCGTTCGATTTCCTCGATGCCCTCGTTGTCCGGCAACAGGCGGGTGGCGTGCTGGGCCCATTCGATGGCGGCAAAACGGCTGCGCTTGGCGCCGCGTCCGTTCATGTAGGCCAGGGCGATTTCCGCACAGGCGCGGGCGGCGGCCCAGTCGTCCTGGTCGTCGATCAGCGAGCGCAGGTAGCCCTGCACGCCTTCTTCCTGCTCGTCGAGGGTGCCGAAGTCGCGTTGCAGCACGCCGATCCGCAGCCGGGCGAATGCTTCGCAGCGCGGGTCCTCGCGGGACTCCTGCAGCAGTTGGCGCACGGCGTTGAAGTGCTTGCGCTCGTTGAAGTCCAGGCCCTGGCTGAACAGCCGGTCCCAGGCCATGTTGTACTTGGCCAGGGCCGAACCGTCGGCCACTGCGCGCTCCAGCCAGAACTCGCGGGCGGCGTCATTGATATAGCTCTCCGGGGTGTTGCTGCGGCTGCCCCGGTGAATGTCGTACATGGCACTGGAGGCGTCGTGTACCCGGCGTTCGGCGCATTGTCGGATCAAGTAGTAGCCCGCCTCATGGGCGCCGCTGTCCCACAGCAGGTAGCCGGCATTGAGGATATTGAAGTTGTCGTCCATCTGGTTTTTGCTCAGCACCGCGGCGCGGTTGAGCAGGGTGCGTGCGCGCTCCGCATCGTGAGCAAAGCCCCAGAGCCCGAACTCGTGACCCACGGCGGCCAGGGCCAGCGGGGTGGCCAATTCATCCATGCGGCACATGCGTTCGATCGCGTCTCTGAAGACGTCGATGTGGTCCGTCATCTGATGGATCAGGGTCAGGTAGGCGAAGCTGTGGAACGGGCCGTCGACCTCACGGAAATACACCCCGGGCGCAAAGGCCGCGACGCTGGCCACATGCAGCGAGTAGGCGCGGGCTTCGTCGTTCAGCGAGTAGCTGCAGAAGTTGGCGAAGCGGCCCAGGGCATCGCCGCGCTCTTCGGGCCGCAGGTCGCGTTGCAGCCAGGCTTCGAAGCGCGTCTGGAAGGCTTGCGCGGTGCTGACTTCATCGGCGGCCGGGTAGTCGCTGATGGCGTCGTAGGCGCCAATCCAGCGGATCGCGTTGCGTTGCGCTTCGTCCAGCCCGGTGGCGAGCGGGCCGCTGGCCAGGCCTTCGATGTCTTCGTAACTGCCGCCCCAGCGCGGCCGCAGATAATTGGTGTAGGCCAGCAAGGCTTCGAGGCAGGCGGGGCGCCATTGCAGGATCTGATGCAACCAGTAGTCCTGGCCCTGGTCCATTTCGTGGGCCTCCCGGGTCGGCAGCAGCTCCGGCAGCGCCTGAGGCGCTTGGGCCAGCGGGGTCAGGCCATAGTCGGCCAGGTGCGCCAGGGCTTGGGCCAGCAGTTCCGGCTCCTGGTCGTTGGCGGCGCAGGTGACGGCGGGCTGTTGGCGGAACAGCTCCAGCAGCCAGGCCGGCTCCTGGAAGTGTGACGACAATTGCAGCATGGCCATGCCGGCTGCCACCGGGCGCGACGAGCGCTGCATGGCGGTCAGCAGTGCCGCGGTGGCGTTCTCGCAGGCCATGGCTGCGCCCAGCCAGCAGTCCTGGGATACGCCCTGGGCCCAGCCGTAGCCGCGGATGTCGGTGGCGCGGCCAAAGCAGAATTTGCCCCAGATCAGTTGTGGGTGATACGCCTCGGGGCAGGCCGCGATCCAGGCCTGGAGAAACTGCGCCACGGACGCATAGGACTGGGTGCTGTAGTCGAACAGCGTCCCGGCCTGGGTTGCATCGATGTAGGGATGGCTGCCAGTGGGCGCCTCCAGCCATTGCGCCTCGAGCTCGTTGTAGTAGTGATCCAGCTCGGCATAGGCGGCAGTGCGTACCAGATCACGAACGTGCAGGCGCAGGGTAGAGAGGGTATGCAAGGGGCATCATCCTTGATCGGGTAAGGGGGCGGCGCAGTCCGGGGTTTGCGCGTGGGGCGTATCGCATGGGGCATCGCGCCCGGGCTGCGGTAAAAAATCCGCGTGATATTAATACAATGGCAGGCGTGACGCAGCCGGATGTTCAGGTTGGCAGCGGTGGGGTGTCGGCATCGAGCTTTTTGGCGGCCTGGGCCTCATCGTCAGCGCGCAATTCATCCTCCAGCCATTGCACCAGGGCCCGGGTTTCGTGACGATCGCGATCCTGATAGCGGCTGAACACCGAGATCGCCTCCGGCAGCGGCACGCTCTGCACGCAAGGGCGGATCAGCGCGCCGCTCTCGATCAAGCGGTTGGCCGTGCGCTGCCAGCCCATGGCGATGCCATGCCCCTCGACAGCGGCTTGCAGCATCATCGGGTAGTTATCGAACACCTGACTGGCACTGTGCTGGGCCAGGGTCAGGCCGAACTTGCCCAGCCAACTGTCCCATTCCATCAAGTGCGGCGGGCTGGAGCGGTGGTGCAGCAGGGTGTGCTGCGGCAAGTCAGTGAGGGCCAGCGGCAGTGCGGTACCTGCCAGATAGCTCGGGCTGCACACCGGGAATACCTCGTCGGACGCCGTGAACGCCAGGGCCTGGGAGCCGCTGGCGCGCCCGGTGCTTTGCAGGGCGACGTCGAAATGGCCGTTAAATTCGGTCAGCGGGCGGGTGGTGGTGACCACCTGGATCTCGATCTGCGCATGCCGCTGATGAAAACCGGACAGGCGCGGCATCAGCCAGTAGAAGGCCTCGCACAGCTGGCACAGCAGCACCAGCTGGTTCTTGCGCGGCGCGCCACGCAGTTCGTCGGCGCTGGTGCCGATGCTGCGCAAGGCACTGCCGACCACCCGCGACAACTCGATGCCCTGGGCCGTGAGAAACACCGCGCGATTGCGCCGGCTGAACAACTGCACACCGAGGTTCTCCTCCAGCCCGCGAATCTGCCGGCTGATGGCGGCCTGGGTGATGTGCAGCTCCTGCGCCGCCAGGGAAAAACTGCCGAGCCGCGCGGCGGCCTCGAACGGCAGCAAGCTGGCGAGTGGGGGAAGGGACTTGCCGAGAGCATTCATAATCTGTGGTTATGCATAGGCGGCTGAGAACTCGTTTGTAGCACAGAACCGGCGTTGCGCAGTATGGCCCCACGTTATCGATGGAGGCTGTCATGTCCCAACCTGTCCCACATCTGGCCGCTGGCATCGCCTGCGCCGTGTTCGCCACCCTGAGCTGGGCGCTGAACTTCATTGCGCCCTACGTCAGCGGGGCTTACAGCCTGTTTGATCTGCTGGCGCTGCGGTTTCTGCTGGCGGGGTTGGTCGGCGGCGTGTTGCTGCTGATGCACCACCGCCAACTGACCTTTATCCGCCCGTGGCAGCGCGGGCTCGGGCTGAGCCTGGGGGTTATGGGTTACCTGGGCTACAGCGCCTGCATCGCCGGCGGCATCCTCTTCGCCGGCCCGGTACTGACTCCGGCCCTGATTGGCCTGGTGCCGGTGCTGCTGGCGCTGCTGGGCAATGTCCGCTGCCCGACATTGACGTGGAGCCGGCTGGTGTTGCCCCTGGGCTTTCTGCTGTGCGGCTTGCTGTTGATCCACCTCGGTAGCCTCAATCAACCCCTTATCGCCGGTCCATCGCTGGGCATTGGCCTGCTGTTCTCGGTGCTGGCGGTGGTGATCTGGCTGGTGTTCAGCCTGCTCAACCAGCACGCCATGGACCAGTTACCGACCACCGCCAACGGTGCGTGGACCGGGCTGATGATGGCCGGTGGCGCCCTGGGCACCCTGTGCTTGCTACCGATCGGCCTGCACCTCGACCTGTTGCGCCTGCCGCACCTGGGGTTCGGCTTCGATCAGGCCGGCTCGCTCTACGCCTGGGCCCTGGCGCTGGCCCTGCTGTCATCGGTGGCCGGCGGCTGGGCCTGGAACCTCGCCACTCGCTACCTGCCGATGGTGCTCTCGGCCCAATTGATCTCCCTCGAGTCCCTGTTCGCCAGCGTGCTTGGCCTGCTGTTCCATGGGCGCTGGCCGACCCTGTTTGAAGCCTTGGGCCTGGGGGCCGTGCTGCTGGGGGCAATGCTGGCGGTGCGGGTGATTTTGCCGGGGCGGGGGCAGGAGGTGGGTGAGGGCAGGGCGTGCGTGGGTGGGCGTTTGGATTAGCCGCGTAAACATCTCAACACGAACAGAAGTCTGTCTCAAAAAAAGCTGGCTCAGGCACAAAACAACCTGTGGCGAGGGAGCTTGCTCCCGCTGGGCCGCGCAGCGACCCCAAACCCAGCCACCGCGATCTGTCAGGAAAATCTTGCACTCGGGTTTGCGGATTCTGCGCCCCAGGACGCCGGCCGCCCGAGCGGGAGCAAGCTCCCTCGCCTCTGAACACGCCGGCGCAGGTATGCTGGCGGCTTTTGCTGATGGACCAGGAACGACAACGATGACATTACGCACATGGATTGGGCTGGCGCTGCTGGCTGTCAGCGGGCCGCTATGGGCCAGCGAACCGGCCTCGGTGTACCTGCGCTGCACGATGACAGCCGAGCAGTACGCCAAGGCCATGGCGGCGCCTCCAAGCTCGGCGCTGGCCTATAGCGATTGGCAGGCGTGGTTCGACAGCCAGGGCCCATTCGGCCCGGGGCTGGTCGAGGTGGAATGGCTGCGTGACTATTCCGCTGTCCCCAGCCTGCAAACCCTGGTGCAGTGGTGGCTGGGCGCAGGCGGGACCTCACGCTATGACCCGCAGACCGGGAGTTGGCAGTTTGCGCTGCTGGAATTCACCGACAACTACGGCGAAATGATCCAGCTGCTGGCGCCCCTGCGCGGCGTCGCCTCTTACTGCCAGCCGCAGTCCGGCAGCTTCCTGTTTATCTACTCCTACTTCTGGGGCAACGGCGACAACGCCTACCTGACCCTGGATACACAACGCAGCCAGTTCGCCCCCGGCCCGACACCGGCCCAGCGCACCGAGGCGGATGCGGCGCTCAAGGCGCTGATGGAGTCGAGTGCCGACTGAAACCGTCTTATGCCCAGGTATTTTTCGGGACTGAGCACTTCGTCGGTTCGGCAAGGAATTCATTGATAGTCTGTAAACTGTGGTTTACATTTCTTTCATGCATGCACTTATCCAGACTGAGCGTTACAGCCGATGGTTTGCCAGGCTGCGTGACGCTCGGGCACAAGCTCGAATCAAGGCTCGATTACGTCGGGTTGAGTTGGGGGTTCTGGGTGACTGCAAATCGGTGGGTGAGGGTGTATCGGAATTGCGGATTGATTATGGGCCTGGTTATCGCGTGTATTTCATCCAGCATGGGTATGAAGTGATTGTGCTGTTGGCTGGCGGTGACAAGTCGACGCAGGCCAATGACATTCGGGCGGCTATCAAGTTGGCTCGTGAGCTTTAGGAGGGTGGCATGGCAAAGATCAAACTGAGCAAGTGGGACGTTGTGGACCACTTGAAAACCGAGCAGGACATGGCGCTCTATCTGGAGGCCTGTCTGGAAGAAAACGATCCGGTTCTGCTGGCTGCTGCTCTGGGAGATATCGCCCGAGCGCGAGGCATGTCGCAGCTGGCACGTGATACTGGCCTGACCCGTGAGGGGCTTTACAAGGCGCTTTCTGTCGAGGGCAACCCCAGTCTGGCGACCGTCATGAAGGTAATGGCGGCGCTGGGGATAAAGCTTCACGCTGAAGTTGCGCCGGTATCATTGTTGTCGCCAACAGGTCTGGTAGAAGGCTAACCCCAGACAACAAAAAACCCGCACTAGGCGGGTTTTCTGGTTGCTCTCACGTGATGTAAACACCACCTGAAAGCTGAAGGTGGTGCCCAGAGACGGAATCGAACCGCCGACACGGGGATTTTCAATCCCCTGCTCTACCGACTGAGCTATCTGGGCAACGGGGCGCATTAAACGGGTTTTTCGGGGGGGCGTCAAGCGAGTTTTGAAAAAAATGTTTAATTATTACCGTCGCTTACGTTCCACCCCCGATTTATACGGGTTTACTCAGCTGGCGGCACGTAGCCGTCGGCCTTGGCGTATTCCTCGCCGGAGAAGAACTTGTCCATCTCGCCCTGCAAGTATTTGCGGTCTTCGGCGTTCATCATGTTCAGGCGTTTTTCGTTGATCAGCAGGGTCTGGTGTTTTTGCCAATCGGCCCAGGCCTTGGCCGAGACGTGGTCGAAGATGTCCTGGCCCTTGGCGCCGGGAAACGGCGCGCGCTCCAGGGCGGGCAATTCTTCTTGGTACTTGCGGCACATGATGGTGCGGGTCATGACAACTCTCCTGCGTTCAAGACGTCGGCCGCGCGTTTAAGCAGCTTTTTCACCGGGGCGGCAAGGCCCAGGCGCGGCGGGGTGGCGAGGTTATACCAGAGCCAGTCGGCCTCGGCCACGTGATGGGCCGACTCCTCGACCTGGACCAGCCAGGGTTCGATGGCCAGCTGGAAGTGGCTGAAGGTGTGCACCAGGCTCGGCAGTTCGTGTTGCTCGCCCAGGGCCAGCGAGTGTTGCAGCGCCAGGTGTTCGAGGTCGGCCAGGTCATCGAGCTCCGGCAGACTCCACAAGCCGCCCCAGAGGCCGCTGGAAGGGCGGCGATAAAGCAGGATCGCGCCGTCGCGATTGGCCAGCATCGGCATCAGGGTGCGCTTTTGCGGCACGCTCTTGCGCGGCTTGGGGATCGGGTAGCGGGTTTCGAGCCCCAGCATGTGAGCCTCGCAGCCGCGCTCCAGGGGGCACAGCAGGCAACTGGGCTTGCTGCGGGTGCAGAGCGTGGCACCCAGGTCCATCATCGCCTGGGTGTAATGGTTGACCCGGGTGTGCGGCGTGAAGCGCTCGGCGGTGGCCCACAGTTGCTTGGCCACCTTGGGCTCGCCCGGGTAGCCCTCCTGCGCCGTAAACCGTGCCAGCACGCGCTTGACGTTGCCGTCGAGGATCGAGGCGCGGATACCCATGCTCAGGCTGGCGATGGCGCCGGCGGTGGACAGGCCGATGCCTGGCAGTTCGGTGAGTTTCTCGACGTCGCGGGGAAACTCGCCGCCGTAGTCGGCAACGATGATTTTCGCGGTCTTTTGCAGGTTGCGCGCCCGGGTGTAGTAGCCCAGGCCGGTCCACAGGTGCAGCACTTCGTCTTCCGGCGCGGCGGCCAGGGCTTCGACCGTCGGCAGCGAGGCCATGAAACGGTCGAAGTAGTTGAGCACGGTGCTGACCTGGGTCTGTTGCAGCATGATCTCCGAGACCCACACCCGGTACGGGGTGATGCCCTGTTGCCAGGGCAGGTCGTGGCGGCCGTGGTGGTCGTACCAATCCAGGACCGCCGGTGCAAACTGTTCCGCTCTCATCGTTTGAACAGCCCTTTGAGCGCGTTTTTCAGTTCCGGGCTGACCTTGTCGCCGAGTTTCTCTTCAAGTTTTTCGCTGAGGCGATCGCCGGCCATCCGCGTCGCGACCTGACCCAGGCCATCCTTGTCCAGGCGGCAGGCCTTGGCCCCCAGTTCCAGCGGGCCACGGCAGCGCAATGGCAGTTCGAGGCCGACAAAGCGCTCGCCGACCTGGCAGGCCGGGTCGGGCATGTCGCTCTTGTCGCCTTCGACCACGATGCCGACGCGGTAGTCCATGCCCAGCACCCGCAGGTCGATGTCGCCGTTGCCGTTGACGGTCATGCCCGGGATGCGCACCTTCAGGTCCGGGTTGCTGGCCACGCCGTTGCGCAAGGTCAGGTTGCCCTTGAGTTCCTGGAACGGCGTGTCCTTGCCGCGCGGGGTGCTGCTGAGGGTCTTGCGGTTGAGGAAGGCGATGCCCTGGCACAGCTGCTGTTCCAGGTTGGCGTTGAGCAGTACGCCGTTGTTGATCACAAAGCTGGTGGTGCCGTTGAGGCTGTCGATCAGGGCTTTCTGGCTGTTGCCGCTACCGCTGAGGTTGCTGTTGAGCGTCACCAGACCCTTGACCGGAGGCGTCTGCCCCTGGCTTTCGAGGATGCGCTCCACCGGCACCCGGTTGATCTTGGTCTGCAGGCTCAGCAGGGGGGTGGCCTGGCGCACGTCGAGGTTGCCGCTGGCATCGAAACTGCCGTTGTACAGCTCGCCGCGCAGGCTTTGCAGTTTCAGCAGGCCGCCCTGGCCGTTGGCCTTGAGTGCGGCATTCTGGATCGGCAGTTTGTCCAGGGTCAGTTGGCCAAAGCTCAGGTCGGCGTCGACGTCCAGCTTGCTCAGGCGTTCCACCGGCAGCAGGCGTTCGGTGCTCCAGGCGCCCTTGGTCGGTGCGTCCGGCAGCGGGGTGGTGCCGGCACCGGCCATGGCATCGGCCTCGCTGCTTTGCACTTCGGCCTTGCGCGCCACTGCTGCGCTGTTGGCGGCGGCGGACTTGGGCGGCAGGTAGCGGTCGACGTTGAAGGTATCGGCCTTGAGCTGGGCGCGCAGCGACTGCTTGGCGAAGTCTTCGATGGCCAGGCGGCCGCTGAAGGTGCTGTCGTCGAGCTTCAGGTTCAGGTCTTCCAGCGCCATGCTGGTGGGCGTGCCTTGCAGGCGGCTGACCAGCTCGACCTTGGTCAGGCTACCCTCGGCCATGGCCGGCAGGGTCTGGCCGATGCTGTCGACGAATTTGGCCAGGTCGAACTGGGCAATCGAGATGCCGCCACTGATCTGCGGGGTTTTATCCAGGTCATTGACCTTGAGTTCACCCAGGGCGCGCAGTTGGTTGGCGGAGATTTTCAGGCCGGTCCATTCACCGACGTTGGCGGCCTTGTCCAGCAGCAACTGGCCTTGGGCGGCGAAGGTCACGGTCTTGCCTTGCAGCGGGTCGCCGGTGACTTCGCCCGACAGGCGCATGTCTTCGAACTGGTAGCGCTGCAGGGCGCGGTCAAAGCGCAGCTCGCCGTTGAGTTCGGTGCGCACCCGCACCACTGGCTGGTTGCTGGCCAGGAATGCGGTGAGTTTGACCGGGGTGGCGGTGGCCTCGTGGATCGGCCCGGTACTGAGCTGGATGCTCTCGGCGGTGAACTGCTTGCCGCTCTGTTCGTCGTTGTATTCAACCCGGGCGTTGTTCACGGTCAGGCTGTCGATGTCGAGGCGGATCGGCTGCGCGGCCTTGTCGGCCGTGGCCGGGGTTTCGACGCTCGGCTCGCCGGTGCTGGTGGCCGGGGTCTCGGCCTGTTTCGCCAGGGGCGCGGCACGGCCGATGTCTTCCCAGTTGCCGTGGCCGTCCTTGTCGCGGTTCAGGCGCAGGTTCAGGCCTTCGACCCTTACATCGCTCATCTGCACTTCGCGGCGCAGCAGGGGCAGCACGCGTACCGACAGGCCCAGCATCTGCAGGTCGGCGAAGGGTTGGGTCGGGTTGGCCAGGGTTGCGACGCTGGCTTCGTGCAGTTCGAGGCCGAGCCAGGGGAACAGGCTCCAGCCGATGTCGCCATTGAGCGTCAGCTCGATGTGGGCCTTGTCGCGGGCAATCTGGCGAATCTCGTCTTTGTAGTCGTTGGGATCAAACAGGTGGGTCAGGGCAAAGCCCAGAGCCACGATGATCAGCAACAGCCCGAGAAGTACCAGACCCAGGATTTTGCCGAACGCTTTCATGGGCGAGTCCTTGTAGTGTCGAATTCAAATTTAGCCGGGGAGTATAGCGCCCCGGAACCGACGACTGGTCACCGATCGCGCCTAGAGCTCATCCAGCTCCAGATGCAGTTTGGCGGCCAGTGCCTGGGCCGGCAGATGCCCGGCTGGCGCGAGCAGGCGCAAGGTTGCGCCCTGTTGTCGGGCCATTCTTTGTGCCTCGCTCACCAGTCGCTCGGCCACACCGCGGCGGCGGGTGATGCTGCGCACGCACAACTGGGACAGGTGCCAGACCGCTTGGTGCCGTTGCAGGCGCGCGGCCCCTAGCAGGCGGTCGTTGAAGCGTCCGGCGATCAGCGAGCCGTCGCCCAGGCCGGTTTCAATCAGCTGCCCGGCGTCGCTCAGCGGTGCGAAAAGCCAGTGGGGGGCGTCCTGGTAGATTTTCTGCAGGTCCTGCTGATCCTGATAGCTCACGTGGTGCAGCGACTCGACAACGATGGGCATGGATTCTCCTGGGCAGGCAGTGCGGCGTCGGCAAACACGGTTGCAGACGGGCCGGCTGCTGCGCATGGCTCGGGCTTTTGCCGGGTGTGCCTGCAGGTTTGCAGGGGTTCGAAGCAGATGAGCACTGCGCCGCCATCTGTTTGCGTTTTCTGTGGCGGGCAAATGGTAACCTCTCGCCGTTCGTCCGTCCCTCTGCGACTTAACGTCGCGCTCAAATGGAGCTTTACTCAATAAAACGGCCATGCCTGCGTGCAAAGGCCGTGGGTGAAGAGCGGCCGACGAATAATTCTAACAATTGGGGGAATATCCATGAGCACTAGCACTTCGGCGGGCAGTTCCGCCGTCCAGCCAGCGTTCTTGTCCAAAGAACGCATCATCGCCAAGCCCGGTTTCAACCGCTGGCTGGTTCCACCGGCCGCCCTGGCCATCCACCTGTGCATCGGCATGGCCTATGGCTTTTCCGTGTTCTGGCTGCCGTTGTCCCAGGCCCTGGGGGTAACCGCCCCGGTGGCCTGTGCGCCGGACATGAGCTATATCGCGCAGATCTTCTCGTCCCAGTGTGACTGGCCGATCTCCATGCTCGGCTGGATCTACACCCTGTTCTTCATCTTCCTCGGCTGCTCGGCAGCGATCTGGGGTGGCTGGCTGGAACGCGCCGGCCCGCGCAAGGCTGGGGTGGTCTCGGCACTGTGCTGGTGCGGCGGCCTACTGATTTCGGCGTTGGGCATCTATACCCACCAGATCTGGCTGATGTGGCTCGGTTCTGGAGTGATTGGCGGCATCGGCCTGGGACTGGGCTACATCTCGCCGGTGTCGACCCTGATCAAGTGGTTCCCGGACAAGCGCGGCATGGCCACCGGCATGGCGATCATGGGCTTTGGCGGCGGTGCCATGGTTGGTGCTCCGCTGGCCGCGGCGTTGATGGGTCACTTTGCCTCGCCGACCGGCGTCGGCGTATGGCAGAGCTTTCTGGTCATGGCGGCGATCTACTTCGTGTTCATGCTGGCCGGCGCCCTGTCGTACCGCGTTCCGCCGACCGGCTGGAAGCCTGAGGGCTGGACCCCGCCGGCGAAGCGAGCCGCCAACGCGATGATTACCCATCGCCATGTGCACGTGAGCGTGGCCTGGAAAACCCCGCAGTTCCGCCTGGTATGGCTGGTGCTGTGCCTGAACGTCTCGGCCGGTATCGGCATCCTCGGCATGGCTTCGCCGCTGTTGCAGGAAGTGTTCGGCGGCAAGTTGCTGGGCAATGGCTTGTCGTTCGGCCAACTGGATACCGCGCAAAAGGCGTCGATTGCGGCAATCGCCGCGGGCTTCACCGGTTTGTTGAGCCTGTTCAACATCGGCGGCCGCTTCTTCTGGGCCTCGTTCTCCGACTACCTGGGGCGTAAAAATACCTATTTCGTGTTCTTCGCCCTGGGCTTTGCCCTGTACGCGCTGATTCCGAACCTGGGCCACCTGGGCAATATCGCGCTGTTCGTGGCGGCGTTCTGCATCATCCTGTCGATGTACGGCGGCGGTTTTGCCACGGTGCCGGCCTACCTGGCGGACCTGTTCGGCACGCAGATGGTCGGCGCGATCCATGGTCGGCTGCTGACGGCCTGGGCTGCTGCCGGCGTGCTGGGCCCGGTGCTGGTGAACTACCTGCGTGAGTACCAGTTGAGCATCGGCGTCGAGCGTGCCGCCGCCTATGACATCACCCTGTACATCCTCGCCGGCCTGCTGGTGCTGGGTTTCCTGTGCAACCTGCTGGTACGCCCGGTGGCGGACAAGTACTTCATGACCGACGCGCAACTGGCGGCCGAGCAGGCACTGGGGCATGACAAGGGCGCCGACAGCAGCACCATGCTGGAGTGGAAGGCGTCGGCGTCGAGCCTGCCGCTGGTGATCGTGGCCTGGCTGGTGGTGGGTATTCCGCTGGCGTGGGGCGTGTGGGTCACCCTGCAAAAAACGGCGGTGCTGTTCCGCTAGGCCTCGGCCTGATGCACAAAAAGCCGGTGCGTGATCTTCACGCGCCGGCTTTTTGCCGTGTGGGCTGGGCCAATGTCCGTTCGGCTGGCTTGTCATGACAGGTATAGCCCCGCAGCCATTGGCTCGCGCCCGTCAGGATATTGTCCGGCATGTTTCTGTTTGGCGGCCGTCGGGCCTATAATGGTCGCCTTTTTCGCCCAATGATTTTGCGGAGCTGGTGATGGCCGAACGTAAGGCGTCTGTCGAGCGCGACACTCTGGAAACCCAGATCAAAGCCTCGATCAACCTGGATGGCACCGGAAAGGCCCGATTTGATATCGGTGTTCCGTTCCTTGAGCACATGCTGGACCAGATCGCCCGTCACGGGCTGATCGACCTGGATATCGTCAGCAAGGGCGACCTGCATATCGATGACCACCACACCGTGGAAGACGTCGGTATCACCCTGGGCCAGGCGTTTGCCAAAGCCATCGGTGACAAGAAAGGCATCCGCCGCTATGGCCATGCCTATGTGCCGTTGGATGAAGCCCTGTCGCGCGTGGTGATCGACTTCTCCGGCCGCCCGGGCCTGCAGATGCACGTGCCCTACACCCGCGCCACCGTTGGCGGCTTCGACGTCGACCTGTTCCAGGAATTCTTCCAGGGCTTCGTCAACCACGCCCTGGTCAGCCTGCACATCGACAACCTGCGCGGCACCAATACCCACCACCAGATCGAGACTGTGTTCAAGGCCTTCGGCCGTGCCCTGCGCATGGCGGTGGAGCTGGATGAGCGCATGGCCGGGCAAATGCCCTCGACCAAGGGCGTCCTTTAATGCAGACGGTCGCGGTTATCGATTACGGCATGGGCAACCTGCACTCGGTGGCCAAGGCCCTCGAGCACGTAGGGGCCGGCAAGGTGCTGATCACCAGCGATGCCGATGTGATTCGCGAAGCCGACCGGGTGGTGTTCCCCGGGGTGGGTGCGATTCGCGACTGCATGGCGGAGATCCGGCGCCTGGGTTTCGACTCGCTGGTGCGGGAAGTCAGCCAGGACCGTCCGTTCCTCGGCATTTGCGTGGGCATGCAAGCCCTGCTCGATCGCAGCGAAGAGAACGACGGCGTTGATTGCATCGGCCTGTTCCCGGGCCAGGTGAAGTTCTTCGGCAAGGGCCTGGTAGAAGACGGCGAGCACCTCAAAGTCCCGCACATGGGTTGGAATGAAGTGCAGCAGACGGTGGATCACCCGCTGTGGCACAACATCGCCGACCGTGCGCGCTTCTACTTCGTGCACAGCTACTACATTGCCGCCGGCAATGCGCGGCAGGTGGTGGGTGGCGGTCATTACGGCGTCGACTTCGCCGCGGCGCTGGCCGATGGCTCGCGTTTCGCCGTGCAGTTCCACCCGGAGAAGAGCCATACCCATGGCCTGCAATTGCTGCAGAACTTCGCCGCCTGGGACGGGCGCTGGTAATGGCCATCAAGAAAAAGCCGCCGATCCTGACCCTCACTCCCGAGCAGGAGAGCGAGGCCAATCACAAGATCAAGCGCTTTATGGAGGATCGCTTCGAACTGGACCTGGGTTCGTTCGAAGCGGCCGAAATCCTCGATCTGTTTACCCGCGAAATTGCGCCGCACTATTACAACAGGGCGATTTTCGATGTGCAGACGCACCTTAAAGAAAGGTTCGAAAGCATCGAAAGCGACTTGTGGGCGCTCGAGAAGAACTAGGGCAGCGGCAAGCTTCAGGCTGCAAGCTGCAAGAAGTAGACACGCGTGCGCGCTTGCAGCTTATGGCTTGCAGCTTGCAGCTCTTTGACGAAGGAAAAGCATGCTAATTATTCCCGCTATCGATCTCAAGGACGGCGCCTGCGTACGTCTGCGCCAGGGCCGCATGGAAGATTCCACAGTGTTCTCCGATGACCCGGTGAGCATGGCTGCCAAGTGGGTGGAGGGCGGTTGCCGTCGCCTGCACCTGGTGGACCTGAACGGTGCCTTCGAAGGTCAGCCGGTCAATGGTGAAGTGGTGACCGCGATCGCCAAGCGCTACCCGAACCTGCCGATCCAGATCGGCGGCGGCATCCGCTCCCTGGAAACCATCGAGCACTACGTCAAGGCTGGCGTCAGCTACGTGATCATCGGCACCAAGGCCGTGAAAGACCCGGCCTTCGTCGCCGAAGCCTGCCGTGCGTTCCCGGGCAAAGTCATCGTTGGCCTGGACGCCAAGGACGGCTTCGTCGCCACTGACGGCTGGGCTGAAATCAGCACCGTGCAGGTGATCGACCTGGCCAAGCAGTTCGAGGCTGATGGCGTGTCTGCCATCGTTTATACCGACATCGCCAAAGACGGCATGATGCAGGGCTGCAACGTGCCTTTCACCGCTGCGCTGGCGGCGGCCACGAAGATTCCGGTGATCGCCTCCGGTGGCATTCACAACCTGGGTGACATCAAATCGCTGCTGGACGCCAAGGCGCCTGGCATTATCGGCGCCATCACCGGCCGTGCGATCTACGAAGGCACCCTGGACGTCGCCGAAGCTCAGGCTTACTGCGACGCCTACAACGGCTGAGGACTGACCATGGCGCTGGCCAAACGCATCATCCCTTGCCTGGACGTCGACAACGGTCGCGTGGTCAAGGGCGTCAAGTTCGAGAACATCCGTGACGCCGGCGACCCGGTGGAAATCGCCCGTCGCTACGATGAGCAGGGTGCCGACGAGATTACCTTTCTCGACATCACCGCCAGCGTCGACGGTCGTGACACCACGCTGCATACCGTCGAGCGCATGGCCAGCCAGGTGTTCATTCCGCTGACCGTGGGCGGTGGTGTGCGTACCGTGCAGGACATCCGCAACCTGCTCAATGCCGGTGCGGACAAGGTTTCGATCAACACCGCAGCCGTGTTCAACCCCGAGTTCGTGGGCGAAGCGGCGCAGCATTTCGGCTCGCAGTGCATCGTCGTCGCCATCGACGCGAAGAAGGTATCCGGCCCGGGCGAAACCCCGCGCTGGGAGATCTTCACCCACGGCGGGCGCAAGCCTACCGGGCTGGACGCGGTGGAGTGGGCGAAGAAGATGGAAGGCCTGGGCGCCGGTGAAATCCTCCTGACCAGCATGGATCAGGACGGCATGAAAAACGGCTTCGACCTGGGCGTGACCCGCGCCATCAGCGATGCCCTGGGGATTCCGGTGATCGCCTCTGGTGGCGTCGGCAACCTGCAGCATCTGGCCGATGGCATCCTCGAAGGTCACGCCAGTGCGGTGCTGGCGGCGAGTATTTTCCACTTCGGCGAGTACACGGTTCCCGAGGCCAAGGCGTACATGGCCCAGCGCGGAATAGTTGTGCGATAGCCACTGGACAGCATGGCGGGCTCACGGCACTCTTGAGCACGCCATGGATTCCGGTAGCCCGTCATGTTCAAACGTCTGCTCCTTGTTCTTGCCAGCGCTACGCTCCTGCTTTCAGCGGCCTCTCGTGCCGCCGACACGTCCGATACCTCCCTGGTGTTGCTGACGGAAAACTTCCCCCCCTACAACATGGCCAAGAACGGCAAGAACTTCGCCCAGGGCGATAACATCAACGGCATCGCCGTGGATATCGTGCGGGAAATGTTCAAGCGCGCCGGGATCAATTACAGCCTCACCCTGCGTTTCCCCTGGGAGCGGATCTACAAGCTGGCCCTGGAGCAACCGGGTTACGGCGTGTTTGTCATGGCGCGCCTGCCGGACCGGGAGCAGCTGTTCAAGTGGGTCGGCCCGATCGGCCCGGATGACTGGATCATGCTGGCCAAGGCCGACAGCAAAATCGCCCTGGAGAACCTGGAGCAGGCGCGTCAGTACAAGATCGGCGCCTACAAGGGCGACGCCATCGCCGAGACCCTGGCCAAGCAGGGCCTGGCGCCGCTGGTGGTGTTGCGTGACCAGGACAACGCGAAGAAGCTGCTCAACGGCCAGATCGACCTCTGGGCCACCGGCGACCCGGCCGGGCGCTACCTGGCCAGGCAGGAAGGCATCACCGGTCTCAAGACCGTGCTGCGTTTCAACAGCGCTCAGTTGTACATGGCCCTGAACAAAGACGTCCCCGACGAAATCGTCACCAGACTCCAAGCCGCCCTGGATCAGCTGCGCAAAGAAGGCGTGGTCGACGAAATCATGGGGCGTTATCTCTAGAGCAGTTGCCCTACCTGTACTTGCCGTTCTTGCCGTGAGCTGCTGTGGCCTGGTTGCTGCGCACGCTGATCATCAATTTGATATCGATCCACTCGATGCCCTGGGCCTTGAGCTTGGGCAGCTCGCGTTCGAGTACGGCCAGGGTCTGTGGATAAGGGTGGCCGATCATCACCGCCGAGCCCTGCTTGTGCGCCAGGTTGATGGCGGTTTGCAGTTGCCCGGCAATAGCGGCTTCGGTGCGCTCGTCGTCGAGGAATACATCCCGTGAAACACTGGCCAGGCCGATTTTCTGGGCCTCGGCGGCGGCGACGGTCTGCGCGCTGGTGCGGCTGTCGACGAAGAACTTGTGGCGGCGCTGCAACTCAGCCATCAACCAGGCCATGGCCTGCGGCTGAGCGGTCATGCGACTGCCCATATGGTTGTTGATACCGCTGGTGTAGGGCACGGCCTTGAATGCCGCATCGAGACGCTTTTGCAGTTCTTCGATGGGCAGCTCGGGGTGCCAGGCAAAAGGTCCGGTGGCAGGGTCCATGGGCATGTGCAGGATGACGATCTTGCCGGCGCGATGGGCTTCGCGGGCGAATTCGGCGGCGTGGGGAGTGTCGGGCATGATCGCGGTGGTCACCGGCCCTGGCAGGGCCAGCACGCGGCGATCCCGGGGCAGGTTTTGCCCAAGGTCATCGATGATCAGGGTCAGGTAGGCCTTGCGCGGCACCCGGGAGGTTTCAGCCGCCTGGGCCGGGATCACATTCAGAAGACACAACAGGGCGACCAGAAGCCCCCACGACAACCTTGAAACGGGTTGGCGCTGGCGGGTCAGGGGGATGCGTAACATGGGATTGGGCTGCGGCCTTTGCACGGGTGGTGAGGCGCCTTCGCCGGCGAGGGGCGTGCCCCTCGGGCTCCCGCAGAATGCGCGGGAGCCGCTTTACCGGCGATGGGTTTGACGGTCAGCGACCGCGGGTGATGCTCAAGCCCTTGAGCAGGCTCAACGCCTGGGCCAGCTGGTAATCGTCGTCCTGCGGCATCGGCTTGGCCTTGCTCGCCGAACCGCTCGGCTTGTCGGCGCCGCCGTTGCCATTGCCCAGGTGGCCCTGGAGATCGGCTTCCTTGAAGTATTCGCCGTCCTGGGACTCGCTGGTGATCTTGGCGCGACGCACCTCGATGTCCGGCACGATGCCCTGGGCCTGGATCGAGCGCCCATTGGGGGTGAAGTACAGCGCGGTGGTGATCTTCAGCGCGCGGTCGTTGTTCAGGGGCAGCACGGTTTGCACCGAACCCTTGCCGAAGCTGGTGGTGCCCATCAGCACCGCGCGTTTCTGGTCTTGCAGGGCGCCGGCGACGATTTCCGAGGCCGAGGCGCTGCCGCCGTTGATCAGCACCACCATCGGCACGGCTTCGCTTTCGTCCTTGCCGGTGGCCGAGAAGCGCAGCTCGGAGTTGGCGATACGGCCCTTGGTGTAGACGATCAGGCCCTTGGTGATGAAGTGGTCGACCACTTCCACCGCCGATTGCAGCACGCCACCCGGGTTGTTACGCAGGTCGAGAATGATCCCGCTGAGTTTCTTGCCGTTGTCCTTGCGCAGCTTGGCCAGGGCCTTGGAGACTTCTTCGCCGGTCTTGACCTGGAACTGGGTGATGCGGATGTAGCCGTAGCCCGACTCCAGCAACTGGCTCTTCACGCTTTTGACCTGGATCGTGGCGCGCGCCAGGGTCACGTCGAAAGGTGTACCGCCGTCGCGGACCAGGGTCAGGGTGATCTTCTGCCCGAGTTTGCCGCGCATCTTGTCCACGGCTTCGGTCATGGTCTGGCCACGGGTCGGCTGGCCGTTGATCTTGACGATCAGGTCGCCGGCCTGGATCCCGGCCTTGGACGCCGGGGTGTCGTCGATCGGCGATACCACTTTGATAAAGCCGTCTTCGGCGCCGACTTCGATGCCCAGGCCACCGAACTCACCGCTGGTGCTTTCCTGCAGCTCGGCAAAATCTTCCGGGCCCAGATAGGCGGAGTGTGGGTCGAGGTTGCTGAGCATGCCTTTGATGGCGTTTTCCAGCAGGGTCTTGTCGTCGACAGGTTCGACATACGCGGCCTTGATCCGGTCCATGACCTCGGCAAAGGTGCGCAGCTCTTCGAGCGGCAATGGCGCCTTGGTGGTCGCGGCGGCCGCCGATTGAGCAGTTTCGGCGGCGAACGCCAGCGGCGCGCCGATCACCAGAGCGATCGTCAGGGCCAGCGAGGTGAGGCGGGACAAATGCAGCATGTCGAACGAACTCCTAAATTAGGTAACGGCGCTTATCCTTGCGCGCGGCACCATTGTGCCGGGTCGCTGGGGCGGCCCTGCTGACGAATAGCGAAGTACAGCGCAGGTGTGTCTTGTCCGCCACTATTACCGACCGTGGAAATGGACTCACCGGCTTTGACAATGTCGCCAGCTTCTTTAAGCAATGTCTGGTTGTGTCCGTAGAGGCTGAGGTAACCGTTGCCGTGGTCGAGGATCACCAGCAAGCCGGCGCCGCGCAACCAGTCGGCAAACACCACGCGACCACCATGTACGGCGTGTACCTGACTGCCGGCACTGGCGCTGATCATCACCCCGTCCCACTTGGTACGGGCGTCGTCGCCACGGGATTCACCAAAGCGTGCAAGCAGTCGACCATCAACAGGCCATGGAAGTTTTCCCCGGGCTGAAGCAAAAGGCCCGCCGAAGGATGCGCCTGAACTTGAAACCAGGGGGCCTGGCGCTGATCTGGTCGGTTTGCGTGGGGCATCGCTGGCGTCTGCTTGGGCCTCACGTAAACGCTTTTTTTCGGCTTCCTGCTGGGCGATCAGCGCTTTCTGTCGCGCTTCTTCTGCCTCTCGAGCCTGGCGAGCCAGGGTTTCCTCGATGGTTTTCAGGACTTTCGACAGGTCGGCCTGGTCTTGCTCGCGGGCTTGCAGCTTCTGGTCGCGGGCCTTCACATCGTCGTTGAGCTTGGCCAGGACCTGCTGGCGTTCCTTGCGGACTTTGTCGAGTTCTTCGCGCTGGCTGTCGAGGCTGCTTTTCTGCACCAGCAACTGGGCCTGTTGCAGGGAGATGTCTTTTTCGACATTGGCCAGTTGGCGCAGGGTTTCGTTGAAGTTCTTCAACTGCTCCAGGCGTGCCTGGCTCAGGTAGTCGTAATAGGTCAGGGTGCGGGCGAATTTTTCCGGATTCTGCTGGTTGAGCAACAGCTTGAGGTATTCCTGGCGACCGTTCTGGTAGGCCGCACGGGCCTGGATCGCGATCAGTCGTTGCTGTTCAGTGCGCGCGCTCTGGAGTTTTTTTTTCTCCTCATCGAGTCGCTGCAGCTCGGTCTCGCTTTTCTTCAGCTCTTTTTGCAGGGTTTCGACCTGCTTTTCCAGCTTGCCCATCTCGGTTTCAGTGCCGCGCAGGTCTTTTTGCACGCCGGATTTTTCTTCCTGCAGCTTGCCCAGCAGCTTTTTCAGCTCGGTAATGTCCTGACGCGTGGCGTCCAACTGTTGTTGGGTTTGCGCGCGCTCATCGGCAAACGCCGGTTGGAGCAGGCAGATCAGAGCAAGGGCAATCAGCGAGCGAAGCATAGAGGCGGGCGACACCAGGGAAAGGGACGGCCTAGTATGCCCGCCCATCGCAGCAAAAAAAACGCCTCAAAGCCAACTGCTTTGAGGCGTTCGTCATAAAAAGCCGTTTCCGGCCGGTTTTGGGCCTTTTGCTATCAAACCAGGATCGATTTGCCGGTCATCTCTTCAGGCTGCTTGAGGCCCAGCAGCTTGAGCATGGTCGGCGCGACGTCGGCCAGGACCCCGCCTTCGCGCACTTTCAGTGCACGTTTGCCGACATAAATGAACGGCACCGGCTCGGTGGTGTGGGCGGTGTGCGCCTGGCCGGTGGATTCGTCGGACATTTGCTCGACGTTGCCATGATCGGCGGTGATCAGGGCTTCGCCGCCGACCTTCTCCAGGGCGTCGACAATCCGCCCCACACACAGGTCCAGGCATTCCACGGCCTTGACCGCCGCGTCGAACACGCCGCTGTGGCCGACCATGTCGCCGTTGGCGTAGTTGACGATGATCACGTCATAGCGCTGGTGTTCGATGGCGTCGACGATCTTGTCGGTGACTTCCGGGGCGCTCATTTCCGGCTGCAGGTCATAGGTGGCGACCTTGGGCGACGGGATCAGGATGCGTTCTTCGCCGGGGAAGGGCTCTTCACGGCCGCCGGAGAAGAAGAAGGTCACGTGGGCGTATTTTTCGGTTTCGGCGATGCGCAGCTGGGTCTTGCCGTTTTTCGCCAGGTAGTCGCCGAGGACGTTTTCCAGGCTGCCGGGAGCAAAGGCCGATGGCGCGGGGATGCTGGCGGCGTATTGGGTGAGCATGACGAAGCCGGCCAGTTTCGGCTGGCGGGCGCGCTCGAAGTCCTTGAAACCGTCCTCGACGAAGACCCGGGTCAACTCGCGGGCGCGGTCGGCGCGGAAGTTCATGAACACCACGGCGTCGCCGTCTTCGACCTTCACCGGCTCGCCCAGGGTGGTGGCCTTGACGAATTCGTCGCTTTCGCCACGCTCGTAAGCGGCCTGCAGGCCTGCCTGGGCATCGGCGGCGTTGAATTCAGCCTGACCGTCGACGATCAGGTTGTAGGCCTGGGCCACGCGGTCCCAGCGATTGTCGCGGTCCATGGCGAAGTAGCGCCCGATCAGGCTGGCGATACGGCCCTTGCCCAGGGTCTTGAAGGATTCATCCAGCAGTTCGATGGACGACTGGGCGCTTTTAGGCGGGGTGTCGCGGCCATCGAGGAAGGCGTGCAGGTAGATTTTTTCGGCGCCACGCTTGAACGCCAGCTCGGCCATGGCCACCAGGTGGTCCTGGTGGCTGTGCACGCCGCCGTCGGACAGCAGGCCGAGGATGTGCACGGCCTTGCCCGCCGCCACGGCTTTATCGACGGTGGCGCAGAGGGTCGGGTTCTCGAAAAAGTCGCCGTCGCGGATCGATTTGGTCACCCGGGTGAAGTCCTGGTACACCACGCGCCCGGCGCCGAGGTTCATGTGGCCGACTTCGGAGTTGCCCATTTGCCCGTCCGGCAGGCCGACATCCATGCCCGAACCCGAGATCAGGCCGTTCGGCATGCTGGCGCACAAGCGGTCCAGGACCGGCTTCTTGGCCGAATAGACGGCGTTGGATTCGTGGCTCTCGCTGTGACCGAAGCCATCCAGAATCATCAGGACCAAAGGTTTAGGCGTGGTAGTCATAGATTCCACTCGTGGCTGGATTGGGGGAGGTGTTTAAAAAGGGAGTGGCAGTTTAAAGCTAAGTTCCGGTGCCGTCACCGCCGGGCGGGGTTTGGCCGACCTTGACGGCTGTGTATACTGGCCGACATTTTAACGCCCTGGAACCTCCTTGATGGTTGCTCACCTGATTCAATTCGCCACTGATCACTACTTGCTCGTCGGCGCCTTCGTCATCTTGTTGGCTCTGTTGATCGCCCATGAGTTGAGCCGCGGCGGCCGCAGCCTCAGCACCCGCGAGCTGACCGCACTGGTCAACAGCGAGCAGGGCGTAGTGATCGATATCCGTCCATCCAAGGACTTCGCCGCAGGCCACATCGTGGGCGCGCTGAACATTCCCCAGGACAAACTGATGGCTCGCATCGGCGAGCTGGAAAAACACAAGGCCAAGACCCTCATCCTGGTCGACGCCCAAGGCCAGCATTCAGGCATTCACGCTCGCGAACTGCTGAAGGCCGGCTTTACCGCCGCCAAGTTGTCCGGTGGCATCGGCAGCTGGAAAGCCGACAATCTGCCGTTGGTGAAGTGATATGGCCGCTGTCGTCGTCTACTCAAGTGATTACTGCCCTTACTGCTCGCGGGCCAAGCACCTGCTCGAGAACAAAGGCGTAGCCTTCGAAGAGATCAAGGTCGATGGCAAGCCCCAGGTGCGCGCCGAAATGGCCCAGAAGGCCGGACGCACGTCCGTGCCACAGATCTGGATCGGCAGCACCCATGTGGGCGGTTGTGATGATTTGTTCGCCCTGGAGCGCGCCGGCAAGCTCGACGCGCTGCTTAAGGCTTGACCGAACCCCCCAAAATAGTCGAACCCTCTAGTAGCCCCGAGATCAAGAAGGATCCGAGATGACTGACCAACAGAACACCGCCGCTACCGAAGACGAAAGCGCTCCACAATTTTCCCTGCAGCGCATTTACGTGCGTGACCTGTCCTTTGAAGCTCCGAAAAGCCCGGCAATCTTCCGCCAGCAGTGGGAGCCAAGCGTCGGTCTGGACCTGAACACCCGCCAAAAACCACTGGAAGGCGACTTCCATGAAGTGGTCCTGACCCTGTCGGTGACCGTGAAAAACGGTGAAGAAGTGGCATTCATCGCTGAAGTGCAACAGGCCGGGATCTTCCTGATCAAGAACCTGGACGAGGCTTCCATGAGCCACACCCTGGGTGCCTTCTGCCCGAACATCCTGTTCCCGTACGCTCGTGAAGCGCTGGACAGCCTGGTGACCCGTGGTTCGTTCCCGGCACTGATGCTGGCGCCGGTGAACTTCGACGCGCTGTACGCCCAGGAGCTGCAGCGCATGCAGTCGGCTGGCGAAAACACCGTCCAGTAAACCGCACGTGCAGTACGAAAAAAGCGCCGTTCAAGGCGCTTTTTTCATGTTCGGCCCAGCCATTTCCAGCGATCACCTTCAGCCGCTGCCGAGCCCGCGGGGCTGCGCTGGCCGGTGAGCTCGCCGTCGGTTGCGATCTGCGGCTGGAGCGTTTAGCAGTCTTGCGCCAGCGGCTGAAACTTACTTGAAACCCAGCTGCCGCCAGCCTTCATAGACGGCGACGGCTACGGTGTTGGACAGGTTCAGGCTGCGGCACCCTTCGCGCATCGGCAGGCGCAGGCGCTGCTCGCCGGGCAGGGCGTCCAGCACTTCGGCGGGCAGGCCGCGGCTTTCCGGGCCGAACAAAAAGGCATCGCCCTCGGCAAAGCTGGCATCGTGGAACGGCCGCGAGCCCTTGGTGGTGAAGGCGAACAAGCGTGGCTGGCCGAGACTTTCCAAGCAACTGGCGAGGTCGGCATGGCGTTGCAGGGTGGCGTATTCGTGATAGTCGAGGCCGGCACGGCGCAGGCGCTTGTCGTCCATGTCGAAACCCAGCGGTTCGATCAAATGCAGGTGGCAGCCACTGTTGGCGCACAGCCTGATAACGTTGCCGGTATTCGGCGGAATTTCTGGTTGAAAGAGGATGACGTGAAACATGCACGGCTCCGAAGAGAAAGACAGGCTGCATTCTACGCCTGAAGAAGACCCCAGGCCGAAGCTAATGCTGCGGGTGTTCGGCTCGTTGGCGATTGTCGGTTTGATGGTGGGGCTGATGATCGGCCGGCTGACGACCCCCGAGCCCACGCTGCTGCAGCAAGTGGAGGTGCAGCCCGATGGCCTGGTGGTGTGGTTCAGTCAGGAACCCAAGGTGCATGGCGAGCATATCGACGGCACCGTGGCGCTGCTGTTCGATGCCCAGGGGACGGCGCAGAACGGTCGGCTGAAGGTCAATGACAAGGATGTGAATTGGCGGGTCAGGGCGGCGGATGCGGGGTTGCTGCTGAACCTGGTGGCGGCGCGACCGCTGCACGGCGAGTGGGCCGGGACCAAGGTCGACGGGCGCTGGAAGCTGCAGATCCATCTGCGGGAGGAATAAAAGAGGGAATCCCCGGCCTGCCTGTACCAAGGTTCCCGAAACGGGTTGGACTCGTCGCTGTGAGCGTGATGAGCCCGGTGTAAAAGAGGGAATCCCCGGCCTGCCTGTACCAAGGTTCCCGAAACGGGTTGGGCTCGTCGCCGTGAGCGTGATGAGCCCGGTGTAAAAGAGGGAATCCCCGGCCTGCCTGTACCAAGGTTCCCGAAACGGGTTGGGCTCGTCGCTGTGAGCGTGATGAGCCCGGTGTAAAAGAGGGAATCCCCGGCCTGCCTGTACCAAGGTTCCCAAAACGGGTGGGCTCGTCGCTGTGAGCGTGATGAGCCCTGGTGTTAAAGAGGGAATCCCCGGCCTGCCTGTACCAAGGTTCCCGAAACTGGGTCGTGCTTGGGGTATTGCAGGGGGCGTGCCAATGTTCGAAAAGAATGTGGTTGTTGCCGGTATCCATGGTTGAAAGCCCCGTAATACGGGGCTTTTACCTTTTCGAAAGGCCACTGTTCGAATCCGAACTCCGCGAGACTCAAGGCCCGCTCCGTGCCCGATCACGGGGCACCGCGCATTCAGGCAGTGCAAAAGTCGCCTTCCCTGGCCGCCAACATAAATGCCAAGCAGAACTCCCATGCCTGTAGCCGCTGCCAAGCCCGCGAGGCTGCGCTGGCCGGGGGATCGCTCATGGATGTCAGAGTGGTTCAGAAGTGTTTGGAAGGGCCAGCGGTCGAACGCGGCCCGAGCCTGCGGCAGCGGCTACACGAGTCTGTAGCCGCTGCCGCGCTGGCGAGGCAGCGATGGCTGGGAAGGTCGCCGAAGGGTGTCAGGTGGTTTTGCGGTGTATGCGCGGGCCAGTTCAGCCTTCCTCGCCTTCGTCATCGTCACCGCCGTCGACCTTCATCCCCAACTCCTTGATCTTGCGGGTCAAGGTGTTGCGGCCCCAGCCCAAGAGCACGGCGGCATCGCGCCGGCGGCCTGCGGTGTGCTTGAGGGCCGTCTCGATCATGATCCGCTCGAAGCTCGGCACGGCGCTGTCCAGCAGGCTCGACTGACCACGGGCCAAGGCCTGGTCGGCCCATTGGCGCAGCGCCTGTTCCCAGTTGGTCACTGGCGCCGAGTCCTGCGGCAGGCTCAGCAGCTCTGGCGGCAGGTCGCTGATGTGCACTTCACGCCCCGAAGCCATGACCGTGATCCAGCGGCAGGTATTCTCCAACTGGCGCACGTTGCCCGGCCACGGCAGATTTTTCAGGTATTCCTCTGTCTCGCTTTTCAGCAGCTTCGGCTCGACCGCGAGCTCCTGGGCGGCACGGCTGAGGAAGTGGCGGGCGAGGGTCGGGATGTCTTCGCGGCGATCGGACATCCGTGGAATATGGATGCGGATCACGTTCAGGCGGTGAAACAGATCCTCACGGAATTTGCCGGCGTGGACCAGGGTTTCCAGGTTCTGGTGGGTCGCGGCGATGATCCGCACATCGACCTTGACCGGCGTGTGCCCGCCGACCCGATAGAACTCGCCATCGGCCAGTACCCGCAACAGGCGGGTCTGGGTCTCGGCCGGCATGTCGCCGATCTCATCGAGAAACAGCGTGCCGCCATCGGCCTGTTCAAAGCGTCCGCGGCGCAGATTGGCTGCGCCGGTGAAGGCGCCTTTTTCATGGCCGAACAGCTCGGACTCCATCAAGTCCTTGGGAATCGCCGCCATGTTCAGCGCAATGAACGGCGACGCCGCACGCGGGCTGTGGCGATGCAGGGCGTGGGCCACCAGCTCTTTGCCAGTACCGGATTCGCCATTGATCAACACCGTGATGTTGGAGTGACTCAGGCGGCCAATGGCGCGAAACACTTCCTGCATCGCCGGCGCTTCGCCGATGATTTCCGGGGTCCGGGCCAGGGCGGGCACCACTTCCAGGCCTTGCTGCTCCTGGGCGTGCTGGTTGGCGCGCTTGACCAGGGACACTGCCTCATCCACATCGAACGGCTTGGGCAGGTACTCGAAGGCGCCTCCCTGATAGGACGCGACAGCGCTGTCCAGGTCCGAATGGGCGGTCATGATAATCACCGGCAAACGCGGGTGCTGCTCGCGGATCCGCGCCAACAGGTCCAGGCCGCTGGCACCGGGCATCCGGATATCGGAAATGATCACGTCCGGTTGCTGGCGCGCCAGGCGACTCATCACGCCATCGGCACTGTCGAAGCTCTGGGTGGTCATGCCTTCCTGCTGCAAGGCTTTTTCCAGGACCCAACGGATAGAACGGTCGTCATCGACGATCCACACGGTTTCACTACGGCTCATGTCGATGGGGCTCCTTGTTCCAGTGGCAGAAAGATCGAGAACGTGGTGTGGCCAGGATGGCTGTCACATTCGATCAGGCCCTGGTGCTGGCTGATGATGTTCTGGGTAATGGCCAGGCCCAGCCCGGTACCGTCCGGGCGGCCACTGACCATGGGGAAGAAGATGGTTTCCTGCAGGTCGGCAGGGATCCCGGGGCCGTTGTCGATGATCTCGATTTTGGTCACCAGACGATGGCGCACGTGGCCGATGGTGAACTGGCGCATGGCCCGGGTGCGCAGGCTGATGCGCCCCAGGCGCAGTTCATTCTGGCTGCTGATGGCCTGCATCGCGTTGCGCACGATGTTGAGCACCGCCTGGATCATCTGCTCGCGGTCGATCAACACATCGGGAATGCTTGGGTCGTAGTCGCGCACCAAGGTGATGCAGCCCTGGCTCTCGGCTTCCACCAGGCTGCCGACCCGCTCCAGCACTTCATGCACATTGCACATGGCCAGGGACGGCAGCTTGTTCGAGCCGAGCATGCGGTCCACCAGGTTTCGCAGGCGGTCGGCTTCTTCAATGATGACGTTGGTGTAGTCCTTGAGGCTTTCTTCCGGCAGCTCCCGGGCCAGCAACTGGGCGGCGCCGCGAATCCCGCCGAGGGGGTTCTTGATTTCATGGGCCAGGCCGCGCACCAGCATCTTGCTGGTTTCCTGCTTGGACAACTGGGCCTCTTCCTTGGTGATGCGCAGCAGCCGGTCCCGAGGGTGGACCTCCAGCAGCAGCAAGGTGTCGCCGTTACTCAGAATCGGCGTCACCGCGTAATCCACGGTCAGGGTCTGGCCGGTCAGCGCGGTGAGCATGGCTTCACGCTTGGTGAAGGGATGAGCCTGCTCCACGGCCTGGCGCAAGGAGCTCAGTGCTTCGGCCGACTCGGTGAACAACTCACTGATAAATTGCCCGTGGCTGCGTTGTCCGCTGATGGCCAGGAGCATTTCCGCGGCCGGGTTCATGTACTCAAGGCGCAGGTCGGCGTTGAGCAGAATGGTCGCGGTGGTCAGGTTGTCGAGTAGCAAGCGGTGCAATTGGTCGCTGATGGTCATTAGGACCTCTTTTGGAGCAAAACACTTCGGGGCCGATCCCGGAGTGCGCGCGCGGGTAAAGCGCTGAGTGAGGAAAATGCAAAAACCAAACCAAGGCTCCGAAAAGAAGCGTCAAAGCCCTGAAACAGCTGTTTGAAGCTCGATTGCGTGGCGCTTGGCCAGCTTTGGCGGGTATTTTCGAACCAAAATGGGCCGGGTAATGGGTATCGGGGCGTGCGTGCGCACCAATATAGTGCGCTTCCTGAACGAGTGCTCTAAAGAATAGCCGCTGCCCGTGGCGACGCGATCGGCGCTGCGTTTTTGTGCGGCGCACCACGCACAAGGCCCGCTCGGGGCGGGCCTTGTTATTCAGTCAAAAGCGAACACTTCCTATGGGGGGGGAGCAAACTCCCGCGCCACCGGAGGCTGGTCGCTCGGTCAGCGGGCGGGCTGGGGCAATCCGCCCACGTCCTGATGTGCCGGGCGAGGACTGTCTGTCGGGGTGATGGTCGAAGTGCCGGCTTCGCGGGCCAGTTCATCGGCATCCTCCTGCTCGGCGGTCGACAGCTCGGCGGCGTTATGGCCGATGCGTTTGAGCAACAGCAGCATGCACACCAGCGACACCACGGCATAGCAGGCCGACGCGATGGCCACGCCGACGATGCTCCCGGTGCCGTTGAGGATGCTTTGCGCCAGTACCGGCGTGGCGCCGCCCACCAGCAACGAGCACAGCTGATAGGAAATCGACAGCCCGCTGTAGCGCACCCGGGTCGGGAAGGCACGGGCGAGGATACCGCCGACGGCACCGTAGAACATCGAGTGCGGCACGGTGGCCAGGCACATGCCGAGCACGGCGATCCAGTAAGTGCCGGTTTCCACCGCGAAGAACATCGCCGGCATCAGGAAAAATTCCGGCACCACCATCAGCACCACGGCCTTGCGCATGTCCATGCGTGACACCAGCACCGCGCCCAGGGGCTGGGTGATGAACTGCACCACCAGGGCGATGATGATCACGCTGAGAAACGTGCTTTGAGTGTAGCCCAGTTCCTTGGTTGCCCAGGACAGGGCAAAGGTGCTTTTGAAGTAGGTGACGTGGATGATCGGCAACACCCCGGCCCCCAGCAGCACGATTTTCCAGTGGCTGCGCAGAACCTCGAGGATCGGCAGCTTGACGGTCTTTTTCTGCTGGATCAGGCGCTTCATGTCGTCCGACTCTTCGAGCTTGAGGCGGATCACCATGCCGACGATGACCAGCGCCGCCGAGAGCAGGAACGGAATGCGCCAGCCCCAGAGCAGGAAGTCCGGCGCCGGCAGCGCACTGAGGGCAAAGAACACCAGGGTCGCCAGCAGGTTGCCGGCCGGTGAGCCTTGCTGAGCGAAGGCGGCGTAGAGAATGCCCTTGCCCTTGGGCGCGCTTTCACTGGCGATCAGCACCGCGCCGCCCCATTCACCGCCTACCGCGATGCCCTGGATGATGCGCAGCACCACCAGGGCGATTGGCGCCCAGATGCCGATCTGCAAGTAAGTGGGCAGCAGGCCGATGCAAGTGGTGGCGATGCCCATCATGATCAGGGTGATGACCAGGGTGGTCTTGCGCCCGATCTTGTCGCCCAGGTGGCCGAAGATGATGCCGCCGACGGGGCGTGCGACAAAACCGGCCCACAGGGTCAGGAACGACAGCAGGGTAGCGGTGCCTGGTGGCAGGTCGGCGGGGAAGAACACTTTGCCGAAGACCAGGGCGGCCGCGATCCCGTAGGCATAGAAGTCATACCATTCGATGGTGGTGCCGATGAATGAGGCAACGCCCGCTTTGCGGGCTTTTTTGTGGGCAGCAGCTTCCAGGGCGGGATTCATGTTCACTTCCTGCTTGTTGTTATTGTTATGTGCGCCCCGCGCCATTTTCTGCCGAAAATGTCGCGGACATTTCGCTGGGCGAATCGGCGCATGAGGTTCTTGCAAGGTCCGACTGCTCGGAGCCTATACAGGCAGGTATGAAAAAAATAATGATTAAAACTTATTGTTTGATACGTGATTTCGTATGGTCGCCCGGGCTCAGGGCTCCGCTGTTGCGGGTTGTTGCAGGGCCTTGAGCAGCGCCAGGAAACTCTCGGCGGCGGCCGCCGGTTTGTCGGCATGACGAATCGCATGGATCTCTGAAAGCGCGCCCTCGCCCTCGATCTCGCAGTAATGCACCCCTTGTTGCCGAGTCATGGCCAGGGTCTGCGGGACCAGCGCCACGCCCATTTCGTAAGCCACCATCGCCACCACGGTTTGCCAGAGCCGGGTCTCATGGCGGATGCGCGGGCTGAACCCGGCGGCCACGCAGCGGGCGATGATCAGGTCGTGGTAGTGCGGCGAGACGTTACGCGGAAACAGAATGAAATCATCACCGGCCAGTTGTGCCAGGTCGATCCGCTGTTGCTGCGCCAGGGGGTGTCGCTCGGGCAGGCAGCAGAGAAAGGGTTCGGCCAGCACCGGCTCGCAGTGGATGCTCGCGGCGAAGGTGTTGCCATGCACGAAGCCGATATCGATCTGGCCGCGTTGCAGGGCCTGGACCTGTTCGGCGCTGTTCATTTCCATCATCACCACTTCGGTGTCCGGGTGTTGCTGCTCGAAGCTCTTCACCGCCTGGGGCAGGCCGCGGTGCAGGATCGAGTTGACGAAACCGACACTCAGGCGCCCGACAAAACCCTGGGCCGAACGCTGGGTCAGGCGCCGCGCCTGCTCTGCGCGCAGCAGCAGGTAACGCGCCTCGTCGAGCAGCACCTGGCCGGCATTGGTCAAACTCACCGACTTGTTGTTGCGGATCAGCAGCTGGATATCCAGCTGGCTCTCGAGCTTTTTGATGTCGAAACTCAGCGCCGGTTGCGAGATGAACAGGCGAGTCGCGGCGCGCCCGAAATGCAGTTCTTCGGCCACGGCGACGAAGTAGCGCAACTGTTTGAGGTCCATGCTGATCCCCTGCTCTACGATTTGGTTTTCTTATCGTAGTGGAATGATTTTGTATTAGATACTTATCGATGGCGGTTCTAGTCTCGGCGTACAAGAACCAGGAGACGCCCCATGAACGTCGAGCCACACGCCACCGAAGACAGCCTGAACATCCCCGATAGCCGGGGCCTGAATCTATTCGAATGCGATGCCGGGCTGGCCGCGCTGCTCAAGGTTTACCTGCCGGCGCAGGTCTATGGGCAGTGGCTACCGACCTGGCAGCGCCTGGGGGCCAGGGCGGGTGGCGAACTGGACGTGCTGGCCCTGTCGGCCGACAAGAATCCCCCGGTACTGCGGCCCCGCACCCGACGAGGGGAAAACCTGCAAAGCATCGCCAAGCATCCCGACTTCGTTGAGCTGGAGCGTGTCGCCTATGCCGAACTGGGCCTGGCCGCCATGAGCCATCGCCCCGAGCCGGCGCTGCCGCTGGTGAAGTACGCGCTGACCTACCTGTTCGTGCAGGCGGAGTTCGGCCTGTGCTGCCCGGTGAGCATGACCGACTCCCTGACCCGCACATTGCGCAAGTTCGGTGCCCCGGAATTGGTGGAACGCTACCTGCCGCAGCTGGCGTCACAGGATTTTGACCAACTGTTCCAGGGCGCCATGTTCATGACCGAGCAGGCGGCCGGCTCCGATGTGTCGCGCACCGAAACCCGGGCGCGGCTTGAGAATGGCGAATGGCAGCTGTTTGGCGAAAAGTGGTTCTGTTCCAACCCGGATGCCGACCTGGCCATGGTTCTGGCCCGGCCAGACGATGCCCCGGCGGGCATGGCCGGGGTCACCCTGTTCCTGCTGCCCAGGCTGCGCCACGATGGTTCGCGCAACGCCTACCGGATCCAGCGCCTGAAGGACAAGTTGGGCAGCCGCTCGATGGCCAGTGGCGAGATCACCCTGGAAGGGGCCACCGCGTACCTGATCGGCGAAGTCGGCCGCGGTTTTCAGCAGATGGCCGACATGGTCAACATGTCGCGCCTGTCCAACGGGGTGCGTGCGGCGGGGTTGATGCGCCGTGGCCTCAACGAGGCGCTGTTTATCGCGCGCCAGCGCCGAGCCTTCGGCAAACACCTGATCGAAATGCCCCTGATGCAGCGCCAGTTGCTGAAGATGATGCTGCCCACCGAGCAGGCCCGCTCGATGTTCATGCAGATCGCCACGTTGCTGCCTCGGGCCGATGGCGGCGATGAAGCGGCGCGCAAGTGTGTGCGCATCCTCACCCCGATGATCAAGTTCCGCGCCTGTCGCGATGCGCGGCGGGTGACCGGCGATGCCATGGAGGTACGCGGCGGGGTTGGTTACATCGAAGAGTGGAGCGACGGGCGGCTGGTGCGCGATGCCCACCTGGGTTCGATCTGGGAAGGCACCAGCAACATTGTTGCGTTGGATATCGCCCGCGCCGTGACCCGCGAGCAAGCCCTGGAACCCTTGCAGAAAATGCTTGCGCAATTGCTGGCCGAAGCCGACTTGCCGGAGCCCAGCCGGCGCCTGTTCGAGGTGACCCTGCAGCGTACGGTCAGCCACTTCGACGAGGTGGCCCGGCAGCGTCAGGATGAACAGGTGCGCCAAGCCGGCAGCGCCCTGTATCACCTCGCCAGCGCGATTTTCATGGCCTGGGAAGCCTGTCGCCAGGCACCTGACTATCGCCGCCTGGCCTTGGCTCATCTGGTGCTGCAGCACAAGTTGCTGCCCCGCGACCCGCTGCGTTCGGCACCGGTGATCGACGCCGCGCTGCTGGCGAACCTGGCCAATGAGCGTCCGCTGTCGCTGGCTGAAGCCATGCAGTTGCTGCCTGCCTGAACGGCACTTCCCCTCTTTGCTGGAGAACACTGATGAACCCAACCCAAGGTGCCCTGGCGGGCCTGAAAGTCATTGACCTCAGCCGCGTGCTGGGCGGCCCTTACTGCTCCCAGGCACTGGCTGACCATGGCGCCGAAGTGATCAAGCTCGAACCATTGGGCGGCGACGAAACCCGTGGCTGGGGGCCGCCCTTCGAGGGTGACGATGCCTCGTACTTCAAGGGTGTGAACCGCAACAAGCAAGGGATCGCCGTTGACCTGTCGCGGCCCGAGGGCCTGGATCTGTTGATGCAACTGCTGGAAGGTGCCGACGTGCTGGTGGAGAACTTCAAGCCAGGCACCCTGCAGCGCTGGGGGATCGGTTATGCCGAGGTGCTGAGCCAGCGCTTCCCGGGGCTGATCCATTGCGCGATTTCCGGCTTTGGCGGCGATGGGCCCCTGGGCGGCTTGCCCGGCTACGACGCGGTGATCCAGGCGATGGCGGGCTTGATGAGCGTCAACGGCGAAGGCGATGGCGGGCCGTTGCGCATCGGACTGCCGATTGTGGACATGGTCACCGGCCTGAACGCCCTGGCCGGGATTCTGCTGGCGCTCAATGAACGTCACCGCAGCGGCCTTGGGCAGTCCCTGGACATCAGCCTCTACGATTGCGGCGTGTCGCTGCTGCACCCGCACCTGGCGAACTTCTTCGCCGCCGGCAAGACCCCGCAGCGCACCGGCAATGCCCACCCCAATATCGCGCCCTACGACAGCTATCGCACCGGCAGCGTGCCGATCTTCCTGGCTGTGGGCAACGACCGCCAGTTCGCCCGATTGTGCGAGCAACTGGGGGCGGGTGCCTTGCTCGATGACCCGCGTTTTGCCAGCAACGGCAGCCGTTCGGTCAACCGTGAGGCACTGAAGCAGGCGCTGGAGCACCACCTGCAAACCCATGACGGCGCGGCCTTGGCCCAGCAACTGATTGGCCTGGGGGTGCCCTGCGGTTCGATTGCCACCATCGACCAGGTGGTGGCCCACCCCCACACCCGGCACCGGGGCTTGCTGGTGCAGATCGACGAGTACCGCGGGGTCGGCTCGCCGGTGAAGCTGTCGCGCACCCCCGCCAGCTACCGCAGTGCACCGCCGGCCCTGGGCCAGGACACGCGCCAGGTTCTCGAAGGCCTGGGCCTGGATGCGCAGATGATCGCCGGCCTGTACGCCAGCGGCATCGTGCGCGGCTGAGCACGTCATGGCTGTTTCATTTTTCGGGAGCGCTTTATGAATGGCGAGTCGGTCTGCCTGAACACCTTGCAATGCATCGGCGTGGTCGGTGCCGGCGCCATGGGCCAGGGCATCACCCAGGTGCTGCTCCAGGCCGGGCTGACGGTGCAACTGTTCGACGCCCGTTCCGGTGCCGCCGATAGTGCCCGCGAACAACTGCACGTGCGCTTCGCCCGGTTGCAGGACAAGGCACGCATGAGCCCGGAGGCAGTGGTGCAGGCGCTGGGCAAGCTACAGGTCGTGGACAGCCTGCAAGCGCTGGGCGACTGCCAGTTGGTGATCGAGGCGATCGTCGAAAACCTGGAGGCCAAGCAGCAGCTGTTCCGGGAGCTGGAGCAGGTGCTGGACAGCAGCGCGCTGCTGGCGAGCAACACCTCGTCGCTGTCGATCACGGCCATCGCGGCGGCCTGTCGTAACCCGCAGCGGGTCGCGGGGCTGCACTTCTTCAACCCGGTGCCGCGTATGCGCCTGGTGGAAGTGATCGCCGGCCTGGAAACCGCGCCCGAGATCGCCGGGCAATTGCAGGCCCTGGTGCGGCACATTGGGCACCAGCCGGTGCTGGCCAAGGATTCCCCCGGTTTTATCGTCAACCATGCCGGCCGTGCGTTTGGCACCGAGGCCTTGCGTATTTTGAGCGAGGGCGTGGCGTCGGTGGCGCAGATCGATGCGCTGCTGCGTGACGGTGCCGGATTCGCCATGGGGCCCTTCGAACTGATGGACCTGGTGGGCCTGGATGTCAGCCTGCCGGTGATGGAATCGGTCTACCGGCAGTTCTACCAGGAGCCGCGCTACCGCCCCCATCCGCTGCTGCGCCAGATGCAGGCTGCTGGCCATCTGGGGCGCAAGAGTGGCCAGGGTTTCTACCGCTATGACGGCGTGCACGACACTCCGCAGCCATCCTCTGTATCAGCGCCACGTGGTATGCCGCCGGCGGTGTGGATGGCCGCCGATGACGAGCTGGGGCATGCGCGTCTGCTGGCCCTGCTCCAGCGCCTGGGGGTGGAGCCGCAAACCGGCCCTAGGCCATCCGGCGATGCGTTGTGCCTGCTGGCGCCCCTGGGCGATGACGCCACTGAGGCCGCCTTGCGTCATGGGGTCGACCCGGCGCGCACGGTGGCGAGCGATACCTTGTTCGGGCTCGATCACCAGCGCTGCCTGATGCTCACTCCCTGCACCCGGCCGGACATGCAGCAGGCTGCCCACGACTTGTTCAGTGCTGACGGTGGCCGGGTGACGCTGATCCACGACAGCTGCGGTTTTGTCCTGCAACGAACCCTGGCGTCGATCGTCAACCTGGCTTGCGACATCGCCCAGCAAGGCATTGCCTCAGTTGCCGATATCGATACCGCGGTGCGCCTGGGGCTCGGTTACCCCCAGGGGCCGCTGGCCTGGGGCGATCAATTGGGTGCCGAGCGGCTGTTACAGATTCTGCTGCGCATGCACGCCCTGACCGGCGAGCCGCGCTATCGCCCGAGTGGCTGGCTGCGGCGCCGGGTGCGCCTGGGCCTGTCGTTGTGTCAGGCGCCCGAGCCGCTGCTGGCTTGAGTGCTGTCGTCCACCTGCCATGAGAGTTGCGCCATGCTTGATGCCTACATTTACAGCGGTTTGCGTACCCCGTTCGGCCGCTATGCCGGTTGCCTGTCGCGGGTGCGCCCGGATGATCTGGTCGGGCCGTTGCTGGCCCGGTTGATGGAAACCTCGGGCTTGCCGATGGATGAGCTGGAGGAGGTGATTCTGGGCTGCACCAACCAGGCGGGCGAAGACAGCCGCAACCTGGCGCGCAATGCCTTGCTCAGCGCCGGCCTGCCTTGGTGCGTGCCCGGGCAGACGATCAACCGCCTGTGCGCCAGCGGCCTGTCGGCGGTGGTCGATGCGGCGCGTGCCATCACCTGTGGCGAGGGCCAGTTGTACCTGGCTGGCGGCGTCGAAAGCATGTCCCGTGCGCCCTTTGTCATGGCCAAGGCCGAGAGCGCGTTCAGCCGCTCGGCGGAGGTGGCGGACAGCACCCTCGGCGCGCGTTTCAGCAACCCGCGTCTGGTCCGGCTCTACGGCAACGACAGCATGCCGCAGACCGCTGACAACCTGGCGCGGCTGTTTTCCATCAGTCGCGAGCAGGCCGATATCTTTGCCGCGCTGTCCCAATCGCGTTACCAGTCGGCCCTGCAGGCCGGGCACCTGGACGACGAGATCCTGCCGGTCGAGGTGCCGGCGGGGCGCAAGGGCGAGGTGCTGCAGGTCAGCCACGACGAACATCCACGGCCGCAATCCGATTTCGAACGGCTGTCGAAAATGTCGCCCCTGGCTCCGGGCTCGGTGATCACTGCGGGTAATGCCTCGGGGATCAACGACGGTGCGGCGGTGCTGTTGCTCGGCAATCGCGCCATTGGCGAGGCGCATGGGGTGGCCCCGATGGCGCGGATTCTTTCGTCGGCCGCCGTCGGCGTGGAGCCGCGAATCATGGGGATCGGCCCGCATCAGGCCATCGAGCTGGCGTTGCACCGTGCCGGCCTGACCCTGGAGCAGGTCGACCTGATTGAAATCAACGAGGCATTCGCGGTGCAGGTGCTGGCCTGTCTCAAAGTCCTGGGCCTGCGCCATGACGACCCTCGGGTCAACCCGGGCGGCGGGGCCATTGCCATCGGTCATCCGCTGGGCGCATCCGGCGCTCGCCTGGTACTGAGTGCCTGCCGCACCTTGCAACGCTACAAGCTGCGCTATGCGGTGGTCAGCCTCTGCGTCGGGTTGGGCCAGGGTGTGGCCATGGTCATTGAGCGCGCCTGAGGCCCAGGGCTCAACCTCAAGGCCGGTGCACCCGCAGCAGGTGAAACGTGGTGCTCGGGCTTTGTTGCACCACGTGTTCGCCATCGAGTACCTGGACCGCCAGGCGATGTTCGCCGCGGTCGATATTTTCCAGATGCAGTTCCAGTGCCGTGCCGGGTTGGCCGTAGGGCTGGTCGTCCAACAGCAGGCGCAGGCGATGGGGCCCTTGCAGGTTCGGTCGCAGCAGCACCTGCACGCTGAAGCTGCCGTTGTTGGCCCGCAATGCGCCGTCGCGCGGCAAGCCACTGACTTGCAGCACCTCATAGGGCTGCGCCACAACGGTGCGCGGCCTGGCGGCAGGTGGCGGCGTCGGTAACGGCAAGCGGGTTGGGCCGGAAATGGCATGGGTGGGCGTTGGCGCAATGGCCTGGCTGCGGGTGTCGCTTGGCGGCTGATCACTGTAGGCCGGGTTGCCCTGGGCATCGGTGTATTGATAGATCTGCGCCGTCGCCGGCAGACAGATGATCAGCAGCAGGTAGCAAACGGCAGCGCGCATGGCTGAGGGTTCCTGGGCGGCGAGGTGAGGGCCCCAGCCTAGAGCAAGGGGCCGTTCGCGGGGCGCGGGCTTAACCTTTGAACACACAAAGCTCGGCCGTGGCCCGGGTCAGGGCCAGCCTGCGCAGTGGGTCCTGGCTTGCGGCCTGGGTGGCCTGGGCCAGCCACTGCGGGCATTGCGCATCGGTGCGCGCCGGGCTGAAGTCGGCCAGTTGCTGCAGCAGGCGTTTTTGTAACTGATCGAGTTGCGGGCGGATCTGCCCCAGCAGATCGGGGCGGGCGCTGTCCGGCGCGTGGCCTTGCAGGTGCCAGGCAGACAGGTGGGCGTATTGCACCAGCTTGTTGGCTTCGATCTGCGCTGCAAAAAACTGCTCAACATCGGCGGCGGCCAGTGAGTATTGCGCGGCCTGGGCCACCGCGCCGGCAATCACTTCACGCTCCCGGGGGCGGTCTTCCACGGCTTTATGGCTGTCCCATTTGCTCAGGGCCACCTGGTCGGCTATTGCCAGGCGCGCCTCGATACTGCTCAACAACGGGGCGAGAGTGGTCGGGGCGTTGGCTGCGCAGGCGTTGCCGGCCAGCAGCAGGGTCGTCAGGGCGAGGCAGAGTGTGGCGTGCAGGGGCATGGGCGATCTCGGCTGTTGTGGGCAAGTCGGCGGCCATGATGCACGCAAAGGCGCCCGGTCTGGCAAGCGCTCGCCCTGGGCGCGGGGATTTGGCGAGCGCCGATTGTGACCTGTACCAGGCGCGCCGGTCAGTGCACGGCCTCGGCACTGGTCGGTCTGCGGCAACCGCTGGGGCCGGGGAAGGTTTGCTTGCCGGTCTCGTCATACAGGGTCTTGCAACCGGTGGGGCCCTTGTCGAAAAAGTCGCGACTCTTGATCACGCCATTGGGGTAGTAACACAGCTGCTCGCCGCTCAGGACCGCCTGGTTGTAGTTCTTGAGCTTCTGCTGGTTGATGGTCATCCACTCGAACCCGACCTTGTTGACCCGGCACTCGACCTGGCCGTTGTCGTAGTAGGTGATTTCGCTGACCTGGTCACCCTCGCCGATGACGCGCTCTCGAGTCTTGAGTCCGGTTTGCGCGTTGTATTCGCGGTATTCCTGCAGCTCGCCGTACAGGTAGTCGCGTTCGCTGGTGACCCGGCCCTGGCGGAACTCGCGGGACATGCCGCAGAGGCCGACGGTCGACTGGTAGCTTTGGAAGCGGCAGCGGGTTGCGGCGGAAAAGATCTGGCCATGCTCATCGAGCTGGGTCATCAGGCCAATGAATTCGCTGCCCTCGACGCGCCCGACCGTGGCCGGCGAACCGTCCGCGAGGAAAGTCAGGTACGGGCCCTGCTTGTTGCCGTTCTTGTAGCTCATGTCCGACAGCAGCACCTTGCCGTCGGCGCTGTAGATCAGCGAGCGACCTTCGCGCTGGCCGTTTTCGTAGGCATAGGAATACATCAACTGGCCGCTGTCGTTGTAACCCTCCTGAGTGCCCCAGAGCAGGCCGTCGCGATAGTGCTCGATGACCCGCAGCACGCCCTGGGCGTCGGTGTCGCGTAGTTCGCCCTGCATCTTGTCCGCAACAAAGCTGACGCTGTGGGTATGACCATCGGCGGCCTTGAGTTGCCAGGGCCCGCTCTTCAGGCCCCGGTCGTAGCTGCCGCTGCCGGCGGTGGTCAGCCAGGGCCCCTGGCGCAGGTCATCGCGGTAGTCGCCCCGCTCCAGCACCGCGCCACCTTCGCGGCTTTCACTGGGGCCGTTGCGCAGGTCATGGAGGTAGGTGACGAAGCCGCCGTCTTCCAGGGCTTCGGAGTCGCTCAGCTTGATGTCCCAGCGTCCTTCCCGCAGGTCGTCGCGATACAGACCGGTCATGCCGTAGCCTTCGCTTTCATTGGACAGGCTCCATTGGCCCTGGCGCTTGCCGTCGACATAGGGCCCGTGGGACCAACTGTTGGACGGTCCGGCAAAGCCCCACTCGCCGTTGCGTTGGCCATGGGTGTAAGGCCCGCGAGAGGCGATGGCCCCGTCTTCGCTGTAGGCCACCGAGGGCCCGTCTTCACTGCCGGTCAGGCGCGCGGGTTCGGTGTCCCAGGTCACGCGGCTGGCCTGGTAGTTGTAGAGCTGGCGCGGGCCGTCGACCAGGGCCGGGCTCTGGTCGCGCTGATAGGTGACGCTGAGATAGCGCCCCTGTTTTTCGCCAAAGGTCTTTTTGTAGCTGTAGGCCTCGGCACCTGGCGAGGTATTGCCCAGGGGCTGGCCGTCCTGGCCGAAGTAACCCACCAGGGTCCCGGCGCTGTGGTCGAGCTGGTCGAACTCGGCAATGCCCGAATCTTCGTAGGAAACCCGGTAATTGAGCGGCGTGAGCTGGCTCAGGGCCTGGTTCACCGTGCGTGCGTCGAGTTTGCGCTGGCCCTGGGTAATGCGGTCCAGGGCTTTTTGCAGATTGCCCAGGCGGCTGTAGAGGTGGTCGTTGTCGTCATAACGGTAGGCGCGCAGGTGATAGTTGCCCTGCAGCTTGAACAGCACCAGGCGTGTCAGGTGCTGGTTATCCAGGGCGATGTTGAACACCGACTCGATCGAGGCCTTGCCGAAATCGTCCAGCAATTGCGCCTGGCTTTGCGCCTCATCGACCGCGTAATAGCCCCGCACTCCGGCAGGCGTCTTGATAAAGGCCAGGGTCGCCGAGCTTTCCGCCAGGCCGGTGATCAGCGGATGGGCCAGGGTCTTGCCTTCGTAGAAGGGCGCAGCCTGGGCCTGGCTCAAAGCCAGGCAAGCGATCAGGCCGAGCGCGCGTGTCCATTGCATACCATTCCTTCGTCAATGCGCCGCACCGAGGGTGCGCGAGGCGCGGATTATCCACCGAAGGGGCGAGCGAAGGAACAATCGCGGCCAATGGCCGGGCAATAAAAAAGGCCTCCCGAAGGAGGCCTCTTGGTTACGCCGCTTGCGCGGGCGTCACGGGATCAGCAGCTGTAGTACAGCTCGTATTCCAGTGGGTGCACGAAGGTACGAACCTTGATTTCTTCTTCGCTTTTCAGGGCGATGTAAGCGTCGATGAAGTCGTCGCTGAAAACGCCGCCTTTGGTCAGGAACGCACGACCTTTGTCCAGCTCTTCCAGGGCTTCTTTCAGGCTGCCGCAAACTTGTGGGATCTCTTTGGCCTCTTCAGGCGGCAGGTCATACAGGTTTTTGTCAGCAGCGTCGCCAGGGTGGATCTTGTTCTGGATGCCGTCCAGGCCAGCCATCAGCAGTGCAGCGAAGCCCAGGTACGGGTTGGCTGCTGGATCCGGGAAGCGGGCTTCGATACGGCGAGCGCGAGGGCTGGACACGTAAGGAATACGGATCGAAGCGGAACGGTTGCGAGCCGAGTAGGCCAGCATCACGGGTGCTTCGAAACCTGGGACCAGACGCTTGTAGGAGTTGGTCGACGGGTTGGTGAAGCCGTTCAGGGCCTTACCGTGCTTGATGATGCCGCCGATGAAGTACAGGGCGGTGTCGGACAGGCCGGCATAACCTTCGCCAGCGAAGGTGTTCTTGCCATCTTTGGCGATGGACAGGTGAACGTGCATACCCGAGCCGTTGTCGCCGTACAGAGGCTTAGGCATGAAGGTAGCGGTACGGCCGTAGGCATCAGCCACGTTGTGTACGCAGTACTTCAGGGTCTGAACTTCGTCAGCCTTGGCTACCAGGGTGTTGAACTTGACGCCGATTTCGTTCTGGCCGGCAGTCGCCACTTCGTGGTGGTGAACTTCGATGACCAGGCCCATTTCTTCCATGGCGTTGCACATGGAGGTACGGATTTCGTGGTCGTGGTCGAACGGAGGAACCGGGAAGTAGCCGCCCTTGATACCTGGACGGTGGCCACGGTTGCCGCCTTCCACGTCCTGGTCGGACATCCACGAACCTTGTTCGGAGAAGATTTTGAACATGGAACCGGAGATGTCGGACTTGAACTTCACTTCGTCGAAGATGAAGAACTCAGGCTCCGGGCCTACGAATACGGTGTCGCCGATACCGGTCGACTTCAGGTATTCCTCGGCACGCTTGGCGATGGCCCGTGGGTCACGGTCGTAGCCTTGCATGGTCGAAGGCTCGATCACGTCGCAGACCAGGATCAGGGTCGGCTCTTCGGTGAACGGGTCGAGTACGGCAGTGGTGTCGTCCGGCATCAGGATCATGTCGGAGGCTTCGATGCCTTTCCAGCCAGCAATGGAGGAGCCGTCGAACATTTTGCCTTCTTCGAAGAAGGCGTCATCCAGCGCGTCACGGGCCGGCATGGTCACGTGGTGCTGAGTGCCTTTGGTATCAGTGAAGCGCAGATCAATCCACTTGACGTCATGATCTTTGATGAGTTGAACCGACTTCGACATAGTGTCCTCCGGGTGGCTTCGGGCTAAGTAGTGGAGTGCCCTTAGAATGTGGGTGATGCCGGCGCGAATACTCGACCAAGGCAACCTGCCTCACAAGGGAGCAAATTGCATGCCAGTGCCCCGACTTGGGTTTTCTGCCCCAAACTCACGCATATAAAGGTGCAATCCGCCGTTTTCGGGAAAATCGCGCACCGCAATGTGGCGCTGATAAATCAAAATGACCTGTTTTGGTGCATCGAAAACCATCTGTACATAAACTGGTTAAACCTTGAGCAATTTCCGCTATAATCCGCGCCCCCCTTTTTCGGCTGGCCCTGCGCGCGCTGTTTTCATGAAACTAATCGTTAAAGTTTTCCCGGAAATCACCATCAAGAGCCGCCCGGTACGGATGCGTTTCATCCGTCAGTTGGCGAAAAACATCCGTGCCGTGCTCCGCGATCTGGACCCGGCTGTGGTGGTCAATGGTGTCTGGGACAACCTCGAGCTTGAAACCGCGCTCACTGACCCCAAATCCTTGAAGGACATGACCGAGCGCCTGAGTTGCATGCCGGGCATCGCGCATTTCCTGCAGGTCGACGAGTACCCGCTGGGTGACTTCGACGACATCGTCGCCAAGTGCAAGCAGCACTTCGGCGAAGCCCTGGCGGGGAAGATTTTTTCCGTGCGCTGCAAGCGTGCCGGCAAGCATGAATTCACCTCCATGGAGGTCGAAAAATACGTCGGCAGCCAGCTGCGTCGTCAGTGCGGCGCCGCCGGAATCTCCCTGAAAGAGCCGGAAATCGAAGTTCGCATCGAAATTCGCGACCAACGGTTGTTTGTGATCCACAACCAGCACAACAGCATCGGCGGCTACCCCCTGGGCGCCCTGGAACAGACCCTGGTCCTGATGTCCGGCGGTTTCGATTCCACGGTGGCGGCGTACCAGATCATGCGGCGCGGGCTGATGAGCCATTTCTGCTTCTTCAACCTGGGCGGGCGTGCCCACGAATTGGGCGTGATGGAAGTTGCGCACTTTATCTGGAAGAAGTACGGCAGCTCCCAGCGCGTGCTGTTTGTCAGCGTGCCGTTCGAGGAAGTGCTGGGAGAAATTCTCGGCAAAGTCGATAACAGTCATATGGGCGTAGTATTGAAGCGTATGATGTTGCGCGCTGCGTCGAGAATCGCCGACCGCCTGGAGATCGATGCCCTGGTCACCGGTGAAGCGATTTCCCAGGTGTCGAGCCAGACGCTGCCGAACCTGTCCGTGATCGACTGCGTGACCGACAAGCTGGTGCTGCGACCGCTGATCGCCAGCCACAAGCAGGACATCATCGACCTGGCGAATGAAATCGGCACCGCCGACTTCGCCAAGCACATGCCGGAGTATTGCGGGGTCATCTCGGTGAACCCCAAGACCCACGCCAAGCGCCCGCGCGTGGAGCATGAAGAGAAAGAATTCGATATGGCGGTTCTGGAGCGTGCGCTCGAGAACGCCAAGCTGGTGCCGATCGATCGAGTGATCGACGAGTTGGGCCAGGATTTGCAGATCGAAGAAGTCAGCGAAGCGCTGGCCGGCCAGATCGTGATCGACATCCGTCACCCGGATGCTCAGGAAGATCAGCCGCTGGAGCTTGCTGGCATTGAGGTACAAGCGATGCCGTTTTATGCACTGAACGCTCGTTTCAAGGAACTGGACCCTACTCGCCAGTACCTGCTCTATTGCGACAAAGGCGTGATGAGTCGCCTGCATGCCCACCATTTGCTCAGTGAGGGACATGCCAATGTGCGCGTTTATCGACCGAGCTAAGTGCCCGGGGATGTTTGCCTGTGGCCTGCGTCACCGGCCCCCCGACGCCGCCGTCGAGCTGTAACGGCTTTACGGACGCAACGTTAATCGCTGCCACGACCTGTCAGCACACCGAATCCTCTGATCGAGATACACAAGTGATCGAAAATCTACGCAACATCGCCATCATTGCTCACGTTGACCACGGTAAAACCACCCTGGTAGACAAACTCTTGCGTCAATCCGGCACTCTGGAGCGCAACGAGCTCAACGACGAGCGCGTGATGGACTCCAACGACCAGGAGAAAGAGCGCGGTATTACCATTCTGGCGAAAAACACCGCCATCAACTGGAACGGCTACCACATCAACATCGTGGACACCCCGGGCCACGCCGACTTCGGCGGCGAAGTTGAACGTGTAATGTCGATGGTTGACTCCGTTCTGCTGCTGGTTGATGCCCAGGACGGCCCTATGCCGCAAACCCGTTTTGTGACCAAGAAGGCTTTCGAAGCCGGCCTGCGTCCAATCGTGGTAATCAACAAGGTTGACCGTCCAGGCGCGCGTCCGGACTGGGTTCTGGACCAGATCTTCGACCTGTTCGACAACCTGGGTGCTACCGAAGAACAGCTGGACTTCAAAGTGGTTTACGCCTCCGCCCTGAACGGTATTGCTGGTCTTGACCACACCGACATGGCTGAAGACATGACCCCGCTGTACCAGTCGATCGTCGACAACGTACCAGCACCAGCCGTTGACCGTGACGGTCCGTTCCAGATGCAAATCTCGGCTCTGGACTACAACAGCTTCCTGGGTGTTATCGGCGTTGGCCGTATCGCTCGTGGTCGCGTCAAGCCGAACACTCCGGTCGTGGCTATCGACGCCGACGGCAAGAAGCGCAACGGTCGTATCCTCAAGCTGATGGGTCACCACGGCCTGCACCGCATCGACGTTGAAGAAGCAGCTGCCGGCGACATCGTCTGCATCAGCGGCTTCGACCAGCTGTTCATCTCCGACACCCTGTGCGACCCAACCGCTGTTGAAGCGATGAAGCCGCTGACCGTTGACGAGCCAACCGTTTCCATGACCTTCCAGGTAAACGACTCGCCATTCTGCGGTAAAGAAGGCAAGTTCGTGACCAGCCGTAACATCAAGGAACGTCTGGACAAAGAGCTGCTCTACAACGTTGCTCTGCGCGTTGAAGAAGGCGACTCGGCTGACAAGTTCAAGGTCTCCGGCCGTGGTGAGCTGCACCTCTCGGTACTGATCGAAACCATGCGTCGCGAAGGCTTCGAAATGGGTGTTGGTCGTCCGGAAGTGATCATCCGCATGGTTGACGGCGTGAAGCACGAACCGTACGAAAACGTGACCATCGACCTGCCGGAAGAATCGCAAGGTTCGATCATGGAGCAGATCGGTATCCGTAAAGGCGACCTGACCAACATGGTTCCGGATGGCAAGGGCCGTGTGCGCCTTGAGTACAACATCCCGGCTCGTGGCCTGATCGGTTTCCGTAACGAGTTCCTGACCCTGACCTCCGGTGCAGGCATCCTGACCTCGATCTTCGACCGTTACGACGTGATGAAGTCCGGCGACATGTCCGGCCGTCAGAACGGCGTGCTGGTATCGGTTGCTACCGGTAAGGCGCTGACCTACTCGCTGGAAACCCTGCAGTCCCGTGGCAAGCTGTTCATCGAACACGGCCAGGACATCTATGAAGGTCAAATCGTTGGTCTGAACAGCCGCGACAACGACCTGGGTGTGAACCCAACCAAAGGCAAGAAGCTCGACAACATGCGTGCTTCGGGTAAAGACGAAACCATCGCTCTGGTTCCGCCTGTACGTTTCACTCTGGAGCAAGCTCTGGAATTCGTACAAGAAGACGAGCTGTGTGAAGTCACTCCTAAGTCCATCCGTCTTCGCAAGAAGATCCTGGGCGAAAGCGAGCGTACCCGCGCTGCCAAGAAAAGCAGTAACTAAGTCATTTAGTTAGCTGCAAAAAAACGCCCCCGACCGCAAGGTCGGGGGCGTTTTTGTTTGTCTGGGCTTTATGGCCTGGCAACGACCTTGTGGCGAGGGAGCTTGCTCCCGTTGGGCTGCGCAGCAGCCCTAAAGCAGATCGACCCGATCTACCTGAAAGACCGCGCCAGCCTTATTGGGGTCGCTTCGCAACCCAGCGGGAGCAAGCTCCCTCGCCACAGGTAGGCTATTTAAAACTTCTCGAGGGTGCGCAGCTTGGTTTCGCGCACCACTTCCTTGGGCTTGTAGGCGCAGTAGCCTGGGCGCGGCCCGATTTTCGGGTGGTTGCGGCAGGTGTCGGGGCGCTTGTCATAAATAGTGCAGAAGCGGCTTTTACGATCCAGGTACAGGCAGTCGTCGTTGCTCATGCGCTGCAGGGTGAAGATCTCGGACTTGGCGTTGAAGCGCTCGACGATGCCTTCTTTCTGCAAACGCTTGGCGATGTTCTTCGGCGGATCGCCACGCTCGAACTCATCGACGATGCCGATGCGGATCAGGTCCTTGATCTTCACCTCGACCGGCAGGGTGCAGCAGCTCGACACACAGCCGCCGCACATATGGCTCGAGTATTTCTGCCAGGTCTCGAGACGGTCGAGTTCCGCGGCGGCGATCAGTTGAGGCTTCATCAGGTTTCCAAGAGGGGGCTTTATCCGGGCGCGCGATCATACCGGGATTGGTGGTTTTTTGAACAATATTTTGCAGCTTTCAGCTCGAAGGCTGCTTTGGCGAATAAACGGGCACGGCCCCTGCATCTAATTAGCGCAAAGGTGAATGAGTTTAAAAACTGCCGAACCAGAGCGTCTACCGTCTGTCAGACCGTCTAGGCTCTAGCAACTCCTTCTATCTCGCCCGAGGTCGCATCGATGTCTCAGGAACCGCTTGTACGAGAAGCAGAGGTAGCCGCATTCCGCGATGCCGTCTTGACCAAACTCACCTACGCGGTGGGCAAGGACCCGGATCACGCCTTTGACCATGACTGGTTCGAAGCCATTGCCCTGGCGGCGCGTGATCATATGGTCGAACACTGGATGGACCACACCCGGCAGATCTACCGCAAGGGTCAGAAGCGGGTGTACTACCTGTCCCTGGAATTCCTTATCGGCCGCCTGCTGTATGACAGCCTGAGCAACCTGGGGCTGCTCGACGTGGCGCGCGATGCCCTCACCGAACTGGGCGTCGACCTGGAACGCATTCGCCTGCTGGAGCCGGATGCGGCCCTGGGCAACGGTGGCCTGGGGCGCCTGGCGGCGTGCTTCATGGAAAGCATGTCGACCCTGGGCATCGCCGGCCATGGCTACGGCATTCGTTATGAGCACGGGCTGTTCCGCCAGGCCATCGTCGATGGCTGGCAGCAGGAGCAGACCGAGCACTGGCTGGATTTCGGCAACCCCTGGGAGTTCGAGCGTGCCGAGGTGATCTACCCGATCGGCTTTGGCGGCGGAGTCGAAACCCTGCTCGATGCCAGCGGCAAATCGATCCAGGTCTGGACCCCCAGTGAAACCGTGCGCGCGGTGGCCTATGACACGCCGGTAGTGGGCTGGCGCGGTGCCAGCGTGAATACCCTGCGCCTGTGGCGCGCGCGGGCGGTGGAAGACTTGCACCTGGAACGCTTCAACGCCGGCGACCACTTGGGCGCGGTGGCGGAGGTCGCCCGGGCAGAAAGCATCTCCCGTGTGCTGTACCCGGCCGACAGCACCGAAGCGGGGCAGGAACTGCGTCTGCGCCAGGAATATTTCTTTGTCTCGGCCTCGCTGCAAGACCTGCTGCGTCGCCACAAAAACATGCACGGCTCGGTGCTCAGCCTGGGCGAGCATGCGGCGATCCAGCTCAACGACACCCACCCCTCGATCGCCGTGGCCGAGCTGATGCGACAGCTGGTCGACCTGCACGACATCGCCTGGGATGCGGCCTGGCAAGTCACCGTGGAAACCCTGGCCTACACCAACCACACCTTGCTCCCCGAAGCCCTGGAAACCTGGCCGGTCGGCCTGATGGAACGCATGTTGCCGCGGCATATGCAGATCATTTACCTGATCAACGCCCAGCACATCGATTCGCTGCGGGCCAAGGGCATCCATGACTTCGACGTGCTGCGCGCGGTGTCGCTGATCGAGGAAGACAATGGCCGTCGGGTGCGCATGGGCAACCTGGCGTTTCTCGGCTCCCACAGCGTCAACGGCGTGTCCGGGCTGCACACCCAACTGATGCGCAGCACGGTGTTTTCGGAGCTGCACAAGCTGTATCCGGAACGTATCAACAACAAGACCAACGGCATCACCTTCCGCCGCTGGCTGTATCAGGCCAATGCCCAACTGACGGCGATGATGGTCGAGGCGGTCGGCCCCGAGTTGCTGGACAACCCCGAAGAGCTGCTGCTGAAGCTGGAGCCCTTTGCCGAAAAACCCGGGTTCCGCAAACAGTTCGCCGAGCAGCGTCTGCACAGCAAGCGCGCCCTGGCGGCGATCATTCATGAGCGCCTGGGGATTTCGGTCAACCCGGCGGCCATGTTCGATGTGCAGGTCAAGCGCATCCACGAGTACAAGCGCCAGTTGCTCAACCTGCTGCACACCGTGGCGCTGTACCAGGCGATCCGCGCCGAGCCGGAAACCGACTGGGTGCCGCGGGTGAAGATCTTCGCCGGCAAGGCCGCCGCCAGTTATCACCAGGCCAAGCTGATCATCAAGCTGACCAACGACATCGCGCGCACGGTCAACAACGACCCCACCGTGCGCGGCCTGCTCAAGGTGGTGTTCCTGCCCAACTACAACGTCAGCCTGGCGGAAAGCATCATCCCGGCGGCCGACCTCTCGGAGCAGATCTCCACCGCGGGCTTCGAGGCCTCAGGCACCAGCAACATGAAGTTCGGCCTGAACGGCGCGCTGACCATCGGCACCCTGGACGGCGCCAACGTCGAGATGTGCGAGCGCGTGGGCGCCGATCACATGTTTATCTTCGGCCTCACTGCCCAGCAGGTGGAAGCCCGCAAGCGTAACGGCGAGTTCAGCGCGGCGCCGGATATCGCCGCCTCCCACCGGCTCAACGATGTGTTGCAGGCCATCCGTGGCGGGGTGTTTTCGCCGGACGATCCGTCGCGCTACACCGGGCTTATCGATTCACTGATTGACTACGACCGCTTCCTGGTCTGTGCCGACTTCGATTCCTACTGGGCCGCCCAGGCCCGGGTCGAAGAGCGCTGGCACGATTCCAAGGAATGGTGGCGTTCAGCAGTGCTCAACAGTGCGCGGATGGGCTGGTTCTCTTCGGACCGAACCATTCGCGAGTACGCCACGGAAATCTGGAAGGCTCTGGAGTAACCGCTTTCAGAGAATTCTAGAAATGCGCACAAGGCCCAACGTTTGTTGGGCCTTGTCGATATACTGGGCGCCAGTTTTTTCTGCGGCTGCTGGCGGCAGGATCTGATTCGGTGCTTAGGGATATCGACCATGCAATGGATTTTCATGCTGATAGGGCTGGTGCTGGGCTGGGTGCTCGATGAGTCCTTCAGCGACGCACTGATCGGCGCGCTGCTGGGTCTGGGCATTGGCCTGGCGGTCCGGGTGGGTGGCCTGAGTGCCCAGGCCCGCGAGCTGCACCGCGAGCTGCAGCAGGCCAAAACCGCGCTGGCAGCCCTCGGCCAGCGTCTGTCCTCCCTTGAGCGCAGTGGCGTCAGCACGCCTGAGCCGGCCCCGGCCAGCGAAGCGCCCAGCGTCCACCCGGCGCCCACGCCGGAAGCTGCGCTGCCGATTCTGCTGGCCCAGTCTGCAAAACCTCAGCCGCCACCGGTTGTCGAGCCTGCGCCCGGGGAATTGGTCTGGGAACTGCCACCCACACTGCAACCGAGCCCGGCAACCACTCGCGAATTCAGCCAGGCCCCGCCGGCCGACGTCCTGCGCCAGGCGCAGCCTGCGCGCCAGCCGATAGCGCCAGCGGCCCCCGCCGAACCCTTGGAACCCAACCTGATCGAACGCGCCATCAGCGGCGCGCGCGCTTGGCTGTTTGGCGGCAACACTGTGCTGCGGGTGGGTGTGCTGCTGTTGTTCCTCGGCCTGGCCTTCCTGTTGCGCTATGCCACCGAAGGCATGGTGGTGCCGATTGAATTGCGTTACGCCGGGGTTGCCGCCAGCGCCCTGGGGTTGCTGGGCCTGGGCTGGTGGCTGCGGCTGCGCAACAGCAACTACGGGCTGATGCTGCAAGGCACGGGGATCGGCGTGCTGTACCTGACGGTCTTTGCGGCCATGCGCCTGCACCCGCTGCTCGACCCATCGGCAGCCCTGGGACTGTTGGTGGCGGTCACACTGTTCTCGGCGATCCTGGCTGTGACCCAGGATGCCCTGGGCCTGGCCGCCGCCGCTGCCCTGGGCGGCTTTGCCGCGCCGATCCTGACCTCCACCGGAGCCGGCAGCCACGTCGCTTTATTCAGCTACTTCGCCCTGCTCAATGCCGGGATCCTCGCCATCGCCTGGTTCAAGGCCTGGCGCCTGCTGAACCTGATCGGTTTTGTCGGCACCTTCGGCATCGGTTTCGCCTGGGGCCTGCGCTCCTACGAGCCGCAGCTGTTGTGGAGCACCGAGCCGTTCCTGGTGGTGTTCTTCCTGATGTACCTGGCGATCGGTCTGCTGTTCGCCCGGCGCACACTCATGGACCTGCCCGATGCGCCGCAAGACGCCAGCCGCGAGGCACTGCTGCGCTGGTCGGCGCGCAAGGGCGACTACGTCGACGGCAGCATGCTGTTCGGCCCGCCGCTGGTAGGCTTCGGCCTGCAGTTCGCGCTGGTGCAGCACCTGGAGTTCGGCGCGGCGTTCAGTGCCCTGGCGCTGGGCATCCTCTACATGGGCCTGGCCCGCGTGCTGAGCAGCGGCCGCGCCTTGCTGCTGGGCGAGACCTGCCTGGCCCTGGGCGTGATTTTCGCCAGCCTGGCGATTCCCCTGGGCCTGGACGCACGCTGGACCAGCGCCGCCTGGGCGGTCGAAGGCGCGGGGATCTTCTGGCTCGGCTTGCGCCAGCAACGGCCATTGGCCCGGGCATTTGCCTTGTTGCTGCAACTGGGCGCGGCGGTGGCCTTCCTCGGCGAATTGCGCCCCGGCAGCAACAGCCTGCTGGATGGCGCGCCCCTGGGCGCGCTGTTGTTGGGTGCTGCGCTGCTGTTCAGCTTTTATCAACTGCGCAAGGCCCAACCGCAGCATGTGTCGAGTTGGGAGCAAGGGCTGTTGCCGATTCTGGCCTGCCTGGGCTTGAGCTTCCTGTACCTGTTGGCGCCGTTGTTCTTCTTCACCCACGGCACCGCCATCGGTTGGGCCCTGGCCGGTTTGGCGACGCTGTTTGTCGGCCTGCGCCTGCAATCGCGGACCTTCCTGTTCACGGCCTTTGCCGTGCAGCTGTTGGGCGGTGCGTTGTTTCTGTTGCGCCTGCAAGGCGCCGAAGGCGATTCCACGGCAGTGTTCAGCGCCGGCTGGAATGGCCTGCTCAGCGCCTCGCTGATTGGCCTGGCGCTGATCGGCGGCATGTTGCTGGCTGCCCGGGACGACATGGTGCGCAACGATGTGCGCTTGCTGCGCGGGTTGTCGGTGGTGCTGCTGGCCGGCTTGATGATGATCAACCTCGCGGTGCTGTTTGTCCTGCCGTGGTCCATCGCCAGCGGGGTGTGGGCGGCCAGTGGCCTGTTGATCATCTGGCTGAGCCTGTATTTGCAGCAGCGCGCCAGTTTCGTTTTCGGTTTGCTGTTGCAGGTGATCGGCGGCAGCGCCTTCCTGTTGGCCGGTGCCGACTGGTTCGGCCCGTTGCTCAGCGAAGGCCTGCGGCCGTTGGCCAACGCTGACTTCTGCACGCCGATGGTGCTGGCCCTGGCCGCGCTGGTCGGCGCCTGGCGCCTGCAACGCGGGAGCCATGGCCCGGTGTTCGACGCCTTGAAGCTGGGACACCTGTCGGATCTGTTGCTGGCCTGGGGCGCCTGCTGGTGGAGTTTTGCCCTGGTCCGGGAAGTGCTGCGCTTTGCCCCTGTGCACCTGCAAGGCAGCCTGTTGCTGGCGATTGCCGCGCTCAGTGTGCTGCTCTGGGCCTGGTTGGCACTGCGCCTGAAGTGGGCCTCGCTGGGCCTGCTGTGCAGCCTGTTGATGCCGGTGGCTGCGCTGGTGCTGATCGCCTCCTGGCATTCGCGTTACCACCCGGCCGCGAGTGTTGGCTGGCTGGCCTGGACGCTGGTGTTCGCGGTGCATTTCTTCAGCCTGCGGCGCCTGGCGTCGATGCTGCCGGCGCGGCTGCAAAGCGCTGCCCATGTGCTCGGTTGCTGGTTGCTGATCGGCGTGCTGGCCCTGGAGCTGCGCTACGGCCTGCTGCTGTTGTCCGAGCAGTACAACGCCTGGCGCTGGTTGGGCTGGGCGATTCTGCCGAGCCTGTACCTGGTGCTGATGGCCGCGCCGCGGGCCTGGCCATGGCCGGTGGCGGCCCATGCCCGCGAGTATCGGCTGTACGCGGCATTGCCCCTGGCGGTGTTGATGCTGGGCTGGCTCTGGCTGGCGAACATCGCCAGCGACGGCAGCGCCGAGCCTCTGCCGTACCTGCCATTGCTCAACCCGCTGGAACTGGGGCTGCTGTTTGCCTTGTTCGGGGTTTATATGTGGTCGCGCAGCGCGGTGGAGCAATGGGCGATCCGTGTCGACTACGCCGAGCGCGGCACCCAGGCCGTGGCGGGGATTTCGCTGTTCGCGTTCTTCACCGCACTGGTGATGCGTGCCGCGCACCATTGGAGCGGGGTGCCGTACGAGCTCGATGCGTTGCTCGGCTCGATGCGGGTGCAGGCCGGGTTGTCCATCGTCTGGACCCTGATTGCCCTGGGGCTGATGATCGGCGGCCACCTGCGCCATCGCCGCGAGGTCTGGCTGGTGGGGGCGGGGTTGATCGCCCTGGTGGTCGCCAAGCTGTTCTTTGTCGAATTGAGCAACCGTGGCGGGCTGGCGCGGATCGTGTCGTTTATCGGCGTTGGGGTGTTGCTGCTGGTGGTCGGCTATTTCGCCCCGCTGCCGCCCAAGCGCGTCGAGGCAGAGCCGGATCAACCCCGGCCAGAGCCTGAAACCGAAGGAGTGTCGTCTTGAAGCAGAACCTGAACCTGGGGTGGCTGGGGGCACTGGGCCTATGTGTGGCGCTGTCGGCCACAGCCCAGGAAAAACCTGCGGACTTCAAGTCCCAGTTGCCGCTGAGCCTGAGTGGCGAGGGCCCCTGGTACCGCCTGGAACTGCCGCTGGCGGCGCAGCTCAATGCCAGCCAGAGCGATCTGGGTGATATCCGCGTGTTCAACGCTGCCGGCGAACCCCAGGCATATGCCCTGGCCCGCGAACAGGCCGAAACCCGCGAACAGCGCAGCTTGACCGAGGTCAAGTGGTTCCCGCTGTACAGCTCGGCGGATGCCAGCGAAGCGGCGCCGAGCGTGCGCGTGCAGTCGAGCGCCAGCGGGACCCTGGTCGAGGTGCAGCCGTCCAGCCAGCTTGAGGCCGGTGAAGAGGTGCTGCGGGGGTGGTTGCTGGACGCCAGCGCGATCAAGGCACCCTTGCAGCAACTGGTGCTCGACTGGACCAGCGAGCGCGATGGTTTCCAGCGTTTCAGCATCGAGGCCAGCGACGACCTGCAACATTGGCAGGCCTGGGGAGAGGGGCAGGTGGCGCGGCTGTCGTTTGCCGATGAGCGCATCGAGCAGCATGAAGTCGGCTTGCCCGGGCAGTCGGCGCGTTACCTGCGCCTGCTGTGGAGCGCCCCGCAATCAGCGCCGATCCTGACCTCGGCGCAACTGCAAAGCACCAGCACCAGCAGCCTGCCGTTGCCCCTGCTGTGGTCGCAGCCGCTGGCCGGCAGCAGCCCCAAGGCCGGGGAATACATCTGGCAGTTGCCGACGGGGTTGAATGTCGAGCGCCTGCAGGTCGAGCTGAGCCAGCCCAACAGCCTGGCCCCGGTGACCCTGTACGGGCGCCGCGACAACAACCAACCCTGGCAGCCGCTGACCAGTGGCTTGCTCTATCGCCTGACCCAGAATGGCCAGGACGTGGTGCAGAACGATCTGCAACTGACCGGGCGCAACGTGCAGCAACTGAGGTTGATGGTGGACGAGCGCGGCGGTGGCCTGGGTGCCGAGGCCCCGGCCTTGAAGGTTGCCGTGCGTGCCACGCAACTGGTGTTCCTGGCCCGTGGCGCCGGCCCCTACACCCTGGCGCTGGGCAACCCCACGGTCGCAGCGGCGAACCTGCCATTGGCCACCCTGATCCCTGACTACAGCCCGCAACGCCTCAAGGCCCTGGGCCAGGCCCGGGTCGATGGCGCGCTGCAGCTGGCTGCGTCCACCGCCACCCCCTCGGTCGCCCCGCAAGCGAGCGGGCCGGACTGGAAGAAAATCGCCCTGTGGGCAGTCTTGCTGCTCGGGGTACTGGCCCTGGGCGCCATGGCCTTCAGCCTGTTGCGCAAACCCGCGGCGAAAACCTGATCGCCGTTGACATCACCGGCGGTGGCCAGGGCGCCTGCTCTTGCGCCACCGCCGATTGGCGGGGCCGTTGGGGATGTCAGTCATAAAGGCTGTTTTGTAGCTACGCTGAAAGCGGTCCATGAACTCTATTGGGCAGTTCCCTGTCTGACAGGAGGAAATGCGCCTCGACTCGCGTTAAACTGCGCGGGTTTTTAGTCCCCCATCCTCCGGAGCCTTCCATGTCCCGCGTTACCCTGAGTCGCTATTTGATTGAGCAGACCCGCAGCAACAACACTCCTGCCGATCTGCGCTTCCTGATCGAAGTGGTGGCGCGTGCTTGCAAGGAAATCAGCCACGCTGTCTCCAAAGGCGCCCTGGGCGGTGTTCTGGGCAGCATGGGCACCGAAAACGTACAGGGCGAAGTGCAGAAGAAGCTCGACGTGATCTCCAACGAGATCCTGCTCGAAGCCAACGAATGGGGCGGTCACCTGGCCGGCATGGCGTCCGAGGAAATGGACAATGCCTACCAGATTCCCGGCAAATACCCGAAAGGTGCCTACCTGCTGGTATTCGACCCATTGGACGGTTCGTCGAACATCGACATCAACGTCTCGGTCGGCACCATCTTCTCGGTACTGCGTTGCCCTAACGAGCACCTGAGCCAGAACGAAGCCCTGAGCGAAAAAGCCTTCCTGCAACCGGGCACCCAACAAGTGGCTGCCGGTTACGCGATCTACGGCCCGCAGACCATGCTGGTGCTGACCCTGGGCGACGGCGTCAAAGGTTTCACCCTGGACCGTGAAATGGGCAGCTTCGTCCTGACCCACGAAAACATGACCATCCCGGCATCGACCCAGGAATTTGCCATCAACATGTCCAACCAGCGTCACTGGGAAGCCCCGGTACAGCGCTACGTGAGCGAGTTGCTGGAAGGCGAGACCGGCCCGCTGAAGAAAGACTTCAACATGCGCTGGATCGCCGCGATGGTGGCCGACGTGCACCGCATCCTGACCCGTGGCGGTCTGTTCATGTACCCGCGTGATGCTCGCGACCCGTCCAAGCCCGGCAAATTGCGCCTGATGTACGAAGCCAACCCGATGTCGTTCCTGGTGGAACAGGCGGGCGGCGTTTCCACTGACGGTCACCAGCGTATCCTCGACATCCAGCCTGAAGGCCTGCACCAGCGTGTGGCGGTGTTCCTGGGTTCGAAGGAAGAAGTTGACCGCGTGACCGCGTACCACAAGGAATAACCCCATGGCCCAGCCCTGGCAGCCCCTGCTCGATTGGTGGTTCGGCTCAGCCGAAAAGCCGGCCGAGATTGTGGCGGACAAGGGCGGGCTGTGGTTTGGCAAGCGTGACAGCCAGGACCTTGAAGCGCGCGAGCGCTTCGGGGCTCAGGTCGAACAGGCACTGGCCGGCGGATTGACCGAATGGGCGCAAGGCCCACACGGTTGGCTGGCCCTGGTGTTGTTGCTTGATCAACTGCCACGGATGATCTTTCGCGAAACCCCCAAGGCCTTCAGCGGTGACCTGCGTGCGCAAGCACTGGTGGCCCAGGGCATCGCCGCGGATTTTGACCGGCAACTGCCGCCCATGCAGCGCGCGTTCATCTACCTGGTATTCGAGCATTGCGAAAACCTGGCGGTGCAGAACGAAGGCGTATCGCGCTTTGCTGCGTTGCATGACCAACAGCCTGCGGAGGATCGTCCGGTATTTGCCGACCACCTGGATTACGCCGAACGGCACCAGAAGGTCATCGCCCGCTTCGGCCGCTTCCCTCACCGCAATGCCATTCTCGGCCGTGAATCCACCGCTGAAGAACTTACCTTCCTGAGCCAGCCTGGCTCGCGTTTTTAAGCTGCGTTCGATCCTGTCGTCGAGGTACACCCGTGTCAGTTGCGTGGGTATAAACCCAGCGCCCGAATGGCGGCTACAGGCTTTGTAGCCGCTGCCGAAGGCTGCGCTGGTCCCCACGACCGCTGACGTATTCCCGGATGCTCCCTAGCGGCTACGGACTCAGATCCGAAAACTACCCACCAACTGCTTCAGGCGTGCCGCCTGCTGTTCCAGGTCGGCGCAGGCGCGCAGGGTGGATTGCAGGTTTTCCACGCCTTCCTGGTTCAGGGTGTTGATCTCGGTGATATCGACATTGATCGACTCGACCACCGCGGTCTGCTCCTCGGTGGCGGTGGCCACCGACTGGTTCATGCCGTCGATCTCGCCGATGCGCTGGGTCACGCTGCCCAGGCGCTCGCCGGCCTGGTTGGCAATGCCCACGCTGCTTTCGCTCTCGCGCTGGCTTTCGGTCATGGTGCTCACCGCCTGGCGCGCGCCCACTTGCAGCTCCTCGATCATCTTCTGCACTTGCTGCGCCGAATCCTGAGTCCGGTGGGCCAGGTTGCGCACCTCATCGGCCACCACCGCAAACCCACGCCCGGCTTCACCGGCGCGGGCCGCTTCAATGGCCGCGTTCAGGGCCAGCAGGTTGGTTTGCTGGGAGATGCTGGTGATCACTTCGAGGATCTGCCCGATGTTCACCGTGTTGCTGTTCAGGGTTTCGATATTGCCGCAGGAGTCGCTGATCTTGGCCGACAGCTGGTGCATCGCGGCGATGGTCTGATCCACCACCTGTTGGCCTTCGGCGGCCAGGTTGCGCGCGTCGCTGGAATGCTGCGAGGCGAGGGCGGCGTTCTGGGCGATTTCCTGGGCCGCGGCCCCCAGTTCGTTGATGGCTGCGGCCACGCTGCTGGTGCGCGAGGCCTGTTGGTCGGAGTTGAACATCGACGAGTTGGAGGCCGCGACCACTCGCAGCGCCACTTCATTGACCTGGCCGGTGGCCGAGGACACCTCGGTGATCGAGGTGTGGATGCGCTCGACAAACCGGTTGAACGACAGGCCCAGGGTGCCGAACTCATCGTGGCCGTGGATGCTCAGGCGCTTGGTCAGGTCGCCTTCGCCTTCGGCGATGTCATGCATGGCGCGGCCCATCAGGTGCAGCGGTTGCATCAGTACCCGGATCAGCATGCCGAGCAGGGCGATAATGATCACCACCGCGATAAACATGGCAATGATCGCCGAGGTGCGGAACTCGCTGAGCATGGCGAACGCGGTGTCCTGATCCAGCACCAGCGCCACGTACCAGTCGGCCGAGGGCACACCGTTGACGTGGGTGAAGGAGATGAATTGGCGTTTGCCGTTCACGTCCACTTCTTTCAGGCCTGGGCTGATGCTGGGGGCGCCGTTGGGGTAGGCCTCGCCCAGGCTTTTGAGCACCAGTTTGCTGTCCGGGTGGATCAGGATCTTGCCGTCGGCACTGACGATAAACGCGTGGCCATGGCCGCCGAAGTTCAGCGAGTTGATGATGGCACTGACACTGGAGAGGTCGATGTCGGCGCCGGCCACGCCGATAAACTGGTTCTGGTGCTGCACCGGCGTGGCGACGGTGATCACCAGCTTGCCGGAGGACGCGGCGATGTACGGCTCGGTGACGATGGTCCGGCCGGCGCTGTTGGCCGCCTTGAACCAGCCCCGGGCACGCGGATCGTAGTCGGCGGCCCGGTTGCCGGCTGGCACCGAGAACATCACCCCGTCCTGGCCGCCAAAATAGCTGAGCTGGAAGTTGCTGGCGTAAGCCGGCAGGCCGACGCTGCGTTGCAGGCTGTCGCCACCGTTGCCATCCACGGCGATCTGCTGGGCCAGGGATTGCAGGAGCTGGATGCGGCTTTCGAGCCAGGTCTGAATGTTGCTGGTGGTCAGGCTGCCGAGTTCCTGCATGGAAGATTCGGTGCTGCTGCGCAGGGCTGCGCGCTGACGGTAGTCGTTGAACAGGATGAAACAGGCGAACGCCACGGCGACCACAAGGGCGGCGGCGAGCAGGATCTTGTGGCTGAACTTCATGTTTCTGGTCATTAAATGAACTACCGCGAGAGGCTGGTCAACGAGGGTGCGCTAATTTGCCACAGTGGAGGGCTTTTCGCTGCCTATATGTCGACTTGCCAGCGTCAAAACTGAAGCGAGTTTCGGCAAAGCCGACGAAATGCTTTAGGCCTCGGGAAAGTGCCTGATTTGTGACGCAAATCGTGTTTTTTGCCGGTAATAAATACCCGCCGTCATGGGGAACCAGATCGGGGTTTTCTCTTCTAAGCTTCTGGTTGGCAGCCATGCCTTCCCCCTTCCGTCCAGGAGTTCACCATGTCGCTGCGTTCCCTCGCTCTGTTGTCGTTCTGCGTGCTGCTGGCAGCCTGCAGCAAGGTCAATCAGGAAAACTATTCCAAGCTGTCGGCGGGCATGCCCAAGGCCGAGGTTGAAAACCTGCTCGGCAAACCGACCGACTGCTCCGGCGCCCTGGGCATGTCCAGCTGCACCTGGGGTGACAAGAACAGCTTTATCAGCGTGCAGTACGCCGGTGACAAAGTGCTGATGTTTTCCGGGCAAGGCCTGAAGTAAACCGGGGCCACGTGCCCGCGGGAGAAAAATAATGATGCGTTTGGTATTCACTCTTCTGGCCGGCCTGCTCTTGGCCGGCTGCGCCACGTCCCGGGACGATTCGCTGGCGCCCAAGACCGTTAGTCACGTCGACCTCAAGCGTTACCAAGGGACCTGGTACGAGCTGGCGCGACTGCCGATGTATTTCCAGCGCAATTGTGCGCAATCCGAAGCCCGTTACACCCTGTTGCCCGAAGGCAATGTGGCGGTGCTCAACCGCTGCCTGACGCCCGAGTGGAAGTGGGAAGAAGCGCGGGGCACGGCGACGCCGCAGGTACCGGGTAAAACCGACAAGCTGTGGGTCGAGTTCGACAACTGGTTTTCCCGGTTGCTGCCCGGGGTCGCGAAGGGTGATTACTGGGTGCTTTACGTCAGCGACGACTACAAGACAGCCATTGTCGGCGACCCGAGCCGGCGTTACCTGTGGCTGCTGTCGCGCAAGCCGGAGGTCAGCGAGACGGTTCGTGAGGACTTGCTGAGCCGGGCACGCCAGCAGGGCTACGACACCACGCGACTGATCTGGCGGGTGTCGGATTCGGTGATGGCGAAGAATTCCAAGTAACGCTGGGGGCGGGGCGATTGGCAGGTGACTGTTGAATTGCCCGTTTGGCCCGAGTGGCCGCTGTGCGGCCAGGCGCGAGCAAGCTCCCGCGTCACAATGATTCCCCGCGCCGCAAGAGCGCGGGGCCGACCTCAGTTGAGCAGTTCGCGCAGGACCTGGGTGAAGGCGCGGTTGCTTTCTTCTTCCCCGGCATGGCGTCCGTTGCGCACCACCCACTGGCCGTTGACCAGCACATCGCGTACCTGACGGTCGCCGCCGGCGAACAGCCAACGATTGAGAATGGCGTCGCCGTCGGCAGTGGCCAGGTACGGGTCGTTGCCGTCCAGCACCAGCCAGTCGGCACGCTTGCCCACTTCCAATGCCCCGATGGCTTGCCCCAGCGCCTCGGCGCCGCCATCCAGCGCGGCGTCATACAGGGTGCGCCCGACCATCGGCTGATCGGCGCCATACAAGCGGTTGCGCCGCTGGTCGCGCAGACGCTGGCCGTATTCCAGCCAGCGCAATTCCTCGACCACGCTCAGTGACACATGGCTGTCGGAACCGATGCCCATGCGCCCGCCCTGGGCCAGGAAGTCCACGGCGGGGAAGATCCCGTCCCCGAGGTTGGCTTCGGTGGTCAGGCACAGTCCGGCAATCGCCCGGCTCCTGGCCATCAGCGTGACTTCTTCCGGGTTGGCATGGGTGGCGTGGACCAGGCACCAGCGCTGATCGACCTCAGTGTTTTCATACAGCCATTGCAACGGCCGGCGCCCGCTCCAGGCCAGACAGTCGTCGACTTCCTTCTGCTGCTCGGCGATGTGGATATGCACCGGGCACTCTCGGTCGCTGGCGGCCAGGACCTCGCTGATCTGCTGCGGCGTGACTGCGCGCAAGGAGTGAAAGCACAATCCCAGTCGTTGCGCCGGCTGTGCGGCCAGCAGCGGTTGCAGGCGCGATTGCAGCTTGAGGTAGTTCTCGGTGCTGTTGATAAAGCGTCGCTGGCCTTCATTGGGCGCCTGGCCGCCGAAGCCCGAGTGGCTGTAGAGCACGGGTAGCAGAGTCAGGCCGATGCCGGCAGAGCTGGCCGCCTGGCTGATACGCAGCGCCAGTTCGGCTGGGTCTGCATAGGGCTGGCCGGTGGTGTCGTGGTGCACGTAATGGAATTCGGCGACCGAGGTGTAGCCGGCCTTGAGCATTTCGATGTACAGCTGGCGCGCGATGACGTGCAGTTGCTCGGGGCTGATCTTGCCGACCAGGCGATACATCAGGTCGCGCCAGGTCCAGAAGCTGTCATTGGGGTTGCCGGCGACTTCCGCCAGGCCGGCCATCGCCCGCTGGAAGGCGTGGGAGTGCAGGTTGGGCATGCCTGGCAGCAGCGGGCCCTGGACCCGTTCGGCTCCTTGCGCATCGGCGTTGGCCTGGATGTGGGTCAGCAGGCCGTCGGCGCTGACCTCAAGACGTACATTGTTGGCCCATCCATTAGGCAGCAGCGCGCGTTCGGCAAAGAAGGCGGACATGGTTCAGCACCCCATCGTGTGTTATTTGTATATACATATACAGACGTTTGCCTGCTCGGTAAACTCCGGCAAGCTAGCCCCCTTTATTCACGAACAAGGATTCCCTGTGCCGATTCCGACTGCCAACTCCCCGCTGGCCGCCCACTTGGGCGATAGTCCGGCGCCCTTGTACGCCCGCGTCAAACAGATGATTACCCAGCAGATCGAGAGCGGAAACTGGCCGCCGCACTACCGCGTTCCGTCGGAAAGTGAACTGGTCAATCAGCTGGGTTTCAGCCGCATGACCATCAACCGTGCCCTGCGCGAAATGACTGCCGAGGGCATGCTGGTGCGGATGCAGGGCGTCGGCACCTTCGTCGCTGAACCCAAGAGCCAGTCGGCGCTGTTCGAAGTGCATAACATTGCCGACGAGATTGCCTCCCGTGGCCATCGCCACACCTGCAAGGTCATCACCTTGGGTGAAGAGGCCGCCGGCTCCGAGCGCGCCGTGGCCCTGGACATGCGCGAAGGGCAGAAGGTGTTCCACTCGCTGATCGTGCATTTCGAAAACGATATTCCGGTACAAATCGAAGACCGCTTCGTCAACGCCCTGGTGGCGCCGGAGTACCTCAAGCAAGACTTCACCCTGCAAACCCCCTACGCCTACCTGAACCAGGTGGCCCCGCTGACCGAGGGCGAGCATGTGGTCGAGGCGATTCTGGCCGAGGCCGAGGAGTGCAGGCTGTTGCAGATCGAGCGCGGCGAGCCATGCCTGCTGATCCGGCGCCGCACCTGGTCCGGTCGCCAGCCAGTGACCGCGGCGCGGTTGATCCACCCCGGTTCCCGTCATCGTCTGGAAGGACGCTTTCATAAATGACCCAGTTGAAACTTTTGCGCGCGACCGACTACCCGCGCATGCCGTGGAAGAACGGCGGTGGCAGCACCGAAGAAATCACCCGTGATGCCGGCGTTGGCCTGGAAGGGTTTGGCTGGCGCCTGTCGATTGCCGATATCGGTGAGTCCGGTGGTTTTTCCAGCTTTGCCGGCTGCCAGCGGATCATCACCGTGCTGCAAGGCAGCGGCATGGCGCTGACGGTGGATGGCCACGAGACGCGCCCGCTGCTGCCCCTCGACCCCTTCGCTTTCAGTGGCGCGAGCCAGGTGACCTGCAACCTGCTGGACGGTCCGATCCGCGACTTCAACCTGATCTACGCCGCCGACCGCTATAAAGCGCGCCTGCAATGGCTCGAAGGCGAGCAGCGTTTCTTCAGCCAGGCCAGCACCCTGCTGGTGTTCAGCGTGGCTGAGCAGTTGCAGGTCACGATCAATGACGGCGCGTTGCAGGAGCTGGGTTGCCACGATTGCCTGCAACTGGACGGCAATGCCTCATTGCTGGAGGTCGCCATCGGCGGCCGCTGCTGCGTAATCGAACTCACCCACCTCTAAAAACCGTAGCCCTGCAGCGCTACAGATTTTGTGGGATTGGCGTTTCCCAATCGCGCACCAGTTTGTTACCGAACGCCCCAGCGTGGCGCAAAACCACGCTTTGGTAACAGCCGTTACCACCCTCGAAAAATCCCGCGAAAAAAATCACCTCTGCGCAAAGCCTTTATTTTCAAGGCGTGCACACTTGCATCGAATTTTCTTCGGTAGTCGTTTCCCGAGTTGGCCGCTTGATTGCATATGCTTGTATGTACAAGTAAATATGTGTGCGTAAGAGTGAGGTGATTTCCTCTTCGCGCCATTGCTGATTCGCTTGTAGCGCAACCCCTGCGCGCAGGCTCGCTGGCCCACTGCCTGGGTTGGTTTGGATTGATTGCTGAGGATTTTTTCCGTGACTGACAACAAACCTACGAAATACCGGAACGTCGAAATTCGCGCTGCCCGCGGCAACAAGCTGACCGCCAAGAGCTGGCTGACGGAAGCGCCGCTGCGGATGCTGATGAACAACCTCGATCCGGAAGTCGCCGAGAACCCTAAAGAGCTGGTGGTCTACGGCGGCATTGGTCGCGCCGCGCGCAACTGGGAGTGCTACGACAAGATCGTCGAGAGCCTGACCAACCTCAATGACGATGAAACCCTGCTGGTGCAGTCGGGCAAGCCGGTCGGCGTGTTCAAGACCCACAGCAACGCACCGCGCGTACTGATCGCCAACTCCAACCTGGTGCCGCACTGGGCCAGTTGGGAACACTTCAACGAACTGGATGCCAAGGGCCTGGCCATGTATGGCCAGATGACCGCCGGCAGCTGGATCTACATCGGCAGCCAGGGCATCGTCCAGGGCACCTACGAAACCTTCGTCGAAGCCGGTCGCCAGCACTACAACAGCAATCTGAAAGGCCGCTGGGTCCTCACCGCCGGCCTCGGCGGCATGGGTGGCGCCCAGCCGCTGGCCGCGACCCTGGCCGGTGCCTGCTCGCTGAACATCGAATGCCAGCAGGTCAGCATCGATTTCCGCCTCAACAGCCGCTACGTCGATGAACAAGCCCGCGACCTCGACGACGCCCTGGCCCGCATCGAGAAATACACCAAGGAAGGCAAGGCCATCTCCATTGCCCTGCTGGGTAACGCCGCGGAAATCCTCCCGGAACTGGTCAAGCGTGGCGTGCGCCCGGACATGGTCACCGACCAGACCAGCGCCCACGATCCGCTCAACGGTTACCTGCCAGCCGGCTGGACCTGGGACGAGTACCGCGCTCGCGCCAAGACCGAGCCCGCCGCCGTGGTCAAGGCCGCCAAGCAATCCATGGCGGTGCACGTCAAGGCCATGCTCGACTTCCAGAAGCAGGGCATTCCGACCTTCGACTACGGCAACAACATCCGGCAGATGGCTCAGGAAGAGGGCGTGGAAAACGCCTTCGACTTCCCGGGTTTCGTACCGGCCTATATCCGTCCGCTGTTCTGCCGTGGCATCGGTCCGTTCCGTTGGGCCGCGCTGTCCGGCGACCCGCAGGACATCTACAAGACCGACGCCAAGGTCAAGGAACTGATCCCCGACGACGCCCACCTGCACAACTGGCTGGACATGGCCCTCGAGCGCATCAGCTTCCAGGGCCTGCCGGCGCGTATCTGCTGGGTCGGCCTGGGCCAGCGCGCCAAGCTCGGCCTGGCATTCAACGAAATGGTGCGCCGCGGTGAGCTGTCGGCGCCGATCGTGATCGGTCGCGACCACCTGGACTCCGGTTCGGTCGCCAGCCCGAACCGCGAAACCGAGTCGATGCAGGATGGTTCCGACGCCGTGTCCGACTGGCCACTGCTCAACGCCCTGCTCAACACCGCCAGTGGCGCGACCTGGGTCTCGCTGCACCACGGTGGCGGCGTCGGCATGGGCTTCTCCCAGCACTCGGGGATGGTCATCGTCTGCGACGGTACCGATGAGGCTGCCGAGCGTATCGCGCGCGTGCTGCACAACGACCCGGCCACCGGTGTCATGCGTCACGCCGACGCCGGCTATCAGATCGCCATCGACTGCGCCAAGGAGCAAGGCCTGAATCTGCCGATGATCACCGGCCAGTAAGCCGTATCGCGGGGGCCGGTTCACCGGCTCCCGCCGCTACAAAAAACGCTCCTGTCGGAGCAGCAAATCGTCTGCAGTGCCCATAGAGGTTCGACGTAAATGGCTTTATCGAATGATCGTGCAAGCAGTAAACCGTTGATCGAAAGGCGTTCGATCGACTACATCCCGGAAGCGGAAAGACACGGTCGTCTATTGAGTCAGTTCACCCTATGGCTGGGTGCCAACCTGCAAATCACTGCAATTGTCACCGGGGCCCTGGCCGTGGTGCTGGGCGGTGATGTGTTCTGGTCGCTGATCGGCCTGTTGCTTGGGCAATTGATCGGCGGCGGGGTTATGGCGCTGCACGCGGCGCAAGGGCCGCAACTGGGCCTGCCGCAGATGATCTCCAGCCGTGTGCAGTTCGGTGTCTACGGTGCGGTGATTCCCCTGGTGCTGGTGTGCCTGATGTACATCGGTTTCTCGGCCAGCGGTTCGTTGCTGGCGGGGCAAGCGGTGGCGCAACTGCTGCAGGTCCAGGACTGGGTCGGCATCGTGTTGTTTGCCGGCTCGATCATGGTCTTCACCATCTTCGGCTACCGGGTAATTCACGGCATTGGCCGGGTCGCCAGCGTGCTGGGGGTCGTGGCCTTCATCTACCTGTTCTACAAACTGCTGTCCGGCAACGACATTGGCGCGTTGCTGGGGAACAAGCATTTTTCTCTTTCGAGCTTTCTGTTGGCGGTGTCGTTGTCGGCATCCTGGCAGATCGCGTTTGGCCCTTATGTGGCCGACTACTCGCGTTATCTGCCGCGCAGCACTTCGGCGGTCAAGACCTTCTGGGCCGTGGGCCTGGGTTCGGTGATCGGCGCGCAGGCGGCGATGGTGTTCGGGGTGTTCGCGGCGGCCCTGGCCGGTTCGCAGTTCGCCCACCACGAGGTGTCGTTTATCGTCGGCCTGGGTGGCACCGGGATCGTTGCCGGCCTGCTGTATTTCGCCGTGGCCTTCGGCAAGGTGACAGTGACCACCCTCAACGCCTACGGCAGCTTCATGTCGATCGCCACCATCATCAGCGGCTTTCGTGGCAGCCGGCACATCGGCAGCGGCGTGCGCCTGCTGTACATCTTCATCATGGTCTCGATCGCGGCGTCCCTGGCACTGCTGGGCAAGGACTCGTTCCTCAAGGATTTCTCCGCGTTCATCCTGTTCCTGCTGGCGTTCTTCACGCCCTGGAGCGCGATCAACCTGGTGGACTTCTACTGCATCACCAAAGAGCGCTATGACATTCCCGCGCTCTCGGACCCCAATGCCCGGTACGGGCGCTGGAACCTCATGGGCATCAGCATTTACGTGTTTGGTGTGTTGATTCAAATGCCGTTCATCTCCACCCATTTCTATACCGGTCCGCTGGTGGCGAGCCTGGGGGACACCGATATCTCCTGGATCATCGGCCTGGTGGTGCCGGCAGCGCTGTATTACTTCGCCGCCAGGAAATGGCATGGCGCGGTACCCGATCGTCTGATCCTGCCGGTAGAGCAGGACGCGGTCACCGAACAAAAGCTGAGTGGGGCGGCCCGCGCAAGCGCGGTGTGAGCCTGATTGGACGTGGATAGGGCTGGATGCCTCTTGACTGCCGTATGCCAATTCATGATTAGGAGCGTCACACAATGAGCGTCAATAAGACCCTGCTGACCACTCTGCTTTCCATGGGCCTGCTGGCCAGTGCCGGTGCTGCCCAGGCCGCCGGCTGGTGCGAATCCGGCAAACCGGTGAAGTTCGCCGGGCTGAACTGGGAAAGCGGCATGTTGCTGACCGACGTGCTGCAACTGGTGCTGGAAAAAGGCTACGACTGCAAGACCGACACCTTGCCCGGCAACTCCATCACCATGGAGAACGCCCTGGGCAGCAACGACATTCAAGTGTTCGCCGAGGAGTGGGTAGGCCGCAGCGAAGTCTGGAACAAGGCCGAGAAGGCCGGCAAGGTGGTGGGTGTCGGCGCCCCGGTGGTGGGTGCCGTCGAAGGCTGGTACGTGCCGCGCTACGTGATCGAGGGCGATGCCAAGCGCAAGCTGGAAGCCAAGGCGCCGGACCTGAAGAACATCGCCGACCTGGCCAAGTATTCAGCAGTGTTCAAGGACCAGGAAGAGCCTGCCAAAGGCCGTTTCTACAACTGCCCGGCCGGCTGGACCTGTGAGCTGGACAATAGCGAAATGCTCAAGAGCTACGGCCTGGAAAACAGCTACACCAACTTCCGCCCGGGCACCGGCCCGGCCCTGGATGCCGCTGTGCTGTCGAGCTACAAGCGTGGCGAGCCGATCCTGTTTTACTACTGGTCGCCGACGCCGCTGATGGGCCAGGTCGACCTGGTGAAGCTCGAGGAGAAACCCGGCGTGGATAAAAGCGTGACCATCAAGGTCGGCCTGTCCAAGGTGTTCCACGAGCAGGCGCCGGAGCTGGTCTCGGTGCTGGAGAAGGTCAACCTGCCGATCGATCTGCTGAACCAGAACCTGGCGCGGATGACCAAGGAACGCATCGAATCGCCGAAACTGGCGAAAATTTTTCTCAAGGAACATCCTGAAGTCTGGCATGCATGGGTAAGCGACGATGCGGCCAGGAAAATCGACGCGGCCTTGTAGGTAGAGCCTTTGCGGCCGTCAGCACTGGCTGCCGCAAGCGACGCCACATCCCCCCTTGATCGAGAGTTGCTTATGTTTCCTGAGCGTTTCACATTTTCTATCGCCGACTGGGTCAACGGTTGGGTTGACTCGTTGGTGACCAATTACGGCGATGTCTTCCGCCACATCTCCGACACCCTGCTGTGGGCCATCGTCAACCTCGAAGGCCTGCTGCGCATGGCGCCCTGGTGGCTGATGCTGGCCATTGTCGGCGGCATTGCCTGGCATGCGACACGCAAGGTGGTGACCACTGCGGTGATTGTCGGCCTGCTGTTTCTGGTGGGCGCCGTCGGGCTGTGGGACAAGCTGATGCAGACCCTGGCACTGATGCTGGTGGCGACCGTGATTTCGGTGCTGATCGGCATTCCCCTGGGCATCCTTTCGGCGCGCAGCAATCGCCTGCGTTCGGTGCTGATGCCGCTGCTCGACATCATGCAGACCATGCCCAGCTTCGTGTACCTGATCCCGGTGCTGATGCTGTTCGGCCTGGGCAAGGTGCCGGCGATCTTCGCCACCGTCATCTACGCCGCGCCGCCGCTGATCCGCCTCACCGACCTGGGTATTCGCCAGGTCGACCGCGAGGTCATGGAAGCGATCAACGCCTTTGGTGCCAATCGCTGGCAGCAGCTGTTCGGCGTGCAATTGCCGCTGGCGCTGCCGAGCATCATGGCCGGGATCAACCAGACCACCATGATGGCTCTGTCGATGGTGGTGATCGCCTCGATGATCGGTGCCCGTGGCCTGGGCGAAGACGTGCTGGTGGGCATCCAGACCCTCAACGTCGGGCGCGGCCTGGAGGCGGGGCTGGCCATCGTGATTCTGGCGGTGGTGATCGATCGGATTACCCAGGCCTATGGTCGTCCACGCCATGAGGTGAACCCATGAGCAACACAGCCATCAGCAAAATCGAAGTCAAGAACGTGTTCAAGATCTTCGGCAATCGTTCCGCCGATGCCTTGAACATGATTCGCCAGAACAAGAGCAAGGACCAGGTGCTGGCCGAGACCGGTTGCGTGGTCGGGGTCAACGACCTGTCGCTGAGCATCGGCACCGGCGAAATCTTCGTGATCATGGGCCTCTCCGGCTCCGGCAAGTCGACCCTGGTGCGCCACTTCAATCGCCTGATCGACCCCACCAGCGGCGCGATCCTGGTGGACGGCGAGGACATCCTGCAATACGACATGGACGCCCTGCGCCAGTTTCGCCGGCACAAGATCAGCATGGTGTTCCAGAGCTTCGGCCTGTTGCCCCACAAGAGCGTGCTGGACAACGTCGCCTATGGCCTGAAAGTGCGCGGCGAGAGCAAGCAGGTCTGTGCCGAACGGGCGCTGCACTGGATCAATACCGTGGGCCTCAAGGGCTATGAAAACAAATACCCGCACCAGCTCTCCGGCGGCATGCGCCAACGGGTCGGCCTGGCCCGGGCGTTGGCGGCGGACACCGACATTATCCTGATGGACGAAGCCTTCAGCGCCCTCGACCCACTGATCCGCGCCGAAATGCAGGACCAGTTGCTGGAGCTGCAGAAGACCCTGCACAAGACCATCGTTTTTATCACTCACGATCTGGATGAGGCGGTACGCATCGGCAATCGCATCGCGATCCTCAAGGACGGCCGCCTGATCCAGGTCGGCACGCCGAAAGAGATCCTGCATTCGCCGGCCGACGAGTACGTCGACCGTTTCGTCCAGCGCCGCGCGGCGGTGGTCTGATGAGCACCGTGGCTGCTGCACCGTCATTCACTCGGTATGAGGCCGGACATGTCCCAGGCTGAAACAATCGTTATCGCCGACGCCCCGCTGCGTTGGCAGGATGTCGTCGCCGTCGCCCGCCAGGGCGCGCAGCTGGCGCTGTCGGAGCAGGCCTGGGCGCGGGTCGAGAATGCCCAGGCCATCGTCCAGCGCATCGTCGCCAGCGGCGAGCGCGCCTACGGCGTCAGCACCGGCCTGGGGGCGCTGTGCAACGTTTCGCTCGAGGGTGAGCAACTCAGCCAGTTGTCGCGCAATACCTTGCTCAGCCACGCCTGCGGCGTCGGTCCGGTGCTGAGTGACGAGCAGACCCGGGCCATTCTCTGCGCCGCCATCATCAACTTCAGCCAGGGCAAATCCGGGGTGCAGCGGCCGGTGGTCGAGGCACTGCTGAACGTGCTCAATCGCGGGATTACGCCGCAGGTGCCGTCCCAGGGTTCGGTGGGTTACCTGACCCACATGGCGCATATCAGCATCGCCCTGCTCGGGGTGGGCCAGGTCAGTTATCGCGGCCAGGTGGTCGCGGCCGCGCACGCCCTGGCAGCCGAAGGTTTGCAGCCGGTGCAACTGGGGGCCAAGGACGGCCTGTGCCTGGTCAACGGCACGCCCTGCATGACCGGCCTCAGTTGCCTGGCATTGGCCGATGCCACACGCCTGCTGCAATGGGCCGATGTGATCGGTGCCATGAGTTTTGAAGCCTTGCGCGGGCAGATTGCTGCGTTCGACGCCGAGATCATCGCCCTCAAGCCGCACCCGGGTATGCAACAGGTCGCCACCAACCTGCGGGGCCTGCTCGAAGGCAGCGAAGTGATCGCCAACAGCCTGGGTATCCGCACCCAGGACGCCTTGAGCATTCGTTCGATTCCCCAGGTGCACGGCGCCGCCCGCGACCAGTTGGCCCACGCCACGCGCCAGATCGAAACCGAACTCAACGCCGCCACCGACAACCCGCTGCTGCTGGGCACGCCGGATAACTACCGGGTGGTGTCCCAGGCCAATCCCCACGGCCAATCGGTGGCCCTGGCCGCGGACCTGCTGGCGATCGCCATGGCGGAAATCGGCTCGATCGCCGAGCGTCGCCTGGACCGCCTGATCAACCCTCATGTCAGCGGCCTGCCGGCCTTCCTGGTGAGCAACCCGGGGGTCAATTCCGGAATGATGATCGTGCAATACGTGGCCGCGTCGCTGTGCGCGGAAAACCGCCAATTGGCGCAACCCGCGGTGCTCGACAACTACGTGACCTCAGGCCTGCAGGAGGATCACCTGAGCCTGGGCACCAACGCCGCGCTGAAGCTGCACCGGGCCCTGGAGAACTGCCGTCAGATCCTCGCCATCGAGTACCTGCTGGCGGCCCAGGCCTTCGAATTTCTCAAGCCCCAGGGCTTTGGCCAGGGCACCGGCCGCGCCTGGAAGCTGCTGCGCGAACGGGTCCCGGCCTATGACCAGGACCGCTGGCTGGCGCCGGACATCGCCAGCGCCGCCTCGATTTTGCAAGACCCGACACTGCTCGAAGACGTTTTACCGAAGCTGTACTGATTTCTACACAAGCCAGCGTGCCAAGGCGCCACTCCGCTCAACCAGCGGGTGGCGACGGACAACGGAATTATCCGGAGCGACTGGCAAGTTAATAAAACTCTCAAAAGGAGAATGAATGTGACTGCGCTTAACCTTATCCCCGGCCAACTGAGCCTGGCTCAACTGCGTGCCATCTATCAGCAACCGGTGACCCTGAGCCTGGATGACAGTGCCTCGGCCCAGATCGACGCCAGCGTTGCCTGCGTCGAGCAGATCCTCGCGGAAAACCGCACCGCCTATGGCATCAACACCGGTTTCGGCCTGCTGGCCTCGACCCGCATTGCCAGCGCCGACCTGGAAAACCTCCAGCGCTCGCTGGTGCTGTCCCACGCCGCCGGTGTCGGCGAGCCGATCAGCGATGACCTGGTGCGCCTGATCATGGTGCTCAAGGTCAACAGCCTGAGCCGTGGTTTCTCGGGTATCCGTCGCCAGGTGATCGATGGCCTGATCGCGCTGATCAACGCCGAGGTTTATCCCCACATCCCGCTCAAGGGTTCGGTAGGCGCCTCCGGCGACCTGGCACCATTGGCCCATATGTCGCTGGTGCTGCTGGGCGAGGGCAAGGCGCGCTACAAGGGTGAATGGCTGGAAGCGACCGCAGCCTTGAAAGTTGCCGGTCTCAAGCCCCTGACCCTGGCCGCCAAGGAAGGGCTGGCCCTGCTCAATGGCACCCAGGTGTCCACCGCCTATGCCTTGCGCGGCCTGTTTGAAGGTGAAGACCTGTTCGCCGGCGCCCTGGCCTGTGGCGGCCTGACGGTCGAGGCGGTACTGGGTTCGCGCTCGCCGTTCGACGCGCGGATTCACGCAGCCCGTGGCCAGCGTGGCCAGATCGATGCCGCCGCGGCCTACCGCGACCTGCTGGGCGAGGGCAGTGAAGTGTCGGCCTCCCACGAGAACTGCGACAAGGTCCAGGATCCGTACTCCCTGCGCTGCCAGCCGCAAGTCATGGGCGCCTGCCTGACTCAGTTGCGCCAGGCGGCCGAAGTGCTGGTGGTCGAAGCCAACGCGGTTTCCGACAACCCGCTGGTATTCGCCGCCGAAGGCGACGTGATTTCCGGTGGCAACTTCCACGCCGAGCCGGTGGCCATGGCCGCCGACAACATGGCCCTGGCCATTGCCGAAATCGGCTCCCTGAGCGAGCGTCGCATTTCGCTGATGATGGACAAGCACATGTCGCAACTGCCGCCGTTCCTGGTGGCCAATGGCGGCGTCAACTCCGGCTTCATGATCGCCCAGGTCACCGCGGCGGCCCTGGCCAGCGAAAACAAGGCCCTGGCTCACCCGCATTCGGTGGACAGCATCCCGACCTCCGCCAACCAGGAAGACCACGTGTCGATGGCTCCGGCCGCTGGCAAGCGCCTGTGGGAAATGGCTGAAAACACCCGTGGCGTGCTCGCCGTGGAATGGCTGGCGGCCTGCCAGGGCCTGGACCTGCGCGATGGCCTGAAGACCTCGGTCAAGCTGGAAAAAGCCCGCAGCGCCCTGCGTGCCAAGGTGCCGTTCTACGAGAAGGACCGCTTCTTCGCGCCGGACATCAATTCCGCAAGCGAACTGCTGGCCTCGCGCTGCCTGAACGAGCTGGTGCCGGCCAAGTTGCTGCCAAGCCTGTAATCACCAAAAAGCCTTGCGCGGCCCGGCCTTCACGCCGGGCTTGTGCAGGCTGCTGCCGAGCCTCGAGTAGGGGAGGCTGCTGATTGTCTCCATGCCTGGCATGGAAGTGCGGCCTGTGACGCCTGGCGTCACAAAATGGACGCGGAGCGTCTGTTGATGATTCTTCCCGGGCATGTGCCCGGGAAGAAATGGTCGTCTGATAAGAATAAATAGGGGACGAAGAAATGGAACAGAAAACAGCTGGATTGAAGCGCGGCCTATCGGCTCGCCACATTCGGTTCATGGCCTTGGGGTCTGCCATCGGCACCGGGCTTTTTTACGGTTCTGCCTCGGCCATTCAAATGGCCGGCCCTGCAGTTTTGCTCGCCTACCTGATTGGTGGCGCAGCCGTTTTCATGGTGATGCGCGCCCTCGGCGAGATGGCCGTGCATAACCCGGTGTCCGGTTCGTTCGGGCACTACGCAAGCCAGTACCTGGGGCCGTTGTCGGGCTTCATCCTGGGCTGGACCTACGCTTTTGAAATGATCATCGTCTGCCTCGCGGACGTCACTGCGTTCGGTATCTACATGGGCTTCTGGTTCCCGGAGGTGGCCCGCTGGATCTGGGTGCTGGGCATCGTGCTGCTGATCGGCGGCCTGAACCTGTGCAACGTCAAGGTCTTCGGCGAGATGGAGTTCTGGCTGTCGCTGCTCAAGGTCGGGGCCATTGTCGCGATGATTCTCGGCGGCTTCGGCATCATGCTGTTCGGCATCGGTTCGGCCGGCAGCGACCAGGCAGTGGGGGTCTCCAACTTGTGGGCCCATGGCGGTTTCATGCCTAACGGCATCGGTGGCCTGATCGCCTCGTTCGCGGTGGTGATGTTTGCCTTTGGCGGGATTGAAATCATCGGCATCACCGCCGGTGAAGCCAAGGACCCGCGTCGGGTTATTCCCAAGGCGATCAACGCCGTACCGCTGCGGATTCTGCTGTTCTACGTGCTGACCCTGTTTGTGCTGATGGCCATCTACCCATGGCAGCAGATCGGCACCCAGGGCAGCCCGTTCGTGCAGATCTTCGATAACCTGGGCATCGCCTCGGCGGCGACCATCCTCAACATCGTGGTGATCTCGGCGGCGGTTTCGGCCATCAACAGCGACATCTTCGGCGCCGGGCGCATGATGTATGGCCTGGCCCAGCAAGGTCAGGCGCCCAAGGGCTTTGCCCAACTGTCGAAGCAGGGCGTGCCATGGATGACCGTGGTGGTGATGGCGGCGGCCCTGTTGGGCGGCGTGCTGCTGAACTACCTGATCCCGGAAAACGTGTTCCTGCTGATCGCGTCCATCGCGACCTTTGCCACGGTCTGGGTCTGGCTGATGATTCTCGTGACCCAGGTGGCAATGCGTCGCTCCATGAACGCCGAGCAGGTTGCCCAGTTGCAGTTCAAAGTGCCGTTCTGGCCTTGGGCACCGGCGGCGGCCATCGTCTTCATGCTGTTCATCTTTGGCGTGCTGGGCTATTTCCCGCAGACTCAGGCGGCGCTGATGGTGGGCGCGGTGTGGATCGTGCTGCTGGTGATTGCCTATATGTTGTGGGTCAAGCCAGCGGCGGCTCAGGCGCTGGAGGTTGATCGCACTTTTTCACCGACTGACCATTAACGGAGACCCTGGATGAAAACTCTTTGGCAACACTGCAACGTCGCCAGCATGGCCTCGGGCACTTACTCGATCATCGAGGACGCGGCCATGGTGACGTCAGGGGCGCACATCGAGTGGATCGGCCGGCGCTCGGAGGCGCCGGCCGGCGACTACGCCCAGGTCAAGGACCTGGCTGGAGCCTGGGTAACCCCGGGCTTTATCGATTGCCATACCCATACGGTTTTCGGCGGCAACCGCAGCGGTGAATTCGAGCAGCGCCTGCAAGGCGTGAGTTATGCCGAGATCGCCGCCGCCGGTGGCGGTATCGCCAGCACCGTGCGCGCGACCCGCGCCGCCAGTGAGGACGAGCTGTTCGCCAGTGCCAAAAAGCGTCTGCAAAGCCTGCTGCGCGACGGCGTCACCAGTGTCGAGATCAAGTCCGGCTACGGCCTGGACCTGGCCAGCGAGCGCAAGATCCTGCGGGTTATCCGCCGCCTGGGCGCCGAGTTGCCGGTCAGTGTGCGCAGCACCTGCCTGGCGGCCCACGCCTTGCCACCGGAATACGCCGACCGCGCTGACGACTATATCGACCACATCTGCCACGAGATGCTTCCGGCGCTGGCCGCCGAAGGGCTGGTGGATGCAGTGGATGCGTTCTGCGAATACCTGGCGTTTTCGCCGGCCCAGGTGGAACGGGTGTTTATTGCCGCGCAGGCACTTGGCTTGCCGGTGAAGCTGCACGCCGAGCAATTGTCGTCGCTGCACGGTTCGAGCCTGGCCGCGCGCTACCACGCGCTGTCGGCCGACCACCTGGAATTCATGACCGAAGACGATGCCATCGCCATGGCCCAGTCCGGCACGGTGGCGGTGTTGTTGCCGGGGGCGTTCTACTTTTTGCGCGAAACCCAACTGCCGCCGATGGAGGCCCTGCGCAAGCATGGGGTGAAGATCGCCGTGGCCAGCGACCTCAACCCTGGCACCTCGCCGGCGTTGTCGGTGCGCCTGATGCTGAACATGGCCTGCACCTGTTTCCGCATGACCCCGGAAGAAGCCCTGGCCGGCGTCACGCTGCACGCGGCCACGGCCCTGGGCATGGAACAGACCCATGGTTCGCTGGAGGTCGGCAAGGTCGCGGACTTTGTCGCCTGGCAGATTGATCGTCCGGCCGACCTGGCCTACTGGCTGGGCGGCGACCTGGAAAAACGCGTCGTGCGTCACGGCGTGGAAGTGACTGTTTAGGAGAATGCTTGTGGATAAGGTGCTGAACTTCAAACAAGGCCGGGTGCCGCTGCTGATCAGCATGCCCCATGCCGGCGTGCGCCTGACGCCCGCCGTGGAGGCCGGGCTGATCGCCGAGGCGCAAAGCCTGCCGGACACCGACTGGCACATCCCGCAGCTCTACGAGTTTGCCCAGGAACTGGGGGCGAGCACCCTGGCTGCCGAGTACTCGCGGTTTGTCATCGACCTCAACCGCCCGTCCGACGACACACCTTTATATGTCGGGGCCACCACCGGCCTGTACCCGGCCACCCTGTTCGACGGCGTGCCGTTGTTCAAGGAGGGCCATGAGCCGTCGGCCGAGGAACGGGTGAGTTACCTGCAAAAGGTCTGGGGGCCGTATCACCGCACCCTGCAGGAAGAACTGGCGCGGCTGCGGGACGAGTTTGGCTACGCCTTGCTGTTCGATGCCCACTCGATCCGTTCGCTGATCCCCCATCTGTTCGAGGGCAAGCTGCCGGACTTCAACCTCGGCACCTTCAACGGCGCCAGCTGCGACTCGCAACTGGCTAACCAGCTGGAGGCTATCTGCGCCGGCCATGGCGACTACAGCCATGTGTTGAACGGGCGCTTCAAGGGCGGTCATATCACCCGCCATTACGGCAACCCGGCCGAGCATATCCACGCGGTGCAACTGGAGCTGGCGCAGAGCACCTACATGGAAGAGTTCGAACCGTTCCGCTATCGCCCGGACCTGGCGGCGCCGACCCAGGTGGTGCTCAAGGAGTTGCTGCAAGGGTTGCTCGCCTGGGGCCGGCAGCGTTACGGCAAGTGAGGGTGCGCGCCCTGGCGGCAAACCCCTGAGGGGGCAGGGTTCATGTGCATGAATGGGGCTGACAACCCCATTTTTCTCAAGGGCATGCCGATTGCGTAATTCGGGTTTATGATGCCGGACGGCAGAATAATTGAAGTCCCCCCAGGGATGAACCCGACCCTTACGGAGCGCGCAATGCAGACTTTGTACCCGCAGATCAAACCCTACGCCCGGCACGATCTGGCTGTCGACGAACCGCATGTGCTGTACGTCGATGAAAGCGGTTCTCCGGAAGGCCTGCCGGTGGTGTTTATCCACGGTGGCCCGGGAGCCGGGTGCGATGCCCAGAGCCGCTGCTACTTCGACCCGAACCTGTACCGCATCATCACCTTCGATCAGCGCGGTTGCGGTCGCTCCACCCCCCACGCCAGCCTGGAAAACAACACCACCTGGGACCTGGTCGCCGACCTGGAGCGGATTCGCCTGCACCTGGGGATCGAAAAGTGGGTGGTGTTTGGCGGTTCATGGGGGTCGACCCTGGCGCTGGCTTACGCGCAAAGCCATCCAGAGCGTGTGCACGGTCTGATTCTGCGCGGGATCTTTCTGGCGCGTCCGCAGGAAATCGAGTGGTTCTACCAGAACGGCGCCAGCCGTCTGTTCCCGGATTACTGGCAGGACTACGTGGCGCCCATCCCACAGGATGAACGCCACGACCTGCTCAACGCCTTCCACAAACGCCTGACCGGCACCGACCAGATTGCCCAGATGCATGCGGCCAAGGCCTGGTCGACCTGGGAGGGGCGCACCGCGACCCTGCGCCCGAACCCATTGGTGGTGGATCGCTTCTCCGAGCCGCAGCGCGCGCTGTCGATTGCCCGGATCGAATGCCACTACTTCACCAACAATGCCTTCCTTGAGCCCGACCAGCTGATTCGCGACATGGGCAAGATCGCCCACCTACCGGGGGTTATTGTCCACGGTCGCTACGACGTGATCTGCCCCCTGGACAACGCCTGGGAGCTGCACCAGGCCTGGCCCAACAGCGAGCTGCAAGTCATCCGCGACGCCGGCCATGCGGCCTCCGAGCCAGGGATCACCGACGCCTTGGTGCGCGCCGCCGACCAGATGGCCCGGCGCCTGCTCGACCTGCCGCTTGAAGAAGCATGAAGGGCCTGCTGCAACGGGTGCGTGGCGCACGAGTGGAAGTGGCGGGGGAGGTGGTAGGCGCCGTCGACCAGGGGTTGCTGGTGCTGGTGGCGGTGGAACCCGACGACACCCGGGCCAGCGCCGACAAACTTCTGCACAAGCTGCTTAACTATCGGGTGTTCAGTGATCCCGAGGGCAAGATGAATCTGTCCCTGGCCGAGGTTGGTGGCGGTCTGCTGCTGGTGTCGCAGTTCACCCTGGCCGCCGACACCAGAAGCGGCTTGCGTCCGAGCTTTTCCACGGCCGCGCCGCCAGCCCTGGGCCAGGAGCTTTTCGACTATCTATTAGCAAAGGCGCAACAGTTACATGGCAAAGTGGCATCGGGACGTTTCGGTGCGGACATGCAGGTGCATCTGGTCAATGATGGCCCGGTAACCTTCCTGTTACAGACCTGAAAGTGCTTGAAACATCTTTTTCCGCCGATTTAGGTCGAAAACAGCTGTTTTACCCAATAAATACTTTGTTCCCCCTGATGCGTTGTAACGCGGCCTACTAGATAATCGCGCGCTACGGGGATCAGCGTTCGTTGGTCCATTTTGACTTAGGTAGAGACTTGTCCGTGACCGCTTGGGGAATCATTTCGCCCCATCGGAGTCGGAACAATGCTCGCCAACCTGGCATATAGATAGCTGGCCGTTGGTTTTTTGATCTGTTTTCGGCGAGGGTTGCTCGTGATTGTTAGTCCCTGTAATGCACCAAAATTGTCTGCCAAACGGTTACGAAACGCGCTGCTGACAGGCTCTGCCCTGCTTTGCCTGCTTGGCGCCGGTCCGCTCATGGCTTTCAATCTGGATGATGTATCGGCCAAAGCCAAAGAGCTGGCCGGGCAGAAGTACGAGGCCCCGCGCAGTAACCTGCCGAACGAATTTCGTGACATGAAGTTCGCGGATTATCAAAAAATCCGCTTCCTCACTGAAAAAGCTGAGTGGGCCAATCAGAAAACCCCCTTCAAGCTGTCGTTCTATCACCAGGGCATGCACTTCGATACGCCGGTGAAAATCAACGAAATCACGGCCAACACCGTCGAAGAGATCAAATACGACCCAAGTCGCTTCGACTTCGGCGACGTCAAGTTCGATCCCAAGGCCACCGAGAAGCTGGGTTATGCCGGTTTCCGTGTGCTGTACCCGATCAACAAGGCCGACAAGCAAGACGAGATCATGACCATGCTCGGCGCGAGCTACTTCCGCGTTGTGGGCAAGGGCCATACCTACGGCTTGTCCGCCCGTGGCCTGGCGATCGATACCGCCTTGCCTTCCGGCGAAGAGTTCCCGCGTTTCAGCGAGTTCTGGATCCAGCAACCCAAGCCGACCGACAAGCACCTGGTGATCTACGCCCTGCTGGACTCGCCGCGTGCAGCCGGTGCCTACCGCCTGACCCTGCGTCCGGGCAGCGACACCATCGTCGACGTCAAGGCCAAAGTGTTCCTGCGGGACAAGGTCGGCAAGCTGGGCATCGCCCCGCTGACCAGCATGTTCCTGTTCGGCGCCAACCAGCCGTCCAAGGTCCTCAACTACCGTCGCGAGTTGCATGACTCCAGCGGCCTGTCGATCCATGCCGGCAATGGCGAGTGGATCTGGCGCCCGCTGAACAACCCGAAACACCTGGCTGTGAGCAACTTCTCGGTCGAAAACCCGCGTGGTTTCGGCTTGCTGCAACGTGGCCGTGACTTCAGCCACTACGAAGACCTCGATGACCGCTACGACAAGCGTCCAAGCGCGTGGATCGAGCCGAAAGGCGATTGGGGCAAGGGCACCGTCGATCTGGTAGAGATCCCGACTGCCGATGAAACCAACGACAACATCGTTGCCTTCTGGAGCCCGGAGAAACAGCCGGAGCCGGGCCAGGCCTTTGATTTCGCCTACCGCCTGCACTGGACCATCGACGAAGCCGCCCTGCATTCGCCGGACAGCGCCTGGGTCGAGCAGACCCTGCGTTCCACAGGTGACGTCAAGCAGTCGAACCTGATCCGTCAGCCGGACGGCAGCGTGGCGTACCTGGTGGACTTCCAGGGCCCATCCCTGGCGGCCCTGCCGGAAGATGCCGAAGTGCGCAGCCAGGTCAGCGTTGGCGATAACGCCGAGCTGGTCGAAAACAGCGTGCGCTACAACCCTGAAACCAAAGGCTGGCGCCTGACCCTGCGGATGAAAATCAAGGACGCAGGCAAGTCCACCGAGATGCGTGCGGCGCTGGTGAGAAACGTGGCTCCGGCCGAACCTGCCAAGTCGACCCTGCCGGCATCCAATTCTTCCGTGGCCAAGGCTGACAAGATTGCCGCCAAGCAACAGGAGAAGAAGGACAAGGAAGCCAAGCTGGCCGAGGCCAAGCAAGCTGACGCCAAGCCGGCCAAAGACGCCAAGGACGCCAAGGACAACAAAGACGCGAAGCAGCCTGTCGCTGCCGATGCCGCCCCAGCCACACCGGAATCTGTCCCGACTGAGCAAGTCCTGACCGAGACCTGGAGCTATCAGTTGCCTGCCGATGAGTAACTCTCAAGTACAGCCAGAGACTCTCGCCGAGTACCTGGCGCACCTGCCAATGACGGACGAGCAGCGCGCTGAACTGGCGGGTTGCCAGTCTTTCAGCGAGCTGCACCAGCGGCTGTCGTCTGCAACCTTCGATGCCCCTGCCGATGCCGCCCAGGCGTCGGTCGGCCGGCGTCTGACCCTGAGCACCGCCGAAGAGCTGGAGGACGCCGAAATGCTGGCGCTCGATGCCAGCGGCCGGGTGTGCCTCAAGGCCACGCCGCCGATCCGTCGCACCAAGGTGGTTCCGGAGCCGTGGCGCACCAACATTCTGGTCCGTGGCTGGCGGCGCCTGACCGGGCGCACCAACCCGCCGGCGCCACCCAAGGATGAGCGGGTGCTCCCGGCGGCGCGCTGGCGTACCGTGGGCTCGATCCGCCGTTACATCCTGCTGGTGCTGATGCTCGGCCAGACCATCGTCGCCGGCTGGTACATGAAAGGCATCATGCCGTACCAGGGCTGGGCCTTCGTCGACCTGGAAGAAGTCCTGCACCAACCCTTGATGCAGACCGCAACCCAGGTGCTGCCGTATGCGCTGCAGACCAGCATCCTGATCCTGTTCGGGATTCTGTTCTGCTGGGTTTCGGCGGGCTTCTGGACCGCGCTGATGGGCTTCCTCGAGTTGCTCACCGGGCATGACAAATACCGTATCTCCGGCGCCAGTGCCGGTGACGAGCCGATCCCTCGGGACGCGCGTACCGCTCTGGTCATGCCGATCTGCAACGAAGACGTGCCGCGGGTATTCGCCGGTTTGCGAGCGACTTTCGAGTCGGTTGCCGCCACGGGTGACCTCGACCGCTTCGACTTTTTCGTGCTCAGCGACAGTAACGATGCCGATATCTGCATCGCCGAACAGCAGGCGTGGCTGGATGTGTGCCGTGAAGCCAAGGGCTTCGGCAAGATCTTCTATCGTCGCCGTCGTCGCCGGGTCAAACGCAAGAGCGGCAACCTCGACGACTTCTGCCGTCGCTGGGGCGGCGACTACAAGTACATGGTGGTGCTCGACGCCGACAGCGTGATGAGCGGTGAATGCCTGACCAGCCTGGTGCGCTTGATGGAAGCCACGCCGGACGCCGGGATCATTCAGACCGCGCCACGGGCTTCGGGAATGGACACGCTGTATGCGCGCATGCAGCAGTTCGCGACCCGGGTCTACGGCCCGCTGTTCACCGCCGGCCTGCACTTCTGGCAGTTGGGTGAGTCCCACTACTGGGGCCACAACGCGATCATCCGTATGCAGCCGTTCATCGAGCATTGCGCCCTGGCGCCTTTGCCGGGCAAAGGTGCGTTCGCCGGTGCGATTCTTTCCCACGACTTCGTCGAAGCTGCGCTGATGCGCCGTGCCGGCTGGGGTGTGTGGATTGCCTACGACCTGCCGGGCAGCTATGAAGAACTGCCGCCGAACCTGCTGGACGAACTCAAGCGTGACCGTCGCTGGTGCCACGGCAACCTGATGAACTTCCGCCTGTTCCTGGTAAAAGGCATGCACCCGGTGCACCGCGCGGTGTTCCTCACTGGCGTGATGTCCTACCTGTCGGCGCCCTTGTGGTTCTTCTTCCTGGTGTTGTCCACCGCCCTGCTGGCAGTGAACACGCTGATGGAGCCGCAGTACTTCATGGAGCCGCGCCAACTGTACCCGCTGTGGCCGCAATGGCACCCGGACAAGGCCGTGGCCCTGTTCTCGACCACCATCGTGCTGCTGTTCCTGCCCAAGTTGCTGAGCATCATCCTGATCTGGGCCAAGGGCGCGAAAGAGTTCGGCGGCAAGTTCAAGGTGACCCTGTCGATGCTGCTGGAGATGCTGTTCTCCATGCTGCTGGCGCCGGTGCGGATGATTTTCCACACCCGCTTCGTTCTGGCCGCGTTCCTCGGCTGGGCTGCGACCTGGAACTCGCCACAGCGTGACGACGACTCCACGCCGTGGAGCGAGGCGGTCAAGCGCCACGGTCCGCAGACCTTGCTGGGTTTCTTCTGGGCATTGCTGGTGGTGTGGCTGAACCCGAGCTTCCTGTGGTGGCTGGTGCCGATTGTCGGTTCGCTGATGCTGTCGATCCCGGTGTCGGTGATCTCCAGCCGTGTCGGCCTGGGCCTGAAGTCCCGTGACGAGAGCCTGTTCCTGATCCCCGAGGAATACAATCCGCCGCAGGCCTTGCTGGCAACTGATCAGTACACCCACGAAAACCGCTGGCACGCCCTCAACGACGGCTTTATCCGTGCCGTGGTCGACCCGCAGCAGAACGCCCTGGCGTGTGCGCTGGCGACCTCCCGTCACGGTCAGGCCGAGCCGATCGAGTGGCTGCGTATCGAGCGCGTGCGGCATGCGCTGAAAGTCGGGCCGGCGGCCCTCAACAACAGCGAGCGCCTGGCGCTGTTGAGCGACCCGGTGGCTCTGGCCCGCCTGCATGAGCAGGTCTGGAGCGAAGGCCACGGTGAATGGCTCGGTGCCTGGCGCCAGTCGGTAGACGCCGACCCCCATGCCCCGCTGTTACCGTTGCAACCGCTGATCGCGGCCCCGCAACCGGCCTGACGCCAACGCCCTTGAGCTCCCACTCAAGGGCGTTTTACATTGCACCACCACCCTTCAACCCCGTAGCCGCTGCCGCAGGCTGCGCCGGCCGGTACTGGCGCCACCTCTTTTCCTGACACGCTCCGGCGCCCCATAGGGCCAGCGCCGCCCCGCGGGCTCGGCAGCAGCTACAGGTCATACTTTTTCTGGTGCTTCTGCGGTGCTCTCTGGGGCCTGCGTACGGGGTTGTCGTGCTGACAAAAAACCTTGTGCAAATGGCCGAGTGCGTTAGCATCGCTCCCGCAAATTCTTGCGCGTGAACGACAACGGCTTGATATCCGGAGATTTTCCTTCCGGCGCCAGTACGCGCAGGCATCACAATAAAATCGGTTCAGGGGACTTGAAGATGAAGAAGTATCTCTCGATGCTGCTGCTCGGCGTCAGCGCCTTGATGGCAGTCAACGCAGCCCAGGCGGGCGCCATCGACGACGCGGTCAAGCGCGGCACATTGAAAGTCGGCATGGACCCGACCTATATGCCGTTTGAAATGACCAACAAGCGTGGCGAGATCATCGGTTTTGAAGTCGACCTGCTCAAAGCCATGGCCAAGTCCATGGGCGTCAAGCTGGAGATGGTTTCCACCGGTTACGACGGCATCATCCCGGCCCTGCTGACCGACAAGTTCGACATGATCGGCAGCGGCATGACCCTGACCCAGGAACGCAACCTGCGCCTGAACTTCAGCGACCCCTTCATCGTGGTCGGCCAGACCCTGCTGATCCGCAAAGAACTCGAAGGCACTATCAAGTCCTATAAAGACCTGAACAGCGCCGACTACCGCATCACCTCCAAACTCGGCACCACCGGTGAGATGGTCGCCAAGAAGCTGATCGCCAAAGCCAAGTACCACGGTTACGACAATGAGCAGGAAGCGGTGCTCGACGTGGTCAACGGCAAGGCCGACGCCTTTATCTACGACGCCCCGTACAACGTGGTGGCGCTGGGCAAGGTCGGCAACGGCAAGCTTACGTTCCTTGATAAGCCGTTCACCTACGAGCCTCTGGCCTTCGGTCTGAAGAAGGGTGACTACGACAGCATCAACTTCATCAACAACTTCCTGCACCAGATCCACGAAGACGGCACCTACGATCGCATCCATGACAAGTGGTTCAAGAGCACCGAGTGGCTCAAGGACATGGAATAAGCACCCTGTAGCCAAGGCGCTGGTTTTCTTCGGGCCGCTTGCGGTTCCGCCAGCGCCGTCGCCGCGCCCCGCTCTTTGACCAAGGCGGCGTCCCCCTACCGTTGTGGGGTGCTGTCCTTTGATCGCTATGGATTCACCGACCCATGAAGCAGAAAAAAGCCCAGTGGCCCTGGCACATCCTGACCGTACTGGTCCTGATCGGCCTGGCCGGCGCCTTGTATTACGCCACCTCGCTGATGTCTTACGAATGGCGCTGGAACCGCGTACCGCAGTATTTCGTCTACCAGGCTGAAGAGCCCCAGCGCGCCGCGGAGGTTTCCACCGTCAGCCAGCTGGTGCGCAAGGGCGATACGTTCGAGGTCTCCCTGCGCAACGACGGCGGCAACGAGCAGGTGCTGACGGTCGATGCGACCAGCCTGCAAGTGGCCAATGGCGACGATGTGGGCGAGGGCGATGTGATTGGCATGACTTACCACTGGGCGGCCGGGCCGCTGTTGTGGGGGCTGTGGACCACCTTGTGGCTGTCGGTGGTGTCCGGCGTGCTCGGGCTGCTGATCGGCCTGGCAACGGGCCTGTGCCGGCTGTCGAGCAACCCGACCCTGCGTGATCTGTCGACGATTTATGTCGAGTTGGTACGGGGCACGCCGCTGCTGGTGCAGATTTTCATTTTCTACTTCTTTATCGGCACCGTGCTCAATCTGTCCCGGGAGTTCGCCGGGATTGCCGCACTGTCGCTGTTCACCGGCGCCTATGTGGCGGAAATCATTCGCGCCGGGGTGCAGTCCATTGCCCGCGGGCAGAACGAAGCCGCGCGCTCCCTGGGCTTGAGCGGTGGCCAGTCGATGCGCCATGTGGTGCTGCCGCAGGCGCTCAAGCGCGTGCTGCCGCCGTTGGCCGGGCAGTTCATCAGCCTTGTCAAGGACACCTCGCTGGTCTCGGTGATCGCCATTACCGAACTGCTCAAGAGCGGCCGCGAGGTGATCACCACCTCGTTCTCGCCGTTCGAGATCCTGTTCTGCGTGGCCGGTCTTTATCTGTTGATCAACCTGCCGCTGTCGAAAATCGCCAGCCGGCTTGAGCGGAGGCTCGCGCAAAGTGATTGAAGTCCGCGATCTGGTAAAAGTCTTCGACACCCGCGGCCAAGTGGTGCGCGCGGTGGATAACGTCACCACCCAGGTGGCCCGTGGCGAAGTGCTGGTGGTGATCGGCCCGTCCGGCTCCGGCAAATCGACCTTCCTGCGTTGCCTCAATGGCCTGGAGGAATTCGACTCTGGCTCGGTGAGCATCGACGGCCTGCAACTGGCCGACCCCAAGACCGATGTGAACGCCTACCGCCGGGAAGTGGGCATGGTGTTCCAGCACTTCAACTTGTTTCCGCACATGACGGTGCTGGAAAACCTGTGCCTGGCGCAGAAAGTGGTGCGCAAGCGCGGCAAGAAAGAGCGCGAGACCAAGGCCCTGGCGCTGCTGGAAAAAGTCGGTATTGCGCAGAAGGCCAATGAGTTTCCGTCACGTCTGTCCGGCGGCCAGCAGCAGCGCGTGGCGATTGCCCGGGCGCTGGCGATGGAGCCCAAGGTCATGCTGTTCGATGAGCCGACCTCGGCCCTGGACCCGGAAATGGTCGGCGAAGTGCTGGACGTGATGAAAACCCTGGCCCTGGAAGGCATGACTATGGTCTGCGTGACCCACGAAATGGGCTTCGCCCGGGAAGTGGCGGACCGGGTGCTGTTTTTCGACCACGGCAAACTGCTGGAAGACGCCGCGCCGGCGGCGTTCTTCGACGCCCCCCAGGACCCCCGGGCCCAGGCCTTCTTGCGCCAGGTGCTGTAGCCGCTCCTGATTCACTCGGCCCCGAGCGCAACCTGCTGGCAGCGGCTACAAATGTAGCCGCCGCCGAGGGACGAGGCTGCGCTGGCCATCCCTGACACACCCGCTCACCTGCTAGGCCGTTGCGGCTACCGGTCAGACCCGAAAGCGCCCCACCAGGCTTTGCAGGTGGATGCCCAGGCGCGCCAGTTCGGCGCTGGAGGCGGCGGTTTCTTCGCTGGCGGCGGAGGTCTGCTCGGAAACGTCACGCACGTTCAGCACGCTGCGGTTGATCTCTTCGGCCACGGCGCTTTGCTGCTCGGCGGCGGTGGCGATCTGTTGGTTCATGGCCTGGATCGCCGACACCGTACGGGTGATGTTCTCCAGGGCTCCGCCGGCACGCCGGGTCAGCTCGACGCTGCTTTCGGTCAGGCCACGGCTGTTGTCCATGATGGTTGCCACCTGCTGAGTGCCGCTTTGCAGGCCGACGATAAGCTCCTCGATCTCCTCGGTGGACTTCTGTGTGCGCTGGGCCAGGCTGCGCACCTCGTCGGCCACCACCGCAAAACCACGGCCGGCTTCCCCGGCACGAGCGGCTTCGATGGCGGCATTGAGCGCCAGCAGATTGGTCTGCTGGGCCACGGACTTGATCACATCCAGCACGCTGCCGATCTTGTCGCTCTCGTGCTTGAGGTGGCTCATGGCATCGGTGGAGTTGCCGACCTCGGTCGCCAGGCGCTCGATCTGGGCGATGGCTTCGCTGACCACCCGATCACCCTCACGGGCCTGTTGATCTGCAGCCACAGCGGCCTCGGAGGCCTCCTCGGCGTTACGCGCGACCTCTTGCACGGTAGCCGCCATCTCATTCATGGCGGTGGCGACCTGGTCGGTCTCGACTTTCTGGTTATTGACCCCGGCGCTGGTCTGCTCGGTGACGGCCGACAGCTGCTCGGCGGCGCTGGCGATCTGGGTCACGCCATCGCCGATGCCGCCGATCAGCTCGCGCAGGCTCAGGGTCATGCGCTGCATGGCGCCTTGTAGCTGGCCCAGCTCATCACGGCGCTCGACGTTGAGGTTCTGGCTCAGATCCCCCGAGGCGACCCGCTCGGCGGCTTTCAGCGCCTGTTGCAGGGGAATGACGATCTGCCGGGTGATGCTCCACGCGGCGATCAGGCCAAAGAGCAGGGCCAGTGCGGTGACGATGATCAGTGTGTTCCGGGCCTGGGCCGCGTCGCTGTCGCGCTTGAGAGTCTGGGCGCTGGTGAGCTGCTTGCTCAGGTCCATCAGGCGCGTGCCTTGATCGGCCATGCGTTTGAGCGCTGCGGCACTGGCCACTTGCGAGTCTCGGAACTCGCTGACGGCGGCGCGATAGCCTTTGAGGGAGTCGGTGGCCTGTTGCAGGTTGGCGATATGTTGCTCAGGCAATCGGCTCGGCAGGCTGGCCAGGTTGCTCAGGGCGTTGTCGATGGCGTCCAGGGCCGGCTGCTCGGCATCGGCCTTGCCGCTGTAGGTGTAGCCACGCACCTGGAAGCGCGCCTGCTGGATCAGCTTGGAAAGATCGATGACGCTGTTGAACTGGGCGACGCTGTCGCCCTGCAGCAGGGATTTCTCGACCTCGGCAACCCGGGCCACGGCGTTGTCCGCGGTGGCCCCGAGTTTGCCGCGGGCGGCCTCACGGCTGTCGGTGGCACGGGTCATGTCGCTGAAAGCGGCCTTGTACTCGCCGACCGCTGCCAGCTGTTGGTCAATCAGGGTCAGGCTGTCGGATTGCTCCAGCATGCCGCGTGCAGTCTGCAAGCCGCTGTCGAGCTGCTTGAGCAGGTCGCTGACCGCCCCCGGGCCTTGTTCGCCGCGGCGCATTTCGTAATCCAGGCGCGCGGCACGCAGGTCCTTGGTCAATTCGTTGAGGCTGGAGATGTAGCCGAGCTTGTCGCCACGCTCGATCACGCTGCCCAGGCCCATCCAGCCGGTGGCGGTGATCAGCAGGGTCAGGAGCAGCACCAGGCCGAAGCCAAAGCCCAGTTTTTTATTGACGCTTACATTCCCCAGGGTTTGGGCGAGCCAGCGGTACATGGTGTGAACTCCCTTTTTTGCCGATTGGGTTTATCCATACGCTATCGGCGGGCACGGGCGTTCCTGTAGGCAACGGCCTGCCGACAATGGCGCAATAGAGGGGGTAGCGCTGGATGCAAGGCGCCGGCGAGCACCTGCTCGAGCCTCAGAACAAGCGGGCGAGCAGGGCGGTGACGGCGGTTTCGACGCGCAGGATGCGTTCGCCGAGCTGTACCGGCTGCAGGCCGGCCTTGCCCAGCAAGTCGATTTCGTAGGGGATCCAGCCGCCTTCGGGGCCGATGGCCAGGGTCACCGGCTCGTCCAGCCCGCGTGGGCAGGCCGGGTAGGGGCCCGGGTGGCCGACCAGGCCTCGCGTGCCTTCAACCAGGCCAGGCAGGCGGTCTTCGACAAAGGGCTTGAAGCGTTTTTCGATCAGCACCTGCGGCAGCACAGTGTCCCGGGCCTGTTCAAGGCCGAGAATCAGCTGTTCGCGAATGGCCGCAGGTTCGAGGAAGGGGGTTTGCCAGAAGCTCTTTTCGACCCGGTAGCTGTTGACCAGGATCAGCCGTGGCACGCCCATGGCGGAAACGGTCTGCAGCACCCGACGCAGCATCTTCGGCCGGGGCAGGGCCAGCACCAGGGTCAGCGGCAGCTTGGCGGGCGGCGACAGGTCGAGGCTGACCCGCAGTTCGGCCTCATGGGCCTCCAGGCGCAGCAGTTCGGCCGAACCCATCGCGCCGTCGATGCGCCCGACCCGCAGGCTGTCACCGACCGCGGCGCGATGCACTTCCTGCATGTGGGTCAGGCGCCGATCCCGCAGGATCACGCGGTCCGGCGCGATGAAATCGGCCTCTTCGAGGAGCAGCAGGTTCACGCCTGGGTCGCTGGCGGCTGGTCGTTGTGATCGTCGGCCGGTTGATCGTCCACGTGGTCGCCACGCTTGCTGATCAGGCTGCCGAACAGGATGCCGATTTCAAACAGCAGCCACATGGGAACGGCCAGCAGTGTCTGCGAGAAAATGTCCGGCGGCGTGAGGATCATGCCAACCACGAAGCAGCCGATGATCACGTACGGGCGGATCTTCTTCAGGTATTTGACGTCGACCACGCCGATCCAGACCAGCAGCACCACGGCCACCGGGATCTCGAAGGCCACGCCAAAGGCGAAGAACAGGGTCATCACGAAATCGAGGTAGCTGGTGATGTCGGTCATCATTTCGACGCCGGCCGGAGTGGCGGCGGCAAAGAACTTGAAGATCAGCGGGAACACCAGGAAGTAGGCGAAGGCCATGCCGGTGTAGAACAGCATGATGCTCGACACCAGCAGCGGCACGGCGATGCGTTTTTCATGCTTGTACAGGCCCGGTGCGATAAAGCCCCAGATTTGATGCAGGATCACCGGGATCGCCAGAAACAGCGAGACCATCATGGTCAGCTTCAGCGGCGTCAGGAACGGCGAGGACACATCGGTGGCGATCATCGTCGCGCCCACCGGCAGGTACTGGCGCAGCGGCGTGGAGACGAAGGTGTAGATTTGCTGGGTGAAGGCGAACAGCCCGGCAAAGATCAGGAAGATCGCCGCGACGCAGCGCAACAGGCGGGTGCGCAACTCGGTGAGGTGCGACACCAGCGGCATGTGTTGGTCGTTTTCCGGAATATCGCTCATGGGGCTCGCGGCGGCAAAGTAGGGTCATGGGGCGCGGGCGTGGCTGGAGCCGCCGCGGCAGGTGCAGGTTCAGTCAGCGTCTGGGGCGTTGCCGGCTCGACGGGGCCGGTCGGTGCTGGCGCCGGGGCGCTGGCCACTGGCGGAGCGTCGCTCGCAGCCGGGGCCGGTTGTTCGGCCACCGGTGGTGGCGGGGTGGCTTCCAGCTGGGTCGGTGCCAGGATCTTCCGCGCTTCCTGCTCCAACGACAGAATGTGTTCGTTGTGCAGTTGCCGGCGAATCTCGTCGGCACCGATTTCCCGTTCAACTTCCTGTTTAATCGCGTTGAAGCTGCGCTTCAGGCGCCCGACCCAGAGACCGGCGGTCCGCGCAGCACCCGGCAGGCGCTCCGGGCCCAGGACCAGCAGGGCCACGAGGCCGACGAGCAGCAGTTCAGAGAAGCTGATACCAAACATTAGTCAGTGCTCACGAGTCTTTGCGGGTCGGCTCTTCGACTTTTTGGGCCTGCACGTCAATGGTGTGCGGTTGGCTCAGCGGCGCGGTGGTGTGTGGTTGCACCGGTGGCACGGGCTGCGCGGTCGGCGGTACCACAGGCTCGGCAGGCTTTTCATCGTCGTTCATGGCCTTGCGAAAGCCCTTGATCGATTCGCCGACATCAGTGCCCAGGTTCTTCAGTTTCTTGGTGCCGAATACCAGTACCACGACAACCAGGATGACGATCCAGTGTTTCCAGTCAAAAATGCCCATGCTGCGTTTTCCTCTCTAAAGTGTGGTTCAGGCGGATGGGCGCGAGGCCTTCTCGGCGTGCCCGGACAAACCGAAGCGACGATCCAGCTCATCGAGAACGGCCTGCGGATGCTGCCCCAGTTGGGCGAGCATGACCATACTGTGAAACCACAAATCGGCGGTTTCGTAGATCACATCGCTGCAGTCGCCACTGATGGCGGCGTCCTTGGCGGCGAGGATGGTTTCGACCGACTCTTCGCCCACTTTCTCCAGAATCTTGTTCAGACCCTTGTGGTACAGGCTGGCGACATAGGAACTGTCGGCCGCGGCCCCTTTGCGCTCTTCCAGCACCTGTGCCAGACGGTTCAGGGTGTCATTCATGTTCAGTGTCCTGCCGAATAAATCGCATGCGGGTCTTTGAGGACCGGTTCGACGGTCTTCCACTCGCCGTTCTGGTGAACGCGGTAGAAGCAGCTATGGCGGCCGGTGTGGCAGGCGATGTCGCCGACTTGCTCGACCATCAGGATGATCACGTCGGCGTCGCAGTCCAGGCGCATTTCGTGGAGCTTCTGCACGTGCCCGGACTCTTCGCCCTTGCGCCACAGTTTGCCGCGCGAACGTGACCAGTAAATGGCACGGTTCTCGGCGGCGGTCAGGCTCAGGGCCTCGCGGTTCATCCAGGCCATCATCAGCACGCGCCCGGTCTTGTGATCCTGGGCGATGGCCGGCACCAGGCCGTCAGCGTCCCATTTGATCTCGTCCAGCCAATCTTTCATCTTCGACTCCGACTACCAGGTTCAACCCGATGGTTGCGCCTCGGCGATTTGAACAGTTTGCCAGCCGACTGCGTCACTGGCTATCGGCGAACGACCAGATACAGGCCGACCGCAATCATGATTCCCGCCGGCCAGTGCCCCAGTTCGTTCAACGGGCCACCGACCGCGAGGATCGCGCCGCCGGCCAGATGGGCGCAGCCCAGCAGGCGCAGGAACCAGTCGTCCTTGCGCTGATGCCAGGGCGGCGGCGGATCCTTGGCGTGGGGTTGGGACATGCGTTCGAGCAGGTCGCGGGTCATGTTGGCCAGGTGCGGCAGTTGTTCGACCTGGCTGTGGAGGTTGCCCAGCAGGGTTTTCGGGCTGACCCGCTCGCGCATCCAGCGTTCGAGGAAAGGCTGCGCGGTGTTCCACAGGTCCAGGTCCGGGTACAGCTGGCGGCCCAGGCCCTCGATGTTGAGCAGGGTCTTTTGCAGCAGCACCAGTTGCGGCTGGACTTCCATATTGAAGCGCCGCGCCGTCTGGAACAGGCGCATCAGCACCTGGCCGAAGGAAATATCCTTTAACGGTTTTTCGAAGATCGGTTCGCACACGGTGCGGATCGCCGCTTCGAATTCGTTGAGTTTGGTTTCCGCCGGCACCCAGCCGGAGTCAATGTGCAACTGGGCCACGCGGCGGTAGTCGCGCTTGAAAAAGGCGAACAGGTTGCGCGCCAGGTAGTCCTGGTCCTCGGGCGTCAGGCTGCCGACGATGCCGCAGTCGATCGCTATGTATTGCGGGCTCCACGGGTTGACGGTGCTGACGAAAATGTTGCCCGGGTGCATGTCGGCGTGGAAGAAGCTGTCGCGGAACACCTGGGTGAAGAAAATCTCCACACCGCGCTCGGCAAGCATCTTCATGTCGGTGCGCTGGTCGGCCAGGGTCGCGAGGTCAGTGACCTGGATCCCGTAGATACGCTCCATCACCAGCACTTTGGGGCGGCACCAGTCCCAGTAGACCTGGGGCACATACAGCAGCGACGAGCCCTCGAAGTTGCGCTTGAGCTGGCTGGCGTTGGCCGCCTCGCGCAGCAGGTCGAGTTCGTCGTAGATGGTTTTTTCGTAGTCGCTGACCACGTCCACCGGGTGCAGCAGGCGTGCGTCGGCCGAGAGTTTTTCCGCAGTGCGGGCCAGGATGAACAGCCACGCCAGGTCCTGGGCGATGATCGGCTTGAGGCCCGGGCGGATGACCTTGACCACCACCTCTTCACCACTTTTGAGCTGCGCGGCGTGTACCTGCGCCACCGAAGCCGAGGCCAGGGGCTCGATATCAAAGCGACTGAAGACGTCGCTGATCTTCTTGCCCAACTGCTGCTCGATCAGCGCCACGGCCTTTTGCGAGTCGAACGGCGGCACGCGGTCCTGCAGGCGCATCAGTTCATCGGCGATGTCTTCGGGGAGCAGGTCGCGGCGGGTGGAGAGGATCTGCCCGAACTTGATAAAGATCGGCCCCAGGTCCTGCAGTGCCAGGCGCAAGCGCGCACCCCGGCTCAGCTCCAGCGGTTTGCGCGGCAGCCAGCGCCAGGGCAGGGCGTAGCGCAGGGCCAGGAGAAACCAGGGCAGGGGCAGGGCAAACAGCAGGTCATCGAGGCGGTAACGAATCACGACGCGCTGGATGCGCAACAAACGGCGGACGGCGAGCAGCTTCATGCGTTATCGCTTGGATCAAGGGATCGGGAAAGGCGCTCGAAGCGCGCCTCAAGACGTTCCAGGTCGAGTTTGATCTGGTCCAGCTCGCTAAACCGGGCTTCGGCTTCGCGCTGGCCTACCAGGGTGCGTGATTCTTCGGCCAGGTATTCACCCAGGTTCTGATTGAGGCTGGCGAACCCTTGCTGATACCAGCGGGCCCGGCTGCGCACATGGCCGCTGAACAGCGAGGTGGTGACCGGGCCAAGCCAGCGCGACAGCTCGTATTCCCAGTCCAGGTCGAGGTCCTGGAGGATCGCCGCCAGTTCCAGGAGCACGCCGCTGTCGCCTTCCAGCTCGACCTCGGGACCATGCAGGATTGTGGTCTTGTCTTTGCTCAGGGCCAGCTTTAGCAGGCTTGAGGCCGGGGCCCGCAAGGTGCAGTCGGCATCGGTGGCCCAGTGCGCGGCCAGCATCAGGCCTTCATCACTGGGCAGGATAAACAGCTGCAACGCCGGGTTGCGGCAGTCGACCGCGATCACCTTGCCGCTCAGTTGTTGCAGGCGCGGCAGGGCCGTGCTGTCGAGGCGCAGCACGCGATTGACGCCGAGTTCGACGCTGGCGAGCAGGCCGCTGAGCAACATCAGGGCTTGATGCCGCGATGCAGGGCGACGATGCCCGCGGTCATATTGTGGTAGGTCACGCGGTCGAAACCGGCCTCGACCATCATCGATTTCAGGGTTTCCTGATTCGGGTGCATGCGGATCGATTCGGCCAGGTAACGGTAGCTTTCCGAGTCATTGGTGATCAGCTTGCCCATCAACGGCATGAAGGCGAACGAATACGCGTCATAGGCCTTGGACATCAGCGCGTTGGTCGGCTTGGAGAACTCCAGCACCAGCAGGCGGCCACCGGGCTTGAGTACACGCAGCATCGAGCGCAGGGCGTCTTCCTTGTGGGTGACGTTGCGCAGGCCGAAGGCGATGGTCACGCAGTCGAAATGGTTGTCCGGGAACGGCAGTTTTTCTGCATCGGCCTGGACGAATTCGACATTGCCGGCCACACCGAGGTCCAGCAGACGGTCGCGACCGACCTTGAGCATGGATGCGTTGATATCAGCCAGTACTACCTGGCCGGTCGGGCCAACCAGGTGCGAGAACTTCTTAGTCAGGTCGCCAGTGCCACCGGCGATGTCCAATACGCGGTTGCCGCTGCGTACGCCCGACAGCTCGATGGCAAAGCGCTTCCACAAACGGTGCATCCCGCCCGACAGCAGGTCGTTCATCAGGTCGTACTTGGCGGCTACCGAGTGGAACACCTCAGCGACTTTTTCCGCCTTTTGGCTTTCTGGAACGTTCTTGAAGCCGAAGTGTGTGGTGGGTTCGGCATCGCTGCCTTTGCGCTGATCAGTCATATCGCTGTCACCAAAAGAGAATGCGGGACATTCTAATCCCGGTGGCGGCCTTTGTCTTGGCAAGGCTGAATGTAAGATAGTGCGCCGCCGAGACGTTTTGACGCAGCCACGGTCAAGATGCTTCAGGCAAGTCCCGATAAATCAGGAGTTATTTAATGGCCCGTATTACTGTTGAACGTGCCCATGGCCTGGGCAAGGAAGCAGCCCGTGAAAAGGCTGAGCAACTGGCGCAGAAACTGGCCGACCAATATGGCCTGGAACCCAAGTGGTCGGGCGACACCCTGAACCTCAAGCGTTCCGGAGTCAAAGGCACGGTGCACGTGGGCGAGGAGTTGATCCGGATTGATGTTGAACTGGGACTGTTGATGTCCGCCATGAGCGGCACCATCAAGTCGGAAATCGAAAAGGCTATGGATAAAGCTCTGGCCTGATTGTCTGTTACAGCAACTGGCTTGCCGGCCATCGCAGGCGTTGCAATGGCGCTGATTGAACACCACCGGTAAGCCAGCACCCCTATCAAGTTGCTTCACTGTTTTGTTGCAGTGGTTAGGGTGCCGATTCTAATTTTTCTCACTACTTTGTGCTTCAGCCCCATTTTCTGTGGGCAGTTCCTCCAACCTTCTGCGCGTGAGGTGCACCATGGCCAAAGTAATTCTGAAGAAAAAAGTTGATGTTTCGTCGACTGCTCTGAGTGAAGTCAAATCCTATGCCCGCAAGATCTGGCTGGCAGGCCTGGGTGCCTACGCCAAGGTCGGACAGGAAGGCAGCGAGTACTTCCAGGAACTCATCAAGGAAGGTCAAGTTGTTGAAAAGAAGGGCAAAAAAGTTGTGACTGAACAACTTGATGCTGCCAACAGTCAAATCGACAACGTCAAGGGTGATGTCACCAGTCTCAAAGGCAAAGTTGAAGTGCAACTGGATAAAGTCGAAAAGGCTTTTGACACGCGCGTCGCAAGTGCCTTGAATCGCATCGGCATTCCGTCTAAACATGACGTTGAGACACTCTCTGCTAAGCTCGATGAGCTGACGGCATTGCTCGAACGTGTCGCGCGTAAACATTAAGGAGAACGGGATGGCTGGTAAAAAGAATACTGAAAAAGAAGGCAGCTCGTGGATCGGGAAAGTCGAAGACTACTCCCGCAAAATCTGGCTTGCTGGTTTAGGCGTGTACTCGAAGATTGACACTGACGGCAGCAAACTCTTCGAGACCCTGGTCAAAGATGGCGAGAAAGCCGAGAAACTGACTAAAAGTGCGGTCGGCAAGAAAGTTGAATCCGCCAAGGATTCCGCCAGCTCTGCCAAGTCGCGTATCAGTGATGTCAAAGACCGTGCACTGGGCAAGTGGGACGAACTCGAAGGTGCGTTCGACAAGCGTCTGAACAGTGCCATCTCGCGCCTCGGCGTGCCAAGCCGCAATGAGGTCAAGGCCCTGCACAGCAAGGTCGATACCCTGACCAAGCAAATCGAAAAACTCACAGGTGCCAAGGTGGCGCCCGTTGCGGCTAAAACTGCAGCGGCCAAGCCGGCTGCCAAACCCGCCGCCAAGCCACTGGTCAAGGCTGCTGCTAAACCCGCTGCCAAGCCAGCTGCAAAACCTGCCGCCAAGACCGCAGCGGCTAAACCGGCAGCCAAACCTGCCGCCAAGACCGCCGCCGCGAAACCTGCCGCCAAACCCGCGGCCAAACCAGTAGCCGCCAAGCCGGCAGCCAAGCCAGCAGCTAAACCTGCTGCGAAGCCCGCCGCTAAAACAGCCGCCGCCAAACCGGCAGCTGCTGCCAAGCCTGCGGTCAAACCGGCAGCCAAGCCGGCCGCGGCGAAAAAGCCGGTAGCCAAGAAACCTGCTGCGGCCAAACCCGCCGCTCCAAAAGCAGCGGCGCCAAAGCCTGCTGTTGCAGCAAAACCTGCCGCCCCGGTCAGCCCAGCGAACTCCTCGTCGGCTCCGACCCCGGTTGCAACCCCGACTGCCGCGCCAACTCCAGTGACGCCAACCAGTCAAACCTGATCTTTTCAGGTTTTGCAAAAACGCCCGGCCTGCAAAGGTCGGGCGTTTTTGTTGCTGCCCGCCAGGGCTTGAATCCTTGAATGCACTGCTTGCCGGTCAGCACTGCCGACAGTGGCTTATTCATGCTGGTCCAGATACTGGCGTGCCATCTGTTCGGTTGCCATCTTGGCCGGCGGCAGCAAGTGCGGCGCCACCAGCATCATGATCTGGTACACCACCAGCCGCACCTCGCCTTCGCGGTCGAGGATGCGCTGGTAGTCCAGGGAAAACAGCAAGGTCATGGTGATCTGTTCCACCAGTTGGCCCAGGGCCTGGGTGTCGCTGACCAATTGACCGGCCGCCTTGAGTCGGGCCAGCAAGGACGCCAGGGTGCGTTTGAGGGCATTGAGCAGGTTGCGAATGCCCCTGGCCAGTTTCGGCAGGCGACCGGCCAGGTTCGACAGGTCCTGGAACAGGAAGCGGTAGTGCGCCAGGCGCTCGACGATCAGGTGCAAAAACAGCCAATAGTCTTCTGGAGCCAGCAACGCGTCGGCGGGCGGGTCCAGCAAGGGGGTCAGCTCGTTCTGGAAGCGCTCGAACAGGCCCAGGATCAACGGCTCCTTGCCGTGGAAATGGTAGTAGAGGTTGCCGGGGCTGATCCCCATTTCATTGGCAACTTCCATGGTCGAGACATTGGGTTCGCCCTTTTGGTTGAACAATTGCAGGGCACATTCGAGGATCCGGTCGCGGGTTTTCATCCAGTCTTCTTGATTGTTCCGTCAGGCCACGGCCCGCTGGCGGGCGTGGCGCCAGGGTTGTTCAGCGTACGTGCACGTAAGTGCCGGGTGCCGCTTCCATGGGTGGATAGTTCTGGTTGCCGAGGGTCATCTGGGTTTCGCGCTGGACGCCGGAACGCTCCTGAATCCAGCCCAGCCACTGAGTCCACCAACTGCCATCGACGTGCTTGGCGTCGTAGTACCAGGCGCGCGGGTCGCTGCTGAGCTTGGGGTTTTCAACGTAGTTGGCCTTGGGGTTGCTCGGCGGGTTGAGGATGCTCTGCACGTGGCCGCTGTTGGACAGCACGAAGCGCCGCTCGCCGCCCAGCAGCAGGGTCGAGCGATACACCGCGTCCCAGGGCGTGATGTGATCGTTGATCCCGGCCACGCTGAAGCTGTCGACATTGACCTTCTGCAGGTCGATCGGTGTGCCGCAGACCTCCAGGCCCCCGGCATGGCTCAACGGGTTGTGCTTGAAGAAGTCCAGCAGGTCGCCGTGCAGCGCGGCCGGCAGGCGGGTGTTGTCATTGTTCCAGTAGAGGATGTCAAAAGCCGGTGGCTCTTTGCCCAGCAGGTAGTTGTTGACCCAGTAATTCCAGATCAGGTCGTTGGGGCGCATCCAGGCGAAGACTTTGGCCATATCCCGGCCGTCCAGCACCCCTTGCTGATAGGAGCGGCGCTTGGCGGCTTCCAGGGTCTGTTCGTCGGCGAACAGGGTTGCGGGGCTGTCCATCTGGCTGTCGAGCAGGCTGACCAGGTAGCTGGCGCTGGACACCCGGCGCAATTGGCGCTTGGCCTGCAAGTGGCCTTGCAGGGCAGCGATGGTCAGGCCACCGGCGCAGGCGCCCATCAGGTTCACTTCGCGGCTGCCGGTGATCGCCCGGCACACATTCATCGCCTCTTCGGCTGCTTCGATGTAGCTGGAAAGCCCCCATTCTCGGTGGCGGATATCCGGGTTGCGCCAACTGATCATGAAGGTCTGCAAGCCGTTTTTCAGGGCGAACTGGACGAAGCTGTTGGCCGGGCTGAGGTCGAAAATGTAGTACTTGTTGATTTGCGGCGGCACGATCAGCAAGGGCTTGGCGTATTGTTTCTCGCTCATCGGCTTGTACTGGATCAGCTCCAGCAGCTCGTTGCGAAACACCACCGAGCCTGGAGTGGTGGCCAGGGTCTTGCCGATCTCGAAAGCCTGTTTGGTGACCTGGCTGGGCAGGCCGTTGTTGTGCAACAGGTCGTCCACCAGATGGCCAAGACCGCGAACCACGCTGTTGCCGCCGGAGTTGAACAGCTCCTTGATCGCCAGCGGGTTGAGCAAGGTGTTGGAGGGGGCGATGGCGTCATTGAGCAAGGTGAAGGCGAAATGCGCACGGGCGCGGTCGTCGTCGTTCATGCCACTGTCGTCGATCCAGTTCCTGGTCTGCTTTTGCCAACTCAGGTAAGCCTGCAGGCTGCGCCGATAGAAGGGGTTCAGGCTCCAGGTCGGGTCGGCGAACCGACTGTCCTGGGGGTTGGGTTTGTGCAGGGTCTCCCCCAGCAGTACCCGGCCCCATTGGCCGCCCAGGGCCAGGGCGTGCCGGGCGCTGTGCAGGGGGTTACGCAGGCCGTGAGCGGCCACGTTGCGCAGCGTCGACAACAGATCTCGGCCGCGCAGGCCGGTGATCGCGCTTTGAGCATTGATAAACGCGGCGGGCGTCGTCAACGAGCCTGTCGCTGGTTTTTCTCGCATGAGTCAACACTCCTTCGTCACCATCAACAAGCACACCAATCCAAGACAGACAACATAGTCGGTCCCGGGCCAACTTGCGCGCGAAGTCCTGTTCGACGTGCGCCTTCTCACGTACCGCTGAAAGGCGTCGGGTGCGGATGCATCACGGCCCGCTGCCGCTCCTCCTGGAGAAATTTCATGATGATCGGTGCAACCGCTTCGGCCCGGGTGATCAGAAACAGATGGCCGTCGTCGATGATGTGCAACTGAGCATTGGGGATGCGCCAGGCGAGCAGGCGCATATTGATCAGCGGGATCAGCGGGTCGTCGTCACCGGCCAGCACCAGGGTCGGCTGATGGATCTTGTGCAGCCAGTGGATGCTGGTCCAGCCCATGCCGGCGAACAATTGCCAGTAGTAGCCCAGTTTGCCAGCCGAACGCACCTTGGCCGCGTGTTCTGCGGCCAGGGACGGATCGCGACGAAAGGCGCCGCCATAGATCATCGGTGCGATGCGAATCACGTGGGAGGGCTGAATGTAGCGCCGTGGACTGGCCATCATCCACAGCACCTTGGGCTTGCCCGGGACCATGAAGGCGCCTGCGGCGGTAGCGGCCAGCACCAGCTTCTTGCAGCGCTCGGGATAGTCGTAGGCGAACTGCTGGGCCAGGGCGCCGCCCCACGACACGCCCACCGCATTGACCTGGCCATAGTCGAGGTAATCGAGCATGCGCGCGGTGAGCTTGGCCAGGCCGGGAAAGCGGTAAGGGTGGCTGGGCGTCGAGGAACCGCCGACGCCTGGCACATCGAACGCGATGACTTCCAGGTCCGGGTCCAGGGCCTGGACGAACGGAAACACCAGCTCCAGGTTGGCGCCGATGCCGTTGAAAATCAGCAGCGGGGTCAAGTGAGGCTTGCCTGGGCGTACGGCGGTGCGGATGGTCTGTCCATCCAGATCGACGGTACGAAATATGAACGGTTGAGGCATGCCTGGACCCTGTGAATTAAACCGCCGGAGCCGCCATCGTGGCTGAATCCGGATGACCCGAGGTGGGTATCCGCCTCGTCGAAAAGTAAGGCTGACGGCACCTCCAGGTGCCGGGTTGGTCATTGCCGGCGGACGGTTTACCGCTCGTGGACATAGGTGCCGGGTGCGGCTTCGGCGGCGGCGAACTTCTTGTTGCCCAGGGCGGTCGGCGACGCTTTCAGCTTGCCCGAGCGCTCGGCCTGCCAGGCCTGCCAGTGCAGCCACCAGGAGTCAGTGTGCTTGGTGGAGTTTTCCTGCCAGTCGTCGGCTTTGTCGGTCATTCCGGTGCCGGTCATGTAACGCGACTTGGGGTTGCCCGGCGGGTTGAGAATGCTCTGGATATGGCCGCTGCTGGACAGCACGAACTCGACATTGCCGCCAAACAGCTGGGCAGACTTGTAGCAGGACTTCCACGGCGTGATGTGATCGTTGGTGCCGGCCAGGGAGAAGATGTCGGCGGTGACTTGTTTCAGATCGATCGGCGTGCCGCACACTTCCAGTGCATTGGGCCGGATCAGTGGGTTGTTTTTGAACATCTCGATCAGGTCGCCGTGGAATGCCGCCGGCAGCCGGGTCGTGTCGTTGTTCCAGAACAGGATGTCGAACACCGGCGGCTCGTTGCCCAGCAGGTAGTTATTGACCCAGTAATTCCAGATCAGGTCGTTGGGACGCATCCAGGCGAAGACTTTTGCCATGTCGCGCCCTTCCAGGACACCGGCCTGGTAGGAGTGGCGTTTGGCCGCCTCCAGCGTCTGCTCGTCGACAAACAACGCCACATCGCTGTCCAGGGTGGTGTCGAGCACGCTCACCAGCAAGGTCAGGGCGTTGACCTTCTTCTCACCGATCGCGGCGTAGTGCCCGAGCAGGGCGGTGCAGGTAATGCCGCCGGAGCAGGCGCCGAGCATGTTCACGTCTTTGCTGCCGGTGATCGCGGTGACCACATCGACCGCTTCCTTGAGCGCCTCGATATAGGTCGACAGGCCCCACTCGCGCTGGGCCTTGGTCGGGTTGCGCCAACTGATGATAAAGGTCTGCACGTTGTTGCGCAGGCAGAAGCGCGCCAGGCTTTTGTCCGGGCTGAGGTCGAAGACATAGAACTTGTTGATCTGCGGCGGCACCACCAGCAGCGGGCGCTCGTGCACCTGTTCGGTGATTGGGCGGTATTGGATCAATTCCAGCACGTCGTTGCGAAACACCACCGCACCTTCGCTGGTGCCCAGGTTCTTGCCGACCTCGAAGGCGTCCATGTTGACCTGGCTGGGCATGCCGCCGTTGTGCACCAGGTCCTTGGCCAGGTGTGACAGGCCGTCGAGCAGACTCTTGCCGCCGGTTTCGAAGAAGCGCTTGACCGCCGCCGGGTTGGCCGCACTGTTGGTCGGGGCCATGGCTTCGGTCATCAGGTTGATCACGAAATGCCCGCGGCTGATGTCTTTGGGCGAGAGGTTACTGTCGTCGATCCAGTCGTGGAGCTCCTTGCGCCACGCCAGGTAGGTTTGCAGGTAACGCTTGTAGAGCGGATTCTGGCTCCAGGCCGGATCATTGAAGCGGCGGTCATCGCCAGCCGGTTGCAATTGCGATTTGCCGAACAGTACGTTTTTCAGTTCAAGACCGAAATGGGTGACGTGCTTGACACTGTGCAGCGGTTGTTTGATGGCCTGGGTGAGCACCATGCGAGCAGAGCCAAGAAGATCCTTTCGACGCAAGCCAATGACCGGATTTAGCCCCAGGGTGTTTTCCGAGGCTTGGGCTTTCAGGTCATCGTTATTCTTGTTACTCATCTACGACGCTCCATTGTCCTGAGACGAGTACCAGACCTGCTGTGTAGTCACACAGCAAAGATGCCAGGTACTACTGCTCGGGTGACCGTTGATTCCACATCGCTGCTTTGTTGCTGCACAAAGCATTGCAGGGAACTTGCCAGCTCCATTGGTTACCCGAGTTTAATTTTTTTCGCAAGCAGGCCAATGCATGGCACTGCGGCCAAGCATTCAAACAGATGAAATTAGAAAATGCGTTCTAATCAGTTGGAGGCTTGAGCTAGAGCATCAGCTTGACGATCGACTCGCTCGGATCGCGGGATTTTCCAGCCGCTTTGAGCTCGGCCAAATAATCGTTCCACAGCGTGTCCTGGCGCACTGCCAACTGGTACAGGTAGTCCCAGGTGAACAGGCCGCTGTCATGACCGTCGTCGAAGGTCAATTTCAGTGCGTACTGGCCGGCCGGTTCGACCTTGGTCAGGCCGACGTTGATCTTGCCCCATTGCAGGATGGGTTTGCCGTGGCCCTGGACCTCGGCGGAAGGAGAGTGCACGCGCAACAGCTCGGCGGGCAGGTGATAGACCTCGTCCGGCCCATAGGTCAGGGTCAGGGTTTTCGAGGCTTTGTGCAGGTTGATGGCAGTCGGGAGTTTGGTCATGGGGGGCAGCTTAAAGCTGCGAGCTGCAAGCCACAAGATGACCGCGGTCAACTTGCAGCTTGGCGCTCGTCACGGGTCGCTTAAAGAATGTAGCGCGACAGGTCTTCGTTCTGCGCCAATTCGCCGAGGTGGCTGTTGACGTAGGCGGCGTCGATGCGAATCGGCTCTTCGCCATGGGCGCTGGCCAGGTCACCGGCGCTGAACGACACCTCTTCGAGCAGACGCTCGAGCAGGGTGTGCAGACGGCGCGCACCGATGTTCTCGGTCTTCTCGTTGACCTGCCAGGCGATTTCCGCCAGGCGCTTGATGCCGTCGGGCAGGAACTCGATGGCCAGGCCTTCGGTTTTCAGCAACTCGCGATACTGCTCAGTCAACGAAGCATGGGGCTCGCTGAGGATGCGCTCGAAGTCGCCGGGGGTCAGGGCCTTGAGTTCGACGCGGATGGGCAGCCGGCCTTGCAACTCGGGGACCAGGTCGCTCGGTTTGCTCAAGTGGAAAGCACCGGAGGCGATGAACAGGATGTGGTCGGTCTTGACCATGCCCAGTTTGGTATTGACCGTGCAGCCTTCGATCAACGGCAGCAGGTCGCGCTGTACGCCTTCCCGGGAGACGTCGACGCCGCCCGAGTTGCCGCGCTTGGCGACCTTGTCGATTTCGTCGATGAACACGATGCCGTGCTGCTCGACCGCTTCCAGGGCCTTGGCTTTCAATTCTTCATCATTGACCAGGCGCCCGGCTTCTTCGTCGCGCACCAGCTTCAGCGCTTCCTTGACCTTGAGCTTGCGGTTCTTGCGCTTGCCCTTGCCCATGTTGGCGAACAGGCTTTGCAGCTGGTTGGTCATTTCTTCCATGCCCGGTGGCGCGGAGATATCGACGCCGGCGCTTTCCGCCACTTCGATCTCGATCTCCTTGTCATCCAGTTGCCCTTCGCGCAGGCGCTTGCGGAACAGCTGGCGGGTGTTGGAGTCCTGGGCGGGAGCGTCGTCGCTGCTGAAACCCATGCGTGCCGGGGGCAGCAGGGCGTCGAGAATGCGCTCTTCGGCAGCATCTTCGGCGCGATGGCGAACCTTGATGATTTCCTGCTCGCGAAACAGCTTGATCGCGGCATCGGCCAGGTCACGGATGATCGACTCGACATCGCGGCCGACGTAGCCGACTTCGGTGAACTTGGTCGCTTCGACCTTGATGAACGGTGCATTGGCCAGCTTGGCCAGGCGGCGGGCGATTTCGGTCTTGCCGACGCCGGTCGGGCCGATCATCAGGATGTTCTTGGGGGTTACTTCAACGCGCAGCTCTTCCGGCAGCTGCATCCGGCGCCAGCGGTTACGCAGGGCGATGGCGACGGCGCGCTTGGCATCGTCCTGGCCGATGATATGGCGGTTGAGTTCGTGGACGATTTCGCGGGGAGTCATGGACATAGTAGTTGGCGGTCCTCAAGCAAGAATAAATACCGTGGCCCTGGGCCTGTAGCGGATTTATTCCGCGAGATCCTGCTCCTCAATGGTGATGTTGTGGTTGGTGAATACGCAGATATCGCCGGCGATGCCGAGGGCGGTTTCAACGATTTCCCGGGCCGACAGGTCGGTTTTCTTCAGCAGGGCGCTGGCTGCGGCCTGGGCGAAGGCGCCGCCGGAACCCATGGCGATCAGGCCGTCTTCGGGTTCGACCACGTCACCGTTGCCGGTGATGATCAGGGAAGCGTCCTTGTTGGCCACGGCGAGCATGGCTTCCAGGCGGCTCAGGGAACGGTCGGTACGCCACTCCTTGGCCAGCTCGACAGCGGCGCGGACCAGATGGCCCTGGTGTTTTTCCAACTGGCCTTCGAAGCGCTCGAACAGGGTGAAGGCGTCAGCGGTGGCACCGGCGAAGCCGGCAATGACTTCACCGTGGTACAGGCGGCGCACTTTTTTGGCGTTGCCTTTCATCACGGTATTGCCCAGAGAAACCTGGCCGTCGCCGCCCATGACGACTTTGCCGTGGCGGCGAACTGAAACGATGGTGGTCAAGGGAGAGTCTCCACGCTGCGGGGCGAAAATGCCCTGATGGAAACTCATATGGGGGTGGTGAGAGGTTTTTCAACCGTGGGGCGGGGATAGAGACGAGCGGTGAGACGGGTCTAATGTCACAGAGTGTGACTTGCCAGACAGCGCAGCCGCACGTTGTAGCCGCTGCCGCAGGCGGGAGGGACTGCGTGGCTTTCACTGATGCTCCAGCGGCGGTCCTGATGGCCAGCGCTGCTTCGTGTCTCGGCAGTGGCTACGGGCGAATACGGTGGTGAGGGTATTGAGCCATACCCCCGCCACGGATTGGCTTAGCGGCTTTGGCGCTGTTGCAGCAGCAGGTTGCTGAAGCCGGCGCCGGCCAGTTGTTTCTGTGCGGTGGTCAGTTGCTCGCGGTTGCTGAACGGACCGACCAGCACCCGATACCAGGTCTCGTCCTTGACCGTGCCCGACTCCACGGCCACCGACTGCCCGAGCAGGATGATCTGTGCGCGCACCTTGTCGGCGTCGGCTTCCTTGCGGAACGAGCCCGCCTGCAGGAAGAACTTGGTGACCGCTGCGGCCTTGGCCACGGGCGGTGGCGGCGGCGGGGTGATGCCGGCCAGCGCCGCCTGTGCGCGGGCGGTGTCGATCTTCGCCGCTTCGGCTGGGGTGACCGGAGTGGTGGGAGTGGTCTGCGGCGTCGGCAGGGTTTTCTCCGGCACGGCCTCAGGCGGCACTATCACTTCCGATTCCGGCAGCAGGGTGTAGAAGTCGTATTTCGGCTTCACCGGTTGCTGCGGGCTCGGCGGGGTCTTGTTGGCCTCGGCGATCTTGCTGGCCTTTTGCTGCTCCAGCTTTTCCCGTTTGACGTTGTCGCCCTTGCCTGGCTCCAGCTTCATCAGGAACACGATAAACGCGCCGACGGTCAGGCCGATGGCCAGCCACAGCCAGCCCGGGATCGGTTTCTTCGCAGGAGCTTGGTAACGGCTGGCGCCACGCTTGGGTGCAGGTTTTTTCTTGGCAGCCAACTTACATGCGCTCCAGAGTTTCCAGACCCAGCAGTTCCAGGCCTTGCTTGAGTGTGCGGCCGGTCAGTGCGGCGAGGCGCAAGCGGCTCTGCATCTGAGCCGGGGTTTCGGCGTTCAGGATCGGGCAGTTCTCGTAGAAGCTGGAGAACAGGCCGGCCACATCGTACAGGTAGGTGCAGAGAATGTGCGGCGTGCCTTTTTCGCCAACGCTGTTGAGCACTTCACCGAACTGCGCCAGCTTGGCCGCCAGTTCCTGCTCGTGAGCGGCTTCGAGCACGATCTGCCCTTCGACCTGGCTGAAGTCCTTGCCCAGCTTGCGGAATACGCCAGCGACACGGGTGTAGGCGTACAGCAGGTAAGGCGCGGTGTTGCCTTCGAAATTGAGCATCAGGTCGAAGTTGAAGCTGTAGTCGCTGGTGCGGTGTTTGGACAGGTCGGCGTATTTGACCGCGCCAATACCCACCACGCGGGCGATGTTGCGCAGTTCGTTCTCGGCCAGTTCCGGGTTCTTTTCCTTGACCAGGGTGTAGGCGCGCTCCCGGGCTTCGGTCAGCAGGTCGATCAGCTTCACGGTGCCGCCGTCACGGGTCTTGAATGGACGGCCGTCAGCGCCGTTCATGGTGCCGAAGCCCATGTGCTCCATTTCCATCGGGTGGGTCACGAAGCCGGCCTTGCGTGCTACCGCGAACACCTGCTGGAAGTGCAGGGCCTGGCGCTGGTCGACGAAATACAGCGCGCGGTCGGCCTTGAGCACGCCGCTGCGGTAACGCACGGCGGCCAGGTCGGTGGTGGCGTAGAGGTAGCCGCCGTCGGCCTTGACGATGATCACCGGCAGCGGCTCGCCATCAGCGTCCTTGAACTCGTCGAGGAACACGCACTGGGCGCCTTTGCTCTCGACCAGCATGCCCTTGGCCTTGAGGTCATTGACCACGTTGATCAGGTCGTCGTTGTAGGCGCTTTCGCCCATCACGTCGGCCATGGTCAGTTTGACGTTGAGCAGCTCGTAGATCTTCTGGCAGTGGGACAGCGAGATGTCCTTGAACTTGGTCCACAGCGCCAGGCAGTCCGGGTCGCCGGCTTGCAGCTTGACCACCAGCCCACGGGCGCGGTCGGCGAACTCCGCAGACTCGTCGAAGCGCTGCTTGGCGGCGCGGTAGAAGTTTTCCAGGTCCGACAGCTCTTCGCTGGTGATCGGGTTTTCCTGCAGGTAGGCCATCAGCATGCCGAACTGGGTGCCCCAGTCGCCAACGTGGTTCTGGCGGATCACGGTATCGCCGAGGAACTCCAGGACCCGCGCCACGCCGTCGCCGATGATGGTCGAACGCAGGTGGCCAACGTGCATTTCCTTGGCCAGGTTTGGCGCCGAGAGGTCGACCACCGTGCGTTGTACCGGGCCAGCCTTCCGTACGCCAACCTGCTCATCGGCCAGGGCCGCATCCAGCCGGCTGGCCAGGGCCTGGGTGTTCTGGAAGAAGTTGATGAAGCCTGGGCCGGCAATTTCGGCCTTGGTCACGCTGCCATCGGCCGGCAGCGCGGCGATGATTTTTTCCGCCAGGTCTCGCGGTTTCATGCCGGCCGGCTTGGCCAGCATCATGGCGATATTGCTGGCGAAATCGCCGTGGGTCTTGTCGCGCGTGTTTTCTACCTGGATCGCCGGCGTCAGGCCTTCTGGCAACACACCGTCGTTGACGAGTTGGGTGATGGCTTGCTGGATGAGCTGGCGAATGGTGTCTTTCATGGTCTTCTCTTTCGACCGCAGGCGCGGCGGCGCTTCGATGCGCAGGTGGAAAAACTGGGCATTATCCGTTGCCGGGGCAGGCTTGCCAACCTTCGCACGCCCCGGACGGACGATTAACCGGTGCTGGGGGAGCAAGCTCCCGCGCCACAGGCTTATCAATATAGATCGACGGGATCCACATCCAGCGACCAGCGCACCTGGCGCCCGCTGGGCATCTGCTCCAGCACCAGCAGCCAACTGCTCAGCAGGCGGTGCAGGGGCGCGCGGGCGTTGGCCTGCAGCAGCAGCTGCGCGCGATAACGCCCGGCGCGGCGCTCCATCGGCGCCGGTACCGGGCCCAACAGCTCGATGCCGCCCAGGTTGTACTCGGCGAGCAGGCGTTCGGCTTCGCTGCAGGCTTCATCGAGAAACCCCTCGGCCTGCCCCGGTTTGTGGGCTTCGGCCCGCAGCAGCGCCAGGTGCGCAAAGGGCGGTAGCCCGGCGGCGCGGCGCTCGCTCAGGGCCTGTTCGGCAAAGGCGAAATAACCCTGTTCGGTCAGTTGCACCAGCAATGGGTGGTCGGCGAGGTGGGTCTGGATGATCACCTTGCCCGGCTCCTCGGCGCGTCCGGCACGGCCGGCGACCTGGACGATCAACTGGGCCATGCGTTCGCTGGCGCGGAAGTCACCGGAAAACAGCCCGCCGTCGGCATCCAGGATCGACACCAGGGTCACCCGGGGGAAGTGATGGCCCTTTGCGAGCATCTGCGTGCCCACCAGGATGCACGGGTGGCCCTTCTGGATGGTGGCGAACAACTGGTTCATCGCGTCCTTGCGCGAGGTGCTGTCGCGATCCACCCGCAGCACCGGGAAATCGGGAAACAGAATCCCCAGGCGCTCCTCGGCGCGCTCGGTGCCGGCGCCCACCGGACGCAAATCGACCTTGCCGCACTGCGGGCAGTGCCGCGGAACCCGCTCCACATGGCCGCAATGGTGACAGCGCAGTTCGCCGGAGCGCTGGTGCACGGTCATCCGCGCATCGCAGCGGTTGCATTCGGACATCCAGCCGCAGTCGTGGCACAGCAGGGTCGGCGCAAAGCCGCGGCGGTTGAGAAACACCAGCACCTGCTGGCCGGCGGCAAGCGTCTGGCCGATGGCCTGCTGCATCGGCCCGGAGATGCCGCTGTCCAGAGGGCGGCTTTTGACGTCGAGGCGCAAAAAGCGCGGTTGCTTGGCGCCGCCGGCGCGCTCGGTCAGGCGCAGCAGGCCATAACGGCCGGTGTAGGCGTTGTGCAGGCTTTCCAGGGACGGCGTGGCGGAGCCGAGGACGATCGGAATGTTTTCCTGGCGCGCGCGCACCAGGGCCAGATCGCGGGCGTGGTAGCGCAGGCCTTCCTGCTGTTTATAGGAGCCGTCGTGTTCTTCATCGATGATGATCAGCCCGGGGTTCTTCATCGGCGTGAACAGCGCCGAGCGGGTGCCGATAATAATGTCGGCATCGCCGTCCCGCGCCGCCAGCCAGGCGTCCAGGCGTTCGCGGTCATTGACGGCCGAGTGCAGCAGGGCGATGCGTGCATTGAAGCGCTGTTCGAAACGCGCCAGGGTCTGGGGCCCGAGGTTGATCTCCGGGATCAGCACCAGGGCTTGCTTGCCGGCTTCCAGGGTTTCGCGGATCAGTTGCAGGTAGACCTCGGTCTTGCCGCTGCCGGTAACGCCTGCGAGCAGGAACGCGTGGTAGCTGTCGAAACCCGCGCGGATGGCCTCGTAGGCGGCGCGCTGCTCATGGTTGAGGGGCAGTTCCGGCTGCGCCAGCCAGTGTTCATGGCGCGCTTCGGGGGCGTGCTTGCGGATCTCGACCTGGACCAGCTCCTTGGCCAGCAGCAGGTCGAGGCTGTCCTTGCTCAGCATCAACTTGCTCAGCAACTGATGGGCGACGCCGTGGGGGTGCTGGGCCAGGGTCGCCAGGGCTTCCCGCTGGCGTGGCGCGCGGGCGATACGCGGATCGTCCAGCTTGGCGCCGGGGCTGACCGACCAGAAGCGCTCCTGGCGCGCCTCGGCCAGCTCGCCCTGGCGCAGCAGCACCGGCAGTGCCCAGCTCAGGGTGTCGCCGAGGCTGTGCTGGTAATACTGCGAGGTCCACAGGCACAGTTTGAACAGCGCGGGCGGCAGCGGTGGGGTGGCGTCGAGCAGGGCGAGGGCCGGTTTGAGTTTCTCGGCGGGGACTTCGCTGCTGTCGGCGATCTCCACCAGGATGCCGATCATCTCCCGGCGACCAAAGGGCACTCGCAGGCGCATGCCCGGGTGCAACTGGGCTCGCAGGACGCCGGCCGGGGCACGGTAGTCGAACAGGCGGCGCAGGGGCGAAGGCAGGGCGAGGCGCAAGATGGCGTCGGGCACGCGGGGAAATCTCATGAACGGGCGGTAAAGAAGGCCCGGAGCCTAGCAGACGACCGGTGTAAGGGACAGCTTGCGTGATTGACGCGCTCTGGTAGAATCCGCGGCCTAATTACGTGCGGTATTCAACAATAGTGTTGGGTGGCGGCACGCTAGCCTGAGGAAGACACCATGAAAGCCGATATCCATCCAGTATACGAAGCCATTACCGCTACTTGCAGCTGCGGTAACGTCATCGAAACTCGCTCCACCCTGGCCAAGCCTCTGAGCCTGGACGTGTGCAACGAGTGCCACCCGTTCTACACCGGTAAGCAAAAAACTCTGGACGTTGGCGGCCGTGTCGACAAGTTCAAGTCGCGCTTCGGTGCTTTCGGCGCAACGAAAAAAGCCTAAGGCTGATCGTTCTGGAAAGCCAATACGGCCTTTCCTCGCTGATGAAAAAGGCGTCCCTGGTGGGCGCCTTTTTTGTGTCTGCGATTTGGCTGACAGCCGCCCAGGCATTTTGCCCAACCCCCAGCGGCCTGACGCCGGCCGTGGTGCAGCGCGTGGTCGATGGCGACACCCTGCGCCTGAAAGACGGTCGCAGCGTGCGCCTGATCGGCCTCAATGCGCCCGAGCTGGCGCGCCAAGGTCGTCCTGCCGAGCCCTTCGCGGTGGCGGCGCGTGCGCGTTTGCAGGCGTTGGTCAAGCAAGGCGCAGGGCGAGTGGGCTTGCGGCTCGGGGCCGAGACCAGCGACCGTTACGGCCGGACCCTGGCCTACGTCTACGGTGCCGATGGCAGTAACCTGGCCGCGCGTTTGCTGGCCGAGGGCCTGGCCTATCAGATTGCGATTGCGCCCAACGTCGCCCTGGCGTCCTGCCAGCGGGCTGCCGAAGACAGCGCGCGCCAGGCTCGGCTGGGCCTGTGGCGCCAGGCATCTGTACTGAAAGCGCAGCAGATCAGGGCCTCGGGCTTTGCCGTGCTCAGTGGGCGTGTGAGCAAGGTGCAACGCAATCGCGGTGGGGTTTGGATTGAGTTGCAGGGTTCGGTTGTATTGCACATTGCGCCCAAACTGCTGGCGAATTTCGATGCTTCGCTGCTGGATCGCCTCCAGGGTCGGGAAATCGAGGCGCGGGGCTGGGTCGTGGATCGCGCGCGAAAAGCACCGGTCAAGCCTGGTCAGGCTCGCTGGATGTTGCCGCTGACCGACCCAACGATGCTCGGAATGTTCTGATAAATAAAAATTGTAGACATTTTTTATTTGGATTGTGAACAGTTGTAGGCCTTGTGTTCCGTGGCTCTTGGGCCAAAGTCGTATGCCAGGGCCCTTGACAGGGGTGACTGGTCAGTCTTGTAGGGACTTTGCGACACGCGTATCCTCGGCGGTCCGTCTGTCCAACAGTAAAAAGCGGAATGCCCACATGTCTGATTTGAAAACTGCCGCTCTCGAATATCATGCCCATCCTCGTCCAGGAAAGCTGAGTGTCGAGCTCACCAAGGCCACTGCTACCGCTCGCGACCTGTCGCTGGCCTACAGCCCCGGCGTAGCCGAACCAGTACGCGAAATCGCCCGCGATCCTGAACTGGCCTACAAATACACCGGCAAGGGCAACCTGGTTGCAGTCATTTCCGATGGCACCGCGATTCTCGGCCTGGGTAACCTCGGTCCATTGGCTTCCAAGCCAGTCATGGAAGGCAAGGGCGTGCTGTTCAAGCGTTTCGCCGGCATTGACGTGTTCGACATCGAAGTCGACTCCGAAAGCCCGCAAGCCTTCATCGACACCGTCAAGCGTATCTCCATCACCTTCGGTGGCATCAACCTGGAAGACATCAAGGCACCTGAGTGCTTTGAGATCGAACGTGCTCTGATCGAGCAGTGCGACATTCCGGTATTCCACGATGACCAGCACGGCACCGCGATCGTTACTGCGGCCGGCATGATCAACGCCCTGGAAATCGCTGGCAAAACCCTGCCTGAAGCGAAAATCGTCTGCCTCGGTGCAGGCGCTGCGGCCATCTCCTGCATGAAGTTGCTGGTGAGCATGGGCGCCAATATCGAAAACATCTTCATGGTTGACCGTACCGGCGTGATCCACTCCGGCCGTGACGACCTGAACCAGTACAAGGCGGTGTTCGCCCACGCTACCGACAAGCGCAGCCTGGCTGACGCCCTGCAAGGCGCTGACGTGTTCGTTGGCCTGTCCGGCCCGAACCTGCTGAGCGCTGAAGGCCTGAAGTCGATGGCCGCCAACCCGATCGTGTTCGCGTGCTCGAACCCGGATCCGGAAATCGCTCCTGAGCTGGCCCACGCCACTCGTGACGACGTGATCATGGCCACCGGTCGTTCCGACTACCCGAACCAGGTCAACAACGTACTGGGCTTCCCGTTCATCTTCCGTGGTGCCCTGGACGTTCGCGCCAAGCGCATCAACGAAGAAATGAAAGTCGCCGCAGCCAACGCCCTGCGTGAACTGGCCAAACTGCCAGTGCCACAGGAAGTCTGCGACGCCTACGGCGGCATCAAGCTGGAATTCGGTCGTGAGTACATCATCCCGAAACCAATGGACGCCCGCCTGATCACCGTGATCTCCGATGCCGTGGCCAATGCCGCGATCGAGACTGGCGTAGCGACCCTGCCGTATCCGAAGAACTACCCGCTGAAAAGCGTGGATGACGTGTTCAACGGTTAACAGCAGCGCATAAAAAACCCGGCCTTTGAGCCGGGTTTTTTTATGGGCGTTTTGAGCTGCAAGCTACAGGCGGCAAGAAGCAGTGCGTACTGCTTCTCTCTTGCCGCTTGAAACTAAAAGCTCGCCGCTGCCCCCTTAGAACAAATCGGCTGGCGCTGATTCGTCGGCTGGCAGTGGGCTGCCCGGCACGCTGCCGTTGCCCAGTTCGTTGACCGACGGTGGGCTGTCTTCGCTTTTGAACAGCTCGAAGTAGGCGTTTGGCGTGCCTGGGGTGGCGGCGCGGCCACTGACCGGGTCGACCCGCAGGCTGAGGATGCCTTCCGGTTCAGGCTGGGTGTGTGGTGGCCGGCCCTTGAGCGCGGCGCCCATGTAGTTCATCCAGATCGGTAGGGCCACGGTGCCGCCGAATTCGCGGCGGCCGAGGCTTTCAGGCTGGTCGAAGCCGGTCCACACGGTGGTCACGTAATCGGCGTTGTAGCCGGAGAACCAGGCGTCCTTGGACTCGTTGGTGGTACCGGTCTTGCCTGCCAGGTCGGTGCGGCCCAGGGCCAGGGCGCGGCGCCCGGTGCCGAGCTTGATCACGTCCTGCAGCATGCTGTTGAGGATGTAGGTGGTGCGCCCGTCGACAATCCGCTCGGCAACGGCCGGGGTCTGGGCCACTGGCTGAGCCGGGTTTTCGCCGCCAACCTGGTTGACGGTGAAGGTCTGCTCGCTTGGCGCCGCGATGCCGCTGCTGGCGCTGACGCTGTTGGGCACGCTGGGCGGGTTGGCGGTGAACAGGTTCTCGCCGTTGCGGCTTTCGATCTTGTCGATGATGTACGGCGAGATCTTGTAGCCGCCATTGGCAAAGGTGCTCCAGCCGGTGGCGATTTCCATCGGGGTCAGGGTCGCGGTGCCCAGGGCCAGGGACAGGTTGCGTGGCAGGTCCTGCTTGTTGAAGCCGAACTTGCTGATGTAGTCGATGGTGCGGTCGACCCCCATGCTTTGCAGGAGGCGGATCGATACCAGGTTGCGCGACTTGTACAGCGCTTCGCGCATGCGAATCGGGCCGAGGAAGGTGTTGGTGTCGTTTTTCGGACGCCAGACCTTATCCAGGTATTCGTCGACGAACACGATCGGCGCATCGTTCACCAGGCTGGCGGCGGTGTAGCCGTTATCCAGGGCAGCGCTATAGACGAACGGCTTGAAGCTCGATCCGGGCTGGCGTTTGGCCTGCATGGCGCGGTTGTAGTTGCTTTGCTCGAAGGCGAAGCCGCCAACCAGTGCCCGAATGGCCCCGTTCTGTGGGTCCAGGGACACCAGGGCGCCCTGGGCCACGGGGATCTGGCTGAATTTCAGCGAGTTGTCAGCCTGGCGTTGTACGCGGATCAGGTCACCGACCTGGGCCACGTCCGATGGCTGCTTGGGCGCCGGGCCCATGCTGTTGGTGTTAAGGAAAGGGCGGGCCCATTTCATGCTGTCCCAGCTCACATGCTCTTCACCGGTGCGGGTCAGGACCTGCACGCCGGTCTTGTCGACCTGGGTGACGATGGCGGGTTCAAGCCCGCTGATAGGACGTTGTTTGGTCAGCTCCGAGGCCCAGGCTGCCTGGGTCTTGCCGGGCAGGCGGGATTCCGGGCCACGGTAACCGTGACGCTGGTCGTAGCTGATCAGGCCTTCATGAACGGCGGTGTTGGCCATTTCCTGCAGGTTGCTCGGCACCGTGGTGGTGACGCGGAAACCTTCGGTGTAGGCGTCGCTGCCGTAGCGCCCGACCATCTCGGCACGGGCCATTTCGGCGATGTACGGTGCGTTAACTTCGGGGGTCGGTACGTGGTAGCTGGCGTTGAGCGGCTCGTTGATCGCGGTGGTGTATGCCGCTTCGTCGATTTTGCCGAGCTTGTACATGCGGCCCAGGATCCAGTCGCGCCGCTCCTTACTGCGGGCCGGGTTGGCCAGCGGGTTGAAGCGCGACGGCGCCTTGGGCAGGCCGGCAATCATCGCCATCTGCGCCAGGCTCACGTCACGAATCGATTTGCCGTAATACACCTGCGCCGCCGCCTCGATGCCGTAGGCACGGTTACCCAGATAGATCTTGTTGACGTACAGCTCAAGGATTTCGTCCTTGGTCAGCTGGCGTTCGATCTGCAGGGCCAGGAGGATTTCCGTGGTCTTGCGCGAGAAGCTGCGTTCGCTGGTCAGGAAGAAGTTTTTTGCGACCTGCATGGTGATGGTGCTGCCGCCCGACTGGATGTGGCCACTCTTGACCAATTGGGTCGCGGCACGCATCAGGCTGCTGGGGTCAACACCGTAATGGTTAGCAAAGTTGTCGTCTTCAGCACTTAGTAACGCATTGATGAAGTTGGGGGGAATGTCGGCGAAACGTATCGGTGTACGGCGCATTTCGCCGAATTCTGCGATCAACTTGCCGTCGCTGCTGTAGACCCGGAGGGGAATCTGCAACTGGATACTTCTGAGCGCCTCTACGGACGGTAACCCAGGACTAAGATAGAGAAACGCGCCGGACAGAGCCAAAAGCAGCCCGCAGAACACAGCGACGATGGACCACCCGAAAAACTTCAGCAGACGAATCAAGGCTTTTGGATTTCCAGAGAAAGGAATGAATTAGGCGTCAGGGCATTCACGGCAAGTATTCACGGTAAATGGGATCGACCCACGCGGCAGGCAAAGCGGAAAAAAACGCTGGGCATTATAAGCATTTTCCGCCAAGGGCGTCATTTGCCGGTCTGTCAAGGCGCGGTGATTGAACGCAATGGGCATTAGGGAGTCCGTAACTCACGGAAAGTCATAGGGAATGGGTAGTGCTAGGACTCTTCAGTAAAAAGACGAGTTCCCTCCTGGGAATCGATATCAGCTCCACCTCGGTCAAGCTGGTCCAATTGAGCCGCGTCGGCGATCGCCACCGGGTCGAGGCCTACGCCGTGGAGGCGCTGCCTCACAGTGCGGTGGTCGAGAAGCGGATCGCCGAGCTTGAGGTGGTCGGGCAGGCCCTCTCGCGAGTAGTGCTCAAGGCCGATTCGCTCGGCAAGGGCGCAGCGGTGGCGATGGCCGGATCGGCAGTCATCAGCAAACTTATCCAGATGCCCGCCGGACTTTCCGACGAAGCGTTGGAAAACCAGCTCAAGGTCGAGGCCGGCCAATATATTCCCTACCCCCTGGACGAGGTCGCCATCGACTTTGAGGTCCAGGGCTGTTCTGCGCACCACCCGGACCAGGTGGACGTGCTGCTGGTGGCTTGTCGCAAGGAGCACGTCGAGGCGCGGGAAGCGGTCCTGGCGCTGGCGGGACTGACGGCGCGGGTGGTTGATATCGAGGTCGCCGCACTCGAGCGCGTCCTGGCGTTGCAGGTCGCGGTGCCGGGGCGGACTTCGGCGCTGGTCGATATCGGCGCCAGTATGACCACACTCAGCGTGCTGCACGACGGTCGAGTCATTTATAGCCGCGAACAATTGTTTGGCGGGCGCCAGTTGAGTGAAGCCATCCAGCGGCGTTATGGCCTGTCGGCCGATGAGGCCGAGCGGGCGAAGCATGATGGGCGTTTGCCGGACGACTACCCCGATCAGGTCCTGCAGCCGTTTTGCCAGGAGCTGGTGCAACAGGTCGCACGTTCCCTGCAGTTCTTTGCCGAATCGCCCCAGGCTCGGGCGCTGGATGACCTGCTGCTGGCGGGCGGTAGTGCCGGGTTGCCGGGTTTGGCGGAGGTCTTGGGCCGGGAGCTGGGTGTTGCGGTTCGGCTGGCCGATCCCTTCGCCGGCATGGTCATCGGTGACAAGGTCGATGCGTTGGCCCTGCAGCGTGACGGGCCGATGTTGATGATTGCCTGCGGCCTGGCGTTGCGAGGGCTCGACTGATGGCGCGGATCAACCTGTTGCCCTGGCGCGAAGAGTTGCGCGAGACGCGGCGCAAGCGTTTTTTCCTGACCCTGGGCGCAGTGCTGGTGGGCGGCTTGGCCGTGGTGCTGGTGGCCGAGCGCTACATTGATGCCGCGATCGAGCGACAACTGGCCCGCAATAACCACCTGAGCCAGCAGGCCGCCCACCTCGATCAGCGGATCGTGCAGATCAACGAACTCAAGGCCCATCGCCAGCAACTGATGGAGCGGATGAAGATCATCGAGGACCTGCAAGGTAACCGCTCGATCAGCGCGCGGGTGTTCGACCAGTTGGTGCGGACCCTGCCTGACGGGGTGTATTTCACCGACGTCTCCCAGGTGGGTACTACGCTGGCGATCTCCGGGTCCGCCGAGTCCAATGACCGGATCTCCGAGCTGATGCGTCAGCTGGACCGCTCCGAGTGGTTTGACGCGCCGGTGCTTGGCGAGGTCAAGGGAACGGCGGCCGAAGGTGCGAACCAGGCCAGCCGCTTCCAACTGAGCGTGCGTCAGACCCGGGCTGCCGCGCCGGAGGACCAGCAGTGAGCATCAGCCGTTGGTTTGCCGCGTTGCGCAAAACGGAATGGGGCGAGCTGGGTACCCACAACATTGGCTCCTGGCCGATCACGGTCAAGACGGCCGTGGCCGGTCTGGTGCTGCTGGTGGTGCTGGCGACGGGCTACAACCTTTATCTCAGCGGTTCGCTGGAACAACTGGAGCACAAGCGCGGGGAGGAGGTGCAGCTCAAGCAGCAGTTCGCCAGCAAGGCCCGCCAGGCTGCGAACCTTGAGCGCTACAGCGAGCAGCTGCATGTCATGCAGAACGCCTTCGGGCTCTTGCTGCGGCAACTGCCCAGCGATACCGAGGTGCCCGGCCTGTTGGAAGACATCAGCCGGACCGGACTGGGCAGTGGCCTGGAGTTCGAGGAGATCAAACTGCTGCCGGAGGTGACGCGGCCGTTCTATATCGAGCTGCCGATCCAGATCACCGTGATCGGTGCCTACCATGACCTGGCAACCTTCGTCAGCGGTGTCTCCGGACTGCCGCGCATCGTGACCCTGCATGATTTCGAGATCAAACCGCTGGCGGCGGGCGACGGCTCCCGGTTGCGCATGAGCATCCAGGCCCGGACCTATCGCTACAACGGCCAGGAGTCGCAGCGATGAACGTGCGGCAGTGGGGCCTGATGGTGATGCTGGGCGGCAGTTTGAGCGGCTGCGATGGCCGCGATGATTTCAGTGATCTGGACGCCTACATGAATCAGATGCGCCTGCAGCCGCCGGCGCAGATTGAACCAACGCCGGCAATCCGGTCTTACCCATCATTCACCTATGACGCAGCGTCGTTGCGCAGCCCGTTCCAGCCGCCACTCAGGGTCGATCCGGCGGGACGACTTCGGGGTTCGAGCAACGTGGCGCCGGACCCGGCCCGGGTGAAGCAGTTTCTCGAAGGGTTCGGCATTGAACAGTTCGAGATGGTCGGGACCCTTTCCAATGCTTCCGGATCCTTTGCATTGCTGCGCGGTGCGGGTGGTGTGTACCGGCTGAAAGTCGGTGACTACCTGGGGCGCAACGATGGCCGAGTCATCGCTATCAGCGATTCACAGATCGAGGTGGTCGAGATTGTTCCCGATGGAGCGGGAGCCTGGCTGGAGCGACCACGGACGATCCCCTTGAAAGAGCACTCTTAGTGGAACTCGAATAATGAACAGGATTCTTTCAGCCTTCGGCACCGCGCTATGGATAGCGCTGCTGTCGCCCATGGCCTTCGCTGCCAGCCCCAAGACCCAGGATGCCTCCGCCCAGGGGCGCGCCATCAACAGCCTGGATTTCCAGCGTGGCGATCGTGGCGAAGGCAATGTGCAGATCCGCTTGTCCGACCCGGGCATCAGCGCGGACGTCCAGCGCCAGGACGGCAAGATCGTCCTCAGGTTCAGCCGGGTCCAATTGCCCGAGCGGCAGCGTGTGCGCCTCGACGTCAAGGATTTCGCCACCCCGGTGCAGTTCGTCAACGCCACGGCCAAAGCCGATCAGGTGACCATCAGCATCGACGCCGGCGGCGAATTTGATTTTTCGACCTATCAGACCGACCGTCTGCTGACGGTCAGCGTTCGTCCCCTGAATGATAAAGACCGGCAAAAACGTGCAGCGACGCCAGCCTACAGCGGTGAAAAGCTGTCGCTGAATTTCCAGAACATCGAAGTGCGTTCCGTGTTGCAACTGATCGCCGATTTCACCGGGCTCAACCTGGTGGCCAGCGATACGGTGCAGGGCGGCATTACCTTGCGCCTGCAAAATGTGCCCTGGGATCAGGCGCTGGACCTGGTGCTCAAGACCAAGGGGCTGGACCAGCGCAAGATCGGCAACGTGCTGCTGGTGGCGCCGGCGGATGAAATCGCCGCCCGTGAACGCCAGGAACTGGAGTCGCAGAAGCAGCTGGAAGACCTGGCGCCGCTGCGTCGGGAACTGTTGCAGGTCAACTACGCCAAGGCGGCGGATATTGCCAAGCTGTTCCAGTCGGTCACCAGCGTTGAAGAAAAGGCCGACGAACGAGGCTCGATCACGGTCGATGACCGGACCAACAACATCATTGCCTACCAGACCCAGGAGCGCCTCGACGAGCTGCGGCGGATCGTGGCGCAGCTGGATATCCCGGTGCGCCAGGTAATGATCGAGGCGCGCATCGTCGAAGCCAACGTCGACTACGACAAAAGCCTGGGCGTGCGCTGGGGTGGCTCGGTGCAGAACCAGGGCAACTGGAATGCCTCCGGGGTACAGAACGGTGCCAATGGTTCGTCGACCATCGGCACGCCGGGCAGCACCAGCAGCAACGCGCCCTTCGTCGACCTGGGGGCGGTGGCCAACACCTCGGGGATCGGCATCGCCTACATCACCGATAACGTGCTGCTCGACCTGGAGCTGACCGCCATGGAAAAGACCGGCAACGGGGAAATTGTCTCGCAACCCAAGGTGGTCACTTCCGACAAGGAAACCGCCAAGATCCTCAAGGGCACCGAGATTCCCTACCAGGAGGCCAGCTCCAGCGGCGCCACCTCGGTGGCGTTCAAGGAGGCCTCGTTATCGCTGGAGGTGACGCCGCAGATCACCCCGGACAACCGCATCATCATGGAGGTCAAGGTCACCAAGGATGAGCCGGACTACCTCAACAGGGTTCAGGATGTGCCGCCCATCAGGAAAAACGAGGTCAACGCCAAGGTTCTGGTCAACGACGGGGTGACGATCGTCATCGGTGGGGTTTTCTCGAATACGCAAAGCAAGGTTGTAGATAAAGTGCCATTTCTTGGCGATGTGCCGTATCTTGGCCGCCTTTTCCGGCGTGACGTGGTGTCGGAGAAAAAATCCGAGCTGCTGGTATTTCTCACTCCGCGTATCATGAATAACCAGGCGATTGCTGTGAGTCGTTGATTCTGTGCGAAATTTGATTCTTGTTGGGCCGATGGGGGCTGGAAAAAGCACCATCGGTCGCTTGCTGGCCAAAGAGCTGCGCCTGCCATTCAAAGATTCCGATAAGGAAATTGAACTGCGCACGGGCGCCAATATCCCGTGGATCTTCGATAAGGAAGGCGAGCCCGGCTTTCGTGACCGCGAGCAGGCGATGATTGCCGAACTCTGTGGATCCGACGGCGTGGTTCTGGCCACCGGCGGCGGCGCGGTCATGCGTGAAGCCAATCGTCGAGCCCTGCACGAAGGCGGGCGCGTGGTCTATCTGCATGCTTCGGTGGAGCAGCAGGTGGGGCGTACCGCACGGGACCGCAACCGTCCGCTGCTACGCACTGCCGACCCGGCGAAAACCCTTCGCGACCTGCTGACGATCCGCGACCCGCTTTATCGGGAAATCGCCGATCTGGTGGTGGAAACCGATGAGCGGCCGCCGCGAATGGTGGTTCTGGACATACTGGAGCGCTTGCAGCAGCTTCCTCCCCGTTAATGCGCCGAGCGAAATGCGCTATCCTCGGCGTCGCGCTTTGACCGCCTGAGGTCGTGGCGTAGAGCCATCAGAGAGCGTCAGAACACCAGGCAATGCCAGCCGTTTATACAGGGCTCGGCGCCTGCTTCCATCTTCACTGTGGGGACACATGCAGACACTTAAGGTCGACCTGGGCGAGCGCAGCTACCCGATTCATATTGGCGAAGGTTTGTTGGATCAACCTGAGCTGCTGGTACCGCATATCGCCGGGCGGCAAGTGGCGATCATTTCCAATGAAACTGTCGCGCCGCTGTACCTTGAGCGTCTGACCCGCAGCCTCGGGCAGTTTTCCGTGATCTCGGTGATTCTTCCGGATGGCGAAGCCTTCAAGAACTGGGAAACCCTGCAGCTGATTTTCGACGGCCTGCTGACCGCGCGGCATGATCGGCGGACCACCGTCATCGCCCTGGGTGGCGGGGTTATCGGCGATATGGCCGGTTTTGCCGCAGCTTGCTATCAGCGCGGTGTCGACTTCATCCAGATTCCCACCACCCTGCTGTCGCAAGTGGATTCCTCGGTCGGCGGCAAGACCGGAATCAACCATCCGCTGGGCAAGAACATGGTTGGGGCGTTCTATCAGCCCAATGTGGTGCTGATCGATACCACCAGTCTCAACACCTTGCCGCCGCGCGAGCTATCGGCAGGCCTGGCGGAAGTGATCAAGTACGGGCTGATCTGCGATGAGCCGTTTCTCACCTGGCTTGAAGAAAACGTCGACCGGCTGCGAGCTCTGGACCAACAAGCGCTGACTTACGCCATCGAACGCTCCTGCGCGGCCAAGGCGGCCGTGGTCGGCGCCGACGAACGTGAGTCCGGTGTACGCGCCACGCTCAACCTGGGCCACACCTTTGGCCACGCCATCGAAACCCACATGGGTTATGGCGTATGGCTGCATGGCGAGGCGGTGGCTGCGGGCACCGTCATGGCCCTCGAAATGTCCGCGCGCCTGGGCTGGATTTCCGCCCAGGAACGCGACCGCGGCATTCGCCTGTTCCAGCGCGCTGGCTTGCCGGTCATCCCCCCTGAAGAGATGACCGAAGCGGATTTTCTCGAACATATGGCAATTGACAAGAAAGTGATCGACGGTCGTTTGCGTCTGGTGCTATTGCGCCGCATGGGCGAAGCCGTAGTGACCGACGATTATCCGAAAGAGGTTTTACAGGCCACGCTGGGAGCGGATTACCGCGTTCTGGCTCAGCTTAAAGGTTAATAAGATCCCCATGACTAGTTTGCACGCCGACGAGGCTTTCCTCGGCCATTACCAGTTAAGCCACGACCCTTTTGCACCGCGGGTCCCTGGTTTCAAATTTTTCCCTGCCCAACGCAAACCGGTGTTGGGCCAGTTGCATCACCTGGCGCGTTATAGCCAGTTGTTGCTGGTGGTTACCGGCCCCCAAGGCAGTGGCAAGACCCTGTTGCGCCAGGCCCTGGTGGCCAGCACCAACAAACAATCGGTGCAGAGCGTGGTGGTTTCCGCCCGTGGCGCCGGCGACGCGGCCGGCGTGTTGCGCCAGGTGGCGCAGGCGTTGAATGTGGCCCAGGCCGAGGTCGGGCCGATCCTGTCCCAGGTGGTGCAACTGGCACTGACTGGCCAGGAAGTCTATCTGCTGGTGGATGATGCCGAGCAACTCGACGAGTCAGCCCTGGAAGCCTTGCTGGCCCTGGCCGCTGGCGCGCCGGAAGGTCGGCCACATGTGTTCCTGTTTGGCGAGTCGTCGCTGATTGCCGCCCTGGAGCAATTGAGCACCGAGGAAGAGCGCTTCCACGTCATCGAATTGCAGCCCTACAGCGAAGAAGAAACCCGCGAATACCTGGCCCAGCGTCTTGAGGGGGCAGGCCAGGGGATCGAACTTTTCTCTGCGGATCAGATCACTGATATTCACGAAAGCTCCGATGGCTGGCCTGGCAACATCAACCAGGTCGCTCGCGATGCAATGATCGAAGCCATGATTGCCAGCCGCTCAGCGGTCAAGCGTCCAAGTATGGGGTTCAACATGCCGAAGAAACACGTATTGGCGATATCCGCAGTAGTGGTTGTCGCGGTGGCCGCTGCCTGGTTGATGCCGGGTCGCAGCAAAGCGCCGGCGACCGGCGCACCTGCTACTGAACAAGCGCAGCTGCCCCTGGGGCAGAAACCGACACCTAACAGTGGTGGAAGCCCGGCGGTCGAATTCGCCGGCTCTTCGCAGCCAATGCCGCTGCCGCTGGTAGGCCAGTCGCAACCGGTCATGCGCGGCCCTCTGGCCGAGGCGGCAGGTGGCATCAGCGAAGGCGACGATGGCGTGCCGGTCGAAGGCTCCAGCGCCACGCCACCGACCGTGACCACCACCGCGCCGCCTAGCGGCATGGCAGCGGGCCCGGCGCCGACTCCGGCCGCGCGTCCGACCCCGGCACCGACCCAGGTCGCCACCGCCAAACCTGCTGCCAAGCCCGCAGAGAAACCGGTCGCCGCCGCCAAACCGGCTGCGCCTGCCAAACCTGTCGAGAAACCAGTGGTGGTGGCCAAGGCCGCCGGTGGCAGTTGGTACGCCGGCCAGGCGCCGGGCAACTACGTGGTGCAGATCCTCGGCACCAGCTCGGAAACCGCAGCCCAGAGCTTCGTCAAGGAGCAGGGTGGCGAGTACCGTTATTTCAAGAAAGTCCTCAACGGCAAGCCGCTTTACGTGATCACTTACGGCAACTTCTCCAGCCGTGATGCAGCTGTAAACGCCATCAAAGCCTTGCCAGCGAAGGTTCAGGCTGGTAAACCTTGGCCTCGCACTGTCGCCAGCGTCCAACAAGAACTGGCAACAACTCGCTGAAGATTCGGCGGCCTTACCCAGGCCGCCTCTCCCGGCACCTCAAAAAAAATCACACGGGCATGCTGCCTTCCAGGCCGCGTGCCTTGTGGTGTCTGCGTCACAGTGGCTTTTGAGTCGTAGCGGTCAACATTAAAAATATTTTGACTAGCACAGCGTATCGCTTTAAACCTTTCATAAATGCGACATAGATTTGCGACATTTCGTCGCCAAATTTGTGAGCGTCTGTGTCGGTGTGTACAATGACCTCCCTTTTGCCCCCGCAAAGCTGGCGTACGTTCGGCGCGGATGGTAACGGGTTGAATTGAAAAGAAATTTGCCTCGAACAAGAGGCAGCCTGGTGAGAAAGTGTCTATGAAAGCAGGTCTGTACCAACCAGATGAATTCAAGGATAACTGTGGTTTCGGCCTGATAGCCCATATGCAGGGCGAACCCAGTCATACCCTGTTGCAAACGGCCATTGAGGCCCTGACCTGCATGACCCACCGCGGTGGGATCAACGCAGACGGCAAGACCGGCGACGGTTGCGGTCTGCTGATGCAAAAGCCCGATCTGTTCCTGCGCGCCATCGCCAAGGAACACTTCGGCAATGACCTGCCCAAGCAGTACGCCGTGGGCATGGTGTTCTTCAACCAGGATCCGGTAAAAGCCCAGGCTGCTCGCGAGAACATGAACCGCGAGATCCTGGCTGCCGGCCTGCAATTGATCGGCTGGCGCAAAGTGCCAATCGATACCAGCGTGCTCGGCCGCCTGGCCCTGGAGCGCCTGCCGCAGATCGAACAAGTGTTTATCGGTGGCGAGTCCTTGAGCGATCAGGATTTCGCGATCAAGCTGTTCAGCTCCCGTCGTCGCTCCTCGGTGGCCAACGCCGCCGACACCGACCACTACATCTGCAGCTTTTCCCACAAGACCATCATCTATAAAGGCCTGATGATGCCGGCCGACCTGGCCGCCTTCTATCCAGACCTAGGTGACCCGCGCCTGCAAACCGCGATCTGCGTGTTCCACCAGCGCTTCTCCACCAACACCCTGCCGAAATGGCCGCTGGCCCAGCCATTCCGCTTCCTCGCCCACAACGGCGAGATCAACACCATCACCGGCAACCGCAACTGGGCCCAGGCCCGTCGCACCAAGTTCGCCAACGACCTGATCCCGGATCTCGAAGAGCTCGGCCCGCTGGTCAACCGCGTGGGTTCCGACTCTTCCAGCATGGACAACATGCTGGAGCTGATGGTCACCGGCGGCATCGACCTGTTCCGTGGCGTGCGGATGATCATTCCGCCAGCGTGGCAGAACGTCGAGACCATGGACCCGGACCTGCGTGCGTTCTACGAGTACAACTCGATGCACATGGAGCCGTGGGACGGTCCGGCCGGCGTGGTCATGACCGACGGCCGTTATGCCGTGTGCCTGCTCGACCGTAACGGTCTGCGCCCGGCGCGCTGGGTCACCACCAAGAACGGTTTCATCACCCTGGCTTCGGAAATCGGTGTCTGGAACTACCAGCCTGAAGACGTGATCGCCAAGGGCCGTGTCGGCCCGGGTCAGATCTTTGCCGTGGACACCGAAACCGGGCAGATCCTCGACACCGACGCCATCGATAACCGCTTGAAGTCCCGCCATCCGTACAAGCAATGGCTGCGCAAGAACGCCCTGCGTATCCAGGCGACCATGGAAGACAACGACCACGGTTCGGCTTTCTACGATGTCGACCAGCTCAAGCAGTACATGAAGATGTACCAGGTCACGTTCGAAGAGCGCGACCAGGTGCTGCGTCCACTGGGCGAGCAGGGCTACGAAGCGGTCGGCTCCATGGGCGACGATACGCCGATGGCCGTGCTGTCCCAGCGTGTGCGCACGCCGTACGACTATTTCCGCCAGCAGTTCGCCCAGGTCACCAACCCGCCGATCGACCCGCTGCGTGAAGCCATCGTCATGTCGCTGGAGATCTGCCTCGGTGCCGAGCGCAATATCTTCCAGGAGTCGCCGGAACACGCCTCGCGCGTGATCCTCAGCTCGCCGGTCATTTCCCCGGCCAAGTGGCGTTCGCTGATGAACCTCGACCGCCCGGGCTTCGAGCGTCAGATCATCGATCTGAACTACGACGAAAGCCTTGGCCTGGAAGCGGCGATCCGCAACGTGGCCGATCAGGCTGAAGAAGCCGTGCGCTCCGGCCGCACCCAGATCGTCCTCAGCGACCGTCATATCGCACCGGGCAAGCTGCCGATCCACGCCTCCCTGGCCACTGGCGCGGTGCACCACCGCCTGACCGAAAAGGGCCTGCGTTGCGACTCCAACATCCTGGTCGAGACCGCCACTGCCCGCGATCCGCACCACTTCGCGGTATTGATCGGTTTTGGCGCTTCGGCGGTCTACCCGTTCCTGGCCTACGAAGTGCTGGGCGATCTGATCCGCACCGGTGAAGTGCTGGGCGACCTCTACGAGGTGTTCAAGAACTACCGCAAGGGCATCACCAAGGGCCTGCTCAAGATCCTGTCGAAAATGGGTATCTCGACCATCACTTCGTACCGCGGTGCGCAGTTGTTCGAGGCCATCGGCCTGTCTGAGGAAGTCTGTGAGCTGAGCTTCCGTGGCGTACCGAGCCGCATCAAGGGTGCGCGCTTTGTCGACATCGAAGCCGAGCAGAAAGCCCTGGCAGCCGAAGCCTGGAGCCCGCGCAAGGCCATCCAGCAGGGCGGTTTGCTGAAGTTCGTCCACGGTGGCGAGTACCACGCTTACAACCCGGACGTGGTCAACACTCTGCAGGCCGCTGTGCAGCAGGGCGACTACGCCAAGTTCAAGGAATACACGGCGCTGGTGGACAACCGCCCGGTGTCGATGATCCGCGACCTGTTCAAGGTCAAGGTCCTGGATACCGCGCTCGACCTCAGCGAAGTCGAGCCCCTGGAGTCGGTGCTCAAGCGCTTCGATTCCGCCGGGATCTCCCTCGGCGCACTGTCGCCCGAGGCCCACGAAGCCCTGGCCGAAGCCATGAACCGCCTGGGTGCGCGTTCCAACTCCGGTGAAGGCGGCGAAGACCCGGCGCGTTACGGCACCATCAAGAGCTCGAAAATCAAGCAAGTGGCCACCGGTCGTTTTGGTGTCACCCCGGAGTACCTGGTCAACGCCGAAGTGCTGCAGATCAAGGTGGCCCAGGGTGCCAAGCCCGGTGAGGGCGGCCAGCTGCCAGGCGGCAAGGTCAACGGCCTGATCGCCAAGCTGCGCTATGCGGTTCCGGGCGTGACCCTGATCTCGCCACCGCCGCACCACGACATCTATTCCATCGAAGACTTGTCGCAGCTGATTTTCGACCTGAAACAGGTCAATCCCCAGGCGCTGGTCTCGGTCAAGCTGGTGGCGGAAGCCGGCGTTGGCACCATCGCCGCTGGCGTGGCCAAGGCCTATGCCGACCTGATCACCATCTCCGGCTACGACGGCGGCACCGGCGCTTCGCCGCTGACGTCGATCAAGTACGCGGGCGCTCCGTGGGAGCTGGGCCTGGCGGAAACCCACCAGACCCTGCGCGGCAACGACCTGCGCGGCAAGGTCCGGGTGCAGACCGACGGCGGCCTGAAAACTGGCCTCGACGTGATCAAGGCCGCGATCCTCGGCGCCGAAAGCTTCGGCTTCGGCACCGCGCCAATGATCGCCCTGGGCTGCAAATACCTGCGCATCTGCCACCTGAACAACTGCGCCACCGGCGTGGCGACGCAGAACGAGAAACTGCGCAAGGATCACTACATCGGCACCGTCGACATGGTGGTGAACTTCTTCACCTACGTCGCCGAAGAAACCCGCGAGTGGCTGGCCAAGCTCGGCGTGCGCTCCCTCGAAGAGCTGATTGGGCGTACCGATCTGCTGGAAATCCTCGAAGGCCAGACCGCCAAGCAGCAACACCTGGACCTGACGCCGTTGCTGGGCAGTGATCACATTCCGGCCGACAAACCGCAGTTCTGCCAGGTGGACCGCAATCCGCCGTTCGACAAAGGCCTGCTGGCCGAGAAGATGGTCGACATGGCGAGGTCGGCCATCAACGACCTCAGCGGCGCCGATTTTGCCCTGGATATCTGTAACTGCGACCGTTCGATCGGTGCGCGGATCTCCGGTGAAATCGCCAAGCTCCACGGCAACCAGGGCATGGCCAAGGCGCCGATCACGTTCCGCTTCAAGGGCACCGCAGGCCAGAGCTTCGGCGTATGGAACGCCGGTGGCTTGAACATGTACCTGGAAGGCGACGCCAACGATTACGTGGGCAAGGGCATGACCGGCGGCAAGCTGGTGATCGTTCCGCCCAAAGGCAGCGTGTACAAGACCCAGGACAGCGCGATTATCGGCAACACCTGCCTGTACGGCGCCACTGGCGGCAAGCTGTTTGCCGCAGGTACGGCCGGCGAGCGGTTCGCGGTGCGCAACTCCGGTGCCCACACCGTGGTTGAAGGCACGGGCGATCACTGCTGCGAATACATGACCGGTGGTTTCGTCTGCGTACTGGGCAAGACCGGTTACAACTTCGGCTCAGGCATGACCGGCGGGTTCGCCTACGTGCTCGACCAGGACAACACCTTCGTTGACCGGGTCAACCACGAACTGGTGGAAATCCAGCGGATCAGCGGCGAAGCGATGGAGGCCTATCGCAGCCACCTGCAACGTGTGCTGGACGAGTACGTCGCGGAAACCGACAGCGAGTGGGGGCGTAACCTTGCCGAGAACCTCGATGACTACTTGCGTCGTTTCTGGCTGGTCAAACCCAAGGCGGCGAGCTTGAAATCTCTGCTCACCAGTACTCGTGCCAACCCGCAATAACGACGCAGCTGCAAGCGGCAAGCTTCAAGCCGCAAGTTAACAGCAGTGCGCGATATGCCTGCACACGTGATTGTCTTGCAGCTTGAAGCTTGTAGCTTCGAGCTGCTGCTAAGAGGTTTTGATAATGGCCGAACGTCTGAATAACGACTTCCAATTCATCGAAGTCGGGCGTAAAGACCCGAAGAAGAAACTGTTGCGTCAACGCAAGAAAGAGTTCGTGGAAATCTACGAACCGTTCAAACCCCAGCATTCGGCCGACCAGGCCCATCGCTGCCTGGGTTGCGGCAACCCGTATTGCGAATGGAAGTGCCCGGTGCACAACTTCATTCCCAACTGGCTGAAGTTGGTGGCCGAGGGCAACATCCTCCAGGCCGCCGAGCTGTCGCACCAGACCAATACCCTGCCGGAAGTCTGCGGCCGCGTTTGCCCCCAGGACCGGCTGTGCGAGGGTGCCTGCACCCTTAACGACGGTTTTGGCGCGGTGACCATCGGTTCGGTGGAGAAGTACATCACCGACACCGCCTTCGCCATGGGCTGGCGTCCGGACATGTCCAAGGTCAAGCCGACCGGCAAGCGCGTCGCGATCATCGGCGCCGGCCCGGCAGGCCTGGGCTGTGCCGACGTTCTGGTGCGCGGCGGCGTGACCCCGGTGGTGTTCGACAAGAACCCGGAAATCGGCGGCCTGCTGACCTTCGGCATCCCCGAGTTCAAACTGGAAAAGACCGTGCTGAGCAATCGCCGCGAAGTCTTCACCGGCATGGGTATCGAGTTCCGCCTCAACACCGAGGTGGGCAAGGACGTGACCATGGAGCAACTGCTCGCCGAATACGATGCCGTGTTCATGGGCATGGGCACCTATACCTACATGAAAGGCGGTTTTGCCGGTGAAGACCTGCCAGGCGTGCATGACGCGCTCGATTTCCTGATCGCCAACGTCAACCGCAACCTGGGCTTTGAAAAGTCGCCGGAAGATTTCGTCGATATGAAAGGCAAGAGGGTAGTGGTCCTGGGCGGCGGCGACACGGCGATGGACTGCAACCGCACGTCGATCCGTCAGGGCGCCAAGTCGGTGACCTGCGCCTATCGTCGTGACGAAGCGAACATGCCGGGCTCGCGCAAGGAAGTGAAAAACGCCAAGGAAGAAGGGGTGAAGTTCCTCTACAACCGCCAGCCGATCGCCATTGTCGGCGAAGACAAGGTCGAAGGCGTGAAGGTGGTCGAGACCCGTCTCGGCGCGCCGGATGCCCGTGGCCGCCGCAGCCCCGAGCCGATCCCGGGTTCCGAAGAGATCATTCCGGCCGACGCCGTGGTCATCGCCTTCGGTTTCCGCCCGAGCCCGGCACCCTGGTTCGAGCAGTTCAGCATCCAGACCGACAGCCAGGGCCGCGTCGTGGCTCCGGAACAGGCCCAGTACAAACACCAGACCAGCAACCCGAAAATCTTCGCCGGTGGCGATATGGTGCGCGGTTCTGACCTGGTGGTGACGGCGATCTTCGAAGGGCGCAATGCGGCCGAAGGGATCCTCGATTACCTGGGCGTCTGACGACGCCAGCGGCAAGCTGCAAGCGGCAAGTCAGAGGCGATACAGTCTCTCTCTTGAAGCTTGCGCTTGCAGCTTGCAGCTGCTCCCCTCTGTGACAAATTGCCCCCATAGACATAAAGAAACGGCTCTTGCCGTGCCTTTTGCGTCGCGCTCTGAGAAAATGCCCCCACTTTTTTTCCGGATGCCGACATGACTGCCCTGAAGAACGACCGTTTCCTTCGTGCCCTGCTCAAGCAACCCGTAGACGTCACCCCGGTGTGGATGATGCGTCAGGCTGGGCGCTACCTGCCTGAATACCGCGCCAGCCGTGCCAAGGCCGGTGACTTCATGAGCCTGTGCATGAACCCGGAGTTCGCTTGCGAAGTCACGATGCAGCCTCTGGACCGCTATCCGCAGCTGGATGCGGCGATTCTGTTCTCCGACATCCTGACCATCCCCGACGCCATGGGCCAAGGCCTGTATTTTGAAACCGGCGAAGGTCCGCGCTTCAAGAAAGTCGTCAGCACCCTGGCCGATATCGAAGCCCTGCCGATTCCGGATCCGCACAAGGACCTGGGTTATGTGATGGATGCGGTCAGCACCATTCGTCGCGAGCTCAATGGCCGTGTACCGCTGATCGGTTTCTCCGGCAGCCCTTGGACCCTGGCGACTTACATGGTCGAAGGCGGCTCGTCGAAAGACTTCCGCAAATCCAAAGCCATGCTTTACGAAAACCCTCAAGCCATGCACTTGCTGCTGGACAAGCTCGCGCAGTCGGTGACGTCCTACCTCAATGGCCAGATCATGGCCGGCGCGCAAGCGGTGCAGATCTTCGACAGCTGGGGCGGCAGCCTCTCGGCGGCGGCCTACCAGGAGTTCTCCCTGGCCTATATGCGCAAGATCGTCAGCGGCCTGATCCGCGAGCACGAGGGGCGCAAGGTTCCGGTGATCCTGTTCACCAAAGGCGGCGGCCTGTGGCTGGAAAGCATCGCCGACGCTGGCGCTGATGCCCTGGGCCTGGACTGGACCTGCGATATCGGCAACGCCCGTGAGCGCGTCGGCAACAAAGTCGCCCTGCAAGGCAACATGGACCCGACCGTGCTCTACGCCAACTCGGAAGCGATCCGCACTGAAGTCGGGCGCATTCTCGCCAGCTACGGCAAAGGCAGCGGCCACGTGTTCAACCTCGGCCACGGCATCACCCCGGAAGTCGATCCGGAACACGCCGGCGCCTTCCTGCGTGCGGTGCATGAGCTGTCGGCGCAGTACCACGAGTAAGCGTCATCCGCTAAAAAACGCCCGGCCAGTGCCGGGCTTTTTTATGGGCGGGGTAAACCGATCGGTGGATTAAGTTTCAATTCAGCATCACTGGTTAACCTGGCTCCATCGAAACCCACACTGGATCACTGCCATGAAAACCCGTTACCTCGTTCTGCTGCTTGCTCCGCTGTTCAGCACCGCTGCTCTGGCTGTCGGTTACACCGGCCCGGGCGCGCACGCGGTCACCACCGTTGCCGCGGCCAACGACGCCGCAGACGACACGCCGGTGGTATTGCAGGGCCACGTGACCAAGAAGTTGAACAATGACGACAAGTACGAATTCAAGGATGCCAGCGGCACCATCACCGTCGAGATCGATGACGAGGACCTGCCGCCCGTGGCGTTCAACGAAAAGACCCGGGTCAAACTGACCGGTGAAGTCGAGAAGAGCCTGATGAAGCGCGAGATCGATGTCGACCTGGTGGAAATCGTCCAGTAACTCGGCCCACCTTCTCAGATGCAGTTGCCCATGCCGGCGATCGGGTCCTGGCGCTCTACGCGCCGAACCCGATCGCCGGCAGGGGCGTTTCAGATCACTGGGTGGCCAGTGGCGGCAGTTTCGACAGCTTCATGGCAATCAGCAGCGCGCCCACCAGCAACGCCCCGATAAACAGCCCGATCCCATTCCAGCCCCCCAGATGCCAGAACACCCCGCCGGCGGTGCCGGCGATGCTGGAGCCGGCGTAGTAGCTGAACAGGTACAGCGACGAGGCCTGGCCCTTGGCCTTGAGGGCGCGGCGGCCGATCCAGCTGCTGGCCACCGAGTGCGCGCCGAAGAAGCCGAAGGTGAACAGCAGCATGCCCGCCAGTACCAGCGCCAGGGGTTGCAGCAAGGTCAGGGCGATGCCCGCCAGCATCAGCACGATGGTGCCCCAGAGCACGCGGCGACGGCCGAGTCGGTCGGCCAGGGCGCCGATTTTTGCCGAGCTGTAGATACCCGACAGGTAAACCACCGACAGCAGGCCGACCAGCGCCTGGCTCATGTGATAGGGCTCGGCCAGCAGGCGGTACCCGATGTAGTTGAACAGGGTCACAAAGGCCCCCATCAGCAGGAAACCTTCAAGGAACAACCAGGGCAGGCCGGCGTCGCGAAAGTGCATGGTGAAGCCGTCCAGCAGGCTGCGCGGGTGCAGCGAGCGGGCGCGGAAGTTGCGTGATTCGGGGAGGATCTTCCAGAACACCGCCGCCGCGATCAGGGACAACCCGCCGATCACCAGCATCGCTGTGTGCCAGCTGACGAAGTCGATCAGGACCCCGACGATCAGCCGCCCGCTCATGCCGCCGATGGCGTTGCCGCCGATGTACAGGCCCATGGCCAGACCGATGTGCTGCGGGTGGATCTCTTCGCTCAGGTAGGTCATGGCCACCGCCGCCAGGCCGCTCAGCGACAGCCCCACCAGCGCGCGCATCACCAGCACTCCCTGCCAGCTTGGCATCAGGGCGCTGGCCATGGTGCAGGCGGCCGCGGCCAGCAGCGCCGCGACCATCACCGGCTTGCGGCCGACGCGGTCGGAGATCGGGCCGGTGATAAGCAAGCCGACCGCCAGCATGCCGGTGGCAACGGACAGGATCAGGCTGCTCTGGGCCGCATTGATGGAAAACTCTTTGGACAGCAGCGGCATCATCGGTTGCACGCAGTACAGCAGGGCAAAGGTGGCGAAGCCGCCGGCAAACAGGGCCAGCACGGTACGCATGAACATCGGCGTGCCGTGTTCGATGTAAATGTCACTGCGCAAAGGGAGAACGTCGTCGAGGGCGGGAGCGGGTATTTCTTGGGCAAGTGGAGCAACGGCAGATTTCACGGGGACCTCAGGGGGGATGCGCAGCCGGTCAGGCAATGGAAAAAAGCATATAGCTGGCTAATGATTCTTTCCAATATATTGTTCGACCTGTTTGATAGGTTGTACGACCTAATGGAGTCTTTATGGAATTGCGTCATCTGCGCTACTTCATCGCGGTGGCCGAAGAGCTGCATTTCGGCCGCGCCGCGCAGGCCTTGGGGATCTCCCAACCCCCGTTGAGCCAGCAGATCCAGGCACTGGAACAGGAGATCGGGGCGCGGCTGTTCGAGCGCACCAACCGTCGGGTCGAACTCAGCGAGGCCGGGCGCCTGTTTCTCGAAGAAGCACGGCTGGTCCTGGCCCAGGTGGATAAAGCCGCCGATGTGGCCCGTCGCGCGCAACTGGGGGAGTTGGGGGAACTGAAGATCGGTTTCACCTCGTCGGCGCCCTTCAATTCCAATATCCCCCAGGCGATCTTCGCCTTTCGCCAGCGCTTCCCGGCGGTGCACCTCAACCTGCGGGAGATGAGCAGCACCCAGGTGGCGGATGCGTTGGTGGACCAGTCGATCCAGGTCGGCCTGATGCGACCCTTGCCGCTGCCTGACTCTTTGAGCGTGGTGGAGTTGCTGCGCGAGCCGCTGGTGGCGGTCCTCAGTGCCAAGCACCCGCTGGTGACGGGCAGCGAGGACGGCCTGCCATTGTCGGCGCTGGCCCATGAGCCGTTTGTGTTCTTCCCGCGCAGTTATGGCAGCGGCCTGTACGCGCAACTGCTGAGCCTGGCCCGTGATGCCGGGTTCACCCCGCATTTTGCCCAGGAGGCGGGCGAGGCCATGACCATCATCGGCCTGGTGGCGGCCGGGCTTGGGGTCTCGGTGTTGCCGGCGTCGTACCAGCGCATGCGCATCGACGGCGTGGTCTATCGCCGGCTGCTGGACCCGGAAGCGGTGTCGGCGGTATGGCTGGTACAGCGCACCGATCAGGCTTCGCCGATGGCCAAGGCCTTTGTCGAATTGCTCACGCGCAAGACCGAAAGCCTGGCAGGGCGGGCCTGATCGCCGGCCGGCAGGTTATTGCAGCCGCACCAGGTCGCCGCGCAACGCCACGCCGGCCATCAGCACTCCGGCATGGCACTCGTAGGTGTTGAGGTCCTTGCGCACCTGGTGCTTGTAGTAACTGACGATGTTGGTCACGGCGTTGGCCCCGGCCTTCTTGGCAGCGGCCTGCAAGGTGATCAACGCCGATTGCAGCACCCATTCGCAGGCGTCGTTGTCGCTCTTGTTGAAGCCGTTGGTCTTTTTGTTGGTGGCGACGTCGCTTACCAGTAGGCGCATCGGTCCTGCCGGCTGGTTGCCGGCCAGGTAGAACTGCACGCTGCCGTCCAGGCGTCCGGCGCGGATCGCATCGGCCACGACTTTCTCGAAGGGCATGTACAGCAGGTTGGTGGCGTGCCCGGTGTCGGGCAGCAGGCTGAGCAGGGCAACGGCGAACAGGGCTTTGATAGGCATGGTCAGCTCCTTGACGTTGAAGGAGAACCGCGATCATCCGCCGGCCCGGAATGCGTTTGGACAAACGCCGTGACGGTCACCTCGCAGTTCGCGCCGGCTGCAATGGGTCAGCTCGCTGTTGCGAGTGTAGACCGGGATTTGCCCCGCGCCGTAGCCGCTGCCGAGGCCCGAGGCTGCGCTGGCCCTCACAGCCGCCGTGGTTGCTTTGGCTGGCGGCAGCAACAGAAAGGGCGCCCTGAGGCGCCCTGGATGCAGCAGGGGCTTGGCTTACTGCACTTTGGCCAGGTCGCCGCGCAACGCTACGCCGGCCATGACGGCGCCGGCGTGGCACTCGTAGGTCTTGGCGTCTTTGCGTTCGTTGCTTTTGTAGAAGCTGGCGATGTCGGTCACGGCATTGGCGCCGACTTTTTTCGCCGCCTGGTGCAGGGTGATCAGCGCCGACTGCAGGGCCCATTCGCAGGCCACTTCGTCAGATTTGTTGAAGGCGTTGGTTTTCTTGTTGGTCACGGCGCCCGGGCTGATGACCGAGACCTTGCCCGCCGGCTTGTTGCCGGCCAGGTAGAACTTGACGCTGCCGTCGATCTTGCCGGTGGCAATGGCTTCGGCGACGACTTTGTCGAATGGGAGGTACAGCGCGGTGTCACGGGCCTGGCTGATGCCGGGCAGGGTAGCGAGCAGCAGGGTGGCGGCCGCGGCCAGGGTCTTGATTTGCATGGTGGTCTCCTTGACGTCTAAGGGGGGCAAAGCACAAAGGTGCAGCCGCCGCCCTGGGGCGACGGCTACAGATCAGTTCGGCGCAGGGATGGCCTGGGCCGCGTCGGACAGCTGTTGCGCGGTGCGTTCGTTCTGGTTGTCACGCAGCTCGCGCAGGATGCCCTTATCCAGCAGGCGCACCCAGCGGATGTAGTTCTTGTGGATCTTGCCGTCCTTGTAGTCCAGGTCACGGCTGTCGCGGTAGACGATCTTGTAGAAGCTGGCCGAGTACTCGATGTCGATCTCGGCATGGAATTCCTGGCGCACGGTGATCTGCGCCTGGATCAGGCCGGGGCTGATGCGTTGCACCTCCCACTTGCGGGCCACCAGGTTTTTCAGGATGGCCTGTTTGACCTGGTCCTGGTCGGCGGTGATGGTCGCCGGGATGACGCGGTTCGGGGTGTACATGCGTTTGCTGGTGCAGGAGACCGTGGTCAGCAGCGCCAGAACGATCAAGGTTGCGCGAAGCAGGGAAGACATTCCGTTTTCTCCAGTGGGGTGGGGCGGTTACGACCAGCGGCGGAAAATCAACGACGTGTTGACCCCGCCAAAGGCAAAGTTGTTGTTCATCACGTACTGATGGCTCATCTGCCGGAACTCGCCGCGCAGGTAGTCCAGTTCGCCGCAACGGGGGTCGACCTCATCGAGGTTGAAGGTGTGCACGTACTGGTCGCGGTTGAGCATCTCGATGCTGAACCACGACTCCAGGGCGCCGCAGGCACCCAGGGTGTGGCCGAGGAAGCTCTTCTGCGAACTGATGGGCATGCCGCTGCCGAACAGGCTGCTGGTGGCCAGGGTTTCGGCAATGTCGCCCTGTTCGGTGGCCGTGCCGTGGCCGTTGACGTAGCCGATGGCGGACGCCGGGATGCCGGCGTCTTCCAAGGCCAGCTCCATGGCCCGGCGCATGGTGGTCTGCTCCGGCCGGGTGGTGTGCTGGCCATCGGCGTTGCTGCCAAAACCGACGATTTCCGCGTGGATGTGCGCACCGCGCGCCAGGGCGTGCTCCAGTTCCTCGAGCACCAGCATGCCGCCGCCTTCACCGATCACCAGCCCGTCGCGGCCGCTGTCGTAGGGCCGAGGACTGGTTTGCGGGGCGTCGTTTTTCAGGCTGGTGGCGTACAGCGCGTCGAACACCATGGCTTCGGTGGGGCACAGCTCTTCGGCGCCGCCGGCGAGCATCAGCGGCAAGCGTCCGAACTTGATCGCCTCATAGGCGTAGCCGATGCCCTGGCTGCCGCTGGTGCAGGCGCTGGAGGTGGGAATCAGGCGCCCGGTGAGGCCGAAGAAGATGCTGATATTGGCCGCCGTGGTGTGGGGCATCATGCGCACGTAGGAGTTGGCGTTCAGGCCTTCTGCCACCGAGTTCAGCAGCATGTTGCCGAAGGCCTTGATCTCGTCGGTGCTGCCGGTGGACGAGCCACAGGCCACGCCCATGCGCCCGTCCTTGATCGACTCGTCGCCCAGCAGCCCGGCGTCGGCCAGCGCCTGCTCGGCGGCGCCCACGGCCAGGCGCGAAACCCGGCCCATGCTGCGCAATTGCTTGCGGGTCCAGTGGGCCGGAACCTTGAAGTCATCGATCGGCCCCGCCAGGCGGGTGTTGAGTTCGGTAAAGCGATCCCACTCGTCCATGCGCCGGATGCCGCTGCGGTTGGCGCTGAAGTTGCCGGCGATGGTGGCCCAGTCGCTGCCCAGGGAGGTGATGCCGGCCATGCCGGTGACGACCACGCGTTTCATCAGCACAGGCCTCCGTTGACGGCCAGCACCTGGCGCGTGATGTAGGACGCTTCGGCTGACATCAGGAAGTTCACCGCACTGGCGACTTCTTCCGGGGTGCCCATGCGTTGTGCGGGGATCATTTTCATCAGTTCCTCCACCGGGACATTCTCGTCGAGCATGGCGGTGTCGATCAGGCCCGGGGCCACGCAGTTGACGGTGATCTTGCGCTTGCCCAGCTCGATGGCGAGGGCCTTGGCGGCACCGATCACACCGGCCTTGGAGGCGCTGTAGTTGACCTGGCCACGGTTGCCGATCAGCCCGGAGACCGAGGTGATGCAGACAATGCGCCCGGCGGCGCGGCGCCGGATCATCGGCATCATCACCGGGTGCAGCACGTTGTAGAAACCGTCGAGGTTGGTGCGCAGCACGTCGTCCCAGTCGTCCTCGGTCAGGGCCGGGAAGGCGCCGTCCCGGGTCAGCCCGGCATTGAGTACCACGCCGTAGTAGGCGCCGTGGGTGTCGACGTCGGCTTCAAGAATGGCCTTGCAGGTGGCGCGGTCGGCGACGTCGAATTGCAGGATGCGCGCATTGCGCCCCAGGGCCTGGACTTCGGCCTGCACCGCCTGGGCCTCGGCGAGGCCGGTGCGGCAGTGCAGCACCAGGTCATGCCCGGCCTGGGCCAGGCGCAGGGCGATGGCGCGGCCGATACCACGGCTGGAGCCGGTGACCAGTACGGATTCAGTCATGGCGGGGTTCCTGTGTTTCGTCGAGATAGTGGGCCGCGTGCGGCGGGCGGAACACGTTGAGGCGAGCGCTGGCCTGGATGCCCGGGCCGCTGAGGTGGCACTCGAATACGCCCATGCCGTTGTCGTCTTCCAGGGAGCGCAGGGCGTGGATGCGCAGCTCGCTGCCGGCCGGAAAGTGTTCCACATTGCATTCGAATTTGCGCGTGCCGAGCAAAAAGCCCAGCTCCACGGCCTGCCCTTGCTGGCGTGCGCGGCAGCCGGCATAGGCGGCCACGCTCTGGGCCATCAGCTCGATACCGAGCCAGGCCGGCAGGCTGCCGTCGGCGCGGTTGAACAGGCCACCGGGCTTGACGGTGAGGCGGGTGTGGATCTGTTCTTCATCGAACCCCAGGACCTGATCGATCAGGATCATGTCGCCCGCGTGGGGCAGCAGTTCGGCGAGTGGCCAAGGGATCATGGGGCGTCTCCGATAATCAGGCTGACGTTGTTGCCGCCGAAGGCAAAGGAGTTGCTCATCAGGCAGCGCGGTGCGCCCGTGGCCAGGCGATCGGCGCTGCCGACCCAGCGCAGGGCGGGCAATTGCGGGTCGGGCTGGGCGTCCCAGACATGGGGTGGCAGGGCCTGTTGCCGATTGTCGGCGGCCAGGCTCAGCCAGCAGAAAGCGGCTTCCAGGGCCCCGGCGGCGCCCAGGGTGTGGCCGCTCATGGGCTTGGTCGACGAGCAGGGCACGCCTTCGGGAAACAGCTCGGCCACGGCCAGGCTTTCCATGGCGTCGTTGTGCTGGGTGGCGGTGCCGTGCAGGTTCAGGTAACCGATCTGCTGCGCTGCCAGGCCGGCACTGCTCAAGGCCTTGCGCATCGCTTGCAGGGCGCCCCGGCCGCTGGGCTCGGGCGCGGAAATATGGTGCGCATCGGAACTCGCGCCGCCGCCCAGCAGGGCGATGGGCTGCTGCGTGCCGGATTCTCTGCTCATCAGGAACAGCACCGCAGCCTCGCCGATATTGATCCCGTCGCGGTTGACCGAAAACGGGTTGCAGCGCTGGTCACTGACGGCTTCCAGCGCCGAAAAACCATTCAGGGTCAGTTGGCACAGGCTGTCGACCCCGCCGCACAGCACCGCGTCGCACAACCCCAGGTCGAGCAGGCGCCGGGCGCTCATCAGGGCCCGGGCGCTGGAGGTGCAGGCGGTAGAAATTACGTAGGCCGGACCGCTCAGTTGCAGCCAGTCGGCGAGAAAGTTCGCCGGTGCCCCGAGTTCCTGCTGCTGGTAGTCGTAGTGGGCCGGGAAGTGCTGGTCGCGCAGGTAATGGGCGATGCCACGGCTGGCTTCGTCGATGCCCGAAGTACTGGTGCCCAGCACCACGCCAATGCGCCCCGGGCCGTAGGCCTGGATCGCCTGGTCGATGTCGTCGCGGATCTGCAGCGCCGCCTCCAGCAGCAGCTGGTTATTGCGACTGTGCTGGCGGCTCAGGTGCGCAGGCAGGGCCGCCAGCGGGCCCTTGACCGCCGCCACCGGCAGGCTGCGCTCGGGCACCCAGCCGGCTTCGTCGCGCATGCCTGAGCAGTCACCGGCAAACAGGCTGCGGGCCACCTGTTGTTTGTCCCGCCCGAGGGCGCAGATCAGCCCCAGGGCGTTGAGGTAGGCCGTCATGGCGCGCGCTCGGCGGTCAACGGGCTGACGTGGTATTGCAGGCCTTGAGGCAGGTTCAACTGGAAATCCAATGGTTGGCGATAACGGAGCTGCCAGCGCGGGGCGAGGCTGCGTTGCTCGCCCCGGGCCTGCGCAGCGGGGTAATTCTCGGACAGCTCGGCGGCTGGCGTCAGGGCAAACAGCAGCGCGGCGAACAGCTCCCGCGCTTCGGGGTTGGGTGGCAGCAGGCCATCGGCCTGCCACTGGCCATCGATCAGGCGCTGGCGGGCCAGGGGAATGCCCAAGGGGTCCATCAGCGACCAGCGCAGGCCGGCGCCTTCGGCCTGGATCACCAGCAGCCAGTCCTGGCGTTGCGCTGCCTGCTCACGCTCGATGTGCAGCTGCAACGGCAGGGCCAGGCTCGGGGTTTTTGCGGGCAGCGGCGCCTGGCTGGCGCAACCGGCCAGCAGCAACAGGCAACCCACCAGCAGGGCGCGGATCATGCCGGCTGCCCTGGCGCGCAGTGCTCGTCCAACGGCTTGCGCGCCACCACGTTGACCAGGGTCTCTTCACGCTGGCCAAAGGGTTTCGGGCGGCGCAGGCCGAAGCGTTCCAGCAGGCCGAAATCCGTCGAACGGCTCCACCACAAGTAGGGGTAGGAGACGTTCTGCGGGGTGAACTCGAAGCCCTGGTTGCGGATCATGTCCAGGTACTGGGCGGCGCTTTTCTGCACGTGCATCGGGTGGCGGAACAGCCAGCGAATGACCCAGGTGTCGATGTAGGCCTCGGTGGACTCGGCAAACAGCAGGTAGCCGCCGGGCTTGAGCACCCGGTAGAACTCGGCCAGGGCTTTGTCCTGCTCCACCAGGTGGTGGAAGGTCTGGTGGCAGAACAGCAGGTCGACGCTGGCGTCCGGTACGTCCAGGGTCGCGCAGTCGCTGCCGATCAGTTCCACCTGCATGCCCTGGCGCGCCGCTTCCTGGGCGCTCAGTTCCAGGCTGTGGGGGTCGGCATCCAGGCCGATCAGGCGCTGGGGCGCGAACACCTGGCGCAGGTGCTGGAACGACTTGCCCTGGCCGCAACCGGCGTCGAGCAGCACCGGGTTGCCGGGCAGGTCGCGGGTGAACAGCGAGCGCAGGTCGTTGATCGCCACCCGCAATACATGGTGCTGCCAGGTGTGGCTGCGCAGGAACCAGAAGCCGAAGCGGGTTTCCTCGACGTACTTATCGCTCAGGTACTGTGGCTGGGGACTGCTCATGCCACCTCCGTCGCGCAGATTTCCGAGAGCATGCGCAGGCGGCGCTTGGGTTCGCTGACAAACGGGTTGCGCTCGTCCCAGGCGTAGCCGGCGAGGATCGAACTGATCATGCGGCGGATTTCCGGCGAGCTGCCGGGGTGGAAGATCACGTCCTGGAAGGTCCCGGCGTACCAGCCTTCGACGTAGCAGCGGAAGGTGTCGACCCCGCGCTTGAGCGGCTCGGCAAACTCGAGCTGCCAGTCGACGCTTTCACCTTGCAGCTGACGATGCAGCACGGCGGCGGCCATGCTCGCCGAACGCATGGCGATGGTGACCCCGGAAGAGAACACCGGGTCGAGGAATTCCGCGGCATTGCCCAGCAGGGCGAAGCCCGGGCCGTGCAGGCTCTTGACGTTGGCCGAGTAGCCGCCGATGGTCCGCGCCGGGGTGTCCCATACCGCGTTGGCCAGGACCTTGGCCAGGCTCGGGGTCTCGGCGATAAAGCCGCGCAGGCACTGGTCCAGGTCCTGGTCGCGGCCGACAAAATGTTCCTTGGCCGCGACCACGCCCACCGAGCACCGGCCGTTGCTGAAGGGGATGCTCCAGAACCAGATGTCGCGCTGGGTCGGGTGGGTGGTGACGAGGATCTTTTCCCGTTCGAAACCGGGGTGGTCGATGCGGTCTTCAACGTGGGTGAACACCGCCTGGCGTACCGGGAAGTTCGACGGCGCCTCCAGGTCGAGCAAGCGTGGCAGGACCCGGCCATAGCCGCTGGCATCGAGTACGAAATGGGCCTCGACCTGGTACTGGCTGCCGTCTTCGCGGCGCACTCCGAGCTGCGGCTGGGGCAGGCTGAAGTCGGCGCTGACGATTTCTTCGCCATAGCGCACTTCAACCCCTTGCAGCGCCGCCTGGTCGGCCAGCAACTTGTCGAAGTCGCCGCGCTGGACCTGGAAGGTGGTGGGCTTGCCGTTGCTGAAGGTGTCGCCGAAATCAAAGGCGCTGTAGCGCTCGCCCCAGGCGAAGGCCGCGCCGTTCTTCAGTTGGAAGCCGGCGGCTTGCACGGCTTCGAGCATGCCCGCTTCCTCGACGAAATCCAGGCAATGGGAGAGCAGGCTTTCGCCGATGGAGAACCGCGGGAAATGCTGGCGCTCGATGATCAGCACGTCGTGGCCCTTGCGCTTGAGCAGGGCGGCGGCAATGGCGCCCGATGGGCCGGCGCCGATGACCACAACCTGGCGGCGTTCCATTTCAACTGTTGGCACTGGGGCTCCTTGCCGGTTCGGCGATGTTCAGATTCAGAGGGACCAAGGGGGTTCGATGCATGCCGGCTACTGCCGGCAGCAGGGTCGCGATCAAGCCCATCAGCATCAGCGCAAAGTACAGCGCCGGGCTGATCAGCTGTTGTTGCAGCAGCAGGTTGAGAAACACGATCTCGCTCAGGCCGCGAATATTGAGCAGCAGGCTTTCCCGCCAGCGGCTGGCACCGGCGAAGGACGCACCGGCCCAGCCCAGGCCCAGCCAGTTGCCGGCCAGCTTGCTGGCAATCGGCACCAGCAGCAGGGCGCCCAGTTGCAGCCAGCTCAGGCTGTCCATGGCGCTGTGCACGTTGATCTGCACGATGCCAAACGTCAGGATCAGCGGGATGGCGATGTAGGTCTGCAAACGGCTCATCCAGGCTGCCTGTAACGGCAGCACCAGCGCCACCTTGAGGGCGGCCATGCACAGCAGGTAACCGATGCCGAAAATCAGCGCATTGAGCTTGTAGTGCTCGGCCACCACCAGCAGCGCAAAGAAGCCCAGGCTGTACAGCAGCGGCTGGCGCAGGCCGAGCAGGCGCAGGAGCAACGGCAGGCAGGCGCCGGCCAGGGGCAGCAGCAGGCTGGCCAGGTGCAGGCTGCCCTGGGCGATGGCGAACAGGCTCCAGCAGGTCAGGTCGATCAGGATCGCGGTCTGCACCAGGCGTCGAGTGGCGGCGGCCGGGTAGTTGATATGGCGCAGGTACAGGTAGAGCACCGGGATCGCGGTGATCGCAAACAGCAGGCCCACTGCCAGGGAGCTCAGCCACGGCTGCGGCGGCAGCAGCCAGAAGGCGATCGCCAGGCCGCAGGCGAAGGGGATGAGGAAACTCGGCAGGGCGATCTTCAGGCTCTGGCGGTCCAGGCGCAGGTCGATCACGTCGCTCAGGATATGCCCCAGCAGCAGGGCGAAGCTCAGGCTGTAGAGGTTTTTCAGCCACACCGGGGACACCAGTTGGGCGCCGCTCAACTGCCAGTGCGGCTCGATCCACAGCAGCATCAGCAGGGGCAGGCCGAAGGTTGCCAGCAGCAACTGACTGACGATCGGGATCAGGCCCAGGCGCCGACCGACGGCGGTCGCCAGGGCAAACAGCGCCAGGGCCAGGCACCAGAACAGGGCGATCAGCATGGGCTTGGCTCCGTCACCTTGGCGTGGTGTTGCTGCTGCCCGGCCCAGGGCGCGAGCATAAAGCTGAAGGCCAACCCAAGGCTGACCGACAGCCCGAAATTGCTCACCGCCGGGGTGCTGGAGATGGCCAGCAAACCGAACGACAGCCAGGTGGTCAGGGCCGCCAGCAGGGTGCCCAGCAGGCTGACGGCGGCGCCGCCGATCTGCTCGCGCATCAGGATGGCGTAGTCGACGCTGATGGCGGTCACCAGCAGCAGGCCGAACAGGCTGAACAGGGTCAGCGGTTGCCCCAGCCAGCCGAGGCTGGCCAGGCTGCACAGGGCCGCCAACAGCGGCAGGGCGACGATGCGCAGGGCCCCGCCAAGGCCGAACGGCAGAATCAGCAGCAACACGATCAGCACGCAGGAGGCGAGTTTGAGTTCGGCGGCACTGATCTGGGTTGCGGCAAAGACTTTATTCAATTCGCCAAGCCGGTCCACCAGTTGCACCCCGGGCAGGTCCTGGGCCTGGGCCCGCAGCAGGCCGGCATCGTTCAGCCCTTGCAGGCTGACCATGGCCGCCACGCCCTCGGGGCCGGCGCCCAGCCACAGTGTGCGGTAGGGTTCGGCCAGCGGGCCGCCGAGGGCGGCATCGATGTCCTGCACCGGCAGCGCCTGCAACTGGGCCAGCTCGGCCTGCAGGGCACTGGCCGGCACGCCGAGGTCCAGCAGCGGCTGCCAGAACTGCGGCAGGCGCGTGAGGGCCTCACGCAGTTGCTGTTGGTCGCTGGGCAGGTTGACCAGTTGATTGAGCGCCAGGTAACCCTGCAACTTGCCCTGCTTGACCAATTGCCCCAGGCGCTCGCCCAGGGCTTGCTGGCGTTCGAGCAATTGCTGCTGGTCGGCGGCGCGCACCAGGAAGAACTGGCTGGTGGGCTGATAGCCGGTGATGCGGGCAATGGCCTGGGCTTCGTTGAGCAACTGCGGCGGTGCACCGACCCACTGGCGAATATCGTTTTTGCTGGTCAGCTGCCACAGCCCGGCGGCGCAGAACACCGCCAACAGTGCCAACAGCACCGGGCTCGGCACTCGCCGCAGCAGGGCTTCGCGCAGTTGCAGCAGGCACTGCGCAACCCGCAGCGGCCATTGCGCCGGGCGCAGGTCAGCGCCCTTGAGCAGGGCCGGCAGCAGGCACACCGCCGACAGGTAGGCGCCGAGCAGGCCAGCCGCGGAGAACACGGCGATCTGGGTCAGGGCCGGGAACGGGGTCCAGGCCAGCGCCAGGTACCCGATGCAACTGGTGGCCAGGCTCAGGCTCAGGCCCGGCAGGGTCAGGCGCAACGCCGGCCAGCTGTGCCAGGGTTTCAGGCTCCAGCTCTTGGACAGGTAATGCAGCGGGTAGTCGACCGCGACGCCGATCAGGCTCGAGCCCAGGACCAGGGTCATCACATGCATATGGCCGAACAGCGCCACGCAGGCCACCGCGCCAAACAACATGCCCACCAGCACCGGCACAAACGCCAGCAGCACCCGCAGCCGGCGGAACGCCAGGAGCAACAGCAGCAGAATGCCCACGGTCGCACCGCCGCCGACCCAGGTGATTTCCCGGGTGGCTTGCTGCTGGCCATTGGCGGCGTACAGCAGGCCGCTGGCGGCCAGCAATTGCACATCGGCCTGGCTCGCCTGTTCGCGGCTTTGCCGGAGCAGCTCGGCCACCTGCAACGGCAGGCTCATATCAAAGGCGTTGCCGGTGGTGCGCGCCCGCAGCAGGACCCAGCTTTTGCCGTCGGCGTCGGCCACCAGGGCGCCGCTGCCGATGTCCAGTTGCACTGCGCCGCATTGCGGTTGGCTGTTCTGGATGCGCCCGGTAAGGCCCAGCCAGTCATCCTGGCTCGGCACCAGGCTGAACCCGGTAAAGGGGTCGAACAAGGCTTGGACCCGCTGCTGGATAAAGGCCGCGGGGTGTTCAATCAGTTGTTGCCGGTCGGCCGCCGAGAGCATCGCCAGCCGGCCTTGCAGCAGTTGGCTGCGCAGTGCCGGAAGGTCGGCTTGCAGGTTCCACTGGACCTTTTCGAACAACCCGCTGGCCTGCCAGCGCTCACCCAGTTGCTGGGCCATGGCCACCGCCTGCTGACGCTCGGCATGGCCCACCAGCACCAGCATTTCGCGGTTCAGCGGCTCTTGCATGCGCTGCTCGGCCTTGAGCTCCAGGGCGTCCGGGGCAGTGCCCGGCACCAGCTCCATCAGGTTGGCCGACAACGGCGCACCCTGGCGCCATTGCCAGCCGGCCAGGGCCAGCACCGCCACCAGCAGGATCAGGAACAGCCTGGGCAACCAGCGCTCACTGGGCAAAGTCATGTTGCTCCGCTGCGCTCAAAGGTTGGCTGCTGGTGCTGTCGCGCATCTGCAGCAGGGTGCTGTCGCCCTGGGTTTCCAGGAGTTCGATGCGCTGCACCAGGGCACCGCCGTCGATATTGATCTGGGTGAACACTTGCTTGAGCAGCAGCGAGCGCGGGGTCAGGGTCAGTTTCCAGTCCTGGGCGTCGCCCGCCAGCTTGAGTTCGAAGTCGCGCTGCAGGCCGCTGCTGTCGCCTTGCAACACCGCGAGGAACAGGCGGTTCTGCTCGGCGCCGGCACTTTTGCCCGGGAGCATCTGCCAGCCGTTGGCGTCACGCCGGGCGATGCCCTGGCCGGTGATGCGGTAGTCCTGTTGCAACGGCGTTTTCAGCAGCCAGAGCAGGCCGTGGTCCTTGGCCAGGACGAACGTGCCCTTGCTGGTCAGGGGCTGGGGCAGGGCCCGCAGGTGCTTTTCCTGGATGAAGTTGCCGTGGATGACCTCGGGCTTGGCCAACTGCTCGCTGAGTTGTTGCAGGTCGAAGGCCTGGGCCAGGGAACTGAACCCCAGCAGCACCAGGCCCGACAGGGCCACCCTGGCCAGAGGCAGGAAATTCAACCGGCTCATAGCAGCACCTTGGCCACGGCGTCGGTAAAGACCCGGGGCGAGGCCAGTTGCATCTCGCGGCTGGCCATGTCCACCGCGACCTGCACCGAGCTGGCGCGGGTCAGGCGTTCGCCGCTGGCGAGGTCGGTGATCAGGTAATTGATCTTCAGCCGGTTTTCCCACTCCACCAGGCTGGCGCGTACGTTCAGGGTCTGGCCGAACACCGCGCCGCGCACGTAGCGCAGTTGCAGGTCGATCACCGGCCAGGCGTAGCCCGACTCGACCATGGCCGTGTAGTTGTGGCCGATCCGATCGAGCAAGGCGCAGCGGGCGACTTCCAGGTATTTGACGTAATGCCCGTGCCAGACGACGTGCATGGTGTCGACGTCGAAAAACGGCACCAGGATCTGGGTGTCGGCGTGCAGCACTCCCTTACTGCGCATGCAGCCTCCAGTGTTGCTCGGCGATGCGTTGCAGGCACAGGCGCAGTTCGCCTTCCAGGGCGCGGTCTTCGATCACCGGCGGGAAATCCTTTGCCAACTCTGCATGCATCGCAGCCAGGGCCGGAGGCAAAGGCCGCGCATCGGCGGACTGGGCGCGCAGCCACACACCCTGGTTGGCTGCCAGCAGGGTGGCGGCGGCGACCTGTTCGGTCAGCTCCAGCACGCGAATCGCGTCCCGGGCGGCGATGGTGCCCATGCTCACCTTGTCCTGGTTGTGGCACTCGGTGGAGCGCGAGAACACGCTGGCCGGCATGGTGTTTTTCAGGGCTTCGGCGGTCCAGGCACTGGTGCCGATCTGCACTGCCTTGAAGCCGTGGTTGAGCATCGCGCGCTCGGCGCTGGCGCCGGACAGGTTGCTCGGCAGGCCGTGGTTGTAACGCACGTCCACCAGCAGCGCGAGCTGCCGGTCGAGCAGGTCGGCGACGTTGGCCACCAGGGTCTTGAGGCTGTCCATGGCGAACGCAATGTGCCCGCCGTAGAAATGCCCGCCGTGCAGCACGCGCTCGGCTTCGGCGTCGATGATCGGGTTGTCGTTGGCGCTGTTGAGCTCGGTCTCGATAAACGCGCGCAGCCAGTTCAGGCTGTCGGCCAGCACCCCCAGGACGTGGGGCGCGCAGCGCAGGGAGTAGCGGTCTTGCAGGCGATGCAGCGGCGCGGTCGGTGCGTCGATGGCCAAATCCTGGCGCAGCCAGGCCGCCACTTGCATCTGCCCCGGGTGCGGCTTGGCGGCGAACAGGCGCTCGTCGAAATGCTCGGGGTTGCCTTGCAGGGCTACTACGTTCAGCGCGGTGATGCGGGTTGCCAGTTGCAGCAGGTAATCAGCGCGGGCGAAGGCCAGGCAGGCCAGGCCGGTCATCACCGCGGTGCCGTTCATCAACGCCAGGGCTTCTTTGGGGCGCAGCACCAGCGGGTCCCAGCCCAGTTCCCGGTGCACGTCGGCGGCCTGACGGCGTTCGCCACGGAACAGGACTTCACGCTCGCCGGACAGGGTCGCAGCCACGTAGGACAGCGGCGTCAGGTCGCCGCTGGCGCCGACCGAGCCTTCTTCCGGGATCAGCGGCAGGATGTCGTGTTCGAGAAAAGCCTGCAGGCGCTCCAGCAGCTCGACCCGCACCCCGGACACGCCGTGGCACAGCGACTGCAAGCGCGCCGCCAGTACCGCGCGGGTGGCCTGGGCATCCAGCAGCTTGCCCAGCCCGCACCCGTGGAAGGTGTACAGGTGGCGCGGCAGGGCCTCGACGTGTTGCAGCGGCACCGCGACCACGCAGGAGTCGCCGTAGCCGGTGGTGACGCCATAGATCACGCCTTCCTTGTCGAGCAAGGAGTCGAGAAACTGCGCGCCCTTGGCGATGCGCTGGCGAAACCCGGCATCACCTTGCAGTTGCACGGGCACCTGACGGTTGGCCAGGGCCAGCACGTCTTCGATGCGCAAGGGGAGTTCGCCGAAGGTTACCGGCTCAAGCGGATGCGTCGTCATCGGTCTTCCAGAATGGGTAAAAGTTGAACCACTGTTGCGGCGCTTCGAGGCAGTACTGGCCCAGGCGTTCGGCGTAGCGGGCGGTCCACTGGGCGATCACTTGCTCGCGGTCGCTGCGTTTCCAGGCCACGGCGTCGGTGAAGGGCTCGAGGATCACCCGGTAGCGACCCTGATGCTTGAGGCACAGCAGCAGGTTGACCGGGCATTTGAGCAGCCCGGCCAGCAGCCACGGGCCTTGGGGGAATGCCGCCGGATGGCCGAGGAAATCCACCCGTACATTGCGTCCGCCGTGCAGCGGCACGCGGTCGCCGGCAATCGCCAGCCACTCGCCGCGGTCCAGGCGCTGGCTCAGTTGCAGCATGATCGCCGGGTCCAGCTCGCTGACCTGGATCAGCCGCAGGTTGGTGGCCCCGGCCTCGCCCAGCAGGCGGTTGAAACGTTCGGCGTGCTTGGTGTGCACCAGCACGTTCATGGTCACCTGCTCACCGAGTTCAGCCAGGGCGCGGCAGACTTCGAGGTTGCCCAGGTGCGCGCCCACCAGCATCTGCCCGCGTTCGCCGCGCAATTCGTTGCGCAGCAGCGCCGGGTCGACAATCTCGATCTGCTCGATGCGCAGCTTGCCGTTCCACACGTCGAGCTTGTCCAGCAGGGCGTCGGCAAAGGCCATAAACTGGCCGAACACCCGACGCTGGGTCGGGCGCAGTTCGTTGCGTCCGCTCCAGTCGGCGAGCCGTTGCTGATACTGCCAGGCGCTGTGTCGGGCGTTGCGGCCGAACAGGAAAAAGTACAGGACGATGGCGTACAGCACCGGGCTCAGCACCCGCCGCCCGAGGATCCTGACCCCGAATGCGGTGAGCTTCATCAGCCAGAAGCTGCCGCGTTCTTCATGCTCGGCCCAATGCTGTTGCTGGCTCATGCTCGCCACCGTCGCCAGAGGATCTGCGGCGCCCGCAGCAACATGCCGAAAAACAGCCGGGTGTGCATGCTGGAAATCAATGCGTTGTCGTGCAGCAGGCGAAAGTGCGAGAGGCCGTCGGTGGGGTAGTGGACCTTGGTCGGCAGCCAGCGCATCGGCTGATTGCGCCAGGCCAGGCGCACCAGGACTTCGGGATCGAAATCCATGCGCTTGCCGAGTTTGACCGAATCGATCAGCGCCAGCACTGGCGGCAGCGGGTAGACCCGGAAGCCGCACATGGAGTCGGGAATCTGCAACGACAGGCTGTTGATCCAGACCCAGACATGGGTCAGGTAACGGGCATACAGGCGGCCCTTGGGCACGCTGCTGTCGTACTGTGGATAACCGCAGATCAGCGCCTCGGGGTGGGCGCGGGAGCTGGCGATAAAGTTATCCACATCGCGCAGGTCGTGCTGACCGTCGGCATCCACCTGCAGGGCGTGGCTGAAGCCCAGGCGCGAGGCCTCGCGCAGCCCGGCCATGACCGCGCCGCCCTTGCCCTGGTTCAGTGCCAGGCGGATCAGGAACACCTGCTCGCGCTTGGCCAGTTGTTCCAGGACCGCCGCGCAGGCCGGGCTGCTGGCGTCGTCCACCAGCACGCAGGGCAAGCCACCGGCGAGCAGGGCTTCGACCACCGCCGGCACCGCGCCTTCGTGGTTATAAACCGGAATCACCGCACAGGGCTTATGCATCGACCGCCCCCTGCCGCAGGCTGCGGCCAATGGCCCGGAACACGCGGATTCCCCGATAAAACTTATCCACAGGCTGCCTCCAGCAAAATGCGCCCACTGGAACAGGCCGCCGTGTCGTTGCGGTAGGCGAAATACAATTTTCCGCGTTCATCGTCGAACCGCAGGTGCAATTGCACCTGGTCGCCGGGGCGCACCAGTTGCTGGAATTTCAGCACTTCCATGCCGGCAAAGCGGCCCGGCAGGTCCAGCAGTTGCTGGCCCAGGGCCAGGGCCCAATCGACCTGGACCACCCCAGGCAATACCGGGGTCTGCGGGAAATGCCCGCTGAAATAGGCCAGGTCCGGGGGAATGCTCAGTTGCAGGTTCCACTCGCCGTCCTGTTCGTGCTGTTCCAGCACTTCAGGCGCTTGTGGGCGCGGTGCCAGCAGCAGAGCCTCGACCTCGGCCTGGGGCAACTTGCCCTGGGCGTTCAGCGGCAGCTGGCGCAGCAACCGCCAGCGGCGCGGCAGGGCCAGGGCTTCGCAGTGCTGGCTCAGGTGCTGGCGCAGGGACTGGGTCAGGTGGCGGCGGCCGCCGTTGCGCAGGGCCTGCAAGCCCGCTTCGCTCAAGACCAGCACGGCGCCGAGGGAGGCTCGGTTTTCCTGGACCACGCCCAGGCGCGCTTCGCTGACCCAGGCGTGGCTGGCCAGGGCCTGTTCGAGCATGGGCAGGGAGATGCGTTTTTCTTCCAGCTTGACGATCCGGTCCAGGCGCCCGAGCAGCTCGAAACGGCCATCGGCCTCGATCCGTGCGGCATCGGCGCTGTGTTCGACATGCCCTTCTGGCAGGTAGGTCGAGGCAATCAGCAGCGCGCCGTCCGCGTCCTGGCTCAACTGCACGCCGGCGAAGGGTTGCCACAGGCTCGCGCCCTGGCGCCAGGCGATGCCGCCGGTTTCCGAACTGCCGAAAATCTCGGTCGGCCATTGGCCCAAGCGCTGTTGCAGGCTGTGCGCGGCCTCGGCGGGCAAGGCGCCGCCCGAGGAAAACACCCGGCTGACCTGGCTCAAGGCCGGCCAGTCGAGGTTGTCGCCCATGCGCTTGAGCAGCGCCGGGCTGGCGACCCAGGCAAAGGCCGGGTACTCGCGGCTGGCGCGTTGCAGGTCTTCGGGGAACGGCAACTGGCGGCGCACGAACGGGCGCCCGGCGCACAGCGGCCACAGCACCCGAAACAGCAGGCCGTAGATGTGTTGCGCGGCGACGCTGCCAATCATGCAGGCGCTGCCCAGTTCCGCGCCCCACAGCTGTTCCAGGGCCTGGACCTCGTTGGCCAGTTGCACCAGGGTCTTGTCGATGCGCTTGGGTTCGCCACTGGAGCCGGACGTGCACAGGCTCAAGCGGCACTGCGCCAGGTCCAGCTCGGCAGCCGGCAGCGGCGCCTGCAACAGGTCAGCGAGGCGCGTGTCGTGCTCCAGGTCGGTGAGCCACAGGTCGACCTCACCGGACCAGCGCTGGCGGGTCTGGGCCTGCAAGTCGGCCGGCAGCAGCACGCTGACCCCGGCCCGCCAGGCGCCGAGCAGGGCGATGGCCAGTTGCGCGGCGTCTTCCAGGTGCAGGGCCATGCGCTGCACGCCCCGGGCCTGGAGCCCGGCGGCCAGGCGCAGCGCCTGGTCGTGCAGGGCGCTGTGGTCGAGTACCGGGTCGAAGGTCACCGTCCGCCCCGGGTGAGCCTTGAGCAGCAGGTGCTCAAGCTTGATCCAATTCATGCGCGGCCTCGTACGCGTTGTCGTAATAGCCATTCAATGGCAAACAGCAAGCCCATCAGCCCGTAGGCGATCAGGCCGTTGTACAACGTCCACCAGCTCAGCGGCGCCCAGAGGGTCAGGGCGGCGGCGAGCAATCCGTTACAGAGGAAAAACACACTCCAGGCCACGGTGACCTGGCGTGTGTAGCGAATCGCCTTGGGCGGCAGCGCAGGCTCACGCAGGCGCGCCAGGCGCTCGGCCACCGGCGGGCCGTATTTCAGGCTCAGGCCGAACAGACCGAGCATGAAACTGCTGATCAGCACCGGGTACCAGCGCAGCAATTGCGGGCTGTCGAACAGCGCCAGCAGCAGGCAGAACAGCATGGCCGCCGCCGCCATCCACAGGCTGCTGGCCCGCCGTTCGCCGGTCAGTGCGCGGGCCAGCCACAGGCCGCCCAGCAACAGGCCGAACTGCCACGGGGCGAAGTGCTCCATGCCGAAATACACCGCAAAGGGGTACAGCAAGCCCGCCAGCAGCAGGCCCAGGCCGATCAGACGGCTCATGCGGCCGGCTGGACCAGACGGTAGACCGCCTCGACCACGTCATTGACGGTGCGCACCGACTTGAATTCCTCGGCGGCGATTTTCTTGCCGGTCTGACGCTTGATGTGGTCGATCAGGTCGACCGCGTCGATGCTGTCGATTTCCAGGTCCTGGTACAGGTTGGACTCAAGGCTCACGCGCTCGGGTTCCAGCTCGAAGAGTTCGACCAGGGCATCGCGCAGGGTGTTGAAGATATCGTCACGAGTTTGCATGGTCCGGTCTCAAGCTGCCTGTTTTGCAGTGACGAAGGCCGCAAGGCTCGCCACGTTACTGAAGTGATTGCGCGTGTCCTTGGCGTCGGCGTCGATCTTGATGCCGTACTTCTTCTGGATCGCCAGGCCCAGTTCCAGGGCGTCTACCGAGTCCAGGCCCAGGCCGTCGCCGAAAAGGGTCTGCTCGTTGCCGATATCCTGTGCGCTGATGTCTTCGAGGCCCAGGGCGTCGATGATCAACAGCTTGATCTCAAGGGTTAAGTCCGGGTGCAGATTGCTCATCTGAGGCGAGCTCCTTAATGAAATAGTGATGCAAGTGGTCGTTGAGTTTGCGCGAGGCCTGGGGTGCGGGGCCTTGAGCGGCGAAGGTCTGTGGGTCTATATCGGCACCCACGCGGAAACTGAAGTGCACGCGACGTTGCGGGATGCGGTACCAGGGTTCGGCCTTGGTCAGGGTGGTCGGGCTGACCTTTATCACCACCGGGGTGAGGATTCTCGCACCCCGCAGGGCAATCGCTGCCCCGCCCCGATGAAAGGCCGGTGCCTGGCCCGGTACGGTGCGCGTGCCTTCGGGGAAAATGATCAGGGTCTGGCCGTCCTGCAGTGCCTGGCCGGCGGCATCGAGCATGTCCATGCTGCCGTCATTGCTGATATAGCCGGCTTCGCGCACCGGGCCCCGGGTGAAGGGGTTCTGCCACAGGCTCTGTTTGACCACGCAGTTGGCGTTGCGCACCAGGCCGATCAGAAACACCACGTCGATCAGCGACGGGTGGTTGGCGATGATCATCTGCCCCGGGCGGCCGAGTTTCTCCGCGCCCTGGACGTCATAGGTCAGCACGCCGCAGCGGGCCATGAACCGGATAAACAGCCAGAACAGCCGGCTGATGGTCGCGCGGGCACGACGCTGGTGCGCCTCGGGTGTGCCCGGCAGGCAGCTCAATAGCGGAAAAATCACCAGGCGCAGGCACAAACTACCTAGACCGAACAGCGTAAAGCTCGCTGCCGTGGCCATCAGGCGCCAGTAGTAGGCATCGCGCGGTTTCGCGCTTACCGGTTGCGTTGCCAGGTCCATACACGATTCTTCCAGGCATGTTGGCAGGTGGCCTGCGGGGTGAGCAGGGTACGCAACAGATTCAGGGCATGGGGCCACTGGGCTCGCGGGCTGTCTTCAGACGCGCTGCCATCGCCGGCGCTGCCGAGGGACAACTGCCAGTCGTCGCCCGGGGTCAGCAGCAGGCCGACCGCATAAGGAAAGGGCACGTCGTCGATCCATTCGGCATAGGCCTGTGGCGGCTGCTCTTCGGTGATCAGCAGCAGCACCGCCGGGGCGCCTTCGGCGAGCAGCGCGGCGGCTTCGAGCATGCCGTGTTCCAGGCCGTCGCCGGCGGCGGCGAGGGCGGTCATTTCGCTGGTTTCGCCGCGCATGATCGACCACAGGCCGATCACCGCGTTATGCACCGACAGGCTGAACTGGGTCGGCGACAGGGGCTGGCCGGCGGCCAGGTCGCTGAGAATGTCGAAGGTGCGTGGGGTTTCGCCGTGGCGTGAAACAAACACCAGGGGCAAGTGTTCCAGGCCTTCGGCCAAGGGCCAGCCAACGCTGAAGGCCATTCGTGCCAGGCGGCTCAGGCGTCGGCGTTGCATGGCGGGCAGGAAGGACACGTCGGGGGCGGCATCGCTGCTGGCAAGCACGGTCGGTTGGCGGCTCCAGGCCTGCCAATCGTCCACGCTTTCGAGCCCAGGGGCCCATGCGCGCCATTGAGCGATGTTGAACTTGATCACTGGTTTTCATCCCGCCCCTGCGGGCTTCCTTGACGCGGTGAGTCGCGTTGATAGCGAACCGACTCTACGTGGCCCTATGGCCGAGTGGCGCGCATTATCCCGGTGCGGCTGGCTTGTAGCAAATATTGGTTACATTTGCTTGAAGAAATAAGACGCTTCTCATGCGGAGATGTCATTTTGACATCTTTTGCCCCGAAAAATAATGCAGCCCATCGGTAATACGGGGGCTTAGGATGATATTTTCCACTGCCGGCTGGGCTCGTGTGCGAGTGGGCCGCCAACGAGGTAGCTAAGCGGCAACCAGGGCTACTACACTCGCTGATCTTTGATACACGGAGGTTTTGACATGCGGCGTGTGGTGTTCAATCAGAAAGGTGGCGTGGGCAAGTCGAGTATTGCCTGCAATCTGGCGGCGGTCAGCGCCAGCGAGGGTTATCGCACCTTGTTGGTGGATCTGGATGCCCAGGCCAACTCCACCCAGTACCTCACCGGCCTGACCGGCGACGACATTCCCATGGGCATTGCCGATTTCTTCAAGCAGACCCTGTCGTCCGGGCCGTTTTCGAAGAAAAACCAGGTGGATATCTACGAGACTCCGTTCGACAACCTGCACGTGGTCACCGCCACCGCCGAGCTGGCCGACCTGCAACCCAAGCTCGAGGCCAAGCACAAGATCAACAAGCTGCGCAAATTGCTCGACGAGTTGTCCGAAGATTACGACCGGATCTACCTCGACACCCCGCCGGCCCTGAATTTTTATGCGGTATCCGCACTGATTGCCGCTGATCGGGTGTTGATCCCCTTCGATTGCGACAGCTTCTCCCGCCAGGCGCTATACGGCCTGCTGGCAGAAATCGAAGAATTGAAGGAAGACCACAACGAAGACCTGCAAGTGGAAGGGATCGTGGTCAATCAGTTCCAGGCCCGGGCCAGCCTGCCGCAGCAGATCCTCGACGAGTTGATAGCCGAAGGCTTGCCGGTGCTGCCGGTGTACCTGGCCAGCTCGGTGCGCATGCGTGAATCGCACCAGGCCAATATGCCGCTGATCCACCTCGACCCACGGCACAAGCTGACCCAGCAGTTTGTCGAATTGCACAATCTGCTGGAAAACGCCTGACTCCACCATGAGGGGGCAAGCCCCTCATTGGCCGGCGCAGGGCCTCAGATGCCCTGGCCGCGCAACCAGCCCAGCAGTTGCGGCAACGGCAGGGCGCCGCTCTGGCGGGCGACTTCCCGGCCGTTCTTGAACAGGATCAGGCTGGGAATCGATCGAATCCCCAATTGCCCCGACAACTGCTGATTGCTTTCGCTGTCGAGTTTGGCCAGCCGGCATTTGCCCTTGAGCTGGGCCGCCGCCTGTTCGAATACCGGGGCGAAGGATTTACACGGCCCGCACCACTGCGCCCAGACATCCACCAGCAACGGCAAGTCGCCCTTGATCTGGCTGGCGTAATCGCCCTGGGTCAGTTCAAAGGGTTTACCCAGCAACACCTCGGCCTTGCAGCGCCCGCACTTGGGCAGGTCGCCCAGGCGCTCGCCGGGGATGCGGTTGAGACCGTTGCAATGAGGGCAGGGGATCAGCAGTGGCTCGGACATGGTTGGGCTCCGCAAGCAGGGTAGAGCGCCTTAAATGGCGGCGCCCGGGGTGAATATCAAGTCGGCGCCGGCAGGCAGGTGCCGACGTGGCGCCCCGGGTTCACGGGGCGGTCGGGGCCTGCTCGACGCTGACCAGGCGGTCCATGGAACGGCCGATGTAAAAGGTAAAGGGCCGACCCAGGGCCATGGCCATACGCTCGCAGCGGCCCATGAACCCTATGTTTTGCAGGGGCGAAATCTCTCCGTCCTCGTGGTGCTGCAGGCCCAGGGAGCCGACATTGAACCCGACCCGGTCGGCCCGGCGATTGGGGCGCGTACCCCAGGAGGTCTTGATTGCACCCAATGTGATGCGGTTGTCGAACAGCTGCTGGTTGAGCGTGGGGTTGACGAAGGTGATGTTGCCGAACAGGTACTGCGCGGGCGCGTGCTTGTCCTCTTTCCACTGCAGGTACAGGTTGTAATCGCCTTTTCCGGTCCCGGCCTTGCTGCCCATCTGGCTGAACGGCATGCCCGGTGGCCGGACAGTGGCCTGGTATTGGCAAAACGCCTCGTTGGGGGTGCCGGCGGCTGCGAGCTTGCCGGTGGCCAATTCCTCTGCCGAGAACTGAAACATGACGTCGGCGAACTTCACCGGCTCCAGGGGCAGCGGCAAGCGGCGCGGCAGGTCCATGGCCTTTTTGCGGTAGTCGGCGCTGGTGTATTTCCCGGTTTCCGGGGCGATCTCCAGCACCGCTTCGAAGGTGCCGGCTGCACGGGCCTGGACGATCTCGTCGAACAGTTCTCGCAGGCGCAGGCGCTGGGCCTCGGGCACGCTGCTGTCCAGTTTGATATGCAGGGTCTTGTCGTCCTGGCGGTCCATCTCCAGGCCGATGTCGCCGGCCTCGATGCCGATCCCGGAGGCCATCTGGGTGATGGTCTCCTCAAAGTACGGCACGATTCTGGCCTGCTTGGGGTTACCCACCTCTTCCTGGAAATGCAGGGTGAGGTAGGTCTGCTTGCAGCCGGTCAGCAGCATCAGCAGCAGGGCGGTCACGCAGAGGCGTCGGTTCAATGGGGATCCTTGTCGCGCAAGTGGTTACAGGTAATCGACCCGGCTCAAGCGATCCAGGGTCCGGCCCATCTGAAACGTAAATGGCCGGCCCAGGGCCTGCATTTTTTGATCGCACAGCGCTTGCAGCTCATCTTTGCGGGTGTCGAAAGACTGGGCGGTTGTGAGCTTCTGCACGCCGATGGAGCCGATGCTGATGGCGAATTCGTCGAACGGAACAGGCGCGGGCCGGGTGATTTTCGAGCTCGATGGCCAGATCTGGACGTTTTTCTGTTGCAGGTGCCGGTTCAAGTCCGGGTCATCGAAATGCACCCTGAGCGGTACCTTGGCGATGCTGCTGCGGATCATCAATGAGATCAGGCCGGGCTCGCTGATGTCGTCCTGGAGGGCTTCGTAGGCGATCAATTGCAAGCGCTCGGGCATTTTCAGGTGGGCGGTGATCTTGCAACTGACCGGGCCTTCGATTTCGCTCTTGCTGACGATGGCGCTCATGCTGTCCTCATAGCTGCGGGCCAGCAGCATTTCGAACGTCGGGTCGAACTCCAGGCTGGCGTCGATGCTGTCCGGCAGCCCGCTGGAGCCGGACGGGGTGACGCTGGCATGGGCGTTATCCAGGTCCAGGCGCAGGTTCATCGAGCTGGCCTTACGCGCGTTGGTGACCCCTTCGAAGATGGCCCTGAGGCTGCCTCGTTGTTCCGGGCTCAGGGAACGGTCCGCCAGGCGCAGGTGGATCACCTTGTCATCCTCCGCGTCGCGCTCCAGGGCGATGGCATCCGGGTCCAGACCCTGGGCGCTGAGCGCGGTGTAAATGCTCTGCTTGTACGCCTCGTGCACCAATTGGTCGGAGAATTGCGGGCCGGCCTTGGGGTCGGAACGCACCGAGTCCTGGAAGTGCAGGGTCGCGAAGTCTTCCTTGCATCCGGTCAGTGAGAGCAGCAGTGGCAACAGCAGCAGGCAGCAACGTTTCATGGTGGGCTCGTGCAGAGGATCAGCGGGGGCAGGGTTCGCGGCATGAGCGAACCGGAGAAGGTGCGGACAGGCGGCCGACGCGTCACTGCGCGAGGCGGCGACCATTGAGGCCGATGACCACGGCGAACTTTTTGGCGATGACCACCTCGGCCAGGTTGCTGGCGGCCAGGAAGTTCTGCATCGGGTAGGGAAATTCCACGGGGATTTCACCGATCGACACATGTTGCAGCGCTTGCGCCGGCAGCTCGATGCCGTCGCTCGCGGCGCCGCCGCGAATCAGGTAGACGTTGTCGCTGACAGGTTCGTAGGACATGCCGCCACTGCCCTGGATGCGTTGCAGGCTGGCGGTCTGCTCGGCCAGCGCCTCCAGTTCGGCCTGGGTGATGGTGCGATGGGGTTTGCCGTGCAGGCGCAGGTCCTGCAGGTTCATGCGGTACTTGGCGCGGCGGCTCAGGTAGATGACAGCCGACACCAGGCTGATGACACCAAAAACCAGGGTGACCAGGTTGAGGAACAGGTTCATGCGCATCCTTGCAGGTACTAGCAATCAGGGTCGCGCATTATCCGCATCCGTTGCCGGTGGGTCCATGGCCCAGCCCGGGGCTTGCCCACTTTTTTGCGCGGCAGGCCAGGGCTTAATCGAAGCTCATGAAGCAGTCGCGCTCGGCGTAGTACTCGATGGCCGCCAGTAGCTCGGTGTTGCTCACCGTCGGCTTGTGGTGCAGGGCGCTCATGACCACGTCTTCGAGCAGTTCGTCGCTGAACCAGAATTCCAGGCCGTTCTGGATGACGTACGGCGGGTAGATTTCTTCGTCGTCATCGGTGATCCGGGAAAACGCCTCGATCACGCAGGGGGTGTGCAAGGTCAGAGGGGTGTCTTGTGGCGTGCCGTAGACGCAGAACTGCAGGGTTTTTTCCTGTTGGCGCAGACGCTCGATCAAGTCGCCAAAGGCCAGGTGCTGCTGGTAGTGCATAACACCTCCGCCGGTCATTCGCGGTAGCTGACGCTGGCGATGTAGTGAACGATCACGCCGCGGATGCTGGCGGTCGATGGGGTGCCGGTGAAACGGTGGTCGTAGGCCAGCACCAGTTGATTGAACGGCTGCGGGGTTTGCCCCAGGCCTTGCTCGGTGAGGCTGTCGCAGATGCTGGCGGCGTATGAAAAGTCTTCAAGGGCGGCGAGCAGCGAGCAGCCCACCTCGACTCGCGCAACTTCCAGCAGGTCGTCGTCGAGGCTCACGCCGAAGGCCCGGGAAAACTCCGAACCCTGGCTATCGCCGTCTTCGGTGTAGCTGGGGCAAGTCAGGTGGTGCAGCGTGTCCTCGCTCCAGTCAGCGTGGGTCGCCCAGATCGAGACGGTTTTTTCCGGCATTTGCGGTTCCTTGGCAAGCGCTCGGCATGGCGGCTCAAGCGTGCTCGGTAAAAGTGTTGCGGACTTTACCAGACACCAGAGTGCCCTGGAGTTTGTTGCAATCGCTCACACACTGCGCGGCAGGCAGGCGCCTTGGCTGTCTAGGCTTGGCAGTACACGAGCGCCGTTGGTCTGACGGCGGATATAGCATCTTGAGATATCCGATGCTCGCGTCTAGCCTCCATAGCACTATGCGATAGGGACATTGCATGCGAATCATCACGGTCAAACGAATCTGGGAAGCCAAGGCGCGCTGGCCGTAGTCGGCCAATGCCCTGGATACGTGGTATCGGTTGCTCAAGGGCAGCAAGCCGGTGGATTCGCCGCCCTGCGCGCCCTTTGTCCGGCGGTGGACAAAGTGGGCCCGCTGCATGTGTTCGATATCGGTGGTAACAAAGTGCGGTTGATTGCAGTGGTTCGCCATACCACGCAGAAGCTGTACATCCGTCATGTGTTGGATCACCGCGACTATGATCGCGGCCAATGGAGGGAGGAACGAGGATGAGTGTGTTGGTCGAGCAGGCTGCCGAGCATTGGCAGTATGTGGCGCCCCTGGTGTGCAAACCCAGGACCGAGGCGGATTACGACAGGTTGGTCGCGGCGCTCGATGAGTTGCTGGAGCTGACCGGGGATGACGAGGCGCATCCGCTCAATAGCCTGGTGGATATCATCGGCGACTGGATCGAGGCCTACGACGAAGAGCATCGGCCCATGCCGCAGGTCAGTGGGGTCAGTATGCTGGCGTCCCTGATGCGCGAGCACGGTCTGACCCAAAGCGACCTGCCCGGGGTGGGCGCGCAGTCGGTGGTGTCGGAGGTGCTCAGTGGCAAGCGCCAGCTCAACCTGCGGCAGGTCCGCTGGCTGGCCGAGCGCTTTGGCATCTCGGCCGAAGTGTTCATCTGAGGGCGCGACTTAGGAAGAACAACTGATCTCCAGGTGCTTGCCCCACTCCGGGGGCCGCTCGGCATAGGCCTGCATGCCGAGCTGCTCCTCGAACGGCTGGCTCAAGACGCTGTGCAGGCGGCGTACCTCGCTGTAGTCGCCGCTCTCGGCGGCATCGATGGCCTTTTGCGCCAGGTAGTTGCGCAGGATGTACAGCGGGTTGACCCCGTGCATCCGTGCCCGGCGCTGAGCCTGAGGCTCCTGCGGCTCGCGGGCGACCCGGGCCTTGTAGCGCTCGGCCCAGGCGTCGAACCCCTTGATGTCGACAAAGTCGTCCCGCAGGCGGGCTACGGCCAGTTCGGCGGACTCGTCCCCCAGGCGGCGGAAGAACAGGGTGTAGTCGACGCTGCTGCCCTGCATCAGTTGCAGCAGTTGCTCCAGCAACTTCTGGTCCTCGTCCTCGGCGGTGGTCAGGCCCAGGCGCCGGCGCATCAGGTCCAGGTACTGCGCCTGGTACAGCGGCAGGAACAGACCGAGGGTTTCGCGCAGCGCCTCGACGCTGATGAAGGGGGTCAGGGCCTGGGCCAGTGCGCTGAGGTTCCACTGGCCGATCGGCACCTGGTTGCTGAAGGAATAGCGGCCCTGGTCGTCGGAATGGTTGCAGATGAAGTGGGCGTCGAAGTCGTCGAGAAAGGCGAAGGGGCCGAAGTCGAAGGTGATGCCCAGGATCGACATGTTGTCGGTGTTCATCACCCCGTGGCAGAAGCCATAGGCCTGCCACTTGGCGATCAGTTCGGCATTGCGCTCGACGATTTCGCGAAACATCGCCAGGTACGGCTCAGGCTGCTCAAGGCACTCGGGGAAGTGCATGGCCAGCACGTGTTCGCCGAGCTGTTTTTGCTGCTCGGGTTTTTTCGTGTAGTAGAAATATTCGAAGTGGCCAAAGCGGATATGACTCGGCGCCATGCGCAGCACCATCGCCGCCCGCTCCTGTTTCTCGCGCCAGACCGGGGTGTCGGAGCCGATCACGCACAGCGCCCGTGAGCTGGAGATGCCCAGGGCATGCAGCGCCTCGGAGGCGAGGAATTCGCGGATCGACGAACGCAGCACCGCGCGACCATCGCCCATGCGCGAGTAAGGGGTTTGCCCGGCGCCCTTGAGGTGCAGATCCCAGTGCTCGCCGGCGGCGTTGTACACCTCGCCCAGCAGCAGGCCACGGCCGTCGCCGAGTTGCGGGTTGTAGGAGCCGAACTGATGCCCGGAATACACCATCGCCCGTGGCTCGGCCTCGGCCCACAGCTTGTGCCCGCCAAACAGCTCGGCGAACACCGGGGTCTCGGCCAGCGCCGGGTCCAGGTCCAGCAGGGCCATGGCGGCGTCGCTTGCCACCACCAGGCGCGGGTTGTCGATGGGGTCGGGCAGGACGTGGGTTGAGAAGGCGTCGCCCAGGCGGGCGAAGCGATTGTCGAAGGTCAGTTCGTCGAGGGCTTTCAACGGCCATCTCCTGGGGTCTGGTGCCGTTTGGTGATGAGCCGCGTTGCGGGGCCAAACGGTGCGAGGAAAGGCGCGGCCTGTCACCAAGCGGCAACAGGCCCTCGCAGAATGTCCGAGCATTCTGCTCGGGATAGGGCGCCTAGTCGAGTTTGCCCGGCGGCGGCTCTTGCAGCGGCTTGCCTTCGGGCAGCGGGACAATGGTCTTGGTCTCCGGCTCGATGGGCACCATTTTGTACTCCTGGCCGTGGAGGTTTTTCAGGTAGACCTCCATCTGCCGGAACGAAATGTTGATGTGCTGCTTCTTGAACTCGCGGTTGATAAAGCGGTTGACCTCATCCACCACCGGGTTGCGGTCGCCCAGCTCGCGCACGTGCATGCGCAGCTCGTGGTCCAGGGTGCTCTCGCCGAAATTGAGGAAGTACACGTGGGGCTCGGGCTCCTTGAGCACCCGTGGGTTCTCCCGCGCGGCCTTGAGCAGCAGTTCTTTCACCAGGTCCAGGTCCGAGCCGTAGTCGACGCCGAGCTTGAGGGTGACCCGGGTGATGGTATCGGTCAGCGACCAGTTGATCAGTTGCCCGGTGATGAAGGTCTGGTTGGGGACAATGATGTCCTTGCGGTCGAAGTCGGTGATGGTGGTGGCGCGGATGCGGATCTTGCTCACCGTACCCGACAGGTTGCCAATGGTGATGGTGTCGCCAATGCGCACCGGGCGCTCGAACAGGATGATGATGCCGGAGATGAAGTTGGCGAAGATCGCCTGCATGCCAAAACCCAGTCCCACGGACAAGGCCGCTACCAGCCACTGCAACTTGTCCCAACTGACCCCGAGGGTCGAGAGGGTGGCGACGAAACCGACCCCGGCAATGGCGTAGGACAGCAGGGTGGTGGTGGCGTAGGCGCTGCCCTGGGCCAGGTCCAGCTTGGACAGCACCAGCACCTCCAGCAGCCCCGGCAAGTTGCGCGCCAGGGCGAAGGTGATGCCGATGATGATCAGCGCGCCGAGCATGTCGCCGATGCTGATCGGCACCATGCTCATGTTGGCGCCGGTGCCGCTGGTGTATTCGTAGAGGGTGACGTTGTCCAGGTAGGAGAACACGGTGATCAGGTCCGACCAGACCCAGTACAGCGCCGCCATGAAGCCGCCGAGCAAGGCCAGGCGGATCAGGCGCAGGGATTGTTCGTTGACCTTTTCGATATCCAGGGGCGGCTCTTCGACCATCGCATCGCCGCTTTCCCCGGCTTCCTTGGCAGCCTGGCGCTTGCTCAGAGCGCGCTGGTAGGCCAGGCGCCGTGCCGCGACGCTGAGGCCGCGCACGAAGGTGGCTTCGATCACCAGCCAGAACATCAGCAGGTACAGGGTATTGATCAGGCGGTCGCTGAGTTTCAGCGCGGTGTAGTAGTAGCCGAAGCACACCGCGATGAACAAGGCGATCGGCAACGCCGTGAACAGCACCCCCACCGCCTTGCGAAACAGCGAGGCGTTCTGGTGGGTCGGGCTGCTCAGCAGCAGGCGGCTGAGCAGCCAGGCCATCAGTGCGTAACAGGTCAGAACCACGGCGATCCCGAGCACATCATCGGCCAGGGCCGCCGGTTGATGCTCGGCCACCGCCACCACGGCCACCAGTGCCAGCACCACCAGGCCCAGGCGCCGGACCCAGCCCTGGAGGAATTCGACCTGGGGCTTCTCCCAACGGAAATGCAGTTCGGCCACGCCGCCCGGCGCGAGGATGCGATAGGCGGTGTAGAACACCAGCCAGGCCTGGGCCGTCTGCAACAGCGCGGCACCGAGGTTGGCGTTCTGCCCCCGGGCGTCGATCTGCAGGGCATAGCCGCACAGCGCCAGGGCCAGGGTCACCGGCATGGCCAGGAGGATATTGACCAGGATCGCCAGCGGTGTGTGCCACTGGCTGTCGCGCTTGAAGTGGCCGATGTCCTGGTGAACCTTGTTCAGCCGCGAATACAGGCTCTTGCGTCGCCACAGCAGGGCACCGATCAATAGCAGCAGCGGCAGGAACAGCAACGGGCGCTGGGCCAGGCCGTCGGTCAGCTCGCTCAGGCTCGAGGCCCAGGGCAGGGTGGTGATCTGCTTCTGCAGGCGCTGCGGCACGCCTTCCAGCCATTCGAGGTCCAGCGGCTTGTTGCTGGGGATCCAGAACATCTGCTCGTCGAGGGTCGCCCGCAGGTTTTGCGAGGTGCTCAGCAATTGCTTCTGGTTCAGTTGCAGGGTGATGGATTCGTTGAGCAGCGCGCTCAGTTCGCGGTTCAGCCGCTCCAGCAGGTCGGCGCGGGTGATCGCCAGGTCGAGCAGGGTCCGGCGCAATTGCGGCGTGACCTGCTCGGACGGCTGGGTGGCCAGCAGGTTGTCGACGTAGGTGCTGGGGCTGCTGATCAGCTCGCGCTGCTGGTTGACTTCGAACTGGTACAGGCGGATGTCGGCGATCTGGTCGGCCAGGTCGCGGTCCAGGCGCAGGCGCGGCAGGGCCTGTTTCTGCTTATAGAGGATCTTCGACAGCAGCAGGCTGCCCTTGAGCACGCTGATCTGCTCGTCCAGGGCTGCATCGCTCTGGGTCACGCTGTCCAGTTGCTGCTTGGTTTCCAGGTTCTGCTGGGTCAGTTCGTTGAGACGGTCGGTGCTTTTGAGCAGGTAGTCGGAGAGCTTGAGGTTGGCCGCGCTTTCGCTGGCCAGCAGGCTGCTGCTGCCGGCCTTTTGCGCTTCGATGGACTGCTGGGTGACGGTCTGCTGCGACTGGGCCAGGCGCTTCTGGTTGATCAGGGTCTGCAGGTCCTGGATTTCCTGTTCCAGGCGCGCGGTTTTTTCCATCAGCAGGTCATGCTGGCTGTTGCCCAGGTCCTGCAACTGGCTATTGCCTGCCAGCTCCTGGCGCCGCAGGGGGATCAAGGCATTGATCGCCGCCAGTTCGGCATTCAACAGGTTGCGCTGGTCGGCGCTGAGCAGCTTGCCGTTGTCACGGCCGGACTTGAGGGTCAGGTTGATCTGCTGGGTGCGGGTCTGGCTGCTGCTGATTTCCGCCTGGGCGCGCTCCGGACGGGTTTGCGCGGTGATGGTCAGGCTGTTGGCATCGGCCAGGGCTTTTTGCAGGTCGCTCTGCTGGGTGGTGCGTTCGGTGAGCAGTTGCTCCAGCTGCGACACCGGCGCGCTGGCATAGCGTTGCGCCACTGGCACCACCTTGGTGGCTTTGAGGCGAGCCAGTTCACGCTGGTTTTCCGTGGTCTGGCGCGGCGCGTTGGCCAGTTGCTGCTTGAGGTCGTTCAGCCGCTGTTCGTAGTCCTGCTTGTTGCTCAACTGGGTCAGGGTGTTTTGCAGCACCGTCTGCAAGGCTTTCTGGTCGGCCTCGGGCAGTTTGCGGTCGGCGATTTTGTCCAGGCTTTGCTGGACCGCTTCGGCGCTGGGCGGTTCGGCAGCCTGGGCGGCGCTTACGGAAAAACACAAGCCCAGCAGGGCAATGGCGAGAAAAGTGCGCAGGGTTGGCATAGAGACCGGTCAAGCAAGTGGAAAAAGGGTCGGGTGCGTCAAAGCTGGTATCAGGTTGATACTAAACCGCAACGCGCCCTGGAGTTTAGAGGAAGAGACCGGGACCCGGGCGACTTCCTTCGGGGAATCTGACGCCCACTTTGCTGATCTTGTTCCCGTCCATCACTGCAACGGTCCAGATGGTGCTGTTCCACTCCACCTGGTCGCCCACCACCGGTGCGCCACCGACCTTCTGGGTGATGAAGCGGCTCAATGGCATGTCGCTATCAAGGCCGTCCAGCTTAAGCCCGTACAGCGCCGAAACCGCGCCCAGCTGGGCATCTCCTTCCAGCACGAAGTCGCCGAAGAAGCGCAGATCCAGGCCACGTTGCGGGGCCTGGCTGAAGAGTTTGCCGAGGGCTGAAAGGTTGTGTTCATGGCCGATCACGCACAGCAAATCATCGGCTTCGAGTACCGTACTACCCGACGGATGGAGCAGTTCCTGGCCGCGGAACAGGGCCGCGATCCGCGTGCCCTCGGGCATTTTCAGCTCGCGCAGGGCGGCGCCGATGCACCATTTCTCCGCGCCCAGGCGGTAAACGAACAGCTCCCACTCGCTGGTGACGTGGACTTCCAGCGCGGCCCGGGAAATCGGCGCCGGCTCCGGCGGCACCGTGACCTTCAGCAGCTTGGCGACCCAGGGCAGGCTGGTGCCCTGGACCAGCAACGACACCAGGACGATAAAGAACGCCAGGTTGAAGTACAGCTGGGCGTGGGGCAGCCCGGCCATCAGCGGGAACACTGCGAGAATGATCGGTACCGCGCCGCGCAGGCCGACCCAGGAGATAAAGGCTTTTTCCCGGCCATGGAAGGCCTTGAACGGCAGCAGGCCGACCATCACCGACAGCGGCCGGGCAAACAGGATCATCCACAGCGCCAGGCCCAGGGCCGGCAGGGCGATGGGCAGCAGGTCGTGGGGGGTGACCAGCAGCCCGAGTACCAGGAACATACCGATCTGCGCCAGCCAGGCCATGCCGTCGAGCATGTGCAGGATGCCGTGGCGGCTGCGCACCGGGCGATTGCCGATCACCAGGCCACACAGGTACACCGCGAGGAAACCACTGCCATGCAGGGCGTTGGTCAGGGCGAACACCAGCAGGCCGCCGCTGATCACCAGGATCGGGTACAGGCCGTTGGCCAGATGGATGCGGTTGACCATTTGCAGCATTACCCAGCCACCGCCCAGGCCGATCACGCCACCGATGCCGAACTCGCGCAGCAGGTGCCCGAGCAAGCTCCAGTGCAGGCCGGTCTGGCCGCTGGCGAGCATGTCGATCAGGGTCACGGTGAGGAACACCGCCATCGGGTCGTTGCTGCCGGATTCGATCTCCAGGCTCGCGGTCACCCGTTCGTTCAGGCCCTTGCCGCCCAGCAGGGAAAACACCGCCGCGGCATCCGTGGAGCCGACGATGGCGCCGATCAACAGGCCCTGGATCAGGTTGAGGTCAAATAGCCAGGCGGCGGCCATGCCGGTCAGCCCGGTGGTAATGAGCACCCCGACCGTGGCCAGGGACAACGCCGGCCACAACGCCACGCGAAAGCTCGAGACCCGGGTGCGCAGGCCACCGTCGAGCAGGATCACGGCCAGGGCCAGGTTGCCCACCAGGTACGCGGTTGGGTAATTGTCGAAAATGATCCCGCCGCCATCGACGCCGGCAGCCATGCCCACGGCCAGGATGATCACCAGGATCGGGATGCCCAGGCGGGACGAAAGTGAACTGACTAAAATGCTCGCACCTACCAGCAACGCGCCGATCAAGAACAGGCTGTTGATGGTCGTCGCATTCAAAGGCAGTACTCCAGGAGCGAAAAGGCGGGCACAAACTGACCATGCAGTCTGCGTGCCAGCGATTCTAACCTGTTGAAATACGGTGATGTCAAAAAGCTTTTTCAGCAATCGCTCGCCACCCTCTGATGCGAGCTAAAACGGGTTCAACCGCTGCTGGCAAAAGAGTGCCAGGTGCACACCGGGTGGTTTTTCCCCTTGCGCGGGTGCCTGGCCGGCCCTTTCCCGAGGTTGGTACCAACGCCGACGACCCTTGGGATTTTCAGAAAAATCCGAGCAGGCGACGAGGCGTCAGGAACCACATGGGCCCGAGGCAGTCTTTAGGACTCATCTGTGAGGTCAGCAGCCAGGTTTATCAAGGCGTTGCGCCGGATAGCCCTGGCATCCGTGGTGACTTTTCTTTATCGTACGCGCCCTTTGAAAATGCTCGGAAAATCATAATGTTGGAAGCATCCCTAAGCCAATTGGAACAGCTGGTCAGCGACCTGGTGCAACAGAACCAGGAACTGCTCGGCACGAACGAAACCCTGAAGAGCGAACTGGCTCAGGCCAAGGATGAAAACGAAAGCCTGCAACTGAGCCTGATGGAGCAGGAAGAGAAACAAGGCGCGACCGCCGCCCGTATCCAGGCCCTGGTCGAGCGCGTCAGCGCTGGTCCCGTTAGCGCATGATGCACGGCGCCGAAGGGGTAAAAGTCGTCTCGATTCTCGGTGAAACCTATTCGATCAAGGCGCCGGCCGGGGAAGAGCAGACCCTGCTGGACGCTGCATTGATGTTGAAAGCCGCGTTGGCCGACACCAAGAAGAAATACCCATCGTTGATTGGCGACCGGTTGTTGGTGCTGGCAGCGATGAATCTGTGTTCGCAGCAGATCGAGATGCAAAAGCGCCACCAGCAGGAACTCAACCGTTACCAAGAGCAAGTCAGCGCCACGGTTGAAGTCATCGCCAAGACCATCAACCAGGGTTGAAGGGTTTGAGTACAACCAAAGAATAGATTGTCGATTGAGTTGTATACAATCGGCACGGCTGTTGCAGTGTTTCAGCCTCTTATTCTTTGGGGGTGCTCCATGCAGTTCTGGCGACGCAGTATTCAATGGCAACTGATCCTGGGCATGGGTACTGCCCTGCTGGTCAGTGTTCTGATCGTGGTTGGCCTCTACACCCTGGTGGTCAACCGCCTGGCCCAGAGCTATCTGCTGGAGCAGGCACTGCCGTCGAGCATCGAAGCGATGCGCAACGATATCGAACGGATTCTGGTACAGCCGCTGACGGCGGCGAAGGACATCGCCGGCAACACAATGGTGCGTGATTGGCTGGCGGGGGGCGAAAACGTCGCTCAATCGGACAGCTTCGTCAGCTACCTGGAAGGTATCCGCGCCGAGCACCAGGCCTTCACCGCCCTGATCGCGGGCACCGCCAGCCACCACTACTACAACGAAAAAGGCCTGGACCGGACCCTCAGCCGGTCCAATCCCGCCGACTCCTGGTTCTACTCCTTCATCGACGGCGATTCGCCGCGCCTGCTCAATATCGATAACGACACCAGCACCGGCGAGCTGGCGCTGTTCATCGACCTCAAGGTGCGCCAGGCCGGCAAGGTGGTGGGCGTGGCCGGGCTGGGCCTGAGCATGCGCGAGCTGTCGGAGCTGATTCACAACTTCAGTTTTGGCGAGCGCGGCAAGGTATTGCTGGTGCGAGACGATGGCCTGATCCAGGTCCACCCCGAGGCCCGATTCAGCGGCAAGCGCCAGCTGGCGCAGCAGATCGGCGACGACGCGGCCAAGGCGGTGATGGGCCATCAAGGCCTGTCCAGCAGCGCCTTCATCCGCGACGGCGAGGACTACCTGGCCTTCAGCCTGCCCCTGCGCGACCTGGGCTGGACCCTGGTGGCCGAAGTGCCCAGGGCGCAGATCTACGCCGAGGCTCGGCAGGCCCTGTGGCTGACCAGCGGCATCGGTTTGGCCGTGGCCCTGGCCTGCCTGTTATTGGTGGTGCTGCTGGCGCGTGGGCTGGTGCGCCCGATCCGCCAGGTAACAGCGGCGCTGGTAGCGATTGGTAGCGGTGGTGGCGATTTGACCCATCGCCTGGATGCCAGTCGTGCCGATGAGCTGGGTGATCTGGCCCGGGGCTTCAATCGTTTTCTGCAAAGCCAGCGCGACATGATCGGCGAAGTCCTGGCCACCAGCGAGCGCCTGCGTGCGGCCGTGGGCCAGGTGGCGCAGGTGGTGGACAACACCGCCGGGCGTTCCGGCCGCCAGCAGGAAATGACCGACATGGTGGCCACCGCCGTCCACGAAATGGGCCTGACGGTGCAGGACATCGCGCAGAACGCCGGCAACGCCGCGCTCGCCTCGCAGTCGGCACGGGACGAGGCGTTGCAGGCCCGTGACGTGGTGGGGGGATCGATCCGGCATATCCAGAGCCTGTCCGATGAGGTGGGGATTGCCGCCGAGGCGGTGAGCGAACTGGCGACCCAGGTGGCTTCCATCGATCAGGTGCTGGCGGTGATTCGCAGTATTTCCGAACAGACCAACCTGTTGGCCTTGAACGCCGCCATCGAAGCGGCGCGGGCCGGTGACATGGGCCGTGGTTTCGCGGTGGTGGCCGATGAAGTGCGAACCCTGGCGCAGCGGACCCAAGCCTCCACTGATGAGATCCAGCACATGATCCAGCGCCTCAAGCAGGGCGCGGAGAACGCTGTGTCTTCCATGCATTCCGGGCAGGCGGCCACCGGCACCGGGGTCGAGTCGAGCCAGCGCACCGGGGCTTCCCTGACCGCGATTACCGGCCAGGTCGAGCGCATCAGCGACATGAACCATCAGGTGGCGACGGCCACCGAGGAGCAGTCGGCGGTGACCGAGGAAATCAATCGCAATGTCCAGGGCATCTCCGACCTGGCGCGGGCCACGGCCAGTGAAGTGCAGGCCTGCCGCGAGGACTGCCAGACCCTGCAGCGCCTGGCGGATGACCTGGCGCGGCAGGTGGGCGGGTTCAAACTGGGTTGATCGAGTGCGTCAGGCCCCGCGCCTCAGAACCCGTGCCTCAGAACCAGGCGTCCTGCATGGTCAGGCAGGTGTCGTCCCGGGCTTCGAGCAGGGCCAGTTCATGATGGCAACTCGGTACTTCCCAGGTCAGGAAGTACCGCGCCGCCTGTAATTTGCCCTGGTAGAAATCGCTGTCCGCCGGGTTGCCCCTGGCCAGCCCTTGTTCAGCGTGGATCGCCTGTTCCAGCCAGCGCCAGCCAATCACCGTGTGGCCGAAAGCTTTGAGGTACAGCGCCGAGTTGGCCAGGCTGCTGTTGACCCGGCCCTGGGCCAGGTCGCCGAGCAGGCCCAGGGTCACGCTTTGCAGGCGTGCCACCAGTTGCTCCAGGGGCTGGCGCAGGCGTGTGAGTGATTCATGGGCCTGGGCCCGTTCTGTGGTCTGGGCGATCAGGCGGATCAGTTGCTTCAGGCCGGCGCCGCCGTTCTGCGCCAGCTTGCGCCCCAGCAGGTCGAGGGACTGGATGCCGTGGGTGCCTTCGTGGATCGGGTTCAGGCGATTGTCGCGGTAGTACTGCTCCACCGGGTATTCGCGGGTGTAGCCGTGGCCGCCGAGGATCTGGATCGCCAGCTCATTGGCCTTGAGGCAAAACTCCGAGGGCCAGGATTTGACGATCGGGGTCAGCAGGTCCAGCAGTTCGTGGGCCTGCCTGCGCTCGGCCTCGCTGCCCAGGGTGGTGGTGTCATCGAACAGCCGCGCGGCGTACAGGCCAAGGTCGAACGCGCCTTCCACATAGGCCTTCTGGGTCAGCAGCATGCGCTTGACGTCGGCGTGCTGGATGATCGACACCGGTGCGGTGTTCGGGTCCTTGCTGTCCGGCAGGCGGCCCTGTGGCCGTTCGCGGGCGTACTCCAGGGAGTACAGGTAACCGGCATAGCCGAGCATCACCGCGCCCATGCCGACGCCGATCCGTGCCTCGTTCATCATCTGGAACATATAGCTCAGGCCCTGGTGCGGCTTGCCCACCAGGTAGCCGACGCAGGCGCCGTTGTCGCCGAAGTTCAGTGCGGTGGAGGTGGTGCCGCGCCAGCCCATCTTGTGGAACAGCCCGGCCAGCAGCACGTCGTTGCGCGGACCGAGGCTGCCGTCATCGTTGACCAGGAACTTGGGCACGATAAACAGCGAAATGCCCTTCACTCCGGCCGGTGCATCCGGCAGCTTGGCCAGGACCATGTGCACGATGTTTTCCGACAGCGGGTGATCGCCGCCGGAGATAAAGATCTTGTTGCCCTTGAGCCGGTAGCTGCCATCGGCCGCCGGTTCGGCGCGAGTGCGGATATCCGACAGCGAAGAGCCGGCGTGGGGTTCGGTGAGGGCCATGGTGCCGAAGAAACGACCGTCGATCATCGGTTGCAGGAAGCGTTGCTTCTGCTCCTCGGTGCCGAAGCTCTCGATCAGGTTGGCCGCACCCATGGTCAGGAACGGATAAGAAGTCGAGGCCGCGTTGGCCGCCTGGAAATGCGCAAAGCAGGCCTGGGACAGCAAGGTTGGCAACTGCATGCCGCCAGCCTCGAAACTGCGGGCAGCATTGAGAAAGCCGGCCTCGAGGAAGGCATCGACGGCGGGTTTGACGTCGGGAATCAGAATCGCGGCGCCGTTCTCATAGCGCGGTTCGTTCTCGTCACCCTTGCGGTTGTGCGGGGCGAAGAACTTCTCGGCAATGCTGCGGGCGGTGCCGATGGCGGCATCGAACGTTTCGCGATTGTGTTCGGCAAACCGCTCGCGCTGGGTCAGGCCCTCGGCATCGAGGACTTCATACAGCTCGAAAGCCAGATTGCGGGAACTGAGCAGCGTCTCGGACATGGCGGCCTACCTGTAGAAAAGTATGCCGCGAGTGTAGGAAGGCTTATAAAAAGGGGGAAGGAAGATAGATGGGGGTGATGGGGCGGCACAAGCAGCAAGTAACAGCGACAAGTTGCAAGCTTCTAGCGGCAAGAAAAAAGCAGCCCGAACTGGACTGCTTTTCCTTGCCGCTAGAGGCTTGCCGCTGCTCTTACCCGATGGTCATGAGGCTGGCGTTACCGCCCGCCGCAGCAGTGTTGACGCTCAGTGCGCGCTCGATCACCAGGCGTTCCAGGGCCACCCCGGTTTCGCCCTGGGACAGGCCGTGCACGCCGACGATGTCACCGGCACGCTTGGCCACTTGCTCGCACACCGCACGCAACTGGTCGGAGTCGCCATGATGCAGCACGGCATCGATCGCCACCTCGTCCTTGGTCCAGTCGGCGACGCGCTGGATGCGGGCCTGGACGTCCTTCGGCAGGCGCGCATACAGCGCCTTGCCCGGTTCACCTTCCGGCCATACCGCGCTGCCGCCTACGGCCAGTACCGCGGCCAGTTGCGTCAGCAGGTCGCCTTCGTCCTGGGCCAGGCACAGCACGTGTTCGCGGGGCAGGATCGCGTAGCTGTTGCGCTCACCGGTCGGGCCGGCCAGGGTCCGGGTGACGCCACTTTGCGATTGCGCCGCAAACTGCACGCAGAGCGCGCCCAGTTCCGCCAACTTATTGCTTTCGGCCCAGGCTTGCAGGGCGCCCAGCGGTTTGCTCATGGCGTCGCGCAGGCGCACATCCGGTGCATTCAGGGCGTCGCCACGAGCGAACGACTGCTCGATGGCGTCCACTGGGCGGGTCGACAGCAGGCGGTACAGGTACAGCGGGCCACCGGCTTTCGGGCCAGTGCCCGACAGGCCTTCGCCGCCGAACGGTTGCACACCGACCACGGCGCCAACGATGTTGCGGTTGACGTAGACGTTACCGGCATGGACGTTGTCGATCACCTTGGCGATGGTTTCGTCGATGCGGGTGTGCACGCCCAGGGTCAGGCCGTAGCCCGAGGCGTTGATCTGGGCGATCAACTGGTCGATCTCTTTGCGCTTGTAGCGCACCACGTGCAGCACCGGACCGAAGATCTCCCGTTGCAGCTCGTCGAAGCTTTCCAGTTCGATCAGGGTCGGCATGACGAAGGTGCCGCGCTTGATTTCTTCGCCGTCGGCAATCGCCACCTGGTACACGTTGCGACCTTTGTCGCGCATGGCCTGGATATGTTTCTCGATGCCGGCCTTGGCTTCGGCGTCGATCACCGGGCCGATGTCCACCGACAGGCGCTCCGGGTTGCCCAGACGGCATTCAGCCATGGCGCCCTTGAGCATTTCGATCACGCGGTCTGCCGAATCTTCCTGCAGGCACAGTACGCGCAGGGCCGAGCAACGCTGGCCGGCGCTGTCGAAGGCCGAGGACACCACGTCGATGACCACTTGTTCGGTCAGCGCCGAGGAGTCGACGATCATCGCGTTCTGGCCGCCGGTTTCGGCGATCAGCGGAATCGGCCGGCCCTGGTTGTCCAGGCGCCCGGCGACGTTGCGTTGCAGCAGCCGCGCCACTTCGGTGGAGCCAGTGAACATCACGCCTTTGACCCGATCATCGCCAACCAGGCGGGCGCCGACGGTTTCGCCGCGGCCCGGCAGCAGTTGCAGCACGCCTTCGGGAATCCCGGCTTCGAGCAGAATGCGCACGGCTTGTGCCGCCACCAGCGGGGTTTGCTCGGCAGGCTTGGCCAGTACCGGGTTGCCGGCAGCCAGCGCTGCGGCGACCTGGCCACTGAAGATGGCCAGCGGGAAGTTCCACGGGCTGATGCAAACCACCGGGCCCAATGGGCGGTGGGCATCGTTGGTGAAGTCGTTGCGAGCCTGTACCGCGTAGTAGCGCAGGAAGTCCACGGCTTCACGCACTTCGGCGATGGCGTTGGCGAAGGTCTTGCCGGCTTCGCGGGCCAGCAGGCCCATCAGCGGCTGGATCTCGCCTTCCATCAGGTCGGCGGCGCGTTCCAGGATCGCGGCGCGTTCGGCGGGCGGGGTCGCCTGCCAGATCGGGCCGGCGTTGATCGCGCACTGGAGAGCATTGTCGACGTCTTCGACCGTGGCTTCCTGGACATGGCCGACCACGTCGCGCAGATCCGACGGGTTGAGCACGGGGGCAGGCGCTTCGGTGCTGGACGCGCAGCCCAGCATCGGCGCGGCTTTCCAGTTGTTGTGAGCAGTGGCCAGCAGGGCGCAGGACAGCGATGCCAGGCGGTGTTCGTTGGCCAGGTCGATGCCCGCCGAGTTGGCGCGCTCGCTGCCGTACAGATCACGCGGCAATGGAATACGCGGGTGCGGCAGGCCGAAGCCGCCTTCCAGCGTCGCCATTTGCTCGATGCTGGCCACTGGATCGGCCACCAGCTCCTGGATCGAAATCGACTGGTCGGCAATTCGGTTGACGAACGAGGTGTTGGCGCCGTTTTCCAGCAGGCGACGGACCAGGTAGGCCAGCAGGGTTTCATGGGTGCCCACCGGTGCGTACACGCGGCACGGTCGGTTCAACTTGCCTTCGGCAACCTTGCCCACCACTTGCTCGTACAGGGGTTCGCCCATGCCGTGCAGGCACTGGAACTCGTACTGGCCCGGGTAATAGTTCTGCCCGGCGATGTGGTAGATGGCCGACAGGGTGTGGGCGTTGTGGGTCGCGAACTGCGGGTAGATGACTTCCGGCACCGACAGCAGCTTGCGTGCGCAGGCGATATAGGAAACGTCGGTGTAGACCTTGCGGGTGTAGACCGGGTAGCCCTCCAGGCCTTCGACCTGGGCGCGCTTGATTTCGCTGTCCCAGTACGCGCCTTTTACCAGGCGGATCATCAGGCGATGGCGGCTGCGGCGCGCGAGGTCGATCACGTAGTCGATCACGTACGGGCAGCGTTTCTGATAGGCCTGGATCACAAAGCCGATACCGTTCCAGCCGGTCAGCTGCGGCTCGAAGCACAGGCGCTCCAGCAGGTCCAGGGACAGCTCCAGGCGGTCGGCTTCTTCGGCGTCGATGTTCAGGCCGATGTCGTATTGCTTGGCCAAGAGGGTCAGCGACAGCAGACGCGGGTACAGCTCGTCCATCACGCGCTCGTACTGGGCGCGGCTGTAACGCGGGTGCAGGGCCGAGAGCTTGATCGAGATGCCCGGGCCTTCATAAATGCCGCGACCGTGGGAAGCCTTGCCGATCGAGTGGATGGCCTGCTCATAGGAGGCGAGGTACTTCTGTGCATCGTGTTCGGTGAGTGCCGCTTCACCGAGCATGTCGTAGGAGTAGCGGAAGCCCTTGGCTTCGAACTTGCTGGCGTTGGCCAGGGCTTCGGCGATGGTTTCGCCGGTGACGAACTGTTCGCCCATCAGGCGCATGGCCATGTCGACGCCCTTGCGGATCATCGGCTCGCCGCTCTTGCCGATGATGCGGCTCAGGGACGATGTCAGGCCGGCTTCGTTGTGGGTGGCCACCAGTTTGCCGGTCAGCAGCAGGCCCCAGGTGGCCGCGTTGACGAACAGCGACGGGCTGTTGCCCAGGTGCGGCTGCCAGTTGCCGGTGCTGATCTTGTCGCGGATCAGCGCGTCACGAGTGCCCTTGTCGGGAATGCGCAGCAGCGCTTCGGCCAGGCACATCAGGGCCACGCCCTCCTGGGACGACAGGGAGAACTCCTGCAGCAGGCCCTGAACGATACCGGCACGGCCGCCGGCGCTCTTCTGGTTGCGCAGTTTTTCCGCAATCGACGACGCCAGCTTGTTGGTGGCTTCGGCCATGGCCGCCGGCAGGCGGGCCTGCTCGATCAGCATCGGCACCACTTCCGGTTCCGGACGGCGGTAGGCGGCGGTGATCGATGCACGCAGCACCGACTGCGGGAGGATGCTTTCGGCGAACTCGAGGAAGCACTGGTGCGCGTGGTCGAGTTGCACCTCGCCGGCTTCGTCGCCGTCGGTGCGGATCGAACCGCTGAGCTCAGTCAGGGTTGCACCACCCTCGAGTTTTTCCAGGTAATTGAAAATTGCCTGCTTGATCAGCCAGTGCGGTGTGCGATCAATCGAGGTCGCGGCCGCCTTCAGGCGCTCGCGGGTCGGGTCATCGAGTTTGACCCCAAGGGTGGTGGTAGCCATATTTTTATCCTCATGTTTGCCACGACTGCGTGGCATCAGCTGGGCGCAAGATTAGCCGGGCGCCGAAAGAGGTGCAACCGGGTGCAACCCTTTTTTTGTCGGACAAATACGCAGCTCATCAGGAAAAAAATTCCAGTTGCTTGGGTGTGATCGCAGTTGGTGCTTTTCATTCTGAAAATCAGGCTTTTTGCTCCAAAAGGGAGCAAGAAATGGGTTATTACGGATTAAAACGACTAGGTGCAACTAATTCTCAAGAAACTGGTTGCACCCTATTTGGGTTGTTGAATAGGATTCGCGCCCAAGGTGCAACCGTCTCACGAGGGCGGTTCACCGGCTGATGGCTTTCCTGGGGAAACATCGGTCATAAATGCGCGGAACACCCCATCGTCTGTCAGACGTACACGTTTGGCGGTGAAGAATGACCGCAGCACCATAAAAACAAAGCCAGGGCGTAACTCAATGAGTGCAAGCAATCCAACCTTGATCACCTTCGTGATCTACATCGCAGCAATGGTGCTGATCGGCTTCATGGCCTATCGCTCTACCAATAACCTTTCCGACTACATTCTGGGCGGCCGCAGCCTGGGCAGCGTGGTAACCGCGCTTTCCGCCGGTGCCTCGGACATGAGCGGCTGGTTGTTGATGGGCTTGCCAGGTGCCATCTATATGTCGGGCCTGTCGGAAAGCTGGATCGCCATCGGCCTGATCATCGGCGCCTACCTGAACTGGCTGTTCGTGGCCGGTCGCCTGCGGGTGCAGACCGAGCACAACGGCGATGCCTTGACCCTGCCGGATTATTTCTCCAGCCGTTTCGAGGATAAAAGCGGTCTGCTGCGGATCATTTCCGCGGTCGTGATCCTGGTGTTCTTCACCATCTACTGCGCTTCGGGCATCGTGGCCGGCGCCCGTCTGTTCGAAAGCACCTTCGGCATGTCCTACGAGACCGCGCTGTGGGCCGGCGCTGCCGCGACCATCGCCTACACCTTCGTCGGCGGTTTCCTGGCGGTGAGCTGGACCGACACCGTACAAGCCACGCTGATGATCTTCGCCCTGTTGCTGACGCCGATCATCGTGCTGCTGGCCACCGGTGGCGTCGACACCACCTTCCTGGCCATCGAGGCCCAGGACCCAAGCAACTTCGACATGCTGAAAAACACCACCTTCGTCGGCGTGATCTCGCTGCTGGGCTGGGGCCTGGGTTACTTCGGCCAGCCGCACATCCTGGCGCGCTTCATGGCCGCGGATTCGGTGAAATCGATCGCCAAGGCCCGTCGCATCTCCATGACCTGGATGATCCTGTGCCTGGGCGGCACTGTGGCGGTGGGCTTCTTCGGCATCGCCTACTTCTCGGCGCACCCGGAAGTGGCCGGCCCTGTGACCGAGAACCACGAGCGTGTGTTCATCGAGCTGGCCAAGCTGCTGTTCAATCCGTGGATTGCCGGTGTCCTGCTGTCGGCCATCCTGGCGGCGGTCATGAGCACCCTGAGTTGCCAGTTGCTGGTGTGCTCCAGTGCCTTGACCGAAGACTTCTACAAGGCTTTCCTGCGTAAAAACGCTTCCCAGGTCGAGCTGGTGTGGGTCGGTCGGGCCATGGTGCTGCTGGTGGCCCTGGTTGCCATCCTCATGGCCGCCAACCCGGAAAACCGCGTACTGGGCCTGGTCAGCTACGCCTGGGCCGGCTTCGGCGCTGCCTTCGGTCCTGTGGTGCTGATCTCGGTGCTGTGGAAAGGCATGACCCGTGACGGCGCGTTGGCGGGGATCATTGTCGGTGCGGCCACTGTGATTCTGTGGAAACACTTCGACACCATGGGCCTGTACGAAATCATCCCGGGCTTTATCTTCGCCAGCCTGGCGATCCTCCTGGTCAGCAGCAAAGGCCGCCCTACGGCGGGCATGCTGCAACGCTTTGACGCTGCGGAAAAAGACTTCAAGCTCAATCGCTGACGGCCACGAGCCAAGGCTCGTTGCCCTCGGATAAGAAACGGCCCGCCACCTTCTGGTTGCGGGCCGTTTTTTTAGGCCAGGCTCAGGGCCTGGTCGAGGTCGGCAAGGATGTCTTCGATGGCTTCGATGCCCACCGAGAGGCGGATCATTTCCGGTTTGACCCCGGCTTTGGCCTGCTCCTGCTCATTCATCTGGCGATGGGTGGTGGAGGCCGGGTGACAGGCCAGGGACTTGGCGTCGCCGATGTTCACCAGGCGCTTGAAGATCTGCAGCGCGTCGTAGAAACGCACGCCGGCTTCATAGCCGCCCTTGAGGCCGAACGAGAGAATCGCCGACGGTTTGCCCTTCATGTATTTCTGCGCCAACTCGTGGTGCGGGTGGTCAGGCAGCCCGGCGTAGCTGACCCAGGCCACCTGGGCATGCTGCTGCAGGAACTGCGCGACCTTGAGCGCGTTCTCGGTGTGGCGTTCCATGCGCAGGGCCAGGGTCTCCAGGCCTTGCAGCAGCAGGAACGCGTTCATCGGCGCCAGGGCTGCGCCGGTGTTGCGCAGTGGCACGGTACGAGCGCGGGCGATAAAGGCCGCCGGGCCGAACTTCTCGGTGTAGACCACACCGTGGTAGGCCGGCTCCGGGGTGTTGAGGCTGGCGAATTTTTGCGGGTGGTCGGCCCACGGGAAGGTGCCGCTGTCGACAATCACCCCACCCAGGGAGTTGCCGTGGCCGCCCACGTACTTGGTCACCGAGTGCACCACGATATCGGCGCCGAACTGGATCGGCTTGCACAGGATCGGCGTGGCCACGGTGTTGTCCACCATCAGCGGCACGCCACGGGCGTGAGCGGCCTGGGCCAGGCCTTCGAGGTCGACGATGTTGCCGGCCGGGTTGCCGATGCTTTCGCAGTACACCAGCTTGGTCTTGTCGTCGATCAGCTCGGCAATCGCCTCGGCCGAATCATCCCGGGCAAACCGCACCTCGACGCCGAAGCTGGGCAGCAGGTGGGCGAACAGGGTGTAGGTGCCGCCGTACAGCTGCGGGGTGGAGACAATATTGTCACCGGCCTGGGTCAGGGTCTGGATCGCGTAGTGGATCGCCGCACTGCCCGCGGCCACTGCCAACCCGGCAATCCCGCCTTCCAGGGCTGCCATGCGCTGCTCCAGCACATCGTTGGTGGGGTTCATGATGCGGGTGTAGATATTGCCCGGCACATCGAGATTGAACAGGTCCGCGCCATGCTGCGCGTTATCGAACTCGAAGGCGACGTTCTGGTAGATCGGCACGGCCACGGCCTTGGTCGTCGGGTCTGATTTGAATCCATGGTGCAGCGCAATCGTTGCGTCTTTCATAAGTGGCTCGACCTCCTTGGCTTGCATTGGTTTTTTTGTAGGGCCTGAATGTAATGCCTTCGCAGCGCACAGGTCGAACTGGCATTAGAATTTTTTCTCACGCCGGCCCCGGTTTGCGGCATAAGCCAGGGGCTGCGCGGCGTGACCTGACGACGGCGCGTGTACAAGGTAAACTTCGCCCCCTGCGCAGGAGCAACCATGAACTATCGTCACGCCTTCCACGCCGGCAACCACGCCGACGTCTTCAAACACCTGACCCTGACCCGCCTCATCGCCCTGATGTCGCGCAAGGAGCAGCCATTCGCTTACCTCGACAGCCACGCCGGCATTGGTCTGTATGACCTTCAGGGCGACCAGGCGTCGCGCACCGGCGAGTACCTGGAGGGCATTGCCCGGTTGTGGGGCGAGCAGGATCTGCCGCCGCTGACCGCCGATTACATGGACCTGCTGCGCAAGATGAACCCGGATGGCCAATTGCGCTATTACCCGGGCTCGCCGGAGCTGGCGCGGCGCCTGACCCGTCCCCAGGACCGGGTGCTGCTCAACGAGAAACACCCCGAAGACGGGCAGTTGCTCAAGGACAACATGAAAGGTGATCGCCGGGTGGCGGTGCACCTGGGCGAAGGCTGGCACGTGGCGCGGGCCCTGCTGCCGGTGGCCGAGAAGCGCGCGTTGATGCTGATCGATCCGCCCTTCGAGCAATTGGACGAAATGCAGCGGTGCGCGGCGTCGCTCAAGGAAGCCATCGGCCGCATGCGCCAGACCGTGGCGGCCATCTGGTACCCGGTCAAGGATCAGCGCATGTTGCGCCGCTTCTACCAGGACCTGGCCGGCACCGGAGCCCCCAAGCTGTTGCGCGTGGAGTTGCTGGTGCACCCGCTGGACACCCCCAACAGCCTCAACGGTTCCGGCCTGGCCATCGCCAACCCGCCGTGGGGCCTGGAGGAAGAGCTGCGGGAACTGCTGCCGTGGCTGTCGAAAAAGCTCGGCCAGACCCAGGGCGGCTGGCAGATGGACTGGCTGATAGAGGAGTAACAGCGGCAAGCGGCAAGCCAGGACTGAGCCGCTTGTCGCTGCTCTTAACTTGCCGCTTGTGGCTGCTCTAAATGGGGCAAGTGACCCCGGTCCCACCGATGCCGCAGTAGCCGGCGGGATTTTTCGCCAGGTATTGCTGGTGGTAGGCCTCGGCAAAGTAGACGGTCGGGGCTTCTTCGATTTCAGTGGTGATGGTGCCCAGGCCGGCCTTGGTCAGTTCTTCCTGATAGGCCTGTGCACTGGCTTTTGCCGCCGCCAACTGCTCTGGCGTGGTGGCATAGATCACCGAGCGATACTGGCTGCCGATGTCATTGCCCTGGCGCATGCCCTGGGTCGGGTTGTGCAGTTCCCAGAACATTTTCAGCAGGTCTTCGTAGCGGGTCTTGGCCTGGTCGTAGACCACCAGCACCACTTCGCTGTGGCCGGTCAGGCCCGAGCAGACTTCTTCATAGGTCGGATTGGGCGTCAGGCCGCCGGCATAGCCGACCACCGTGCTGACCACGCCGTCGTGCTGCCAGAAGCGGCGTTCCGCGCCCCAGAAACAACCCAGGCCAAAGATCGCGAAGCCCACATCGTCGAGGAATGGGCCCAGCAGCGGGTTGCCATTGACGAAATGGGTTTCGGGCAGGTTCATCGGGGTTTCGCGGCCAGGTAGAGCTTGTTCTTTAGTCGGTAGCACGTTTTTGTTCACCAGGATTTCCGAGCGCAGAACCATGATTCAGTCCTCTCAGTCAGGTTGGGGAGTCAGTTACAGAATAGACACGCAGTTTGCCCGAGTGTTACAGCGCTGTCAGGCGATTGGGCCGCGCGGGTAGCGTTTGAGCTTGTCGATCAGCTCGGAGCCGGGGATCGGGCGGTCGAACAGGTAGCCCTGGCCGACGTCGCAACGGTGGCGGCGCAGGAAGGCCAGTTGCTCGGCAGTCTCGATGCCTTCGGCCACCACCTTGAGTTTCAGGTTGTGGGCCATGGCGATCACCGCTGAAGTGATCTCCATATCGTCCTGATTGTCGGGAATTTCGTGGATAAAGCTGCGATCGATCTTGATGATGTCGATCGGGAATTTCTTCAGGTAGCTCAGGGACGAATAGCCGGTGCCGAAGTCGTCCATGGCCAGGGTCAGGCCGAGCTTTTTCAACTGATCCAGTTGCTGGTGGGTGTCTTCCGTTGCTTCCAGCAGCAAGCCTTCCGTCAGTTCCAGCTCCAGCAGCGAGGAGGGTAGCTGCTCCTCCTTGAGGATGCTGGCGATCGAGGCCACCAGGTCCGGGTCGGAAAACTGCTTGGGTGACAGGTTGATCGCCACCTGCAGGTTGCCCAGGCCCGCTGCGGTCAGTTGCTTGCTCATGCGGCAGGCCTGGCGCGCGATCCACTTGCCGATGGGGATGATCAGGCCGGTCTCTTCAGCCACGCTGATGAACTGGTCCGGGCGGATCATGCCCTTTTCCGGGTGGTTCCAGCGCAGCAGGGCTTCCATCCCCAGCAACCGGCCGCTGCGCAGGCAGAGCTTGGGTTGGTAGAACACGTCGAGTTCGTTCTGGGTCAGGGCGCGGCGCAGGTTGTTTTCCACGAACAGCTTGTAGCTGGCCTCGGCGTTCAGTGCTTCGGTGAATACCTGCACCTGGTGCTTGCCGTTGGCCTTGGCCTTGTGCAGAGCCAGGCCCGCGTTGCGCATCAGGGTTTGCGGGTCGCGCCCGTGCAGCGGCGCGCAGGCCAGGCCCACGGAACCGGTGACGCTGATCAGCTGGTTGTCGACGAACATCGGCTTGTCCAGGGTCGTCAGCAACTGGCTGGCAATCAGCTGGCCGGCCTCCAGGCTGGTGTCATCCAGCAGCACCGCGAACTCGTTGCTGGCGAAGCGCGCCAGGCTGCCGCTCGGGCTCAGGCTGTTGCGCAGGCGGCGGGCCAGGCTGATCAGCAATTTGTCGCCGGTCTGGTGGCCGAGGCTGTCGTTGATCCGCTTGAAGTTGTCGATGTCCACCAGCAGCAGGCTGATGGGGGTGTTGCTGTCGCGGGCGAAACGTTCGTCAAGGTTGCGGATAAAGGCAGGACGGTTGCCCAGGTTGGTCAGGTTGTCGGTGTAGGCCAGGCGCTCGATGCGCTGCTGGGCCAGCTTGGCCTGGGTGATGTCTTCATAGATGCCGATGTAGTGCGTCAGCTCGCGGTTGTCGCCATAGACCTTGGAGATCGACAACTGGCCCCAGTAGGGCTCCAGGTTCTTGCGGCGGCTCTTGAACTCGCCTTGCCAGCTGTTGCTCTGGGCCAGGCTGGACGGCGCGTCGAACAGCAGCTCGCTGAGGTTTTCCAGGGCCGGCAGTTCCGACAGCCGATGACCGTGGACTTCCTCGGTGCTGTACTGGGTGATCGCAGTGAAACTGGGGTTGACGTACTCCACCACGCCATCGCAATTGACCAGCAAAAACGCGTTGGCGCTTTGCTCCACGGCACGCTGGAACAGGTGCAGGGCGCTGGTGGCGGTGCGGCGGTTGTGATTGTTGATGACCTGGGCGAACTGATCGGCCAGCTCGCCGGCAAAGGCGATCTCGTCGGACTGCCAGGCCCGGGTCACGCCGGTCTGTTCCAGGCACAGCACGCCGACCACCTGGCCGTCGATGCGGATGCTCGCGTCGAGCATCGCATTCACGTCGCGGGGCCTAAGGCTTTCTGCCATCTCTCGGGTGCGCGGATCGCGCATGGCGTTGTGCGCATCGATGGCGCGGCAGCTGTGCAGGGCCTCCAGGTAATCCGGAAAACCACTGGCGTCGATGACCTCGGGGATCCGGTATTCCTGAGTTGCGCGGGTGTACGCGGCGATCGGCTTCAACAGCTGGTCTTCGAGGTTCCAGATGCTCGCGCAGTCGATCTCGTAGATGTCGCAGGCGCAGCGGGTGATCAGCTCGGCGGCTTCCTTCAACGAGTTGCCGGAGCTGTAGCGCTGGCGCGTCAGGAGCAGGATCAGGTCCTGCTGGGCGCGTACCCGGTCCAGGTGCTGCAGCTGTTCCTGCTGGGCGCGCTGGTTGAGTTCCAGGGCGATCTGCAGGCGGCTGTTCTGGGTCTCCAGGTCCTGGGTGGGCAGTGTGGGGGCGTCGCTGAACAGGCCGTCGACCACCAGCAGGTAGCCGCGCAACAGGTGGCGATTGTGCTGTTTGTAGGCTTCGCCCAGCTCCAGCAGGCTCAACGGGCCTTCGGCTGTATGCAGGGTGTAGCGCACCAGATAGTGCGGGCTGTGGGTCAGTTGCTGCTGGATGGCGTCATGCAACTGATAGCGCGCTTCAGGCTCCATCAGGCTGGCGTAAGGGGCGCCGACCAGAGCACATAGCTCGACCGCCGGCAGGCCGAATTGGCGTTCGCAATTGGGGTCGAGAAACAGCAGCGCCCAGCTAGCTTCGTTCAGCCGTTCGAAACGCAGCATGCCGAGCCTGGAAGGCACGGGCAACTGCGTCACTACCTCGGCCACCATACGGCTGGCGGCATCGGGTTGGCTTTTCATTGAGGAACTCGCTTCGAAAATGCTGATCGCGCTGGGCTCGCGCCCTCTTCACTGTTGTCTGCGGCAAGGTTGCATCATGCGGCACTTACTGACAAGAGAGATGAAGGCTAAGTGCTATAAGAATCTATCGGCAGCGCTCAGGATTTCTGCACACTTATCGCGTGCCGTTTGGCGCCGGGCTCTGGCCTGGCTGCTGCGCCGATGTGCAGGCAAAAAAAGCCCCGCCAAATTGGCGGGGTTGAGGTACGAGCGTGGCGCTCGGAAAACAGTGCGTATCGGCTCTCCCGTGACAGGAGAGCCGATTGGCTTACAGCAGGATGGTGCGGATGTCGGCCAGCAGGTCGCTCAGGCGCTTGGTGAAGCGTGCCGCAGCGGCGCCGTTGATCACACGGTGATCGTAGGAGAGCGACAGGGGCAGCATCAGCTTCGGCTGGAAGGCTTTACCGTCCCAGACAGGCTGGATGGTGGCCTTGGAAACACCGAGGATCGCCACTTCCGGCGCGTTGACGATCGGCGTGAAGCCGGTGCCGCCAATGTGTCCGAGGCTGGAGATGGTGAAGCAGGCGCCCTGCATGTCGTCGGCCGAAAGTTTCTTGGTCCGGGCTTTTTCAGCCAGGGCCGCGGCTTCGGCAGCCAGTTGCAACAGGCTCTTCTGATCGACGTTCTTGATCACCGGTACCAGCAGGCCATCAGGGGTGTCGACCGCGAAGCCGATGTTGACGTACTTCTTGCGGATGATCGCCTTGCCGCTAGGGGCCAGCGAGCTGTTGAAGTCCGGCAGTTCCTTGAGCAGGTGTGCGCAGGACTTGAGCAGCAATGGCAGCACGGTCAGCTTGACGCCAGCCTTCTCGGCGACGGCTTTCTGGGCCACGCGGAACGCTTCCAGCTCGGTGATATCAGCCGAGTCGAATTGGGTCACGTGCGGTACGTTCAGCCAGCTGCGGTGCAGGTTGGCGGCGCCAGCCTGCATCAGGCGGGTCATCGGCACTTCTTCGATCTCGCCGAAGCGGCTGAAGTCCACGACCGGGATCGGCGGGATGCCAGCGCCACCGGTTGCGCCGGCAGCTGCCGGTGCTTCCTTGGCTTTCTGCAGCATGGCCTTGACGTAGACCTGCACGTCTTCTTTCAGCACACGGCCGTGTGGGCCGCTGGCGCTGACGCCGCTCAGGTCGACGCCGAATTCGCGAGCCAGTTGGCGAACCGCCGGACCTGCGTGAACCTTGGCGCCTGGCTTGGCCGGGGCCGCCGCGGGTGCGGCAGCAGGTGCCGGAGCCGCAGCGGCAGGTGCGCTTTCAGCCTTGGCCGCGGGAGCCGCAGCAGGGGCTGGAGCAGGAGCGGCTGCGGGAGCTGCGCCCTTGACCTTGAGCTTGAGGATCAGGTCGCCGGTGCCGACTTCGTCGTCCAGCTTGATCGAAACGCTTTCCACGACGCCGGCGGCAGGCGATGGAATTTCCATGCTCGCCTTGTCGGATTCGAGTGTGATCAGCGACTGGTCGGCGGTGACGGTGTCGCCAGCCTTGACCAGGACTTCGATGATCTTGGCCTTGCCCGACGAACCGATATCCGGGACGTGGATGTCCTGGACGGTGTCGGCTACCGGTGCTGAAGGCGCGGCCACAGGAGCGGCAGCGGCTGCCGGAGCAGGCGCTGCAGCCTGGGCTGGCGCGGCGGCGGCAGGGGCCGCAGCACCCGCCACTTTCAACGCCAGGATCAGGTCGCCAGTGCCGACTTCGTCGTTGAGCTTGACGCTGATGCTCTCGACCACGCCAGCGGCAGGCGATGGAATTTCCATGCTCGCCTTGTCGGATTCGAGGGTGATCAAGGATTGATCGGCCTCGACGGTGTCGCCGACCTTGACCTGGATCTCGATGATCTGGGCCTTGCCCGACGAGCCGATGTCCGGCACGTGGACTTGCTGCGTGGTGGCAGCAGCCGGCGCGGCGGCTGGAGCGGCGGCGGCAGGTGCGGCCGCCGGCGCAGGGGCAGCCGCAGGGGCCGCAGCAGCGGCACCTTCGACTTCCAGCTCGAGCAGTTCGTCGCCTTCTTTCAGGCGATCGCCCAGCTTCACTTTCAGGGCTTTGACGATACCGGCCTTGGGCGCAGGAATTTCCATGCTGGCCTTGTCCGACTCAAGCGTCAGGATGCTCTGGTCGGCTTCGACACGGTCGCCGACCTTCACAAATAGTTCGATTACTTCACCTTCACCGCTGCCGATGTCAGGTACGCGAATGAGTTCGCTCACAGAGTGTCTCCTCAGCAGTCCAGTGGGTTGCGTTTTTCCGGGTTGATCCCGAACTTGACGATAGCCTCGGCCACCACCTTGGGTTCGATATCACCACGGTCAGCCAAGGCTTCCAGGGCTGCCAACACCACGAAATGACGGTCTACTTCGAAGAAGTGACGCAGTTTCTTGCGGCTGTCGCTGCGGCCGAAACCGTCGGTGCCCAGGACTTTGAATTCCTTGGACGGGACCCACTGACGAATTTGTTCAGCGAACAGTTTCATGTAGTCGGTAGAGGCAATGACCGGACCTTTACGGCCGCTCAGGCACTCTTCGACGTAGCTCAGTTGCGGCTTCTGGCCCGGGTGCAGGCGGTTGCTGCGCTCGACGGCCAGGCCATCGCGACGCAGTTCGTTGAAGCTGGTAACGCTCCAGACGTCAGCGCCGATGTTGAACTCTTCACGCAGGATCTTCGCCGCTTCACGCACTTCGCGCAGGATGGTGCCGGAGCCCATCAGCTGGACGTGGTGCGCCGCTTCCTTGGTGTCTTCTTCGAGCAGGTACATGCCCTTGATGATGCCGTCCTCGACACCGGCCGGCATGGCTGGCTGCTGGTACGACTCGTTCATCACGGTGATGTAGTAGAAAACGTCCTGCTGCTCTTCGGTCATTTTCTTCATGCCGTCCTGGATGATCACCGCCAGCTCATAGCCGTAGGTTGGATCAAAGGTGCGGCAGTTCGGGATGGTGCCGGCCAGGATGTGGCTGTGGCCGTCTTCGTGTTGCAGGCCTTCGCCGTTCAGCGTGGTGCGGCCGGCGGTGCCGCCGATCAGGAAGCCACGGGTGCGGCTGTCGCCAGCGGCCCAGGCCAGGTCGCCGATACGCTGGAAGCCGAACATCGAGTAGAAGATGTAGAACGGCAGCATCGGCTGGTTGTGGCTGGAGTACGAAGTACCGGCAGCGATGAAGGAGCTCATGGCGCCCGCTTCGTTGATGCCTTCTTCGAGAATCTGGCCCTTCTTGTCTTCGCGGTAGAACATCACCTGGTCTTTATCGACTGGCTCGTAGAGCTGGCCGACGGACGAGTAGATGCCCAACTGGCGGAACATGCCTTCCATACCGAAGGTACGGGCTTCGTCCGGGATGATCGGAACGATGCGTGGGCCGATTTCCTTGTCCTTGACCAGCTGCGCGAGGATCCGCACGAAGGCCATGGTGGTGGAGATTTCACGGTCGCCCGAGCCGTCGAGGATGGCCTTGAGGGTGCTGAGGTCTGGCGTCGGGACGGCGAAGCTCTCGGCGCGGCGCTGTGGCACGAAACCGCCCAGGGCAGTGCGGCGCTCGCTGAGGTAGCGGGCTTCGGCGCTGTTTGGCTCTGGCTTGAAGAACGGCAGGTTCTCCAGCTCTTCGTCCTTGACCGGGATGTCGAAGCGGTCGCGGAACAACTTCAGGCTGTCGACATCGACTTTCTTGGTGTTGTGCGCGGTGTTTTTCGCTTCGCCGGCACCGGTGCCATAACCCTTGATGGTCTTGGCCAGGATGACGGTAGGTTGTTCTTTGTGGTTGACCGCTTCGTGGTAGGCCGCATAGACCTTGTACGGGTCGTGGCCGCCACGGTTGAGTTTCCAGATCTCGTCGTCGGACAAGTCGGCAACCATGGCCTTGAGTTCAGGCGTGTTGAAGAAGTGCTCGCGAACGAAGGCGCCGTCTTTGGCCTTGTAGTTCTGGTACTCGCCGTCGATGACTTCGTCCATGCGACGTTGCAGGATGCCGTCGACGTCCTTGGCCAGCAGTGGGTCCCAGAAACGGCCCCAGATGACTTTGGTCACGTTCCACTGGGCGCCACGGAATACGCCTTCGAGTTCCTGGATGATCTTGCCGTTGCCGCGAACCGGGCCGTCGAGGCGCTGCAGGTTGCAGTTGATGACGAAGATCAGGTTGTCCAGCTTCTCGCGGCCGGCCAGGGAGATGGCGCCCAGGGATTCCGGTTCGTCGCACTCGCCGTCGCCCAGGAAGCACCAGACTTTCTGCTTGCCTTCAGGGATGAAACCGCGGGCTTCCAGGTACTTCATGAATCGCGCCTGGTAGATCGCCTGGATTGGACCCAGACCCATGGATACGGTCGGGAACTGCCAGAAGTCAGGCATCAGCCAAGGGTGCGGGTAGGACGACAGGCCCTGACCGTCGACTTCCTGGCGGAAGTTGTTCATTTGTTCTTCAGAGATGCGGCCTTCCATGAACGCACGGGCGTAAACGCCTGGGGAGGTGTGGCCCTGGAAGTAGATCAGGTCGCCGCCGTGTTCGTCGGTCGGGGCCTGGAAGAAGTAGTTGAAACCGATGTCATACAGCGTCGCGCTGGAGGCGAAGCTGGAGATGTGACCGCCCAGGTCTGAATCCTTCAGGTTGGTGCGCATGACCATCGCCATCGCGTTCCAACGTACCAACGAGCGAATGCGGCGTTCCATGAACAGGTCGCCAGGCATGCGTGCTTCGTGGGTGACGGGAATCGTGTTGCGATAGGGCGTGGTGATGGCGTAGGGCAATTGCGAGCCGCTGCGGGTCGCGAGTTCGCCCATACGGGTCATCAGATAGTGAGCACGGTCTTCGCCTTCTTTGTCGAGAACCGATTCCAGGGCGTCCAGCCATTCCTGGGTTTCGACGGGATCGAGGTCTTGCATGGCTTGCTCCAGGGCGGAAAGGCTTCCAGAATCGGTTGCCTGAGTTTGCGACTGGCCTTGTGGGCAGACGATTATAAATTCTTGGATTGCCGGAGGGTTGATCCGGCGGCGTGTAGTTTTACTACAAATCGTCGGCCATTTCAGCCTTTCGAATGTATATACGAGTAGTAAAACTACAGAAGATTGGCTTGTGGCCTCCTGCTTCGTTGTGAGAAAAATCGTTACTGTTGGTCAGCGGCCAACATCCTTGGGTAGGAATTTGATGCTGGCTGCCAATAAAACAGAATTTTCAGCTATTTCTAACCTTTGTTCGACAGTCCATCACGACGCGTGTTTGCGGTATTTGCCACAGCCCCTCACTTTCCACGCCGATCAAGGATAGCCCATGAGCCTGCCCGTGCTTGCCCAAGTCCCCGCGATTCTCCTGCCATTAGTCACTCGTGCGCAGCAGTCGTTTCGTGACGCGGTGGCAGCCCTGGATGACGAACACGGGCTTGGAGCCTGGACCGAGCAACGCTGGGACGACTTTGCCCGGGTCGGCGCGGCCAGCGATTTTGTCATTGAGCAGAGTCTGCGTGACCCTTTGATGTTGCTGCAACTGGTGCAGTCCGGCGAGCTGGATCGCGGTTTTGCGCCGGGAGAGCTGTGCGCCCAGATTGCAGCCGCGGTGCAGCAGGCCGAAACCGAAGACGAGTTGGGTCGGGTGCTGCGCCGCCAGCGGACCCGGCACCAGGTCCGGATCATCTGGCGCGACCTGACGCGCCAGGCGGACCTGGTGCAAACCTGTCGTGACCTGTCCGACATGGCCGACGCCAGCATCGACCAGGCCTATCAATGGCTGTACCTGCGCCATTGCCAGCAGTTCGGCACCCCCACCGGTCGCCGCAGCGGCGAGCCGCAACAGATGGTGATCCTCGGCATGGGCAAGCTGGGGGCGGTGGAGCTGAACCTGTCTTCGGACATCGACCTGATCTTTGCCTACCCCGAGGGCGGCGAGACGGTGGGGGTCAAGCGTTCGCTGGATAACCAGGAATTCTTCATTCGCCTCGGTCAGCGCCTGATCAAGGCCCTGGACCCGATGACCGTCGACGGTTTTGTGTTCCGTGTCGACATGCGCCTGCGCCCTTATGGGTCGGCCGGCGCCCTGGTCCTGAGTTTCAATGCCCTTGAGCAGTACTACCAGGACCAGGGCCGGGACTGGGAGCGTTATGCCATGATCAAAGCGCGGGTGGTGGCTGGTGATCAAGTGGCCGGGGCCCAGTTGCTGGACCTGCTGCGGCCCTTTGTCTACCGGCGCTACCTGGATTTTTCGGCGATCGAAGCGCTGCGCACCATGAAGCAGTTGATCCAGCAGGAAGTGCGGCGCAAGGGCATGGCCGAGAACATCAAGCTGGGTTCTGGCGGCATTCGCGAGGTCGAGTTCATTGCCCAGGCGTTTCAACTGATCCATGGCGGGCGTGACCTCAGCTTGCAGCAGCGGCCTTTATTAAAGGTGCTGAGCACCCTGGAAGGTCAGGGTTACCTGCCGCCGGCAGTGATTGGTGAGTTGCGCGAAGGTTATGAGTTCCTGCGTTACACCGAGCACGCAATCCAGGCAATTGCCGACCGCCAGACCCAAATGCTGCCTGACAGCCCGCAGGACCAGGCGCGTATCGCCTTTATGCTGGGCTTTGCCGATTGGGCGGCGTTCCACGAGCAGTTGATGTACTGGCGCGGCCGGGTGGAGTGGCACTTCCGCCAGGTGATTGCCGATCCGGACGAGGAAGACGGTACCGAGAGCGAAGTGGTGGTCGGCGGCGAATGGCTGCCGCTGTGGGAGGAGGCCCAGGACGAGGAGGCAGCCTGCCGGCAGTTGCAGGAGGGCGGCTTCAACGATGCGCCCAAAGCCCTGAAAACCCTCGCCAGCCTGCGCAGCAGCCCGCAACTGCGGGCCATGCAACGCCTGGGGCGGGAGCGGCTCGACGCCTTTATCCCGCGCTTGCTCGCGCAGGCGGTGGAACATGCCAACCCTGATCTGGTGCTGGAGCGGGTGTTGCCGCTGGTGGAGGCGGTGGCGCGGCGTTCGGCCTACTTGGTACTGCTCACCGAAAACCCCGGGGCCCTGCGCCGTTTGCTGACCCTGTGCGCCGCCAGCCCGTGGATTGCCGAGCAGATCACCCGTTTTCCACTGTTGCTCGATGAATTGCTTAACGAGGGTCGGCTGTTCAAGCCGCCCCAGGCTCCGGAGCTGGCCGCCGAGCTGCGGGAGCGCCTGACCCGCATCCCCGAGGACGACCTTGAGCAGCAGATGGAAGCCTTGCGCCACTTTAAACTGGCCCACCGGCTGCGGGTCGCCGCCTCGGAAATCGCCGGCAGCCTGCCCTTGATGAAGGTCAGCGATTACCTGACCTGGCTGGCCGAGGCCATTCTCGAACAGGTTCTGGCCCTGGCCTGGCGCCAGACGGTGGCCAAATATGGCTCGCCCCAGCGCAGCGACGGCACCCTGTGCGACCCGGGATTTATCATTGTCGGCTACGGCAAGGTCGGTGGTATCGAGCTGGGGCACGGCTCCGACCTGGACCTGGTGTTTATCCATGACGGCGATCCCCAGGCCGAAACCGATGGCGCCAAGCCGATCGACGGTGCGCAATTCTTCACCCGGCTGGGCCAGCGGATCATTCATTTGCTGACCACTCAGACCAACTCCGGGCAGCTCTACGAAGTTGATATGCGCCTGCGTCCGTCCGGCGCTTCGGGGCTGTTGGTCAGCTCCCTGGGGGCCTTTGCGCGCTATCAGGAAAACGAAGCCTGGACCTGGGAACATCAGGCCCTGGTGCGGGCGCGGGTGCTGGTCGGCAGCCAGGATGTGGGCCGGGCCTTTGAAAAAGTCCGCGCCGCGGTGCTGGGCAAGGCCCGCGACCTGCCCAAGCTGCGCCAGGAGGTCAGCGAGATGCGGGCCAAGATGCGCGACAACCTGGGCAGCAAGCTGACCGCCGCCGGAACCGCGGCAAACGCCTTCGAAGCCACGGCGCCGTTCGATCTCAAGCAGGACGCCGGTGGTATCGTCGATATTGAATTTATGGTGCAATACGCGGCCCTGGCGTGGTCGCAAGAGCACCCGTCATTGCTGCGCTACACCGACAATATCCGCATTCTGGAAGGGTTGGAGGAGGTCGGGCTACTCCCCGCAGCCGATGCCAGCCTGCTGCGCGAGGTGTATAAGGCCTACCGTTCCGCCGCCCACCGCCAGGCCTTGCAGAACGAGGCCGGGGTGATTGCCGGTGATCAGTTCGCCAGCGAACGGCGCGAGGTTTTACGGATTTGGCGCGAGCTGGGGCTAAGCTAGGTTTTTGCCCATACCCGCGCAGCCAGGGTTGGCCAGCAACGTGAGGTTGCTACAAACGTACCCGGCGAGCCGTTCGCGGCTGGTCGTAAATCAACTGGCGGTGAAGGCCGCGGGTGCTGGATTCTCGAGGCGGGGAGGCGGAAGCCTCCCCGGTTCGTTTTTGGAAACCACATGAATATTCTGATCGTTGGGCCCAGTTGGGTCGGTGACATGGTGATGGCACAGACGCTGTTTCAGTGCCTGAAGCAGCGCCATCCGCAATGCGAGATCGACGTGCTGGCCCCCGAGTGGAGCCGCCCGATCCTGGAGCGCATGCCCGAAGTGCGCCAGGCCTTGAGCTTCCCGCTCGGCCACGGCGCGCTGGAATTGGCCACCCGTCGGCGCATCGGCAAATCCCTGGCCGGCCAGTACGACCAGGCGATCCTGCTGCCCAATTCCCTGAAGTCGGCCCTGGTGCCGTTTTTCGCCGGCATCCCCCAGCGCACCGGTTGGCGTGGCGAGTTCCGCTATGGCCTGCTCAACGATGTGCGGAAGATGGATAAAGAACGCTACCCGCTGATGATCGAGCGCTTTATGGCCCTGGCCTACGCGCCTGGCGCCGAGCTGCCGACGCCTTACCCGCGCCCGAGCCTGCGCATCGAACCGCAAAGCCGCGATGCCGCCCTGGCCAAGTTCGGCCTGAGCCTCGATCGCCCGGTATTGGCCTTGTGCCCGGGTGCCGAGTTTGGTGAATCCAAGCGCTGGCCGTCCGAGCATTACGCCAAAGTGGCCGAAACCAAGATCCGCGAGGGCTGGCAGGTCTGGCTGTTCGGTTCGAAGAACGACCATGGCGTGGGTGAAGAGATTCGCGCCCGCTTGATTCCGGGCCTGCGTGAAGAGTCATACAACCTCAGCGGCGGCACCTCCCTGGCCGAAGCCATCGATCTGCTGTCCTGCGCCGACTCGGTGGTGTCCAACGACTCCGGCCTGATGCACGTGGCCGCCGCCCTGAATCGCCCGCTGGTGGCGGTGTACGGTTCCACGTCGCCGGGTTTTACACCGCCGCTGGCGGAGAAAGTCGAAATCGTGCGCCTGGGCCTCGAATGCAGCCCCTGCTTTGACCGCACGTGCCGTTTCGGCCATTACAACTGCCTGCGCCAGCTCCTGCCGCAGCCGGTGAACGAAGCCTTGCAGCGCTTGCAGGGCACTGCGGTCGAGGTCCAGTAAGTTGCGGGTACTGTTGATCAAGACTTCCTCCCTGGGTGATGTGATCCACGCGTTGCCGGCGCTGACCGATGCCGCACGGGCGATTCCCGGGATCACGTTCGATTGGGTGGTGGAAGAAGGTTTTGCCGAGATTCCCACCTGGCACCCGGCGGTGGGCAAGGTGATTCCGGTGGCGATCCGCCGCTGGCGCAAGAACATCTGGCAGACCATCAAGAGCGGCGAGTGGAAACGCTTCAAGCAAAGCGTGCGTTCGACCAAATACGACCTGGTGATCGACGCCCAGGGCCTGCTCAAAAGCGCCTGGTTGACCCGTTACGTGCGCGCCCCGGTCGCCGGCCTGGATAAAGACTCGGCGCGTGAGCCGCTGGCGGCGCGCTTTTATTCGCGGCGCCTGGCGGTGGCCCGTGGGCAGCACGCGGTGGAGCGGGTGCGCCAGCTGTTTGCCGTGGCCCTGGGCTACGACCTGCCCCAGGGCCTGGGTGACTACGGCCTGAACCAGGAAAAACTGGTGGAGCTGCCGCGCAAGAATCCGTTCGTGTTGTTTCTGCACGGCACCACCTGGGACACCAAGCACTGGCCCGAAGCCTACTGGCGCGAGCTGTGCGAGCGCATGGGCAACCTTGGGGTCGAGGTCCGCCTGCCGTGGGGCAATGTGGCCGAGAAGGAGCGTGCGGAGCGCATTGCCAGCGGCCTGAAAAATGTCACGGTGCTGCCGAAGCTGAACCTGGCCGGAGTGGCCAAGGTGCTGGTCCAGGCCCAGGCCTGCGTGGCGGTGGATACCGGTCTTGGCCACCTGGCCGCGGCGCTGGATGTGCCGACCATCTCCCTGTTCGGCCCGACCAATCCGGGCCTGACCGGGGCCTATGGCAAGGTGCAGGTCCACATGGGCAGCGACTTTCCTTGCGCACCCTGCCTGCAGAAAAAATGCACCTACCAGCCGACGCCCCAAGACCAGCGCCGGTTTGACCTGAAACGCGAGTGGCCGCTGTGCTTCACTCGCCTGAATCCTGAGCGTGTCGCCAGCCGGCTGAGCAGGTTGTTACTGGCTGAGGAGCTGCGCTGATGCAACTGGCTTTTGTCCTTTACAAATACTTCCCCTTTGGCGGCCTGCAACGCGACTTCATGCGCATTGCCCTTGAGTGCCAGAGCCGTGGGCATCAGATCCGCGTCTACACGCTGATCTGGGAAGGTGATATTCCACCGGGTTTCGAAGTGCTGGTAGCGCCGGTCAAGGCCATCTTCAACCATCGGCGCAACGAGAAACTCAGCGCCTGGATGGAAGCCGACCTGGCCCAGCGCCCGGTGGATCGCCTGATCGGTTTCAACAAAATGCCGGGGCTGGACGTGTACTACGCCGCCGACGGCTGTTTTGAAGACAAGGCGCAGAACCTGCGCAACTCGTTCTATCGTCGCTGGGGCCGCTACCGGCATTTCGCCGAGTACGAGCGCGCGGTCTTCGCCAAGGATGCCAAGACTGAAATCCTGATGATTTCCGAAGTCCAGCAGCCGCTGTTCATCAAGCATTACGACACCCCGCTGGCGCGTTTCCACCTGCTGCCGCCGGGCATTGCCCAGGACCGCCGGGCGCCGCCCAATGCGCCTGAAATCCGCACCGAGTTCCGCCGCGAGTTCGGCCTGGCCGACGATGACTTGCTGTTGGTGCAGATCGGCTCCGGGTTCAAGACCAAGGGCGTCGATCGCAGCCTCAAGGCCCTGGCCGCGCTGCCCCCGGCCCTGAAGAAACGCACCCGGATGTTTGTAATTGGCCAGGACGACCCCAAGGTATTCCAATTGCAGAGTGCTGCATTGGGCTTGGGCGAGCATGTGCAGTTCCTCAAGGGGCGCAGCGATATTCCGCGCTTCCTGTTGGGCGCCGACCTGTTGATCCACCCGGCGTACAACGAAAACACCGGCACTGTATTGCTCGAGGCCCTGGTGGCCGGGCTGCCGGTGCTGGTCAGCGCCGTCTGCGGTTATGCCCATTACATCGCCGAGGCCGACAGCGGCCTGGTGCTGGATGAGCCGCTGGAGCAGGCGCAACTCAATCAATACCTGAACACCATGTTGACCGACGACGCTGCACGAGCGACCTGGAGCCGTAACGGCCTGGCGTTCGCCGAGACGGCCGACCTCTATAGCATGCCGCAGCACGCTGCGGATGTGATTCTGGCGGAGCAACACTGATGAAGTTGATTCTTGCCGAACCGTTCAAGAGCCTTTGGGCCGGGCGCGATGCGTTCGCCGAAGTCGAGCGTCTGGACGGCCAGGTTTATCGTGAACTGGAAGCCCGGCGCACCTTGCGCACGGAAGTCGCCGGTCACGGTTTCTTTGTAAAAATCCATCGCGGCATCGGCTGGGGCGAGATCTTCAAGAACCTGCTCACCGCCAAGCTGCCGGTGCTCGGCGCCGGCCAGGAATGGCAGGCCATCCAGCGTCTGCAGCAGGCTGGAGTGCCGACCATGACCGCCGTCGCCTATGGCGAGCGCGGCAGCAACCCGGCGGATCAGCATTCGTTCATCGTCACCGAGGAGCTGGCGCCCACCGTCAGCCTCGAAGACTTCAGCCTCGACTGGGTCAAGCAGCCGCCCGAGCCCCGGCTCAAGCGCGCGCTGATCGCCGAAGTGGCGCGCATGACCGGGATGATGCACCGCGCCGGGGTCAACCACCGCGACTGCTACATCTGCCACTTCCTGCTGCACACCGACAAACCGGTGACCGCCGATGACTTCAAGCTCTCGGTGATCGACCTGCACCGGGCCCAGACCCGCGACGCCATTACCCGGCGCTGGCGCGACAAGGACCTGGCCGCGCTGTACTTTTCGGCGTTGGACATCGGCCTGACCCGGCGCGACAAGCTGCGTTTTCTCAAGGGCTATTTCCAGCAGCCGCTGCGCCAGATCCTGGCCGAAGAAGCGGCGCTGCTGGCCTGGCTCGAAGGCAAGGCCAACAAGCTCTACGCACGTAAGCAGCGGTACGGAGATGCGCTCTGATGGCGGGTTGGAATCTGGAACCTGGCTACGAGGATCTGGCGCAGAGTTTTGGCAGTCTTGAGGCGGTGTTCGCCCTGCAGGGCGAGCGCCTGACCCGGGACCCGCTGTCCGAGGTCATCCGTGTCGAGCTCAAGGGCGTCAACTATTACGTCAAACGCTACAGCGGCGCCGGCAAGAACCTGCGGCGCTACCTGGGCAAGCCACGGGTCAAGTCCGAATGGCAGAACCTCAAGCGCTTTGCCAAGTGGGGCATCCCCACTGCCGAAGTTGTGGCCTGGGGCCTGGAGCGTCGTGGCCTGGCCTACGACCGCGGGGCGATGATCACCCGCGAGTTGCCGCAGACCGAAGACCTGTCGGCCCTGGCCGAGCGCAAGGACCCGCGCCTGGCGGATCGGGCCTGGGTCGATGGCATCAGCCGGCAGTTGGCGGGCTACACCCGGACCATGCACGATCAGCGCTTCACCCATAACGACCTGAAGTGGCGCAACCTGCTGGTGGATGATCAGGCCACGCTGTACCTGATCGACTGCCCGAACGGCGACTTCTGGCGCGGTTTCTGGCTCAAATATCGAATTACCAAGGACCTGGCGTGTCTGGATAAGGTGGCCAAGTATCACCTGTCGGCCACCCAGCGCCTGCGCTTCTACTTGCAGTACCGCGAAAGCAGTCGACTGAGTGAGGCGGACAAGCAACGGATTCGCCACGTGGTGAGATTCTTCGAGGGACGCGAATGACTGACTTCCTGGCGGCTGAAGACCGTGCCCTGCTGGAGCGCCACGGCTTGGGCGATTTTGATGCGCTGTGGGCCAAGCAGCTGGAGGCGGTGGATGAGCCCAACACCAATCGAGGTGGCTGGAGCAGCGTCTATCGGCTGGATCTGGAAGGTCGGGGCTTTTACCTCAAGCGCCAGAGCAATTACCTGACCCGGACCCTGCATCGCCCTTTTGGCGAGCCGAGCTTTGCCCGCGAGTTCCGCAATATCAGTCGCTACCGGCAACTGGGTATCCCGGCCCTGCAGGCGACGTTCTTCGGTGAGCGCAAGGTGGCCGGCGAGACCCGGGCCATCCTGCTGACCCGGGCGCTGGACGGCTGGAATGACCTGGACTCGCTGTTGCAGCAGTGGGAGCAGCTCAGCGTCGCGCAGCATCAGGCGATCCTGCGGGCGTGCGGCCTGCTGGCGCGGCAACTGCACGGCCTGCGCCAGGTGCATGGCTGTTTCTACCCCAAGCATATTTTCCTGCACGCCACCGGCGACGGTTACCAGGCGCAATTGATCGACCTGGAAAAGACCCGGCCGTTGCTGTTTGGGCAGCGCGATCGGGTCAAGGACCTTGAACCCCTGTTGCGCCGGGCGTCTGTCTGGAGCGTGGATGAGGTGCGTAGCTTGCTCGCAGCGTACCTGGACCAGGCGGTGGACAGTTCGCTGGTGCAAACCTGGGTTCAGCGCCTGACCGCGCGCAGCAGTCACAAGAGGGCGCGCTGATGCGGTTGTCTGAATTGAAAAACGCCGGGCGCACCCCGCGCTTGCCCCTGAGCCTGGAACTGGCGGACGCCGCCGGCCCGGCCCAGTTGCAATTGCTCAGCCTGCTGCGGGTGCTGCCCGGGCAGCGTTATGTCGGCGCCGGCGTCTGGCGCGGGCGCACGGTGCTGGCCAAGCTGCTGGTGGGCAATAAGGCGGCCCGGCACTTTCAGCGCGAGCTGCAAGGGGTGCGCCTGCTGGCCGAGCAGGGCCTGACCACGCCGCTGTTGCTCGCCGATGGCTTGCAAGAGGGCGAGGGCGGCTGGTTGTTGTTCGAGTTTCTCGAAGGCGCCCACAGCCTGGGCGATGCCTGGGAGCAGGTCGCGGCGTTGCCGGTGCTGGCGGATCCGCAGTTGGATGTACTGGGGCAGGCGTTGGCTGCGATTGCCGAACTGCATGCCAAGGGCCTGTGGCAGGAAGACCTGCACTTGGACAACCTGCTGCGCCATGACGACAAGCTGTATTTGATCGACGGCGCGGGTATCTGCGTGGAGCACGCCGGGCAGCCGTTGTCTCGGCAAAAGGTCCTGGAAAACCTTGGAGTGTTCTTCGCCCAGTTGCCCAAGAGCCTGGAGCCCTTCACCGAAGAGTTGCTGGTGCATTACCTGCTGGCCAATCCCGAGCACGCCTTGCCCCTGGAGATGTTGCAGAAGCAGGTGAGCAAGGTGCGCAGCTGGCGCCTGAAGGATTTCCTGAACAAGGTCGGGCGCGAGTGCAGCCTGTTCAGCGTGCAGCGCGGGCCCTTTGCCTTGCGCGCGATCCGCCGCGAAGAAGAGGCCGCGATGCTGCCGGTGCTGGAGCAGGCCGATCAACTGCTCGACCAGGGGCACCTGTACAAGACCGGAGGCGCCGCCAGTGTCGGTCGGGTCGACGTTGCGGGTCGCAGCCTGGTGGTCAAGCGCTACAACATCAAAGGGCTGGCCCACTGGTTCAAGCGCTTCTGGCGCCCGAGCCGGGCCTGGCATTCCTGGCGCGAGGGCAATCGCCTGGCGTTCCTGGGGATCGCCACACCCAAGCCGCTGGCGGTGTTGGAGAAACGCTTCCTGTGGTTGCGCAGCCGCGCCTACCTGATCACCGAGTATTTGCCGGGGCCGGACATCATCGAGCGTTTTGCGCCTTTCGTCGAAAGCGGCGCGGCGCCGGAATCCGAGCTGGTGGCGCTGGAGGCGTTGTTCGCCGAGTTGCTCAAGGAGCGCATCAGCCATGGCGACTTCAAGGGGCACAACCTGTTCTGGCAGGAGGATCGCTGGGCCCTGATCGACCTCGATTCCATGTGCCAGCACTCAAGCCTGAGCAGCTTCGCCCCGGCCTACGCCCGCGACCGGGCGCGCTTCATGCGCAACTGGCCGGAAACCAGCGCCCTGTACCAACTCATCGATCAACGCCTACCCAAAACCGCCCTGTAGCCGCTGCCGAGGTACGAGGCTGCGCTGTCCCTCGCGGGCGCCGGCGTCGTATCTGACCCATCACGGCCAGCCTGCGTACCCATCAGATCAAAACCGATACTCGGCGCCTGCTCCGGCATACCACGAGCGCCCCGGTGCGGCTTCGTAATAGCGTCCGTTGCCGTCGCCAACGATCACCGAACCGACGTACTGCCGATCCAGCAGGTTGTCCAGGCGCAGGGTCTGGTGGAAGGTCCAGTGCTCGACCTTCTGCTCGAAGCGCGTGCGCCAATTGAACACGCTGTAGCCCGGCGCGGCCTTGTCCTGGTTGCTGTCTTCGACGTAGACCTTGCTGCGGTACAGGCCTTCAAGGGCGGTGCTGACCCAGTCCCGCGGCTTCCAGTTCAGCTCGGCGAACAGCGTGGTCTGCGGTACGCCGGGCAGGTAGTTGCCCTTGTCGATGTGTTTTTGCGTGGCGCCGCTGCCGCTGGTGAAGTCGCTGTCGTAGGTGGCTTGCAGGCGGGTGTAGGCGAGGTTGGTGCTCCATTGTTCGCTGAGCTGGCTCTCGATACCCAGCTCGAATCCGCGGCGCAGGGTGCGGCCGGCGTTTTGGTAGCTGGTACGGCCTTGATTGGATTCCGCCACCACCAACTCGTCTTCGGTGGTGATCTGGAACACTGCGGCATTCACTCGCGTGTCGCTGTTAAGCCGAGCCTTCAGGCCGACTTCGTACTGCTTGCTCTCGGAAGGCTTGAGACCGAAGTTGAAGCCCTCGCTGCCTCCCGGGGCATAGGCCAGTTCGGCCTGGGTCGGGGTTTCGAAACCTTTGCCGGCGCTGACATAACCATGCAGGTCATCGGTGAAGGCATACATCGCACTCAGCGACGGGGTGGTCTTCTGGTAGCGCTTTGTACCGCTGGCGTCGCCATTGCTCAGGAAGTGATCGTCGACATCCAACTCCATGGTGCTGTGGCGCACGCCGGCTTGCAGGGTCCAGCGACCGATGGCCCAGTTGGCCTGCAAGTAAGGGTCGAGGCTGCGGGCTGTGTCGACTTCATCGCGGCGCAACTCGCCTTTGACGCCCAACTGGTTGCCGCTGTAGTTCCGGTAGCCGTTGCGGTCATCCTGGCTCTGGTCATAGTCCAGGCCGCCGATCAGGGTCAGCTCGCCGGGCACCCCATCCACCGGTTGCAGCCAGCGCACGCCGGCGCCATAGAACTTGCGGTCGAACTGCACCACGCCGCCGCCGCGTTCGTTGGCTGGCGTTCCCTTGGGAATCGACAGGTACTGAATCACACTCCGCCGTCCCGTATAAGCATTGACCTGCAAGGTCGCATCGCCGAAATAGCGCTCGTAATTCATCCCCAATTGCTGATGATCGATGCTTTTACGCGTGTTGTAGCTCAAGGCGTTGGCAGTCACCGAACGTGGATCGGCCTTATAGGCCGCCCAGGTCTGCCCCAACGGGTCCTGGGTGCCGTTCTGCTCCAGGCTGCTGAAAATCAGCGCCATCTTGCTGTCGTCGTCGGGCTTGAAGTTGACCTTGGCGAAGGTCTGGTCGCGCCGCGCGGCGCTGTGGTCGCGGTAACCATCGGTGTCCATGCGCGAGGCGTCTAGCACAAAGCCTGCGCCGTCGACCGCACCTTCGGCGCTCAGGTGATTCTTGCTCAGGCCGTCGCTGCCGATCAGGGTTTCGGCGCCGATCCGTGGTGGACCTTCGCCATCACGGGAGAACATCTGGATCACCCCGCCGGCATTGCTGCCATACAGGGTCGCCGCCGGGCCGCGCAGCACTTCGATGCGCTCGGCGGTGTCGAGGTTGAAGGTTGCCGCCTGGCCCTGGCCGTCCGGAGTGCTGGCCGGAATGCCGTCGGCCAGCAGCTTGATGCCGCGCACGCCGAAGGCCGAGCGCGCACCGAAGCCGCGGGAGGAAATCTGCAGGTCCTGGGCATAGTTCTGGCGGTTCTGCACCACCAGCCCCGGCACCCGTGACAGGGCTTCGGAGGCGTTGATGCCGAGCTGGCCGTTACTGATCTGTTGCTGGCTGACGCTGTCCACCGAGTAGGGCAGGTCGAAGCTCTGGGTGGCGCTGCGTGAGCCCGTGACGACGCTGGGGTCGAGTTCCAGGGGCGCTGGTGCGGCGAGGCTGGCACCACTGAGGCCAAGGAGCAGGCCCGGCAACAGCGGGACGAGGCGGGCAGGAGCGGCTTTTTTCATGGGGTGAGTCGAATTCCGGAAAGCGGGTCGCCCTGTCGGGGCGAGCAAAGGGGCGCGAGTTTACCCAGTGTGGAGCGCCTGGCAGGCGTCTGCGACATTCAGTCGCAAGCGGCGGGCCGGGTTGGCGATGGTAGCGCTGTTTCAGATAGACGTCCGGCTCGCGCCATAAAAAAGGCCGTCATGGCCTTCGCAGGCTGTCGCAGGGCCTGAATATCGGCAAAAGTCGCCTCAATCGCCGGCCGTTTGCCGCTAGAGGCTTGCCGCCGCTTTTACGTTATAATCCCGCCCTTTAGTTGTTTCTCGCCCTTTTGCGAGCACACATTTTCTCAAGGCGCATCGCGCCTGCACGCAGACTAAACGAGGCTAGACCCCTGTGGCATTGACGATTCTTGGCCTGTCCGGCGCCCTTAGCCATGATCCTTCAGCAGCCCTGTACATCGACGGCAAACTGATTGCGGCCGCTGAAGAAGAGCGCTTCGTGCGCGACAAACATGCAAAGAACCGCATGCCCTACGAATCGGCGAAGTTCTGCCTGGAACAGGCCGGGATCAAGCCTTCCGACGTTGACGTGGTGGCGATTCCGTTCGCCCCCATCAGCTTGTTCGGCGAGGCCCGCTGGCACTACGCCAAGCGTTACTGGTACGCCCCGGACCGCGCCCTCGACGCGATCCTGATGGGCAACCGCCGCTACAAACGCTATCGCAACAAGATCGTCTGGTGCCTCGAGCAACTGGGTTTCGATCCGAAGAAAATCAAGATCGAGCCGGTCGAGCATCACCTGGCCCACGCCTCCAGCGCCTACCACTGCTCGGGCTTCCAGGAGAAAACCGCGATCCTCGGGATCGACGGCAAGGGTGAGTACGCCACCACCTTCTTCGGCTACGGCGAAAACGGCAAGATCCACAAGATCAAGGAATTCTACGACCCGGACTCCCTGGGTGGCCTGTACGGCGCGATCACCGAGTTCCTCGGTTTCGAGATGCTCGACGGCGAGTTCAAGGTCATGGGCATGGCGCCTTACGGCGATGCCAGCAAGTACGATTTCTCGCGTCTGGCCAGCTTTGAAAACGGCCAGTTGGTGATCAACACCGACTACGCCAACGTCATTGGCCTGCGTCGCTATAAAGAGAAGGGCAAGGGCTTCTACTTCTCGCCAAAACTCATCGAGTGGCTGGGTCCCAAGCGCGAAGGCGACATCGCCGACGAACCGTACATCCACTACGCGGCCAGCATGCAAGCGCTGTTCGAGAAACTCTCGCTGCAGATGATCGACTACTACCTGGGCGATGTGCTCAAGGAAACCGGCAAGCTGGCCTTCGCTGGCGGCTGTGCGTTGAACGTCAAGCTGAACCAGAAAATCATCGCTCGCGACGACGTCAAGGAACTGTTCGTGCAGCCGGCCTCCGGCGACGCCGGGACCGCAGTCGGCGCGGCGGCCTACGTTTCCCACGCCCGTGGCGTACCGGTGGAGAAGATGGAACACGTCTATCTCGGCCCGTCCTACAGCAACGAAGACGTGATCGCCGCTTGCGCCCGTCATCCGAGCAAGCCGGTGTGGCGCAAGCTCGAAGACATGCCGGAAAAAATCGCCAAGATCATGGTCGACGGCAACCCGGTGGCCTGGTTCCAGGGCCGCATGGAGTTCGGCCCGCGCGCCTTGGGCGGTCGCTCGATCATTGGTTGCCCAAGCGCCACCGGCGTGGCCGACCGCATCAACCACCAGATCAAGTTCCGCGAGCGCTGGAGGCCTTTCTGCCCGTCGATGCTCGACACCGTGGCTCCACAGATGATCAAGGTCGATCACCCGGCGCCGTTCATGACCTTCACCTTCGAAGTGGCTGAAGAGTGGAAAACCCGCGTGCCGGAAGTCGTCCATGAAGACGGCACCTCCCGCGCCCAGGTGCTCAAGCGCGAATACAACCCGCGCTACTACGACATGATGAAGGCCCTGGAAGTCCTGACCGGCAACGGCGTTTCCCTGAATACCTCGCTCAACCGTCGTGGCGAACCGATGATCTGCTCGCCGACCGACGCGCTGAACATGTTCTTCGGCTCCGACCTGCAGTACCTGATCATGGAAGATATTTTGGTGGTCAAAGACGGCGCGGATGCTTATGACTCGCTCGGCTGAGCGCCATGTGCTGCAGTTCTGTCACGGATATGACGGGCCTTTTCTGGACTGCGCCCGGCAGTACGCCAGCCTGTTCGTGGGGCGCGGCTATCGGGTGACCACGGTCTTTTTGACCGGTGCCGCGGATGCGGAAGTCGCTGCTGGCTGTGCTTCCGATGAAGTGCTGTTCATGGAGCGCAGCTCCAAGAGTATCCGTGGCCTGAAACTGGGGGCGATCGCCGATTTGCGCAAAATCGTCGCCTCGCGCAATTTCAGTTTCTGTATCGCCCATCGTTTCAAGCCGATCTACATCGCGCTGCTGGGCAGCCGCTTGCCGGTGATTGGCGTGCACCACGCGTTTGGCGACTATCAGCGCTGCAGCCGCAAGCTGTTCGCGCGGATCTTTCGCCAGCGCTTGAGCCTGCTCGGTGTGTCCGATGCCGTGCGCGATGACATTCGTCGCTGCTTGCCGAATTGGTCGCCCTCACGTATTCAGACCCTCTACAACCGCATTGATATAGACGCCTTGCAGGCGTCTCAGTTGGACGCGGTCGAAGCCCGCCAAGAGCTGGGGCTGTCCGCCAATGCCTGGATTGTCGGCAATGTGGGTCGCCTGCACCCGGATAAAGACCAGGCGACGTTGTTGCGTGGTTTCGCGCTGGCCTTGCCGGGGCTGCCCGAGAACAGCCAGCTGGCAATCATGGGCAGCGGTCGGCTGGAATCGGACCTCAAGGCCCTGGCTCTTGAGCTGGGGATTGGCGAGCGGGTGCTGTTTCTCGGACAGGTGGCGCAAGGCCGTCGCTACTTCCGGGCGTTCGATGTGTTTGCCCTGAGTTCCGATCATGAGCCCTTCGGCATGGTGCTGCTCGAAGCCATGGCGGCCGGCGTACCGCTGTTGGCTACGGCTTGCGGTGGCGCCAGCGAAGTGGTCGAGGGCGTGGGTATTCTGTTTCCACTGGGCGATGCCGAGCACATGGCCCAGGGCCTGAAGCATCTGGCCGCGATGGAACCCAAGCAGCGCCTGCAATGTGCCGAGCTGATGCTTGATCGCTTGCGTGAGCGTTTTTCGGATCAGGCCGTGCGCGATGCATTCTGGCGTTTGCCATCCGTCACCGACCTGACCGCGAGGGGCTGATGCTTAACCGATTTCAAGGCTGGCGCGAGCGCGGTTGGTCAGTCATCGACGCGCCTGCCTATGCTACGGCCTGGCAGCGTTTTGGGGGCAGCGTCGCGACCCATCCTCTGGTGGTTGAGCGTCTTGCGGACCTGGCGAAAATTCCGGTGCGCTACCTTGCCTGGGAGCAGGACGGCGAGCTGACAGCCGCTATCCCGACCTGGGGGCGCGACTTGGCGCTGTCCAAGGATGTGCTCAAGCGGGCCGGCAAAAAAGGCTTGTTCGACCTCGGCAATGCCGAACTGATTCTGCCTGCCGCGCCTGAGGCCGGGGCGGTCTTGCGTCATCGTGGGCGTTACTTGTCGGCACTCAACGAAGGCCGATTCACGGCACTCAAGCCCCAGGCCGAGCAATTGGCCATGGCGCGCACGCCGGAAGAGCTGTCGAAGAAATTTCGCTACAACCAGCGCCGTGAGCTGCGGCTGCTGGAAGAGGCGGGTGGCGTGGTGCGCCCGGTCGGAGAGTTTTCCAGTGCCGAACTGGCCGCCATCTACTGCGATCTGTTCAAGCGGCGCTGGGGCTTTGTTGCCACCGGCGCAGAGCACATGGCGCAGGTCATCGAGTTGCTGGGCGAGCTATTGATGGGGTCGGTGATTTTTCTCAACGATGCGCCGATTGCCATCCAGCTGGTCTATCGGGTGGAAGCGCCGGAGTGGATCAGTGTCGAGTACGTCAATGGTGGCGTCGATCCGCAAACCCGCGAGTTCAGTCCGGGCAGCGTGCTGAGTTTCCTCAATACGCAAAGTGCCTGGGAGCACGCGCGTGCGCTCGGCAAGCCGCTGCGTTTTTCCTTCGGGCGCGCCGACCGTGAATACAAGGACCGTTGGTGCAATCCTGTACCGGTCTTCCAGGTATGAGCCAGCCCATGAGTCGCAAACAGCAACTGCTCAAACGCCATCGGCGCAACAAGCGTATCGGTCTGATGATCGGCCTGTTGGTGTTGCTGGCTGTTGGCGTGCTTGTGGTCTGGTGGCTGCCGTTGCTGCTGGCTGTCCTGGCCTGGGTGGCCCATGAGGCGTGGTTTGCCGATCACTTGTTCTATTCCCCCAGCGATGATTACGACTATCAGCTCGCCGCCGATGAGCAACTGGCGCTGACGCTGGTGGCAGGCCGCTTGAGCCTGCCCGGGACCTTGTCGCTGGGGGCTGGCGATACCTTGATGTTGAAGGTGCGCATCCGCGCATCCTGGTGCGGGCGGTTTCTCGATCCCGGAGTAAAGATTCTGGGCGGAACGGCCGATCAGCAGGATTTCGAGCGTGGCACCCGCGGTATTCGCTACCTCAATCTGACAGGTCAACATGAGGCACTGCTTGGCGGTCGGCTCCAGCTCCAGGGGCGTTTCTGTAAAGTTGCCGAGGCAGTAGAGCTGTCAGTCGTGCGTCACCCGGATTACCGAGCGCAGCGCTTACTGGTGATAGCGCCCCATGCCGATGACGCCGAGCTTGCGGCTTTTGGCCTGTACAGCAGCGCCGAGGAAAGCTGGGTGGTCACCCTCACGGCGGGTGAAATTGAGGCTGAGCATTATCAGGCAATGGGCCTGGATCGAGTCGCCGCCGCGCGATTGAAAGGCTCGTTGCGGGCGTGGGACAGCATCAGCGTGCCGTTGTGGGCGGGCGTGCCCCAGGAGCGTTGTGTGCAACTGGGCTATTTCTGCCTGCAGTTGCCGCAGATGCAGGCAGCGCCGAGCGTTGCCGTGCCTTCGCGAGAGGCAGACTTGAGCGATACCCGGTACTTCCGGCGTTTTAATGCCTTTGCCCTGGGCAGTGACGCTGATGGCATAGCGTCATGGGACAACCTGGTGGCTGATCTGGTCGAGCTGATCGAGCGCATCGAGCCGCAGGTGGTCGTCTTGCCGCACCCGCGCTTCGATCCTCATCCCGATCACATCTGTGCCCAACAGGCGCTGATGCAGGCCCTTACCCGCAGTTCCTGGCAGCCGCAATCACTGTTGCACTATGCCAACCACCTGCATGATAACGACCGCTGGCCTATGGGCGCCGCTGGCAGTGGCGTAGCCTTGCCGCCACAACTCGCCAGCCAGGGGCCGTTGCGGCCTTGGGCGCTGCCCGTTTCAGACCAGCAACAGTGGCACAAGGCTATGTCCTTGGGCATGATGCACGACTTGCAGCCCGCGCCCCCTTTCAAGCGCACGTTGCGGCGCATTATCCAGCGCTACCTCGCCGCGCGCCGGTGGCCTGCTTTCGGTGATAACGAGTTCTTTCGCAAGGCGGTTCGGCAGCACGAATTGTTCTGGGTCGACGAGAACCTCAGTAAGAGAGACAACCCTTGAAAGTCCTGTTTCTGGTGCAGAAAGAACAGCGTGCCATTCTCGACCGGTTCTACGACGGGATCGCTGAGCGTTGCGAGTGCGATATGCGCGAGCTGACCAGCGCTGAACAAGACAATCTGCGCAAGTATTTCCGCGAGCATGTGGATGTCTCGCGTTACGACCGCATCGTTTTTTTCCTGCGCTTCAAGAAAGAGATCAGACAGGTCAGGTTCATACAGACCCTGCCCAACCTGGTTATTCTCGAGCATGACGCCTATCAGAACTATATCCCCTGCAAGTACACCGGAAAATTCAGCGCCCATTACCGCAAGCTGCCTTGGGCCAGGGTCATCAGTTCCGGGTTCATGGTCAGCGAACGCTTGCGCCAGGAGGGCTTCGACGCGCACTTCGTGCCCAAGGGCTACGATCAGGCGCTGTTGCAGAATCGCGGGCGGGAGCGGGATATCGAACTCGGGTTTGTCGGCAGCCTCAACAGCGTGGCCTATGCCGGGCGAAAAGCCATGCTGGAGTCGGTGGCCGAGGTGGAGAACCTGCTGATCACCCGGACCAAGTCGGGTGAGGAATACTGCGAGACCTTGAGTCGTATTCGCTATTTCGTCAGTGCCGATGTCGACATGGGCGAGTACATGATCAAGAACTTCGAGGCGATGGCCTGTGGTTGTGTACTCCTGGCCTATGACCAGGGCGAAGAAGAAAACCGTGCGCTGGGTTTTGTCGATATGCAGAACATCGTGTTGTACCGCACTCGGGAAGAGCTCAGGAGCAGGCTGCAAACGCTGCGCGCCTCTGCCGCCTTGAGTCTGGCAATCGCCCAGGCCGGCCAGACTCTGGTCGAACAACGTTACAGTTTCAGGGCTCTCGGGCACGCCGTAGTCGAGGCCATGAGCGCCCCGCTGCGTGAGCGCGCACCGCTGAGCTGGAAAGAAAAACTACGTCTGTCGTTAGGTTTCTAAGAACTGGCGGCTACTCCACCCTTAATAAGGCGGTGCACATACATGCTGTTCAGTGAGAGTAGCGATATCTCGGTGATGGTGACCAGTTGCGGGCGTTTCGACTTGCTCAAGCGAACGCTCGAGACATTTGATCGCTTCAATACTGCGCCTATTCGCAAAGTGTTCATTACTGAGGACTCGGGTGATCGGGCCGTCGAAGAGTGCATTCCCGAGCATTGGAGGCCTCACACGGTTTTTCTCGTCAACAATCCGCGATTGGGCCAGTTGCGCTCGATCGATCTGGCCTATGGGCAGATTGATACCCCGTGGATTTTCCATTGCGAAGACGACTGGGACTTCTACCGCGAAGGTTTTATCGAAGAGTCTCAGCAGTTGCTGGAAGACGACCCTCAGGCCTTGCAGGTCTGGCTGCGCAGTGCCCATCACGACTTGGCGGTGCACAGCCCCTATGTCTTCTTGAATGAGCGCAAGGTGGCACATGGAATTGCGTTCTATGTGCTGGGCTCGCATAAAGCCGATTGGCAGGGGTTCTCCTTCAACCCAGGGTTGCGCCGGCGTGCCGACTACCTGCTGCATGCGCCGTATGCGGCGTTTTCCGGGGAGAAGGATTTGTCCCGGCTGTACGCCCAGGAAAATCGTTATGCGTTGATTCTGGAGAATGATGCGGTTCTGCACACCGGGTTTGGTGAGCATGTGGTGGTTCCTGAAGAGCGTTCGAACAAGCTACGGCGCAAGCGTCGAGACCGCGTAAAGCTCATGGCAACTTTAATTTTAGGTATGGCGATAGGGTGGTTGCTACATGGAATTTAATGGCGTGAAGTTAAGCAGAGTGACCACTTACTTCAGTGCGATGTTATGTCTGTTTCTGTTGAGCTTTGTCGTTGGTTGGTCGTCAAAATCGACCAATAACGTGTTTTACGGGCTGATTGCCCTGCCAGGGTTGTTCTTCCTGCTAAAAGGTCACGGCCTCAAGGTACTCAAAGAGCCATTGGCCTGGCTTTGGCTGGTGTTTATGCTCTGGTTTGCTGTTTCGGCCACGGTATTTGGGGCGATGGAGTTCTATAAACCCATTGTCTACGTCTTATCGTTTGTCTTTATCGTTGCCAGCCTGGTAAGCCCTGATTTTTTCAGAAGCAAAGAGTTTATCCGGGCCCAGTTCTGGATTCTGATTCTCTACATTTACCTGAGCGCGATATACAGCTGGAGCACAGGGCAATTCCCCTTTGGCAGTCGAGTGGCCTTGTTGCCAGCCCGGCTGATAAACGTGATTTACGCCAGCATCTGGTTGTTCTGTGCCCTGGCCCTGGCCTTGCCATACTGGGTCAAGACCAAGCGTTGGATTGAGGCCACTGCCGCAGTGCTGCTGTCGGTGATTGCCGTGACCTTTGTTCTGCAGACCCGGACCGCTCTGGTGGGGGCTGCATTTCTATTCGGGCTTTGGGTGCTGTATGGCCTTTATCTGCGGCCGAAGGTTGTCGGTAGCATTCTCCTGGTGGGAGCCTTGGTCCTGGGCCTGGTGGTCTGGGGCGTGCATAACGAAGCCTGGTACATCTCGCTGTGGAACCGTGGAGACTCTTACCGGGTCGAGATCTTCAACGTCATGGTCGGCGAGTGGAGAAACTGCGGCTGGACCTTGGGCTGCGGCGTTGGCTTCCACACTGAGCAATTGTTGGACGGGTTTATGCCGATCCAGCACCCACACAATATCTTCGTGGCCCTGGGTGTTTACACGGGGGCTCCGGCCTTGTTGCTGTTTGTGGTGTTGATGCTGACAAGTCTTCTGGCGGCCTGGCGCCTGCGCGATGCCTGGGGCATGTTCCTCGCCTGTGCGCTGGTGATGCTCAACTTTGATGGCAGTATTTTGGTCCACAGTCCGGATGAGCTGTGGCCGCTGGTGTTGATGCCCGCGGCATTGATCCTGGGACGTGTCTCGCAAGCGCGGCAGTTGCAGCGCGGGTAAGGCTTTGCCCCCGCCAGCGCTGAGGCGCTGGCGGGTGGTGTTCAGTTTTTATGCAGTTCGGTATTCAATTCGCTTATCGAGCACGTGCTTTGCGCCGCGGCGTAGTGCTCTATAAACACCCCGCCGTGGTTATCCAGCAACCACTCCCGATCTTGCTTGTAACGCAACATGTGTTTGAAGTTGCGCAGGCGCAAGGCCTTGCGCAATGGGCGGGAAAAGACTTTCAGGTCGGCAATGTCGATCAGCCCCAACTGCCCTTCAGGTGTCAGCACGATATTGCCCAGGTGCGCAGAGCGAAAGTAAATGCCGCGCTCGTGGAGTATCGCGATGAACCTGCCCAGTTGCGCCCTCAGTGCATCACCGCGCAGGCCATCATCCAGCAACTGACGCAGGGTCTGGCCCGGCAGTGGATCATAATGCACGGCATCCCTTTGAATGCTTGAGATCCGGTAAACCTGGCGGATGCTGGGGCACGGTATCTGGCGTTGCTTCAAGCGTGTGCAGTTATCGGCGAATCGCTTTGCATAGGGATACCAGGCCGCCGAAGTCAGGAGGCGCTTGCGCCGGAACAGTTTGAGTATCGAGCCATCCGTCAACCGCAGCACCTTATCGCCAGAACCGTCGGCTTCGAGGACTTCAGCTGCTTCGCGCAAAGTGAGGTAGTGATTATGGTCAAGCGCTTGCATCAATACTCCAGAGTTCAACAACAGCAGGCGGGGTCAAGGTACATGGTACCGTAGCTCATCGACTAAAATGGCCTGTGTTATAGTTGCGGGCTCATTTCTCATTCAACGGCTTCTCATGACTACCCCTGATTCGCCTGCGGCGTCGAGCCTGAAGATTTACCTGCGATTGCTGTCGTACGTCCGTCCCTATGCGGGGATGTTCGCGCTCAGTATCCTGGGTTTTGTCATTTTCGCATCGACGCAGCCGATGCTGGCGGGAATCCTCAAGTACTTTGTCGACGGCTTGAGCAACCCCGAGGCCGTACTCTTTCCAAACGTTCCTTACCTGCGTGATCTGCAACTGCTGCAGGCCGTGCCGATGCTGATCGTCCTGATCGCCGCATGGCAGGGGCTGGGTTCGTTTCTGGGTAACTTCTACCTGGCCAAGGTGTCCCTAGGGCTGGTGCATGATCTGCGGGTCGAGCTGTTCAACAAGTTGCTGGTCCTGCCCAATCGGTACTTTGACACCCACAACTCCGGACACCTGATTTCCCGCATCACCTTCAACGTGACCATGGTTACCGGTGCTGCAACGGATGCCATCAAGGTGGTGATCCGCGAAGGCCTGACCGTGGTGTTCCTGTTTGTCTACCTGTTGTGGATGAACTGGCAGTTGACCCTGGTGATGGTCGCGATCCTGCCGTTGATCGCGGTCATGGTCAGCAGCACCAGCAAGAAATTCCGCAAGCAAAGCAAGAAAATCCAGGTGGCCATGGGGGATGTCACCCACGTGGCCTCCGAAACCATCCAGGGCTATCGCGTGGTTCGCAGCTTTGGTGGCGAGGCCTATGAGCAGCAGCGTTTCGCCTTGGCCAGCCAGAGCAACACCGATAAGCAGCTGCGCATGACCAAGACCGGCGCGGTGTACACGCCCATGCTGCAGTTGGTGATTTATTCGGCCATGGCGGTTCTGATGTTCCTGGTGCTGTTCCTGCGTGGCGATGCCACGGCGGGTGACTTGGTGGCCTACATCACCGCTGCCGGCCTGTTGCCCAAGCCCATCCGCCAGTTGTCGGAAGTTAGCTCGACCATTCAGAAGGGCGTGGCTGGCGCGGAAAGCATCTTTGAGCAACTGGATGTCGAGCCTGAATCGGACACCGGCACCGTCGAGCTCGAGCGTGTCGAAGGGCGGCTGGAGGTGCGTAACCTGAGCTTCACCTACCCGGGCACCGAGCGTGAAGTGTTGCGTGATATCAGCTTCAGCGCCGATCCAGGACAGATGATTGCCTTGGTTGGGCGCTCCGGTAGTGGCAAATCCACATTGGCTGCACTTATTCCGCGCTTTTATCACCACGATATCGGGCAGATTCTGCTGGATGGTGTCGAGGTCGAAAGCTACCGCCTGCGCAACCTGCGCCGACATGTGGCCCAAGTGACCCAGCATGTGACCCTGTTCAACGACACCATCGCCAACAACATCGCCTATGGCGACCTGGCAGGAGCTCCGCGGGAGGATATCGAGAAGGCGGCCAAGGATGCCTACGCGATGGACTTCATCGCGCAAATGCCCCAGGGGCTGGACACCCAGGTCGGAGAGAACGGTGTGCTCCTGTCTGGTGGTCAGCGTCAGCGGTTAGCCATTGCCCGGGCCCTGCTGAAAAATGCCCCGCTGTTGATTCTCGACGAGGCAACGTCTGCGCTGGATACCGAATCCGAGCGGCATATCCAGGCTGCGCTGGACAAGGTCATGAAAGGCCGTACGACCCTGGTGATTGCACACCGCCTGTCGACCATCGAGAAGGCCGACCTGATCCTGGTCATGGATCAGGGGCAGATTGTCGAGCGCGGCACCCATACGCAGTTGTTGGAGCAGAACGGCTATTACTCCCGACTGCACGCCATGGGGCTGGAAGAGCCCGTTCATAACGATATTGCCTGACCGGTAAAAGGCAGTGGCCAGGCCACTGCCAATCAGGCCCGCATTGTGCAAGGCAATGGGGCCTGGTTTGTATCCGGATATTTACTGTCTTGACCAAGCCTAAATAATTTCTCCCGCCGTGCTTGTTATGGTTTCCCGCTATTAGTCGAATGATCGACGGGGCTATCCCCGCCGCGTGGGGGCTGGAATGCTGCAACGCTATTTGTGGAAGTTATTGCCCAAATCCCAGCGCACCTTGCTGTTGGGGCGCTTGTCGGTAGTGGATCGCCAGGCAGTGAATAAATCCATGTCTGCCGATGTACGCTTTCCCAAGGCGTTCACCAAACACTCCTGCTTGTACATCCATGTCCCCAAATGTGCCGGTAGCAGCGTGTGCTCCGCTTTGTTCGGGGGCTGGAGCCCGGGGCATCTGCCGCTGTACTGGTACGAGCAACAGTTCCCGCGCGCGTTTGCCAGCAGTTTCAAGTTCGCCTTCGTCCGTGACCCTCTGGCGCGCGCCTACTCGGCCTATACCTTTCTGCGAAGCAATCGGCTCAACCCCAGGGACCAGCCGGCCCAGGTCCTGGTCAACCAGTATCGGGATTTCGACGACTTCGTGGCGCGCTGGCTGCGATCGGACACCATCTGCAAGCAGATCCATTTCGCCCCGCAGAGTGACTTTCTCACCGATTCCCTGGGGCACATGTCGCTGGACTTCATCGGCTATCAGGAGCATTTGCCCCGTGATTTCGAGCTGGTATGCGAACACTTGGGCATCCACTCGCGACTGCCGCTGCTGAACGCTTCCTGCCAGCCTGCCAATGGCTCTGTGCGGGACCTGTGCTCAGTGCGTACCCGGCGCCTGGTGCGTCGGGTCTATGAGCGCGACTACGAGATGCTGGGTTATGAATAAGCCGATGCTCGCTGCCATGGAACAACCGCAGATCCGCCCTTATGCGCTGTCATTGTCGTGCGCTTCCCGAGCGGCCCTGAAGCAGCAGAAGCCATGCTGCCTCTGGTTGACCGGGCTGTCCGGTGCGGGCAAGTCGACCCTGGCCAATCTGCTGGAACTGCGCCTCAACCAACTGGGGCGGCACACCTTTATCCTCGATGGCGACAACGTGCGCCATGGCTTGTGCAGCGATCTGGGGATGAGTGCCGAGGCGCGCAAGGAAAATATCCGGCGCATGGCCGAAGTGGCGCGCTTGATGGTGGATGCCGGCCTGTTGGTCATCGTCTCGGCCATTTCGCCATTTCGCGCCGATCGTGAGACAGCCCGCGCTTTGTTCGCGCCTGGCGAGTTTCTTGAGGTGTACATCAGCACGGCGCTTGCGACCTGTGCAGAGCGTGATCCAAAAGGCCTGTATAAAGCCGCGTTGGCTGGGCAGATCAAGGATTTCACCGGCTTGGACAGCCCCTACGAAGCGCCGCTGCAGGCGGACTGTGAAATTGATACTGCCCGGGTCGGGGTCGATCAGGCCACGGCCCGCCTGTTGCAGCTTCTACTCGAGAAGTAAGCCGCTGAAAAACTTCAAGACCCAGGCTAAAGCCATAGAACTTGACGGCGCCAACCCTGTGTTAATATCGCGCCCCTGTTCATTTTGTATGTGGGTTGCACCATGAAGTTGTCCATGCCGCGATTCGATCAAGCCCCTGTCTTGGTGGTCGGCGATGTCATGCTCGACCGTTACTGGCATGGTGGTACCTCACGGATTTCCCCTGAGGCGCCGGTGCCGGTGGTCAAGGTCGAGCAGATCGAGGACCGCCCGGGCGGTGCCGCCAACGTTGCCCTGAACATCGCCGCCCTGGGCGCGCCGGCTTCCCTGGTCGGTGTGACCGGTGACGATGAAGCCGCCGACAGCCTGGCCAATAGCCTGCGCGGGGCGGGTGTGCGGGCGTTGTTCCAGCGCATTGCGCATCAGCCGACCATCGTCAAGCTACGGGTCATGAGCCGTCACCAGCAGCTGCTGCGCATCGACTTTGAAGAACCCTTCGCCACCGACGCCCTGGCCCTGGGCGCGGAAGTGGACGCGCTGCTCGAAGGCATCAAGGTCCTGGTGTTGTCCGACTACGGTAAAGGCGCCCTGAAGAATCACCAGGCGCTGATCCAGGCCGCCCGTGCCCGCGGCATCCCGGTGCTGGCGGACCCCAAAGGCAAGGACTTCTCGGTCTATCGCGGCGCGAGCCTGATCACACCGAATCTCAACGAGTTCGAAACCATCGTCGGCGGCTGCGCCGATGAGCACGAGCTGGTCAGCAAGGGCGCGCAGTTGATGCACGACCTGGAACTGGGCGCCTTGCTGGTCACGCGCGGCGAACACGGCATGACCCTGTTGCGTCCCGATCACGCGGCGTTGCATTTGCCAGCGCGGGCGCGTGAGGTGTTTGACGTCACCGGTGCCGGCGACACTGTGATCTCGACCCTGGCGGCGGCGATCGCGGCCGGTGAAGAGCTGCCCCACGCAGTGGCCCTGGCTAACCTGGCGGCGAGCATCGTGGTCGGCAAGTTGGGTACCGCCTCCATCAGCGCGCCGGAACTGCGTCGCGCCATCCAACGCGAGGAAGGCTCCGAGCGCGGCGTGCTGAGCCTCGACCAACTGCTGCTGGCAATCGACGATGCCCGTGCGCACAAGGAAAAGATCGTCTTCACCAACGGTTGCTTCGACATCCTGCATGCCGGCCACGTGACCTACCTCGAGCAGGCCCGGGCCCAGGGTGATCGCTTGATTGTCGCGGTCAACGACGATGCTTCGGTCAGCCGCCTGAAAGGGCCTGGACGGCCGATCAACAGTGTTGACCGACGCATGGCGGTACTGGCCGGCCTCGGCGCGGTGGACTGGGTGATCAGCTTCCCTGAGGGCACTCCGGAGAACCTGCTGAGCCAGGTGCGGCCGGATGTGCTGGTCAAGGGCGGAGACTACGGTATCGACCAGGTGGTCGGCGCCGATATCGTGGCGGCCTATGGCGGCACGGTGAAGGTGCTGGGGCTGGTGGAGAACAGCTCGACCACCGCGATCGTCGAGAAGATCCGCAAGACCTGAGTGACCGCTGGGCGCCATGCCGACTCCGATGCCGGAGCGGCGTGGCGGCCTTCAACGCTGCCGGCTGGCCTTGGCCGGCACGATCTTGCGCAGTATCTGCCGCGCCCTGCCGGTCAGGCGTTTGAGTTTCGAGTCCTTTTCCGGTGCGCTCAGGCCCTGCTGCCGCAGCCAATCCTTCCAGCGAATCCGTTCATCACGCACCAGCCAACCGTCCTGTTGGGCGAAGCTTTCCGCCAGGTATAAACCGCGGGTGCTGGCGGGTTGCAGTTGGTCCTTTTTCAGGGTGTAGAGCTCGGCGCAGGGCTGGCCGTCCTGCAAGGGCATCAGGTACAGGTCCGGGCGCTTGCGGTCCAGGCGTGCGACCAGTTGGTCGCCTTCCAGGCGTTCATCGACATGGAACAGGCTCAGGGACTTGGCCTCCTTGGGGATCTCTAGGCGCAGGTCGTAAATCAGTTGCAGCGACGCGGTCGGCAAGTGCACGTAGGCCCGCGGGCGCTCGATCAATTGCAGGTTGGCGCAGCGCACCGGGCGGGCAGCGCCGGACAGCGGTGTCAGGCGAAAGGGCAGGGCTTCGCGATAATGCAGTGCGTTGGCGTAGGGCGCTGGCAGCCAGGTGTCGTTGAAACGGCCGCTGAGCCAGCCCTCGGGGGTTTCCAGCAGGCACTCCTCGGCGATCTCCTGAATCGCGGTGTGCAGCGGCAGGTTCAGCTCCTGGGCGGGCACGTAGCCGGATATGAGTTTGAGCACCACGTCGCCACGGTCCTGGCGCCGTTGCCGGACCAGCACCCAGTAATCGCGATTTTGCCAGTGCAGGGTCAGGCGCACCGAGACCCCGAGGTTGGCCAGCTCCACGGAAAAGCGCTCGGCGTCTTCCACCGTGACCGGGCGCCGGCGTTGCAGGGTTTGGGAGAAATTGAGCGGCATCCCGACGCTCTGGTAGCTCAGGCCTTCGGGAGTCGCTTCGACGAACAGGGGCAGGGTCTTGAAGTTGCTGGGGTTCTTTCTTATGAGCGTGCGCGGCATGTCGGCTCCTTCTTGCGTCGGGGTCGGCCGCATGGGCGGCATCAGTTTTTGCGCAGGACCTGCGCCACAGTGGCCACATTGTGCGCCAGATGCAGTGGATTGATGGTCCCGACAATAGCACTGGCAACACCGGGCTGGTCAAACAGCAGTTCAAAGCTGGCCCGCACCGGATCGACCCCCGGGCTCAGGCACGCATGGCCGCTGGCCAGGGCTTTTTTTACCAGGATGCCTTTACCGTGGGCAGCGGCATATTCAATGACCGCCTGCTCGCCGCGTTCGTTCAGATTGAAGGTGACCATTGCGCAGTCACCGTGCTCCAGGGCCTTGAGGCCGCCTTCGACGGTTTTTCCGGAGAAGCCGAAACCGCGGATCTTGCCCTCGCGCTTGAGCTCGGCCAGGGTCTGGTAGACCTCGCACTGTTCGAGAATCATCAGGTCGTTGCCGTCGGAGTGCACCAGCACCAGGTCGATGAAGTCTGTTTCCAACCGTTGCAGGCTGCGCTCCACCGAGCGTCGTGTGTGCTCGGCGCTGAAGTCGTGCCGGGACTGGCCATCGCTGAATTCCTCGCCGACCTTGCTGACGATCACCCAGTCCTGGCGTTGCCCGCGCAGCAACGGGCCCAGGCGCTCTTCGCTGCGGCCATAGGCCGGCGCGGTATCGATCAGGTTGATCCCCAGGTCGCGGCTCATTTTCAGCAGCATGCGCGCTTCGTCGTCATCGGGAATCTGGAAGCCATTGGGGTACTTCACCCCCTGGTCACGACCGAGCTTGACGGTGCCCAGGCCCAGGGGCGAGACCACCAGGCCGGTGTCGCCCAGGGGGCGGTGGAACGGGTGCAGGGTCGCGAGGCTCATGGCAGCAGTTGCTCCCAGGCGGGTTGGGCCAGGGGCGGTTTGGGCAGGTCAGGCAGGTCGGTGGCGGGGCCCGGACGAATGCCATCGCGCTCCAGGGCAGCCAGTACCCGGTCGGCGAAGTCCGGGGCCAGGGCCAGTTTGGTCGGCCAGCCCACCAGCAACCGGCCCTCTTCGGCGAGGAAGGCGTTGTCCGGGCGGGTCAGCCCCGATTGCGCCGGCTCGGCCCGATCGACCCGCAGGGTGGCCCAGCGCGCTTGACTGAGGTCGACCCAGGGCAGCAGGTTGCCCAGCTCTTTTTGCGCCGCCGCGATCTGCGCCGCCGGCTCCCGGGCCACGCCTTCGGCTTCGGCGATATCGCCCCCCAGGTACCACACCCATTGCCCATCGGCGGCCGGGTGGGTAGTGACGGTGATTCGCGGTTTGGGGCCGCCACCGAGGCAGTGGGCGTACAGCGGCTTCAGGCTCGGGCCCTTGACCAGCACCATGTGCAGAGGGCGTTTCTGCATGGCCGGCTGGCTCAGGTCGAGGTTGGCCAGCAGCGCGGCGTTGCCGGCACCGGCGCTGAGCACGATGCGTTGCGCGCGAATCTCGCGGTCATCGACCCGCAGGCCGACCAGGGCGTTGTGTTCCACCAGGGGCTCGATTTTCTGCCCAGCCAGCAAACCGTCGCCGGCCAGCGCCGCGAGGCGTTCGATCAGGCTGGGCACGTCCACCACCAGCTCGGCCAGGCGATAGACCTTGCCCTTGAACCGGCGATCCTGCAGTGCCGGCGGCAACTGCTCGCCCTTGACCTGGTCGACCCGGCCGCGCACCGCCTTGCTGGCGAAGAAGCTGGTGAGGTTGCCGGCCAGGGTGCCGGGGGACCACAGGTAGTGGGCCTCGGACAGCAGGCGTACCCCCGACAGGTCCAGCTCGCCGGTGCCGGCCAGGGCTTCGCGCCAGCGGCGTGGCATATCGGCAATGGCTTCGGAGGCGCCGGTCAGGGCACCGTGCAGGGCGTACTTGGCGCCGCCGTGGATGATGCCCTGGGACTTCACGCTCTGCCCGCCGCCGAGGCTGGCGCTTTCCACCAATACCGTCGAGAAGCCCTGGCGACGCAGGCGCGCGTTGAGCCAGAGGCCGGCGACGCCAGCGCCGACAATCAGCACGTCGGTGGAAATAACGGATGGCATGCGGCGACCTCGGGAAACAAAACGGAGGCGCAAGTTTCAAGCTTCAAGCCGCAAGCTGCAAGCGTGTCGCCTTTCTTGCCGCGCAAAGCCTGTCGCTTGCCGCTGTTTTCCTAGTGCCCGGCGGTTTTCGAAAACAGCTGGATCACCACCACGCCAAGGACGATCAGGCCCATGCCGAGCATGGCCGGCAGGTCGAGTTTCTGGCCATAAATGAACAGCGCCGCGACGCTGACCATGACGATGCCCATGCCGGCCCATACCGCGTAGGCCACGCCCACGGGGACGGTACGCACCACCAGGGTCAGCATCCAGAACGCAATGCCGTAGCCAACGATGACCAGCAGCAGTGGCAACGGGGTGCTCAAGCCTTTGACCGCTTTCATCGAAACGGTGGCGATCACTTCGGCGCAGATGGCGATGGCCAGGTAGGTGTAAGCGTTCATGGGGACTTCCTCGTGGTGGTGCGTGCTGGATGAGGTCGGCATTTTAGAGTGCGCCCAGATGCGGTAAAGTCATTACCTATCTGAATTGAAGATAGGTTGCGCCATGAGTGTGCAGTGGAATCTGGAACATCTGCAGTTGTTTATCAGCGTCGCCGAACTGCGCTCCTTTTCCGCTGCGGCGCGGGATCAGCGCAAGGCGCAATCGGCGGTCAGCAGTGCGATTGCTTTGCTTGAGGCGGACCTGGGATTGAGTCTGTTCGAGCGTAGCAGCGGGCGTCAGCCACGCTTGACCGAGGCCGGCGAGGCGTTGCTCGAAGATGCGCGGGAAGTATTGCGCCAGTGCGAGCGCCTCAACGGTCGGGCGCTGGCCATGATGCGCGGCCAGGAGCCGCGGCTGCGGGTGGCGCAGGACGAGGCGATGCCCTATCAGGCGGTGGTCGACAGTTTCGAGGCCCTGGCCTTGCAGTTCCCCAGTATCGAAGTGCAATTGACCAGTGCCGCCCAGGGTGACGTGGCGCGCAAATTGGTGGAGCGCCGGGCCGATCTCGGGTTGCTGTTTTATCACGAGCAGATTCCCGAGGCCCTGGAGCGTCGGGTATTGGGCAGTGTGGAAATGGTCACCGTGTGCGGCGTGGCGCACCCACTGGCCCGGCAGGCGCGGGTGGATTGCCAGCAGTTGGCGCAGCATCGCCAGCTATTGATGTCGACTCAATCCAGCGTCTACCCCGGCAGCGAGGCTGCCAGCCCCCAGGTCTGGCGCGCCGACAGTTTCTATGTAATGGCCGAGTGGCTGGTGCGCGGCCTGGGGTGGGCCTGGTTGCCACGGCATGTGGTGCAGTACCCGGCGTATCAGGACCAGATGGTCGAGCTCAGCAGTGAGTGGACGCCCCCGGCGCTGGTGGTCGAGCTGGTGTGGCGTCGCGATGAGCCGCTTGGACCTGCGGCGCGTTGGCTAGCGGAACGTTTTGCCGTGCACTTGCAGGCTATCGGCGGCAAAAGCCGATAAACTCCGCCGCCATGAATAGAACTCTGTATACCGCGCTGTTTTACCTGGGGCTGCCATTGGTGGCGATTCGGCTATGGCTGCGTGCGCGCAAGGCGCCGGCTTACGCCAAGCGCGTTGGCGAGCGCTTTTCCTATGGCCTGCCGCCGTTGCAGCCGGGCGGGATCTGGGTGCACGCGGTGTCGGTGGGCGAAAGCATTGCGGCGGCGCCGATGATCCGGGCATTGCTGGCGCGCTACCCGCAACTGCCGATCACCGTGACCTGCATGACCCCGACCGGCTCGGAGCGGATCCAGGCGATGTTCGCCAATGAGCCACGAATCCAGCACTGCTATCTGCCTTATGACCTGCCCTGTGCCGCCGCGCGCTTTCTCGACCGGGCAAAGCCGAGGCTGGCGGTGATCATGGAGACCGAGCTCTGGCCCAATCACATCCACCAATGCGCCAAGCGCGGCATCCCGGTGGCGCTGGCCAATGCGCGCTTGTCCGAGCGTTCGGCCAGGGGCTACGCACGGTTTGCCCGATTGACCCGGCCGATGCTCGAGGAAATGAGCTTGCTGGCGGTGCAGACCGCTGCCGAGGCTGAGCGCTTCCTGAGCCTGGGCGCGCGCCCGGAGGCGGTGCAGGTCACGGGTTCGATCAAGTTCGACCTGACGATCGACCCGCAATTGCTGGTGCGGGCCAGTGAGCTGCGCCAGCAGTGGCGAGCGGTGGAGCGTCCGGTATGGATCGCTGCCAGTACCCACGAAGGTGAAGACGAGGTGGTGCTCAATGCCCATCGTCAGTTGTTGGCGAGCCATCCGGATGCCTTGCTGATTGTGGTGCCGCGTCATCCGGAGCGCTTCAACTCGGTGTTCGAACTGTGTCGCGAGCAAGGGTTCGAGACCATTCGCCGTTCCACCGGTGAGCCGGTCACCCGCAGCACGTCGGTGCTGCTGGGCGACACCATGGGCGAGTTGCTGTTTCTCTACGCCCTGGCCGACAGCGCCTTTGTCGGAGGCAGCCTGGTCAGCAACGGCGGGCATAACCTGCTGGAGCCGGCGGCGCTGGCCAAGCCGGTGCTGAGCGGGCCGCACCTGTTCAACTTCCTGGAAATCGCCGCAATGTTGCGCGAGGCGGGGGCCTTGCAAGAGGTCGACGATGCCGAGGGGTTGGCGGTGGCGGTGCAGCGTTTGTTCGAGCTGCCACGGGATGCGCAGAAAATGGCCGACGCGGGCCTTAAGGTCATGGCGGCCAACCAGGGTGCCCTGCAACGCTTGCTCGACGGCCTCGACCGCCTCCTCAACCCCCGCTGACCTGGAGCCGCTGCCGCAGGCTGCGCTGGCCCGAATCGACGCTGGGGATACTCCTGAGGTACCTCCGGCGTTCCCTATGGCCAGCGCAGCCTCGTGCCTCGGCCACAGATGAGCCACTGTAGCCGCAGGCGGCAATAAAAAAGGCCACCCGCTTGGGTGGCCTTTTTTTCTGTCGGTGGGTTCAAGGGCGGGCTTTAAGCTGCTCTTGCGCGGCTTTGGCCAAATCCGGCGGGAGGAAGTCGCGGTCCGGGTTGTAATCGGCCTTGAGGTAGCGCGACAGGTCCTGCAGGTCGCCCGGACTCAGGGTGCCCGCAGCCTGCTTCAGGCGCAGGTTGTCGAGGATGTAGTCGTAGCGGCTGTTGTTGTAGTTGCGCACCGAGGTGTACAGCTGGCGCTGGGCGTCGAGTACATCGACGATATTGCGCGTGCCCACCTGGTAGCCGATTTCGGTGGCTTCCACCGCGCTCTGGTTGGAGATGATCGACTGGCGCCGGGCTTGCACCTGCTCGACATCGGTATTCACCGCGCGGTGCAGGTTGCGGGTGTTTTCCACCACCTGCCGGCGCAGGCCTTCGCGTTGCTGTTCGGTCTGGCTCAGGCGCGAATAGGACTCGCGCACCTGGGAACTGGTCAGGCCGCCGCTGAAGATCGGGATATTCAGCTGCAGGCCGACGGTGCGCTGCTCGACGTCGCTGCCATAGCGCTGGCCCAGGGGGTTGGGGTTGCTGAAGCCGAGGGCGTCGTTATCGCCTTTCTTGTACTGCGCTACTGCGTCCAGGGTCGGTGCGTGGCCGGCCTTGCGCTGCTTGAGGGTTTCTTCGGCGGCGCTGACCGCGTAGTTGCTGGCCAGCAGGTTGAGGTTCTGGCGGGCGGCGGTGTCGACCCAGGACTTGGCGTCATTCGGCGTCGGCGCCAATACCGGCAAGGTGTGGACAATGCCCTGGATCGAGTTGTACTCGCGGTTGGTCAGGGTGATCAGTGCTTCGAAGGCATCGTCCACCTGGCGCTGGGCGAGGATCCGGTTGGCCCGCGCCGTGTCGTAGCTGGCCTGGGATTGCAGGACGTCGGTCTTGTCCGAGAGGCCGACATCGAAGCGCTCGTTGGACTGGTCCAGCTGGCGCTTGAAGGCCGATTCCTCGGCCTTGGTCGAGGCCAGGTTGTCCTGGGCACGCAGCACTGCGAAGTAGTTTTCGGCGGACTGCAGGATCAGGTTCTGCTCGGTGGCCGACAGTTGCAGGGCCGCCTGTTCATTGATGTCTTTGGCGGCTTGCAGTTGGAACCAGCGGTCGGCGCGGAACAACGGTTGAGCCAGGGTCGCCTGGTACACGGTGCCGCTGCGGGTGGCGGTCATCGAAGGTTCGTCGAACTTGGTTCGGGTGTTGTTCATGTCGGCGCCGGCCGAAAGATTGGGTAGCAGGCCGGCACGTGCCTGAGGCACGACTTCTTTCTGTGCGCCGTATTGGGCGCGGGCGGCGGCCAGGTCGGCGTTGTTGTCCACGGCTTCCTGGTAGACGCTGACCAGATCGGTCTTGGTGGTTAAGGGCGCTTCTGCTGCCCAGGCCAATCCATTGGACGCACAAGACACGGCAAGGGCCAGTGAGAGTTTGCGCAGCATGAGACGATCCCTAGAGTTGATATTACGGCGATAATTCAAGCGCCAAGGCTACGGCGCGGCCCGTGGAGCGTCAAGGCGCTGCACAGCCCCGCGAGTGTAGATGTGCTGACCTGTCGCAACAATCCTGCAATTACGCCATTCATCATGCTGATTGCACGGGCATTGGCATTGGGCGCGGACTTTGGTCTAGACTGCGCGAGTTCTTGTCGGGGTGCCTTGCTATGAGGCTGAGATCGGATAATCCGGATCCCGTTGAACCTGATCAGGTTAGCGCCTGCGTAGGGAACAAGATTTCTCGTCACCCGGCGAGTCCTCTTGTGCTTCGTCCGGGATGTTGTTCGACAATCGAACACCCCTCGAGCACTGAGCACAGCACCCACTGGTTTTTTCAGTGACGCGTGCGTCCATTCGTTACAGGTTCGCTCCGACAAAAATCCACTGCCTGGATGCTGTCTGGAGAGCCCGTGATGACTACAAAACTAAAAAGCGCAACCAACCTGAGTGACTCGGCCAAGGTCGATCAGCAATCGGTTCAGCCCTTTACTCGCTCGCAAAAAATCTACGTCCAGGGCTCGCGCCCGGACATCCTCGTGCCAATGCGCGAAATCAGCCTCGATGTGACCCCGACCGACTTTGGCGGCGAGATCAACGCGCCGGTCGTGGTCTACGACACCTCGGGCCCGTACACCGACCCCAACGTCATCATCGACGTGCGCAAAGGCCTGGCCGATGTGCGTTCGCCGTGGATCGAAGCCCGTGGCGACACCGAGCGCCTGCCCGGCCTGAGCTCCAACTTCGGCCAGGAGCGCCTGGCCGATGCCGAGCTCACCAAGCTGCGCTTCGCCCACGTGAACAACCCGCGCCGGGCCAAGGCCGGGGCCAACGTCAGCCAGATGCACTACGCGCGCCAGGGCATCATCACCGCCGAGATGGAATACGTCGCCATCCGCGAAAACATGAAGCTTGAAGTGGCCCGGGCTGCCGGCCTGCTCGATCAGCAACATGCCGGCCACAGTTTTGGCGCCAGCGTGCCGAAAATCATCACCCCCGAATTTGTCCGTGAAGAAATCGCCCGCGGTCGCGCGATCATTCCAGCCAACATCAACCACACCGAACTGGAACCGATGATCATCGGCCGTAACTTCCTGGTGAAGATCAACGGCAACATCGGCAACAGCGCCCTGGGTTCGTCCATCGAAGAAGAAGTGGCGAAGCTGACCTGGGGTATCCGCTGGGGTTCGGACACGGTCATGGACCTGTCCACCGGCAAGCACATCCACGAAACCCGCGAGTGGATCATCCGCAACTCGCCGGTGCCGATCGGCACCGTACCGATCTACCAGGCCCTGGAAAAAGTCGGCGGCGCCGCCGAAGACCTGACCTGGGAGCTGTTCCGCGACACCTTGATCGAACAGGCCGAGCAGGGCGTGGACTACTTCACCATCCACGCCGGCGTGTTGCTGCGCTATGTGCCGCTGACCGCCAAGCGCGTGACCGGCATCGTCTCCCGGGGCGGCTCGATCATGGCCAAGTGGTGCCTGGCGCACCACAAAGAGAACTTCCTCTACACCCATTTCGAAGACATCTGCGAAATCATGAAGGCCTACGACGTCAGCTTCTCGCTGGGCGATGGCCTGCGTCCGGGCTCGATTGCCGACGCCAACGACGCCGCGCAATTCGGTGAGCTGGAAACCCTCGGCGAACTGACGAAGATCGCCTGGAAGCACGACGTGCAGTGCATGATCGAAGGCCCGGGCCACGTGCCGATGCAGTTGATCAAGGAGAACATGGACAAGCAGCTGGAGTGCTGTGACGAGGCGCCGTTCTACACCCTTGGCCCGCTGACCACCGACATCGCTCCGGGCTACGACCACATCACCTCCGGCATCGGCGCGGCGATGATCGGCTGGTTCGGTTGCGCCATGCTCTGCTACGTCACGCCCAAGGAACACCTGGGCCTGCCGAACAAGGATGACGTGAAGACCGGGATCATCACCTACAAGATCGCCGCCCACGCGGCCGACCTTGCCAAAGGCCATCCCGGCGCGCAGATCCGCGACAACGCCCTGTCCAAGGCGCGCTTCGAGTTCCGCTGGGAAGACCAGTTCAACCTCGGCCTGGACCCGGACACCGCGCGCTCGTATCACGATGAAACCCTGCCGAAGGATTCGGCCAAGGTCGCGCATTTCTGCTCGATGTGCGGGCCGAAGTTCTGCTCGATGAAAATCACCCAGGAAGTCCGTGAGTACGCGGCCAACCAGCGGATCGAAGCCATCGACGTGGACGTCGCCCAAGGCCTGGCGGAACAGGCCGAGCGCTTCAAGCAGGAAGGCAGCCAGCTGTACAAGAAGGTTTAAGCCGCAAGCGGCAGGCTGCACGTTGCAAGCGAGGGCGCCGCGCCTTTTCTTGCAGCTTGAAGCTTGTTGCTGCGTTTCTCTGTCCCTCTCTGAGTCTCTCCCCTTGAGCATTCAATCCAGCACCTATTCCCCGGATATCGCGGTGCCCACCGACAAGCGTGTGTTTGGCGGCCGCGATCTGTTTTCCCTGTGGTTTTCCCTCGGCATCGGCCTGATGGTGTTGCAGACCGGTGCCTTGCTGGCGCCTGGCCTGGGCATGTCCGGCTCGTTGCTGGCGATTTTTTTCGGCACGGCGGTGGGCGTGCTGCTGCTGGCGGCGGTTGGTGTGATCGGCAGTGACACCGGCCTGTCGTCGATGGCGGCGCTCAAGCTCAGCCTCGGCAACCGTGGCGCCAGTCTGCCGGCGTTGCTCAACCTGCTGCAGCTGGTGGGTTGGGGATCGTTTGAAATCATCGTCATGCGCGATGCGGCCAGCCTGCTCGGCGCCCGCGCCTTCAGCGAAGGCAGCCTGTGGAGCAACCCCGTGCTCTGGACCCTGTTTTTCGGTGCCCTGGCGACCCTGCTCGCGGTCAGTGGCCCGCTGACCTTTGTCCGCCAGATCCTGCGCAAATGGGGCATCTGGCTGCTGCTGGCGGCCTGCCTGTGGCTGACCTGGAACCTGCTGGCCAAGGTCGATCTGGCGGCCCTGTGGGCTCAGGCCGGTGACGGTTCGATGCAGTTTGCCGTGGGTTTTGACATTGCGATCGCCATGCCGCTGTCCTGGCTGCCGCTGATTGCCGATTACTCACGCTTCGGTAAGCGCGCCAGGACCGTGTTCGGCGGCACCGCGCTGGGCTTCTTTATCGGTAACTTGTGGCTGATGAGCCTGGGCGTGGCCTACACCCTGGCCTTTGCTCCGAACGGCGAGGTCAATGCGCTGCTGCTGGCGTTGGCGGGGGCCGGCCTGGGGATTCCACTGTTGCTGATTCTGCTGGATGAGTCGGAAAACGCCTTCGCCGACATTCACTCGGCGGCGGTTTCCAGCGGGATTCTATTGCGCCTTAAGGTCGAGCACCTGGCCCTGGCCATCGGCGTGCTCTGCACCGTGATCGCCTGCCTGGCACCGCTGGCGCAGTACCAGAACTTCCTGCTGCTGATCGGCTCGGTATTCGCGCCGCTGTTCGGCGTGGTGCTGGTGGATCACTTCATCCTGCGCAGACGCAGCGCCCAGGTTTCGGCTGCGAGCTTGCGCTGGCCGGCGCTGCTGGCCTGGCTGGGTGGGGTCAGCACCTATCACCTGTTGGCCAACTTCTACCCGGATGTCGGCGCAACCCTGCCGTCGCTGATTCTGGCAGGGCTGCTGCAATGGCTGCTGGGCCGTGCCTTCAGTTACGGGCGGGAAACAGCTCGGGTTTGAGGATGCCGTTCAGGCGGTTGTAGGGGATCTTCAGTTCAACGTGGCCGAGGGCGTAAGGCGCGATCACCGACACGTTGTACTTGAGGATCACGCCGCCGGAGGTCAGCGCCACATTCGGGGTTTTCTGGAAGGGCCAGCTCTTGATGTACTCCGGCTCCTGATCCAGCTTGGTGCTGATCAGCCAGCTGTTGTGTGCCACTTGTGCGGCCTTCCAGAAGTTGTCTTCCTGCCCCGGCAACAGCATGTCGGCGAGGTTCAGCGCCTTGTGCTGCGCCCGTGAATAGTTGATGAAGCCGCGGCCCGGCGTGCCATGGGCGGCGCCGGTATCCAGATAACTGGCCAGCTCGATGATCACCAAGCCGTCATGCTGCTCACGTACCTTGGCTTGCAGGTACATGCTGTTGCGGCTGGGGGCTTCGCGTAAAAACGTCTGCCGATAGGCGCTGAGTGTGGCCGGAACCGAGTCTTGCGGGCTGGTACGCGTCATCTGCAACAGGCGCTTTTCGATGACGGCGTCCAGTTGCGGCTCGTCCGGGAAATGCACGGTGTCGATATTGACCAGCGGGCAGTCCGGGGCATTGCACCCGGGCTTGATCTGCTCCGACTTGTCGCTGGTGGTGCTCAGCGGAGTCTTGTAGCTGGGCTGGAACAGGCTTTGGCAGGCGCCCAGGGTCAGGGCGATACAGGCCACGGAGGCGATTTTGGCAAGCGACATGGGCGTCCTTCATAAACCAGGGGGGAGCGAAAGTTACCGGCTTCGACTGTCGGCGAGGCAGTCAGTTCGCCACTAAGCTCAATACAGGCAATTAGATTAGGTTTGCCCCCTCGCCGTCTATCCCGCTGACAGGAAAGGGGCTGCATCCGGGGTCACGAGCGCGTTAGGATGGCGCGAAGTCGAGGGGGATCCTCGCAAGAACAGGCAGTAGACGAGGATTGCTATGACTGACTTTGCCAACGCCACGCCGAGCGCGGTCGATATTGTCCGCCGCGAGAAATGCTACCAGGGCTTCTATCAGCTCGATCGGCTGCACCTGCGCCATGAGCTGTTTGCCGGTGGCATGGGCAACGAGATCAGCCGTGAAGTGTTCGTGCGTCATGATGCCGTGTGCATGCTGCCTTACGACCCGCAGCGCGATGAAGTGGTGCTGATCGAACAATTCCGCGTCGGTGTCGTGGGAAAGACCGGCAACCCATGGCTGATCGAACTGGTGGCTGGCCTGATCGACAAGGACGAACAACCGGAACAGGTTGCTCACCGCGAGGCGCAGGAGGAAGCTGGGCTGGACATCAGTGCGCTGTGGCCGATGACCAAATATTTTCCATCGCCGGGGGGCAGCACTGAATTCGTTCATCTGTTTCTCGGGCGCTGCGACAGCCGTGGCGTCGGCGGCCTGCACGGGCTGGTGGAGGAGGGTGAAGACATACGCGTGTCGGTCTGGGCTTTTGAAGACGCGCTGCAGGCGGTACGGGATGGGCGGATTTCCAACGCGGCGAGCATCATTGCCTTGCAATGGCTGGCTCTGAATCGCGCTGAAGTGAGGGGGCTATGGTCGTAAACAAGCAACGCGACCGCTATCGGGTCGATCTGGTGGGTCTGCAAACCTCCTGCGAGGCCAACTACGCGCGCTTGATGCGCGTCTTGCCCGACATGCGCAACCAGCCGGTCGCCCGGCGCATTGCGGTGACCCAGGGTGACCAGATGCTTGGCGTGCTGGCCCTCGAAGTGCTGCAGGCCTGCCCCTATACCACCACCTTGCAGGTGCGCCAGGAACACAGCCTGCCGTGGCTGCCGGTGCCGCAGCTGGAAGTGCAGGTGTACCACGATGCGCGCATGGCTGAAGTGATCAGCGCCGAACATGCCCGGCGCTTTCGCGGCATTTATCCTTATCCCAATGCACACATGCACCAACCGGACGAGAAGGCCCAGCTCAACGTATTCCTCGGTGAATGGCTGAGCCATTGCCTGGCCTGCGGCCATGAATTCGAAGCAGTGCGGTAGTTGTGAACTGCGTCCGGTTCGCCAGTTTCCTCTTTTGAATTTCCCCCAGCATAATTGCGCCACCTTTTATATCCCGTGACACGCCCTGGGAGACCGCCTTGCCGAGCGTATCCACTCTGACCACCGACGATAGCGTGTTGCTGGTGCAACTCTCCGACAGCCACCTGTTTGCCGAGGCGGACGGCACCCTGCTGGGCATGAATACCTGCGACAGCCTGCAACGGGTGATCGAACTGGTGCTGGCCCAGCAACCGAAGATCGACTTGCTGCTGGCCACCGGTGATTTGTCCCAGGACGGCAGCCTGGAGTCCTACCAGCGTTTTCGCCAGATGAGCGCGTCCATTGCCGCCCCGGCGCGCTGGATCCCGGGCAATCACGATGAGCCCCAGGTCATGGCCCAGGCCGTCACCCAAAGCCCGCTGCTCGAGCCGGTGGTGGACATCGGCAATTGGCGCATCACCCTGCTCGACTCGGCAGTGCCGGGCTCGGTGCCGGGTTATCTGCAGGATGAGCAGCTGCAATTGCTGGTCCGTTCCTTGAGCGAGGCGCCTGATCGCCATCACCTGGTGTGCCTGCACCATCACCCGGTGTCCATTGGCTGTGCGTGGATGGAACCGATCGGCCTGCGCAACCGCGAAGCGCTGTTCGCCGTCCTTGAGCGCTTCCCTCAGGCGCGGGCGGTGCTCTGGGGCCATGTGCACCAGGAGATCGACCGCTTGCACGGCAGCCTGCGGTTGCTGGCATCGCCCTCGACCTGCATTCAGTTCGAGCCCGGCAGTGAAGATTTCAAGGTCGATGAGCGGGCGCCGGGTTATCGCTGGCTGCGGTTGCTGCCCGATGGCGGCCTGGAAACCGGCGTCGAGCGGGTGACCGGCTTTGATTTCGAGGTCGACTACGGCAGCGACGGCTACTGAGCCCGGGGTGCCTGTCGCCACGGCGGGACAAGTCGATACACCTGAAGGCAAGTCAATCCGCCAGACTCCCTGTAAACTGCGCCCTTTGCTTGATGCCTAGGGAGCTCGCATGTCCGGTTCGATCCTGTATATCCACGGTTTCAACAGCGCACCGGCGTCGCAGAAGGCCAGTCAGTTGAGTTCGGTGATGAGCACCCTGGGGCTGTCCGATCAACTGCGGGTTCCGGCCCTGCATCATCACCCGCGCGAGGCGATGGTCCAGCTGGAGCAGGCGATTGCCGAGCTCGGAAGGCCATTGCTGGTCGGCAGCTCGCTCGGCGGCTACTATGCCACTCACCTTGCCGAGCGCCATGGCCTGAAAGCCCTGTTGGTCAACCCCGCTGTCAGTCCGCATCGGATGTTCGACGGCTACCTGGGCACGCAGAAAAACCTGTACACCGATGAAACCTGGGAACTGACCCACGACCATGTAGCGGCCCTGGCCGAACTGGAAGTACCGGCGCCCCAGGATCCCCAGCGCTATCAGGTGTGGTTGCAGACGGGTGACGAGACTCTGGACTATCGCAGCGCTCAGCTGTATTACCGTGCCTGTGCCTTGCGCATTCAAGCCGGCGGCGACCACGGTTTCCAGGGTTTTGCCGGACAATTACCGGCGTTGTTGAGTTTTGCCGGCATTGGCACAGATCAGTACCAGGCGATCGATTTCACTGCACTGTGAAGCCGCGCCTCTATTTTCATTGAACGACTAACGACGAGACCCCATGGCCACTCCCAGCGCTAGCTCTTATAACGCAGACGCCATCGAAGTCCTCTCGGGCCTCGACCCGGTGCGCAAACGCCCGGGCATGTACACCGACACCAGTCGGCCGAACCACCTTGCCCAGGAAGTCATCGACAACAGTGTCGACGAGGCCTTGGCCGGGCATGCGAAGTCGGTGCAGGTCATCCTGCATGCCGATCACTCCCTTGAAGTGTCCGACGATGGTCGCGGCATGCCGGTGGATATCCACCCCGAAGAAGGGGTTCCCGGTGTCGAGCTGATCCTCACCAAGCTGCACGCCGGCGGCAAGTTCTCGAACAAGAACTACCAGTTCTCCGGTGGTTTGCACGGCGTGGGCATCTCGGTGGTCAACGCCTTGTCGACCCTGGTCCGGGTCAAGGTCAAGCGCGACGGTAACGAATACCAGATGACCTTCGCTGACGGCTATAAAGCCACCGACCTGGAAGTGATCGGTACCGTTGGCAAGCGCAACACCGGGACCAGCGTGTATTTCGCACCGGACCCGAAGTATTTCGATTCACCGAAGTTTTCCGTCAGCCGCCTCAAGCACGTGCTCAAGGCCAAGGCCGTACTGTGCCCGGGGCTGCTGGTCAGCTTTGAGGACAAGTCCACCGGCGAGAAGGTCGAGTGGCACTACGAAGATGGCCTGCGCTCCTACTTGGAAGACGCGGTCAGCGAATTCGAACGCCTGCCCAACGAGCCTTTCTGCGGCAGCCTGGCCGGTAACAAGGAGGCGGTGGACTGGGCCCTGCTGTGGCTGCCCGAGGGTGGCGACAGTGTGCAGGAAAGCTACGTCAACCTGATCCCTACGGCGCAGGGCGGGACCCACGTCAACGGCCTGCGCCAGGGCCTGCTGGATGCGATGCGCGAATTCTGCGAGTTCCGCAGCCTGCTGCCGCGCGGGGTCAAGCTGGCTCCGGAGGACGTCTGGGAACGCATCGCTTTCGTGCTGTCGATGAAGATGCAGGAGCCGCAATTCTCCGGCCAGACCAAAGAGCGCCTGTCGTCCCGTGAAGCGGCGGCCTTTGTTTCGGGTGTGGTCAAGGACGCCTTTAGCCTGTGGCTCAACGAGCATCCGGAGCTGGGCCTGCAACTGGCGGAACTGGCGATCAACAACGCCGGCCGTCGTTTGAAGGCCAGTAAAAAGGTCGAGCGCAAGCGCATCACCCAAGGCCCGGCACTGCCGGGCAAGCTGGCCGACTGCGCCGGGCAGGACCCGATGCGTTCCGAGCTGTTCCTGGTGGAAGGTGATTCCGCGGGTGGTTCGGCCAAGCAGGCGCGAGACAAGGAATTCCAGGCGATCCTGCCGCTGCGCGGGAAAATCCTCAACACCTGGGAAGTCGACGGCAGCGAAGTGCTGGCCAGCCAGGAAGTGCACAACATCGCCGTGGCCATCGGTGTCGATCCGGGCGCAGCGGACATGAGCCAGCTGCGTTACGGCAAGATCTGCATCCTCGCCGACGCCGACTCCGACGGCTTGCACATCGCCACCCTGCTTTGTGCGTTGTTCGTCCAGCATTTCCGCCCGCTGGTGGATGCCGGCCACGTCTACGTCGCCATGCCGCCGCTGTACCGCATCGACCTGGGCAAAGAGATCTACTACGCCCTGGACGAGGCCGAACGCGATGGCATTCTCGATCGCCTGGTGGCCGAGAAGAAACGCGGCAAACCCCAGGTCACTCGATTCAAGGGGCTGGGTGAAATGAACCCGCCGCAACTGCGCGAAACCACCATGGACCCCAATACCCGGCGCCTGGTGCAGTTGACCCTCGAAGACTTCGAGGCGACCTCGGAAATGATGGACATGCTGCTGGCGAAAAAACGCGCCGGCGACCGCAAGTCCTGGTTGGAATCCAAAGGCAACCTGGCGGAGGTTCTGGGCTGATGCGCAGAGGCTTTGCCCTGGCCTTGGCGCTGGTGGCGACGTCGGTGCTGGCAGAGCCTGTACCCGAGCTGAAATTGCTTGCCGAACACCCGGTCGAAGGCATGCGCGGCGGCAACCTGTCGGGGTTGGCGCTGTGCGGCAATGAGCTGTGGACGGTCTCCGACCGTGATGATGATCAGATCTATCGTCTCGATACCCGGGACACGGTGTGGCAGGCCGAGACCGTGCACATCGAGGTGCCTGCGGTGCCGGATGCAGGCTTGCCCTGGGGCCTGAAGTCGCGCACCTGGGCGACCTCGCTGGTGCGCGGGGGCGAGCTGGATTTCGAAGGCATCGCCTGCGATGGCGCGGGCAACAAGTACATCGTCAGTGAGTCCGAGGCCACGGTGCTGCAGGTGCCGGTAACGGGGCGGCCGGACTGGCTGAAAATCTCGCCGATCCTGGTGCGTGAGGCCCGGGCCAGTGGCATGTTGCTGCACTTCAATGCCTTGTTCGAGGGGCTGGCGGTCAACCCGGAAGGTAACCGCTTATGGCTGGCGGCCGAGCGCGAGCGCCGTGGGTTGTTGCTGATCAAGCGCGAACAAAGTGTCTGGAACTGTGACGGCGCCTGCGTATTGCTCAGCGAGGCGGGTGTGGAAATGCAGCCGGCGCAGATGCCCAAGGCTCGCGCGGTATCTCGGGACTTTGCCGATTTGGCCTTGTTCGAGGGCAAGTTATTCACCCTGGAGCGCAACGCCTATCGGATCTGCCGCCGGGATGCGCAAACGGCCAAGGTCGAGCGGTGCTGGTCGTTTGCCGCCGAGGCGCTGGTAGAGAATCGCCAGTATCCACAGGCGTACGGCCTGGCCGAAGCATTGCTGGTGGATGCCGATGGCGCCTGGATCGGCCTCGACAACAACAACGGTGCCCGGGTCGATGGCGAGAGCAGGCCGATCGTCTGGCGCTTTGCCGCCCCGCAAGGTGGCTGGAGCGACAAATCATGAGCCGACAGCCGGGCAGTCGTGCAGGGAGGATCATGCTGATCCTGGCTTGGGCCGCCGGTCTGTTTTTGGCCACGCAGTTTTTTTCGCAGTGGGAGCGGCGGCAGGAGAACCCCAACGCTGTCGTCACTTCGCAACAACACGAGGGTTACATCGAAGTGAAACTGGTCGGAAACGGCCAGGGACATTTCGTCGCCAGCGGCCAGATCAACGGCCAGCCGGTGGATTTCATGCTCGACACCGGGGCCACCGATGTGGCGATTCCCACCCGCCTGGCCGAGCGCCTGGGGCTGGAGAAAGGCTCCCCGGTAACCCTGAGCACTGCCAATGGTCGCAGCGAGGGCTATCGAACCCGCCTCGACCGCGTGCAGTTGGGCGATATCGTTTTACGTGATGTCCGGGCGCTGGTTGCGCCGGGGCTGGACGGTGAACAAGTGCTGCTGGGCATGAGCGCTTTGAAACAACTTGAATTTACCCAGCGTGGCGGCACTTTGCTGCTGCGCCAGACAACGAACTGATGAGGCCCGCATGAGCGACTCCCTTGATCTCAGCCTGGACGGTGTAGAGCGCCGGTCACTGGCTGACTTCACCGAAAATGCCTACCTCAACTACTCCATGTACGTGATCATGGACCGTGCCCTGCCGCATATCGGCGACGGCCTGAAGCCCGTACAGCGGCGGATCATCTACGCCATGAGTGAGCTGGGGCTGGACGCTGATTCCAAGCACAAGAAGTCCGCGCGTACCGTCGGTGACGTGCTCGGCAAGTTCCACCCCCACGGCGACTCGGCCTGCTATGAAGCCATGGTGCTGATGGCTCAACCCTTCAGCTATCGCTACACGCTGGTGGACGGGCAGGGCAACTGGGGTGCGCCGGATGATCCCAAGTCCTTCGCGGCCATGCGTTATACCGAGGCGCGGTTGTCCCGTTACTCCGAGGTGCTGCTCAGCGAACTGGGCCAGGGCACCGCGGACTGGGGGCCGAACTTCGACGGCACCCTGGACGAACCCCTGGTGTTGCCGGCACGTTTGCCGAATATCCTGCTCAATGGCACCACCGGTATCGCTGTGGGCATGGCCACCGACGTGCCGCCGCACAACCTGCGTGAAGTCGCCACTGCCTGCGTCAGGCTGCTGGATGAACCCAAGGCTACGGTCGAACAGCTGTGCGAGCACATCCAGGGTCCGGACTACCCGACCGAAGCGGAGATCATTACCCCGCGCGCCGATCTGCTGAAAATGTACGAAACCGGCAAGGGCTCGGTGCGCATGCGTGCCGTGTACCACGTCGAAGACGGCGATATCGTGGTCACCGCACTGCCGCACCAGGTTTCCGGGGCCAAGGTCCTGGAACAGATCGCGGCCATGATGCAGGCCAAGCCGTCGAAAGCACCACAGGTTGCGGACCTGCGCGATGAGTCGGACCACGAGAACCCTTGCCGTATCGTGATCATTCCGGTCAATAGCCGGGTCGATCACGAAGCGCTGATGCAGCACCTGTTTGCTACCACCGATCTGGAGTCGAGCTACCGGGTCAACATCAACATCATTGGCCTGGACGGCAAGCCGCAGCTGAAAAATCTGCGCGCGCTGCTGGTGGAATGGCTGGAATTCCGGGTGCAGACCGTGCGTCGCCGCCTGCAATTCCGCCTCGACAAGGTCGAGCGTCGCCTGCACCTGTTGGACGGCTTGTTGATTGCCTACCTCAACCTGGATGAAGTGATTCACATCATCCGCACCGAGGAGCACCCCAAGGCCAGCCTGATCGCGCGTTTTGCCCTGAGTGAAATCCAGGCCGACTACATCCTCGACACCCGCTTGCGTCAATTGGCGCGGCTGGAAGAGATGAAGCTGCGTTCCGAGCAAGATGAGCTGCTCAAGGAACAGGCCAAGCTGCAAGCCTTGCTCAACAGCGAAGCCAAGCTGAAGAAGCTGGTGCGTACCGAACTGATCAAGGACGCCGAAACCTATGGCGACGATCGCCGCTCGCCGATTGTCGAGCGCGCCGAAGCCAAGGCCATGACCGAGCACGATCTGCTGCCCAACGAGAAAGTGACGGTCGTACTCTCGGAAAAAGGCTGGGTGCGCTCAGCCAAGGGCCATGACATCGACGCCACCGGGCTTTCCTACAAGGCCGGTGACGGCTTCAAGACCTCGGCGCCGGGGCGTTCCAACCAATATGCGGTGTTTATCGATTCCACTGGCCGCAGCTATTCGGTGGCTGCGCACACCCTGCCGTCGGCACGGGGCCAGGGCGAGCCATTGACCGGCCGTCTGACACCGCCACCCGGGGCGAACTTTGAATGTGTACTGCTCCCTGAAGACGATGCTTTGTATGTCATCGCCTCTGACGCCGGTTATGGTTTCGTGGTCAAGGGTGAAGACCTGCAGGCCAAGAACAAGGCGGGCAAGGCGCTGTTAAGCCTGCCCAACAACGCCAAGGTGCTGCCACCACGCCCGGTCGCCGACCGCGAGCAGAACTGGCTGGCTTCGGTCACCACCGAAGGTCGCCTGTTGATCTTCAAGATCAGCGATCTGCCGCAGTTGGGCAAAGGCAAGGGCAACAAGATCATTGGCATTCCCGGCGAGCGCGTAGCCAGCCGTGAGGAATATGTCACTGATATTGCCGTGCTACCCGATGGCGCAACCCTGGTGTTGCAGGCCGGTAAACGTACCTTGTCGCTCAAGGCCGATGACCTGGAGCATTACAAGGGCGATCGTGGACGCCGTGGTAATAAATTGCCACGTGGATTCCAGCGGGTGGATGCGTTGCTGGTAGAAAATCTCAATTAATGCGGGTTAGAGCGCTCGATCTGCGATTTAACGCGTAGATCGACGCTACAGCGCTGGAGTCAGGACGCATATTCACGGATGATATGCGCTTTCAAGCGCCGGCGTAGCTGAGCGTTATTTAGAGTTTTTTTGAGTATTTACACTGTGGCTAGCCTTGTGGCCGCCACCTGGATGGGATGATGACTGCTCTGCGCCTTCCTTTGGTTTTTTTGCTCGCTGGCGTTCTTGGCCTGGCGGGTTGCAGCGTACACCAACCGGTGTCGCTGTATCAGCTGGACAGCGGAAGTCCAGCTCAGCCGGCCAATGCCGGCATGTCGGTGGTGCTGGGTCCGGTGTTGATCGCCGATTACCTGCAACGTGAAACCCTGCTGCAACGCCAGGATGATGGCAGTTTGCAAGCTTCGACCGATGGTCGTTGGGCGGGTAGCCTGTCCTCCGATATTGGCCAACTGCTATTGCGCCAGGTGGCAGGTCACCTGGACAGCCAGCGCGTAGTACTGGCGCCGGCGACCAGCGGGTTTACCCCGGATGTGCAGGTGCTGCTGTCGATCACCCGCCTGGATTCCGGTAAATCGCAGCCGGCGGTACTGGATGCGCAATGGCGCCTGATCGACCGTCGTGGCCAGGTGCGTGATAACCGCATCGTGCACTTGCAGGAGCAGCACGCGGGCACTACGGCCTCCCAGGTCCAGGCCCAGGGCGTATTGCTGCAGCGTCTGGCCGAGCAACTGTCGGGCGCGCTGAAGCCGCTGGCCAACCAGCCTGTGGTGGCTGAGGTGCCACGCAAGGCCGCTCCGGCCCCTGCGGCCAAGCCTGTCGAGCAGGAGAAGCAGCCAAAGATCCCTATGGCTACTCCTATCCGTACGGATATGGAAGTGTTCAGGTTCTAGGTTGTTGGCCCCCAAGACAAAGCCCGCTCTGAAGCGGGCTTTGTTGTTTCTGGGGTAAGCCTTTGCCCATTGCCGTTGGCAGCGAGCTGGCAGGTTCGGGCGCTTGAAGGCTGCTGCCGCGATAGCGGTGGAAGGCGCCGTTACTCGACAGGCGCGTTGTTCAGCCACAAAAAAGCCCGCTACACAGCGGGCTTTTTATGGGCGGGACCAGGCTTAAAGCTTGGCCCGTGTCTCGTGCATGCGTGCCAGCTGGCGCTCCAGCATCGATGGGTAGGGTTCCATCAGGCGTTCGACGCAGCAGGCGCCTTCCGGGCTGGCGATTGGGCGAATGCGTGCGCGTTGGCGGATCAGCGCGTCATCACTGATCTTGCGTTCCACCAGCAGCAGATTGCGGCTGTGCTGGGACAGCGCCAGGGCATCCTGTGCGGTTTCGGTCAGCAGCAGGTCGATCTGGCTCAGGCCAAACAGCTCGTCACCCAGAGTCAGGCCCAGTTGCAATTGCAGGGTGATGCCGCTGTCCGCGACTTCGATCTGCAAGGCATGGCCCAGGGCGCGCAGCAGTTCGCCACAGCAGATGGCGTTGGTCAGGTAGTCGTCACCACTGTCTTCACTGTGGAACAGCATAAGGGTGCTGCCGTCGTTCAGGGTATGCAGCTCGCTCTGGTAGAGCGACGCAGCCTGGTCGAGGCAGTCGCGATAGCGTTCCAGCAGCTCCGTCAGTCGAGCACGGGGCAGGCGACGCAGTTGATCCTGGGCGCCGAGTTGTACCGCCAGCACCGCACTGTGCTGCGGTTGCGCGGGCGTTACCGTCCGTGCCAGCGGCTTGGGGGCGGTGGGTGTGGTGTGATCGCGCAGGTCGGCGAACGGGTCTTCTTCGTCCAGTTCGTCTTCTTCAGCGCTGACCAGCCGCCGCGGCGCAGGCTTGAGGCCGGCGACCGGGGCGCTTTCATCAAAACTAGGGTCGCGCAAGTTACGCATCTCGAAGGCCGGCTCGCGGTCCTGCGGTTCGTCGTAATCCTCGTCGTCGTAATCGGCCTCGGGTTCGGGTGCCGGCTGCGGTTTCTCCGGTGCCAGGCGGGCATGGAGCTGGCGCGCCAGGTCGCCGATTTCATCCTGGCGCTGGGTAGCCGGGGTGTGTTCGTCCATGTCACGCAGCCAGACCCGCAATTGCATCAGGGGGGTCGAGATGTGACGTCCCAGGCGCAGGCTCAGAGCCAGAGCCAGGGCCAGCAGGATCGCGCTGAGGATGCCCATGCTTTGCAGGCTGATGGTCATCGGCTGCTGGAACTGCGCCATGTCCAGGCTGATCCGCAGGTTGCCGGCGGTCACGTCCTGGAAGGTGATCTTGGTCTGGTAGACGCCTTCGGTCTCGCCCAACAGGCTGCTTTTCGGGCGTTGGCCGGCTTCGGCGAGGATCCGGTTATCGACGCTGTAGATGGCCGCGTGGGCCACCAGCGGATTTTTGGTCAGGTTGTTGAGCAGCACATTGAGGCTGAGGATGTCGTTGGACACCAGCAGCTCGGTCGCCGAAGTGGCGGTCTGGGTGGTCAGGCTCTGGCCCAGGGCATCGGCTTGTTCATGCATGGCTTGCTTGAATTGCAGGCCCATCACGCAGGCGTAGATCACCAGGGCCAGGGCGACCAGGATCACGTTATGGCTGGCAATGCGCAATGCAATCGGTACACGGCGGTGGCGCAGTGCACGGAAGATCAGCAGAAAGAAATTATCGGTTTTAACAGGCGTGGGCCGGTTCACTGAGCTCGGCTCTTTTGTCCGTGAAGTTGACGCGCAGTATAGCGACAGGCCCTAGGCCGGCAAAGCGCTGGCTGTGCCCGATGGTCACTGAATGTGGGTAGAATGCGGTTTTTTTCCACCTGCGGGGGTGCGCCTTGCGCGAAATCGTCCTGATAAACATCACCGGTGAAGATCGTCCCGGTCTCACTGCAGCCATTACCGGCGTTCTGGCCCAGGGTGGTGTGAATATTCTCGACATCGGTCAGGCGGTGATCCACGACACCTTGTCGTTCGGCATCCTGGTTGAAATCCCGAGCACCGAACAAGCGTCCTCGGTGCTCAAGGACATTCTGTTCACCGCTTACAAGCTGGACCAACAGGTACGTTTCACCCCGGTTTCCGAAGAGGATTACCAGCAGTGGGTCGGCGGTCAGGGCAAGAAACGCCATATTGTGACCCTGCTGACCCGCAAGGTGACGGCCGAGCAGTTGCAGCGAGTGAGTTCGATCACCGCCAAATACGGCCTGAACATCGACCATATCGACCGTCTGTCGGGGCGCATGCCCCTCGACACCCCGGCCGATCAAGGCAAAGGCTGCATCGAGTTCTCGGTGCGCGGTGAAGCCGCCGATCCCCAGGCATTGCGCGCCGAGTTCCTGAGCGTCGCCCAGGAATTGAACGTCGATATCGCCTTTCAGGAAGACTCGCTGTTCCGCCGCAATCGCCGCCTGGCGGTATTCGACATGGACTCGACGCTGATCGAGGCCGAAGTCATCGACGAATTGGCCAAGGCCGCAGGCGTGGGTGACCGTGTTGCCGAAATCACCGAGCGGGCCATGGCCGGCGAGCTGGATTTTCGCGCCAGCTTCAAGGAGCGCCTGGCGTTGCTCAAGGGGCTGGACGTCGGCGTGCTTGATTCCATAGGTGCATCACTGCGCCTGACCGAAGGCGCCGAGACGCTGTTTGCCGAGCTCAAGCGCCTGGGCTACAAAACCGCGATCCTCTCGGGCGGTTTCACCTACTTCGCCAAGCAACTGCAGGCCAAGCTGGGTATCGACTACGTGTTTGCCAACGAGCTGGAAGTGGTAGATGGCAAGGTGACGGGTGTGGCGGTCGAGCCGATTGTCGATGCCCAGCGCAAGGCTGATCTGCTGCGCGAACTGGCGCACAAGGAAGGCTTGCGCCTGGAGCAGACCATTGCCGTGGGTGACGGCGCCAACGATTTGCCGATGCTGGCGATTGCCGGGTTGGGCGTGGCGTTTCGCGCCAAACCGCTGGTCAAGCAATCGGCCAAGCAGGCGATTTCCACCCTGGGCCTGGACGGTGTGCTGTACCTGCTGGGCTTCCGTGATCGCGACGGCCAGCTCTAAGGGCCAGGTGTGCTGTTTTGCTCAGCTAACCCCCCATAAAAAACGCCGCTGATCAGCGGCGTTTTTTTGCGTCCGGGAATGGCTTCAGGCTTTTGGCAAGCCTAGGCCCTGGCCCATCTGCACCGGCGAGCCGGCGACCAACTCCTGCGCCCACTGCACCTGATCCGGGCCGAACAGCACGATGGCGGTCGATCCCAGTTTGAAGCGGCCCAGCTCGGCGCCTTTTTCCAGGTGGATCGGCGCACGCGCGGCTTCGTCGTAACGCACGGTTTTCAGCTCGCGCTTAGGTGGCGTTACCAGGCCGGCCCAGACGGTTTCGATCGAAGCGACAATCATCGCCCCCACCAGCACCACGGCCATTGGGCCGCGTTCGGTATCGAACAGGCACACCACGCGTTCGTTGCGGGCAAACAGCTCCGGGACGTTTTCGGCAGTGGTCTGGTTAACCGAGAAAATCCGGCCCGGCACGTAGACCATTTCACGCAGGGTGCCGGCCAGCGGCATGTGCACGCGGTGGTAGTCCTTAGGCGACAGGTAGATGGTGGCGAAGTCGCCGCCCATGAACGGCGCGGCAACGGCAGCATCCCCGCCCAGCAGTTCGAGCACGCTGTAGCTGTGGCCTTTGGCCTGGAACACCCGGCCATGTTCAATCGGGCCGAGCTGGCTGACGGCACCGTCGGCCGGGCTGAGGATGGCGCCCGGGGTTTGGTCCAGCGGGCGGGCGCCGTCTTTCAGGGCGCGGGTGAAGAAGGCGTTGAAGTGCTCGTAGGCACTCAGGTCTTCCACCAGGGCCTGGGACATGTCCACTTGATAACGCTTGGCGAACCAGGCAGTGAAGGCATTCTTGAACCAGCGCACGCGGCACTCGGCAATGCAGCCGGCCAGGCGCGACAGCAGGTGGTGAGGCAGCAGGTACTGGCTGAGGATAAACAAACGCTTTTTCATTAACTGTCCTTAAAAACCTTAAATCTCTACAGGCGTGTCGGGGTGGTTGCCCCATTCGCCCCAGGAACCGGCATAGCCCTTGACCCGCGGATAACCGAGCGCCTTGGCCACCAGGTAGGTGAAGCCAGAGCGGTGGTGGGTCTGGCAGTGGGTGATGATTTCTTTGTCTTTGCTGATGCCGAGGTTTTCGAGGATCTGCGGCATGTCGGAGCGGATGCGCAGGTTGCGCGTCTGGTCCATGCCGGCGGTCCACTCGAAATTCACAGCGCCGGGGATGTGGCCGCCTTTGGCTGCCAGGACTTTTTCGCCCGAGTACTCCAGCGGTCCACGGGCATCCCAGATCGCCAGGTCGGCAGCGCCGAGGCGGCTTTGCAGGTACTCGCGGGTGGCAGTGGGTTCGTCGTGCAGGGTCAGGGCGACCGGGCCGCCAGCGGCCGCCGGCACAGCAGTGGACACCGGCAGGCCTTGCGCCAGCCAGGACAGCAGGCCGCCATCGAGGTAGTGATACCGGGTGTGGCCGATGACATCGAGCAGCCAGATGAAACGCCCGGCCCAGCCGCCGCCTTCATCGTCGTAGACCACATAGACCGCGTTGGGGTTGTGCCCCAGTTCGCCGAACAGCGCTTCAAGCGCGCCTTGGGTCGGCAGCAGGCCCGGTGCGGGAGGCTGGCCGAGCTGGGTGCGCTTGGGGTCGACAAAGTGGGCGCCGGGAATATGGCCGGTGGCATAACGAGCGGCGCTGGTCAGGTCGACCAGGATCAGTTCGCGGGATTCGAGGCGGTCGAGCAAGTCGCTCGGCTCGATAACCAGCGGAAAGCCAGAGAAGTCAGACATGTGAGGTCTCCAGAGCACAAAGGGGAGGATTGTAGCGCAAGCGTCATTGGCTGCGGTTGGTAAAGCTGTGAAGGGCTTTTTCAATACATTGCGCAGTTTTGCCAAAGGCCTGGACGCTGATTTCCGAGAACGGCCCGCCGCCCTGGTCGGCGGCGATCAGCATCACCACGCGGCCGTTGCTCGAGAGCGAGCGCAGCAGCAGGTGCTCGCCACGGAACAGGCCGCGCAACTGCGGCGGCAGCAGGGCCGAGAATTGCGCGTTGTTGTCCGGGTTCAGGCGCACCTGAGCCGATTTGGTCACCAGGCGTTGCAGCACGTTGCTCTGGCTGACGCGCAGGGTCAGGTTCGCCGACTCCGCAGGCAGGCCGGCAATTTGTTGTGCCCGCAGATTGGCCAGGCCGCGATCGACCATCAGCAGCATCACCCGGCGCATGCCACAGGCCACCAGCGCATCGCAGGCGGCGCTGGTGAGGTGCAGCGCATTGCGAAAGGCGCTCGGTTCGACCAGCAGTTGTGCACATTGTTCGCGCCAGTGTCCCAGCGCTTCGGCAGTCGGTGCCGGGGCCGGCAGCAAACCCTTGGGCAGGCGCCGTGCATCCCACGGCCAGAGCAAGGCCTCGGCAGGGTGCCAGAGACCGGGCGCCGCGTCGTTGCGCGCGCTGATCACCGCCTGCTGGTGCAACTGCTGTTGCAGGTTGTCCATGGGCATTTGCAAATAAAGGCTGGTCAGGTGCTGCCAGCGCAGGCAGTGGGTACTGTCCCAGGCGTATTGCGCCGAAAGTGCCAGGCCGTTGGCCAGCAACACGCTGTTGGCCGGCTGGTTCAGCCAGCGACGCAGGTCGGGGTCGGCATCCAGGCGTTGTTGCTGATGCAGTGGATGTTCGCTGTCGCGGGCAATGTGCAGGACCTTGACCAGCAGCCGGCGCTCGCTGATCAACAGGCGATAGCCCTGTTGGACCCAGATCGGCAGGTGCCAGACCTCCACCAGTGCCTGGCATATCTCCAGCAACCTGACGCCGAACAACTCCAGCTCGACCTTGTGCGCCGATTCATGCTTGTGGATAACTCGCAGTTCCCACTCTTCCAGCAGCTTCGGCTGGGCCAGGGCCAGGGGCCACAGTGGCGATAGAAACAGCAGACTGCCCCAGTGGATGTCCTGCCAGAGGCGGGCCAGGCGGCTGGCGAAAAAACCATTGGCCTGCTGGCTGGCGTGCTGGCTGATCAGTTGCAGTTGGCGCAGGACCGGCGGGATCTGCCCTTCCGGCAGCGCTGGCAGGCGAGCGAGCAGTTCTTCGGTGCGCTTGAGGCCCAGGCGGTTGAGGGCGACCTCAAGGTTTTCCGCAGGCTCGCTCATGCTGCCGTGGGTATGCCGATTGGCCTCGCGGATGATGCTCAAGGCCAGCGCTGGGCTGTTCTGCATCAGGTCGGCGATATCGCGCAACGAACTGCGGCTGTCGGCGATGGCTCGACAGACTTTATCGTGGCTGACTTGCGGCACCGGCAACGGCACCCCGTCCAGGAGCTTTATCCAGCCGCTGAGGGTCGTCGGTCGGGGAGTTGGGACTGTCGTTTCATTAGACATGGCTGGGCGCAATCATCGTCTGCTGTAAACACGCCCAGAGCGGGCCAAACTGGCTTTTCGCCTTAACTGGCTATAGTCTGGCGCAGTTTTGCCGATAAGTAGAAGAAGAGTTTTAAGAACTTCCGAATATGACCTTGAACCCGACTCAATAAGTACTCTCCTACCTATGGCTAAAATTATCGGCATCATCGTCGTATTCGCGAGCGTGCTCGGCGGATACGTGCTCTCACACGGCAAAATCGCAGCCCTGATCCAGCCTTTCGAAGTGCTGATCATCGGCGGCGCGGCCTTTGGCGCATTCCTGCAGGCCAACCCCGGCTATATGACGATGCACGTCATCAAGAAATCCCTGGGGATGTTCAGTTCGCGCTTCACCCACACGTTCTATCTGGAAGTGCTGGGCCTGGTGTACGAGATCCTCAACAAGAGCCGCCGCGAAGGCATGATGGCGATCGAGGGAGATATCGAGGACGCCGCCGCCAGCCCGATTTTCGCCAAGTACCCGGCGGTGCTCAAAGATGCCCGCATGACCGCTTATATCTGTGACTACCTGCGCATCATGTCCTCCGGCAACATGGCTCCCCACGAGCTTGAAGGTCTGTTCGACATGGAGCTGTTCAGCATGAAGGAAGACCTCGAGCACCCTTCCCATGCGGTGACCGGCATCGCCGACGCCATGCCCGGCTTCGGTATCGTTGCCGCGGTATTGGGGATCGTGGTGACCATGGCTTCCCTGGGTGAGGGCGACCAGAAGTCCATCGGCCTGCACGTAGGTGCGGCGTTGGTGGGTACCTTCTTCGGTATTCTCGCGGCGTACGGCTTCTTCGGCCCGCTGGCCACCTCCCTGGCCCACGATGCCAAGGAAGAACTGAACGTCTACGAAGCCATCAAGGCGGCCCTGGTCGCTTCCGCATCCGGCATGCCGCCATCGCTGGCTGTGGAGTTCGGGCGCAAGGTGCTGTACCCGGCGCACCGTCCAAGCTTTGCCGAGCTGGAACAAGCGGTTCGCGGTCGCTAAGTCATGGAAAATAACCAGCCGATTATCATCAAGCGCGTCAAGCGCTTCGCTGGCGGACACCACGGGGGCGCCTGGAAAATCGCCTTCGCCGACTTCGCCACGGCGATGATGGCGTTCTTCCTGGTGCTGTGGTTGTTGTCCACCGCCACCCCGGAACAGAAGATCGCCATCGCCGGTTACTTCAAAGACCCGATCGGCTTCTCCGAAAGCGGCACACCCTACATCATCGACTTGGGCGGTTCGCCTGAGCTGGCGCCGGACACCACCCTCAACCCCGAGGTGAAGTCCCAGCCACAGCCGGACAAGGTGACGGTCGACTCCGAACAGGTCGAGGGCATGGCCGAGCAGGTCGAGCGCGAACGTCTCGAACTGTTGTTGCAGGAGCTGCAGAACAAGGTTGAAGAGAACCCGCAGCTGCAGAAATTCAAGGACCAGATCCTGTTCGAAATCACCCAGGACGGCTTGCGCATCCAGATCATGGACGCCGAGAACCGGCCGATGTTCGACTCGGGTAGCGCGCGTCTGAAACCGTATTTCGAAGACATCCTGCTGGCCATGGCCGACACCATCAAAGCGGTGCCGAACAAGATCAGCATCAGCGGCCACACCGATGCCAAGCCGTACTCGGGCGCCGGTGACTTTGGCAACTGGGAGCTTTCGGCCAACCGTGCCAACGCCGCACGCCGCGCCCTGGTCGCGGGCAGCTATCCCGACTCCCAGGTGGCACGGGTGGTGGGGTATGCCTCGTCGTCGCTGTTCGATCGCAAGGACCCGTTCAACCCGGTCAACCGGCGGATCGATATCGTGGTCCTGACCAAGAAGGCACAGCGTGCCATCGAGGGTGAGCAACTGCCGGCCGATGTGCCGACTCAGGGGCAGGGTGCGCCGGGCGAAGTGCCGGGGGCTGCGGCTGATCCGAATGCCTTGCCGCCAGGCGCCGATCCGCTGCCGGCACATGAAGTCCGGCAGCGCCTGAATATCTTCGAGGATGGGGTGTTGAAGATGGATGAGCCCGGCAAGTCTGGCCAGCCTTCGACCGCACCGGCACCGGCCACGCCACCTGCGGCGCCACCGCCAGCGTCTGCGCCCGCAGCGCCGAAGTAACCCACAAAAAAGGCCGCGATGATCGCGGCCTTTTTGTCAGTGCGGGGTACGACAGGTCAGTAGCTGGTTTCCGGCAGGCTGGCGATGATCGAGCGGTAGCTGTTCATCCGTTGCTGCTGCACGCGGCCATCTTCAAGGGCCTTGAGCAGGGCGCAACCGGGTTCGCGATCATGTTTGCAATCGCGGAAGCGGCAGGTGCCCAGCAGGTCGTTGAACTCGATAAACCCGGCTTCGACATCGGCGCGGCTGACGTGGCCCAGGCCGAATTCGCGAATGCCCGGGGAGTCGATCAATTCGCCGCCACCCGGGAAGTGGAACAGTCGCGCGGTGGTGGTGGTGTGAGTGCCCTGGCCGGACAGCTCGGACAGCGGGCCGACGCGGGTTTCGACTTCCGGCAGCAAGCTGTTCACCAGCGAGGATTTGCCGACACCGGATTGGCCGACGAATACGCTGATGCGCCCGTCCAGTTGGGCCTGCAATTGCTCCATGCCATCGCCGTGGTGCGCCGAGACTTCCAGCAGCGGGTAACCCAACTGGCGATACACCGCCAGCAGGGCATTGAGTGCCGGAGCATTCTGCTCGTCGATCAAGTCGGCCTTGTTCAGCAGCAGCAACGGTCGGATGCCGGCGTGTTCGGCGGCGACCAGGTAGCGGTCGATCAGGTTGGCATGGGGTTCGGGCAGCGGGGCGAAGACAATCACGATCATGTCGACGTTGGCTGCCACCGGCTTGAGCTGGCCGCGGCTGTCCGGGCGGCACAGCTCGGTGTTGCGTGGCAATTGGGCGACGATCACGCCGATGCCCTGGTTGCCGGCACGCCACACCACCTGGTCGCCCGTTACCAATGCTGGCAGGTTGGCGCGCAAGTGGCAGCGGAATACCTGGCCGGCCAATTCGCCTTCGCGAGCTTCGACTTCGACCTGAACGCCGAAGTGGGCGATCACCAGGCCGGTCTGCTCGGGGCCCAGGTCGCCTCCCTCAAGCGCGTCCACGGCGGATGATTCACGCTTGGCGGCGCGGGCGGCGCGCTCGCCTTGAATCTTTTCGATGCGCCAGTTTTGGCGACGGTTGAGCTGGCGTTTGGCCATGGGTGTTCCGTGTTGATAATGCAGCAGGATAGGTAAAACGGCGGCGAGTTTAGCACGCCGAGGAGGCCCTCTAGGCTAAACTGCGCAACTACGCCGAGGAGCCCACCCATGCAAAACCCACAGAATCTGATTTGGATCGATCTGGAAATGACCGGTCTGAACCCTGACACCGACGTCATCATCGAGATGGCCACCATCGTCACCGACAGCAACCTCAATACCTTGGCCGAAGGTCCGGTCATCGCCATCCATCACAGTGATGAAGTCCTGGCCGGCATGGACGAGTGGAACACCCGCACCCACGGTGGCTCGGGCCTGACGCAACGGGTCCGCGAGAGTCGCATCAGCATGGCCGAGGCCGAAGCCGAAACTATCGCCTTCCTGGAGCAGTGGGTGCCTCGGGGTAAGTCGCCGATCTGTGGCAACAGCATCTGCCAGGATCGCCGCTTCCTTTATACCCACATGAAATCCCTGGAAAGCTTCTTCCACTACCGCAACCTTGACGTGTCGACCCTCAAGGAACTGGCCGCGCGCTGGGCGCCGGACGTGCGCGACAGCTTCAAGAAAGGCAGCACCCACCTGGCCCTGGACGACATCCGTGAGTCCATCGCCGAGCTGCAGCATTACCGCAAACACTTCATCAAGTTCTGATGTCGGGCAGGCCGGCCTGGTCGTCCAGGGCTATTTCACGGCCTCGCCCTCTTTTGGTGCCCGTGCCAACTGAGTAGACTGCGCGCCTTCCTGCAAGGACCGCCATCATGCTGCTGATGCTCTACCTGATCGCCATTACCGCTGAAGCAATGACTGGCGCCCTGTCCGCGGGGCGCCGCGGCATGGACTGGTTCGGCGTGGTGCTGATCGCCTGCGTCACGGCCCTGGGTGGCGGTTCGGTGCGTGATGTATTGCTCGGCCACTACCCGCTGACCTGGGTCAAACACCCGGAATACTTGGTGCTGACCTCGGTGGCGGCCCTGGTGACGATCTTTATCGCACCGCTGATGCGCCACCTGCGTTCGCTGTTTCTGGTGCTCGACGCCGTGGGCCTGGTGGCGTTTACCCTGATCGGCTGCATGACCGCCCTGGAAATGGGCCACGGCATGTTGGTGGCCTCGGTCAGCGGGGTGATTACCGGGGTGTTCGGCGGGATTTTGCGGGATATCTTCTGCAACGATATTCCGCTGATCTTCCGCCGCGAGCTGTACGCCAGCGTCTCGTTCGCCGCGGCCTGGTGCTACATGCTCTGCATCTATCTGCAACTGCCCAGCGAGCAGGCGATCCTGGTCACCCTGTTCGGCGGCTTTCTACTGCGCCTGCTGGCGATCCGCTTTCACTGGGAAATGCCCAAGTTCGTCTACAACGACGCCGAGTGACGCTTGGCGTGTTGCGCCAGCGCCCACTCCACGTGTTCCTGCACCAGTTCTGATGGATAGTCCCGCCGCGCCTTGAGCGCTTCCAGCACCGGAATGCTCGAGGGCGCATTGCCCAGGCCGACCGCCAGATTGCGCAGCCAGCGCTCATACCCGGCGCGCCGCAGGGGCGAGCCCTCGGTGCTGCTGAGGAAACGCTCCTCATCCCACATGAACAGCTCGGCCAGTTCGGCGTTATCCAGGTTGTGTCGCGGCTTGAAGTCGTTTTCTCCCGACGGGCGAGCGAAGCGGTTCCAGGGGCAGACGATCTGGCAGTCATCGCAGCCGAACACCCGATTGCCGATCAGCGCGCGCAATTCTTCGGGGATGGCGCTTTTGAGTTCGATGGTCAGGTAGGAAATGCAACGCCGCGCATCCAGCACATAGGGGCCGACAAACGCCTGGGTCGGACAGATATCGAGGCAGGCGGTGCAGCGTCCGCAGTGCTCGCTGGCGTGGGGCTGGTCCACGGGCAGCGGCAGGTCGACGAACAGTTCGCTGAGGAAGAAATAGCTGCCGGCCTTGCGGTTGAGGACCAGGGTGTTCTTGCCGATCCAGCCCAGGCCGGCCTGTTCGGCGATGGCTTTTTCCAGCACTGGGGCGCTGTCGACAAAGGCGCGATAGCCAAAGGGGCCGATGGCTTGCTGGATGCGCTCGGCCAGTTGCTGCACGCGTTTACGAATCAATTTGTGGTAATCGCGGCCCAGGGCATAGCGTGAAACGTAGGCTTTGGCAGGCTGCGCCAGGCGCTGGGCCATTTGCGTATCGCCTGGCAGGTAGTCCATGCGCAGCGAAACCACACGCAAGGTGCCGGGCACCAGCTCCTCGGGGTGGGAGCGTTTGCTGCCGTGGGCGCCCATGTAGTCCATCTCGCCGTGGTAGCCAGCCTCGAGCCAGCGTTGCAGGTGCTGCTCGTGCTCGGCCAGGTCCAGGCCGCTGATGCCGACTTGTTGAAAGCCCAACTCGCGGCCCCAGTCTTTGATCGATTGAGCCAGAGCGGGCAGATCGGTGGTAATAGCAGGCATGAGGCGAGAGAAACCGGGGCTGAGGTGCGTATAATTCTGCCAGACATCGGAGCCTGAAGACGCATGCCGCAGACAAAACACGATTTACCCGACGCGCAGTTACTGATGCCCGGCCATTTGCCGAGGCTGGCTGCCCGTTCGCCGGACGCCCATAAGGGCCAGTTTGGCCATGTCCTGCTGATTGGCGGCGATCGCGGCTTTGGCGGCGCGGTGTTGCTGAGCGCGCAAAGTGCCCTGCGCAGCGGCGCTGGCCTGGTGTCCCTGGCGACGCGCAGCGAGCACGTGCCGGCCGCCCTGGCTCGTTTGCCGGAGGTGATGACCCAGGGCGTGCATTCGGCCAATCAACTGATGGGGCTGCTCGCCCAGGCATCGGTGCTGGTGGTCGGCCCCGGCCTGGGCCAGGCAGCATGGGGGCACAGCCTGTTGTCGGCGGCGGCAAATGCCTCGCAACCACAGGTCTGGGATGCCGATGCGCTGAATCTGTTGTCCAAGGGCGGGCTGAGCTTGCCCGAGGGCAGCGTCATTACCCCGCATCCGGGAGAAGCGGCGCGTTTGCTCGGGTTGTCGACGGCCGACGTGCAGGCCGACCGTCCGGCGGCGGCGCGGGCCTTGAGTAAAAAGTATGCAGTGGTGGCCGTCCTCAAGGGGGCGGGTACCCTGATCGCCAGCCCCGATGGCCAATTGGCACGTTGTGATCAAGGCCATCCGGCCATGGCCAGCGCCGGGTTGGGCGATGTGCTGGCGGGCGTGATCGGCGCCTTGTTGGCCCAGGGCATGAGCGCATTTGATGGCGCTTGCCTGGCCGTCTGGTTGCATGCGACGGCGGGTGAGCAGCAAGGCAAGTTGGGCCGGGGGCTGGCGGCCAGTGATCTGATACCGGCCATTCGTCAGTTGTTGGAGGAGCAAGCACCGTGTCTGAACTAACCCTTTATCTGGCCGATGAGCAGGCCATGGTCGAATTGGGTGCGCGAATCGCTCAGGTCACCCGAGGGGTTGGCGTGATCTTCCTGGAGGGCGACCTGGGGGCGGGTAAAACCACCCTGTCACGGGGCATCATTCGTGGTTTGGGGCATGTGGGGGCGGTCAAGAGCCCGACCTTTACCCTGGTCGAGCCCTATGAGATCGGTGAGATTCGAGCGTTTCACTTTGACCTGTATCGCCTGGTCGATCCGGAAGAGCTGGAGTTTCTCGGTATTCGCGATTACTTCGACGGCGATGCCTTGTGCCTGCTTGAGTGGCCCCAACGTGGTGCAGGCTTTTTGCCAAAGCCGGACCTGACCATTACCATTACCCCGCATAACAACGGGCGTTCTCTGCATTTGTTGTCGCAAGGCTCGCGTGGCGAGTCCTGGTGTGCCGCTTTGGCGTTGGAATTCAAATAAATTATGGGGTTAGGTATGCGCATTCGCGCGTTGGTTGCTGTCGTAGGACTGTTGCTTACGGCATTGGCCGTCGAGGCTGTAGCCGCGACACAGGTGCGCAGCGTGCGCCTGTGGCGAGCACCGGATAACACTCGTTTGGTGTTCGATCTGTCCGGCCCGGTTCAGCACAGCGTGTTTACCCTGAGCGCCCCCGACCGGCTGGTGATCGATATCAATGGCGCGACCCTCGGCGGTCCGCTGAACATTGCCACGGCCAACACCCCCATCACGGCCATGCGCTCCGCGCAGCGCACGCCGACCGATCTGCGGGTGGTCATCGACCTGAAAAAAGCCGTCACCCCCAAGAGCTTCACCCTGGCGCCGAACGCGCAATACGGTAACCGCCTGGTGGTCGACCTGTTCGACAACCCAGCTGACGCTGCTCCGCCGCCCACCCCTGCGCCCAGTGTCGCCACGGTCCCGGCGGTGCCGGTCACTCCGGTCGAGCCGGCGATCAAGCTGCCACCGGCGCCTGCCGGCAAGCGCGACATCATTGTGGTGATCGATGCCGGTCATGGCGGTGAAGACCCGGGCGCCTCCGGCTCCCGCGGCCAGCATGAAAAAGACGTGGTACTGGCCATCGCCCGCGAGTTGCAGCGTCAGGTCAATGGCCTGAAAGGCTTTCGCGCCGAGCTGACCCGTACCGGCGATTACTTCATTCCGTTGCGTGGCCGTACCGAAATCGCCCGCAAGAAGGGCGCCGATCTGTTCGTGTCGATCCACGCCGATGCCGCGCCGTCGGCCGCCGCCTTCGGGGCCTCGGTGTTTGCCCTGTCGGACCGTGGCGCCACTTCGGAAACAGCCCGTTGGCTGGCGGACAGTGAAAACCGTTCCGACTTGATCGGCGGGGCCGGCAACGTCAGCCTGGACGACAAGGACCGCATGCTCGCCGGGGTATTGCTCGACCTGTCGATGACCGCCTCGCTCACTTCCAGCCTGAATGTCGGGCAGAAGGTCCTGAGCAACATCGGCCGGGTCACGCCGTTGCACAAGCAGCGGGTGGAACAGGCCGGGTTCATGGTGCTGAAGTCGCCGGATATTCCGTCGATCCTGGTGGAAACCGGCTTTATCTCCAACGCCAACGAGGCCTCCAAGCTGGCCGCCGCCAGTCACCAGCAGGCCCTGGCGCGTTCCATCAGCAGCGGTATTCGTCAGTTCTTCCAACAGAATCCGCCGCCGGGCACCTACATTGCTTGGTTGCGCGACTCCGGGAAAATCGCCCAGGGCCCGCGTGATCACCGGGTCAGCCCGGGGGAAACCCTGGCCATGCTCGCGGTGCGTTACCAAGTGTCGGCGGCCACCCTGCGCACGGCCAATAACCTGAAGACTGATGAACTCAAGGTCGGGCAGACCCTGACCATCCCAGGCACTGAACTGGCGTCCAAGCAATGAGTGATACGGTCCTGAACAACGCGCGCATCGAGCTGCTCAGCCCGCGCCTGGCGAACCAGATTGCCGCAGGTGAGGTGGTCGAGCGTCCGGCTTCGGTGATCAAGGAGCTGCTGGAAAACAGTCTCGACTCGGGTGCCAAGCGCATCGACGTGGATGTGGAGCAGGCCGGCGTCAAGCTGCTGCGAGTGCGTGACGATGGTCGCGGGATTTCCGCTGATGATCTGCCGCTGGCGTTGGCGCGACACGCCACCAGTAAAATCCGCGATCTCGAAGACCTAGAGCGGGTGATGAGCCTGGGGTTTCGTGGCGAGGCCCTGGCGTCCATCAGCTCCGTGGCACGCCTGACCCTGACCTCGCGCACCCGCGACGCCGAGCAGGCCTGGCAGGTGGAAACCGAAGGCCGGGACATGGCGCCTCGGGTCCAGCCCGCAGCACACCCGGCCGGGACCTCGGTTGAAGTCCGCGACCTGTTCTTCAATACCCCGGCGCGGCGCAAGTTTCTCAAGGCTGAAAAAACCGAATTCGATCATCTGCAGGAAGTGATCAAGCGCTTGGCGCTGGCCCGTTTCGATGTGGCCTTCCACCTGCGACACAACGGCAAAAGCATCCTCAGCCTGCACGAAGCCAATGATGACGCGGCCCGTGCCCGGCGCGTGGCGGCGGTCTGCGGCGCGGGCTTCCTCGAGCAGGCATTGCCGATCGAGGTCGAGCGCAATGGCCTGCACCTGTGGGGCTGGGTCGGTTTGCCTACCTTCTCCCGTAGCCAGGCGGACCTGCAGTACTTCTATGTGAATGGCCGCGCGGTGCGCGACAAACTGGTGGCCCACGCGGTGCGCCAGGCTTACCGCGACGTGCTGTTCAATGGCCGGCATCCGACCTTTGTGCTGTTTTTCGAGGTTGACCCGTCGGTGGTCGACGTCAATGTGCACCCGACCAAACACGAAGTGCGCTTCCGTGACGGGCGCATGGTTCACGACTTTCTCTATGGCACCCTGCACCGCGCCCTGGGCGATGTGCGCCCCGAAGACCACCTGGCTGCGCCGGCCGCAGTCGCGGGCATGGTCCGGCCAACAGGCATCGACGCCGGTGAATTCGGCCCCCAGGGTGAAATGCGCCTGGCGGCCCATATGGCGCTGGAGCAACCGCAAACCCAGCCGGGCTTGAGTGCGCCGGGCACTGGGGCGGGGGCCGGTTATCAGTATCAGTACACGCCGCGTCCACAGGCGGTCCTGCCGGCGGCAGAGGCGCAGAGTGCCTATCGCGAGTTTTACGCGCCCTTACCCGACGCCGGCGGCGTTTCGCTGCCCGAAGGGCAAGGGGATATTCCGCCCCTGGGTTATGCCTTGGCGCAGCTCAAGGGGATCTACATCCTCGCGGAAAACGCCCAGGGCCTGGTGCTGGTGGATATGCACGCGGCCCACGAGCGGATCATGTACGAACGCCTGAAGGTGGCCATGGCCAGCGAGGGCTTGAGTGGCCAGCCGCTGCTGGTGCCGGAGTCGATCGCCGTCAGCCAGCGCGAAGCCGACTGCGCCGAAGAGCACGTCAGTTGGTTCCAGCGCCTGGGCTTCGAGCTGCAGCGCCTGGGGCCCGAGTCGTTGGCGATCCGGCAGATTCCGGCGCTGTTGAAGCAGGCTGAAGCCAATCGCCTGGTACACGACGTACTCGCCGACCTGATGGAGTACGGGACCAGCGACCGGATCCAGGCCCACCTCAACGAATTGCTCGGCACCATGGCCTGCCACGGCGCGATCCGCGCCAATCGGCGCCTGGCCCTGCCGGAAATGAACGGTTTGCTGCGCGACATGGAAAACACCGAGCGCAGCGGCCAATGCAACCATGGCCGACCGACCTGGACCCAATTGGGCCTGGACGATCTGGACAAACTATTCTTGCGCGGTCGTTGATGAGCCAGCTTCCTCCAGCGATCTTCCTGATGGGCCCGACTGCTGCTGGCAAGACCGACCTGGCCATCGAACTCACCAAAGTCCTGCCTTGCGAGCTGATCAGTGTCGATTCGGCGCTGGTCTATCGTGGCATGGACATCGGTACGGCAAAGCCTTCCCGGAAACTGCTGGACGAGTTTCCACACCGTTTGATCGATATTCTCGACCCGGCCGAGAGTTATTCCGCCGCCGATTTTCGTAAAGACGCCCTGGCGGCCATGGCCGAGATCACCGCGCGCGGCAACATTCCGCTGCTGGTGGGCGGCACCATGCTTTATTACAAAGCGTTGGTCGAAGGGTTGGCGGATATGCCCGCGGCTGATCCGCAGGTCCGTGCCGAGCTTGAGGAAGAGGCCGCACGCCTTGGCTGGCAGGCCCTGCACGATCAGTTGGCGGCAATTGATCCGGAGTCGGCGGCAAGAATTCACCCCAATGACCCTCAACGCCTGACGCGGGCGCTGGAAGTCTATCGGGTCAGTGGCCTGAGCATGACCACTCACCGCCAGCGACAATCTGCGCAAAGTACTGAAGCAGCCGCTTCGGGACAGGGACAATTGCCCTATACTGTTGCGAACTTGGCCATCGCTCCGGCGAATCGCCAGGTACTGCATCAGCGGATTGCACAAAGATTCACACAAATGTTGGAACAGGGATTCATCGACGAGGTCGTAGCTCTGCGTTCAAGAAGTGACCTGCATGCCGGGTTGCCGTCTATACGTGCGGTGGGCTATCGCCAAGTCTGGGATCATCTGGATGGCAAGCTGACGTCAGCCGAGATGCAGGAGCGGGGCATCATTGCCACGCGCCAATTGGCGAAGCGCCAGTTCACCTGGTTACGCAGTTGGGCTGATTTACACTGGCTGGACAGTCTGGATTGCGACAATCTGCCACGCGCCTTGAAATACTTGGGAACGGTCTCCATATTGAGCTGAGTCCTTGCAATTGCCGTCTATCCTTGGGGGTGTGGCGGCATAAGCCATCTGTTTTCTAATTTTTTATTATTGATCCTTAAAGGAGTGCGGCACATGTCAAAAGGGCATTCGCTACAAGACCCTTACTTGAATACTTTACGTAAAGAGAAAGTTGGGGTTTCCATCTATCTGGTTAACGGGATCAAGCTGCAAGGTACGATCGAGTCCTTCGACCAGTTCGTCATCCTGCTGAAAAACACCGTCAGCCAAATGGTTTACAAACACGCTATCTCGACAGTGGTGCCAGTTCGTCCAATTCGCCTGCCTAGCGCATCCGAATCCGAACAGGGCGACGCTGAGCCAGGTAACGCCTGATAGGAGTCTCCTTTGTTCTTTGAGCGCCACGGTGGTGGTGAGCGAGTGATCCTCGTTCACTTGGATGGACAGGACCCTGAGGCGCGCGAAGATCCGCAGGAGTTTCAGGAGTTGGCAAATTCGGCCGGCGCCGAGACCGTCGCGTTTTTTAACGTGCCGCGTCATCGGCCAACCGCTAAATTCCTGATTGGCAGTGGCAAGGTCGAGGAATTACGCGACCTGGTCCATGCCGAAAAGGCCGATCTGGTGATTTTCAATCACATCCTCACGCCCAGTCAGGAACGTAACCTCGAACGTGTATTCGAGTGTCGCGTGATCGATCGCACGGGTCTGATTCTCGATATTTTCGCCCAACGCGCCCGTACCCATGAAGGCAAGCTCCAGGTTGAACTGGCCCAGCTTGACCACATGAGCACCCGTCTGGTTCGTGGCTGGACTCACCTTGAGCGCCAGGGCGGCGGTATCGGCATGCGTGGTCCGGGTGAGACCCAGTTGGAAACCGACCGACGCCTGCTGCGGGTTCGCCTGCGACAGATCAAGGGTCGACTGGAGAAGGTGCGCAGCCAGCGTGAGCAATCGCGGCGTGGTCGGATGCGTGCGGATATTCCTACCGTTTCCCTGGTGGGCTATACCAACGCCGGTAAATCAACACTCTTCAACAACGTGACGAAATCGGACGTGTACGCGGCCGACCAACTGTTTGCCACGCTCGACCCGACCTTGCGCCGTCTGGATCTGGACGACCTGGGGCCGATTGTCCTGGCCGATACCGTGGGTTTCATTCGTCACTTGCCCCATAAGCTGGTCGAGGCATTTCGGTCTACGCTCGAAGAGTCGAGCAACTCCGACCTGCTGTTGCACGTGATTGACGCGGCCGAGCCGGATCGCATGTTGCAGATTGAACAGGTCATGGTGGTGCTGGGCGAGATTGGTGCCCAGGACTTGCCGATCCTCGAGGTCTATAACAAACTCGATTTGCTTGAAGGCGTTGAGCCACAGATCCAGCGCGACGAAAACGGCAAGCCCCAGCGGGTATGGCTTTCGGCGCGTGATGGCAGTGGCCTGGAATTGCTTGAGCAAGCCATTGCCGAGTTGTTGGGCAGCGATTTGTTCGTCGGCACCTTGCGCTTGCCTCAACGTTTTGCTCGGTTGCGTGCTCAGTTCTTCGAACTGGGCGCGGTACAGAAAGAAGAACACGACGAAGAAGGTGTCAGCTTGCTGGCCGTTCGATTGCCACGCTCGGAGCTGAATCGGCTGGTCAGCCGTGAAGGCGTTGTGCCGATGGAGTTCATCGAGCAACACACTTTGCAATAAAAGCCTGGGAAAGCGGTTGTGCCGCTGTGACAGGCATTCTGTAGCATTGGTCGGCGCGCCGTGGGTGCGTCTTTGCTTTATCAGATGGAGAGCGCTATGGCTTGGAATGAGCCGGGTGGCAACTCGAATAATCAGGATCCTTGGGGTGGTAAGCGCCGCAATAACGGCGACCGCAAGGGGCCACCGGATCTCGACGAGGCCTTCCGAAAGCTGCAGGAAAGCCTGAATGGGTTGTTCGGTGGTGGTAAGAAACGTGGTGGTGACGAGGGCGGCAGATCGGGTAAAGGCGGTGGTTTCGGCTTGCTCGGTATCGGCCTTGTCGTACTGGCGGCCGTTTGGCTGTACAGCGCGGTTTACGTGGTGGATGAGCAGGAGCAAGCCGTGGTGCTGCGCTTCGGCAAGTACTACGAAACCGTCGGCCCGGGCCTGAACATCTACTTCCCGCCGATCGATCGCAAGTACATGGAGAACGTCACGCGCGAGCGTGCCTATACCAAGCAGGGCCAGATGCTGACTGAAGACGAAAACATCGTCGAAGTGCCGCTGACCGTGCAGTACAAGATCAGCAACCTGCAGGACTTCGTGCTGAACGTCGATCAGCCGGAAATCAGCCTGCAGCACGCGACCGACAGTGCCCTGCGCCACGTTGTGGGTTCCACCGCGATGGACCAGGTGCTGACCGAAGGTCGTGAATTGATGGCCAGCGAGATCAAGGAGCGTCTGCAACGCTTCCTCGATACCTATCGCACCGGTATCACTGTCACTCAGGTCAACGTACAGAGCGCAGCGGCACCGCGTGAAGTGCAGGAAGCCTTCGATGACGTGATCCGTGCTCGTGAAGATGAGCAGCGTTCGCGCAACCAGGCTGAAACCTACGCCAATGGCGTGGTGCCGGAAGCCCGTGGTCAGGCCCAGCGTATCCTCGAGGATGCCAACGGTTACCGCGATGAAGTGGTTTCCCGCGCCAAGGGTGAGGCTGATCGCTTCACCAAGCTGGTCGCCGAATACCGCAAGGCTCCTGAAGTCACGCGTGAGCGTCTGTACCTGGACACCATGCAGGAAGTCTTCAGTAACACCAGCAAAGTGCTGGTGACCGGTGGCAAGGGGGGGCAGAACAACCTGCTTTACCTGCCGCTGGACAAGATGATCGACAGCGGTCGTAGCAACAACGCTCCGGCAACGGGTGCGGCGTCTGCGGCTGGCAATGAAGTGAATGCACGTGCGGCGGCTGACTTGCAACAACAGCAGACGCGTTCTAGGGAGAGTCGCTGATGAGCAATAAATCGCTGATCGCCCTGATTGTGGGTGTTGTCGTGGCGGTAGTTGCCTGGAACAGCTTCTACATCGTGGCTCAGACCGAGCGCGCGGTGTTGCTGCAGTTCGGTCGCGTGGTTCAGGCCGATGTCCAGCCTGGCCTGCATGTGAAAGTGCCCTACGTCAACCAGGTGCGTAAATTTGATGCGCGTCTGATGACCCTGGATGCACCGACGCAGCGCTTCCTGACCCTGGAAAAGAAAGCGGTCATGGTCGACGCCTTCGCCAAGTGGCGGGTCAAGGACGCCGAGCGTTTCTACACCGCGACTTCCGGTCTCAAGCAGATTGCCGACGAGCGTCTGTCTCGTCGTCTGGAGTCGGGCCTGCGTGACCAGTTCGGCAAGCGCACCTTGCATGAAGTGGTTTCCGGTGAGCGCGACGCCTTGATGGCTGACATCACCGCTTCGTTGAACAAGATGGCCGAGAAAGAACTGGGCATCGAAGTTGTCGACGTACGGGTCAAGGCCATCGACCTGCCCAAGGAAGTGAACCGCAGCGTGTTCGAGCGTATGAGCACCGAGCGTGAGCGTGAAGCTCGCGAGCACCGCGCCAAGGGTAACGAGCTGGCCGAAGGCATCCGTGCCGACGCCGATCGCCAGCGCCGTGTGCTGCTGGCAGAAGCCTATCGCGAGTCTGAAGAGGCGCGCGGTGATGGTGATGCCCAGGCAGCGGCGATCTACGCCAAGGCCTACGGCCAGGACCAGGAGTTCTACGCGTTCTATCGCAGCCTGCGTGCCTACCGTGAAAGCTTCGCGAACAAAAGTGACGTGATGGTTCTGGATCCGGGCAGTGACTTCTTCCGTTACCTGGAAAAAGCCAAGCCTTGATCTCACACTGACCCAGATCACCCCGCCGGGCGGCTAACGCACTTGGCGGGGTGATCCTTTGGGAAAACGTGTGTATCATGCGGCAGCCGGGAAATTCCCGGCTTTTTTGCGTCTGCACGTTTGATTGGTCGATTCGTTCAAGAGCTCGACAAGATTTTTCGAGGAAAGTGGTCTGTACAGCTGATTCCTGGCTGCCTGTCCGGCTGAGTTCGCGTCGGATGCGATCGCTTTCTGCTTCACTCAAGGCTGGCCGAAGGCTTGCCGCCCGGATCATAGGGGAAAGGCGTAATGGCAACGGTAGACCGCTGGCTGCTGCCAGATGGCATCGAAGAAGTATTGCCGCCGGAAGCGGCGCGCATCGAAGTAGCGCGTCGTCAGGTGTTGGATCTGTTCCAGAGCTGGGGTTACGAGTTCGTCGTGACCCCGCATATCGAATACCTGGAATCCCTGCTGACAGGTGCTGGCCAGGATCTGGATCTGCGCACCTTCAAGGTCATCGACCCGCAATCGGGTCGGCAGATGGGCTTTCGGGCCGACATCACGCCGCAAGTGGCGCGCATCGATGCGCACACCTTGCGTCGCGAAGGTCCGAGCCGCCTGTGCTACGCCGGCAGCGTGCTGCATGCCCAGCCGCGAGCCCTGTCGTCTTCGCGCAGCCCGATCCAGTTGGGCGCCGAGTTGTATGGCGATGCCAGCCCGAGCAGCGACGTCGAAGTCATCAGCCTGATGCTGGCGATGCTGCAACTGGCTGATGTACCGGATGTCCACATGGACCTGGGTCACGTCGGTATCTACCGCGGCCTGGCCCGTGCTGCCGGCTTGTCCGGTGAAGTCGAGCAACAGCTGTTCGATGCCCTGCAACGCAAGGCGATCGACGAGGTCATTACCTTGACCGAAGGCCTGCCTGCCGACCTGTCGGGCATGCTGCGTGCCCTGGTCGACTTGTGTGGCGGCCGTGAGGTATTGACTGCCGCCCGTGACCGCCTGGCCCATGCGCCGGCGCCGGTACTGGCGGCACTGGATGATTTGCTGGCGATCGCCGAGCGTTTATCGGTGCGTTTCCCGGAGTTGCCGCTGTATTTCGACCTGGGTGAACTGCGTGGTTACCACTACCACACCGGTGTGGTGTTCGCGGTGTTTGTTCCTGGCGTGGGTCAATCCATCGCACAGGGCGGGCGTTATGACGATATTGGCGCCGATTTTGGCCGTGCGCGGCCGGCGACCGGTTTTTCCACCGATTTGAAAACCCTGGTGACCCTGGGGCGTGCTGAAGTCGAGCTACCGTCTGGCGGTATCTGGATGCCTGACAGCACTGATGCGGCACTCTGGCAGCAAGTCTGTCAGTTGCGCGGTGAGGGTCAGCGTGTCGTCCAGGCGTTGCCTGGGCAACCTTTGGCCGCCGCCCGTGAAGCGGATTGCGACCGACAATTGATTCAGCAGAATGGGCTTTGGCAGTTACTGCCGCTGTCTTCTTGAGTTTTCCCGCCGGCGGCTGCCGGCACCAAGTTTGCGCGAATGAGGACAAGTGTTATGGGTAAGAATGTCGTAGTCCTGGGCACCCAGTGGGGTGATGAGGGCAAAGGCAAGATCGTTGATCTGCTGACCGAACATGCTGCCGCCGTAGTGCGCTACCAAGGTGGCCACAACGCGGGTCACACCCTGGTGATCGATGGCGAAAAAACCGTCTTGCACCTGATCCCGTCGGGTGTACTGCGCGAAGGCGTGCAGTGCCTGATCGGCAACGGCGTGGTGGTTGCACCTGACGCCCTGCTGCGCGAGATCACCAAGCTGGAAGAGAAAGGCGTGCCAGTGCGCGAGCGCCTGCGTATAAGCCCTTCCTGCCCTCTGATCCTGTCCTTCCACGTTGCGCTGGACCAGGCCCGTGAAAAGGCCCGTGGCGAGCTGAAGATCGGTACGACTGGTCGCGGCATCGGCCCGGCCTACGAAGACAAGGTTGCACGTCGTGGCCTGCGTGTGGGCGACCTGCTCAACATGCCGCGCTTTGAAGACAAGCTGCGTGAACTGGTGGATTACCACAACTTCATGCTGGTGGGTTACTACAAAGAGCCGGCCATCGAGTTTGAAAAGACCCTGGCCGAGTGCAAGGAATACGCTGAGCTGCTCAAGCCGCTGATGCTGGACGTGACTGCCGAGCTGCACGACCTGCGTCGCGCCGGCAAAGACATCATGTTCGAAGGCGCCCAGGGCTCGTTGCTGGACATCGACCACGGCACCTACCCGTACGTCACCAGCTCCAACACCACCGCTGGCGGCGTTGCGACTGGTTCTGGCGTTGGCCCGATGTTCCTGGACTACATCCTCGGCATCACCAAGGCGTACACCACGCGTGTAGGTTCGGGCCCGTTCCCGACTGAGTTGTTCGACGATGTCGGTGCGCATCTGGCCAAACAAGGTCACGAATTCGGTGCTACCACCGGCCGTGCCCGTCGTTGCGGCTGGTTCGATGCAGTTATCCTGCGTCGCGCTATCGATGTGAACAGCATCTCGGGCATCTGCCTGACCAAGCTGGACGTACTCGACGGCCTGGAAACCATCAACATCTGCATCGGCTACAAGGATGCGCAAGGCAAGGACGTTGCCCCGACTGACGCGGACAGCTACGTAGGCCTGCAGCCTGTGTACGAAGAAGTGCCGGGCTGGACTGAATCGACCGTGGGCGCCAAGACCCTGGAAGAGCTGCCAGCCAACGCCCGCGCTTACATCAAACGCGTCGAAGAGCTGATCGGTGCGCCGATTGACATTATTTCGACAGGTCCGGACCGCAACGAAACCATCGTTCTGCGTCATCCGTTCGCGTAATAAGTCGTTGATGTAAATCACAAAGGGCCCTGAATTGGGCCCTTTGTCGTATCTGGTGCTTGAACGGCACGACCCTTGCTGTTAACTCTGATTCTAGAGTGCCATCAATTTTATGGCGTCAAAGCAGAGGGATTTCCTGTGTCGGCCGTTCTCTCACTGTTACAAAGCCGTTTGCTGCGGCCAGTGTTCGTTACCCTAGGTATCGCCCTTTTGGTGCAGGTACTGGTGGCGGTTGCCCTGACCCGGAGCACGGTGACTGCGCTCGAGGCTGATCTTGCCGCCCGTCTGGGCGTTGATAGCCAGAAGCTGTCTGCGGAACTGGAGCAGGCCGGGCGTGAAGTCACATCCAGCCTGGAGAGCCTCTCCAGCAGTACCCGTCAGCGCCTGACCGCGGGCCTGTCCTCGCGCCTGCAGGAAGAGCAGGCGCAATTGCGCGCCACCCTGGAAAAAGACCTGAAGGATTCAGCCAATGACATGGCCCAATTGCTGGCGTCGGTAGCGCCGCGAGCAATGTGGGACAGCGACGTGCCGACTCTTTCCGAATTTGCCCGGCGTGCGCAACGCAATCCCAACGTGTTGTTCGTGGTTTACGACGACGCTGCGGGCGAACACTTGACCCGTTACCTGAACCGGGAAAACCCGATCAACAAGGCACTGCTGGAGAAGGGCAAGGGCGACCGAGCCCTGGACAAAGTGCTGGATGCGGCCAAGAACGACCCCTCGGTGTACTACCTCGAAGCGTCGATCAACCCCAATGGCGTGGAAATCGGCAAGGTGTTGATGGGTGTGTCCACTGCCTCGGTCGAGGCGGATGTGGCGGCGCTGGACAAGCGTTTTGCGGCGCTGATTGCCAGCAGCGATCAATTGGTGGGCGACAGCGTGAAAGGCGCCTCGGCAGAGAGCTCGGCGGCCATGCGCTCGCGCCTGCAATCGGCCCAGGGTACGGCCACGCAAATGCAGGCCAACACTGCTAGCACCGTGCAGGACGCGGCGCAGACCCTGCGCTGGCGGATCGGCCTGGGCCTGGCGCTGGTGGGCTGCGGTGTCTTGTTGTTGCTGGCGGTGGTGCTGGGGCGGCGTGTGGTCAACAAGCTGCACCTGCTGATCGCCGCGCTGAATGATCTGGCGGCGGGCGAGGGGGATCTGACCAAACGTGTGCAGCTCAACAGCAATGATGAAATCGGCGACATGGCCTCGGCGGTCAATCGGTTTGTCGACAAGTTGCAGCCCATCGTGCGCGAGGCGGGGGATGTGGCGCAGCGCACCGGGGTTGAGATCGGTGCCATGAGCCTGCGCAACGCCGGCGCCGATGCGGCGGCCGAAGCCCAGCGCGATGAAGTGGCCGAGAGTCTGCGGGCACTGTCGCAAATGGCCGATGAGGCCCAGGCCGAAAGCCAGGCGATGCAGGCAGCGTTGCAGCAAGTGGTGGAGATTCGCCAGGCCACCGACGAGAACACCCGGACTTCGGCCCAGGTCGGCGGCCTGATCGAGGCGCTGGCGGGGCAGGTCGATACCGGGGCCAAGGTCATCGAGCGCCTGGCCCAGCAGAGTGAACAGATCGAGGTGGTGCTGACGGTGATCCACGGTATCGCCGAGCAGACCAACCTGCTGGCGCTGAACGCGGCCATCGAAGCAGCGCGCGCGGGCGAAACCGGCCGCGGCTTCGCGGTGGTGGCCGATGAGGTCAGGGCCCTGGCCAGCAAGACCCAGAGTTCCACCGGCGATATCCAGGCCCATATCGGCGCCCTGCAGCAAGGCGCGCGCGAGGCCGTGGCGGCCATCGGCCAAGCCGGACGCCAGGCCAGCGAGGGGTTGTTGGTGCTGCGCGACAGTGCACGGCTGCAACAGTCAGTGCAGTCTTCGGTGGAGCAGGTGCACGCCGCCATCGGACTGGCGACCAAGGCTGCGGCTCATCAGGCGCAAGGTGCGCAGGCGGTGCGCGGGCGGGTTGAGACCATTCATGCCCAGGCCGAACGCGCGGCTCAGGCGGTGGTGGAGACCACGGCCAGTGGCAAGGTCCTCGACAGTCTGGCAGCGCAGCTCAAGGCCAGCCTGGGGCAATTCCGGGCCTGACCGTCCGGCCAACCGACTCCTGCAGGGGGGTGGATAACTGCAGGAGCGGTTGCGCGCACGCTCAGCGACTCAGGTACATCCGCGTGGTCAGCAGATACACCGGCAAGCCCGAGACCAGAATCAGCAGCGCCGCATAGGGCGCGGCCGCCGCAAACTCGACATTCGCCGTATGTGCCCAGACTTCAGTCGCCAGGGTGTTGAGCCCGGTCGGGCTGAGCAGCAGGGTGGCGGTGAGTTCTTTCATCGCATCCAGGAACACCAGGGCAAACGCGGCGCCAAGGGCTGGAAAGATAATCGGCAGCGTCACCCGGCAGAATGCACTGAACGAGGAAGCGCCGAGGGTGCGCGCGGCTTCTTCGAGTTGTGGCGCGGCCTTGTTCAATGCGGTGCGGATGGGGGCCTGGGCCAGCGGCAGAAACAGCAGTGCGTAGGCGATCAGCAGCAACGCCGAGGTCTGATACAGCGCCGGCACATAGTGCAGGGCGAAGAACACCAGCGTCAGGGCGATTACCAGGCCCGGCAAGGCATGCAGCAGATACGGCAGGCGCTCGGCCCATAGCGCCAGGCGGCCCTTGTAGCGCACCACCAGCAGCCCGACTGGCACCGCCAGCAGCAGGCACAGTGCAGCGCCGCCCAGGGACAGGGCCAGGGACGAGAGCAGGGCCTCGCTGATGGCCGCCACCGGAAAGGCCGCCGAAGAGCCCACGGCCAACCAGTAGGCAAGCATGCCCAGGGGGATGCCGCTGCCGATCACCGCCAGCAACAGGCAATAGACTTGCCCGCCCCAGGCCCAGTACCCCAGTCGAACCTGTTCGGCGTGACGCGCCGCACCCTGGCCGGTGCGCACGTGGCGGCCCTTGCCGCGAACTCGCAACTCCAGCCACAGCAGCATCAGGCACATCGCCAGCAGCACGGCGGAGAGCATGGCTGCGTTGGCGTTGCTGAACTCCAGCTCGAACTGTTGATAGATCGCAGTGGTGAAGGTTTGCAGGCCGATGATCGACAGCGCGCCGAACTCCACCAGCATATGCAGGGCGATCAGCAGCGAGCCGGCCAGCAGTGACGGCCAGAGCAGAGGCAAAGTGATTCTGAAGAACACTCCCAGGCGGTTTTGCCCCAGGGTGCGCGCGGACTCTTCCAGGGAAGGGTCGAGATTGCGCAGGGTCGCCGCCACCGGCAGGAACACCAACGGGTACTTGGACAGCGTCATCACCAGGATCGCCCCGCCCAGCCCTTCGAAATGAGCGCTGAGGGACACCCAGGTAAAGCTGCTGACAAAGGCCGGCACCGCAAAGGGCAGGCACAGCACCACGCCCCATAGCCGCCGCCCTGGCAAGTCACTGCGCTCCAGCAGCCAGGCCAGCGACAAGCCGATGACCGCACAGGCCAGCGTAACGCCGACCATCAGCAGCAGGGTGTTGCGCAGCAGCCCGAACACGTAGGGGCGCCACAGCAGGTGCAGGGCTTCAGCCCAGCCGGCCTGCCAGGCCTTGAGCCCGACATAGAGCAGCGGCAACAGGCTCAGGCCGACCAGCAGCAGCACCGGCAGCAGCAGCCAGATCGACGGCCGCTTGCGCCGCGGGACATAACCGACGCGGGCAGTGCCGGCGGGCAGCGACAGGCTCATCAGTTCAGGCCAACTTCACGTTCCAGTTCCAGGGCTTCCTCGGCGTTGCCCAGGTCGGCCGGGGTGACTTTCGGTGCCTGCAGCTCGCTGAATGGCTTGAGCCCGCGATCCGACTCCAGCCCCTTGCGTAGCGGGTATTCGGCGGTGGTCTGGGTGATGACCCGCTGGCCTTCTTCGCTGGCCATGTAGGCCAGGAACTGCTGGGCTTCCTTCGGATGTTTGCTTGACTTGAGCACCGCCGCGCTGGAGACCGTGATCAGGCCGCCGACGTCGCCGCCTGTGAAGTAGTGCAGTTTCGAATCCAGTTGGCCTTTCTCGCGTTGCAGGGCGAACCAGTAGTAGTTGTTCACCAGCACGGTGGCGACTTCGCCGTTTTCCACCGCTTTGAGCGCAACCATGTTGTTGCTGTAAGTCTTGCCGAAAGCGCGCAGGCCGGTCAGCCATTCTTCCGCGGCGTCCATCCCGTGCAGCTTGATAATGGCCACGGCTTGTTCCTGGAACGCGCCGCTGGTGGGCACGAACCCGACTTTGCCTTGCCATTGCGGCTGGGCGAAATCGAGCACCGACTTGGGCAGGTCTTTTTCGTCGATCAGTTTCGGGTTGAATGCCACTACGCGCACCCGAGCGGTGATGCCGATCCAGGTGCCATTGGTGGCGACGTAGTCCTTGGGCAGGACCTCCAGGGTCGCGGCATCGGTCTTGGCCAGCAGGCCTTGCTCACCCAGCTTGTTCAGCGGTGGCGACTCTTCGGTGTAGATCACGTCGGCCGGGGAGCGATCGCCTTCCTCGACGACCTGGCTGGCCAGTTGATTGCTGCTGCCCTTGCGCACATTGACGTGGATGCCGGTCTTGGCTTCAAACGCCTTGGCGATGGCGTCGCCGACCTCCTTGTGCTGACCGTTGTAGAGGGTCAGGGAAACCGGGTCGGCGGCTATGGCCTGTGATGCCCCCAGAATCAGGCCCAGCATCGAAACGGCCAGGCCGCGCAGCATCGGGTTATTGCGAATCGTCATGCGGGTACTTCCTCGCTTGCGGCTACATATCTTGAAATAATGATAAACGATATTGTTTCTCAAGTGCCTTTTTGCGGGAAATTGATAAGCAGGCTATCGGTCTCCGCCGCTGCCTTTTGCGTCACGCCCCTGCATTTTGCGGCTCCTGCCCCGGCCCATTCCTCCCTAGGCAATCCCCTTCTGGCCGCAGCTTTTACTCGCGCGGGCGGCCATTCAAGGGCGAATCAGCCGTTATGCAACCGGGAAAAGTTCCCGCGGCACCATCGCGCATAGGAATTACTTCGATGTGCATACAAAGCTAAGTGAGATTCATTTGCATTGGTGAGTAGTATCACTGCGTCGCCCGAGAGGGCCCGGAAACATCGTTTCGCAGTGCATGAAAACTACAGGTCCTCGCTATGTCCTTGCTTAGCCCGTCGCCGTCGCTGAACAGATTGAAGCCCCTGGCCTGTTCGATTCTGTTGGCGCTTGCCACTTTATCTACCCAGGCACAGGAAGCGCTTGAAAGCCCCGCCCCGCAGGCGCCGCTGAAGATGGGGGCGGTCGAGATCGAACTGCCCGCGGGGGGCGAGGAAGAAAAGCACCAGGGCACCTCGCAGAAAGGGCTGGAGGTGCTGCAGGCGATCGAGGTCAAGGGCGAGTGGGAGACCAAGGACGAGATCGGCCAGAACAATGTGTTCGCCAAGGATGTATCCAACGTCTACGCCGGCAAGGATGACCTGGAGCGCTATAAGGGCGCGAGCGTGTCCGATCTGTTCAAGGGCTTGAACGGCGTGTACAGCGGCGATGCGCGCAACAGTGGCTCGCTGGACCCGAATATCCGGGGCATCCAGGGCGAAGGGCGGATCCCGGTGACCGTGGATGGCACCGAGCAGGCCACGTCGGTGTGGATGGGCTCGGCGGGCGTCGCCAACCGCAATTATGTCGACCCGAACATGATCGGCAGCATCGCGGTGGAGAAGGGCCCGTCGATGAGTTCCGGGATCAAGAGCGGCATCGGCGGCTCGGTAGAGATCAAGACCCTGGACGTCGACGACATCGTCAGGCCTGGCGAAAGCTTTGGCCTGGAGATCAAGACCGAAACCGCGACCAATTCCATCAAGCCCAATGAAAGCGGAATGAAGTCTTTCGGCCGCGACTATCGGGATATCGATGGGGCCTACGCCGGGTACGACGGCAACCTGACCTTCAGCAAGGGCGGCGGCACCGAGTTCAGTCCGCGCGGCGGCTCCCATTCCGGCAATTTCGACTTCAACGACAACGCGTTTCGCATCGCCACCGCTACGCGCCAGGACAACTTCGACCTGTTCGCGGCCTACAGCTACCGCAACAAAGGCAACTACTTCAGCGGCAAGGGCGGTAGCCAGCGCTACCAGACCAGCGACTGGCTGGCCGATGCCAAGGCCGACGCGGGAGCCAAGGACGCCCCCGGCGACGCGAACGTGCAGTCCTACGTGGCTAACCTGTTCCTGCCCGGACACGAAGTGGCCAACACCTCCAGCGAGATGCGCACCACCTTGCTCAAGGGCACCCTGTACCTGCCCGATGAGCAGAGCCTGAAGCTGTCCTATATGCACAACGAGTTGGAGTACGGGGAGAGTTCGCCGTACCTGGTCTCTTACTACGTGGGCCTGGACAAGGCGGGGGGCAACAATATCGGGTTGCAGTTCCCCTACAGCCAGGTCAAGCAAGACACCTACAACCTGAACTACAGCTGGAACCCGGACAACCCGCTGATCGACCTCAAGACCGGTCTGTGGATGACCCGCAGTGACAGCGAGCGGCATCAGAATGGCGACGACGTCTATGGCATAACCGCGGCCGATGTCCGTGGCCAGGATGTGGCCTGGGACAACTATGTGCGCTGCCAGGCAGGCGCCAACCCCAGCAGTTGCGGGACGGCCCCGGAGAAGCTGCCCAATATCAACGATCGATACACCATCTACGCCAAGGCCCTGCAACTCTCGAAGCATGACCGTTGGGGGGTGAATGTCAGCAACAAACTGCAATTGACCGATGATCTGGCGGTAACCCTGGCCAGTGATTTCAGCCATGAAAAACTCGAGCAAAAAGACGCCTCGGAAGATCGCGCCGCGACCACCGCGACTTGGGGCAACCGGCATATGGGGCCGCGCAGTGGCAACCGCCAGCAATACAACTTCTCCTTCACCGGGGACTGGTCGCCCACCTCCTGGCTGGTCTTGAGCGCGGGCGCCCGCTACAGCGATTACAACTCGTTTGATGAGGGGTTGAAGCGTCACCGCGAAAACCAGGACGCCAACTGGCAGGTCAACGCGCCTACCGACCGCAAGGGGTTTGAGTATCGAAGGGTGATGAGCGATGCGGAAAACCAGCAGTTCGTGGATGCCGTCAATGAAGAGTTTGTGAACGGCAATTTAACGGCCGAAGACCTTCCGTTCGTGCTCGACAAAGACAAGGTCAACGGCGTTCGTTATACGACCGAGTCGGTGGATATTCCCTTTAACGGGTTCACTCTGGATCGCTCGCAGAACCCTTTTCTCAATGGCGGGATCAACCTTCAGGAAACGGTCAACAACCCCCAGGGCGTTTCCGGGGACTATGCCCGGTACCTTGTTAACCGCAGTTACACCGGTGTTGCCAAGTCGGGTGCCGAACCCGCCGATAAATGGGCGTTGCCGAAAAAACGCAAGGACAGTGCGTGGGCACCCATGGCGGGGGCGACCGTCTTTCTGACGGAGCATGCACGGGTCTACCTGCGCTACACCGAGTTCGTCCGCTTCCCCTCCATTTATGAAGATACCCAGGCCGCTTCGGGATTTGGCGGCACCGGTGTGTCAAACAATGCGATGCGCCCCGAGCACTCGTATAACTGGGAAGTGGGGTATGCCCACGACTTGAGAAGTTATTTTGAAGAGTGGCGGCATGCGGACTTCAAGATCAACTACTACAACAACACCATTCGCGATTATGTTGATCGCGATTACAACTTCAATATCGTTCAGTATGACAAGAAAGTGTATTCGGGTATTGAGCTGCAAACCCGGTTCGATACGGGTAAGTACTTCACCAACTTCTCCGCGAGTTATCGCCTGCAACAAAAGCTCTGCGACAAGGATTATGCCGCCACCCTGGATCCTTATTACAACAACGCGATCTCTACCTGCGTCACGGCCGGGTTCCCTACGACCTTTGCCCGCAGCAGCCTGCAGCCCGACTATTCGCTGAACCTGGACAGCGGCCTGCGCCTGTTCAATGAGAGCCTGGAGTTGGGCGGGCGCATGATTTACCACAGCAGTGCAGTCAATAAGGATGAAGAAGACTGGATTCGTAATGGCGTGATGTATGTCGACGGGTTCAATCGACCTCTTAATTGGCACCCGATCTGGGTCTTCGATACTTACGCCAGTTATCACGTGAATAAAAATGTCGATGTCGATTTTGGCATTAATAACCTGACCAATCGTTATTACCTCGACCCTTTGGCTCGAGTCATGATGCCGGCGCCGGGGCGCACCATGAAACTTGGTTTGACCGCCCGTTTCTGATTTTTTGCTGTTTTTAGTTAAAAGCAGTGGTTTTTATCATTTTAACTTGGAGGTTGTTATGAAAAAACTGTTTGTGTTTAGCGCGCTGGCATTGGTGACGTCGGGTAGTTTTGCTGCCCCCGTCACGGGTGGCTCTTCGAGCGCTTATGTACAGGTCGGACAATCTAACTTGCAAGGCATTGGGGAAGTTGGGGTTGCCATGCCGACTGCCGTCGGCGGGACTGCCGATACCAGCAAGATTGTCAGCTTCAAAAGCGGCCCTATTGCCCAGACCAATGCCTTGATCGCAACACCAGGCACGGCATCTGCGCATATTGTGATGAATGGCAACAAGATCTCGGAAACCTGGAAGTCTTCGGTTGCCTATGGCACTCAAGTCTATTCCTATCGGCAGATCTCCGACCCACTGCCAAACTTCCCACAGTTTGGCGGTGAAGTGATCGCCAAGGTCTCCGGTGCCGAAGTGTATTTCGGCGAATGGGCTCCGCGTAAAACCGGTGTGCAGCCGGATAACAGTACGGATCTCAATTTGACTCACGCCAACCGTACGGTGTTCTTCGCTGGCGAAAACCCAACGACCAGCATGCCGACGCTGGTCAATGCCAAGTACGACGTTGTCGGGATCAAGAAGTTTGATCCGGGGGCGCCGAATGTTTCGACGGGCACCCTGACTGCCAACTACGGTGGCGGCAGCGGCACCCTGGCCGGTTCTATCGCCGGTGGTGCGGGCACGGTTAACTTCGCGGGCACCAACATTGCCTCCAATGGCTCGTTCCAGAACACCAGCGGCCTTATCAAGGGCCAGTTCTATGGTGCAGGTGCTGAGGCATTGGCGGGTATCTACAATAACGGCATCTCATCCAGCAGCGTTGCCTTTGGTGGCAAAAAACAATAACTGAGCCTGGCATCAGAAAAGGGAGAGTCGATCTCTCCCTTTTTTAATCATTGTCTATTCGCTGGATCTGACCCACATGTCGATGTGCTTGCCTGTGCGGCTTGTCTTAATGCTTGTATTCACTCTATTGGCCGGTGCCGCAGGGGCCGATGAAGACGATACCCGGCGACTGTTGAACAAGATTGACCGAACGGTGAACGAGCGTGAGCGCTCGCATTTGATCGATATTGATCCGGCCACGGATGACTCGTCACTGATTACCATCGAGGGGCGCACGTACAACGTGCAGAACACTCTGGAGGATCTGGGGCCTGCCATCTATGTCACGCTGAATTTGCAGCAATGGCCCAAGGTGCGCCAGTTCGTCGAGCGCTACCGGCAACTGCCGGGGCATGACGAGAAAGTGGTGCTGATGGCCGAAGGCATGCTGGCCCGGCAGGAAAAGCGCTACGGCCGGGCCATCGCCCATCTTCGAGCCGCAGTGGCTATGGACCCGGCTTTTGTGCGGGCCAAGCTGGAGCTGGCCCGGGCATTGTTCGAGGACAACCAGTCGCGTGAAGCCAAGGTGCTGTTTGATGAAGTGGCGGCGAGTGCGGTTCCTGAGCAGGTCATTCCAGTGCTTGAGGGTTATCAGGGGGCCTTGCAGGAGCGGCGCAGCTGGCATGGGTCGGTTGCGCTGGGCGCCGGCTACAACAGCAACGTCAACCAGGCCAACGGCATGACGACCCATACGGACGTGTGTGATTTCTTTGGCTGCTACCGTTTCAGTCGCAAGATGCCCGAGCCCATCAAGTCCTCCAGCCTGGTGTACGACGCCGTGGCCGAGCGGCGCTTTCAGATCGATGGGCATCATCATGTGCTGGTTCGTGGACTCAGCTATGGCAACTACTACCATCGGCACAAGGAAGACGAGCCCGAGACCTATTACGACGAAAACACCAGTGTGATTTATGCCGGCTACAACTACCTGAGCGCGTTGAATGATGTCTCGGTGTCGCCACTGTTCGAAAGCTACTACGGCGATCGGCACAACAAGTATCAAGCCAGCGGCCTGCGCCTGGAGTGGAAGCACACCCTGACCGAGCGGCTGCAACTGAGCCTCCAGGGGCAGCAGAAGCACTTTCGTTTCCAGGGTGAGGAGCGGGACTACTTCGAGAACTACGACGAGCGCCTGGTGGGCGGCTCGGCGTCTTACCTGTTGGGCGGTCAAACCCTGGTGTACGGCGGCTTGACCTATACCCGTCGGACCCAGCCGCAGGAGTCGGCCAGTAACAAGGAATACATGGCGAGCCTTGGGCTGTATCGAATGTTCGATGTGGGGCTGAACCTCAATGCGACGGCGCTGTACCGGCGCACGCGGTATGACGAGCCGGATTACTTTCTCGGCGGGCTGCGTGAGGATCGGCAGCAGATCTATATCGCCAACCTGGCCATGCCACGCTTTAAAGTGGCGGGCGTGGTGCCCAACCTTTACGTCAAGCGCACCCTCAATGCGAGCACCATCGATTGGGCTTATCAATATCGCCAGACGGAAGTGGCGCTGAAGCTGGAGAAGAGTTTTTGATGGGGGAGGGGTGTGTAGCGCGTGACCGGGGAAAAACAGGAGGCCAGAAACGAAAAAACCCGCTTTCGCGGGTTTAATCTGAATTGGTGCCCAGAAGAAGACTCGAACTTCCACGACCTTGCGGTCACCAGCACCTGAAGCTGGCGTGTCTACCAATTTCACCATCTGGGCAGTATCGACATCGTTGCCGTGTCGATGGAGCGCACTATACGGAGCGTGATTTGATCTGTAAACCCCTGTTTTGGTTTTAATAAATCAAATACTTAGAATGCAAAAACCCGCTTTCGCGGGTTTTTGTGTGAGCCTTGAGATTGATCTACTCTCAAGCTCGAAATTGGTGCCCAGAAGAAGACTCGAACTTCCACGACCTTGCGGTCACCAGCACCTGAAGCTGGCGTGTCTACCAATTTCACCATCTGGGCAGTATCAACGACGTCGCCGTGTTGATGGCGCGCACTATACGGACCACTTTTTAAGCTGTAAACCCCTGTTTTGAAAAATACCCAAAAAATTGCGTAAGCCATGCTGCTAAGAGGTTTCCGAGGCGTTTCACGGATCTTTCGCGCGTTGTCTGAGCCTGAAATTTCCCGTTTCAATACGCGTATGCCAAACTAACCCGCATATAGACAAGGTGAAATTTATCTAATGGCCGATTGGCAGTCCCTCGATCCCGAGGCCGCTCGTGAAGCGGAAAAATACGAAAACCCTATTCCTAGCCGCGAACTGATCCTGCAGCACCTTGCTGACCGGGGTTCGCCTGCTAGCCGCGAGCAGTTGGTAGAAGAGTTCGGTCTGACCACAGAAGACCAGCTCGAAGCCCTGCGCCGCCGCCTGCGCGCCATGGAGCGCGATGCTCAACTGATTTACACCCGTCGTGGCACCTATGCCCCGGTGGACAAGCTCGACCTGATCCTGGGCCGCATCAGCGGTCACCGCGATGGCTTCGGCTTCCTGGTGCCGGACGACGGCAGTGACGACCTGTTCATGAGCCCAGGGCAAATGCGCCTGGTGTTCGATGGCGACCGCGCCCTGGCACGTGTTTCCGGCCTGGACCGTCGTGGTCGCCGTGAAGGCGTGATCGTTGAAGTGGTATCCCGTGCCCACGAGACCATCGTCGGCCGTTACTTCGAAGAGGGCGGCATCGGCTTTGTCGTGGCCGATAATCCGAAGATCCAGCAAGAAGTGCTGGTGACCCCGGGTCGCAACGCCAACGCCAAGGTCGGTCAGTTCGTCGAGGTGAAGATCACTCACTGGCCGACGCCGCGCTTCCAGCCGCAGGGCGATGTGGTCGAAGTGGTAGGCAACTACATGGCGCCGGGCATGGAGATCGATGTCGCGCTGCGTACCTACGACATCCCTCACGTCTGGCCGGAGGCCGTCCTCAAGGAAGCCGCCAAGCTCAAGCCGGAAGTCGAAGAAAAAGACAAAGAGAAGCGCATCGACCTGCGTCATCTGCCGTTCGTCACCATTGACGGCGAAGATGCGCGGGACTTCGATGACGCGGTTTATTGCGAAGCCAAGCCTGGCAAGTTGCGCCTGTTCTCCGGCGGCTGGAAGTTGTTCGTCGCGATTGCCGACGTTTCCAGCTACGTGAAGATCGGTTCGGCCCTGGACAACGAAGCCCAGGTGCGCGGCAACTCGGTGTACTTCCCCGAGCGCGTGATCCCGATGCTGCCTGAGCAGCTGTCCAACGGCTTGTGCTCGCTGAACCCGAAAGTCGACCGTTTGGCCATGGTGTGCGAGATGACCATCTCGAAAACTGGCGAAATGACCGACTACCAGTTCTACGAAGCGGTGATTCACTCCCAGGCCCGCCTGACCTACAACAAGGTCAGCACCATCCTGGAACAGCCGAAAACCAGCGAAGCCAAAACCCTGCGCGGTGAGTACGGCCATGTCGTGCCGCACCTCAAGCAGCTCTACGCGCTGTACAAGGTGCTGTTGGGCGCTCGGCATGTGCGCGGCGCGATCGATTTTGAAACTCAGGAAACCCGGATTGTCTTCGGTTCCGAGCGCAAGATCGCCGCGATCACCCCGACCACGCGCAACGACGCTCACAAGCTGATCGAGGAATGCATGCTGGCGGCCAACGTGGCCACCGCTGAATTCCTGAAGAAGCATGAGATCCCTGCGTTGTACCGAGTACACGACGGCCCGCCGCCGGAGCGTCTGGAGAAATTGCGCGCGTTCCTCGGCGAGCTCGGCCTGTCCCTGCACAAAGGCAAGGACGGCCCGACGCCGAAGGACTACCAGGCACTGTTGGCCAGCATCAAGGACCGTCCGGATTACCACGTGATCCAGACCGTGATGCTGCGCTCCCTGAGCCAGGCGGTGTACAGCGCCGATAACCAGGGCCACTTCGGCCTGAATTACGAGGCGTACACCCACTTCACCTCGCCGATTCGCCGTTACCCGGACCTGCTCACGCACCGGGCGATCCGCAGCGTGATCCATTCCAAGCAGAACACCCCGCACGTCAAGCGCGCCGGTGCCATGACCATTCCGAAGGCGCGGATCTATCCGTACGACGAAGCGGCCCTGGAGCAACTGGGCGAGCAGTGCTCCATGAGCGAGCGGCGTGCCGACGAAGCCACTCGCGATGTTGTGAACTGGCTCAAGTGCGAGTTCATGAAAGACCGCGTGGGCGAGTCGTTCCCGGGCGTGATCACCGCGGTGACTGGCTTTGGTCTGTTCGTCGAGCTGACTGACATCTACGTCGAAGGCCTGGTGCATGTCACTGCCTTGCCGGGTGACTACTACCACTTCGATCCTGTGCATCACCGCCTGGCGGGCGAGCGCACCGGTCGCAGCTTCCGTCTGGGCGATACCGTGGAAGTACAGGTCATGCGCGTCGACTTGGATGAGCGCAAGATCGACTTCGGCATGCCGGACAAGCCTGTTGAGCCGACTGGCCGTAAAAAACGTGGCAACGAAACCGCAGCACCAGCCGCGAAAGGTAAAGGTGCTCCTGCGAAAGCAGCGGCCGCCGAGCCTGCGCCAGCCAAGGCGGGTCGTCGTTCGTCTGCCAAGGACAAGGCCCCCGAAGCCTACCGCCCAAGCGATGCCGCGGCAAAAAACGCCGAAGTACGCAAGAGTCGTGAGTTGAAGCAGCAGTTGCTCAGCGAAGCCAAAAGCGGTGGTAAAGCGGCGTCTGGGGGAAAGTCCCAGGGCGCAGAAAAGAAACCGAGCAAACACCGTAAAGGCCCGCCGAAAGCGGGTTCGGCCCCCGCGAAAAGCGGCGGGTCGCGCAAACCTAAGGCCAAGTCATGAGTCTGGAAAAAATCTACGGCGTACACGCCGTAGAGGCATTGCTGCGTCACCACCCGAAACGCGTCAAGCAGGTGTGGTTGGCAGAAGGCCGCAGTGAGCCGCGCGTTCAAGCGCTGGTCGAGCTGGCCAACCAAAACAAAGTGGCGATCGGCCAAGCCGAGCGTCGTGAGATGGACGTCTGGGTCGAAGGCGTTCACCAGGGCGTGGTAGCGGACGTGAGCCCGAGCCAGGTCTGGGGCGAGGCGATGCTCGATGAGCTGCTCGATCGCACCGAAGGCGCACCGCTGTTGCTGGTGCTCGACGGCGTGACCGATCCGCACAACCTGGGCGCCTGCCTGCGCTCGGCCGATGCTGCCGGTGCGCTGGCGGTGATCGTGCCTAAAGACAAGTCGGCGACCTTGACGCCTGTGGTGCGTAAAGTCGCCTGCGGTGCGGCGGAAGTGATTCCGCTGGTGGCCGTGACCAACCTGGCGCGCACCCTGGAGAAGCTCCAGCAGCGTGGCCTGTGGATCGTGGGCACGGCGGGGGAGGCCGAGGTCAGCATTTATGACCAGGACCTGACCGGCCCAACCATCCTGATCATGGGGGCTGAAGGCAAGGGCATGCGTCGCCTGACTCGCGAGCATTGCGACTACCTGGTGCACCTGCCGATGGCCGGTAGCGTCAGCAGCCTCAACGTTTCAGTCGCAACGGGTGTCTGCCTGTTCGAAGCCCAGCGCCAGCGTGGCGCCAAGGCCAAAGCCAAGAAGTAACCAAGTTTGGCGCAGGTCAAAATGTGGGAGGGGGCTTGCTCCCGGATACGGTGTGTCAGCCAGTGCATTGGTTAACTGGCATACCGCTTTCGGAAGTACGCCCCCTCCCACATTTGTTTTTGTGGTGTATGGGGGATTGTTCAAATAATCACCAATCACCTTGCGCCCTTTCTCCCCCTTCTCTACAATTGCGCCCCTTGCCTTCCTGGCAGGCACGCATGTGCCTCCCTGCGGCAAGATCCATAAGTGTCATTCACTCCTTGTCTGACCGTTTTTGAGCGGCAGGCTACAACCCGTAAGGAGCATTCATGCGTCATTACGAAATCATCTTTTTGGTCCACCCGGATCAAAGCGAGCAAGTCGGCGGCATGGTTGAGCGTTACACCAAGCTGATCGAAGAAGACGGCGGCAAAATCCACCGTCTGGAAGATTGGGGCCGTCGTCAACTGGCCTACGCAATCAACAATGTTCACAAGGCTCACTACGTGATGCTGAACGTTGAGTGCACTGGCAAGGCCCTGGCCGAGCTGGAAGACAACTTCCGCTACAACGATGCAGTGATCCGTAACCTGGTCATCCGTCGCGAAGAAGCCGTTACCGGCCAATCCGAGATGCTCAAGGCTGAAGAAAACCGCAGTGAGCGCCGTGAGCGTCGTGACCGTCCTGAGCATTCTGACAGCGCCGATGGCGATGACAGCGATAACAGCGACGCCAGCGATAACGCTGACGAGTAATCCACGGACCTTTTGAGGAGCCAATTACATGGCACGTTTCTTCCGTCGTCGTAAATTCTGCCGCTTCACCGCTGAAGACGTGAAAGAGATCGATTACAAAGATCTCAACACTCTGAAAGCCTACGTATCCGAGACCGGCAAAATCGTTCCAAGCCGCATCACCGGTACCAAAGCTCGTTATCAGCGTCAGCTGGCCACCGCTATCAAGCGCGCCCGCTTCCTGGCCCTGCTGGCCTACACCGACAGCCACGGCCGCTGAGACCGGGCAGTCGACAAGTAGTAAGGGATTGAATGCATGCGCGCCTTAGCTGAGTTCATCATGCGCGGTCGTGTGCAGGCCACTCTGGTAGTGGCTGGATGTGCGGCATTGCCGTTGTTGTATTGGTTGGGTGCTGCTGCGGGAAGCCTTGTGCTCCTGCGGCGCGGATTGAAGGACGCCGTTGGTGTCCTCGCCCTGGGACTGCTGCCAGCGTTGATCTGGTGGTTTTATTCCGCTGATCCCCGCGCGCTTTTAGTGATGCTGGGGTCTTCGGGCCTTGCGTTGGTTTTACGCGCAAGCGAGTCCTGGAACCGTGTGCTGCTGGTCAGCATAGCGCTGGGCCTGGTGTTTGCTGGAGTGCTGGGTGTGACTTTCCGCCCCCAGATCGAGATGCTCTCGCAGGAGTTGGTAAAAATCCTGCCGTTGGCCCTCGGTGATCTCTACCAGCAATTATCGGTTGAAGAGCGAGCTCGTCTCGCCTCGCTGATAGCACCGGTCCTGACCGGCCTGATTGCGGCCTTGTTGCAGATCGTCAGTGTGCTGAGCCTGATTGTTGGGCGCTACTGGCAGGCGTTGTTGTACAACCCTGGTGGTTTTGGTCGCGAGTTTCGCGCTATCAGAATCCCGCTGGGGCCGGCGATGTTGCTGCTGGCGTGCATGCTTCTGGGACCGAACTTCGGCCCCCAGATGGCGATGTTGACGCCGTTGTGCAGCGTACCGCTGGTGTTCGCCGGGCTGGCCCTGATTCATGGGCTGGTGGCTGAGAAGCGGCTGGCCAGATTCTGGCTGGTGGGGTTGTACGTAACGCTGCTGCTGTTCATGCAACTGATCTATCCGTTGCTGGTGGTCTTGGCCATCGTCGACAGCCTGATTGATTTTCGCGGTCGTTTGGCGCCGAAAGACGCCGATAACGCGAACGGTGAAGGTTAAAAGTTAAGAGGATTTTCACATGCAACTGATCCTTCTGGAAAAAGTCGCCAACCTGGGCAACCTGGGCGACAAAGTGAACGTTAAGGCTGGTTACGGCCGTAACTACCTGCTGCCTTACGGCAAAGCTACCGCTGCGACCGCTGCCAACCTGGCTGCGTTCGAAGAGCGTCGTGCTGAGCTGGAAAAACTGGCTGCAGACCGTAAAGCATCGGCTGAAAGCCGCGCTGCCCAACTGGCTGAGCTGGAAGTGACTATCACTGCCACCGCCGGTGACGAAGGCAAGCTGTTCGGTTCGATCGGTACTCACGACATCGCTGATGCACTGACCGCCTCTGGCGTTGAAGTTGCAAAAAGCGAAGTTCGTCTGCCGAACGGCACCATCCGCAACGTAGGCGAATTCGACGTAGCCGTGCACCTGCACGCCGAAGTTGAAGCCACCGTACGCGTTGTCGTGGTAGCAGCTTAAGCAGCACTTGTCGGCTGGCACCCCCGGGTGCTTGCCGGTAACATCGGGCACGATCCTGTTTACAGGTCGTGCCCTTTGTCTTTCTGCACCCTGTGTTTTTTACTCCCCTGATTCCAAGTGGCCATGAACGATATCTCCGCTCCCGAGCAATACGATCTGCAAACCGCTGCCCTGAAGGTGCCGCCGCATTCCATCGAGGCCGAGCAGGCCGTGCTCGGTGGTCTGATGCTGGACAACAACGCCTGGGAACGCGTGCTCGATCAAGTATCGGATGGCGATTTCTATCGACATGACCACCGCCTGATCTTCCGTGCGATCGCCAAGCTGGCCGATCAGAACATGCCGATCGACGTGGTGACCCTGTCCGAGCAATTGGACAAGGAAGGCCAGACCTCGCAAGTGGGTGGCCTGGGCTATCTGGGCGAGCTGGCGAAAAATACCCCGTCGGTGGCCAACATCAAGGCCTATGCGGCGATCGTGCGCGAGCGTGCGACCCTGCGCCAACTGATCGGCATCAGCACCGAAATCGCCGACAGCGCCTTCAACCCCGAAGGGCGCACCGCCGCCGAGATCCTCGACGAGGCCGAGCGGCAGATCTTCCAGATCGCCGAGGCACGGCCGAAAACCGGCGGCCCGGTCAGCGTCAATGACCTGCTGACCAAGGCCATCGACCGCATCGACACCCTGTTCAACACCGACAACGCGATTACCGGCCTGTCCACCGGCTACACCGACCTCGACGAGAAGACCAGTGGCCTGCAGCCGTCCGACTTGATCATCGTCGCCGGCCGTCCATCCATGGGTAAAACCACCTTTGCGATGAACCTGGTGGAAAACGCCGTACTGCGCAGTGACAAGTGTGTACTGGTCTACTCCCTGGAGATGCCAGGCGAATCGCTGATCATGCGTATGTTGTCGTCCCTGGGGCGGATCGATCAAACCAAGGTCCGGGCCGGCCGCCTGGACGACGACGATTGGCCGCGCCTGACTTCGGCGGTCAACCTGCTCAATGATCGCAAGTTGTTCATCGACGATACGGCCGGTATCAGCCCCTCGGAAATGCGTGCGCGGACCCGACGCCTGGTGCGTGAGCACGGCGAAGTCGCGCTGATCATGATCGACTACCTGCAGTTGATGCAGATCCCGGGTTCGGGCGGCGATAACCGGACCAATGAGATTTCGGAAATCTCTCGCTCTCTGAAAGCCCTGGCCAAAGAGTTCAACTGCCCGGTGGTGGCGCTGTCGCAGCTCAACCGCTCCCTGGAGCAACGCCCGAACAAGCGCCCCATCAACTCCGACTTGCGGGAATCCGGAGCCATCGAGCAGGATGCCGACGTCATCATGTTCGTGTACCGGGACGAGGTGTATCACCCGGAAACCGAGCACAAGGGCATCGCCGAGATCATTATCGGCAAGCAGCGGAACGGTCCGATCGGTACCTCGCGACTGGCGTTTATCGGCAAGTACACCCGCTTCGAAAACCTGGCCCCAGGCAGCTACAACTTCGACGACGAGTAAGCCCGCCGGAGCTTCGGGCTCCCGGCGGCAGGTCCCAAGCCCGGCGCTGATATTTCCGACCGTTGCAGTCGGAATTGGTCATTTTTTGTGCTATATTCCGCGCCCGCGAAATTCAATGAAAGCCAACACCGGTTATCGACATGATGCAAGCAGCCAAGCCGTTATTTGACTATCCCAAGTACTGGGCCGAATGTTTCGGGCCAGCGCCGTTCCTGCCGATGAGCAGGGAGGAGATGGATCAGCTCGGCTGGGATTCATGCGACATCATCATCGTGACCGGTGATGCCTATGTCGATCACCCGTCGTTCGGCATGGCGATCATCGGCCGGCTGCTGGAGTCCCAGGGTTTTCGCGTCGGGATCATTGCCCAGCCGAACTGGCAGTCCAAAGACGATTTCATGAAGCTCGGCGAGCCGAATCTGTTCTTCGGCGTCGCGGCCGGCAACATGGATTCGATGATCAACCGCTACACCGCCGATAAAAAGATCCGTTCCGATGACGCCTACACCCCAGGTGGCATGGCTGGCAAACGTCCGGATCGCGCCAGCCTGGTCTACAGCCAGCGCTGCAAGGAAGCCTACAAGAATGTGCCGATCGTCCTCGGCGGCATCGAAGCGTCCCTGCGCCGTATCGCCCACTACGACTATTGGCAAGACCGCGTACGCAACTCGATCCTGATCGACGCCTGCGCCGATATCCTGCTGTACGGCAACGCCGAGCGGGCGATTGTCGAAGTTGCCCAGCGCCTGTCCTACGGTCACAAGATCGAAGACATCACCGATGTCCGTGGCACCGCGTTCATCCGTCGCGATACACCGAAAGACTGGTACGAAGTCGACTCCACGCGCATCGACCGTCCGGGCAAGGTCGACAAGATCATCAACCCCTACGTGAATACGCAGGACACCCAGGCTTGCGCCATCGAGCAAGAGAAAGGGCCGGTTGAAGACCCCAACGAAGCCAAGGTGGTGCAGATCCTGGCCAGCCCGCGGATGACCCGGGACAAGACAGTGATTCGCCTGCCGTCGGTGGAAAAGGTCCGTGGCGACGCGGTGCTGTATGCCCACGCCAACCGCGTGCTGCACCTGGAAACCAACCCGGGCAACGCCCGCGCGCTGGTGCAGAAGCATGGCGAAGTGGACGTCTGGTTCAACCCGCCGCCCATTCCCATGACCACCGAAGAAATGGACTACGTGTTCGGCATGCCCTATGCCCGCGTCCCGCACCCGGCGTACGGCAAGGAAAAAATTCCGGCCTACGACATGATCCGCTTCTCGGTGAACATCATGCGTGGCTGCTTCGGCGGCTGTACCTTCTGCTCGATCACCGAGCACGAGGGGCGGATCATCCAGAACCGTTCCGAAGAGTCGATCATTCGCGAGATCGAAGAGATTCGCGACAAGGTCCCGGGCTTTACCGGCGTGATCTCCGACCTCGGCGGCCCGACCGCGAACATGTACCGCATTGCCTGCAAGAGCCCGGAAATCGAATCCGCGTGCCGCAAGCCGTCCTGCGTGTTCCCGGGTATCTGCCCGAACCTGAATACCGACCACTCGTCGCTGATCCAGCTGTATCGCAGCGCCCGTGCCTTGCCGGGTGTGAAGAAGATCCTGATCGCTTCCGGCCTGCGCTACGACCTGGCGGTCGAGTCGCCTGAATACGTCAAAGAGCTGGTGACCCACCACGTTGGCGGTTACCTGAAGATCGCCCCGGAACACACCGAGGAAGGTCCGCTCAACCAGATGATGAAGCCGGGCATCGGCAGCTATGACAAGTTCAAGCGCATGTTCGAGAAGTACACCAAGGAAGCCGGGAAAGAGCAGTACCTGATTCCGTACTTCATCGCTGCGCACCCTGGCACCACCGACGAAGACATGATGAACCTGGCCCTGTGGCTCAAGGGCAACGGCTTCCGTGCCGACCAGGTGCAGGCGTTCTACCCGTCGCCGATGGCCACCGCCACCGCCATGTACCACTCGGGCAAGAACCCGCTGCGCAAGGTGACCTACAAGAGCGACGCGGTGACCATCGTCAAGAGCGAGGAGCAGCGTCGCCTGCACAAGGCGTTCTTGCGTTATCACGACCCGAAAGGCTGGCCGATGCTGCGTGAAGCCTTGACCCGCATGGGTCGCGCCGACCTGATCGGGCCGGGCAAGAACCAGTTGATCCCCTTGCACCAGCCGGCCACCGACAGCTACCAGAGCGCCCGTCGCAAGAACTCGACGCCGGCTGGCAGCCACAAAGTGGCCGGCGAGAAGACCACCAGGATCCTGACCCAGCACACCGGCCTGCCACCACGGGCCAGCGATGGCGGCAACTCGTGGGACAAGCGCGAGCAGGCCAAGGCGGCGGCTTTCGCCCGCAACCAGCAGGCGGCCAAGGAACGCAAGGATGCGGCCAAGGGCAAGGGGCCCAAGCCCGCGCGTAAACCGGTCGTACCGCGTTAAGCGCAACGCCAGCCTCAGGGCTGGCGTTTTGCATTCTGGCGAAACATTTTGCCGCGCTGCCGGTCTTAAAAGTCCTGCCGGCTTTGTTAAGGTGGCGCCAGCCTGCACCGCCGACGTGCCCGAGGCAGCTACCAGCTGACGCATGGCAGGCCGACTTTTCACCCATGAGATCAAGGACGAATCCCGTGACCAGCGCTTTAGACGAAGTGATCGGAGACCTGCGCCTGACGCAGGTTCTTGCCCGCCAGCGGATCGAAAGCCAGATCAACCTGCCGCGGCTGTTTGCCGCCATCGATACCGACCCCTCGATTGCCGGCGCCGGGGTGGTGTACATCGATGCCGACTTCAATGTGATCACCCTGCGCGAATTTCGGCCGATCTGCAGCATCCGGCCCAAACGGCTGATTCTGCGGGAGGCCAAGCGCTACATCGCGCCCCAGCAGTTTGTCGACCAGGTGAAGAACAACCCGCGGGAGTCGCGGCTGGCCAGTGAGTCCTTCAACACCACCCTGGCCTGCACGGCCGCGGTGATCGGCTGGGTGGTGGTGTTCAGTGGCAGCATTGCCGTGCCTTTCACCGCCGGCGCCAGTGCCTGGCTGGTGGTGCTGGGGGCTTCGGCAGCGATGGCCGGCACCGCTCAATGCGTGATCGGGGGTGTGCGGGTGGCCAACGAGATCCAGGACCCGGCGGCCAACGACCGCATGGACGATGCCGAGTGGTACAACGTCGTCTCGCCGATTCTCGATGGCATTTCCCTGGTGGGGGTCGGTGGATCAGCGCTGACCACCTACAGGCTGCTCAAGGCCAGCAAAGCGGCCAACGCCGGCAGAAGCTGGACGCAGTTGCTCAAGGGCCTCAACCGCCAGGAACGGGCCAAGTTGACCAACGAGCTGTTGAGCCTGCGGGACCCGAGCCTGACCGCCAAACTGTTGAAGCTGCGCCAGCGTGCCGGTGTCTTGCCCAAGCGCTATTCGACAACGCAGATCAGTCACGCGACCCTGACCCAGATGCAGGATGCTCTCGGCGCCACGCTGAGTACCGGCGGCAGCCTTAGATCCGGCAACATCAAAGCGGCGAAAGAATACGTGGTGCAAAAAGCCATCGCGCTGGGCCTCTACGAGGAGTTCGACGAATGATTGGCGGTGGCCGGACGGTGGATTTCCTTGCGCGTTATTTTCCGACCTTCATGCTCACGATCCTGCTCGGCTGCTTCAGTGGCTCGATCCTGCTGTCCCTGGCCGGCACCACCTATTGGCGCATGCTGGAGCCTTCGCGCAGTACCGATAATGTCGGGCTCGGCATGTTGGTGCTGGTGACGCTGCTGGTATTCGGCAACCTGATGATTGTGCGTGGGCGGGAATGGGCGGCGTGGCTGGTGGCGGGGTATTTCCTGCTGTGCCTGGCGGCGTTGGTGCCGATGTACCGGTATGGACCGCACCCGGGCCTGTATGGCTTTGCGCTGTTGCTGCCATTGCTCGGCCTGTTGTTACTCAACAGCCGACGCCATCGGGAGATGCGCAAGCAGCTTGTGCAGATTCGCCACGAACGCAAGCGCATCAAGCGTGAGGCCAAGGGGCCGGGCAAGCGCGGGTGAGGTATCGCACCGTGCCTGCCGCATTTGTGTGCAACCCTTGCACGGCAATGCAGGCACTGCGCGGTTTTGGTGCTGTACTGCGTTGAGTCACAGTGGAAAGCGTTGGCGGGGCGGGATGGCATAAGTCTTGCGCGCTTTCTTTCACCGCCCAGGCTCGCAGGAGGCACGCCGTGTCGATCCATGTCGCATTGCACCATGTCACGCATTACCGCTACGACCGCGCGGTCGAACTCGGCCCGCAGATCGTGCGCCTGCGCCCGGCCGCCCACAGCCGGACGCGGATTCTCTCCTATGCGCTGAAGGTTTTGCCTGAGCAGCACTTTATCAACTGGCAGCAGGACCCCCAGGGCAACTACCTGGCACGCCTGGTGTTCCCGGAAAAAACCAGCGAGCTGCGGATCGAGGTCGATCTGCTGGCCGAGATGGCGGTGTTCAACCCGTTCGACTTTTTCCTTGAGCCCTACGCCGAGCAAATCCCCTTTGTCTACGCCGCCGACGAACAGCGCGAGCTGGCGCCGTATCTGGAAACCTTGCCGCTGACCCCGAAATTCCAGGCCTACCTGGACGGCATCGACCGCACGCCACTGCCGGCAGTGGATTTCCTGGTGGCCCTCAACCAGCGCCTGAGCGAAGACATCGGCTACCTGATCCGCATGGAACCCGGGGTCCAGACCCCGGAGCAGACCCTGGACAACGCCTCGGGCTCCTGCCGCGACTCGGCCTGGCTGCTGGTCCAGCTGCTGCGCAACCTGGGGCTGGCGGCGAGATTCGTCTCGGGCTACCTGATTCAACTGACCGCGGATGTAAAGGCCCTCGATGGCCCCTCGGGCACCGAGGTCGACTTCACCGACCTGCATGCCTGGTGCGAAGTCTATTTGCCGGGTGCGGGCTGGATCGGCCTGGATGCCACCTCCGGGCTGTTTGCCGGCGAAGGGCACATTCCGTTGGCGTGCAGCCCCGATCCGTCCTCTGCGGCGCCTATCAGCGGCCTAGTGGAGCCTTGCGAGTGCGAATTCACCCACGAAATGTCGGTTGAGCGGATCTGGGAAGCCCCTCGGGTCACCAAGCCCTACACCGAAGAGCAGTGGCTGGCGATCCAGACCCTGGGGCGGCAGATTGACGCCGACCTGCTGCAAGGCGATGTGCGCCTGACCATGGGCGGCGAGCCGACCTTTGTCTCGATCGACGACCCGGACGGTGCCGAGTGGAACACCGCAGCCCTGGGGGCCGACAAGCGCCGGCTGTCCGCCGAGTTGTTCCAGCGCATGCGCAATCACTACGCGCCCAAGGGCCTGGTGCATTTCGGCCAGGGCAAGTGGTACCCCGGCGAGCAACTGCCGCGCTGGTCGTTGAACTGCTACTGGCGGCGGGACGGTGTGCCGATCTGGCACAACAGCGCCTTGATCGCCGATGAGCATCAGGACTATGGCGCCGATGGCCTGCTGGCTGGACGTTTTCTGGCGAGTGTCGCCGAGCGCCTGAAGCTGCCGGCGCGCTTCGTGTTTGCGGCTTACGAAGACAATTTCTACTACCTGTGGCGCGAGGGCGCCTTGCCATCCAACGTCACCGCCGAAGATTCGCGCCTGGACGATGCCCTGGAACGCGCGCGGCTGCATAAGGTGTTCAGCCAGGGCCTGGACAAGGTCATCGGCCAGGTCTTGCCCCTGGCGCGCACGGCCAAGGGCGACCAGTGGCAGAGCGGCCGCTGGTACCTGCGCGACAGTCACTGCCGGCTGATTCCCGGGGATTCGCCCCTGGGTTATCGCCTGCCCCTGGGTTCCCAGCCCTGGGTCAAGGCAGCGGAGTACCCGTTCATTCACCCGACCGACCCCAATCAGGAGTTCGCCGAGCTGCCCGGCAGCCAGCAACTGCACAGCCATGGCGAACCGTCTCCGGTGGATGAGCGGGTACCGGCCATTGATGAGTCCGCCGACTGGCTGACCCGCACCGCGCTCTGCGCCGAGGCGCGTGAGGGGCGGCTGTATCTGTTTATGCCGCCGCTGGAGCGAGTGGAGGATTACCTGGAGCTGGTGAGCGCCATCGAAGCCACCGCCGAGGAGTTGCACAGCCCGGTGTTGCTGGAAGGGTACGAGCCGCCCAGCGATCCGCGCCTGAGCAACTTCAGGGTCACCCCGGACCCGGGTGTGATCGAGGTCAACGTGCAGCCTTCGGCCAGTTGGGACGAGTTGGTGGAGCGCACCGAGTTTCTCTACGAAGAGGCGCGGCAGAACCGCCTGACCACCGAGAAATTCATGATCGACGGGCGCCACACCGGTACCGGTGGCGGCAACCACTTCGTCCTCGGCGGCGCGACCCCAGCGGACTCGCCCTTCCTGCGGCGCCCGGACCTGCTGCGCAGCCTCATCAGTTACTGGCACAACCACCCCTCGTTGTCCTACCTGTTTTCCGGGTTGTTTATCGGGCCGACCTCCCAGGCGCCCCGGGTCGACGAGGCGCGCAACGATGCCTTGTACGAGCTGGAAATCGCCTTCGCGCAAATGCCCGAACCAGGCCAGGAGTGCGCGCCGTGGCTGGTGGACCGGCTGCTGCGCAACCTGCTGATCGACGTCACCGGCAATACCCACCGGGCCGAGTTCTGCATCGACAAACTGTATTCGCCGGACGGTGCCACCGGACGCCTGGGGCTGCTCGAGCTGCGGGCCTTCGAGATGCCGCCCCATGCGCGCATGAGCCTGGCCCAGCAACTGCTGCTGCGGGCCCTGGTGGCGCGCTTCTGGCGCGAACCTTATGCGCCGGCCAAGCTGGCGCGCTGGGGCACCGAGCTGCATGACCGCTTTATGCTGCCGCACTTTATCGAGCAGGACTTCGCCGACGTCATTGTCGAGCTCAATGCGGCCGGCTACGGGCTGCGCGCCGAATGGTTTGCCGCGCACCTGGAGTTTCGATTTCCGAAGGTGGGGGATTACGCGGTCAGCGGTATCGAGCTGGAAGTGCGCCAGGCCCTGGAACCCTGGCATGTGCTGGGGGAAGAGGGCACGGCCGGCGGCACGGTGCGTTACGTCGACTCCTCGCTGGAGCGCCTGCAGGTCAAGCTCAGTGGGCTGGCACCGCAACGCTACATCCTGACCTGCAACGGGGTGGCGGTGCCGTTGCAGCCAACCGGCCGGGTCGGTGAGTTTGTCGCTGGCGTGCGCTATCGCGCCTGGCAGCCGGCCAACTGTCTGCAACCGACCATCCCGGTGCATGCGCCGCTGGTGTTCGACCTGCTCGACACCTGGATGCAGCGCTCCCTGGGCGGTTGCCAGTACCACGTTGCGCACCCGGGCGGGCGGAACTACGACAGCCTGCCGGTCAACGCCAATGAGGCGGAAAGCCGGCGCATGGCGCGCTTTTTCCGCCTGGGCCACACCCCGGGAACCTTGCCCGTGCCGAGCTTGAGCATCAACGACGAGTTGCCGATGACGCTCGATTTGCGACGTTTCTAAAGCAGACGCGACGTCCGGAGGATTCGAATATCCGGGCGTCATGTGTCTGCGTTAATCTGACGGTCCTTGCTGTCTGCCGAGTTTTCCATGCCCGACCTGCTTGCCCGCTACCCGCTGACGGCGGGTACTTACCATGAACTGCTGGACGACAGCGGTGCGGTCCGGCCGCACTGGCAGCGCCTGCTCGAGCAATTGCAACGGAGCACGCCGACGCAGTTGGCCCAGCGCCAGGCGCTGCTGACCCGGCAAATTCACGAGAACGGCGTCACCTATAACGTCTACGCCGATCCCAAGGGCGCCGACCGGCCCTGGGAGCTGGACTTGCTGCCCCATGTGATCCCCGCGGACGAGTGGCAGCATTTGTCGGCCGGGATCGCCCAGCGCGCGCGCCTGCTCAACGCCGTGCTGGCCGACCTCTACGGGCCGCAGCGCCTGATCAGCGAAGGCCTGCTGCCGGCTGAGCTGGTGTTTGGCCATAACAATTTCCTGTGGCCGTGCCAGGGTATCCAGCCACCTGACGGCGCCTTCCTGCACCTGTACGCGGTGGACCTGGCGCGCACCCCCGATGGCCGCTGGTGGGTCACCGCCGACCGCACCCAGGCGCCCTCCGGCGCCGGTTATGCCCTGGAAAACCGGATGATCGTGTCCCGGGCCTTTCCCGATCTGTACCGGGACCTGCAAGTGCAGCACCTGGCCGGGTTCTTCCGCACCTTGCAGGAAACCCTGGCCCGCCAGGCCCCGCGAGACGAGGAAGCGCCACTGATCGTGCTGCTGACGCCGGGGCGCTTCAATGAAAGCTATTTCGAACACCTGTACCTGGCGCGGCAGCTGGGCTACCCCCTGGTCGAGGGCGGCGACCTGACCGTGCGCGATGCCACGGTCTACCTGAAAACCCTCAGCGGGCTGCGCCGAGTGCACGCCATCATGCGCCGCCTGGACGATGACTTCTGCGACCCGCTGGAGCTGCGCACCGACTCGGCGCTCGGCGTGCCCGGGCTGCTGGAGGTGGTGCGTCAGGGCCGGGTGCTGGTGGCCAATGCCCTGGGCAGCGGGGTGCTGGAGTCTCCGGGGCTGCTCGGCTTCCTGCCGAAGATCAACCAATACCTGTTCGGCGAAGAGCTGATATTGCCGTCGGTGGCCACCTGGTGGTGCGGCGAGGCGCCGGTGCTGGCCCAGGCCCTGGAGAAAATGCCGGAGCTGCTGATCAAGCCGGCGTTTCCCTCGCAAAGCTTCGCGCCGCTGTTCGGCCGCGACCTGACCCCGGAGCAGCGCGTGGCGTTGGCCGAGCGGATGCGGACGCGGCCCTATGCCTATGTCGCCCAGGAGTTGGCGCAGCTGTCCCAGGCGCCGATCTGGCAGGCCGAGGACGGCCAGTTGCAGCCCCGTGCGATCGGCATGCGGGTCTACGCCGTGGCCAGTGCCGGTGGCTATCGGGTATTGCCCGGGGGCTTGACCCGGGTCGCCGCCGAGGCGGATGCCGAAGTGGTGTCGATGCAGCGCGGTGGCGCGAGCAAGGACACCTGGGTGCTTGGCGAACGGGCGCCCAGCGGCGAGCAGTGGAAGGGCCAGCGCACCATTGGCGTGTACGACCTGGTGCGGCGCGATCCGTACCTGCCGTCGCGGGTGGTGGAGAACTTGTTCTGGTTTGGCCGTTATTGCGAGCGTTGCGATGACAGCGCGCGGCTGTTGCGGATCATGCTCGCGCGCTACGTCGACGGCGATTACCCACAGGCCTTGCAGGCCGCCGTCGACCTGGGCGAAAGCCTGATGCTGCTGCCGGATGAAGGTGAGCTGCCGGAGCGCTTGCTGGCGGCGCTGCTGGGTGACGACTGGTCGTTCAGCCTGCGGTCCAATCTGCAACGCTTGCAGTGGGCGGCGTCCCAGGTGCGCGGCAAGCTGTCCCGGGAAAACTGGCAGGCCCTGGTGGAGTTGCAGCGCGAAGCCCTGGAGCTGGACACCGAGGAGCCAGACTTTGGCGAGCTGCTGGACTTCCTCAACCGCTTGGTGATGTCCCTGGCGGCGCTGTCCGGGTTTGCCCTGGACGACATGACCCGCGACGAGGGCTGGCGCTTCCTGATGATCGGCCGGCGCATCGAGCGCCTGCAGTTTCTCAGCGCCAGCCTTGCCGCATTCCTGCGTGGCACTGGCGCGTTCGATCAGGCCGGGCTGGAGTGGCTGCTGGAGCTGGGCAACAGCAGCATCACCTACCGCTCGCGCTACCTGGCGGTGGCGCAGTTGATCCCGGTGCTCGACTTGCTGCTGCTGGATGAGCAGAACCCGCACGCCGTGCTGTTCCAGTTGAAACTGGTGACCCGCACCCTGAAGCGCTTGAACGATGACTTCGGTGCCCCCCGCGAAGCCGGCCTGCCCAAGCTGGTGGAGCGCCTGTCGCGTTTTGACCTGGGCTGCCTGGAAAACTCCCTGTTTGGCGAAGCCAGCGTGCACGCCGCCATCGATGGCCTGGCCGACCTGTTGCAGGAGATCGCCGATGCCAGCAGCCAGGTGTCCGATCGCCTGGCCTTGCGCCATTTCGCCCATGTCGACGATGTCAGCCAACAAACGGTGTCTGTCTGATGAGCGCCCGGTACCAGATCTTTCATGACACTCACTATCACTACGACAGCCCGGTGTCCCTGGCTCAGCAACTGGCTCACTTGTGGCCGCGAGCCTGCGCCTGGCAGCGTTGCACCGAACAGCAGTTGCTGATCAGCCCGGAGCCGACGGTGCGCCGCGATGAGCTGGATGTGTTCGGCAACCCGCTGACCCGCCTGGCGTTCGAGCGGCCCCATGATGAGTTGCTGGTCAATGCCCAGCTGACGGTCGAGGTGCTGGCCCGGCCGCTGCTGGATTTCAGCCAATCCCCGGCCTGGGATGAAACCCGCAGCGCGCTGACCTATAGCGGCCAGCCCTTGTCGGCAGCGTTGCTGGACGCCTGCCGTTATCGGTTTGAATCGCCCTATGTGCACCTGAAGAAAAGCTTCGTCGAGTTTTCCGCGAGCTGTTTCCCGAGCGGGCGCCCGCTATTGCTCGGGGTTCAGGCGCTGATGGAGAAGATCTTCAGCGAGTTCACCTTCGACGCCGAGGCTACCCAGGTCGCTACGCCCCTGGTGGAAGTGCTGGAACGGCGGCGCGGCGTGTGCCAGGACTTTGCCCACCTGATGCTCGCCTGCGTGCGTTCCCGCGGGCTGGCGGCGCGTTATGTCAGCGGCTACCTGTTGACCCAGCCACCGCCCGGGCAACCCAGGCTGATTGGCGCCGATGCGTCCCACGCCTGGGTTTCGGTGTTTTGTCCGGTGCTGGGTTGGGTGGATTTCGACCCGACCAACAACGTCCAGCCGGCGCTGGAGCACATCACCCTGGCCTGGGGTCGGGATTTTTCCGATGTCTCGCCGCTGCGCGGGGTGATTCTGGGCGGCGGCAACCACGATCCGGAAGTGCAGGTCACGGTGATGCCCCTGGAGTGACTGCGGTTTGCCGGGCTTTCACCCAGGCGTGGTTGTACCTACGGCGGGGCTGGCGATCGGGATTTTTTGAGGGGGCGAGACCCGTGGGTCAAGGGGTGGGTCTGTGAGGACCGGCAGCGTGGCTGCCGATCCTGGGCACAGATCCCGGGGCCTGATCGGAACATCGGGCCCGGCGGGTATCAGGCCTGGGGAGCCTGATTGTCTACGGCGTCACTATCATCGGTTGCCACTTCACCTTCTGCTTCCGGGTTCAGTGCGCTGGCTTCTTCTTCAGCGGTCGCTTTCTTGCGTTGCAACTTTTCCTCTTTCTTCTGCTCCTTTGCCAGGTCTCTCTGACGTTTGGCGAAGGAGTAATTAGGTTTAGCCATGGGCGATCCTCTTGGGGTCGAAGGTGAGGTTGAGCGGCGCGTATTCTGCCTTGTATCGGGCCTGGGCGGTTAGCTGGGTTTTTGTTCGGCCCATTTTGCCGGGGCCGAAGGTTGCCAGGCGTCGAGTACATCCAGCAGTTCTGCGGGCGATTCGCTCATTTGCAGCATGGCACGGTGCGGAGCCCGAACGAAGCCTTCGCCGACGATATGATCGAGAAAACCACTGAGCTTTTCATAAAAACCGTTCACTTCCAGCAGACCCAGCGGCTTGCCGTGGTAGCCAAGCTGACCCCAGGTCCAGACTTCGAACAGCTCTTCCAGGGTGCCGAGACCGCCTGGCAGGGCGATGAAGGCGTCGCTCAGTTGGGCCATGCGCGCCTTGCGTGCGTGCATGCCATCGACCACTTCCAGGCGGGTCAGACCGGTGTGGCCGATCTCCGAATCCTTCAGGCTTTGCGGGATGATCCCGATCACTTCGCCGCCGGCCGCCAGGGCCGCATCGGCAACAATCCCCATCAGCCCGACAGCGCCGCCGCCGTAGACCAGGGTCAGCTTGCGCTCGGCCAGGGCCCGCCCGAGGGCAGCGGCCGCTTCACGGTAAACGGGGTTGGTGCCGGTGCTGGCACCGCAGAACACACAGACAGACGTTAATGGCATGCCTTACTCCCAGGTCATTGAGGGCCCAAGAGTAATGGCTTGAGGGTGATGCGCCAAACGTTAAACCTCGTGTTGCGGGGTTTCATGGGTGCCGCTGGCCCCACAGGCATAGGCGGCGAGCAAGCTGCGAAACAGGCTGTTGAGAGGCATGACGGTGCTCCAGCTGGGGGAATGAGCGGATCATAAAGGCCGAGTCGGCCCCGGGCCGGTCAATTGTCTTAATCGGGGCTATAGGTCGAAAGTTGTATACAATTTCTTGATGCAAATCATAGGAACTTGCGAAGTTTTCAGGCAGTCTTCACCCCCATGGATTCAGATGGATTTTGTTAAACCCTGCCTTGGAGATTCACCATGTTTGCCAAACTTGTTGCGGTATCCCTGTTGACACTGGCTAGCAGCCAATTGATGGCCGCCGAATGCAAGGTCGATGTTGATTCCACCGACCAGATGTCCTTCAACACGAAGGAAATCACCATCGACAAGAGCTGCAAGACGTTCACCGTCAACCTGACCCACTCCGGCAGCTTGCCGAAGAACGTCATGGGCCATAACTGGGTCCTGAGCAAAACCGCCGACATGGCCGGTATTGCCACCGACGGCATGGCCGCCGGCATCGACAAGAGCTACCTGAAAGATGGCGACACCCGCGTTATCGCCCACACCAAAATCATCGGTGCTGGCGAAAAAGACTCGGTGACCTTCGACGTGTCGAAGCTGACTGCTGGCGAAAGCTACCAGTTCTTCTGCTCGTTCCCTGGCCACAACTCGATGATGAAAGGCGCTGTGGTCCTGAAGTGATCGGTTGACCCGGCAGCAACAAAAAAGCCGCTTTCCTGGTAAGGGAAAGCGGCTTTTTTTATGGGGGGAGCCTGCTCCCTGGCCATAGGTGTTAGCGGGACCAGGGCCCGCAGGGACTCACGGCGCGAAGGGCATTTCGCGTTTGTGGTGGGTCTTGCGGTAGGTGTCGCAGATGATCTTGAACGCTTCTTCGCGCACCGGCTGGCCGTGCAGGAAGGCGTCGATCTCGGTGTAGGTGACGCCGTGGGAGGCTTCATCCGGTTTGCCCGGCGACAGGTCTTCAAGGTCGGCGGTGGGGACTTTTTCCACCAGGGACTCCGGCGCGCCGAAATGCCGGGCGATGGCCCGTACCTGGTTCTTCACCAGGCCGCTCAAGGGGGCCAGGTCGCAGGCACCGTCACCGAACTTGGTGAAGAAACCCATCACCGCCTCGGCCGCATGGTCGGTGCCGATCACCAGGCCATGGGCGGCGCCGGCGATGGTGTACTGGGCCACCATGCGCATCCGCGCCTTGGTGTTGCCGAGAACGAAATCCACCGACACCGCGTGCTGCCCTTCAAAGGCGGCGACTTCATTGGCCAGGGCCTTGACCGCAGGGCCGATATTGACCGTGTGCCGCTCATCGGGGGCGATGAAGTCCACCGAGGCCTGGGCATCGTGCTCGTCGAACTGGGTTTCGTAGGGCAGGCGCACGGCGATGAAACGGTACTTGTCGTCACCCGTGCGTGCGCGCAGTTCGCGCATGGCCCGTTGTGCCAAGAGGCCTGCGGTGAGGGAGTCGACACCGCCGCTGATGCCCAGCACCAGGGATTTGAGCCCCGAATTGAGCAGGCAGTCCTGGATAAAGGTCACGCGCCGGGCGACTTCCGCCTCCAGGGCGGCCTGGTCCTGGAACGGTGCCTGGACCTTGAGCTGCTGCGCAATCTCACGCTGTACGGCTTGCATGATTCACTCCTTGCTTGATGTGCCTGAAAGGGCGGCAGGTACTTGGAAAACGTGGCGCAGGTAACCTACGAAGTTCGGATCCCGGCAATGGGTCTTGCCCGCTTCGTCGGAGATCTTGGCGACCGGCTGGCCATTGCAGGCGGCCATTTTAAGCACGATGCTCATCGGCTCGACACCGGGAATATCGCAGGTCAGGTTGGTGCCGATGCCAAAGCTGACATTGATCCGACCACGCAGCGCCCGGAAAATCTCCAGGGAGCGGGGCAGTGTCAGGCTGTCGGAAAACACCAGGGTCTTGCTCATCGGCTCGATGCCCAGCTTGTGGTAATGGGCGATGGCTTTTTCGGCCCACAGGATCGGGTCGCCGGAATCGTGGCGCAAACCGTCGAAGAGCTTGGCGAAGTACAGGTCGAAGTCGCCGAGAAAGGCGTCGGTGGTGATGCAGTCGGTCAGGGCGATGCCCAGCAGGCCGCGGTACTCGCGGACCCAGCAGTCCAGGGCGGCGATCTGGCTGTCGATCAGCCGTGGGCCGAGCTGCTGGTGGGCCATGATCCATTCGTGGGCCATGGTGCCCAGGGGCTTCATGTCCAGCACCCGCGACAGGTGCACGTTGCTGGTGCCGACGAAGCGCCCGGGGAAGTCGTGCTTGAGCACGTTCACCACTTCCTCCTGCACGCGGTAGGAGAAGCGCCGGCGGGTGCCGAAGTCGGCGACCTGCAGCTCCGAAAGCTCTTCGCTGCTGGCGTTGGCGCTGAGCCAGTCGAACTTGCGGTACAGCTGCTCGCGCGCCTGCTCCAGCACCACTTCGCGGTAGCGATAGCGGTTACGCACTTCGCTGACGATGGCCAGCATCGGCACTTCAAACAGGATCACGTGCAGCCAGGGCCCGCGCAGGCGGATAAACAGCTCGCCGTCCTCGATGCCGGTGTAGACGTAGCGCAGGTTGAAGCGGAACAGACCGAGAAAACGCAGGAAGTCGGGCTTGAGGAAGCTGATGCGCTCCAGGGAGCTCAGTTGGTCAGCGCTCAGGCTGAGTTCGGCCAGGCGTTCGAACTGGTAGCGGATTTCTGCCAGGTACGGCCGCAGGTCCTCGCTGTTACGGCAACGGAACTCCCATTCGACTTCCACGTTGGGGTAGTTGTGCAGCACCGCCTGCATCATGGTCAATTTGTAGAAGTCGGTGTCGAGCAGGTTCTGCACGATGCGATCGGCAAACACACTCTCGCTCATAACGGGAATCTCCAGGCGGGCCGCGTAGAAATGCGCGGCTTTGCAGCTTTTTTCAATGAAGGCGGTAGTGGCGCATATCCGCAGTCTGTTTTGCCAGCGTTTTTTTAGCGGGCGCGGCCGAGCCGCTAGGGGGTCGGGCTGTCGACCTGCTCCAGCATCCAGCGCACAAAGTCGCGGACCTTGGGCACTTCGGCGGAATGCTCGGGGTAGGCGATGAAGTACGCATCGTTACTGGGCATCGCGTACTGCCAGGCGATCACCAGCTTGCCGTCGTTCAACTCTTCCTCCACCAGAAAGCGCGGCAGCAGGGCCACGCCGCAACCGACCTGGGCGGCGCGGATGCACATGTAGAAGGTTTCGAAGCGCGGGCCGTGATAGCTGTGTTCGGTGTGGTAGCCCTGGCTGTCGAACCAGTCGTGCCAGGCCTGGGGCCGGGAGGCATTCTGCAGCAGCACCAGATCGGCCAGTTGCGTCGGGTCGGTGAACGGCTGGTCCGGCAAGCTGCCTGGGGCGCAGACCGCCACCAGCTCTTCGCTGAACAGCTTCAGGCACTCGGTGCCGGGGCGCGAACCCTGGCCGAAGTAGAACGCCAGGTCGCTGCGGCCCTGCAGCAAATCATCGGCCTCCTGCTCGTTGCACAGGTCCAGATGGATATGCGGATGACGCAGGCGCCAGCCCTTGAGGCGTGGCACCAGCCAGCGCGCGCCGAAGGTCGAGGGCGTGGACACCCGCAGCACTTCGGTTTCACCGCCGTAGGAACGCAGGTAGTGGGTCGACATCTCGACCTGGGTCAGGATCTTGCGCACTTCCACCAGGTACAGGTCGCCGGCCGGGGTCATCTGCAAGCGTCGGCGCACGCGGCGGAACAACAGGTGTTGCAGCAGCTCTTCGAGTTGCGCCACCTGCTTGCTGACCGCGCTTTGGGTCAGGTTCAGCTCTTCGGCGGCACGGGTGAAGCTCAGGTGGCGGGTGACCGCTTCGAAACACTGCAAGGCGGTGATCGAGGGCAGGTGGCGTTTGTTCAGCATGGCGCAAGGTCCCTGGTTCTTGTCTCAGCGCTGCTTGGCCGACGCAGCATGAATAAACGGAATGATATCTCGCCTAATCGTCGTTTGTTGGCAAGTCTCAGGCCAGCTACAACTACAGGCCTCAATAGCTGGTTTATCGGCTACGACTTTTTGTTTTTTTATCTGTAAGGAGTGACCCATGGTTGCCGCATTGCTTGATCGTCTCGGTGTGAACCCGGCCCTGTATCAGTCGGGCAGCCAGCCCGTGCACTCGCCGATCGACGGCAGCCGCATCGCCGCCGTGAACTGGGAAGGCGCGGCCGAAGTCGAGCAACAGGTCAGTCGCGCAGAGCATGCATTCGAACTCTGGCGCAAGGTGCCGGCGCCCCGTCGTGGTGAGCTGGTCCGCCAGTTCGGCGAAGTGTTGCGCGAGTACAAGGCCGACCTTGGCGAGCTGGTGTCCTGGGAAGCCGGCAAGATCACCCAGGAAGGCCTGGGTGAAGTGCAAGAGATGATCGACATCTGCGACTTCGCCGTCGGCCTGTCGCGCCAGCTCTACGGTTTGACCATCGCCTCCGAGCGTCCTGGCCACCACATGCGTGAAACCTGGCACCCGCTGGGCGTGGTCGGGGTGATCAGCGCGTTCAACTTCCCGGTGGCGGTCTGGGCCTGGAACACCACTCTGGCGCTGGTCTGCGGCAACCCGGTGATCTGGAAGCCGTCAGAGAAAACCCCGCTGACCGCTCTGGCCTGCCAGGCGTTGTTCGAGCGCGTGCTGAAAAACTTCAGCGACGCTCCGCCCTACCTCAGCCAGGTGATCATCGGCGGGCGTGAAGCCGGCGCCGCGCTGGTGGACGATCCGCGTGTGGCCCTGATCAGCGCCACCGGCAGCACCCGCATGGGCCGTGAAGTGGCGCCCAAAGTCGCCGCGCGCTTTGCCCGCAGCATCCTCGAGCTGGGCGGCAACAACGCGATGATCCTCGGCCCAAGCGCCGACCTGGACATGGTCGTGCGCGCCATTCTGTTCAGCGCTGTCGGCACCGCCGGCCAGCGTTGCACGTCCCTGCGCCGACTGATTGCCCATGAGTCGGTCAAGGAAGAAATCGTCACCCGGCTCAAGGCCGCCTACTCCAAGGTGCGGATCGGTCATCCGCTGGAAGGCAACCTGGTCGGCCCGCTGATCGACAAGCACAGCTTCGACAATATGCAGGACGCCCTGGAGCAGGCCTTGAGCGAAGGCGGCCGGGTGTTTGGCGGCAAGCGGCAGTTGGAAGAACAGTTCCCGAATGCCTATTACGTGTCGCCGGCCATCGTCGAGATGCCTGAGCAGAGCGACGTGGTGCGCGATGAAACCTTTGCCCCGATCCTCTACGTGGTCGGCTACACCGAGTTTGCCGAAGCGCTGCGCCTGAACAACGCTGTGCCTCAGGGCCTGTCGTCGTGCATCTTCACCACCGATGTGCGCGAAGCCGAGCAGTTCATGTCGGCGGTGGGCAGCGACTGCGGCATCGCCAACGTCAACATCGGCCCGAGCGGCGCGGAAATCGGCGGCGCCTTCGGTGGCGAGAAAGAAACCGGTGGCGGTCGTGAGTCCGGCTCCGATGCGTGGCGCGGTTACATGCGCCGCCAGACCAACACCGTCAACTACTCCCTGGAACTGCCACTGGCCCAGGGCATTACCTTCGATTGAATGAGGGCGGCTACAGCTGTAGCGGGTGTCCGGGGAGGGCGTTGTTTGCGAGAAGCAGCGTCCGAACGGCGGGCCGAGCCTGCGGCGGCGGTTACAGCGGCGAATGCAAACCTGTATGTGGTTGATTTCGGAGTCTGGCAATGGCGTTACGCGAAGAGTGTCTATGGGAAAAACTGACGCCGCAAAGGCCTGACAACGCCGCGCTCAACGGCGAGGTCGCGGTGGATGTCTGCGTGATTGGCGCAGGCTTCACCGGTTTGTCGGCGGCGGTGCATTTGCTGGAGCAGGGCAAGCGGGTCTGCGTGCTGGAGGCTCACCGCGCGGGGCATGGCGGCTCGGGGCGCAACGTCGGCCTGGTCAACGCCGGGATGTGGATCGCGCCCGACGATATCGAGGCCGGCTTCGGCGAGCAGGTCGGCAGCCAGCTCAACCGCATGCTGGGCGCGGCGCCGTCCCTGGTGTTCAGCCTGGTGGACAAATACCGCATTGATTGCCAGTTGCGCCGTGAAGGCACCTTGCACATGGCCCATAACGCCCGGGGCGAGGCCGACCTGCGCAGTCGCGAACAACAATGGAAGCGCCGTGGCGCGCCGGTGGAGTTGCTGACCGGTGCCGCATGCGAAGCCGCCACCGGCACCCAGAAGATTGCCGCCGCGCTCCTGGATCGACGCGCCGGCACCATCAACCCCATGGCCTATACCTCGGGCCTGGCCAAGGCGGCGGTGGACCTGGGCGGGCTATTGTTCGACCACTCGCCGGTTACTCGCCTGGAACGCCAGGGCCAGCGCTGGTCGGTGCAAACGGCCCAGGGCTCGGTGCTGGCCGAGCAGGTGGTGATTGCCTCCAATGCCTACACCGAAGGCGACTGGACCGAACTGCGGCGCAATTTCTTCCCCGGTTACTACTACCAGGTTGCCTCCCGGCCTCTGACGGAAGACGCCGCGCAGCAAATCCTGCCGGGTGGCCAGGGCTCCTGGGACACGCGCCAGGTGCTGAGCAGCATCCGCCGCGATGCCGAAGGCCGCCTGCTGCTCGGCAGCCTGGGCAACGGCAACCAGAAACCCGCCTGGTTCCTCAAGGCCTGGGCCGATCGGGTGCAGCAGCATTACTTCCCGTATCTCAAGCCGGTGGAGTGGGAGTGCACCTGGACCGGCTGCATCGCCTTCACCCCCGATCACCTGATGCGTCTGTTCGAACCTGCGCCCGGTTTAGTGGCAGTCACCGGTTACAACGGGCGTGGCGTCACCACCGGGACCGTGGTCGGCAAAGCCTTTGCCGATTACCTGTGTAACGGAAACCCTCAAGCCCTGCCGATTCCCTTCGCGCCCATGCAGCCGCTGGCCGGGGTGGGCCTGCGCAGTTGCCTGTACGAGGCTGGGTTCTCTCTGTATCACGCGGGCCAGTGCCTGCGGATCGTCATCTGATCGGCGAAATTCAACCCCTGGGGCGGCGCTTTTCGGCGCAGCGACTAGCCTGTAATGGTGCGGCTCGTAGCAGTGCCGCACCAGCAGTGTGCACTTCGGTGACGCAGGCTGTTACAGGCTGGTTGCACGTTGATTTGCGCCGTGGTTGCAATGATGGCGCGTGCGGGTTGCGCCTTTCATTTTTTACGGTTTTACCTTCCGCGGTTTAGACGGTTGCACGCCCAATAAAAAAGGGCTCGAAACAGTCGAAATAACAACATCAGAACGACTTTTTTCAGAATAAAAAACCAATGGCACGGCCCTTGCTCTGAGCATTCAGTGAAGTCGCATTGCCAACTAAAAAAACCTTGGAGCACCACCCCATGTCCCAGACGTTTTACAAGAAAGGCTTTCTGGCCCTCGCAGTGGCAGCTGCGCTGGGTGTTTCTGCGTTTGCTCAGGCCGACCTGAAGATCGGCGTAGCGGGTCCCATGACTGGCGCCAACGCGGCATTTGGCGAGCAGTACATGAAGGGTGCACAGGCAGCGGCTGACGAAATCAACGCCAAGGGCGGCGTCAACGGCGAGAAGATCGTCCTGGTCAAGGGCGATGACGCTTGCGAGCCCAAGCAAGCGGTGGCCGTGGCCAACCGCCTGGTGGATCAGGACAAGGTCGCAGGCGTGGTCGGGCACTTCTGCTCGTCCTCGACCATTCCGGCGTCCGAGGTGTACAGCGATGCGGGCGTGATCGCCATTACCCCAGGCTCGACCAACCCGCAGGTTACCGAGCGCGGCCTGAGCGCCATGTTCCGCATGTGCGGGCGTGACGACCAGCAGGGCATCGTTGCCGGCGACTACATCGTCGATGTGCTCAAGGGCAAGAAGGTCGCGGTGCTGCACGACAAGGACACCTACGGCCAGGGCCTGGCGGATGCCACCAAGGCACAGCTGACCAAGCGCGGCGTGACCCCGGTGCTGTACGAAGGCCTGACTCGTGGCGAGAAAGACTTCAGCGCCGTCGTGACCAAGATCCGCTCCGTGGGGGCCGATGTCGTGTACTTCGGCGGCCTGCATCCGGAAGCCGGTCCACTGGTGCGCCAACTGCGCGAGCAAGGCCTCAAGGACGTGAAATTCATGTCCGATGACGGCATCGTCACCGATGAACTGGTCACCACTGCTGGCGGCCCGCAATACGTCGACGGCGTGTACATGACCTTCGGTGCCGACCCGCGCCTGCTGCCAGACAGCAAGACCGTGGTCGACGCTTTCCGCAAGGCCGGCACCGAGCCTGAAGGCTACACCCTGTACGCCTACGCGTCGGTCCAGGCCCTGGCTGCCGGCTTCGGCGGCGCCAAGTCGAACAAGGGTGAAGACGCGGCCAAATGGCTGAAAGCCAATCCGGTGAAAACCGTGATGGGCGAGAAGACCTGGGACGCCAAAGGCGACCTGAAGATCTCCGACTACGTGGTCTACCAGTGGGACAAGGACGGCAAATACCACCAGCTCGAAAAACAGAAGTGACATGAGCGTCTGAGAACCGGTTTACGGTCCGGCGAGCAAGGTTCAGGCACTTTCAACGTCGTCTGAGCCTGGCGCAACTGACCGTACACCGGTTCTGAGCCGTCCGGCACCGCCCCCCGGTGTCGGCCGGTTGCCCGTGCAGTACTTGTCTTTTCTCGTAGAGCTGCACAATGGCCGTGTTGCGCCGGTGGCTGAACACCAGTCCGTCGTCTCCGCTGTGTGCAGTCTCTCAAATGCGTGAGATTGCGTTATGGATGGTATTTTCCTGCAGCAACTGATCAATGGACTGACCCTCGGGTCTGTCTATGGTCTGATCGCCATAGGCTACACAATGGTCTACGGCATCATTGGCATGATCAACTTCGCCCATGGCGAGGTTTACATGATTTCCGCTTACCTCGCGGCAATCAGTCTGGCTCTGCTGGCCTACTTTGGCATCGAATCCTTCCCGCTACTCATTCTCGGCACCCTGGTCTTTACCGTCGTCGTGACGGGGGTCTACGGCTGGGTCATCGAGCGCGTCGCCTACAAACCCCTGCGCAACTCCACCCGCCTGGCGCCGCTGATCAGCGCCATCGGTATCTCGCTGATCCTGCAGAACTATGCGCAGATCAGCCAGGGCGCCAAGCAACAGGGTGTGCCAACGCTGTTGGCCGGTGCCTGGAAGGTCGATATCGGCAGCGGTTTCGTCCAGCTCACCTACACCAAGATCTTCATCCTGGTTGCGGCATTCGCCGGCATGGCATTGCTGACCTACATCATCAAGTACACCAAGCTTGGCCGCATGTGCCGTGCTACCCAGCAAGACCGCAAGATGGCCTCGATCCTCGGGATCAACACCGACCGCGTGATCTCCTATGTGTTCGTCATCGGCGCCGCCATGGCTGCGCTGGCGGGCGTGCTGATCACCATGAACTACGGCACGTTCGACTTCTATGCCGGCTTTGTCATCGGGATCAAGGCGTTTACCGCTGCGGTTCTCGGCGGCATTGGCTCGCTGCCGGGCGCGATGCTGGGCGGGATCATCCTCGGGATCTCCGAGTCGCTGTTCTCCGGGTTGATCAACTCCGACTACAAAGATGTGTTCAGTTTCTCGCTGCTGGTGCTGATTCTGATCTTCCGTCCCCAAGGCCTGCTGGGTCGCCCTCTCGTGGCGAAGGTATAAGTATGTCTGCTGCCAATAAACCGATTGATATCAAAAAGAGCGTTATCGACGCCGTACTGGCCGGGCTGATCTCGCTGATCGTGTTCGGGCCGATTGTCGGCGTGGTCCTGGATGGCTACAGCTTCAACCTGCAGCCGGCGCGCGTCGGCTGGCTGGTGGCGATCGTGATGATCGGCCGCCTGGCCATGAGCCTGTTCCTGCAGACCCCCAAGGGCCTGAAGATTCTCCAGGGCTTCGAGAGCACCGGCTCCGGCGTGCATGTGCGCCCGCCGGACTACAAGTCGCGGCTGCGCTGGATCATTCCGGTGCTGATCGTGATTGCCATCGTGTTCCCGATCTTCGCCAACAAGTACCTGCTGACCGTGGTGATCCTCGGCCTGATCTATGTGTTGCTGGGCCTGGGCCTGAACATCGTGGTCGGCCTGGCTGGCCTGCTCGACCTGGGTTACGTGGCCTTCTATGCCATCGGCGCCTACGGCCTGGCATTGGGTTACCAGTACCTGGGCCTGGGTTTCTGGTCGGTGCTGCCGCTGGCGGCGATTGCGGCGGCGCTGGCCGGCTGCATACTCGGCTTCCCGGTCTTGCGAATGCACGGTGACTACCTGGCCATCGTGACCCTGGGTTTCGGCGAGATCATCCGCCTGGTCCTCAACAACTGGCTGTCCTTCACCGGCGGTCCCAATGGCATGCCGGTGCCGTCGCCGACCTTCTTCGGCCTGGAGTTCGGCCGCAAGGCCAAGGATGGCGGTGTGCCGTTCCATGAGTTTTTCGGCATGGACTACAACCCCAATCTGAAATTCCTGTTTATCTACATCGTGCTGTTCCTGGTGGTGCTGCTGGTGCTCTACGTCAAGCATCGCCTGACCCGCATGCCGGTCGGCCGGGCCTGGGAAGCCTTGCGCGAAGACGAAATCGCCTGCCGGGCGATGGGCCTGAACCACGTGCTGGTCAAGCTCTCGGCGTTCACCATCGGCGCCTCGACCGCGGGTCTGGCCGGGGTGTTCTTCGCCAGCTACCAGGGCTTCGTCAACCCGTCGTCCTTCACCTTTTTCGAGTCGGCGCTGATCCTGGCCATCGTGGTGCTGGGCGGCATGGGTTCGACGGTGGGCGTGGTGATTGCCGCGTTCGTGCTCACCGTGGCCCCGGAACTGCTGCGCAGCTTCTCCGAGTACCGGGTGCTGCTGTTCGGGGTGTTGATGGTGTTGATGATGATCTGGCGACCCCGTGGCCTGATTCGCATCAGCCGTACCGGTGTGACCCCGCGTAAAGGTGTCCTGACCCAGAGGAGCGCATCATGAGCGATGAAGTGATTCTCTCGGTAGAGAACCTGATGATGCACTTCGGCGGGATCAAGGCCCTGAGCGACGTCAGCCTCAAGGTGCGCCGCAACTCGATCTTCGCCCTGATCGGCCCCAACGGTGCAGGCAAGACCACGGTGTTCAACTGCCTGACCGGGTTCTACAAGGCCTCCGGCGGGCGTATCGAACTCAATACCCGGGGCCAGAGCACCAACGTCATCAAACTGCTCGGCGAGCCTTTTCGCGCCACTGACTTCTTGTCGCCCAAAAGCTTTGCCAGCCGCCTGTATTACAAGATGTTCGGCGGCACCCACCTGGTGAACCGGGCGGGCCTGGCGCGGACCTTCCAGAACATTCGCCTGTTCAAGGAAATGTCGGTGCTGGAGAACCTGCTGGTGGCCCAGCACATGTGGGTCAACCGCAATATGCTGGCCGGCATTCTCAACACCAAGGGCTACCAGAAGGCCGAGAGTGACGCGCTGGACCACGCTTTCTACTGGCTGGAAGTGGTGGACCTGGTGGACTGCGCCAACCGCCTGGCTGGTGAATTGTCCTACGGCCAGCAGCGGCGCCTGGAAATCGCCCGGGCCATGTGCACCCGTCCGCAGATCATCTGCCTCGACGAACCGGCCGCCGGCCTCAACCCTCAGGAAACCGAAGCGCTGAGCGCGATGATCCGTCTGCTGCGTGACGAGCACGATCTGACCGTGGTGCTGATTGAACACGACATGGGCATGGTGATGAGTATTTCCGACCACATCGTGGTGCTCGACCACGGCAACGTGATCGCCGAAGGCGGGCCGGAGGCGATCCGCAACGATCCGAAAGTGATTGCCGCCTACCTGGGTGCCGACGAAGAGGAGCTGGTATGACTCAACCTATCCTCGAACTCAAGGACTTGGACGTTTACTACGGCCCGATCCAGGCCCTGAAGAAGGTCTCGCTGCACATCAATGAAGGCGAGACCGTGAGCCTGATCGGCTCCAACGGTGCCGGCAAGTCGACGTTGCTGATGTCGATTTTCGGCCAGCCCCGGGCCGAGTCCGGGCAGATCCTCTACCGTGGCGTGGACATCACCCACAAGTCGTCGCACTACATCGCCTCCAACGGTATCGCCCAGTCGCCGGAAGGGCGACGGGTGTTCCCGGATATGACGGTGGAGGAAAACCTGCTGATGGGCACCATCCCCATCGGCGACAAGCACGCCACCGAAGACATGCAGCGCATGTTCGACCTGTTCCCCCGGCTCAAGGAGCGGCGTACTCAGCGGGCCATGACCATGTCGGGCGGTGAACAGCAGATGCTGGCCATTGCCCGGGCGCTGATGAGCCGGCCCAAGCTGCTGTTGCTGGATGAGCCGAGTCTGGGCCTGGCGCCGATTGTGGTGAAACAGATCTTCTCCACCCTGCGTGAGCTGGCGGGCAGCGGCATGACCATCTTCCTGGTGGAGCAGAACGCCAACCATGCGCTGAAGTTGTCGGACCGGGCCTATGTGATGGTCAACGGCGAGATCCGGCTGAGCGGCACCGGGCAGGAACTGCTGGTCAATGAGGAGGTGCGCAACGCGTATCTGGGCGGCCACTGACGCTCCGCACTGTGGATAAAACCCGCCCCGATGTGCCTTGGCCATCGGGGCCTTTTTTTGTCCCCAGGCGCCTGAAAAAGCTGAAACGGAGGGCGTTTTATCGGATGTCCACAGCGGGCACTGGAAATTGTGGAAAACATTATTCGCAAGCTATCAAAGCGCGGCATAAAGCCGCTGCAATTAGTTGTTTTGTCACGGTTTTGACTTGTCCCCGTTTGCTGTGGAACTGGCTGTGGGTAACGTGGGAATAGCTGGCTGGAGGCCTTGATTGGCGTGGCCTGCAAGCGGGTGGTTGTTTTTTGATCAGGGGTTTTTGGTGAAGCGGGCGGCGCGATTGTCAACCCCTTTATTGTCGCAGCCAGACGCTCTTGAGGGTGCCCTTCAGCCTGTGGATAAGTCTGTGACTAAACTCTGGAAAGACTCGGCTAAGCGCCGTAGTTACTGGCTTCAAGCCATCTCCTTAAACCGCTGTTTCGTGGTCAAACCCCTAGGGGCTGCATGATGGCCATGGGCGGGTCAAGCAAAAAACTTGCAAAGCCGGGCTGCAAGCCCTGTGGACAGCGGCTTCCAGACTTTTGCACTTGCCCCCAAAGACTGTGGACCGGCCTGTGGATAAGATGCGCGCAGATGGCTGCAGGCCATGTAAATCAACGCCTTGCGCCCGCTGATCGTTTTTCGTACAGCGATCCATCATTTATCACGCAAATCCTGTAGCCGCTGCCGAAGGCTCGGGCCGCGTTCGGACGCGGGCCCTCAATTTCGCCGTGAAGTACCTGACACCCCTCTATCGCCCATCCGGGCCAGCGCCGCCTCACGGGCTCGGCAGCGGCTACGGGTGCAACGTCTGGTTGCCGCTCGGAGCGAGGCCGGGCATGCTGCGAAGCGATTTTCCATTCCAATGGCTGCGCGCCACCCAGCAAGGAGAACACCATGACTTCCACCCTGTTTATCACCGGGGCCACTTCCGGTTTTGGCGAAGCCTGTGCCCGGCGTTTCGCCGAGGCCGGCTGGTCGCTGGTGCTCACCGGTCGTCGTGAAGAGCGCCTGAATGCGTTGTGCGCCGAGCTTTCCAAACAGACACAGGTGCATGGCCTGGTGCTCGATGTGCGTGACCGCAAGGCGATGGAGGAGGCGATCGCCAACCTGCCGCCGTCCTTCAGCACGCTGCGCGGCCTGATCAACAACGCCGGCCTGGCCCTGGGCGTCGATCCGGCGCCCAAGTGCGACCTGGATGACTGGGACACCATGGTCGACACCAACATCAAGGGCCTGATGTACAGCACCCGCCTGTTGCTGCCCCGGCTGATCGCCCACGGGCGCGGCGCCGGGATCATCAACCTGGGGTCCATCGCCGGCAACTACCCGTACCCGGGCAGCCATGTCTATGGCGCGAGCAAGGCCTTCGTCAAACAGTTCTCCCTGAACCTGCGCTGCGACCTGCAGGGCACCGGCGTACGGGTGACCAATATCGAGCCGGGCCTGTGCGAGAGCGAGTTCTCCCTGGTGCGCTTCGCCGGTGACCAGGCGCGCTACGACGCGACCTACGCCGGTGCCGAGCCGATCCAGCCGCAGGACATCGCCGAGACGATTTTCTGGGTGCTCAACACCCCGGCCCACATCAATATCAACAGCCTGGAGCTGATGCCGGTCAGCCAGACCTGGGCCGGCTTCTCGATTGAGCGCAACGCCAAGCCCTGAGGCATGTACGTGGTGGGCGCGCAGCCTGGCGGCACAGACTCCCTGTAGTCGCTGCCGCAGGCTCGGGCCGCGTTCGGACACTGGCCATCGACAACCACCCACCCATTGGCCTCCCCCCAAGACGCTCGCCAGCTACAGTTGTTGTGCCTGGAAACACATAAGCTGATTCGTTTCAGCTTGAGGTCAGCCCAGCCCAGGTAGAATCCCCGCCAGACACTTCGCTACCGTCTCCTTCGAGGCGGTGGGTTTGAGGTTCGATAGGAGGCGTTGTGAGTAACCGAGGTGAGCAGGTTCTGCTCAAGCAATCGACCGTACTGATGTTCGCCGTGGCGATCGCCGGTATCGTCACGGGTTTTGTTTCTGGTGCCCAATCCATCCTGTTCGATGGCTTTTTTTCCCTGATCGCGACCTTTATCAAAGTCCTGATGCTGATCACCGCCAAGCTGATCGCCAAGGAAAGCAACCAGCGTTTCCAGTTCGGCTTCTGGCACCTGGAACCCATGGTGCTGTTGATCGAAGGCAGCTTCCTGCTGTTAATCGCGATCTACGCCTTTCTCAACGGTGTGTTCGGCATCATCAATGGCGGGCGTGAGATCGAGTTGGGGCTGGTGATCATCTACGCCGCGGTATTCACCGTGGTCGAGTTCGCTTATTTCTTCTACATCCGCCATCGCAACCGCACGCTCAAGTCCACCCTGATCCAGTTCGACAACATCAGTTGGCTGGTGGACGCCATGCTGTCCGTCGGCCTGTTGGTGAGCTTTCTCGCCGCCTTGCTGCTCAAAAGCCAGGGCTACCACGACTGGGCGATGTACGTTGACCCGCTGATCCTGATCCTGCTGGCGCTGAGCATGCTGCCCGCGGCGTTCAAGATCCTGCGGCCGGCGCTGCGGGACGTGCTGGGGATTGCCCCGGATCAGTTGGACGACAAGGTGCGTAACGTGATGGAAGCGGCCAAGGCCGAGCACGGTTTCGCCGACTATGTGTCTTACGTGCAGAAACACGGCCGGGCGCGCTTTATCGAGATCCATATCGTGCTGCCGGACGGCTATCCGCTGCACAGCGTGGCGACCCTGGATCAGTTGCGCGAAGAGATCTCCAGCCAACTCGGCCAGGCGGACACGGCGCGTTGGCTGACCATCAGCTTCACCGGGGATCGCAAGTGGATTGCCTGACCTGAAACTTGGGGCCGGCCGGAGTCTGTACGATCCCGGCGGCCCAGTCAGGTGAAGTATTCAGTCAGGCCGCGATAGCAGGTGGCCAGGTGATAAGGCGTGGTCGACGGCATGTCTTGCCGGCTGACCTTGCCGGCTGCGTCCAGGCATTCGTTCCAGCCGGCGGGGTGCAGGAAGTGTTGCTGCAACGCCAGCAATTGGCGACGCAGCGATGCCTGGCTGTGAGGGCGCAAGGTCAGGGCGCGCAGGTATTCGGCCTGGGCCCAGATGCGCTGGGTGGCATCCCTTGGCTGTGCCGTGGCTTGCAGGTCGAGCATGGCCGCCACTGCGCCGGTCTCCGGGTCGACTCCGCAGTCTTCGGTGAAGGCAAAAGCCCGATCCAGTGAGCCGTGCAGCGCCGTGCCTCGCAGCAGGGGCGAAGATTCCAGGAGGAAAAACCACTCGAACTGATGCCCCGGCTCAAACCAGTTATCCACAGCCCCCAGCGGCTTCTCCAGCATCACCCCGGTTTGCGGGTCGATGAAGCGCCGCTGCATGGCCTCGCATAACGCGGTGAGAGCGCCTTGCACGCGACGGTCTTCGCGCACCGCCAGGGTTGCCAGGAAGGCTTCCGCCAGGTGCATCAGCGGATTCTGCAGCGGCCCGGAGCCCAGGGACGACCAGTCTTGATCAAGGCTGGCCTGGTACAGGCCGTCGCCGCTGGCGAAACGTTCGGCCACCACGCTCAGCGCCGCATTGAGTACCGATTCCACCAGGGGCTCGCGCGCCTTGGCCCAGTAATGGGCGCAGGCGAAAATGATGAACGCGTGGGTATAGAGGTCCTTGCGCTTGTCCAGCGGCGCGCCCTGGGCGTCGATGCTGTAGAACCAGCCGCCGTGTTCGGCATCGTGAAAGTGCTGCTGCAGGGAGCGGAACAGTGCGGCGGCGCGTTGTTCAGCCGCGGGCACCTGGCCGATCAGGCTGGAGAACAGATACAGCTGCCGGGCGCAGGCCATGGCGCGATAGCGCTGCACCGGCAATGGCTGATGCCTGGCGTCCAGGGCTTCGAAAGGCAACGCCAGCGCCGGGTTCCAGCCAGGGCCTTGCCACAGAGGCACGATGACCCCCTGGAAGTGCTGCTGCACGGCCGCGAACAGAGCGGTCAATTCAGGCTGGGAGGCGGAGCTGGAAACATCGGGCATTGGCTGGCGTCGTCACGGCAGGGTTGAGTGCGCGACATGGTAGCAGGGCGAACGGGGCGGGCGCTCGCGAAAGCGCCGGCCCGTCTGTTCGGTCGTCGCTATTGGCCTCAGCCGGCCAGCAACCACACACCGGTGGCCGCCGATGCCGCACCGGCGACCCGTACCAGCGGCGCCGCAGCCTGGGGCAGGACCCGTACCACGGCGTAACCCGCGGCGTGCAGGGCGGCGGTCGCGGCCACGAAGCCTGCGGCATAGGCCCAGGGGCTGGACATGTCCGGCAGTTCCAGGCCGTGGGCCACACCGTGGAACAAGGCAAACAGCGCGGTGGCGGCCAGGGCCAGGCTCAGCGGTGGGCGTACCGCCAGGGCCACGGCCAGGCCCAGGGCCAGCACCGAGGCGGCGATCCCGCTTTCCAGGGCCGGCAGGTTCAGGCCTTCAAAACCCAGCAGGCCGCCGATCAGCATGGTGCCGACGAAGGTGCAGGGCAGGGCCCAGCGAGCGGCGCCTTGTTGCTGGGCCGCCCATAAACCGACCGCCAGCATCGCCAGCAAGTGGTCGAGGCCGCCGATGGGGTGGCTGATGCCGGCCATCAGACCGTTGTCGCCATGCCCTGGGTGGGCGAAGGCCAGGGCCGGGGTCAGCAGCAGGGCCAGGGCTCCGAAAATACGCTTGAGTGTCATAGGGTGGCTTCCTTGTTGAGTCGTTTATCAAGGGGAATCAGGCGGCGCCAAGCAGGCCCTGGCGTTCGATGAATTCGATGATCTGGTCCAGGCCGAGGCCGGTTTTCTGGTTGCTGAAGACGAACGGCTTGCCCGCGCGCATGCGCTGGGTGTCGCTGTTCATCAGTTCCAGGGAGGCGCCCACCAGTGGCGCGAGGTCGACCTTGTTGATCACCAGCAGATCGGACTTGCAGATCCCCGGGCCGCCCTTGCGCGGCAGCTTGTCGCCCGCGGAAACGTCGATCACGTAGATGGTCAGGTCCGACAGCTCCGGGCTGAAGGTCGCCGACAGGTTGTCGCCGCCGGATTCCACCAGAATCAGGTCCAGCCCGGGAAAACGCCGGTTCAGTTGATCCACCGCTTCGAGGTTGATCGACGCATCTTCGCGAATGGCGGTGTGCGGGCAGCCGCCGGTTTCCACGCCGATGATCCGCTCCGGCGCCAGGGCCTGGTTGCGCACCAGGAAGTCGGCGTCTTCGCGGGTGTAGATATCGTTGGTGACCACCGCCAGGTTGTAGCGCTCGCGCAGGGCCAGGCACAGGGCGAGGGTCAGGGCGGTCTTGCCGGAGCCGACCGGGCCGCCGATGCCGACGCGCAGGGGTTGTGAGTTCATGTGCTTCTCCACAATAAAAGGCGCCATGTCAGAGGGGGCCTAGGAACGGAATAGACGGCTGTACTGGCGCTCATGGGCCATGCACGCCAGGGACAGGCCAAACGCGGCGCTGCCGTAATGGATGGGGTCGCTGTGGGTGGCGGCATGCTGCGCCTGTTGCAGCAGCGGCAGCAGTTCACTGGTCAGGCGCTGGGCGGCTTGCTGGCCCAGGGGCAGGGTTTTCATCAGCACCGCCAGTTGGTTTTCCAGCCAGCTCCAGAGCCAGGCGGCCAGGGCGTCCTGGGGGCTGATCTGCCAGGCACGCGCCGCCAGGGCCCAGCCCAGGGCCAGGTGCGGCTCGCCGCGTTGCTGGAGAAAATCCCGGGCGGCCTGATCCAGCTCAGGCAGGCCGTTGAGCAGTTGCTGCAGGGAATAGCCCATCTGCCGGCTTTCCTGATACAGCTCGCGGGTTTCCCGGCTGGCGCGATGCTCGTCGCACAGTTGCAGCAACTGCGCCCAGTCTTCATCCGCTGCGGCCTGGCAATGGGCGAGCAACAGCGGCGCTTCGAACCGCGCCAGGTTCAACAGCAATTGATCGCTGATCCAGCGCCGGGCGCTGGCCGAGTCCATCACGCGCTGCTGCTCGACGGCCATTTCCAGGCCCTGGGAATAGCTGTAGCCGCCAATCGGCAACTGCGGACTGGCCAGGCGCAGCAGGGCCCAGGCTGGGTTCATGGGCGCACGCCAAACTGGTGCAGGCGCGGCGGGTAGTTGAAGTCCTCGTCACCGTGCCGCGAGTGATGGTGGCCGCCGCCGTAGGCGCCGTGTTCCGGTTGGAATGGCGCTTCAATGGCTTCGGCCGAGGCTCCCAGTTGTTCGAGCATGGCCTTGAGCACGTAGTCATCGAGCAGGCGCAGCCAGCCATCACCGACTTGCAGCGCGACATGGCGGTTGCCCAGGTGATAGGCGGCGCGGGTCAACTCGAAGGCGTTGCGGCAGGTGACGTGCAGCAGCGCTTCCGGGCGAGCGCGAACGCGCACGACGCGTCCGTCTTCGGCAGCCAGGCATTCACCATCGTGCAGCGGCGGCTGGCCGCGCTCCAGAAACAGACCGACGTCTTCACCCTCGGCACTAAAACAGCGCAGACGGCTTTTGCTGCGGGCCTCGAAGTTCAGGTGCAGCTCGGCGGACCATTGGGCTTGAGGTTCGATTCGGCGATGAATCACCAGCATGTGAGGGCTTCCAGCTAAGAGCGATGCAGGTGCTAGAGCAAGGGCCTTGCCAATCACCGGATACGCTCGAAAAACCCGGCGACCCCCCTATGTGCACGCCTGAAAATGGGGCACGCTCGTGTTTTATTTTGTTACAAGTTGGCGAGGTGCACTGATTTATAGCACCGGCTTGGTGCGTCGTCGGATTTTTTGCTGCAAGGCGGGGCGCCGCGTCGGGTGCTAAGCGTTCGGCTTGATCGGGCGAGAAGGGGGCGGTGCTAGGTGGGGAAGGTACGGGGTTACTCGGTGCTGCCCAGGCCTTGCCAGTGCTTGAGGCCAATGAAAATAAAGCGCAGTTGCTGGGTGATCTTGGCCTGAGGCGTCAGGTGTTCGGGCAGGGCCGCAGCGGGCGGATCGATGATGTCCGGCAGGGTGGCGAACACACTTTTGACGATCAGGTCGGCGATCACGCCGAGGTCCGCCGTCGCCAGGTGCTGCAATTTGGGCATCAGGCTCAGGTCGGTGGCGAGGTCGGTGCTGATGTTTTCCCGCAGGTTGGCAATCGCCTGGCGCACCGGCAGCGAGCCACCGTACTGCTCACGCGCAAGAAACAGGAACTGCGAACGATTGGCCGCCACCACGTCGAGGAAGATCCGTACCGATGCGTCGATGATCCCGCCCATGACGAACTCGTTATGGCGGACCAGGCGAATGGTTTCGCGGAAGGTCTGGCCGACTTCGCTGACCAATACCAGGCCCAGTTGGTCCATATCGGCAAAGTGCCGGTAGAAACCGGTGGGGACGATACCGGCGGTCTTCGCCACTTCGCGCAGGCTCAGGCTGCCAAACCCTCGGCCACACTCCATCAAGTGACGGGCTGCGTCCATCAGGGCATTGCGGGTTTGTTGCTTCTGTTCGGCACGGGGCAGCATTGGCGGGCTGACTTTCTACTCAGGAAGAGCGGGGCACTCTAGCAAATCAACTTTGTCGGCGTCGAACCCGGGCTGGATTGACGGGGAGGCGTGTTGGAACGAGGTGAGGGCTTTACAAAGTCAAAGCCCGATCCAGGGACCGGGCTTTTTTCTGGGCCAGCATGGGCTCAGCTCACAGCTTGATGACGTTGTTCCAGGCGATCAGCACCGTCTGCGGCAACAGTCTGACCTTGTGGGGTGCGATCGAAGCCATCTTCGGCAACGGTCTGGCCTTGTGGGGTGCGGTCGAAGCCATCTTCGGCAACGGTCTGGCCTTGTGGGGTGCGGTCGTAACCATCTTCGGCAACGGTCTGACCTTGTGGGGTGCGATCGTAGCCGTCTTCAACCAGGCCTTTCTGTTCCAGGCGATCACGGCCACCTTCGGCTACGGTTTGGCCTTGTGGGGTGCGATCATAGCCGTCTTCGGCAACGCTCTGGCCTTGTGGAGTACGGTCCGAGCCATCGGCAGCGACTTTGTTGCGTTCGATCAGGCGGTCCGAACCACCTTCAGCGAGGGTCTGGCTGAACACGGTGTGGCTGGCTTTGACTTGTGGAGTGGCCTGTTCGGCGGCTGGCAGGGCATAAGCGTTGGCGGCCAGGATCGAGAGGGTCAGGCTGAGCAGTAATTGGCGTTTCATGATGGGGGTGCTCCTCGGGGGGGCGATAAAGTGGGTACGGAGCCAATGTTACGCGCGCTAAATCGATAGAAAAGTTCATAAAGACAATGGTAATAATCAACGGAATTGATTGTTCGGCCCAAAGGCTCTATCTCGGGCCTTTGCGGCGAGGTGTTTTGCACCGGAGTGGGTATTTCCGACTCACTTTCGCTTCACATTCGGGCGGGCGCGGTAACGCGAAGCTGGCGGCCTGGTCAGAAAACCCCGGGTTATTTCGTCTAAATCGGCATTCGGGTTAAACCTGAGAGCGCTTTATCAGTCGTAGTTTTCATGGCCGATCATTTTTGTCCGGCATTTCATCCAAGGCGCCGTCCTACGCGCGCCTCGTCGTATTCAGGAGCCCTGTGCAATGACGCGCACTCGTAAAATTTTCGCCTGGACCATCGCCATCCTGGTGCTGCTATTGGCCGTGTTGGTGCTGTTGATTGCCTTCTTCGATTGGAACCGGATCAAGCCGCAGATCAACGCCAAGGTGTCCGAGGAGCTGCATCGGCCATTCGCAATCAATGGTGACCTGGCGGTGATCTGGCAGCGCGAGCCCGACGAAGGTGGCTGGCGGGCCTGGGTGCCGTGGCCGCATGTGGTGGCGCAAGACCTGACCCTGGGCAACCCGGACTGGTCCAAGGCCCCGCAGATGGTCACTCTCAAGCGTGTCGAGTTGCGTATTTCGCCCCTGGCACTGTTGGCGCAGCGCGTGCACATCCCGCGTATCGACCTGACCGAACCCAATGCCGCACTGCAACGGCTGGGCGATGGGCGCGCCAACTGGACCTTCAAGTTCGACCCCAAGGACCCCAACGCCGAGCCCTCCAATTGGGTGGTGGACATCGGCGCCATCGGTTTCGACAAGGGCCACGTGACCCTCGACGACCAGAGCCTGAAAACCCAGCTCGACCTGCTGATCGACCCATTGGGCCAGCCAATTCCATTCAGCGATATCGTCGGCGACAAGGCCGCGAAAAAGGTCCAGGAAAAAGGCGCCGAGCCCCAGGCCTATGCCTTCGCGTTGAAGGTCAAGGGTCAATACCATCAGCAGAAACTGACCGGCACCGGCAAGATCGGCGGGCTGCTGGCCCTGCAGGACGCGGCCAAGCCGTTCCCGTTGCAGGCCAAGGTCAAGATCGCCGACACCAGCGTTGAGTTGCAGGGCACCCTGACCGATCCGCTGAACCTGGGGGCGCTTGATCTGCGCCTGAAACTGGCCGGCAGCAGCCTGGGCAACCTGTACCCGCTGACCGGCGTCACGCTGCCGGATTCGCCGCCCTATGCCACCGACGGCCACCTGATTGCCAAGCTGCATGACCCGGCCGGCGCGAGTTTTCAGTACCAGGACTTCAACGGCAAGATCGGCGACAGCGACATCCATGGCAACCTGGCCTATGTCGCCAGCCAGCCGCGGCCCAAGCTCACCGGGGCGCTGGTGTCCAACCAGTTGCTGTTCGCCGACCTGGCGCCGCTGATCGGTGCCGACTCCAATGCCAAGCAGAAGGCCCGGGGCGGCGAAAGCAAACAGCCGGCGGACAAAGTGCTGCCTGTGGAGGAGTTCCGCACCGAACGCTGGCGCGATATGGACGCCGATGTCGAATTCACCGGCAAGCGCATCGTCCACAGTGCCGACCTGCCGTTCACCGACCTCTATACCCACCTGGTGCTCAATGACGGGCACCTGAGCCTCGAGCCGCTGCGTTTTGGCGTGGCCGGCGGCAAGCTCGATGCGCAGATCCGCCTCAATGGCCAGGCCACGCCCTTGCAGGGCCAGGCCAAGCTGACGGCGCGCAACTTCAAGCTCAAGCAGTTGTTCCCGACCTTTGAACCGATGAAAACCAGTTTCGGCGAGCTCAATGGCGACGCCGATATCTCCGGCACCGGCAATTCGGTGGCCGCGTTGCTGGGGACCGCCAATGGTGACCTGAAGATGCTGATCAACGATGGCGCCATCAGCCGCAGCCTGATGGAAATCGCCGGGCTCAACGTCGGTAACTATGTGGTGGGGAAAATGTTCGGCGACAAGGAAGTGAAGATCAATTGCGCCGCCGCCGACTTCGGGATCAAGAGCGGGCTGGCCACCTCGCGCCTGTTCGTCTTCGACACCGAGAACGCCATCATTTACATCGATGGCACGGCAAACATGACCCGCGAGCAGCTCGACCTGACCATCACCCCGGAATCCAAGGGCCTGCGTCTGTTCTCCCTGCGCTCGCCGCTCTATGTGCAGGGCCCGTTCATCAAGCCGAGCGCCGGGGTCAAGGCGGTGCCGCTGATGCTGCGCGGTGCCGGCATGGTCGCCTTGGGGGTGATTGCCGGGCCGGCGGCGGGCCTGTTGGCGCTGGTTGCGCCGAGCGGGGGCGAGCCGAACCAGTGCGCGCCGCTGCTGGACCAGATGCGCTCGGGCAAGGCACCGGTCACGGTCAAGCCGACCAAGTAACCCGCCCAAACGAAAACAGCCAGCTCCGGAGAGCTGGCTGCGGTATTACGAGAAGCGGCTTACAGGTCGGCCAGGATATCCGCCATGTCGTCGGCGTGTTCCTCTTCCTGGGCCAGGATGTCTTCAAAGATACGACGCGTGGTCGGGTCCTTGTCGCCGATGTACTGGATGATCTCGCGGTAGCTGTCGACGGCGATCCGCTCTGCCACCAGGTCTTCGTAGACCATCTCTTTCAAGGTATTGCCGGCCACGTACTGGGCATGGGAGTTCTTGGACAGCAGGTCGGGGTTGAACTCCGGTTCGCCACCCAGTTGCACGATGCGTTCGGCCAGCTTGTCGGCGTGCTCGGCTTCCTGGTTCGCGTGCTCGAGAAATTCGTCGGCGGCGACACTGGCCTTGATCCCGTTGGCCATAAAGTAGTGCCGTTTGTAGCGCAGGACGCAGACCAGTTCAGTGGCCAGCGACTCGTTGAGCAGGCGCAGGATCTCTTCCCGGTCGGCACTGTAGCCTTCGGTCACGGCGCCGTTCTCCACATGCTGGCGGGCGCGTTCGCGAAGGGTGTTTACATCAGATAAATGCATGTCGCTCATCTCGATCTCCTGGAGGCTAATCCGATTGACGCCAGGCTCTGTCGGCCTGATCGCTACCTTGGGTGTGAGTCTCGGGAGCTGCAAAAAGTTTTATCGGATGTGTCCGGCGGTCAACTGCGCGCCAGGGGTGGATGTCCGGCCAGCAGCGATTCCTGCTGCAGCCATTGGAGAAAGGCGCGCACCGGCGGATGGCGCTCGCGCCCCGGCACACACAGTGCGCTGTAGCCGGCACCGTCCACCTGGACCTCGGGCCGGTAGGGCTGCAGCAGGCCGCCGGCCACGCTCTGCGACACCAGGATGTTGCTGGCCAGGACCAGGCCCTGACCGGCAATCGCGGCTTGCAGGGCGTACTGTTCCTCGTCGTAGGAGCGGATCAGCGGCTGGTGCTCGAACCAGCTTTCCCCGGCCAGGGCGCACCAGGCCTGCCAGCCGTCGGCATAGAGCCGGGAGTTGCGCCAGTGCACGCTGATCAGGGTCGGTTGCTGCTGGTGGGCCTGGGCCACTTGCTGCGGGGCGCCATAGACCGCGAAACGCTCGTCGAACAGGCACAGGCCGTGCAGGTTCAGGTAGCCCTCCTGGCTGTAGCGGATCGCCACATCGATGCTCGCATCCTGTTGCAGGTCGACCACCTCGGATTGGCTATCCAGGCGCACGCTGATGTTGGGATACCGGGCATAGAAACGCCCCAGCCGCGGTACCAGCCACAAGGCGGCAAAGGCCGCGGTGGTGGAGACCGTCAGTTGGGTGTTGCTGGGTTTTGGGCGCAGGGTATCGACGCTCTGGGTCACCTCCAGCAGGGCGCTATGCAGGCTGTGGAACAAGCGCTGGCCGGGCTCGGTCAAGCGCACCTGGCGCGGCAACCGTTCGAACAGCGCCACCCCCAGCCAGTGTTCCAGGCTACGGATCTGGTGTGACACCGCGGTGGGCGTCACCGACAGGTCTTCGGCGGCGGCCTTGAAACTCAGCAGGCGCGCGGCGGACTCGAAAGTGCGCAGGGCGGTGAGAGGCAGGTGAGCAAACATCCAAGGCTCCACGATTGATTTAAATTCATCTGAAAGGATTTCTGCTCATTTGTTGAGGCAGGGTTTGGCTAATAGATTTAGCGCGGACAGGCCCTGGTTTCAAGGCCGCAATCAGCAACCTGCATGAGGCAGATGAGATGAATACAGTTCTTGCGGTTCACGGTAGCCCACGGGGCGAGCGCTCCCATACCCGGCGCTTGGCCGAGGTTTTCCTCCAGGCCTGGCAAACGGCCAACCCCCAGGGGCATCTCACCCGGCGCGAGGTCGGACGCGGGCATTTGCCCCACGTCAGCGAGGCTTTTATCGCCGCGGCGTTTTATCCACAGCCCGAGGCGCGGCCGCTGTCGATGCAGGCGGACCTGGCTTTGAGCGATGAGCTGGTGGCGGAGCTGCTCGGCCACTCGCGCCTGGTGATCGCGGCGCCGATGCACAACTTCAGCGTGCCCAGCGGGATCAAGGCCTGGGTCGATCACATCGTGCGCCTGGGGCGGACGTTCAACACCCTGCAGGACAACGGCGTGGCTCAGTACCAGCCGTTGGTTCAGGGCAAGAAAGTGTTGATCGTCACCAGTCGTGGCGGGGGCGGCTTTGGTCCGGGAGGCGAGCATGAAGCGATGAACCACGCGGATCGCTGGTTGCGTACCGCCCTGGGTTTTATCGGTATCGAGAACGTCACGGTGGTTGCCGCGGAGGGTGAGGAGTCGGAGAGCGAGGGTTTTCAGCGTTCCTGCGCAGAGGCGCAGCAGCGCTTGCTGGCCCTGGCGCAAACCTTCTGAGAAGGCAGTGTTGGCCAGGATGTTGCTGCGGTTGGTGGGGCTGATGGGGGCGGGGGTGGTCAGGCTTAAGCAGCCGGGTGGGCGACAGGGCTGTCATCAGCGTGTCGCCAAAGCGTCATGGGGGCTGACGATGTCCCTGGTTATGGTTTAGCTTTCAGCCAGCCCCGCTGCCTTCGCACAAGGACGTCGCCGCATGTCTCAAGAGCTCGCCACGCGTTACCCGCTGGTCCTGGTGCCCGGCATGCTGGGGTTTGTCCGCCTGCTGCTGTACCCCTATTGGTACGGGATAGTCGCAGCCTTGCGCCGGGGTGGTGCGACCGTGATTGCGGTGCAGGTTTCGCCGCTCAACTCCAGTGAGGTGCGCGGCGAGCAGTTGCTGGCGCGGATTGAAGCCATCCGCCAGGAAACTGGAGCGGCCAGGGTCAACCTGATCGGCCACAGCCAAGGCTCGCTGACCGCGCGTTATGCCGCGGCCAAGCGACCGGACTGGGTGGCGTCGGTGACCTCGGTGGCCGGGCCCAATCACGGTTCGGAACTGGCTGACTACCTGGAGAAACACTACCCGGCGACCACCGCCAAAGGGCGTCTGCTGAGTGTTGCCCTGCGCTTGATTGCAGCGCTGATGAGCCTGCTGGAGACCGGCTATCGCGGGCCGCGGCTGCCGGTGGATGTGCCGGCGGCGCACCAATCGTTGACCAGCGAGGGCGTGGCCCTGTTCAACCGCCAGTACCCCCAGGGCTTGCCTGATACCTGGGGCGGCCAGGGGGCGGAAGAGGTCGACGGCGTGCGCTATTACTCCTGGTCCGGGACCTTGCAGCCCGGCAAGACCGACCGCGGGCGCAACCTGCTGGACGGCACCAACCGCAGTTGCCGGCTGTTCGCCAGGACCTTCGTGCGGGAAGCCGGGCACTGCGATGGCATGGTCGGGCGCTACAGCTCGCACCTGGGCACGGTGATCGGCGACGAATACCCGCTGGATCATTTCGATATCGTTAACCAATCCCTGGGACTGGTGGGCAAGGGCGCCGAACCGGTGCGACTGTTTGTCGAACATGCCCGGCGTCTCAAGGCTGCGGGCGTCTAGCCTGTGCCTGGGGGATGCAGCCGCTTCAGGCCAGTTGCGGCGAACGGCCGATGACGGTGGTCCAGCGTTCGCAGACAATCACCCCGCCCAGGGTCAGTACGCCGCCCACCATGTGGTACAGGGCCAATTGTTCGTGCAGCACCACGGCCGCGATCAGGGCGGTGACCAGCGGCAGCAGGTTGAAAAACTGCGTGGTGCGGCTCGGCCCCAGGCGCGACACGGCCTGCATCCAGGCCAGGGGCGCCAGCATCGAGGCCAGCAGGCAGGCATAGAGCACCAGGGGAATATTGCGCAGGGTCGGGCCGACTTTCTCGGACAGCAGAAACAACGGCAACAGCACCAACACCGCCACCAGCACCTGCAGGTACAGCAGCACCAGGGGCGGGATGCGCAGCTGCCATTTTTTCAGCAGGGTGCTGTAGATCGCGTAGGCCAGGGTGGCAATCAGCATCATCGCGTCACCCAGGTTCACCCCATGTTGCAGCAGGGTCTCCAGGCTGCCGGCGGACACCACCACCAGCACCCCGGCAAATGACAGCAAGGCGCCGACCAGCGCGCCGGCGGTCAGGCGCTGGCCGAGGCTGATAATGGCCATGGCCAGCGACATCAGCGGCATCAGCGACAGGATGATTCCCATATTGGTGGCCGACGTGCGGCTCGCGGCGAAATAGGCCAGGCTCTGGTAAACCGCCATGCCCAGTACCCCGAGGATGAAAATCCGCCCCAGGTTCGGGCGGATCAGCGGCCAATGCTGCTTCACCGGCTTGAGCATGAACGGGGTGAACAGCAGCCCGGCCAGCAGCCAGCGGTAAAAACCGATCTCCGCCGGGAAGATGGCGTCGGCCGCCAGTTTGGTGACCACGGTGTTGCCGGCCCAGATCAGAATCGCCAGCAAGGGATAAGCGTATTGCATGAGAACAGCCATAACGTTGAAGAGGAGGGATTATCCGTCTGTCTGGATAAATGCTTATACTTCGAAACAGACAACCCGCCCTTGAATCCGGACAGCATGAGCAAAAAACATATCGAGCTGCTGCCTTTCAGCGGTCTGCCGGCACCGCTGTACTTTCGCCATGCGCACTTTCATGCCCACAGCCATGCCCTGGAGCATCGGCATCCCTGGGGTTGCCTGGAGTATTCGGCCCATGGCGTGCTGCACATGGAGATCGCAGGCAGCCGCTTCATGTCGCCGCCGCAGTTCGCCATCTGGGTGCCACCCCACACCGAGCACAGCTTCTACAGCCCGCAGCCGATCACCTACCGTGCCGTGTGCCTGGTGCCCGAATTGTGCGAGGCGCTGCCGCAGCAGGGCTGTACCCTGGCCATCAGCGATATTCTCAAGGCCATCCTCAAGGACTTTGCCGTGCGCGACGTGCAGATACCCGACGGCGCGGCTGACCAGCGCCTGGCCGAGGTGGTGCTGGATCAACTGCAACAGGCGCCGGTGCATGACTGCTATCTGCCCTACGCCAGCAGCCCGGCCTTGCTCGGGGTGCTGGAAGCCTTGCAGGCCGCGCCGGGGGACAACCGCCCGCTGGCCGACTGGGCCGGGCAGATCCATGTCAGCGAACGCACCTTGGCCCGGCAGTTTGTCCGGGAACTGGGGATGAGTTTTGGCGAGTGGCGCCAGCGCCTGCGCTTCCTGGCGTCGATCGAGGCCCTGGACAGTGCCCGCAGCGTCCAGGAAGTGGCATTCGACATGGGCTACAGCAGCGCTTCAGCTTTTATCGCGATGTTCCAGCGCCAGGCCGGCTGCACTCCCGAGCAATACCGGCGGACCAGTTTGCAGAACAGGTGAAGGTGTAACCGGGTTTGTCTACACTGCGCTGGAGGCCGTGCCGATCGGCGCGGTAACCAGGAGAAAACTCCATGAAGATGCTGCGTATTCCGTTGTTGATGGTGGGCCTGTTGCTGTGTTCCCAGGGGTTTGCCGCAACGGCTGCCCAACAGGCCCAGCAGGACAAGATGAAGTCCTGCAATGCCGACGCCACCACCAAGGCCCTCAAGGGTGATGAGCGCAAGGCCTTCATGAGCACCTGCCTGAAAGCCGCCAAGCCCACTCAGCAAGACAAGATGAAAACCTGCAACGCCGACGCCACCACCAAGGCCCTCAAGGGCGATGAGCGCAAAACCTTCATGAGCACCTGCCTCAAGAACAAGTAAATCCCCCCGGTTCAGGCCTCTGCTGTTGCCGCAGTCGGAGGCCTTGGCCGAGGTTCAAGTCCCTTCGCCAAATCCCTGCATCCCGACCTATCCCTTTGGTTATGATTCGGCGCCGTAGTGGCGCTTTGTCATTGTCTGCGATGAGGCGTGCGGGTCCTGCTCGCTCATTGCTCTACCCAGGAATACGCGGTGAAGAAAATCGTATGGATGATGGTGCCCCTGTCGCTGCTGGGATGTGATTTTAACGCCCGCAGTTCCGCACCGACCCTCTGGAGCGACGGCATCATGCTGGAGCAGAAAAAGGTGGCGGTGGATGAACAGCACGCAAAAGTGATCATGCAGTCGACGAGTGTCAGCGCAGTGGAGTTTTCGGTCAGGCGCGAAAACGATCCGGACCCGCGTCCCGAAAAACTGGGCACCGCGTCCAAGCCTCTGGGCGGCAAGCTGGGGGCTTGGTTCGCCACCTTCGAGAGCGCCGTGCACAAGAACTTCCCCCAGCTTGAAATACCGGCGCAGCCGGGCCAGAAGTTGCAGGTGCTGGGCTATTGGGAAACCTCGGGCACTCAGCCGGCGCCGGGTTATGAGTATCAGAGCACAGTGCAGAAGGTGTACGACCCGCAGAAGAACAAGTGGGAAGACAAGCCGGTGTCCATTCCCACCGTGCCGACCTCAAGCCATTGCGGGCCGTTGGGCAGCACCTTTGTGCCGGAGAAGCAAAAGGTCTACCTGGTGGAGTTCGCCAGGGTCGATAACGACACGGCTTGCCAGCAGCATGTCTATGACATCACCCAGCCCAATCAACGCATCCCGGTGGTGCTGATCGATGACATGCCCGGTTCGAGCATGCAGGCGTTTCATTCGCCTTAGAACGGGCGCCGAAGCAGGAGGTTTTTCAATAGGCCCGGCTATGAAAAGCCCACCAGCGGGAGCGGCAGGGCGCAATGGGGAGGGGAAAATCCGGTGTGTCTGTTTAGATACAAAACACCTCGTCCGGCGTGCTCCCAGCTGCTTTCTTTGCCGGCGCACTACTGGCAATAAGCCTTGTAGCCGCTCGTCGTTTTTCTGTCATGTAACGGATTTAACGCCTTAATATCTTTCCCCTTCAAAAGCAGGTGCTGGATTACACCTGATAGGCGCTGCGGTTTTCTGCGTCGGTTATTCAAGGGAATTGAATGAATGTCACGTTTTGGCATCACGCCTGTAGTAGCGTTTTGTGCTCTGTTCACTTCCATGCTCCAGGCTGCCCCGGTGCAGACCCCGGGCGATCGCGACCTGATTCGTGATCGCCAGCAGCAGTTGCTGCAAGAGCAGCAAAAACGTCTCGAAGAACTCCAGCAGCTGCCGGGTAAGTCCCTGCCGCCTGCACCCACCGAAAAAGCCGATGAACAGCGCTGCTTCACCATCAAGACCGTGGTGCTGGACGGTGCCGAACACTTGAGCTCCGGCGATCGCGACCGCTTGTTGGCGCCCTATCGCAACCAGTGCCTGTCGGTCGGCCAGATCAACACCCTGCTCAAAGCCATTACCCATCACTACCTGGAACGCGGGTATGTGACCACCCGTGCCTATCTGCCGGCCCAGGACCTGTCGACCGGTGAACTGAAGATCGTGGTGGTCGAAGGCCGCCTCGAGTCCCTGGACAGCTCGGCGCTGGCCAGTTCCCGGGAGTTGGCGATGACCTTTCCGGGGCAGGTGGGGGACGTGTTGAATCTGCGGGAACTGGAGCAACTGGTCGATCAGTTGACGCGCCTGCCTTCGCGCCAGGCCGAGCTTGAGCTGGCCCCCGGCGACGAGGTCGGCGGCAGCCGGGTCGGGCTCAAGGGTGAACGACTCAAGCCCTGGCGCGTCTCGGCGACCCGTAACAACGATGGCGATAAAACCACCGGCGAGCAGCAGATGGGCGTCGGTCTCGATTGGGACAGCCCGCTGGGCCTGGCCGACCAGTTGAGTTTGCGCGCCAATCAGGATGCGGTCAGTGATCGCTGGCGCCACTCCGACAACCAGAGCCTCTACTACAGCCTGCCCTGGGGCTGGTGGACCCTCAGTTATTCCTACAGCCAGAGCTACTACCGGACCCGCAATGACGACGCCGGGTTTGCTTTCGAATTCGATGGCGTGAGCAAGAGCCAGCAACTGCGCGCCGAGCGTGTGCTGCACCGCGACAACCTGAGCAAGACCGGCCTGAGCCTTGGCCTGAGCCAGTTGCATACGCGCAATTACATCGATGACAACTTTATCGATGTGTCCAGCAACCGCATCACCGAAACCCAGTTGGGCTTCAACCACGGCCGGCGTATCGGCAGCGCCTTTGTCAACGCCGATATCGGCTGGCAACAGGGCATCGGTGCCCTGGATGCCCAGGGCAGCGGCCACCCGCGCGGCAGCGAGCCCGTGGCCCGCTACAACAAATACACCCTGACCCTGAGCTACCTGCAGCCGTTTCGCCTGTGGGACGAGAACTTCAGCTTCGACAGCCTGGCCACTGGTCAGCGCAGCGAAGACGTATTGTTCAGCCCGCAACGAATCAGCCTGGGCGGGGTCAGTTCAGTACGGGGCTTTCAAGACCAGAGCCTGTCCGGCGACAGCGGTGGCTACTGGCGCAACCAGTTGCGCTGGCGGCGCGCCGTGACCTGGCAGCCGCTGCTGCCTTTCGTGCATGAGTACGGGGCGGCCCTGGCCTATGACGTTGGCGTGATAAAGGGCGGGCGCTACAACCCGGATGCCAAGGGGCGCATGACCGGCAATGCCCTGGAATTCAACGCCCGCGGCCAGTACCTGGCGGCTTCGGTCAGTTTTGCTCGATCCCTGGAGCGACCCGGCCTGATCGAGAAACGAGAACATCCGGTGTATTTCCGCCTCGACATGTTCTTTTGATTTGACTCACTTTCAGTGAATGGATGATTGCCACATGGACGTTCGCAAGCCCTTTGCTCAATGCATTGCCCTATCACTGTCGGGCATCATTTTCCTGAACCCGATTGTCAGCGTCGCCGCCGGGCTGACGCTCGATCCCCAGGCGGGTGGCAATGCCACCATCGGCCAGGCAGGCAATGGCGTGCCAGTGGTCAATATCAATGGGACCAACGGCAGCGGGCTGTCTCACAACAAATTCAGCGAATACAACGTCGGCAGCAACGGCCTGATCCTCAACAACAGCGTCAATTCGGTGCAGAACACCCAGCTTGGCGGTTACATCCCGGGCAACGCGAACCTCAAGGGCCAGGCCGCGCAAGTCATCCTCAACGAAGTCACCGGCAGTAACCGCAGCACCCTCAAGGGCTACACCGAAGTCGCGGGCCAGGCGGCGCGGGTGATAGTCGCCAACCCCCATGGCATCACCTGCAACGGCTGCGGCTTCATCAATACGCCGCGCGCCACCCTGACCACCGGCAAACCGGTGATCAATGGCCAGAAACTTGATCACTTCCAGGTCGATGGCGGGGATATCTCCATCGAGGGCGCGGGGCTCAACGCCAGCAATATCGACCAGTTCGACCTCATCACCCGCAGCACCAAACTCAATGCCGACCTGTACGCGAAGAAGCTCAATGTCATCACCGGCCGCAACGATGTCGGCGCCGATGACCTGAGCGTCACCGCGCGTGCAGACGACGGCAGTGCCAAGCCGGAAATGGCCATCGACAGCTCGGCCCTGGGCGGTATGTACGCCGGGGCGATCCGCCTGGTGGGCACGGAAAAGGGCGTGGGGGTGAACATCTCCGGCGAAATGGCCGCCAGCACCGGCGACATCCAGATCGATGCCAGCGGCAAGGTGACCGTAGCCAGCATGGGCGCCAACCAGGCCATCGCCATCAAGGCCCAGAGCGTCGAGCTTCAGGGCCCGGCCTATGCGGGCACCGAAGCGCGGATCGACAGCCGCGGCGCCGTGACCGTCAGCAAGAGCCTCGCCGCGCGGGACAAAGTACAGGTCACCAGCGGCAGCCAGATACGCAACAACGGCATCATCGAGGCGGGGGTCAACCCGGATAACACGCGCACTGCCACGGGCGATGTGACCCTCGTCAGCCAGACCCTGAGCAACCAGGGCAATGTGCTGGCCAGCCGCACGCTCAACGTGAAGGCGCAGCAGGCCGTCGAAAACAACAACGGCGTGATACAGGGCGCCAAGGTGCAAGTGAGCACCGCGCGCCTGGTCAGCCAGGGCGAGCAGGCGCGGCTGCTTGCGCAGCACACCCTCACCCTCGACACCCCGGCCATCGTCAACCTCGGCGGGCTGATCCGCTTTGGTGACGGCCAGGCGGTCGACCTCAACCTTGCCAGCCTGGACAACACTGGCGGGCGGATCGAGGTTGCCGGTGCCGGTCTGAACTTGCGCACCAGCGATTTCATCAACCAGAAGGGCAAGGTGATTGCCGACCAGGTACTGGTCACGGTTGATCGCCTCAACAACCAGCAAGGCCTGATCGGTGCGAGCCAGGGCAGTGCGATTTTCAAGATCAGCGGCCAGCTCGATAACGACGGCGGCCACCTCCAGGCCAAGAGCCTGCTTGAAGTGCAAGCGGGTGAAGCCCTGAACCGTGGCGGCAGCTTGCTGGGCGACCAGATCACCCTGACCGCGCAACGCCTGGACAACAGCCAGAAAGGCATGATCAGCGCAGAGAACGGGGCGACCGCAATCACCCTCGACCAGGACCTGATCAATGCCGGTGGGCAGATCCAGGCCACTACCGCGCTCGACCTCAAGATGGCGAGCCTGGACAACCGTGGCGGCACTTTGATTGCGCCGCAACTGACTCTGGACAGTCGCGGCAACCTGGCCAACCAGGGCGGCACCATCAACGGTGATGTGCTCAAGCTCAAGGCCGGGGATGTGGATAACAGCGGCGGCCTGCTGCAAGGCCGGCAAACACTGAATCTGCAAGCCGGTGACCTGGCGAACAATCAGGGTCGTGTCCTCGGCAACGAACTGACGGCCCACCTCGACGGGCTCAGCGACAACGCCAACGGCGTGCTCAGCGCCGAGAACGGTCCGCTGACGCTGATCGTCAAGCAGCACCTGAATAACGCCCTGGGCCATCTGCAAGCCAAACAGGGCAATGTGCAGGTCGAAGCCGGCAGCGTCGGCAACCAGCAAGGGGTCGTGGTCGGTAACCAACTGGTGCTGACCAGCAGCGGGATGCTCGACAACCGTGGCGGGCGCCTGGTGGGTGACCGCCTGACGGTCACCGCCAGCGGCCTGGACAACCAGGCCAAGGGGCTGCTCGCGGCCGGAACCGATGGCTTGACGTTGACCATCAACCCCAACGGCACCGCACCGGGTCAGGTGAGCAACAGCCAGGGGCGGATCCAGAGCGATGGCGCCTTGCAGATCGACGGTGGCCAGTTGAGCAACAGCGCGGGCGTGATGCTCGGCAATAGCCTGGTGATCAATGCCGACAGCCTGGACAACAGCAACCAGGGCGCACTGGTCGCCCAGGCCGGCAATGTCGCCCTGACCCTCAGTGGCGCCTTGAACAACAACGCCGGACTGATCGATGCCGGCGAGCAGAAACTGCGGGTCAGCCAGTTCAGTCAGCTCGACAACCTGGGTGGCACCTTGAAGGGCAAGCGCCTGGAAATCCAGGGCGGGGCTGTGGATAACCGTCAGGGCCAATTGCTCGCGGGCAGCGCGGGCCTGGAGCTGATCACGGGCAACCTGGATAACCGCGGGGGCATGATCCTGGCCAAGGATAGCCATGCCGAAGTGGCCCTGGCCCAGGGCGCCATGGATAACCGTGGTGGGACCTTGCAAGGCGCCAGCGTCGCGCTGACTGCCGGCTCTGTGGATAACAGTGCCCTGGATGGCAAGGCCGGCCTGATCAGCAGCCAATCCGGCGCGCTGAAATTGACAGTCGACCGCCTGACCAACCAGGCCGGCAAGCTGTATGCGAACGGCTTGCTCAGCTCCTCCGGGCAACTGCTGGACAATCGGGGTGGCGAAGTCAGCGCCCGGCAACTGGAACTGGCGGCCCGTGGCGACCTGTTGAACCAGGGTGGCCTGATCGAATCGGCTGACGGCCTGCTGCTTACCGGCGGCAACCTGGACAACAGCAGCGGCGGTCGAGTGCGGGCGCTGGCGGGGCAGTTGGGCACTGTTGCGCTGACCGGCAACCTGAATAACCAGGGCGGATCGCTGGCCATCGGTACGGCTGCATTTGCCCTCAACGCCGGGCTGTTGAGCAACTCCCTGGGGAGCATCGAGCATGCCGGGGGCGGCCAGTTCAAGCTGGACCTGGCCGGGCTTGCGGGCAGCCAGGGCCGTGTCACCGGTCTCGGCCACGGCGATTGGGATATCGGCGCGGTCAATGGCGCCGGGCTGTTGCAGCTCAATGGCGCACTGGACTTGAGCACCTCGGGTGATCTCAGCCTCAATGCCGGCGACCGCATTGCCAGCGCCAGCGGCCTGCGCCTGGGCGCGGTGAACCTGAACAACGGGGGCGAGCTGGTCAGCGATGGCGACCTGGCCCTGGAGCTGGGTGGCAACCTGAACAACAGCGGCCTGCTCTCGGCGCAGAAAAAACTCACGGTCGGCGCCACCGACTTGAACCAGCTCGGCGGACGTATCGCCAGTGGCGGTGATACCCAACTGAACCTGCGCGGCACCCTGGACAACCTGGGGCGCCTGATCGCCAGCCAGAACCTGTCGGTGTCCGCAGCGCAGATCAACAACCGCGGCACCCTGGGCGCCCTGGGACAATTGGAACTGCGCTCGGCCAATGGCATCACCACCTCGGCCGACACGCTGATCTACAGCGGCGCCGACATGATCCTGCGCGGCAACGGCCTGGCCAACAGCTACGGCGATATCTACAGCGCCGGCAACCTCAGTTTCACCGCCTTGGATGGCGGGCGAGCGGCGTTGCTCAGCAACCGTTCCGGCACCATCGAAAGCGAAGGCGACATGTACATCGACGTGGGGTTGCTGGAAAACGCCATGGACAAATTCAAGATCGGCGAAAGCATCGTCAGTCGCCGTATCGACATCAATTGCACCGACTGCTCGGGCGATCACCACACCGCCACTTACATCGTCAACACCACCTACCAGGACAAGGTCCTGGAGCAATCGCCGGCTGCACGGCTGGTCTCCAATCGTGACCTGACCCTTCATGCCGACACCGTGGAAAACAGCCAAAGTCTGATCGCTGCCAACCGCGATGCCTTTGTCACCGCCAATAATTTCTACAACCGTGGCTCGACCCTGAACCAGCGGCTCGAGAGCATGACCTACTGGCTGCATGGTGTTCCCAAAAGCGCGTACCGCTATGCCAAGCAAGAAACCCTCGCCTGGAACGCCCGCAACGCGAATGTCGCCCCCGATCAGCAAGAGGCGGTACCGGGGGTGATTCTGCTGTACCCGCTCTTGTCCTCCCACAGCACCGTACTGCCGGGCACACAAACAGGCTACGCCTCGATCTTGCAAGCGGGTCAGCGGCTGAACCTGCAAGTCAGTGGCAATCTTGAAAACGGCACCCTGACCGAACAGAGCCGCGCCCAACTGACGGGCCAGCAGTTGCAGAACAACCTGTCCCAGGCCGGTGGCCAGGTGATCACGGTCAATGCGCAAAGCTCTGCCGCCAGCAATCAGGAAGCCAAGGATGTGCAGCGCGTCGAGCGCGTAGCCGCCGATGGCAGCACCCAGGTCGGTTTCGTGCCAGTGGACTTCAGCGGCACGCCGTTCGTTGCGGTCGATCCGACTTCGCTTGCGAGCTACCACCTGCCCCAGGGCGAGTACGGCATGTTCGTCAAGAGCCAGAACCCCAGCGGTCGTTACCTGATCGAGACCAACCCGGCCTTTACCGATCTGTCGCGTTTCATGAGCTCCGACTACATGCTCGGCCATCTCAACTACAACACCGACCAGACCTGGCGCCGCCTGGGCGACGGGCTGTATGAGACTCGGCTGATTCGCGAGGCCGTGTTGGCGCAAACCGGGCAACGCTTCCTGGCAGCCAGCCTGACCAGCGATTACGACCAGTATCGCTACCTGATGGATAACGCCATTGCGTCCAAGGACCAGTTGCAACTGAGCGTCGGGGTCTCCCTCAACGCGCAGCAAGTGGCGGCCTTGACCCACGACATCGTGTGGATGGAAACCCGCCAGGTGCAGGGCGAACAGGTATTGGTGCCGGTGCTGTACCTGGCCCAGGCCGACTCGCGCAATCTGCGCGGCGGCAGCCTGGTGCAAGGGCGGGATATGACCGTACTGGCAGGCAATGACCTGACCAACGTCGGCACCCTGCGCGCCAGCAATGACCTGAGCGTCAATGCCGGCGGCAACCTGTATCAGGGTGGCCTGGTGGAGGCCAACCAGCGGGTCAGCCTGATGGCCCAGGACAGCGTGCGAAATGCCCTGGGCGGTGAAATCCGCGGTAACCAGGTGAGCGTCACCGCGATCAAGGGCGACCTGATCAACGACCGCACCGCCGTTGCAGTGGGTTATGGCTCGGGTTCGCGCACGGTGCTGGATCAGGGCAGCCAGATCAGCGCGCGGCAGCAGCTGGACCTCAGTGCAGGACGCGACCTGACCAACGCAGGCCAGATCAGCAGCGCCGGCGATGCCAAGCTCAGTGCCGGCCGGGATATCGATCTGCTCGCGGTGCAGGACCATACCTTCACCCAGAGCGCCATCAGCCGTGGCCTGGTCACCAAGGACACGCTGCAGAACCTGGGTTCCAGCGTGACCACCCAGGGCAATCTCGAACTCAATGCCGGGCGTGATTTGGCGGTGGTGGCGAGCAAGGTCGCTGCGGGCAAGGACCTGACGCTCAATGCCGAGCGCGATATGGTCATCGCTTCGGCCCAGGACGCAGAGGCGTCGACCTTCTCCCAGAAGAAAAAAGGCTCCTGGGGCAGCAGCAAGACCACCCGCAGCGCGGATTCAGCCACCACCAACGTCGGTTCTGAAATCAGCGCCGGGCATGACCTGATGGTCAATGTCAGCCAGGACAAGGACGGCCGCATCAGCCTCAATGGCGGGCGCGATGTCACCGTGGTCGGCAGCCAGTTGAAAGCCGGTAATGACCTGTTGCTCGGCGCCGGTGGCGATGTGAGCCTGGTCTCGGCGCAAGAGCAGCAGGACAGCGCCTACAGCCAGAAGAAAAAAGGCAGCTTCGGCCTCAATAAAAGTGGCAACAGCCGCAGTTCCAGCACCACCACCCAGGTGGGCAGCGAGCTGAGCGCCGGCAATGACGCCGTGATCATCGCCGGCACCAACGTCAACCTGTCGGCCAGCACCGTCGAGGCCAAGCGTGATGCGGAGCTGCGAGCAGGGCTGATCGACAAGAACGGCGACATCAACCTGATCGATGCGGCGAACGAGTCCACCAGCCAAAGCGAGAAGTACCGGAGCAAGGTCGGTTTATCCAGTTCCGGCAGTTTTATCTCGATTGCCTCGTCCAAGAAGTCGGGGCAGGAAAACCTGCAGACCCAGAGCGTCGGCAGTGTGGTCAGTGCCGGGCGTGATACCACGCTGCAAGCGGCCCGTGATGTGAACATGATCGGCAGTACCGCTGCGGCGGTGCGCGACCTCAACGTCGGTGCGGGGCGCGACGTCAATGTCCTGGCCGGCAGCAACAGCCAGGACCAGAGCAATTGGAAAAGCGAGAAGCACACCGGCTTGTCCCTGGAAAGCGACCGGAACGGCGTCACCGCCTTCCTGGGGCGTGAGGCCCTCAAGGAGAAATCGCGCAATGCCCAGCAGACGGTCGCCGAGAGCCAGTTGCTGGCCGGGCAGGACGTCAACATCAAGACCGGTCGCGACCTGACTGTGGAAGGTTCGCGGATCGACGCCAATCGCGACGTCAACCTGCAGGCCGGACGCGACATCAATGTCGATGCCGGCAAGGAAACCTCGATTCAGGAAAACAGCAAGAGCCGCGACCGCAACGGCCTGACGGTCAATATCAGCCACAACTATGGCAACACCAAGGACGCCCTCGCAGGCACCGGCAAGGGTGACGACGGCGTGAGCAAGGCCTCGAGTGTGCTGAGCACCGTGGATTCGATCAACCAGTTCACCTCCGGGCCGACCAGCGCAACCCACTTCGGCTCGGCCAGCCAGGCCACCAGTTCGCGCCAGGAAGTCCGGAGCAACAGTCCGTCGAATGTGGGCGCGGGTCGAGACATCAGTGCCGTGGCCGGCAATGACATCACTGTTCGTGGCAGCCAGTTTGACGCCGGGCGCGATATCACCCTGGCCGGGCGCAACATCACCGTGGATGTGGCGCGTGGCGTGGTCTCGGAAGAGAGCAAGACCACCCGCAGCCAGGGTGGCATCAACGGCCAGAGCGGCGGTGGCAGTGCCCGGGCCGGGATCGGCGGCAGTGTCGGCTCGGCTACCGAGCAGCTCAGCGATGGCACCAGTACGCCTTCGGTGTTTCTGGCCGGGCGTGACGTCAGCCTTGAAGCCCGTGACAACCTGACGCTGATTGGGACCCAGGTCCATGCCGGGCGGGATATCGACCTCAGTGCCGGCAAGGACCTGACCATTCGCGCGGCGCAGAATGACTCCAGCAGTGAGTCCGATCGCAGCAGTGGCGGCGGTGAAGTCGGCCTGGCAGTGGGCGGCAAGGACTTCATCTCTGTGTATGCCAGTGTCGATATGGGCAAGGGCAAGCTTGATCGCGAGAACGAACGGCAGCAGAACGCCAACCTCGTTGCCGGTGACCAGTTGCGCTTCACCAGCGGCAAGGACAGCACTATTTCCGGTGCGACCTTGCGTGGCGATGAAGTCATCGGCCGGGTGGGCGGTGACCTGACCGTGTCCTCGGTGCCCGATACCGGCAAAGTCAGCGGCAAGCAACTGGATGCCAGTGTGACGGTGAGCATCGGCCTGGGCGGCGGTGGCAGTGTCAGCGGTTCGCTGGGGGTGGGCAAGACCACCGGCAAGACCGATTGGGTACAGGAACAGACCAGTATCACCGGCAAGAACGGCGTGGATATCCGCACCGAAAACCATACCCAGATCGACGGTGCGGTGATCGCCGCCGACAACGGCAAGCTGAAGCTGGACACCAACACCCTGGGCTTCCGCGATATCTCCGGCCAGGACAAGGAGCACAGCTACTACGTCAACGTGGGTGGCACCTTCGGCTGGGGAGGCGGTGGTGAAGGCGCCGATCAGATGACTGGCAAGGACGTGGCGTTTACCACCGACAAGAGCCTGGCCGGCAAAGGCAAGACTGGCGCCTCCGGCTGGAGCGTCAGCGGTTATGACTACCGCAAAGAGAAGGAGCAGGAAGTTCGCGCCACCGTGGGCGCCGGCAGCATCATCGTGCGCAACGATGCCAAGACTGGCGTGGACTCCACGACAGGCCTGAACCGCGATCTGACCAAGGCCTTCGAGATCACCAAGGACAAGGAAAAACGCACCGACCTGTATGTCAGCCAGTCCTCCCTGGACGGCGTGTCGCATCCGGTGGATACCGTGAACAACTGGCGCCAGGGTGTGAAGGACTATGGCAAGAACGCGGCGGGGATTTTTAGCCAGTACGCCGCCTTGAGCGGTGCCGCCAGCGCGGCGCTTGAAGAGAACCCGTCGCTGTGGCCATTGGCATGGATTCCGGGGCTGCTGGAAACCGTCATGGACAAGGCGTCCACCTACACCCTCGGGGTCATGCCGGGTGTTGAAAGTCATGGTGGCCTGATTACCCAGGTGCCGACTCTGTTGACCGGGGACATGCGTTTTTATCGAGTCAAAACCGGCTTCGAATACGAGTCAGACGGCAAGACCATCAAAGTGGATGACGGTGGCAAACCGGTGCTCAAGAAAGATCAGAGCCTGGTTGAGATCAGCCGGCCGGATGGCGATGGTGCGATTTTCACCAACGGCATTCAGAACTCGCTGCTCTCGGCCCTGGTCAATGGCGCTATGCAGACGGGCTCGGATACCTTCATGCAGGCCTACAACCCGGAGCACGGCATATTGGGCGACCTGGTCGAGTCATTGTGGGATGTGGCGCTGGGGGGTGTAGTGCGCTCCGGTAACGCGCGCGAACTGCATGACTTCTATCAGGCTGGCATCGACGACAATTACAAACTGGACATCGCCGGCCACAGCCAGGGTGGTCTCCTGACCTACCGCGGGATCTCGGGGCTGGACTTCAACCTCAATGGCAAGGTGGGCAGCATTCAATTGTCCGGTGCGCCTGTGGGCTCGACGAGTTTCTTCCAGGCGGCCAAGGAGGCCGGGTTCAACATTGAGGACGGCGCGTACTTCCAGGTGAACCGTCCCGGGTCGAAAAACTTCTTCGGCATGTTGCCCGTCACCGATACCGTGTCTGACTTGTTGGGCGGCAACTTCCTCCATTCGTCCGACCCGGTGGCGCGCTTCTTTGGTTCCCTGACCACCAGCACGTCGTTGCTGGGTGCGGCCAGCCCTCACTCCAACTACTTGTGCGTGTCCAAAGCCATGTGCGGTGATCAACCCAACGCCCTGCAAGAGCAGTTCAAAGGCAATTCGCGCTACATCACGCCGACGGTGATCGATGCCAACGGCACCCACACGCGCTTGCCCGATCCGGCCAACAAGACCAACAAGCTATGAAGATTCTCAGAGCAGTCGTGGCAGGCGGGTTGCTGATCCTGGGCAGCGGGTGCAGCAACCCGCCCCTGGTCTACGAGAATGCTCGCTTCGATAACCGCATGCTCTGCACCGAAGGCGCCAAGCGGGTCACGTTGATGCAGCGTTATTCCTTCGACCTGCCGGGGCCTTTTCGTCATGCGCCCTGCGGGACGATCACCAGCGGGTTTTATTATGAGAAGGGACTTGATGCTCTCTCCGTAGGGACGTCCGGAACCTTTTCCTATGGCGATATCCAGGTGACGGCGTCCGGGCTCTATATGCGGGTCAACAGCTTTCTCAGTGGCAGGTCGGACGGGCTGCTCTATCCCAAGCAGGCGTTTAAGGACGATCTTGTGGCCAGGCAGGCGTTGCCTTCCTATCACGGGGTCAAACCCAGCAGTTTCGATTGGGTGACACGCCAGGGTTTTCAATGCCTGCGTACCTACGAGCGCTGGGAAGGGAAGGCGGTTGGCATTTTCGAGGATGAGGTCAAGTACTGGTGCTGGGAGCAGGAGAGCGGCTTGAAGCAGCCTTTCTACGTGCATGCGGGCCAGCGCCTGCCTTTGGGAACCAAGGGCTACGACCTGGATCAGGTCTTTATCGAACCGTTCTTCCAGAGCCTGAAAATCAATCGATTGCCCGCACCGGTGCTGGCCAAGGCGCAGGCGGATCTGCAAGCCTTCTGTAGCCACGTCAAGTCTCGTCTGGACAAGAACCTGCCCTGGGGCGATGACTACCCCGACAAGCGCCTGAACCTGACCTTTCTGCATTACTGCGGCTACGACGTGCCGCTGCCTGACTCGGCCGCGCCAGCGCTCTGATGGCACCATTGATTCGAACCAACGGCTGTCGCGACACTCTTGTAAATAATTGAGCCGCTTTCCTTACGGCGCCTGCCCCTATTCGTGCCCGGAGAACGCTGGCAGACTGCCAATCTTTTCAAGCCGTTCGTTTTGAGGCTATATGCCAACGTTTTCTCAGCGTCATCTGTTGTTGTTCAGTTGGGTCATCATTTTCGGCGGGTTGCTTCTGGTTCTGCCGCTGCGACTATTGCCAAGCCTGCTGGCCGGGCTGCTGGTTTTCGAACTGGTCAATATGCTCACCCCGCAGCTGCAACGGCTGATCGAAGGACGACGCGCGCGTTGGCTGGCAGTGGCGTTGCTCGGCACCCTGGTGGTCAGCCTGCTGACGCTGCTGTTTGCCGGGGCCATCAGTTTTCTGCTGCACGAGGCGGAAAACCCAGGCGCTTCCCTGGATAAATTCATGGCCGTGGTCGACAAGGCGCGTGGCCAGCTGCCGCCGTTTCTCGACTCCTACCTGCCGGCCAGTGCCGCAGAATTCCAGGCCGCGATTGGCGCCTGGGCCAGCAAGCATTTGAGTGAGTTGCAACTGGTGGGCAAGGACGCGGCCCATATGTTCGTGACCTTGCTGATCGGCATGGTGCTGGGGGCGATCATCGCCTTGCAGCGGGTGCCCGACCTGACCAAGCGCAAACCGTTGGCCGCTGCCCTGTTCGATCGCCTGCACTTGCTGGTCCAGGCGTTTCGCAACATCGTGTTTGCCCAGATCAAGATTTCCCTGCTCAACACCTTCTTCACCGGGATCTTCCTCGCGGTGGTACTGCCGATGTTCGGGGTCAAGCTGCCGCTGACCAAGACCCTGATCGTGCTGACCTTCCTCCTGGGCCTGCTGCCGGTAATCGGCAACCTGATCTCCAACACCCTGATCACCATAGTCGGGCTGTCACTGTCGATCTGGGTGGCGGTGGCGGCGCTGGGCTACCTGATCTTTATCCACAAGCTGGAATACTTCCTCAACGCGCGAATCGTCGGCGGGCAGATCAGTGCCAAGTCCTGGGAGTTGCTCCTGGCGATGCTGGTGTTCGAGGCCGCGTTCGGCCTGCCGGGGGTGGTGGCAGGGCCGATTTACTACGCCTACCTGAAAAGCGAGTTGAAGCTGGCGGGGCTGGTCTAGGCCGCCGCTTGCTTCAATTGCGCTTGTCGCCCTCATAGGTGACCGACTGGAGACGATCAAGACCTGAACCGATATGGAACGAGAACGGCCGGCCCAGTTGCTGGATCTTCTCGGCGCATTGAGCGTTCCAATCGTCGTTACGGTTATCGGGGCTGAAGTCGGCGGTTAGCAGCTGTTCACCCAGGTTGGCGACTTCAATCGACAGTTGCAGCTTGGTCCGCAGCAGGTCGTCCTGAACCATGTCTTCGCTCCACAGGCGAATCTCGCCTTTGCGCACGCTTTCGCGCAATTGGGCGTCCTTGATGATCATTTGGCCGGTCACGGTCTTTTTTCTATAGCCCTGGCTGCGGTAGTTGATGCGCACATGCTCCGGCGATTGCCCGGGAACTTGTTGCACGCTCACCGCGTTGAAGGGCAGGTCGCCGTCCAGTTGGCCCTGGATGTTGCAGACGATTTCGACCGGAACCCCACTCTTGTTGTAATAGCCCAGTGCCCGGTCGAGCAGCAGGTAGCGCGCCGAAAGCCTGACCTCGGAGTTGATGGACAGGGTCAGGGTGGTCGGCTGCGGGGGCGCGTCCCCCGGCTGCGGTTCGAGTGTCATGTCGATGGCCATGCTGCTGGCCGTTCGCGCTTTGAGAATGTCATCGAACAGTGCGCGCAATGCCTCGCGCTGCTCGGGGCTCAGGCTGTCCTTGAGGGACAGATGAACCACTCGGTTGTCTTGCTCATCCAGCGCCAGCTCGACCTTTTCAGGATCGATGCCGCGGGCGCGAATCGCCTCCACCAACAAGGCGCTGACACTACCATTGACCTGCTGGCCCTGGTACCCAACCGGCTGCTCGAAGTGCAGGGACATGAAGTCTTCCTTGCAGCCGGTCAGCAGCAGGGCGGCGAGCAGGGGCAACAGTTTGTACAGGTTCATCGTTTCGGTTCCTTGCGAAAATTTTCCCCAGCCCTGGGGCACGACGGTCGAGCGGGTTTCTAGCCGTAGCGCTTCCTGGCTTCAATCGCCAGACCGCTGCCGATGCTGCCGAAGATGTTGCCTTCGACGTGACGGGCATTGGGCAGCATGGCCGAGATGCTCTGGCGCAGGGCCGGGATGCCGCTGGAACCGCCGGTGAAGAACACCGTGTCGACCTGGGCCACATCGACGCTGGCATCGTCCAGCAACTGGGTCACGCTGTTGCGGATGCGCTCCAGCAGGTTGTCGATGGCCGACTCGAACAGCGCCCGGCTCAGCTCCACGCTCAACCCCGGCTCGATACGGTCCAGGGGCACGTGGCGGCTGTCGGTGTGGGTCAGCTGGATCTTGGTTTCCTCGACTTCCATCGCCAGCCAGTGGCCGGCACGCTGCTCGATCAGCTTGAACAGGCGGTCGATGCCACCGGTGTCTTCGATGTCGTAGCGCATGCTGCCCAGGGCCAACTGGGATTTTTGCGAGTACACCGAGTTGATGGTGTGCCAGGTCGCCAGGTTCATGTGGTGGCTGGTGGGCATGTAGGCGCCGCTTTTCATCCGGCTGCCGTAGCCGAACAGCGGCATCAGGCCTTGCAGGCTCAATTGCTTGTCGAAATCGGTACCGCCGATGTGCACGCCACCGGTGGCCAGGATGTCGTCGTGGCGGTTGTCCAGGTCGCGGCGCTCGGGGGCCAGGCGTACCAGGGAGAAGTCGGACGTACCACCGCCGATGTCGACGATCAGCACCAGTTCTTCGCGTTCGATGGTCGACTCGTAGTCGAAGGCTGCGGCGATGGGCTCGTACTGGAAGGACACTTCCTTGAAGCCCAGCTTGCGCGCCACCTCCACCAGGGTGTTTTCAGCTTCCTGGTCGGCGGCGGCATCGTCATCGACGAAGAACACCGGGCGACCCAGGACCACTTCCTCGAATTCCCGACCGGCGGCGGTTTCCGCGCGGGCCTTGAGTTGGCCGATAAACAGGCCCAGCAGGTCCTTGAAGGGCATCGCCGTGCCCAGCACGCTGGTGTCGTGCTTGATCAGCTTGGAGCCCAGCAGGCTTTTCAGCGAGCGCATCAGGCGGCCTTCATAGCCTTCCAGGTACTCGTGCAACGCCAGGCGACCGTACACCGGGCGACGTTCTTCGATATTGAAGAACACCACCGAGGGCAGGGTGATCTTGTCATCCTCCAGCGCGATAAGCGTTTCCATGCCGGGGCGCAGCCAGCCGACAGTGGAGTTGGACGTGCCAAAGTCGATACCGCAGGCACGGGCCGGAGATGCGTTTTTCATGTCTTTCAAGTTCCGGTTAAAAAACGGCCGCGCAGTGTATGCCAGTCGCTGGCAGATTCGAAGGCCGACTATCCGCTAAATCGAAACCTTTTCCTGCCTTGAAAGACTATTCTTCACCCCAAACTTGCAGGCATGAGCCGGGCAATCACCGGGCGCTCGCAAGAACCGCCGGCGATTGCCGATAAACTTTTGATGCGCCGCACCAGTCAACGGGTTGAGATTGATCAATCCTTATGCTGCCAATGAGAGCATGCTGCACTGTATGCCGCGCGATATTGATAACGGATGGTGATTCCCTCGATGGACTTCAAAGACTATTACAAGATTCTCGGTGTGGAACCGACGGCGGACGACAAGGCGATCAAGGCGGCCTATCGCAAGCTGGCGCGCAAGTACCACCCTGACGTCAGCAAGGAAAAGGACGCCGAGGCAAAGTTCAAGGACGCCTCGGAAGCCTATGAAGCGCTGAAAAGTGCCGACAAACGCGCCGAATACGACGAAATGCGCAAATACGGCCAGCACGGCCAACCGTTCCAGGGGCCGCCGGGCTGGCAGGGCCGTGGCGGTTTTGGCGGTGGCCAGGATACCGGCGACTTTTCGGACTTCTTCAGTTCGATCTTCGGTAACCGTGGCCCGGGCTTTGGTGGTGGTGAACAATCGCGGCGCAGCGCCGGACGTCGTGGACAGGATGTGGAAATGGAACTGCCGATCTTTCTTGAAGAAACCCTCTCTGCCGAGTCGAAGAAGATCAGCTTCCAGGTGCCGCAGTACAACGCCGCCGGCCAGCATGTGAGCAACACCAGCAAGAGCCTGAACGTGAAGATCCCGGCCGGGGTCAGCGATGGCGAGCGTATCCGCCTCAAGGGCCAGGGCGCGCCGGGTGTGGGCGGTGGGGCCAATGGTGACCTGTACCTGACCATTCGCTTCGCCCCGCACCCGAAATTCGACGTCGAAGGCGAGAACCTGATCATCACCTTGCCCCTGGCTCCGTGGGAGCTGGCGCTGGGTACCGAGGTCGCGGTGCCGACCCTGACCGGCAAGATCAACCTCAAGGTGCCGGCCGGCAGCCAGAACGGCCAGCGCATGCGCGCCAAGGGCCATGGCTTGCTGAACAAGGCCGGCGAGCGTGGTTCGCTGTTCGTCCAGCTCAAGGCGGTGATGCCGAAACAGGCTGACGATGACGTCAAGGCGTTGTGGCAGGAGCTGGCGAAAAAGGCGGCGTTCGACCCACGGGAACATTTTTGATTCGAGAATGGAGTAGCTGAGTATGAGTACCCTGATCGTTCAGCTGGACATGGAAGAATTCTGTGAGGTGACCGACCTGTCGGCCGCTTACGTGATCGAAATCGTCGAACACGGGATCCTCGAACCTCAGGGCCAGGCGCCCAAGGATTGGCGTTTCAACGATTACCAGCTGGCCCTGGCCAAGCGCGCGGCCATCCTGCACCGCGACCTGGAGCTGGAGTGGCAAGGCGTCGCCCTGGCCCTGGACCTGCTGGATGAAGTGCGCGAACTGCGCGCGGAAAATCGCATGCTCAAACAACGCCTGGGGCGCCTGGTCCTCGACTGACCTGTAGCCGCTGCCGAAGCCTCGGGCCGCGTTCGGACGCTGGCCCTGATAAACACCGCGGATGTTTCAGGAAAACGTCGGCGTTTGGGCGCCCCGTTGTGTTTTCAGGGCTGTGCCCGGGAAACCCGGGGCAGGGTGACGGTGAAGGTGGTGCCGTCGCTTTCGTTGGAGCTGACTTCGATGCTGCCCTGGTGCGCGCTGACCACTTCCTTGACGATAAACAACCCCAGGCCAAGGCTGGTGGAGGGGGTGCCCAGCTCTTCACTGGCGCTGCGCACCAGGGGGTCGAACAAGGTGCTCAGGGCGTCCTTGGGGATGGGCGTGCCGTAGTTGTGCACCGTCAGCAACACCTGTTCGGCGCCGCCGGTGATGGTCACGGTCACGGTGCGGCTGTTGTTTCCGTGCTGCAACGCATTGCCGATCAGGTTCTGCAGCATCTGTTCGATGCGCCCGCGATCCCAGATGCCGTGGCCATCACCGTGGAAATTCAGCGAGGGGGAGCAATCGGGCTGCCCGGCGCAGGCTTCATCCATGGCCGCTTTGGCGGCGCTGGCCAGGTCCATCGGTGCCGGCTCGATCGGCAAGCCGCTGCCCAGCCGGCTGCGCACAAACTCCAGCAAGTCACTGACCATCGCCCCCATGTGTCGCGCGCCGCTCTTGATCCGCGCCACGTAGGCCAGGCCCTCGGCGTCCAGCGCGACACGCCGCGCCAGCATCTCGGTGGACATGCTCACAGCCTGCAAGGGTGCGCGCAGGTCATGGCCGAGAATCGCCAGGAAGATATCCCGCGAACGATCGACCTGTTCGGCATAGGCCGCGGTGGACTCGGCCAGCGCTTCGTCGATGGCTTCGTTGAAGCGGATCATGTCCTGGAAGTACATCAGGTCCGGTGATTCCAGGCTGCCCACCCACAGGCGGATCACGCAGGCGCGCAGGTGGCGAAATTCGGAGGTCATCTGCACCAGGTCAAAGCCCACGGTGTGCCGCAGTTCGCCATGGCTGGCGGCGGCCTCATCCAGGCTTGGGGTTTTTTCCGGCCCTTCGCCCTTGGCCTTGGCCTGTTGTTCATGGGCGGTCTGGGCGGTGCGCATATCGCGCGCGGCGGCCAGCAGGATCGATTTTGCGTGATCGCGCAATTGCAGGCGGGTCATGGAGTCGGCGGCAGGGGCGATGGATTTCGCAAACTGCTCCCATTCATCAACGATTCGATCAACGTGTTGCACGATGAAATCGGACAGGCGCATAGCCGGGAACCCTGCAGGCAATTGTGAGAAATCGAGTGGCATCTTAGCGCCAAACCGGGGTTTTCAAAACTCGTGCTGCCAAACAGGGTTCCGGGCTGATCAGTGCCGGGTTCTAGAAGAGAAAATAACGTTGTGCCATGGGTAGCACCTCCGCCGGTTCACACCACAGCAGCACGCCATCGGCCTTGACCTGATAGGTCTGCGGGTCGACATCGATCTGTGGCAGGTAGTCGTTGTGGATCAGGTCGGTCTTTTGCACCTGGCGACAGCCCTTGACCACCGCGATGCGTTTTTTCAGGCCCAGGGTCTCGGGCACGCCGGCGTCCAGGGCCGCCTGGCTGATAAAGGTCAGGCTGGTGGCATGCCGGCTGCCGCCAAAGCTGGCGAACATCGGGCGGTAATGCACCGGCTGCGGGGTCGGGATCGAAGCGTTGGCGTCGCCCATCAGGCTGGCGGCAATCGCCCCGCCCTTGAGGATCAGGGTCGGCTTGACCCCGAAAAACGCCGGGCGCCACAGCACCAGGTCCGCCCACTTGCCGACTTCGATCGAGCCCACTTCGTGGCTGATGCCGTGGGTGATCGCCGGGTTGATGGTGTATTTGGCGATGTAGCGCTTGACCCGGAAGTTGCTGTTGCCCTCGCCGTCGCCCGGCAGCGGACCGCGCTGCTTGTGCATCTTGTCGGCGGTCTGCCAGGTGCGGGTGATGACTTCGCCGACCCGGCCCATGGCCTGGCTGTCGGAGCTGATCATGGAGAACGCGCCCAGGTCGTGGAGGATGTCTTCGGCGGCGATGGTCTCGCGGCGAATGCGGCTTTCGGCAAAGGCCACGTCTTCGGCGATGCTTGGGTCCAGGTGATGGCAGACCATCAGCATGTCCAGGTGCTCGTCGATGGTGTTGCGGGTGAAGGGCCGGGTCGGGTTGGTCGAACTCGGCAACACGTTGGCAAAACCGCAGGCCTTGATGATGTCCGGTGCATGGCCGCCGCCGGCACCTTCGGTGTGGTAGGTGTGAATGGTGCGGCCTTTGAAGGCGGCCAGGGTGGTTTCGACGAAGCCCGACTCGTTGAGGGTGTCGGTGTGGATCGCCACCTGGACGTCGTACTGGTTGGCGACGCTCAGGCAGTTGTCGATGGCCGCGGGGGTGGTGCCCCAGTCTTCATGCAGCTTGAGGCCGATTGCCCCGGCCTTGACCTGCTCGATCAAGGGCTCCGGCAGGCTGGCGTTGCCCTTGCCGGTAAAGCCGATGTTCATCGCGAAGGCGTCGGCGGCCTGGAGCATGCGCGCCATGTGCCAGGGCCCCGAGGTGCAGGTGGTGGCGTTGGTTCCGGTGGCTGGCCCGGTGCCGCCGCCGATCATGGTGGTGACGCCGCTCATCAGCGCTTCTTCGATCTGCTGCGGGCAGATGAAGTGGATATGGGTGTCGATGCCGCCGGCGGTGAGGATCATGCCTTCGCCGGCGATGACTTCGGTGCTGGCGCCGATGGCGATGGTCACGTTGGGTTGGATGTCCGGGTTGCCGGCCTTGCCGATGGCGGCGATGCGCCCGTCCTTGAGGCCGACATCGGCCTTGACGATGCCCCAGTGGTCGATGATCAGGGCGTTGGTGATCAGGGTGTCGACCACCTCGGCCGCCAGCAACTGGCCCTGGCCCATGCCGTCACGGATCACCTTGCCACCGCCGAACTTCACTTCTTCGCCGTAGGTGGTGAAGTCCTTCTCCACTTCAATCCACAGCTCGGTATCGGCCAGCCGCACCTTGTCGCCGACGGTGGGGCCGAACATGTCGGCGTAGGCCTCGCGGGAAATGCGCATTCCTCGGTCCTCGGAAATAAGCGGCAAGCTTTAAGCTGCCCGCTGCAAGAAAAATCAAAAGCTATCGATAGCGCCGCAAATGGCTGTTACTTGCCGCTTGAAGCTTGAAGCTGCGCTCAAAGAGCGCCCATCACTCGCCCGGCAAAGCCGAATACCCGGCGATGCCCGGCCAGGTCCACCAGTTCCACTTCCCGGGTCTGCCCCGGCTCGAAGCGCACGGCGGTGCCGGCCGGGATGTTCAGGCGCATGCCCCGGCTGGCGGCGCGGTCGAAGGTCAGGGCGTCATTGGTCTCGAAGAAGTGGTAGTGCGAGCCGACCTGGATCGGCCGGTCGCCGCTGTTGGCCACTTTCAGGCTCAAGGTGCGACGGCCGACATTGAGTTCGATGTCGCCGGGCTGGATCTGGTATTGGCCTGGAATCATGCGGGCAGTCCCAAAGTCTTGAAGTAAATGGCGGTCGGGGTGTAGCTGCCGTCCGGGCTCTGGCAGTAATTGGGCAGTTCACCGACCCGGATGTAGCCCAGGGAGCGGTAGAAGTCCTCGGCGGGGGAGCCGGCTTCGGTGTCCAGGTACAGCAGGCCGCGCTTGTTCTGGCGGGCTGCCTGCTCCAGGGCCGTCATCAGTTGCTGGCCCAGGCCGCGGCGACGGGCGTCGTGGCGCACCTGGAGTTTCTGGACCTCGGCGCGATTGCGTCCGTTGGGTTTCTGGCACAGCGCCAGTTGTACGCTGGCCAGGACCTTTTCGTTATCCACCACTACCCACAGCAGCAGGCTGGCGTCTTCCACCCCGGCCTGCAGGTTGCGCAAGTAGGCATCGGCCTGGGCCTGGTCGAGGTCGGCCATGAAGCCGATCGAGGCCCCGTGCTGCACCGCGTCGAACAGCAGATCACTCAGTCCCTGGCGGTAATGGGCAAAACTTTCCCCATGTACTCGGCGCAGTTGGGCAGCGTTCATCGGGTATCACTCCTTGTCGATGGCGGGCGGCAGCGCCCCGGGGTTGAGGATCAGTTGCATGAAGGTCAGGTCCAGCCAGCGTCCGAACTTGGTGCCTACTTGAGGCATCTGTCCGGTGGTGATGAAACCCAGACGCTGGTGCAGGCGGATCGAAGCCTCGTTGCCGCTTTCGATGGCTGCGACCATTACGTGCTTGTCACAGCCCCGGGCGCGTTCGATCAGTGCTTCCATCAGGCGTGGGCCAAGGCCGTTGCCGCGCTGGTCGTCGCGCACGTACACCGAGTGTTCGACGCTGTGGCGAAAGCCGTCGAACGGTCGCCAGTCGCCGAACGAAGCGTAGCCGAGCACCACTTCGTCGGCATTGATGATCACCAGGATCGGGTAACCCTGGGCCTGCCGGGCGCTGAACCAGGCCTGGCGGTTGCCCAGGTCCACGGGCTGCTCGTTCCAGATCGCCGTGGTAGTGCGCACGGCGTCGTTGTAGATGTCACGGATCGCCGGCAGGTCGGCATGCAGTGCATCGCGGATGCGGTAAGTCATGGCGCGGCCTCAGGCGATGGGTTGGTGGACGGTGACCAGCTTGGTGCCGTCGGGAAAGGTCGCCTCGACCTGGATCTCCGGGATCATTTCCGGGATGCCCTCCATCACTTGTTCACGGCTGAGCAGGGTGGTGCCGTAGTGCATCAGTTGGGCCACGGTCTGGCCGTCACGGGCGCCTTCGAGCAGCGCCGCGGAGATATAGGCCATGGCCTCCGGGTAATTGAGTTTCACGCCACGGGCCAGTCGTCGCTCGGCCACCAGGCCGGCGGTGAAGATCAGCATCTTGTCTTTTTCGCGTGGGGTCAGGTCCATCGTGTTCAATCCGTTTGGGCAGTTAAAAGGTTCAGCGCGTCAGGGCGGCGGTCCCGCGTGACAGGCGCTTCATGTATTCCAGATCCTCGGCGGCACGGCCTCGCGCCCGAGCAGGGCGGGGCGCAGCAGGCGCCACAGGTCGATCAGCCAGGCCCGGGCCAGCAGCGCTTCGCTGGCCAGGCAGCGGGCCACCAGCAGCCCGGGCAGTTGTGTCAGGTCGCCGCGTACCTCGTGGGGCAGGGAGCGGCAGGTCTCCAGCAGTTGCGTGTCGATTTCGCCGGTGACCAGCAGGGTCGCGAACACCGGCTGGCCGTCCAGGCCGATGGGCGAGTCCAGCAGGCCGTCGCCCCCGACAATGCGCTGGCGTTCGTGCCAGAGCAACTGGCCGTCACGGCGGATATCCAGGTGCGATTGAAAATGCCCGAGGTCAAAGCGTTCACCGCTGGCCGGGCGGCCCAGGGCCACGATGTCCCAGTAGAACAGTCGAGCGTCGCCCTCAAGCTCTATCACGGTCGCCAGTTCCGCCTGGGCGGCGCTGAACACGATGCTCTCCTGGGGCAGCCATTCCAGGGTGGCACCGGCGGCGACGTGCAGCTCAAGGTTTTGGTACGCCGGCCCAGCGGCGCGGTACCACTTGGCGGCGCCAGGGCTGGTCAGTTGCGCCCAGGCATCGGTGCCGACGCTGGCGCGGATGTCCAGGCGGTCGCCACCGGCAATCCCCCCAGGGGGGTGGACGATGATGTGCTGGCAGACCTCGGGGCCTTCGGCATACAGGTGCTTCTGCACCCGCAGCGGGCCCAGGTGACGGCGCTGCACCGGACGCGTGGTGTCGCCGAAACGGGCGTAGCCCAGCTCCAGCTCGGCATGCCAGCTAGGGGTGAACAACGCGGTGTGGGCAGGAAGATTCATGGTTCGCGCTTATCGTCAGGAGGCTACAGGTTAGATCGTAACCAGGCCGCGTACACCTTCGGTTTCCATATTTTCGCCCCGCCCTTGCTGGACGATTTCACCCCGGGACATCACCAGGTACTGGTCGGCCAGCTCAGCGGCGAAGTCATAGAACTGTTCCACCAGCAGGATCGCCATGTCGCCTCGCGCCGCGAGTTTTTTGATCACCGCGCCGATCTCCTTGATCACCGAAGGCTGGATGCCTTCGGTGGGCTCGTCGAGGATCAGCAAGCGCGGGCGGCTGGCCAGGGCGCGGCCGATGGCCAGTTGCTGCTGCTGACCGCCCGACAGATCGCCGCCGCGACGCTGCTTCATTTGCAGCAGCACCGGGAACAGTTCGTAGATAAAGGCCGGCACCTCCTTGGCTTCCTTCGCGCCGAAACGTGACAGCCCCATCAGCAGGTTCTCCTCCACCGTCAGGCGCGGAAAAATCTCCCGGCCCTGGGGCACATAGGCAATGCCGGCGTGCACCCGCTGGTGCGGTTTGTAGCCGGTGATGGCCTGGCCTTCCCAGGTGACCGTGCCTTCCTTGGTCGGCAGCAGGCCCATCAGGCACTTGAGCAGGGTGGTCTTGCCCACGCCGTTGCGCCCGAGCAGGCAGGTGACTTCACCCACCGTTACGTCAAAGCTCAGGCCACGCAGAATGTGGCTGCCGCCGTAGTACTGATGAAGGTGTTGGATCTGGAGCATGGAAGAACCTCAGATAGGAGAGCGGCAAGCTGCAGGAAAGAGCGGGTGTACGGTTTTGCTTTCAACTTGCCGCTTGAAGCTTTCAGCTGGCCGATTCATCGGCCCAAATAAACCTCGATGACGCGTTCATCGGCCTGCACCTGCTCCAGGGAGCCCTCGGCCAGTACGCTGCCCTGGTGCAGCACGGTGACGTGGTCGGCGATGGCGCCGACGAAGCCCATGTCGTGCTCCACCACCATCAGCGAATGCTTGCCCGCCAGGCTCTTGAACAGTTCGGCGGTGAACTCGGTTTCGGCGTCGGTCATGCCGGCCACCGGTTCATCGAGCAGCAGCAACTGCGGGTCCTGCACCAGCAGCATGCCGATTTCCAGGAACTGCTTCTGGCCATGGGACAGCAGGCCCGCCGGGCGCTGGACTGAGGCAGTCAGGCGAATGGTCTGCAGCACCTCGTCGATACGGTCGCGCTGTTCACCGCTGAGTCGGGCCCGCAGGCTGGCCCACACCGATTTGTCGGTCTTTTGCGCCAGCTCCAGGTTCTCGAACACACTCAGGGCTTCGAACACCGTGGGTTTCTGGAACTTGCGGCCGATCCCGGCCTGGGCGATCTGCACTTCGCTCATCGCCGCCAGGTCCAGGGTCTCGCCGAACCAGGCCTTGCCGTGGCTGGGCCGGGTCTTGCCGGTGATCACGTCCATCAGGGTGGTCTTGCCCGCGCCGTTGGGGCCGATGATGCAGCGCAGTTCGCCCACGCCGATGTACAGGTTCAGGTCGTTGAGGGCCTTGAAACCATCGAAGCTGACGCTGATGTCTTCCAAGGTCAGGATCGTCCCGTGGCGCGTGTTCAGGCCCTTGCCAGCGGCCTGACCGAGGCCGATGGCATCGCGGCTGCTGCCCTGGTCCTTGTTGGGTTCCAGGATAGGTTCGAGCATGAACTCCGCCGTCGCCGTGACTCTCATTGCTCACCTCGTTTTTTCAGCAGGCCGATCACGCCCTTGGGCAGGTACAGGGTCACCACGATAAACAGCGCCCCGAGGAAGAACAGCCAGCACTCAGGGAAGGCCACGGTGAACCAGCTCTTCATGCCGTTGACCACGCCGGCCCCCAGCAGCGGCCCGATCAGCGTGCCACGCCCGCCCAGGGCCACCCACACGGCAGCCTCGATGGAGTTGGTCGGTGACATTTCGCTGGGGTTGATGATGCCCACCTGGGGCACATACAAGGCCCCGGCCAGGCCGCACAGCACCGCGCTCAGCACCCACACGAAGAGCTTGAAGCCGCGCGGGTCGTAGCCGCAGAACATCAGACGGTTCTCGGCGTCGCGCAGGGCAGTCAGGACCCGGCCGAACTTGCTCTGCGCCAGGCGCCAGCCAATCCACAGGCTGGCCACCAGCAACAGTACGGTGGCGAAAAACAGCACCGCGCGGGTCCCGGGTTCGGTGATGCCGAAACCGAGAATGGTGCGGAAGTTGGTGAAGCCGTTATTGCCGCCAAACCCGGTTTCGTTGCGGAAGAACAGCAGCATCCCGGCGAAGGTCAGGGCCTGGGTCATGATCGAGAAATACACGCCCTTGATCCGCGAGCGGAAGGCGAAGAAACCGAACACCAGGGCCAGCAATCCCGGGGCCAGCACCACCAGGCACAGGGCCCAGAGAAAATGGCTGGTGCCGACCCAGTACCACGGCAGCTCGGTCCACGAGAGGAAGGTCATGAACGCCGGCAAGCCATCGCCCGAGGCCTGGCGCATCAGGTACATGCCCATGGCATAGCCGCCCAGGGCAAAGAACAGCCCGTGGCCCAGGGACAGCAGCCCGGCATAGCCCCAGACCAGGTCCAGGGCCAGGGCGACGATGGCGTAGCAGAGGATCTTGCCCACCAGGGTCAGGGTGTAGGCCGAGACGTGCAGCGGGTTGTCCGCTGCCAGCAGCGACAACAGCGGCAAGGCCAGCAGCACCAGGAGCAGCAGCGCACCGACGGTGAGCGTGACCCTGGGTCCGGCTTTCTGGCTGGCGGTAACGAGCAGTGGTTGATTCATCAGTCGATCACCCGTCCTTTCAGAGCAAAGAGGCCTTGCGGACGTTTCTGGATAAACAGAATGATCAGCGCGAGGATCAGGATCTTGCCGAGCACGGCGCCGATCTGCGGTTCGAGAATCTTGTTCGCGATGCCCAGGCCAAAGGCCGCCAGCACGCTACCGGCCAACTGGCCGACCCCGCCCAGCACCACCACCAGGAACGAGTCGATGATGTAGCTCTGGCCCAGGTCCGGGCCGACGTTGCCGATCTGGCTCAGGGCCACGCCGCCGAGCCCGGCGATCCCCGAACCGAGGCCGAAGGCAAGCATGTCGACGCGCCCGGTGGGCACGCCGCAGCAGGCGGCCATGTTGCGGTTCTGGGTCACGGCGCGCACGTTCAGGCCCAGGCGTGTCCGGTTCAGCAGCAGCCAAGTGAGCACCACGACAAACAGCGCGAAGCCGATGATCACGATGCGGTTGTACGGCAGCACCAGGTTGGGCAGCACCTGGATCCCGCCCGAGAGCCAGGCCGGGTTGGCCACCTCGACGTTCTGCGCGCCGAATACCAGGCGCACCAGTTGGATCAGCATCAGGCTGATGCCCCAGGTCGCCAGCAGGGTTTCCAGCGGGCGGCCGTAGAGGTGGCGAATCACCGTGCGCTCCAGGGCCATGCCGATCGCCGCGGTGACGAAAAACGCCACCGGCAGGGCAATCAACGGGTAGAACTCGATGGCCTGCGGGGCGAAGCGCTGGAACATCAACTGCACCACGTAGGTGGAGTAGGCGCCGAGCATCAGCATCTCGCCGTGGGCCATGTTGATCACCCCCAGCAAACCGAAGGTGATCGCCAGCCCCAGGGCCGCCAGCAGCAGGATCGAGCCCAGGGACATACCGCTGAAGGCCTGGCCCAGCACCTCGCCCACCAGCAGCTTGCGCTTGACCTGGGCCAGGCTGGTTTCGGCGGCGGTGCGCACCGCAGCGTCGGCTTCGACCCCGGGCTCGAGCAGGCCTTCGAGGCGGGTGCGGGCCAGCGGGTCGCCGGTTTCGCCGAGCAGGCGCACGGCGGCCAGGCGTACCGCCGGGTCGCTGTCCACCAGTTGCAGGTTGGCCAGGGCCAGGCTCAGGGCGGCATGTACGCTTGCGTCCGGTTCCGCGGCCAATTGCCGATCAAGGAATGTGAGTTGCGCCGGCTTGGCGCTCTTTTGCAATTGCTGGGCTGCCGCGAGGCGGATCTTGCTGTCGGCGGCAAGCAATTGGTGGCTGGCCAGGGCGGTGTCGATCAGCCCCCGCAAGCGGTTGTTCAGGCGCAGGGTCTTGGCTTGGCCATCGACCGTCAACTGGCCTTGCTGCAAGGCGTTGATCAGTTCGACGCGCGCCGGGTCGGGCTGCGCAGCCCAGGCTTCCAGCAGTTGAGCCTGCTGAGACGGGTTGGCCGCGACGAAGTCTTCGGCGTCACCGGCCCTGGCTGCCAGCGGCAACAGCAGCAGGCAGGCGAGGATAAAACGGTAGAGGGCAGTGGGCATATCGTTGGCCTTGCGCGGACAGGCCGGGGCCTGTGCGTGATCCTGTCGCCGTTGCCGAAGGCTGCGCTGACCCGGTTGGCCCGGGCTGGTCACAGCTTTCGGCAGCGGCGACAGAGGTTGTGCCGGACCGCAGACGGCGTCCGGCTTCCATCCCTTGCTTAGTTGCTCTTGACCGCGTAGTCCGGCTTCTTGTCGTTACCCGGAATGAACGGGCTCCACGGCTGGGCGCGGATCGGGCCTTCGGTCTGCCACACCACGTTGAACTGACCGTCGGGCTGGATCTCGCCGATCATCACCGGCTTGTGCAGGTGGTGGTTGGTCTTGTCCATGGTCAGGGTGTAGCCGGACGGCGCGGCAAAGGTCTGGCCGGCCAGGGCTTCGCGGACCTTGTCGACGTCGGTGGATTTGGCTTTCTCCACCGCCTGGGCCCACATGTGGATGCCGACATAGGTGGCTTCCATCGGGTCGTTGGTCACGGCCTTGTCCGCCCCCGGCAGGTTCTTGGCCTTGGCGTAGGCCTTCCAGTCGGCGACGAATTTTTTGTTGGTGGGGTTATCCACCGACTCGAAGTAGTTCCACGCCGCGAGGTTGCCCACCAGGGGTTTGGTGTCGATACCGCGCAGTTCTTCCTCGCCCACGGAGAAGGCCACCACCGGCACGTCGGTGGCTTTCAGGCCCTGGTTGGCCAGCTCTTTGTAGAACGGCACATTGGAGTCGCCGTTGACGGTGGAGATAACGGCGGTCTTGCCCCCGGCGGAGAATTTCTTGATGTTGGACACGATGGTCTGGTAGTCGGCATGGCCGAACGGGGTATAGACCTCTTCGATGTCCTTGTCGGCCACGCCCTTGGAGTGCAGGAACGAACGCAGGATTTTATTGGTGGTGCGCGGGTACACGTAGTCGGTGCCCAGGAGGAAGAAGCGCTTGGCGCCGCCGCCGTCTTCGCTCATCAGGTATTCCACGGCCGGGATCGCCTGCTGGTTGGGCGCGGCACCGGTGTAGAAGACGTTGGGCGACATCTCTTCGCCTTCGTACTGCACCGGATAGAACAGCAGGCCATTGAGTTCTTCGAACACCGGCAACACCGACTTGCGCGACACCGAGGTCCAGCAACCGAACACCACCGCGACCTTGTCCTGGGTCAGCAACTGACGGCCCTTCTCGGCGAACAGCGGCCAGTTGGAGGCGGGGTCGACCACCACCGGCTCCAGCATCTTGCCGTTGACCCCGCCCTTGGCGTTGATCTCGTCGATGGTCATCAGCGCCATGTCTTTGAGCGAGGTTTCGGAGATCGCCATGGTCCCCGACAGCGAATGCAGGATACCGACCTTGATGGTCTCGGCGGCCTGGACGGTCCAGGTCAAGCCCATCGCGGCAATGCTTGCCGTGAGTGTGAAAGCCTTGATCAAGCTGCGACGCTTCATTGTGCGATCCCCATGACTATTTGAGTTTTTCAGGTGGCAGATGCGAGCTACTGAAAAGCTGTTTTGCAAGGGGTGTGCCGAGTCTCTGCAAGGCATGAAAACGTCGCCTTGCGCGCACAGGCAGGGCAGGCGATGCCCCAAGACGAGGCCTTGAAAAGGGGGTGGTGCGTCAGGGTGCTTCATTGTGGTGCTGCCGCAGGGCGGCAGCCGAGGTCGCCAAGGAGCCTCAATTCACGCCGGGGAAGGAATCCACATACTCGATGGTGAAATCGGGAAAGGAGTCGACAATCTGGACCTTGTAATCCGGGAAGCTGTTGACGATTTTCCACTTGCCTGCCGAGTCGGGGAAGGCGCTGACCTGCTTCACCTTCAGGTCGGGAAAGGAGTGCACCACTTTGACTTTGTAGTCCGGGAAGCTGTTGACGAACTGGATGTTGCCGTAGATTTTCGAGACATCGACCGTGGTGTCGGCCATTGCGCAACTGGAGCCGAACACCAGCAGCGACAGGCAAAGATTTTTCAACATGAGACTCATCCTGAGCAGTGTGAGGCGCGCATTCTAGGGCGCGCCGAGCCGTTGTGGGAAATCGTCCTATCGCCGCCTATCTGTATGCCGAAGGCCTTCAGCGCCGGCGCATCAGCCCGATAAAGAACAACCCGCCGATAGCCGCCGTGGCCACGCCGATCGGCAGGTCTTCGGGGGCGATCAAGGTGCGTGCCGCGACGTCGACCCAGACCAGGAACAGGCTGCCCAGCAGCACGCACACCGGCAGCAGACGCCGGTGTTCGGCGCCCACCAGGCGGCGGGCGATGTGCGGCACCATCAGCCCGACAAAACCGATGGAGCCGCTGATGGACACCAGCACGCCGGTCATCAGGGAGGCGATCAAAAACACCCGCAGGCGCACGTTGCGGGCGTTCAGGCCCAGGGTCACGGCGGTCTGCTCGCCGGCCATCAGCGCGTTCAGTGGGCGGGCCATGCCCAGCAGCAACACCAGGCCGAGCAACACGCTGATGGCGGGGATCGTCAACAATTCCCAGCGCGCCAGGCCGAGGCCGCCCAGCATCCAGAACATCACCGCCGAGCTGGCGCGGTGGTCGCCCAGAAACAACAGCAGATTGGCGATCGCCATCATCACAAAGGACACCGCGACCCCACACAGCAGCAGGCGATCGCTGTCGAGACGGCCGTGGCGCGCGGCGATGCCGAGCACCAGCAGCATGCTCAGCAAGGCGCCGATAAAGGCCGCCAGGGGCAGGGTCAAGAGACCGATCACTTGCCCCACATGCAGCACCACGATCACGGCGCCCAGGGTCGCGCCGGACGTCACCCCCAGCAGGTGCGGGTCGGCCAGCGGGTTGCGCGTCACCGCTTGCAGCACCGCGCCGATCAGCGCCAACCCGGCGCCCACCAACGCCCCAAGCACCATGCGCGGCACGCGAATCAGCCAGACGATATGTTCCTGTCCGGCACTCCAACTCACCTCACCGATACCCAGGGCCTTGTGCAGCAGGATGCGCCACACCACGTCCAGTGGCACCGGCGCCGGGCCGAAGCCGAGGGAGACCACGCAGGACACCAGCAACAGCGCGCCCAGGAGCATCAGCAGCCCGGCATAACGACGGTTGATCATGGGCCGTGGAAACCCTTGGCCAGGGTCTGCACCGCCAGCACGTTGTCGATGCCCGGGGTGGCCTGGACGTAGGGGATCACGATAAAACGCCGGTTCCTGATGGCGTCCACCGACTGCAACGCCGGGTTGTCCAGCAAGAACTGCTGCTTCTGCTCGGCGCTGATTTCGCTGTAGTCGACGATCACAATCACCTGCGGATTGCGCTCGACCACGGTCTCCCAGTTGACCCGGGTCCAGCTGGTGTCCAGGTCAGCAAGAATGTTGCGCCCGCCAGCAGCATCGATCAGCGCCTGGGGCATGCCCAGGCGACCCGAGGTCATGGCGCGGTCTTCACCGCTGTCGTAGAGGAATACCCGTGGCCGGTCGGCGGGCAGCTGTCGTTTGACCTCGGCCACCTGCTGCTGCATCTGGCTGATCAACTGATTGGCGCGGTCCTGCACATCGAAAATGCGCCCCAGGTTGCGCAGGTCGTTGTAGGTGTCGTCGAGGCTGGCGGCCGGGCGCTTCATGACAAAAGCGCAGGACTCGGTCAGCTCATAGACGTTGATGCCCAGTGGCGCCAGGGTCTGGGGCGTGAGGTCGCCGCCGACGCGCATGCCGTAGTCCCAACCGGCAAAAAAGAAGTCGACGTTGGCGTTGAGCAGGGTTTCCACCGATGGGTATTTGGCCGCGAGTTCCGGCAGCCCGGCGAGGCTGGCCTGCATCTCGGGAGTCATGGCTTTCCAGCCGCTGATGCCGCTGTAGCCGACCATGCGCGGCTTGAGGCCGAGGGCGAGCATCATCTGGGTCATGTTGATGTCATGGCTCAGGGCGTGCCGGGGGGCCTGGTTGAAGGTCACTTCGCGGTTGCAACTGTGGACGGTCAGCGGGTAGTGGGTGGCCTCGGCCAGGGCTTGGCCGGCCGCCAGGGACAGGGCGAGGCACAGCAGGACGCGCAGGGTCATGGTTGGGTTATCCAGGTAATGCGTGGATGGTCGGCCAGCGGATGGCGATCGATCAGGGCCTCGACCCCGAACACTTCCCGCAGCAGTTCGGCGGTCAGGACCTCGGTCGGCGTGCCGCTGGCGACGATGCGCCCGTGATCGAGCACGTACAGCCGGTCGCAGAAAGCCGCGGCCAGGTTCAAGTCGTGGATGCTGGCCAGGGTGCCTACCCCCAGGCGTTTCACCCATTGCAGCAGCTGCAGTTGGTAGCGTGGGTCGAGGTGGTTGGTCGGCTCGTCGAGGATCAGCAATTGCGGCTGCTGGGCCAGGGCGCGGGCCAGAATCACCCGCTGCTTTTCACCGCCGGAGAGGGTGGCGAAGGCATGCGTTTCAAAGCCCAGCAGGCCTACCGACTGCAGGGCCTGGCGGGCCAGTTCGCGGTCATGGGCGGTGTCGCCATCGAACAAGCCCTTGTGCGGGGTCCGGCCCATGGCGACCACTTCTTCAACGGTCAGACCGAAGGCGTCGGGGAACTCCTGGAGCACCACGGCAATGCGCTGCGCGCACCAGCGTGGCGATTGCCGCCACAGGTCGTAATGCTCCAGGCGCACTTCGCCCTGCTGCGGTTTGCTGAAGCGATAGGCGCAGCGCAGCAGGCTGGTCTTGCCGCTGCCATTGGGCCCGATCAGGCCGACGAACTCCCCCGGTGCCACATGCAGGCTGGCCTCACGCAGCTGGAACTGGTGATGACAATGGCCCTGGCCCAGGGGTGTCCAGGCCAGGTTGGTGAGGTTCAGCGAGGTCATGCGCGATCCGTATTGATTGCCCGGCGCCGCGATGGGGCGGCGGGCAGCAAGCTTACACTTGTAGGTTACAAAGTAACATTGGCTCGGGTCGAACCGGGCCGCGCACAGTCTACAGAAGCGCAAACGCCGCGCATCTCGCCAGGTTCATGTTGAAGATGAGGCGGACTCAGAGGCACGGTTCCAGCGTGATAACAGCAGGCGATCGAGCAGCCATACCGCAATCAGCGACGCGCCCACCAGGGGAAACGCCAACGCCAGGGCCAGCATCACCCACATCGCGGTTTTCCACTTCGGCAGGTCATGGCGCAGCGGCGGCACGCCGAGTCGGCCAGTGGGGCGGCGCTTCCACCAGATCACCAGGCCGCTGACGGCGCTGAGCAGAATCATCAGACAGATCAACAGCACCGCCAACTGATTCAGCGGCCCGAACATCTTGCCTTCGTGGAGCATGACCCCGACCTCGGTGGCGCGGGCCACGGGGCTGTAGTCCTGCCAGCGCACATCGGCCAGGACCTGGCCGGTGTACTGGTCGATGTGCAGGGTGGCGTCGTTGCGCGGGTCGTCGGCGAACACCGCGACGGTGAACACGCCGCTGGCGGTAGTGGGCAGGGTGATGCTGTAGCCGGGCTCGACCTGGCGCTGGCGAGCGATGTCCTGCACCTGCTGCAAGCCGATGGCTGGCGCTGCCGGCGCATGGTCGGCACCACCGTGGGCCATGTGCTCGGCATGGTCGCCGGACATCGGCATCGGCGTGTTTTCCAGGGCCCAGGGCACGGTCTGGCGCGCGGCGTTATTCAGGGCGCCGGCCTGCTGGTCGGACTGCGGCACGTTGTTCCACATGGCCGCCGGGAAGCGGTTCCAGAGGTCGGCGTATTGCTTGCCCCAGAAGCCGGTCCAGGTCATGCCGCTCAACAGCATCACCAGCAGGAATGCTGCGCCCCAAAAGCCCACCACGCTGTGCAGATCGCGCCAGAACAGGCGGCCGCGGCTGCTCAGGCGTGGCCACAGGACCCCGGCCGTGGACTTGCCGCGCGGCCACCACAGGTAAAGGCCGGACACCACCAGCATCACGCCCCAGCCAGCGGCCAGTTCCACCAGGCGGTCGCCCAGGGTGCCGATCATCAGCTCGCCGTGAATGGCCCGGGCCACGGCTTGCAGCGTGCGCTTGGCGTGCTGCTCGCCGAGGATGTCGCCGTGGTAGGGATCGACGAACACGTTCAACTCGACGCCGGCGTTTTGCACCACGAACTGTGCGCTGCGCTCGGCATTGATCGGCGGCAGGTACTGTTTGACCTGGGCCTGTGGATAAACCGCCTGCACCCGCTTGAGCAGCTCGTCGGCGCTGAGGCTGTGGTGCCCGGCGGGGACGTTGAGCAGCTCGCCGTACATCAGCGGGTCGAGCTGGGGCTTGAACAGATAAATGATGCCGGTCAGGGCCAGCATCACCATAAAGGGCGCGACCAGCAGCCCGGCGTAGAAATGCCAGCGCCAGGCCAGGTTGTAGAAAGACACCTTGGGTTGAGTCATCGAATAAGGCTCCGCACGGCAGTGGATCTGTTGTTGTAGGGGCAGCTGTTGCTGCCAGTCATGCTCTGTAGCCGCTGCCGAGGCACGAGGCTGCGCTGGTCTGGGCGGATTCACTCGCTCATCCCCAACGCAGCCTGGCGGCAGCGGCTATGGGGTCAGAAGCTCAGGTCGACCTTGGTCCAGAGCGTGCGTCCCGGTTCGTTGATGGCTTGCGGGTCATTGGCCGGATAGCCGAACCCGGCATTGCCGGCCAGGTTCAAGTGCTCGGCGTAGGCTTTGCCGAACAGGTTGTCGACGCCGCTGCTGAGTTTCAGGTTCTTGTTGATGCGGTAGGCGCCGTTGAGCGAGAACACGCCGAAGCCGCCGCTCTTGTCGAAGTCCTTGCCGACCACGTTGCCCTTGTTCTGGTCGATGCGGTTCTGCGCCGCGACCACCCGCCACAAGGCGCCGGCGCTCCACTGATCCTGGCTGTAGGTCAGGCCCATGCGGGCGTCGAGCGGGGGCATTTGCGGCAGGGCCTTGCCATCGCTGCTGTTCTTGCCCCAGGCGTAGGCCAGGGTGGCGTCGGCCTTCCAGTTGGAGGTCAGCTTGTAGGCCGCCCCCAGTTCGCCGCCCATGATCCGGGCGTCGATGTTCTCGGCCTGGGAGGTGGTGCCCATCATTCCCGGGCGGTAGTTGAACAGGATGTAGTCGCGGATTTGACCGACATAGCCCGAGGCCCAGGCCTCCAAGTCTTCGCTTTTGTATTGCAGGCCGAAATCAAGCTGGGTGGTTTTCTCCGGCTTGATCGAATCGAAGGCGTTGACCGAACCGGCAGGGCCGGTATTGGGCGAAAACAGCTCCCAGTAATCCGGGAAACGCTGGGTATGGCCAAGGCCGGCGTACAGGGTGGTGGGGCTGTCGGCCAGATCATGCTCGTAACGCACAAAGCCGCTGGGCAGGGTGTCGGCGCGGGTGTTGTCGGCGGTGGGGTTGGGGCGGCTCATCATGTTGCTGGTGAGGCGCTGGCGATAGTCCTTGGCCGAGGCGCGGTCCAGGCGCGCGCCGCTGATCAGGCGATCACGGTCGGCGGCGTACCAGGTCAGCTCACTGAAGACTCCATAGTTGTGGAAGTCGGCGTCCTTCTCGCGGGGCAGTTGCTTGTAGGTGTCGACGCCGCTGCTGGCGCGTTGGCGGTGTTCGTTGGTCTGTGCATCCAGGCCGCTGATCAGCTGCACATCGGCCCAGCGCCAGGTGGCCTTGATCCGCGCGCCGAGGGTCCGGCGATCGACGTTGGACGCCATGGGCCCGGCCATCATCCCGGTGCCCGACGGCGTGCGCAGGCTGTAGTTGTCCATCACGTGGTCGGCGTAGTTGTAGTAGACCTGGGCCTCGACCTTGTCCAGCACTTCGCCGAGGTTGGACTTCTCGAAGCGCAGCCCCAGGCTTTCGCGCTTGAACTGCGAACCGTCCATGCCGCGTCCGGCGTAGCGAGCCTCGCCGTCGCCCTTGCCGGCGGTCAGCTCCAGCAGGGTGTCGGCGTCCGGGGTCCAGCCCAGGGCCACATCGCCGTTCCACTTGTCGTAGCGCGAGGCCACGGTGTCGTTGTTGCCGTCTTTGTAATCGTCGGCGTGGGCGGTGTTGCCGATCACCCTGACATAGCCCAGCGGGCCACCGGCAGCGGCATCCAGCACTTTGTCGAAACGACCGTTGGAGCCGGCCAGCAGGCTGGCATTGACCCGGGTGCCCAGTTCGCCGAAATGCTCGGGCTCACGCTCGAACAACACGGTCCCGGCCGATGCGCCCGGGCCCCAGAGCACGGTTTGCGGGCCTTTGATCACGGTCAGCTTGTCGTAGGTCTCGGGGGAAATGTAGGAGGTCGGAGCGTCCATGCGCCCGGGGCAGGCGCCGAGCATCATGCCGCCATTGGTCAGTATGTTCAGCCGCGAACCAAACATCCCGCGCAGCACCGGGTCGCCATTGGTGCCGCCGTTGCGCACCAGGGCAAAGCCGGGAATGGTCTTCAGGTAGTCGCCACCATCGCTGGCCGGCACTGGCTGACGCGGGTCCTTGGGGTTGGTGACCACGGTCAGCGGCGAGCTGGGGGCAATGGCGGTAATTACCGTGGGTGTGAGCTCTTGCGGATGCGGGTGCTGGTGCAGGTCCTCGGCAGGCTCGGCGGCCATGACCAAGGGGGCGAGCAGCGCCCCGCACATGACGCTGATGGCGCAGTTGAACCGCACACGGGACGGTTTCAGGGCAAAGGTGTTGCATGCCTGGGCGGCGCCCAGGCGAGTGTTGGCAGAAAACATAAATGTTCCATCAATAGGCACAAACGACACGGCCGAGTGCCTGTGACTGGGGGCGACAGTCGGCCGTGGGAGAGAAGCAAGGGGCCTAGCGGATGGCGGGCGGGGCGCGGGTCAGGGCGCCGGGGAACACGGTCTGCCGGGCATGACCCAGGCGCGGGGAGGGGCTGACAAAGGGGGTGTTGAGGGGTGTCGCCGCGATGCTGAACGACAACCCGCCGGGCAGCGCCGGGCAGTTGAACAACAGGCTGCAATAGCCGCATTTTTCCCAGAGCCCATGGTGCTCGCTCTGGGTCTTGCCTGGTTGCGCGCTGGGTTGGGTTTCGCCGTGGCAGCCGGGTTCGCCGCTGTGCATGTCCATCGACATGGACATGTTCATCGGCATGGCCTGATCCATCGGCATCGCTTGGGAAATCAGCGGACCGATAAAGATCATCAGCATGGCGAACAGGCTGATCCAGCTACCGCGACGCACTTTTATCGAGTGGCGAGGCGGCACGGATCGCCTGGCGCCGGGCGGGCGCAGGGCGTTCACGAACAGCGCGGGTCAGTGATTACTGGGCGTGCTTGTGCTCGGCCATGTTGTCGGGCGCCTGCTTCTGCACCGCGACCTCGACCGTTACGTCACCGGCCTTCTCGAAGTGCAGGGTCAGCGGGAAGCGTTTGCCGTCGCTCAGCAGGCTGCGGTCTTTAAGCTCCAGCAGCATCACGTGGTAGGCCATGGGCGCGAAGCTGACCTCGGCACCCGGGGCAACGGCCACCTTCGGCACTTGCTGCATTTTCATCAGGTCGCCCTGCATCACGTGTTCATGCAGCTCGGCTTTGCCGGCAATCGGTGTGTCGACGCTGAGCAGGGTGTCGGCCGTGCTGCCGGTGTTGTGCAGCACGAAGTACGCCGCAACGGTCGGCGCGTTCGGCGGCAGCTCCTGGGACCAGGGGTGGGCAATCTGAATCTCGCTGGCCTTGTATTCATGGGCATTGGCGAAACAGGCAGGTAGCAGTACAGCGGCCAGCAGCAGGGCTTGCTTGACCAGGGATGGTTTGAACATGGCAATTCTCCAGGGTGATTCAAAAACGCAGGTCACTTGCGAAAGGAATCACGCCAGGGGCGGTGCACCGGGGTTCAGGCTCGGCCATTGCTGGCGCGGCGTGGGGGTGTCGATCAGGGTGGGCGGCAGGCTGCCGTGGGTGGCGTAGCGTGCGAAATACGGCTGCGGCACATGCCCGGGCATGGCCATCAGGGGCGCTGAGCCCGAGCAGCACCAGCAATGCTGCATGTTGGAGTGATCGTCGTTCTGCGGGGCTTTTTGCTCGAGCTTGCCCAGGGAGATCGCCACCAGCTTGATGCCGGTCGAAGAACAGAAGCTGCCCCACAGCAGTTGCTCGGTAGCGCCCTGGTCATCCCGCGGCATGGCCCCGGAAAGCGGCATGGCAAGCATGTTGAACAGCACTGCGAAGCAGGCGATCCAGGCAAATGCGAGCCGTTGTCGGGACATGATGGACGATCCGTCGGGTTGAGCGATCAGGCGGGTATTTAGCCTGATCGCCGGGCATAAGTAAAAAAGCCGTGTGCGGTGTGGTGTCGCAGCGCGGCTCAGGCAGTGCTGGCGTGCAGCTTGAGGCCCAGGGCCTTCATCACCTTGATGATAGTCGCGAACTCGGGATTGCCCTGGCTGCCCAGCGCCTTGTACAGGCTTTCACGGCCCAGGCCGGTGTCGCGGGCGATCTGGGTCATGCCACGGGCGCGGGCGATGTCGTTCAGGGCCGCGCGAATCAGCACGCCGTCGCCGCTGTCTTCCTCGAAGCAGGCGTCGAGGTAGGCCACCATGTCTTCGGGTGTTTTGAGGTGCTCGGCGGCGTCGAAAGGGATCAGTGGGTGGTTCATGGTTCAGTCCTCGCTCTTGAGGTCATGTGCCAACTGCCTGGCACGTTGGATATCGCGCGGCTGGGTGGTTTTGTCGCCACCTGCCAGCAACAGGTAGATCACCTTGCCGCGCCGGGAAAAGTACACCCGGTACCCGGGCCCGCGATGGATGCGCATTTCGTAGACGCCCCCGCCGACGGCTTCGCAGTCTCCGAAATAACCAAGCTGCGCGGCCCTTACCCTGGCCAGTACCCGAGCCCTGACAGTGGAGTCTCTCAAGGCCTGGAGCCAGCGGACAAACACTGGGGTCTGTTCAAAGATAAGCATGGCGACTGTATTCCTTGGGATACGTCCTGGCAAGTCATTTGCCAGGTGACCAGCTCGCGAGGCGACGACCGGCCCTTCGGGGAGGCGGCCATGGCCGTCGATCTGGCTGTGCAAGGAACGTTAAAGCGTCGGCTTTTTTAAAGCTGTCAGGGGAATCCCAAGGGGCTGTGGGCCGGAGCTTTATTGTTTGTCAGGCGTGAGGCTAATCGCTCAACGCCAGCAGTAGCTCGGCCACGGAGGTAAAGCAGCGGTCGGCCTCGGGCAGCGCCGGGCGCTTGAGCACCAGCACCGGTATCCGACGTTCGCGGGCCACTTCCAGCTTGGGCTCGGTGGCGCTGCTGCCGCTGTTTTTGCTGATCAGCACATCGATTCGGCGTTGCTCGAACAGCTCGCGCTCGGCGTCCAGTTGGAACGGTCCACGGGCGCCTATGACCTCGCAGCGCGAGTTGCCGGGGTAGGCGTCGAGGGCGCGCAGGGTCCAGAACTGCCCCTCGGGGATCTCATCCAGATGCTGCAAGGGTTCGCGGCCCAGGGTGAACAGTGGGCGCTGGAACGGGCGCAGGGCCTCGACCAACTCGTCCCAGTCAGTGACTTCCCGCCAGTCGTCTGCAGGCTGCGGTTGCCAGGCCGGACGGCGCAGGGCCCAGCATGGAATGGCGCTGTGGCGCGCGGCCTGGACCGCGTTGTGGCTGATTTGCGCGGCGTAGGGGTGAGTGGCGTCCAGCAGCAGGTCGATGCCTTGTTCCTGGATAAACCGTGCCAGCCCTTCGGCGCCACCGTAGCCGCCGACCCGCACCTGGCAGTCGAGGTCGGTGGGCACCCGGCCGACCCCGGCCAGGCTGTAGATGTGCGCCGGGCCCAGGGTGCGGGCGATGGCCAGGGCTTCGGTCACGCCGCCCAACAGCAAAATACGTTTCATTGGAAGGCTCCGGCCCGGCCGACAATGCCGCCCTGGCGATCAATGGCAAACACCTCGACCTGCACCTGGGCCGGCACCACGCTGCGGGCAAACGCCAGGGCGTGCTGGCACACCGCGTCACCCAGGGCGATACCGGCGGCGCTGGCCAGGGCCAAGGCCTGCTGGCTGGTGTTGGCCTCGATGATGGCCTGTTGCAAGGCCCCGTCGGCGCCAATGGCCGCCGCCCAGGCCGCCAGTTGCGGCAGGTCGATGCTTGAATGGCGGCTGTGCAGGTCCATGTGCCCGGCGGCCAGTTTGCTGATCTTGCCGAAGCCGCCGCACAGGCTGAGTTTATCCACAGGCACTTTGCGCAGGTGCTTGAGCACCGCGCCGACAAAATCGCCCATCTCGATCAGGGCGATTTCCGGCAGGTCGTAGACCCGGCGCATAGTGTCTTCACTGGCGTTGCCGGTGCAGGCGGCGATGTGCTGGTAGCCGTTATGGGTGGCGACATCGATGCCCTGGTGGATCGAGGCGATATAGGCCGCGCAGGAGAACGGCCGCACGATGCCGCTGGTGCCGAGGATCGACAGCCCTCCGAGAATGCCCAGGCGCGGGTTCATGGTCTTCAGGGCCAGGGCCTCGCCGCCCTCGACATTCACCGTGACCTCGAAGCCGCCGCCGTAGCGTTGTTCCAGCGCCAACTGGCTCAGGTGATCGCTGATCATCTTGCGCGGCACCGGGTTGATCGCCGGTTCGCCGACCCCTAGCACCAGCCCCGGGCGAGTCACGGTGCCCACGCCGTTGCCGGCGATAAAGCGGATCCCCGGCTCCGGGGCCAGGCGCACCCGGGAGTAGAGCAGGGCACCGTGGGTCACGTCGGGGTCGTCGCCGGCGTCCTTGATGGTGCCGGCCTCGGCGCCGTCGGCATTGAGGCGGCAGAACTCCAGGCGCATCTGCACCTGCTTGCCCTTGGGCAGGGTGATCTGCACCGCATCGGCGTCCACGCCACTGAGCAGCAGGCGCGCCGCCGCGAGGCTGGTGGCCGTGGCACAGCTGCCGGTGGTCAGGCCACTGCGCAGGGGCGCGGGCTGTTCGGCGGTTTCGTCACGCATCGAGCGCTCCCGGCTGTGGCCGGACGCAGGCTGTTGCGCGTGGGGAATGCTGGCTCATAGCGGTTTGCCGAGGTCGAGCAGGGTGATCGGCAGTGCCTGGCGCCAGGTGTCGAAGTCGCCCAGGGGTTGGGCCTGGGCGATGTGGATTCGGGTCAACTCGCCGCCATGGCGTTCGCGCCAGGCCATCAGGGTCATTTCGCTTTGCAGGGTCACGGCATTGGCGATCAGCCGGCCGCCGGGCTTGAGCTGCTCCCAGCAGGTTTGCAGCACACCCTCGCGGGTAACGCCGCCACCGATGAAAATCGCATCCGGGCGCTCCAGCCCGGCCAGGGCCTGGGGCGCGCTGCCGCGAATCAGTTGCAGGCCGGGCACGCCCAGGGCGTCACGGTTGTGTTCGATCAGTTGCTGGCGCCCGGCATCGGCCTCGATGGCCAGGGCCCGGCAGCTGGGGTGGGCGCGCATCCACTCGATACCGATCGAGCCGCTGCCGGCGCCCACGTCCCACAGCAGTTCGCCGGGCACCGGTGCCAGGCGGGCGAGGGTAATGGCGCGGACATCGCGTTTGGTCAGTTGCCCGTCATGGGCAAAGGCGTCGTCGGGCAGCCCGGCCAAGCGTGACAGGCGCGGTGTGCCGGGTTCGGCGAGGCATTCGATGGCCAGCAGATTGAGGTCGGCGTGGGGCGTATCGTTCCACTGGTTGGCGATGCCGTCGATCCGCCGTTCGGCCTCGCCTCCCAGGTGCTCGAAGACGCTGACGCGGCTGGGGCCAAAGCCCCGCTCGCGCAATAAGCGAGCAACCGCCGCCGGGCTCTGGCCGTCGTTGCTCAACACCAGCAGGCGCACGCCGCTGAACAGCTGGGCACTGAGGGCGGCCACCGGGCGTGCCACCACCGACAGGGTCACCAGCTCTTGCAACGGCCAGCCCAGGCGGGCAGCGGCCAGGGAGTAGGAAGAGGGCGCGGGCAGCACCTGCATTTCGCCCTCGGCCACCTGGCGCGCCAGGCTGGCGCCGACGCCGAACAGCATCGGGTCGCCGCTGGCCAGCACGCACACTGCGTCGCCGTGCCGGCCGAGCACCGGCTCCAGGGAAAACGGGCTGGGCCACAGCTGGCGTTCGCCACGGATGCACACCGGCAATAAATCCAGTTGCCGCTGGCCGCCCACAATCCGCGAAGCACCCATCAGGGCCCGACGGGCATTTTTGCCCAGTCCCTTGAAGCCGTCTTCACCGATTCCCACTACCGTCAGCCAGGGCGACATCTATATTCCTCAAAAGCAAAGCGCTTGAAACTGGAAGATCCGACGGGCAGGCTTTTCATGCCTTCGGACAAAGCAGGCATAATACCGCGCCTTCGCCCGCTAAGCGCCTTTCCCACCAGCCGGTTGCCCCTTTGAATCAACGCCCGATGTCCACTGCCTTACGCCCCTCGGCCTGCCCGGGGTTGCTGCGTATTGTCCCGGCGCTGGACGGCGGGATCTGCCGCATCAAGCTGGCCGGCGGCGCCATCAGCGCGGCCCAGGCCGTGGCCGTGGCCCAGGCGGCCGAGCGCTATGCCGGCGGGGTGATCGAGGCCACCAACCGCGCCAACCTGCAAATCCGCGGCATTGGCGAGCAACAGTCGGCGCTGATCGCCGAACTGCTGGCCGCCGGCCTCGGTCCCAGCACCGCCGCCGGCGACGATGTACGCAACCTGATGCTCAGCCCGACGGCCGGTATCGACCCGCAGATGCTGATCGACACCCGCCCGCTGGCCGCGCAGATACTCGGCACCTTGCAAAACCACCCGCGCTTCCACCAACTGTCGGCCAAGTTCGCCGTGCAGCTGGACGGCGGCGAAGCCCTGGCCATGCTCGACCATCACCACGACCTGTGGCTCTCGGCGTTCGCCGGGGTCGATGGCCCGTGCCTGGCGTTCGGCCTGGCCGGCTGCCCGGTGGACCCGCCCCTGGGCGCGGTGGCGCTGGAGCATGGGCACCCATTGCTGGTGGCGGTGCTGGAGCTGTTTCTTGACCTGGCGCGTCCGGAGCAGACGCGCATGCGCCATCTGCTGGCCGACTATTCGGCGGCCGAGTTACTGGCGCGTCTGGACCTGCCGCTGCTCGAAATCGAGGCCTGGGCTCGCCCGACGACCCCAGCCGGTTTGCACATCGGCAGCCACCCCCAGGTCGGCGGCGGACGGGTGTATGTCGGCGCGGTGACCCCACTGGGCCGGCTCGACCCCACTCTGTTGCGGGGCGCCGCCCGACTGGCCAGTGAATGGGGGGATGGCAATCTGCGTTTCAGCCCCTGGCAGAGCCTGTTGCTGCCCAATGTCCGGGCCGAAGATGGGCCCGAGGTCTGTCGGCGCCTGGAGCAACTGGGGCTGCTGTGTTCGGCGGACCGAGCCCTGGCACACCTGGTGGCCTGCACCGGTTCCAGCGGCTGTGGCAAGGGCCTGTCCGATACCAAGGGCGACGCCCTGCAACTGGCCGCACTGCTGCAACGCCATGCCCGGACCCTGGAGGTGCACCTGTCCGGTTGCCCTCGTTCCTGCGCCTGCGCCCATGTTGCGCCGGCCACTTTGCTGGCCGTCGGCCCCGGCCGCTACGACCTCTATTTACGCGATGCAGGGCAGCCGGGTTTCGGCGCCCTGCACGCACGCAACCTTTCTATTGAAGCGGTAGGCGCATTGCTCGACGCCCGCCCACGGAGCAACCTTGATGCTTGATTACATCCGCGACGGTCAGGAGATCTATCGCAACTCCTTCGCCATTATTCGCGCGGAGGCTCGGCTCGACCGAATTCCGGCCGACCTGGAAAAACTCGCGGTGCGGGTGATCCACGCCTGCGGCATGGTCGACGCCATCGACGGCCTGGAGTTTTCCGAGGGCGCCGGCAAGGCCGGGCGTGATGCCCTGGCCGCTGGCGCGCCGATTCTGTGTGATGCGCGGATGGTTTCCGAGGGCGTGACCCGCGCTCGGCTGCCGGCCAACAATCAGGTGATCTGCACCCTGCGCGACGACAGCGTGCCGGAGCTGGCCCGCGAGCTGGGCAACACCCGTTCGGCGGCAGCCCTGGAGCTGTGGCGCCCGCACCTGGAGGGCAGTGTGGTGGTGATCGGCAATGCCCCCACCGCTTTGTTCTACCTGTTGGAAATGCTCGACGCCGGGGCCCCGAAACCGGCGCTGATCCTCGGCTTCCCGGTGGGTTTTGTCGGCGCTGCCGAGTCCAAGGCGATGCTCGCTGCCGACAGCCGGGGCGTGCCCTTTGTCATCATGCAGGGCCGCCTGGGCGGTAGCGCCATGGCCGCCGCAGCGGTCAATGCCCTGGCCACGGAGGTCGAATAATGCAGCAACCTGGACGTTTGATCGGCCTTGGCGTGGGCCCCGGTGACCCGGAACTGATTACCGTCAAAGCCCTGCGCCTGCTGCGTGAAGCGCCGGTGGTGGCGTATTTCGTGGCCAAGGGCAAAAAGGGCAACGCCTTCGGCATCATCGAAGCCCACCTGCAATCGGCCCAGACCCTGATGCCCCTGGTGTACCCGGTGACCACCGAAGTGCTGGAGGCGCCGCTGTCCTACGAGCAGGTGATCAGCGATTTCTACGACAGCGCCGCCCAGGACCTGGCCCTGCACCTGGATGCCGGGCGCGACGTGGCGGTGATCTGCGAGGGCGACCCGTTCTTCTACGGCTCCTACATGTACCTGCACGACCGTCTGGCCGAGCGCTACCAGGCCGAAGTGGTGCCGGGCGTGTGCTCGATGCTGGGTGGGGCCTCGGTGCTGGGGGCGCCGCTGGTGTACCGCAACCAGAGCCTGTCGGTGCTTTCCGGCGTGCTGCCCCATGACGAGCTCAAGCGGCGCCTGGCCGATGCCGATGCGGCGGTGGTGATGAAGTTGGGACGCAACTTCCCCAAGGTGCGCCAGGTCCTGGAAGAACTGGGTCTGGCAGAGCGTGCGCTGTACGTCGAGCGCGCGACCATGGCCAACCAGAAAATCGTGCCCCTGGATGAGGTGGTGCCGATGTCGTCGCCGTACTTCTCGCTGATCATCGTTCCCGGCGAAAGGTGGCAAGGTTGATGGCCCGTTCAACACCGGCCATCGTCATCCTCGGCCAGGGCAGCCTCGCGACCGCCCGCAGAATCCAGCAGCTGTACCCGGACGCGCTGATCCACGGCCTGGCCGAACGGGTTGAAGGCGCGGACCGTCCGTACCAGGATTTCGGCGCGACCCTGCGTCAGTTGTATCAACAGGACACGCCGATCATTGCCCTGTGTGCGGCCGGTATCGTAATCCGCACCCTGGCCCCGCTGCTGCTGGAAAAAGGCGCCGAGCCGCCGGTGCTGGCCGTCGCCGAAGACGGCAGCGCAGTGGTGCCGCTGCTCGGTGGCCTGGGCGGGGTCAATGTGCTGGCGCGGGAAATCGCCGCCGGACTGGGCGTGGCAGCGGCCATCACCACCAGCGGCGAACTGCGTTTTGGCACCTGCCTGCTGAACCCGCCCAGCGGCTATGCCCTGGGGGACCTGGAGCTGGGCAAACGCTTTGTTTCCGACCTGCTGGGCGGTGAAAGCGTGCGCATCGAAGGTGCCGCGCCGTGGCTCGCCGAGGCCCGGTTGCCCGAAGATCAGCAAGCGCGGCTGAGCATTCATGTGGGCTCGGCCGAGCGCGAGCCGGCGGCCAATGAACTGCTGATCTACCCGCGCTGTGTGCTGGTGGCGTGCAGCAGCCAGGGGCATGAAGACCTGGCGCTGCAGATTCGCCAGGCGCTGCACCAGGCGCGAATCGCCGTGCAGTCCGTGGCCTGCCTGCTGGCCGCGGACAGCGACATGGCCTGCCCGTCCTTGCGCGAGGCGGCCCTTGAACTGGGCGTGCCCCTGCGGTTTGCCCCAGCGGCAGAGAGTGTCAGTGCGCTGGCACAAAATGCGGTGCCGCAACTGTTGCCGCCACTGGCCGTTGGCGCTGGGATTGCCATCGCCGTCGCCAACCAGCCGCTGGACCCCGAGCAGATCGGCCGTCCTCGCGGGCGGCTGGCGGTGATCGGCCTGGGCCCGGGTGCGGCCGAGTTGATGGTGCCGGCGGTGAAGGCCGAACTGGCACGAGCCAATGACATTCTCGGCTACGAAACCTATGTGCGCATGGCCGGGCCGTTCCGTGCCGATCAGGTCATGCACTGCACCGACAACCGCGAAGAAATGCAGCGCGCCCGCCACGCTTTCGAACTGGCAGCCCAGGGCCGCTCAGTGGTGGTGGTGTCGTCCGGCGACCCGGGTGTGTTTGCCATGGCGGCGGCGGTGCTGGAGGCGCTGCACGAGTCTGCGGACCCGGCCTGGCACAACGTCGAGCTGGAAATGCTGCCGGGGGTTTCAGCCTCCCTGGCCACCGCCGCTCAGGCGGGGGCGCCGTTGGGGCATGACTTCTGCGTGCTGTCGCTGTCGGACAACCTCAAGCCGTGGGCGATCATTGAGAAACGCCTGGACCTGGCGTGCGAGGCCGATCTGGCATTGGCCTTCTACAACCCGATCTCCCGTTCGCGACCCTGGCAATTGGGGCGAGCGCTGGAGATCGTGCGCGAGCACCGGACCCCGCAAACGCCGGTGGTGCTGGGGCGCGATATTGGCCGGCCGGGCCAGACCCTGCGCGTCATCACCCTGGACGAATTGACGCCGGAGCAGGTGGATATGCGGACCATGGTGTTGGTGGGATCGTCGACGACCTGCACCTTCCCCAAGGCAGGGGGCGGCGAGTGGGTCTATACGCCGCGTTGGTATAAAAGCAGCTGAAAGCTACACGCTAAAAGCGGCTACAGGTGACCCCCCGTGGCGAGGGAGCTTGCTCCCGCTCGGCTGCGCAGCAGCCGTAAACCCTGCCGGCCGGTTCTGCCTGAATGCACGCGTTGCCTGCTTTGGGGCCGCTTCGCGCTGGAGCGCCAGCCCGGCCCAGCGGGAGCAAGCTCCCTCGCCACAGAGAGGTGCCCGGCCAACGTCTTGATTGCCCAGTGTCCGGGGTAGGGGCGATCAGGATTTGATTCACTTCGTCAGCGTGGCCCATTTGCAGTGGCGTATCGCAAGCTGACGGACCCTGAGTAGAACCGGCCGCTCATCCCAGGGCGGCGGTTTTAGTCTTCCTCTGCTTCGGCCGTCAGCAGCCAGGTGATGAATTCAAAGAAACCGCTCCATCTGGCCGGGATACGGCCGGCGGTGAAGTCTTCCCAGTGGGCCAGGTCGAAGTCCCAGACGCCGCCGCTGTCTTTGTCCAGCAGGTAGCCGCCTTCGCCTTGTAGCGAAGTGAAGGCGACGAAGTTCTGCGGCAGCTCCCACACCTCGTGAATGAACTCGGTGCCCATGAGGATTTGTTCGGTGGGCTCGGCGATGTCGGAAATCATTTCGTAGCTGGCCCGGCTTTCGAAGTCGCCGGGGTGGCAGGCCAGGTAGATCTGGGCAAATTCGCTGTCGAGGGCGATGCCCAGTCGGTTCAGCGCCTGGGTCGCCCTGGCGATATCGGTGCGGGAGCGGTGGTCGGGTTGGGCTTCGATCAGGGCAGCCAGTTGCGCAGGGATCATGGGTGGGCCTCAAGGGCTCGCGGCCATTTGTCCAGGGTCAGCTCTCCCTGGTGGCGGGCGAAGTGGTCCCGGGCCTGGGCCAGGGTCATGTGGTTCGGCCCGCTGTACACATCCGGTGCCTGGCTGCCGTCATCTTCCCAATGGCACAGGTCGCAGATTTCATACTCGGCCCGTGCGCCCAGGGTCAGGTAACCGCAGCAGGGGCAGGCCAGCAACGGCTCGACGGGCCCCTCGACCCGATGCTCTGCGCCCCCGGCTTCTGCCTGGCAGCGGCTCAGGTAGCCGTTGGTGACGCCGTGGTATTGCGCGCGCAGGGCGAGCAGCAGTAATGGGTCGTAGCACCGGTCCTGCGCATCTGCGGGTGGCTCGGGGTGGTCGAACATCAGCTGGCGCAGTGTGGGCGGCAGCCCGGCAAACTCGGGATGCTCGTCAGCCAGGCCCCACCAGTCCAGCAGCAGCTCGGCGCGAGCGCACGGGTCGAGGGTCAGCAGGCGCTGCCGGCTCAGACGGTCGATGGCGACGGGGCGGGTCAGGGTGGACATGGCGGCGGGTGCTCCGGGCCGGGGTTCAGTAGCCATAAATCGGGTCGTAGTAGGACAGTGGCGGGTGGGTTTTTTCCCAGCCCTTGGCAAATGCCAGGCCTTGCTCGATTTGCGCCGGGGTCATCTTCGCAGCGATTTCATCCAGGGTCAGCTTGGCTTCCCGGGGCGAGTTGCCGCCGCCTTCCAGGTGGGCCACCAGGTACGTCAGGCCGTAGGCCTTGACCAGGTCATGGGGATGGCCGAAGCGGTTGGGCTGGTCGGACAATTCGCTGGCATAGGTGGCCACCGAGTCGATGTGTCCACCCTCGGCGGCCTGTTCGAGCCAGTGGCCGATTTCCCGGGTGTCGCCGTTGTTGTCGTACAGCAGGCTGGCATACAGGAACATGCCCTTGGGGTTGCCGCCCTCGGCCGAGGCCTTGTACCACTTGCGGGCAGCCATTTCGCCCAGGGCGGGAATCACGTACCAGCCACCGCCATCCTTGTAGATCCCCGCCAGCCACTCCTGCGCGCGGCTGTCCCCGGCCTCGGCGGCCATTTGCAGCCAGCCCAGGTCATGGCGCGTGATAAACAGCACGGTCATGGCCTCGGTATCGCCCTGTTGTGCACGGGCATAGGCCTGCTCGGTGGCGACCTTGCGCCATTGCATGTCGTTTTCGCCGTCGCAGTCGCCCAGGTATTTGCAAAAGTCATCGGCGTTGCCCAGGCGCAGCATGGCGTACAGATGGCCTTGGCGCGCCGCCGCTTCATACCATTTGCGGGCGTCTGGCGTGCTGTAGCGGTTGCTCAGGCGCAGGGCTTCGCCCAGGTAGTACTGGGCTTGCGCATCACCGGCTTCGGCGGCGGTTTTCAGCAGCGGCTGCGAGTCGTACCAGTCACTTTGCTTGTACAGGGCAATGCCCTTGTCCCGGGCGTTTTGCTGCGCGGGAGTCAGTTGGGCCAGGGCCGGCCCGGACAGGGCGAGGGTCAGCAGCAGGGTGCTTGTCAGAAACTTGATCAAACGCGGTTCTTCCATGGGACGGTGTGTTTATTGCCTGGAGCGTGAGCCGGCCGCGCGTTCAGTCGTTGGGCCAGGCCAGGGTCAATTGGTCGGGGCGGTCGACAGGGATCCGGGCGATGACGCCGCAGGTGGAGTGGGCATGCACCGACCCCTCACGGATTTCAATCCGGCTGAAGGGGTTGGTGTCACGCAAGACCAGCAACCAGATCAGTCGACCCGATTCCTTGTCCTGCAACGCCACAAAACCATCGCCACCATAGGCGGCGCATTCACCGCCCCTGGCCTGAAACGGCTGCGGGCCGTCGGCTGCGATGCCCAGGGTCGCCAGGCAATCGCAGGTTTCCTGGGCACGGTAATCCAGGGCCGGCAGCCACACCTTGTTGGTCAGGTGCGGGTGTTGATCAGGCAGGTCGAACAGGCAGTAAAAGCCATTGCCCAGGGTCAGGCTGTTTTCCCGAGGGTAGGCTTCATCCCGCCACTGTTCCTGGATAAAAGCCATGTCGGCGCTGTAAGGCATTGAGGTTCCTTGATCCATCAGGAGAGGCATGGGCTGCTCTATAGGCTCGGCACCAGCAAGAAGCCGGAGTAGTAGGCGCAGTGCCCGGGGTAGCCGGGGCGTGCATCGCAGGGCTTGAGGCAACCCTGGGCGCCGCCGGGGAAGCGTGCCGCCACCGACATGGCAAAGCCGTAGGTCGGGGTGGTCACCGCAAAGCTGTTATCGCACGCGGCCTTGGTGGTGTAGGTGAAGGCCATGGCCTCGCGCCTGCCGTTGTGGGCAAAGGCCACCTCGAAGCTGTTGAGGCTTTTCCAGCCGGACAGTGGCAGCACCACAAAGCGATAACGGGTGCTGTCCAGGCGCTGGCCCATGACCCGCAGCGAACGGGTCGAGGAATCGGTTTTGGGTGACGGGTAGGGCAAGGCCAGCAGCGCCCGAGGGTCGCCGAGCACACCCAGCTCGAAGCCGATGCCCTTCTGGTAGAACGGAATTTCGATGTTCGGGTAACCCTCGATCTTCACGTAGCGGCTGGGCGCGTAAGGCCCCGAGGTATCGGGCTTGTAGTCCGGCGCCTGGGCAAAGGTCACCTCAAGCTCCAGCACCGCGTCGGCGGCCTTGGCGTCTTCGCTGCGAATATCGCTGGGCTGCTCGCTGCTGTGGCTGACACAACTGGCCAGCAGTACGCTGCAGGCTAGCTGAAGCAGGCGTTGCAATAGGCAAGTCGGCATCACTCAGTGCTCCGTCTTGAGAGGGCTGGAGGTCAGGCCCAGGCCCTTGAGTTGCCAGGTCCCTTGTACCTGCTGCCAGCTGAATTGCCGGCCCACCCACTCCACTTCGAGGGCGCGTTGCAGGCGCCTCTGGTCGATGCGCCGGCCTTCGTCCAGGGCTTTGCGGGCGCGGGCGCTGGCTTCTTCGTACAGCGGCCAGAGTTGGCTCAGGTTCAGCTCCTTGCTGATCGGCAGTTGGGCGTAGACGCCTTTCTCCGTCGAGCTGAGCAGCAAGCCCTCCTTGGCCAGGAACGCCGCGCTGCGGTTATCCGGCGCCACCGAGACCAGCATCCCGTAGTGGGAAAAACCCCAGCCCGGCAGGCGCTCGTCAAACCACAGGACCTGTCCGGTCGAGGGCACAAAGGCCCGTGCGCCCTCGGGAAACAGCAACAGGTCGCTGCGCCCGGCTTGGGCCTGGCCCCAGTCGGGTTCGTCGCGGCTTTTCACCGGGCTGAGGATGCGTGCCAGGGGCGTGTCGTTCTGCACCGCGATCACCACCGTGCCGACGCCCATCCATTCGATGGTGGTCGCCAGCAGCACCGGCTGGCCATTCTGGATCGCGCCGGTGGGGCGCACATCGGTGATCTGCCAGGCGTTCAGCGGCCGATAGGGCCGGCCCTTGTAGGTGATTTCCAGGGTGCTGATGGACGACTTGCCGCGAAACACCTGGAAGTCGCCAAACTGTTCGCTGTAGCCGCTGAGGTAATCGAGCTTGGCCTTGGCGGCGGGGTGTGCCGGGTCGGCGGCGAAGCCCGGCGCTGCCATCAGCATCAGCAGGCAGGCCGCCAGCAGCGATCGTGGCCGCGTCACAAAGGGCTGGCGCGTCGAGGTGGAGTCCTTGCTGCGAGGTCTCTGAAGCATGTGCATTCCATTGCCTGTGATTGCATGAGGGCGCTATGGCACCAGGTAGCCGCGAACCCCGGTGAAGATGATCTGCGCCGCCAGGGCGCACACGAACAGCCCCATAAGCCGGCTGACGATCTGCAAGCCTTGCTCACCGAGAATGCGTTCGATGCGGTTTGACAGGTAGAGCACCACGCCGACGGTAAAGCTGGCCAGGGCGATGCTGAGGATGGCGGTGAGTTTGTCGTCCCAGTGCGGCTGGCTGACCCCCATCACCAGCAACGCACCGATGGTGCCGGGGCCTACGGTCAGGGGGATGGTCAGCGGGACGATGGTCACGTCCTGTTGCACGTTGTCGGTCTGCACCGCGGACTTGCCCTGGGCCATGCCCAGCGCCGAGATGAACAGCACGCTGCCGGCGCCGATGCGAAAGGCGTCGACGGTAATCCCGAACACACTGAAGATCACGCGTCCGAACAGGTACAGTAGCACGCTGGAGACCAGGGTCGCCAGGGCCACCTTCCAGGCCAGGCGCCGCCGCTCCTTGCTGGAGTAACCACGGGTCAGGCTGATAAAGCAGGACAGGACGAAGAAGGGGCTATAGAGCACCAGCATCTTCAGGTAAACGCTGAACAGCACGTGGAGCATGGTGGAAGCTCGCAGCGAAGGAGGGCGAGCGCGAGTTTAACAGGCGCCGCGCAGTCTGTCGGCTCAGCTGGCAGGCTCGGCGCTGCGATTGTGCTGGTCGCGCTGGGCGACCCAGTGCTCGATCAGTTCGCGCAATTGCGAGAGCTCCACCGGCTTGGCCATGTGCCCATCCATGCCGGCCTGGCGCGCGCGTTCCTTGTGTTCGGCGAGGATGTGCGCCGTGAGGGCCACCACCGGGGTGCGTACCCGTTGGTTGCCGACTTCCCAGGCACGCAGTTGCTGGGTGGCAGAGAAACCGTCGAGGACCGGCATCTCGCAATCCATCAACACCAGGTCGTAGCGCTGGGCTTTCATCGCCTGCAGGGCTTCTTCGCCATTGCTGGCGGTGTCCGGCTGCAGGTTGAGCTTGCCCAGCATGCCGCGGATGACCTTGGTCGAGATGCTGTTGTCTTCGGCCACCAGGATGCGGAAATCGCTGGGCACGGTGATGGGCGTCGCGGCTGGCGCCGTGGTGTTGCCTGGCAGGTAGTGCGGGGTAACCAGGCCTTTGTTGCGCTGGGTCAGCTCGTCGGCCAGGGTGGTCTTGAGGGTGTAGCCGGCCACCGGTTTGGCGAGGATGCGCTTGATCCCGGCATTGCGCGCGATGACCTTGCTCGGCGCGTTGCTGATGCCGGTGAGCATGATCAGCAGGATGTCGTGGTTCAGGCTCGGGTCTTCCTTGATCTTGGCCGCCAATTGCATGCCGGTCATGCCGGGCATGTTCTGGTCGAGCAGGACCACATCGAAGTAATCGCGCAGGTGGGCCTTGGTCCGCAGCAGGGCCAGGGCTTCCTTGCCCGACGGCACGGCACTCACGTTCAGGCCCCAGGCGCTGCATTGCTGCACCAGGACTTTGCGGCAGGTGTCGTTGTCGTCCACCACCAGCACCCGCGCGCCTTGCAGCGGGCCGTCGAGGTCCGAGGTCGGGTGTTCCAGGCGTTGCGGGTCCAGGGGCAGGGTCAGCCACAGGGTGCTGCCCTGGTTGGCGCTGCTCTTGATGCCGAATTCGCCGTGCATCAGCAGCACCAGTTGCCGCGCGATCACCAGCCCCAGGTTGCCCCCCAGGCGGGTCGCGGCGAGGAAGTTCTTGCTGTGCAGTTCCGAGTGCAGCAGGGCGTCGCGCTCTTCGGCGTCCATCGGCTGGCCGCTGTCCTGCACGGCGATGCGCAGGCGCGGCTTGCTGCTGCGCTCATCGAGGGCGACCACGATCAGCACTTCGCCTTCGTCGGTTTTCTTCAGGGCGTTTTCCAGCAGGCTGAGCAGGGCCTGGCGCAGGCGGGTCGGGTCACCGCTGATCACCCGTGGCACTTGCGGCTGGATAAAACTGATCAGCTCGACATTCTGCTGTTCGGCCTTGGCGCGGAAGATGCTCAGGCAGTCTTCGATCAGCGCATTGAGGTCGAACTGCACGTCGTCCAGCTCGATCTGCCCGGACTCCAGCTTGGTGATGTCGAGGATCTCGTTGATCAGGGTCAGCAGCTCGTTGCCGGCGCTGTGGATGGTCTGCACGTAGTCGCGCTGCTTGACCGACAACGGCGTGCCCAGCAGCAGCTCGGTCATGCCCAGCACACCGTTCATGGGGGTGCGGATTTCATGGCTGATCTTGGCCAGGAACTCGGCCTTGGCGTTGACCTCGGCATTGCTCGCGGCCAGGTCGCGGCTGACGCTGAAGCGGTTCTCGGTGATGCTGCGCTGGCGCTCGCCGAGGGCGACGCTCATCAACAGGCCGCTGATGCAGATCACGCTGAGCAGGGTGATGATCAAACCCTGTGGCGCCACCAGGGTCAGGCCGAGCAGGGCCGGGAGAATTACCAGGGTGCCGAGGTTGAAGATCACCATGGCCGCGACGAACAGCCGCGCCGGGCGGTAGCCCTTGTGCCAGTGGTAACCGCCCACCAGCAACATGCTCAGGCCGGCCAGCGCCACCAGGGCGTAGGTGATGATGTTCAGCGGCAGGGTGTTGACGAACAACAGCAGCAGCCCGCAGAGGATGATCAGCAGGATGTCGCCCAGCAGCAGCTTGTTCAGCGGGTGCGGGCCCAGCGGGGCGAAGTAGCGGTAGGCAAACATCAGCCCGCAGGGGGCGGTCAGCAACAGCGCCAGGTAAGCCCCCGGGGTTTGCAGCGCCTGCCAGTTCGGCAACCAGGGGCCGGCCAGGTTCAGCAGCATCAGCAGGCTCAGGGACAGCAGTACCTCACAGGCGGCGAGCCACAGGCTGCTGCGGGAGCGGGTGTAGGCATAGCGGGTGAGGTTATGCAGGATCAGCATCGCCATGCAGCCGAACAGGACGCCGTAGATCAGGGTCTGGCTCTGGTTGGCCGCGGCCATGACTGCCGTTTGCAGGGTGATGTAGGGGCGCAATTGATGGTCGGAAACCAGGCGCAGGTAGACGTCGAGGGTTTTCTCGTTCTGCGGCAACGGCAACATGAAGTCGTTGCTGGGCAGGTTTTTTTCGGTCTGGGGCTGATGGGTGCCGGTGTTCACTTGCTCGATCAGGCGGTCGCCGTCGAACACATACAGATTCAGCTGCGACAGGTCGGGAGCGAAGATTCGCAGCAGTTGTTCGTGCTGATCGGGATGCAGTTTGAAGCGTACCCAGAGCGCGCCGTCGGGTTCGGCAGCGGTCAGCTTGTCGAGTTCGATCGGGCTGAATTGTGTGGCGTAGCGTTGGGAGCGGATGTCACTGAGCTGCAAGCTGGCCTGTTCATCGAGCAATACCGCCCAGCCACTGCCTTGAGCGGCCAGGGCCGTGTTCAAGCAGAGCAGGGTCAGCAGTGTAGCGATGAAGCCTGTGGCAATCCTGAGCCAGCGCACGGCGAAATCCCTTCGTAGGTTGATGCCAGGTTGTAACTATGCGCGGGGGCACGCCGCTACGGCAAGGGCAGGGACCCTTGCCGAGCGATAGGGCCGCCTTATTGCTGTTCTTCGCCACGCTCGCGGGCAATGGCACGGTAGCCGATGTCCTTGCGGTAGAAGCAGCCTGGCCAGTCGATCTTGGCGGCCAGTTTGTACGCTTGTTGCTGGGCGGCGTCGACACTGTTGCCCAGGGCCGTGGCGCACAGCACGCGACCGCCGGCGGTCACCACCTGGCCGTCCTTGAGCGCAGTGCCGGCGTGGAACACTTTGCCTTCCAGGCTGGCGGCGGCGTCCAGGCCGGTGATGGCTGCGCCTTTGGCGTAGTCACCCGGGTAGCCACCGGCCGCGAGCACGATGCCCACGCTCGGACGTGGATCCCATTGAGCTTCGACCTTGTCCAGGGCCTGGGCCAGGGCGGCTTCCACCAGCAACACCAGGCTCGACTGCAGACGCAGCATCACCGGTTGGGTTTCCGGGTCGCCGAAGCGGCAGTTGAACTCGATGACTTTCGGATTGCCGGCCTTGTCGATCATCAAGCCGGCGTACAGGAAGCCGGTGTAGACGTTGCCTTCGTCGGCCATGCCGCGCACGGTCGGCCAGATCACCAGGTCCATCACCCGCTGGTGCACTTGGGCTGTGACCACTGGCGCCGGGGAGTAGGCACCCATGCCGCCGGTGTTCGGCCCGGTGTCGGCGTCGCCGACGCGCTTGTGGTCCTGGCTGGTGGCCATGGGCAGCACGTTCTTGCCGTCGACCATGACGATGAAGCTGGCTTCCTCGCCGTCGAGGAACTCTTCGATCACCACCCGCGAACCGGCTTCGCCGAAGGCATTGCCGGCCAACATGTCGCGTACCGCGTCTTCGGCTTCGCCCAGGGTCATGGCGACGATCACGCCTTTACCGGCGGCCAGGCCGTCGGCCTTGATCACGATCGGTGCGCCTTTTTCACGCAGATAAGCCAGGGCCGGCTCGATCTCGGTGAAGTTCTGGTAGTCGGCAGTCGGGATCTTGTGGCGGGCCAGGAAATCCTTGGTGAAGGCTTTCGAACCTTCGAGCTGCGCGGCGCCGGCGGTTGGGCCGAAGCAATCCAGGCCACGGCTGCGGAACAGGTCGACCACACCGGCCACCAGCGGCACTTCCGGGCCGACGATGGTCAGGGAGACATTCTTCTCCGCGAAATCGGCCAACTGCTCCAGGGCCAGAACGTCGATGGCGACGTTCTCGCACTTGGCTTCAATGGCGGTACCGGCGTTGCCCGGTGCCACGAAAACTTTCTGGACGCGTGGGTCCTGAGCGACTTTCCAGGCCAGGGCGTGTTCACGACCGCCGCTACCGATGATCAGTACATTCATTTCAAAAACCTCGGATGACGCTAATTCTGTTTTAGAACCTAAAGCGCTTCACGCCGTAGGAGGCTGCAATGACACCGCTAGATGCAAGGCGGAGCCCACCTCGATGAGCGGAGTTGCCTGTTGGCAATGAGCATCATCGGGGTGGGCTCCAACGCAGCAGATGCCGGTGTCAGTGCGACCGTTGTCGTATCAGTGACGGAAGTGGCGCATGCCGGTGAATACCATGGCAATGCCGGCTTCGTCGGCTGCGGCAATCACTTCGCTGTCGCGCATCGAGCCGCCTGGCTGGATCACGGCGGTGATGCCGACCTTGGCTGCGTTGTCCAGGCCGTCGCGGAACGGGAAGAACGCGTCGGAAGCCATCACCGAACCCGCGACCTGCAAACCGGCGTGCTCAGCCTTGATCGCGGCGATGCGCGCCGAGTTCACGCGGCTCATCTGGCCGGCGCCGACACCGATGGTCTGGCGGTTCTTGGCGTAGACGATGGCGTTGGATTTAACGTACTTGGCCACTTTCCAGGCGAAGATCAGGTCGTTGATTTCCTGTTCGGTCGGGGCGCGCTTGGTCACCACCTTCAGGTCCTGGCTGCCGATCATGCCGATGTCGCGGCTCTGTACCAGCAGGCCGCCATTGACGCGCTTGTAGTCCCAGGCAGCGGCACGTTCAGCCGACCATTCGCCGCAGGCCAGCAGGCGCACGTTGGCTTTGGCAGCGACGATGGCGCGGGCTTCTTCGCTGACGCTCGGGGCGATGATCACTTCGACGAACTGACGCTCGACGATGGCCTTGGCGGTCTCGGCGTCCAACTCACGGTTGAACGCAATGATGCCGCCGAAGGCCGATTCGGTATCGGTGGCGTAGGCCAGTTCGTAGGCCTGGCGAATGCCGCCTTCGGCGTCCGGGCTCACGGCCACGCCGCACGGGTTGGCGTGCTTGACGATCACGCAGGCCGGCTTGACGAAGCTCTTCACGCATTCCAGCGCGGCGTCGGTGTCGGCCACGTTGTTGTACGACAGCTCTTTGCCTTGCAGCTGGGTCGCGGTGGCGATGCCGACTTCGGCAGGCTTGGCTTCCACGTAGAACGCCGCGCTCTGGTGCGGGTTCTCGCCGTAGCGCATTTCCTGGGCCTTGATGAACTGGCTGTTGAAGGTCCGCGGGAACTGGCTGCGGCCGGAAGTCGACAGGGTTTCAGCCGCCTGGTTCACGGTGCCCATGTAGTTGGCGATCATGCCGTCGTAGGCGGCGGTGTGTTCGAAGGCCTTGAGCATCAGGTCGAAACGCTGGGCGTAGGTCAGGCCCCCGGCTTTCAGGCCTTCCAGGACACTGGCGTAATCGCTGGCGTTGACCACGATGGCCACGTCTTTGTGGTTCTTGGCCGCCGAGCGAACCATGGTCGGGCCGCCGATATCGATGTTCTCGATGGCCGTCGGCAGGTCGCAGCCTGGCTTGTTGATGGTGGCTTCGAACGGGTAGAGGTTGACCGCGACCAGGTCGATCGGCTTGATCCCGTGTTCGCTCATGATGGCGTCGTCGATGCCGCGACGGCCGAGGATGCCGCCGTGGATTTTCGGGTGCAGGGTCTTGACCCGACCGTCCATCATTTCCGCGAAGCCGGTGTAATCCGCGACTTCCACTGCGGCCACGCCGTTGTCGCGCAGCAGCTTGAAGGTCCCGCCGGTGGAGAGGATCTCGACGCCCAGGGCTTCCAGCTCCTTGGCGAATTCGAGGATCCCGGTCTTGTCGGAAACACTGATCAAGGCGCGGCGGATCGGCAGGCGGGTGGTCTGGTCGGTCATCTCAATTTCCATCAAAAGCAAAGGAGTCAGCAAAAAAGGCGACCGGTTTTACGCGGGCGCCTTTCTGGTTTGATTGAATGCTTACAGCAAATCGTATTGTTTGAGCTTCTTGCGCAGGGTGCCGCGGTTCAAGCCCAGCAGCTCGCTGGCCTTGGTCTGATTGCCCTTGACGTAGTTCATCACGCTTTCGAGCAACGGGGCCTCGACTTCGGAGAGCACCAGGTTGTACACGTCCGTGACGGCAGCGCCCTCAAGGTGGGCGAAATAATTGTGCAGCGCCTTTTCGACACTCCCGCGAAGGGTCTGGCCTTCTTCGCTCGGCGTATTGAGGTGCTGTTTCAAATTCACGTTGTCGCTCACGGGTGTTGTTCCACTCACTAAAGTCTCGGTCATCATCGTCATGCGGCCACCCCTTCTCCGTCCCCTGTCACCAGGCTCTTGTAACGCTCGGCAAAGAACTCACGAACGTTGGCGCACTGTGCTTCCGTATCTTCCAAACGATTGAAGTGGGCGCGAAACTCCCTGGCGCCCGGCAGGGTTGCGAGATACCAGCCGACATGCTTTCGAGCAATGCGTACGCCCATGACATCTCCATAGAAGGCATGCAGCGCGGCCAGGTGCTCTAGCAGAATACGTTCCACTTCAAACAGCTCCGGTGCCGGAAGAATTTCGCCGGTACGCAGAAAGTGCTCGATTTCACGAAAAATCCATGGCCGCCCCTGGGCGGCCCGGCCGATCAACAACCCGTCGGCTCCGGTGGCATGCAACACCTGCCGGGCCTTTTCGGGTGAGTCGATATCGCCGTTGGCGAAGACCGGAATCGACACCGCCTGCTTGATCGCGGCAATGGTGTCGTACTCGGCTTCACCGGTGTACAGGTCGGCGCGGGTCCGCCCATGGACCGCCAAAGCCGTAATGCCTGCCTGTTCGGCGATCTTCGCCACCGTCAGGCCGTTCTTGTTCGCCCGGTCCCAGCCGGTGCGGATCTTCAGGGTGACCGGCACATCGACCGCAGCCACCACGGCCTGCAGGATCTCGGTCACCAGCTCTTCATCTTTCAACAGTGCGGAACCGGCGGCCTTGTTGCAGACCTTCTTGGCCGGACAGCCCATGTTGATATCAATAATCTGTGCGCCCAGCTCGACGTTGGCCCGGGCTGCATCCGCCAGCATCTGCGCATCACCACCGGCGATCTGTACCGAGCGCGGCTCGGGATCACCTTCGTGAATCATGCGCATCCGCGATTTGCGGGTGTTCCACAAACTCATGTCGCTGGTGACCATTTCCGAGACTACAAGCCCTGCGCCCAAACGCTTGCAAAGCTGACGAAAGGGCTGGTCGGTGACACCCGCCATGGGGGCGAGAATCAAGCCGTTGTGCAATGTATATGGGCCGATGCGTACCGCCGACATAGGACTTCCCTGTTGTGGGGCCGGATCATGAGAGTTCGAAAAAGGGTTGGCATGATACCCGCTCTCGATGACTGGTTAAAGGCTGAATTGGATAAAATCTGAACAGTTATTCCTTTATCGCCAGCGGTTTGGTCGGCCGGGGCTATCGGAAAACTGCCGTCAAAAGTGTGCCGCCTGTGCGGCCAGTGACCGGATCACTCGGGAGAGTGGAAGCTCAGACTGTAGTTCACGGCCTTGGGGCCCGGATCAAGAATGTCCAGGGCGATGTGGATTGGCGTCTGCGGTGGCATTTCCGACAGGCCTTCGAGCTCGCCGTTGAGGTACTCGCCGGGCTTGAAGCGTCGACTGGCGATCAGTTGCCCATTGAGGTCGGCGAAGCGCAGTTCCAGCAGGGGGAACGGCTGGGAGAACGGCGCGCGGTTATAGATGATGGCGTCCACCACCAGCGCGCCGCTGAAATCCGGATGGCTGCGGACCACCAGGTTGCTGCTCTTGATTCGGGCGATATCGACCTTGGACGGCACGGTGCAGCCCATTTCCGGGCACAGTTGCTGGAACCAGGGGCGGTACTGGTCCTGGCGCGCCAGTTCGTCGAAGTGATAGGCAATGTACTGCCCGGCCAGGGCCGCGGCGGCCAGCAGGATCAACAGGCTCCACAGCAGGCGCCGGCCCCAGGGCGAGCGACGCTTTTGCCAGTCGAGGTGAATCGGGTCGTCGACCAGGTCCAGCAGCACGTCGTCCTGGACGCCGGGTTCGCTGCGGCCGCGCTTTTGCTTGCCGTTGACGGGCACCTCGACGTCGTCCTCGTCGCGCTCGGCGGCGATCGGCGCGGTTGGATGCGCAGCTGGTTCGAGGTCGTTGTCGTGCTCGATGTGGCGTGTGTTGGGTTCGTCTTCGAGGTCGGCCAGGTTGAATGACAGCGAAGGCTCGGTGCGTCCGGGTTTCTGCGGCTCGGCGGTCGGGGCCGGGTGCTCTTGCGCCTTGCTGCTGGTATCGAGCTCGTCGCGCTCGCCGGCGGTGGCGCTGAACAGGCTGTCGGGCCAGTGTTCGTCTTCGGCGTCCGGTTGATCGCGGCGGGCGCTCAGCGACTCTTCGCGGTGGCCGCGGTCCTGGCCGAAGGCCTTGGCGGGCTGGATTTCCCGTTGTTCGAGCTTGGCCAGTTCCTCATCGAGGTCCAGGTGATCCAGGTCGAGTTCGCTGGCCGACCATTGCTTCTGGCTGATGGCGCGCTGCGGGGGAGGGGAAACGGGCGCCACCGGTGCCGGAGTGGCCGCGGCGTCCCGGTTGGCGCGTTGTTCCAGCAGTTGGCGCGCCGCGTTGAACACCTGCAGGCACGAGCCGCAGCGCACCACGCCACGGGCCACGCTCAACTGGGCGTGGCTGACGCGGAAGCTGGTCTGGCAATGCGGGCACTGGGTGACAAAACTGTCGGTCATGCGGCCATCCGGATTATGCAGGCGGCCATTCTAGCGCCGACGGCCGCTGATGCGCACCCAGCCATCGCGATTGGCGATGGGGTCCAGGTCGAAGTCCTGGGCATAGGCTGCGGCGACTTCTTCGCCCTGTTCCGCCAGGATCCCCGACAGTGCCAGGCGACCGCCGGGCTTGACCAGGCTCGACAGCTGCGGGGCCAGGGAGACCAGGGGGCCGGCGAGGATATTGGCCACCAGTACATCGGCCTGGACCTGGGGCAGATCCTGCGGCAAGTACAGCGGGAACAGCGCTTCGGCGATATTGTTGCGCCCGGCGTTATCGCGGGAGGCTTCCAGGGCCTGGACGTCGATGTCGGTGCCGACGGCTTCCTTGGCGCCCAGCAGCAGGGCGGCGATGGCCAGGATCCCCGAGCCGCAGCCGAAGTCGAGCACGTTGCAGTCCTTGAGGTCCTGGCCATCCAGCCATTCCAGGCACAGTGCGGTGGTCGGGTGGGTGCCGGTGCCGAACGCCAGGCCCGGGTCCAGCAACAGGTTGACCGCGTCCGGCTCCGGCGCGGCGTGCCAGCTCGGGACGATCCACAGGCGCTGGCCGAAACGCATGGGCTGGAAATTGTCCATCCAGCTACGCTCCCAATCCTGGTCCTCGATCACTTCGCTGTGGTGCTCGGGCAGCGGGCTGCCGGTCAGCAGCTCGAGGTGGGCCAGTACGCTGGCCGGATCGGCGCCGTCTTCGAACAGGGCCAGCAGGTGAGTGTGGGACCACAGCGGGGTGGTGTTGAGTTCCGGTTCGAAGATCGGCTGATCCTCGGCGTCCATGAAGGTGACCGAGACGGCACCGACTTCAAGAAAAGCGTCTTCATAGGTTTCGGCTTGTTCTGGGCTGATGGCGAGACGGACTTGCAGCCAAGGCATGGCGGGCACCTTTGAAAATATGTGTTGTGCAGCCTAGCGGGCCGCGAGAAGCGCGCAAGTTTACGCGAGCCAGGACCGGGTTGCACAGGATATCCCGGTGGCGACGGAGCGTGCCCTTCGCCACGGCGGCGGGGGGCATGTCTGTGTTTCAGAAACAACAAAGCCGCTCGAAAGCGGCTTTGTCGGTGTGGCGTGTGCCGATCAGTGTTGCTCGGCCAGCTTGTGCTCCAGGTAGTGAATGTTCACTCCCCCTTTGCAGAAGCCTTCGTCACGGGTCAGGTCGCGGTGCAGCGGGATGTTGGTCTTGATCCCGTCGACGACGATTTCGTCCAGCGCATTGCGCATGCGCGCCATGGCTTCGTCACGGGTCGCCCCGTAAGTGATCAGCTTGCCGATCAACGAATCGTAGTTCGGTGGAACCGCATAACCGCTGTACAGGTGCGAATCGACACGTACGCCATTGCCGCCCGGAGCATGGAAATGCTTGACCGTGCCTGGGCTTGGCATAAAGGTTTTCGGGTCTTCGGCGTTGATCCGGCATTCCAGCGCGTGACCGCGGATGACCACGTCATCCTGGGTGAACGACAGCTTGTTGCCGGCGGCGATGCTGAGCATCTCCTTGACGATGTCGATGCCGGTGACCATTTCCGATACCGGGTGCTCTACCTGGACACGAGTGTTCATCTCGATGAAGTAGAAGCTGCCGTTCTCGTAGAGGAACTCGAACGTGCCGGCACCACGGTAGCCGATGTCGATGCACGCCTTGACGCAGCGGGCGAAGACTTCCTGACGCGCTTTCTCGTCGATGCCCGGTGCCGGTGCTTCTTCGAGAACCTTCTGGTGACGACGTTGCAGCGAGCAATCGCGGTCGCCCAGGTGGATGGCGTGGCCCTGGCCATCGGAAAGCACCTGGACTTCCACGTGACGTGGGTTGGTCAGGAATTTTTCCAGATAGACCATCGGGTTGCCGAACGCTGCGCCCGCTTCGGAGCGGGTCAGCTTGGCCGAGGAGATCAGGTCTTCTTCTTTGTGCACCACACGCATGCCGCGACCACCACCGCCGCCGGCGGCCTTGATGATCACCGGATAGCCGACTTCACGGCCGATGCGCAACGCGGTTTCTTCGTCTTCGGGCAGTGGGCCGTCGGAGCCTGGAACGGTCGGTACGCCGGCAGCGATCATGGCGTGCTTGGCCGAAACCTTGTCGCCCATCAGGCGGATGGTTTCAGCTTTCGGGCCGATGAAGGCGAAGCCGGAGTTTTCCACCTGTTCGGCGAAGTCGGCGTTTTCCGCGAGGAAACCGTAGCCTGGGTGAATCGCCGTGGCGCCGGTGACTTCTGCTGCCGCGATGATGGCCGGGATGTGCAGGTAAGACTGTGCAGCTTGCGCCGGACCGATGCAGACGGATTCGTCTGCCAGGCCCAGGTGCATCAGCTCTTTGTCCGCCTTGGAGTAAACGGCGACAGTCTTGATTCCCATTTCCTTGCAAGCGCGCAGGATCCGCAGTGCAATTTCACCGCGGTTGGCAATCAGGACTTTTTCCAACTTCGCAGGGGTCGGCATCAAAGGCACTCCGCGGCTCAAACGATGGTGAACAGCGGTTGGTCGTACTCAACCGGCTGGCCGTCTTCGACGAGGATGGACTCGATCACACCGCTGGTTTCAGCTTCGATGTGGTTCATCATCTTCATGGCTTCAACGATGCACAGGGTGTCGCCTTTCTTCACGCTCTGGCCAACTTCAACGAAGGACGGCGAGGACGGGGAAGACTTGCGATAGAAAGTGCCAACCATTGGCGAACGGGCAACGGTGCCGTTCAGCACTGGGGCTGCGGGTGCGGCTGGTGCAGCAGCGGCGGCCGGAGCAGCGGCTGGAGCGGCAACCGGAGCAGCCATTGGAGCCGGTGCGTAGTATTGCTGGGCTGGAGTCTTGCTGTGGCGGCTGATGCGTACGGACTCTTCGCCTTCCTTGATATCCAGCTCGTCGATGCCGGACTCTTCCAGCAGTTCGATCAGTTTCTTAACTTTACGGATATCCATGAATCATCAACTCCCAAGGGTCGGTCAGGGGCGTTTAGCTTGTTGTTCAAGCTGCTCTAGTGCGGCCTCCAGGGCCAGTCGGTAACCGCTGGCGCCAAGGCCGCAGATCACTCCCACCGCAACGTCGGAGAAGTAGGAGTGATGGCGGAATGGTTCGCGTTTGTGCACGTTGGACAAATGCACTTCGATGAATGGGATGCTCACCGCCAGCAGCGCGTCACGTAATGCGACGCTTGTATGCGTAAAAGCTGCTGGATTGATCAAAATGAAGTCCACGCCTTCGCCACGGGCAGCATGGATCCGGTCGATCAATTCATACTCGGCGTTGCTTTGCAGGTAGAGCAAATGGTGCCCGGCATCACGGGCCCGCTGTTCCAGGTCTTGATTGATCTGGGCCAGGGTCACTGCACCGTAGACGCCCGGTTCACGGGTGCCGAGCAGGTTCAGGTTGGGTCCGTGCAGAACCAGTAGGGTCGCCATCTGCTGTTCCTTGTTGTCGCGCCGTTATTAGAGTGAGCAGTGCCCAGAACTGCGCGACTATGCCGCAAAGCGTTTATGACTGTCCAGTTCTCTGCAATAGCCAGCACGATGACCGATGTTTGCGCAAAATATGTGACTGGGTGTTTAAATCCGGTCATTCGCTTTGGCGACACGTTCGGCGAAGTCCGCCGCGTTGATTTCACCAATCACCCTGACTTCTGCACGTTCGGCGCCATCTTTGCCAAAAAACAGCAAGGCCGGTGGCCCGAACAATTGGTAGCGATCAAGCAGGGCGCGTTGCTCGGCATTGCTGGCGGTCATGTCGAAGCGGACCAGGCGATAGCCCTTGAGCCGGTCGACCACCTGGCTGTCGTTCAGCACCTGGTGCTCGATGACTTTGCAGCTGATGCACCAGTCGGCGTACCAGTCGAGCAACAGCGGCTGGCGCGCCGCCTTGGCCTCGGCCAGTGCCTGCTCCAGCGCGGCCGGCGTATCGATGGTTTGCCAGGCGCCGTTCGACGCCTGGGTGGCCACCGCAGGCGTGCCGCCGGGAAGAGGGCGCAGCGGGTCGGTTTGACCGCTGAGCGCGCCATACCAGCAGGCCAGTGCATAAAACATCAGGAACAGACCCAGCAATTGCGCCAGGCGCTGGCGGGGCGCCTTGTAGATAAACTCCAGCGCGCCGAGGAACAGCCCGACGCCAGCCGCCAGCGCGCCCACCAGCAGCAAGGTGATCTGCCCCGGCAATACCCGGCTCAGCAGGCCGATGGCCAGGCCCAGCAGGAGAACGCCAATCGCGTTTTTCACGTAGATCAGCCATGAGCCGCTTTTCGGCAGCCAGGCCGCGCCGCCCGTGGCCACCACTACCAGCGGCAGGCCCATGCCCAGGCCCAGGGCGAACAGTTTCAAGGCCCCGCCCAGGGCATCGCCGCTGGCGCTTATATACAGCAGGGCGCCGGCCAGTGGCGCGGATACGCAGGGCGATACCAGCAGGCTGGAAACCACTCCCAGAACCGCTGCGCCCCACAGCGACCCGCCTTGGGTACGCCCGGCAATGTGTTCCAGTCGGTTGCTGATAAAGCGCGGCAGCTTGAGTTCGAACACGTCGAACATCGCCAGGGCGAACAGCGCGAAGAACAGCGCGAAAGGCCCCAGCACCCAGGCCGATTGCAGGCGCGCCTGCAAGTTCAGTTGTGCGCCGAACATCCCCATCAGAGCGCCGAGCAGGGCAAAGCAGGCGGCCATCGGCAGCACGTAGGCCACCGAGAGGGTGAAACCGCGCCAGCCACCCACCTGGCCACGCAACACCACCCCGGACAGAATCGGCAGCATCGGCAGGACACAGGGGGTAAAGGTCAGCCCGATGCCGGCGAGCAGGAACACCGCCAGTTCGCGCCAGCTCCAGTGTGTTGCAGGGCTGCCTGTCGGGTCGATCTGCAGGCGTTCGGTTTCCGGTGGATAACACAGGCCCTTGTCGGCGCAGCCCTGGTAGGTGACGGCCAGGGTAAAGGCCCGTGGGTCGTTGGCCGTGCGTGGCAGCTCGACGTCGAGAATGCCGTGATAGACCTCGACATCGCCGAAGTACTCATCGTGTTTCTGCTCGCCTGCGGGCAACTGCGCCGCGCCGAGGCCGATATCGGCTGGCTCGCTGCGAAACTGAAAGCGGTGGCGGTAGAGGTAATAACCGTCGGTGGCGACGAAGCGCAGCTTGATCGACTCGGGCGTGCTCTGCACCAGGCTCAATTGGAAGGCTTGGCGCACCGGCAGGAAGTCGGCGCTGTTATTGACCGCGCCCAGGGTCGAGCTGGGGCGTGAATCCAGAAGCCCGGCGGCGGTTGCCGGCAGGGCGAGCATTAGCAGCATCAGGCAGAGCAGGCGGCGCATGGCGATCTCGCGAATCGAAAGTGTGCGCATGATAACGGACGCCGGCCTTCATGGCCGCTGTGGCGTGCCTGTGGCCGCAGCCTGGCGGCAGCGGCTATGGGGTGGGGTCACACGCGAAAGGCCTGCACGGCGGTGTGCAACTGACCGCCCAGGGTCAGCAGGGTGGCGCCTTGTTCGCGGCCTTCGCCGATGCGCAGCAGGTTGTCGCCGCCCAGTTGGTGGATGCGTTCGCTGTGATCGCGGATCTCGCTGACGGCGCCGCTTTGCTGGGCAGTGACGTCGGCGATGCGCACGGCGGTATCGGAGATGGTCTGGATCGCGCCGACGATCTTGTCCAGCGCGCCATCGGCGGCCTGGGCCTGATTGGCCGTGGCTTCGGCGTGTTCGACCTGGGCGCGCATGCCTTCCACCGATTGCCGGGCGGCGGTCTGCAGGCCGGCGATCAGGGTCTGGATCTCGGCGGTGGCGCCGGCGGTACGTTGCGCCAGGGAGCGCACTTCCTCGGCCACCACGGCAAAACCACGGCCCATTTCCCCGGCCCGAGCCGCTTCGATGGCCGCGTTAAGGGCCAGCAGGTTGGTCTGGTCGGCGATCGAGCGGATCACCGTCAGTACGCCGCCGATGGTCGCCGACTCTTCAGCCAGGTGCTCGATCATCTGTGCGTTGCCTTGCACTTCATCCACCAGTGCGTGGAGCCCGGTCAGGCTCAGGCCAATCACTTTCTGCCCGTGCTCCACGGCGAGCCCGGCGCTGCGGCTGGCGTCGGCGGCCTGGCTGGCATCGCCGGCTACCTGCTGAATGGTGGCTTCCAGTTCGCCCAGGGCATCGCGGATCTGCGCGGTATCACCCGCCTGGCGTTGCGCGCCGCTGTGCAAGCCGCTGCTCAACTCGGCCAGGGCTCGGCTGCTGCCGGCGACCTGCTCGGCGTTCTGGCGAATGGTGCCCACCAGGTCCACCAGATAGGCCCGCAGGCGATTCAATGACTCCTCGATCGCATGCAACTCACGGTTGGTCTTGCCCAGGTGGATGCCCTGGCTGAAGTCGCCCTCGGCCCAGGTCGACAGCGCCGGGGCCAGGTTGGTCAGGACCCGCGCCAGCTTGCGTTGCAGGGTGTCGATCACCAATGCGATCAACAGGATCAGGCCGATCATCAGGCCTTGCATCAGCCGCACTTCGCCCTGGATCTGCCCGTGCTGGGCTCGCACCGCCGGCTCCAGCCCGGCGATGGCCTGTTGCACGGTGGCGATTTTCAGGTGGGTGGCGGCGCTGAGGTCGGCGCGTTTCTGGATCTGTTCGCGGGTGCGGTTCAGCTCGGCCGGGTAGCGGGTGAGCAGGCTGTTGAGTTCCCGCTTGAGGCCGACGCCGGTGTCTTCGGCGACGGCTTTCACGCTGTTGTCCAGGCCCATCAGGGCGGCGAAGTCATCGGTGTTGGATTCACTGCTGCTGGTCACGCCCAGCAACGGCAGGGCCTCCAGGCGCTCGGCCTGGCTGCGGATGTTGTTCACCTCGCGCTCGACATCGGCGGCCAGCTCGCTGCGTCCGCTGCTCACCAGTTTGTCCCGGGCCAGGGACAGCTTGCCCAGGTGCTGCGCGGCGCTCAGCAGCAGCGGCAGGTAGGCACGGGCGTTGGCGCTGTCGGTGCTGCTGGCGTATTGGCTGAGCTGTTCAAGGTTGGCCCCCAGCTCGCGTTCGGCCTGCAGCAACAGGGCCTGCGGGTCGCCGGCCAGCTTGCCTGCGGCCAGCAGATCACTCTTGCTGAACTGGTCGAGGCTGGCCAGGCTCGGGCGCAGGCTTTGCGCCAGTTCCGGGGGCAATTGGCCGAGCTCGTTCTGCAGGGTTTCGACGGCCTGGCTGGCGCTGCTCAGGCGCAGGGCGTCGCCGCTGGCCAGGTAGTCCTCGATATTGCGCGCCACGTCGCTCTGGAACTGCTGGGACAGGCCCAGGTAATGCTCCATCAGCAGATAGGGGCGCTCCAGGGCCCGCTGCGACCACCACAGGGTCGCGCCCAGGGCCAGGCACACGGCAACGAGTAACAGGGTATTGAGATTGGTCAGCAGCTTCAGGCGCATCGGGGCTCTACCAACGACTTGAATGGTAAGCGCCTGAATTTATTGCGTTTGTGTTACAGGGTTATGACCGAATCGGCCGATTCGGTGGAAAAGATAGCACTTTGATGTCGCGCTGCCTGGACCCGGTTGCGGCCGCTGTTCTTGGCGCGGTAGAGCGCTTCATCGGCCTGGCTGGCCATCATCAGGCTGTCGGAATCTTCGCGCAGTTCCACCACCCCGGCGCTGAAGGTGCACCACAGGTCCTGGGGCTGCGCGGGGTAGTGGATTTCGGCGAAGCGCTGGCGGATTTCGTCCAGCACCTTGCAGGCCGATTCGACGTCGGTGTCGGGCATGACGATGGCGAATTCTTCACCGCCGTAACGGCCGATAAAGTCGGTCTTGCGCAGGCGTTGCTTGAGAAACAGCGCCAGGCTCTTGATCACCCGGTCGCCCATGGGGTGGCCGTGGCTGTCATTGACCCGCTTGAAGTGGTCGATATCGAGCATGGCAAAGCTCAGCGGCTTGCTTTCGCGGCGGGCGCGGAAGCTGCAGTCTTCGAGCAGTTGCAGGATATGGGTGTGGTTGTACAGCCCGGTCAGGCTGTCGCGGACCATCCGCGCCTTGAGGTTGCGTGCCCGTGCCGCGCGGTTGCGCACGGTAGTGATCAGGTGGCGCGGCTTGATCGGCTTGGTCAGGAAGTCGTCGCCGCCTTCGCTCATGGCGTCGAGTTGCTTGTCCAGGTCGTCTTCGGCCGACAGGTAGATGATCGGCACGCTGACATAACGGTCGTTATGGCGGATCACCTTGGCCAGCTCGGTGCCGGTGCAGGCCGGCATGTACATGTCGAGGATGATCAGGTCCGGCTGGAAATCCGCCAGCTCGGCCATGGCCTGGATCGGTTCGATCAGGGTGCGGGTGACAATCCCGGCGCTGTTGAGCAGGCGCTCGGTGTGCATGGCCTGGGCCCGCGAGTCGTCGATGATCAGCACCTTATAGGGCTCGTACTGGGCGACGCAGGTCAGGACTTCGATTTTCTCCAGCAGGCTCGAGGCTTCCAGGGTTCCGGTGAGGAACTCCTGGCCACCGGCACGCACCGCCGCGAGGCGGGTCGGGGTGTCGGTTTCGTGGAGGCTGAAAAACAGCAGCGGCAGTTTGTGTTCCAGGCCTTCCTGGGCTTCGGCCGCCAGTTTCAGGCCTTGGCCGGCGCCGCTGAAGTCGACGTCGATGACGATCGCCGCCGGCAGGCGCTCGACCATGGAGGCGCGAAACGCATCGACGCTGTCCAGGGACTGGGCACTGAGACCGAAGAACTCCAACTGCTTGGCCAGGCGTTCGGCGCGATCGTGGTCTTGCAGCATCACGTAGATCGGCTTGCGCAGGGGCGGCAGGAAGGTTTGTTCCAGTTGGTCGCCGTGGCGCAGGCCGGTGCGCGACAGGCGTTGCATCAGGCGGTTGAGGTCAGTGATCAGGCCACTGCTCAGGCGTCCGCGATTGGCATCCACGGCGCTCAGCGAATCGCTGATGCTGCGGGCCAATTGGCTGTGTTCGGGTTGTTCGAAACGTTCGGCGAAACGCAGCAGGCGCAGGTTGGCCTCACTGAGTTCGGACATGTCGGCGGTGGACCATTCGCTGCGTTGCAGGCGTTGCCATATCTCAAGAATCTGACGTGCCTGATGAATTACCCGCTGGGCAAAGTGGTGCTTGAGGCGCTCACGGCTGGGGTCTTCTGGCTCGGTCATATCCTGACTACTAGTTAGGCTGCATGCTGAGGTCGACTGGTGGCTCTATGCTAGCACCTCTTTTCAATCCTATGAGTGTCGTACGTCAATAATCTGCAATGCGACCTGATTCATTTCGCGACCGACTGGTCGCATAGGCTGTGGGCTGTGCTTCATTTATAGTGGCGCGTCGATCTGCGGCGGTGCTCCGGGTCACGGGCGATTAATCCGCTCGGTGCCCGGCACGATGGAGTAGGGTTGTGGTCGAACCGATGAACTCAAGTGATTGAAAGGATATAGCCATGCTGGACTGGAAGAATCGCGCAGGCAGCGCGCCGGATCGTGCTGCCGAACCCAAGTCGGCGACACGCAGCTATTTCGGTGGCCTGCTGTTCAGCCGCGCCCTGGCCACCCTGGTGGGGCTCTACCTGCTGGTGACCATTGCCCTGGGCTGGTATTGGAGCCAGGAGCCGGCTCTGTTTCCGGTGCAGCAGAATGCCCAGATCGCCGCCGAGAAAGAAGGCAAGCAGATGGTCATCGGCTACACCACGGTGGAAACCCTGAAGACCGTGGCCGGGACCCTGCTGGACAAACCGGGTGGCTATATTTCCAACGACCGTTTTCCGCCGGGCCTGTGGATGGACAACATGCCGAGCTGGGAGTACGGCGTGCTGGTCCAGGTCCGCGACCTGACCCGCGCCCTGCGCAAGGATTTCGCCCGCTCGCAGTCGCAGTCCGCTGAAGATGCCGACCTGGCCAAGGCCGAGCCGCGCTTCAACTTCGACAACAAGAGCTGGGTGCTGCCGTCCAGCGAATCGGAATATCAGGATGGCATCAATTCCCTGAGCCGCTATCAGGCTCGGTTGTCCGATCCGAACCAGAAGGGCGCGCTGTTCTATGCCCGCGCCGATAACCTCAACAACTGGCTGGGCGACGTCGGCACCCGCCTGGGTTCGCTGTCCCAGCGTCTGTCGGCCAGCGTTGGCCGGGTCAAGCTCAATACGTCGCTGAAAACCGAAGCGCCGGCCGTGGGCCAGGTGCCGCAGGTCGATGAAGAAGTGGTCGAGACCCCGTGGATGCAGATCGACAACGTGTTCTACGAAGCCCGTGGCCAGGCCTGGGCGCTGTCGCACCTGCTGCGCGCCATTGAAGTCGATTTCGCCGACGTGCTGGCGAAGAAGAACGCCACCGTCAGCGTGCGTCAGATCATTCGTGAACTGGAGGCTTCGCAGGAGCCCGTATGGAGCCCGATGATCCTCAACGGCAGCGGTTTCGGGGTATTGGCCAACCACTCGCTGGTCATGGCCAACTATATTTCCCGCGCCAACGCCGCAGTCATCGACCTGCGTCAACTGCTGAACCAGGGCTGATTCATGTCCGCCTCCCACGACGAGGCCGCGCACCGTGCGGCCTCGGATGCAGAACATATCGCCTGGGTCGACGGTGAAGACCAATTGCTCGGGGCCATGGTCCGCTCGCAGTTGCGCGAGCGCGGGCTGATCGGCCGTGGCACCTATATCCTGCTGTTCAACTCAGCCGGTGAGCTGTGCGTGCACCGCCGTACCCTGAGCAAGGCCATCTACCCGGGTTACTGGGACGTGGCGGCAGGGGGCATGGTGCTCGCCACCGAAACCTACGCCGAGTCGGCGGCCCGTGAACTGGAAGAAGAGCTGGGGGTGGGCGGCGTCGAGCTGACCGCCCATGACCACTTTTACTTCGAGGACACCGGCAACCGCCTCTGGTGCTCGGCGTTCTCCGCGGTGTGGGACGGTCCCCTGCGCCTGCAGCCCGAAGAGGTGCTGGAAGCGCGGTTTCTGCCGATCGATGTGGTGCTGCAGGAAATCCAGGAAAAGCCCTATTGCCCGGACTCTCTGGCGGCCCTGCAACGCTATCTGGCCCGACGTCGTTAAAGTTGCATAAATTGACGCTGATTGGCTCTTAGCAACGGGGCTTTTTGCCGTTACACTGCGCGACTTTTCAAGCTGAACCGGCGGTGCTTTTATCGGCGCCCCGGTCCAGTAGCGCTGCCCCTGCCTGAGTGGGGCTTCGCGGTCGATGGCACGGCCTTGTGCTTCGACCAGTCTTTGTCCTCCCAAGAGGATTGCCGGTGGCCAAAAAAGCCGCATCCTTCGCCGCCCTTGGTGGCCTGGTATTTTCCACCGACGCAGGTCGACATTGCCCGGACTGTAGCCAGCCGGTGGCAGCCTGCATCTGCAAACAAACCGCTATCCCAGCCGGCGACGGCATTGCTCGCGTGCGTCGCGAAAGCAAGGGCCGTGGCGGCAAGACGGTGACCACCATCACCGGCGTGCCCCTGGTCGAAGACGCGCTCAAGGATCTGGCAACGAGCTTGAAGAAGCGTTGCGGCACCGGTGGCGCGTTGAAAGACGGCGTGATCGAGATCCAGGGTGATCATGTCGAGCTACTCTTGGCCGAGCTGATCAAACACGGTTTCAAAGCGAAGAAGTCCGGCGGCTAGCAGCCTCTGTGAAAACCACCCCCTCGACTTGATGCAGCCGGTTCATAGCGGCTCGTGCGTCGTCTCCATGGTTTTCACAGAGCCTGTTCATGACCGGTTTCTAAACTCGGCACGGCAACTGAGGTCTACCCCCTCGTTGCAGGCTAATCGTCATTTTCATTCTTTAGACTGCGCCAGCCTTCGATAGGGGTGGCGCTCTATGACTTCTTTATAGGGGACTTCGATGTCCGTACGACGCACACGCAAAGACGATGGCAGCCAATGGACAGTTGCGGACAGCCGCAGTGTTTATGGGATTCGCCATTGGGGGGCCGGGTATTTCGCGATCAATGACGCCGGTCGCGTCGAAGTTCGTCCGAACGGTCCGAACAGCTCGCCCATCGACCTCTACGAGCAAGTCGACGAGCTGCGCAAAAGCGGCCTGTCCTTGCCGCTGCTGGTGCGCTTCCCGGATATCCTGCAGGACCGCGTGCGCCAGCTGACCGGTGCCTTCGACTCGAACATCGAGCGCCTGGAATACCAGAGCAAATACACCGCGCTGTACCCGATCAAGGTCAACCAGCAGGAAGCGGTGATCGAAAACATCATCGCCACCCAGGACGTCTCGATCGGCCTGGAGGCCGGCTCCAAGCCCGAGCTGCTGGCGGTCCTGGCCCTGGCACCGAAGGGCGGCACCATCGTCTGCAACGGTTACAAGGACCGTGAGTTCATCCGCCTTGCGCTGATGGGCCAGAAGCTGGGCCACAACGTATTTATCGTGATCGAGAAAGAATCCGAAGTCGGCCTGGTGATCGAAGAAGCCGCCAATCTCAAGGTCAAGCCGCAGGTTGGCCTGCGAGTGCGCCTGTCGTCCCTGGCGTCGAGCAAATGGGCCGACACCGGTGGCGAGAAGTCCAAGTTCGGTTTGTCGGCGGCGCAGCTGCTGTCGGTGGTCGAGCGCTTCCGCGCGGCCGGCCTGGACCAGGGCATCCGTTTGCTGCACTTCCATATGGGTTCGCAGATCGCCAACCTGGCGGACTACCAGCACGGCTTCAAGGAAGCGATCCGCTACTACGGCGAGTTGCGCAACCTCGGCCTGCCGGTGGATCACATCGACGTCGGCGGCGGCCTGGGCGTGGACTACGACGGCACTCACTCGCGCAACGCCAGCTCGATCAACTACGACATGGACGACTACGCTGGCGTGGTGGTGGGCATGCTCAAGGAATTCTGCGATGCGCAGAACCTGCCGCACCCGAACATCTTCTCCGAAAGCGGCCGCTCGCTGACCGCGCACCACGCCATGCTGGTGGTGCAGGTGACCGACGTCGAGAAACACAACGACGACGTACCGCTGATCGAAAACAAGGAAAGCCTGCCGGAAACCGTGCAATGGCTGGTGGACCTGCTGGGCCCGACCGATATCGAGATGGTCACCGAGACCTACTGGCGCGCGACCCACTACATGAGTGACGTTGCGGCCCAGTACGCCGACGGCAAGCTGACCCTGGCAGAAAAAGCCCTGGCCGAGCAGTGCTATTTCGCCGTGTGCCGCCGCCTGCACAACTCGCTGAAAGCCCGCCAGCGTTCCCACCGTCAGGTGCTGGACGAGCTCAACGACAAGCTGGCCGACAAGTACATCTGCAACTTCTCGGTGTTCCAGAGCCTGCCCGACACCTGGGCCATCGGCCAGGTGCTGCCGATCCTGCCGCTGCACCGCCTCGACGAAGAGCCGCTGCGCCGTGCGGTGCTGCAAGACCTGACCTGCGACTCCGACGGCAAGATCAAGCAGTACGTCGACGAGCAGAGCATCGAGACCAGCCTGCCGGTGCACGCCCTGAAAGAAGGCGAGGATTACCTGCTGGGGATTTTCCTGGTGGGCGCCTATCAGGAAATTCTTGGCGACATGCACAACCTGTTCGGCGACACGGACTCGGTGAATATCTATCAGAAGGCCGACGGCTCGGTGTACAGCGCGGGTATCGAAACCCACGACACCATCGAAGACATGCTGCGCTACGTGCACTTGTCGCCCGAAGAGCTGATGACCCACTACCGGGACAAATGCGCCAGCGCCAAGATCAGCGCCTCGGAGCGCACCCAGTTCCTCGACGCCCTGCGTCTGGGCCTGACCCGCTCGTCGTACCTGTCGAGCTGATAAAGCCCTTACACGGCTGAACGATCGCGGTCTTTGCCGGTTCCTACCTTGTAGGTGCCGGCGCAGACCGCGATTTTTTTTGCCTGTGCATCCCTGCACGCCAGCTAGCCTGCTGCATAGGGCCTGGCGCCCGAACCACCGAACCTGGGGTAGCGCGATGTCGAATAAACGGATGCGGGTGTGGGTGCTGGCGGTCAGTGGGGTGCTGATGGCGATACTCAGTGGGTGTTCGCCGCTCAAGGTGCTCAATGCCCTGACCCCCAGCAGTTCGTTCAGCAAAGTCAGTGGGATTGCCTATGGCAGCGATCCGCGGCAGAAGCTCGACATCTATCAGCCCAAATCAGCAGTGCCGAATGCCCCGGTGGTGGTGTTTTTCTACGGGGGCAGCTGGAACAGCGGCTCGCGCGAAGACTACGGTTTTGTCGGCGAGGCCCTGGCCTCACGGGGCATGGTGGTGGTGCTGGCCGACTATCGCCTGTACCCGCAAGTGCGTTACCCGGCATTTTTGCAGGACGGGGCGCAAGCGGTGGCCTGGACCTACCGGCATATTGCCGACTACGGCGCCGACCCGGCGCGCCTGTATCTGATGGGCCACAGCTCCGGTGCCTACAACGCGGCGATGCTGGCCCTGGACCCGAGCCTGTTGGCGGCGCAGGGCCTGAGCCCGGCACTGATCAAGGGCTGGATCGGCCTCGCGGGCCCCTATGACTTTTTGCCGATCGCCAACCAGGACGTGCGCCCGGTGTTCTTCTACCCGGACTCACCGCCCGACTCGCAGCCCATCAACCATGTCAGCCGTGGGGCGCCGCCGGCGCTGTTGATGGCGTCCAGCAAGGACTCCCTGGTCAACCCGCAACGTAACACCGGTGGCCTGGCCACTACCTTGCGCCGGGCCGGGGTGCCGGTGCAGGAGTTCTACTTCTCCAGAACCAATCACGGCACCCTGGTGGCGGCGCTGTCGCGGCCCTTGCGCGGCCTGGCGCCGGTGCTCGAGCGAGTGACCGAATTCGTCGGCGCCACGCCCGCTCAGTGAGCCTTGGCGAACCAGCCGTCGGTTTTCTCCAAGTGCCAGGCAAAGGCCGCCAGGGTCAGGCTGCGCAGGGCCATGAACAGCAAAAAGGTCAGCCACAGGCCGTGGTTGCCGAAACCGCTCAGGGCCCAGGCGAAGGGCATCAGCATCAACACGCTGAGCAGCATGCCGTTGCGCATCTCACGGGCGCGGGTGGCACCGATGAACAGGCCGTCGAGCAGGTAGCTCCAGACCGCGATCAGCGGCAGGGCAGCGAGGTAGGGCAGGTAGATAAAGGCGGTCTGGCGCACCTCGGGGATGTTGGTCTGCATCTCGACAAACAGATGGCCAGCCAGCATGAACAGCGCGGCAAACCCCAGGCTGGCCAGCAGCGACCAGCCGCAGGCGACCACCAGTGAGCGGCGCAGGGCGCGTCTATCATGGGCGCCGATGGCGTGGCCGCACAGGGCTTCCACCGCATGGGCCAGGCCATCCAGGGCATGGGCGGTGAGCAGCAACCCGTTAAGCAGCAGGGCATTGGCCGCCACCGTGGCATCCCCCAGGCGTGCTCCCTGGACCGTGATCAGGAAAAACACCGATTGCAGGGCCAGGCTGCGAATGAAGATATCGCGATTGACCGCCAGCAGCGGGCGCCAGCTCTGCCAGCGGCGCAGCGCCTGCCAGGCGATCTGTCCCGGGTAGGCGCGCAGGGCCGGGCGGGTCATGGCCAGGCCGATCAGTGCCCCGGTCCACTCGGCGATCACCGAAGCCCGCGCCGAGCCGACCACACCCCAATCCAGGCCCAGCACGAACCACAGGTTGAGGGCGATGTTCACCAGGTTGGTGCTCAGCAGAATCGCCAGCGGCGCCCGGGCATTCTGGGTCCCGAGGAACCAGCCCACCAGGGCGAAACTGGCCAGGGCCGCTGGCAACCCGAGTAGCCGGGTGTGGAAAAAGGCGCGGGTCATCTGGTCGAGTTCCGCCGAGGGCTGCATCAGCTGCAGGGCCATGCCGCTCAGAGGAACACCGATCATCCCCAAAAGCAGCGCCAGACCTATGGCCAGCAACAGGCCTTGCAGCAGAATCTGCCGCAGCGCGGCGCCGTCGCCACGCCCGGCGGCCTGGGCGGCAAAGCCGGTGGCCCCCATGCGCAAAAAGCCCATGGCCCAGGCGAGGAAGGTATAGAGGCTGGCGCCGACGGCCACCGCGCCCAACTGGTGGGCGTGGGGCAGGTGGCCGATCACGGTGCTATCGACCAGGGCCACCAGGGGCACGGAGATATTCGAGAGAATCATCGGCGCAGCCAGCGCCCAGACCCGCCGGTGGGTCGGGCGGTGGCGCCAGTCGTTAATCAGGGGGGGCATGCAGGCTCCTTGCGAGAGCGGGCATTGTAGCCGCAGCGCACCTCGTCGCGGCGGCCGGAGGGCATTTTACCGGTAAGCGCGGCTCAGGCCGTGGCTCAGTGGACGACCCAGCTCAACAGCCACAGGCCTAGCATCAGCCAGATGATGCCCATGATGATCGAGGCCCGCATAAAGGCCCGCACGGCCGAGTACAACAGCATCAGGCCGATGATCAGTGCGGCGATGCTGATGATCGAGGTGTCCATGCCCAGGGTCCGCGACAGCCCGTCGACGAAGTTGCCGCCGGCGTGGGTCAGGGCGTTGAACAATCCGCTGAGGCCATCGACGATAAAACGGATGACCGAGCCCAGGGCCTGGCCGAGCCATTCGAAAAAGCTTTCTACCTGCATGGGGGTGTCCTGATCAGTGAGCGGCGTACTTGCCGGGTCTGTGCCTTGGGCCGTTGGATCGTCTGCCGAGTTCCCTTCAAGCATAGAACCGCTGGCGCGCGACAGCTGCCGGGCATTCTGTAGCAGGCGCCGGCCCGGCGATAGTGCGCGGTGCTTGCGTCCCATGGCCATCCCCCGGAAGCTATACGCCTTCAGGAGACCCCGATGAACCTAGACGAACTGACCCAACGCCTGCACGCCATTCGCGACCGCAATGACTGGCGGCAATTTCACAGCCCGAAGAACCTGGCCATGGCCGCCAGCGTGGAGATGGCCGAGCTGGTGGAAATCTTCCAATGGCTGAGCGAAGACCAGTCCCGCCAACTGCCTGCCGACAAGCTGGCCCATGCCGGCCAGGAAGTCGGCGACATCGTGCTGTATCTATTGCTGCTGTGCAGCGAGCTGGGGTTGGACATGGAACAGGTGGTGCGCAGCAAGCTGGCGGACAACGAACGGCGGTTCAGCTGATGAGCGACCGTCATTTCGATCAGTTGGCGACCCGTTTCGCCGAAAAAATCTACGGCGGTGCCAAGGGTGCGATTCGCCTTGCGGTGTTGCAGGCGGATCTCGCCGAGGTGCTGCCGGATCGCCCATTGCGGGTGCTGGATATCGGCGCCGGGCTGGGGCATATGTCGCTGTGGCTGGCCGAGCGTGGGCACCAGGTAACCCTGGCCGAACCCGCAGCACCGATGCTTGAAGGGGCACGCCAACGTTTCGCCGATGCCGGGCAGGTGGCGACCTTTATCCAGGCGCCGTGGCAGGAGCTGCTGGGCCAGCTCACCGAACCCTACGACCTGGTGCTGTGCCATGCCGTGCTCGAATGGCTGGCCGAGCCTCACGCGATCCTGCCGGTGCTGCATCAGCTGACGGCCCGCGATGGCTGGTTGTCGCTGGCCTTCTATAACCGCGATGCCTTGATTTACCGCAACCTGCTCAAGGGCCACTTCCGCAAGATGCGCAGCAACGACATGGCCGGCGAGAAGCAGAGCCTGACCCCGCAGCGGCCCCTTGATCCGCGCGAACTGGCGGCGCAACTTGAGGGCCTGTGGACGGTCGAAACCCAGAGCGGGGTCCGGGTGTTCCACGATTACATGCCGGTGGAGTTCCAGGCCCGTGCCGAGCTGGTGGATTTACTGGAAATGGAACTGGCTCACCGTCGTCACCCAGGCTTTGCCGGGCTTGGGCGTTATCTGCACTGGATGTGTCGTCCGGTTTAACGGAGCGCAAAATGAACCGCCGTCTTGCTCTGATCCTGTTGTGCACCGGGCTTGCCGCCTGCCAGGGCAGCAATCCTTACGTCGCCAGCTCCACGCCGATACCGCCGGCGCCGCCGCAAGCGGCCACCACCTTCGACCGCAGCGCCTACCCGGCGCCGCAGCGTGACTACGGACGCTACCGCAATTGGGCCTGGCTCAACGGGCGCCTGCCCAGCGGTTCGGCCTGGGCCGACTCGGCGCAGGTGGCCGAAGCGGTCAGCAATGCCCTGGATCAGCGCGGCTTGCGCCCCGTGCATGACAACCGGCCGGCCGACCTGTGGGTGAGTGCCGACCTGCATCTGGAGAAGCGCCTGCGCCAGGAGCGGGACGACTACGGTTACGGCGGCTATGGCGGTTATAACCGGTACGGCAACGGTTACGGGATGTATGGCAGCGTGCCGGTGGTGCGCACCTACGAGGTGGAAGTGGTCGTGGTGCGGGTCAACCTGTTCGACGGCGGCAGCGGGCAGCCGGTGTGGAGCGCCAGCGCCGAGACCAGTAGCCGCGGCAGCTTGAGCGAACGTGCCGATGCGTTGCGCAAGGCTGTGGAAAAGGCCATGCAGGCGTATCCTCCCAGCTAGTGGCAACTGTTCAGGTCCCTGTCTTGAGCCGGAGAAAAATCATGTTCCGTCGTCTCGCTTTACTGGTCGCTGCCGTGCTGCTCAGTGCTTGCGCCGCCAACCAGATCAACCATGACTTCGACGCCAGTCGCGACTTTGGCGCGTACCGCAACTGGAGCTGGAAAGAGCCCGGCCTGCAGTACCGGCCCGATGACCCGCGAATCAAGAGTGACCTCACCGAGCAGCGCATCCGCCAGGCGGTGGCCGATCAACTGGACCAGCGTGGCCTGCGTCCGGCCGCAGCGGGCACCCGGCCTGACCTGAATGTGCAGGCCTACCTGATCGTCGAAGACCGCCAGCAGCAAGTCACCACCAATTATGGCGGCGGTTGGGGTGGGCCCTGGAATGGCTACTGGGGCGGGCCGATGTACAACGAGACGCGCAATATCACCTACAAGGTGGCGACCATCCAGATTGACCTGCTCGATGACAAGGACGGCAAGCTGGTATGGCGCGGCAGCGACGAGCAGATGCTCAGCAGCACGCCGAACCCGGCTGACCGCAGCGCCGCAGTGCGTGCCACCGTGGCCCGCATCCTGAGCAACTACCCACCCCGCTAAGCCTTCCCACCCGCCCGCAGGCACCGCCAGTCGCCTGCGTCGGCCCCTTGCCTGCGCGCTGTCGCGGGCTTGACTACACTGCTGAACATCCAGGGAGATGGCACCCGGCATCGCGCCGGTAAAGGAGTGCTCCGTGTATCGGTGTGTGCAGTTTTCCGGGCCGGGCCACCAACGTGGCGCCATCGGCCTGATAGCGGCGGTGACCTTGGGTCTGGCGCTGCTGTTCATGTTGCTGGTGATCGACAGCGGTCGGCTGTACATGGAGCAGCGCAAGCTGCAACGGGTCGCCGACAACGCCGCGCTGGAAGCCGTGAGCCGTGGCGGCACCTGTCTGTCTGGGCTGACGGCTGCCGCCTACGCCGGGCAAAGCGCGGTACGCAACGGCTTTGTCGTCGACGCCGATACCACCCTGGTGACCACCTGTGGCTCTCTGGTGACCGGTGCCAACAACCTGCGTACCTACACGGTGGATGCCACTCAGTCTTCGGCGGTCCGAGTGATTGCCAGCGACGCGGTTTCCACCAGTGTCGCCGCCGGCATCGGCGCGCTGTTTTCCGGTGGCCCGGCCAGCTTCAATACCCGGCTCACCGCCACCGCTGTGGCAGCCGTACCCACCCCGTCCGTGGCGCAGTTGACCATTCGCAGCACGCTGGCGACGATCGATAGCACCAAGTCGAATCTGCTCAATCCAATTGTCGGCGGGCTGTTGGGCGGCAGTGTGAGTGTCACGGCTGCGGGCTGGACCGGCTTGCTCAACACCAACATCAACCTGCTCAGTTACCTCAACCAACTGGCGATCAACCTCAACGTGGCCGCCGGCAACTACACCCAGTTGCTCAACACCACGGTGAGCATCACCCAATTGATCCAGGCGGCGGCCACTGTGGTTCAGGCCAATGGCGCGACGGCCGATGTGATGACCGCCCTGGGCAACCTGCAACTGGCGGCGGCCAATGCCACGCCGGTCAAGCTCGGTGATCTGCTCAATCTGCAGACCGGCCTGCCCACGACCGCGCTGGATGCCAGTCTGCAACTGTTCCAACTGGTACAGGCGGTGGTGCAGTTGTCCAACAGCAAAAGCGCGGTGGCGGCGACCCTGCCGGTCAACGTGCTGGGGTTGGCCAACATCACGGTGCAGGTCAAGGTGATCGAGCCGCCGCAATTGTCCGCCCTCGGCGATCCGAAACTGGCCAAGGCCAACCCCCTGGGGGCCAACCGGATCTATGTGCGTACTGCCCAGGTACGCACTCTGATCACGGCCAACCTCACAGGGCTGGCCGGGGTCACCGGGATTGCAAATGCCCTGTTGGGACTGGTGGGCAACCTGACCCCGACCCTCAATAGCCTGTTGAGCCTGAACCTGGCGGCGACCATCGATTCCCTGGGCTGCCTGCTGGGCGCGGGCTGCGATCAGATCGACCCCAGGCTATTGCCATCGCCGCAACTGAGCATCGCCCTGGATGCCGGTGGCGGCGTGACCTACGTCACTGACTACAGCTGCCCGACGGGCGCGGTCGGAACCAAGAGCCTGACTGCGCACACCATCACCTCGCTGGCTGATCTGAAGGTCGGCAAGATTGACCCGACCAATGCCTTCTCCTCATCGGCCGAGCCCACGGTAACGCCGTTGCCGGTGATCGACCTGGGGATCTGGACCTGCCACAAAATCCTTGGCCTCGGCAGTTGTGGCCCCGCACGCACGGCGTTTGCCGCCGGCGGGATCGGCCTTATGGTCGACAGCCCGGTGGTGAAGACCAGCCAGGATCTGGTGTACTCCAGCGGCACGCCGTTCGCGACACCGCCCAACGTCAAGCTGCCGCCGACTTACCAGACTGCGGCGCCAAGTACCAATATCGTCGGCAGCCTGGCCAGTACCCTGGCCGGAATCAACCTGGTGACCTACCAGCCGGTGGGTGCCAACCCCCTGGGCTCGATAGTCGCGGGTGTGGGTGGGCTGGTCAGTGGTGTCACCAACCTGCTGATGCCATTGATCAGCGCTGTAATCAGCCCCGTGCTCGACCCCTTGCTCAACAACTTGTTGTCGTCCCTGGGGATCAGCCTGCTGGGGGTCGACGTCGGCGCCAACCTGACCTGTGGCCAGACCGGCAAGGCTTACCTGGTGATCTGATCGGCCTGGATTATTGGCAGTTCGATGCAGAATCGCGCGCCTTCAGTACCGTTCTCGACGCTGAGGTAGCCGCCCATGTTTTCCACGATGCCATAGCTCACCGATAGCCCGAGCCCCGTGCCCACGCCCACCGGCTTGGTGGTGAAAAACGGTTCGAAGATCCGCTCCAGCAGGCGTGGGTCGATACCGCCGCCATTGTCCTCGACCCACAGCCGTACCTTGTGCGTATCACGCTCGGCGTGCAGGGCGATCCAGGGCTGGAAGTCCGGCTGTTTCTCGCGCTTGCCCAGCAACGCATCCCGGGCGTTGACCATCAGGTTGATCAGTACCTGCTCCAGCTGATCGGCATAGCCCTGGACCTGCACCTCGAAACCGAAGTCGCTGATGCGCAGTTCCACACCTTTGCCGCGCATCGCTTCGGCCAGCAACGACAGCGTGCCGTCCACCGCCTGTGCCGGGTTGAAGGGCTGCTGTTCGATCTCCGAGCGCCGGCCGAACACCCGCATATGGTCCACCACCCGCGCGGCCCGTTGGACCTGGGCGTCGATGCGCTTGAGCTTGTCCTGCAGGTAGTCGACCTGTACATCACCGTTACCCAGGCGCTTGAGGACATTGACGATGGCCATGCTCATCACGTTCAGCGGCTGGTTGATCTCGTGGGCGAGGCCGGTGGCCATTTCACCGAGGGTGGCCATCTTCGCGCTCTGCATCAGTTGCAGTTGGGAGCGGCGCACTTCGGTGTTGTCGCGGCCCACGGCCTGGACCTCCAGCAGCCGGCCCTGGGCATCGAACACGCCGCGGTCCGACCAGACCCACCAGGCATGTTCGCGACCCGGCAATTGCAGGCTGATTTCCGCGGTGCTCACCGGTACGTCGGGGCTGAGCCGGCCGATACGCTGCACAAAGGCCTCTCGTTGCTCGTCCGACAGCCACTGTCCGAGGTTGCTGCCGGGCAGTTCTGCGGGCGCGCACTCCAGGTACGCCGCCAGGGGCCGGTTGCCGAAGGTCAGGGTCAGGTCGGGCTGGTAGCGGCAGATCATCGCTGGCGAATCTTCCACCAGGATTCGGTAGCGCTCCTCGCTCTGCCTGACCAACTCGGCGCTCTGGGTCGCCTCGGTGACGTCCAGCCACAGCCCGACCGCTTCGGTCGGCAGGCCCAGGTCGTCGCGCAGCAATTTGGCTTCGTCCAGCAGCCAGTGGTAGTGGCCCTGGCTGTCGCGCAGGCGATAGCGGCTGCGCACCGCGCCTTCACGCAGCAGTTGTCGGGTGCGCTGGAAATACAGCTCGCGATCATCCGGGTGCAGGCGCTCCGGCAGCGAGTCGTTCTGGCAGTCAGCCAGAGTCCAGCCCAGCAGCGGCTGCAGGCTGTCGCTGAAAAAACTGGGTTGCAGGGCGCCTTCGACATAGCGCTGTACATAAATCACCGCTGGCGAACTGGCGATCAGGTTGTTCAAGCGGGCGCAGGCAGCCGCGGCCTGCTGCTCCTGGTTCTTGATATCGCTGATGTCGAGCATGAACCCCACCAGTCGCTGGTTTTCACCCACCCCCAGGGCCTGGCCCTGGACCCGGTACCAGATCGCCGGCAGGCTCGGATCCGGGCGCAGCAGGCGCACGCACACCAGCAGCGGCTTGCCCTGTTCGAGGTCGCGCAAGCGGCTGCCCAGCTCCTGGCGATCGGCCGGGTGCACCTGTTGCAGCCAGTCTTCCAAAGGCAGGCGCGTGGTGTCGGTGTCCAGTTGCAGGCTGGCCGTCAGTTGCGGCGCCAACTGCACTTCGGCGCTATGTGGGTACAGCTCCCACCAGCCGGTGCCGAGCAGATCCTGCAAGGCTTCGAGCCGCTCCAGGTGCTGATGGTGGCGTTGTTCCCGCAGGCGCCCGAGCAAGGGGCCGGCCAGGGCTGCAGCCAGCATCAGCCAGTCGCGATCACTCAACTGCGGTGCCAGATGCTGCACCGGATACGGCGCGCACAGCAGCCAGGCGGCCAGGCCGTGGTCGTCACGGTAGGGCACCAGGAAACCCTCGTGATGGCCGAAGGCGCTGATCAGCCGTGGGTGCTCGCTGAGGCCATGGATCGGGTTCAGGTGCAGCGGGGCATTGCCGCTCAAACTGTCCAGGCTGGTGCCCAGTACCTGGCCGACGTGCCAGAGCTCGGGGGCATCATGGGCGGCGTAATAGCCGTGGATCTGCCAACGCTGGTCCTGCTCGTCGAGCAGGGCCAGGGCGATACAGGGAACGCGCCAGCGCTGGGCCAGGCTCTGCAGTTGCTCGTTCAGCACCTCGGGCAGGCGCGCCATGCTGCACAGGCGCAACTGTTCGCCGATGTGCGCCGCCAACTGCTGGCAGTGTTCGCGGATTCGCGCCTGCTCGCGCTCTTCAAGCAAGTCGCCGATATCCAGCAATTGCAGGATCCAGCCCTCGGCCAAGGGTTGGACCCAGCCACGCAAATGCAGGGCCTGGCCCCCCAGGCGCTCGAAGTCCAGGTCCAGGGTCTGCCCGGTCCAGTCGGCCGGGCGGCCTTCGACACTGGTGCGGCTGTGGGGCAATAGAAATTCGCTCAGTAGCGGCTGCTCGCTGGGCGCCTGTTGCCCCAGGGCATGGCGCAACGGGCCGGCCATATGCAGCACCCGGCCCTGGGCATCGAGTTGCAACTGCAAGCCGATAGCCTGAGGGACAACGAGAGGGGCAGGGGCCGCCTGGCGACCCAGGATGCGGTCGAACAGGGTGTCTCCTGAACTCAAAATTGCAGGCTCGACGAGGCGGTCAGGGTGGTTGGCAGGCTGGGAACGGTGCCTATCCCGGGCAGTACCAGAAACGGCACCACCTGGTTCAGTTTGCTGGTGGGGTAGTTCACGCTCACGGTCAGCACGCCGCCGCTGTACACCGAGCTGTAATCGGTGGCGGCGAAGTTGAAGGCCGATGGAATCCACGCCAGTTGGGTGGCGATCACCGAGTTGGCGAGGTTCTGCACCGTGGTGCCGTAGTTGGCGGTATTGGGGTCGACCGCCACCGCGCGCCGCACGGCTTCGGCAGTGGCCTCATTGAATGACTGCATCATCAGCAGCGGCAGGCTATAGCTGACCAGACCATAAAACACGGCAAAAAAGATCACGAACACCGCGGCGAACTCTATCGCCACGGCGCCTTTTTGCTTGCGGGGGAGGCTCGATTTCATGACTGCGTCTACCCTGACACTGGCTGCCTGATATTGAGCATAGGACCATTCCGCCAAAAGGGACGTTTTTTACCGGATGCCGTATTTCGTACTGTTTATCTGGCTGGCGCTCTGCGCGGCGCAGGACATCCATCAGCGCCATATCGCCAACAGCCTGACCCTGGGGGCGGCGGCGTTGGCCCTGGTTTACCTGTTATGGACCGGCAGCACCTGGCTGGGGGCCAATGCGGCGCAGGGCGGCTGGGCGTTGCTGCTGGCCCTTGCGTTCACCTTGCCCGGTTACGCCATGTCGCGCATGGGCGCGGGGGATGTGAAGCTGCTGGCGGCGTTGGGGCTGGCGACCGATCATCTGTATCTTTTAGGCACCTTTATCGGTGCCGGGGTCAGCAGCCTGCTCTGGGTGTTGCTCGCGCCAAAAGTCTGGCCCCATATAAGTCAGAAACTTAGGTTGCGCCTGCAATATCTTGATCCAAAACAGTCAAAAAAATACGCCTTCGCGCCTTTCGTCCTGGTGGGAATGGTCTTGACTGTCCTCTGGATCCACTAGTCGCCGTGCCCTCTAGCGCTATGTACATAGTCGGAAAGTACGTCTAGGTTTAATTTGTGTATCGGCCCTTATTGCGGGCGGAACAGGAGCGGTCAGGCTCTGGCTGACCAGGCATGGAGTTACATGTGAACAAGCCTAGATTGCAGATGAAGGTGCTGGTCGTCGACGACCAACCGTTGATCGTCGAAGAGCTCTGCGAGTTTCTCGAGAGCAGTGGTTACCGATGTGTCCCCTGTGAATCAAGCCGCGAGGCCATCGAGCGTTTCAGCGAAGACGCTGAGATCTCCCTGGTGCTCTGCGATTTACATATGCCGGGCCTGGATGGCATTCAGCTGGTGCAGGAGCTGCAACGCATTGCCGGCAAACAACGGGTGTTCGAGGCCATCATGCTGACTGGCCGCGCCGAGAAGCAGGACGTGATCAAGGCCCTGCGCGCCGGGATCGCCGACTACTACCAGAAGCCAATCAATCTGGACGAATTGCTCGAAGGCCTGCAACGCCAGGAAGTGGCCCTGCAGGAACGGCAAAAAAACCTGCACCTGGGGCACTTGAACCAGAAGCTGCAATTTCTTTCCGAATCCATCGACGACCTCTACCAGGACCTCGACAAGGTGCGCCGCGCCCCGCAAACCGTGCGCGGCGAGGACACACAGGCGCTCAGCGATGCCGAGGCCATCGAGATGCCGGCCATTTTCCACCAACTGTCACCGCGTCAACTGGATGTGGCGCGACTGGTGGGCAAGGGCCAGACCAACTATCAGATTGCCTGTGAGCTGGGCATCACTGAAAACACCGTGAAGCTGTATGTGTCCCAAGTGCTGCGCCTGACCCATATGCATAACCGCACCCAATTGGCCCTGGCGCTGTCTCCGAGCAATTCGGGGTTGCGCCAGCGCGGGGTGACCGCCCACTAGGCCGGACCACTGCCCAAGCCGGGCAGTGGCTAATTGACCGTTACCTGCCCGCCGCTTATTTGGTAGAAACCTTGCCGCCTGCATCCGGATCGTAGAAGTCTGGAATCTCGTAGCTGTATTTTTTCAGCCAGCGCTGCAGTGCCAACTCGCGTTCGGTGGGTGTGGCGGTCTGTGGGATCTGTGAAGCGACCTTGTTGCGATTCTGCAGCAGCAACCAGCCTTCGGTTTCCTGTTGCTGGGCCGAGGCCGGCCCCGGCTCTATGGCCTGGGCGGCTACGGGCAGCATCAGCAGGGCGATGCAGCAAAGAGTCTGCGGCTTCATCATGAGCACTCCTTTGGCTTACTTGATACTCGGTGACAACGGATCGTCGACTACAGCGACCTGGCCCTTGGCTGCCGAACTGCCGACCGGCGCCTTGAGTTTCTGCGCGCGCTCCTGGGCCTGGTTGAATTGCTCCGGGCTCAGGCCGGCGCGGCTGACCACCTCGGCCGCCTGTTTCCAGTTGTCCTGATAGATCAGCAGGGTCACCAGGTTGACCGCTGCCAGTGGGTCGTTCTGCTTGAGTTCGATGGCGGTGAGGAACTCGAAACGGGCGTCTTCAATACGCAGTTGATTGAGGTAGACCACGCCCAGGTCGTTGCGGATTTTTTCATTGGTCGGTGCCAGCAGCGCGGCGCGTTGCAGATGGGCCTGGGCCTGACCGTTATCGCCCCGGCGGGCGGCAATCTGCCCGAGGCCGTGCTCGGCGTCGGCCGCCAGGCAAGTGCCAAGCAGGCTGCGATACAGCGGCTCGGCTTCGCTGCGGCCCAGCAGCCGGTAGACCTTGGCCTTGCGCAGGCGCACTTCACCGAGGTTTTCCGGCAGGCTCTGCAGGTTGGCCAGGCTGGCGTGCAGCTTGCCTTCATTGGCCATGTCGTCGGCCAGGCTCAGCGACAGCTCCTGATCGGGGCTGGGCTTGGCGCAACTGGTTGAGGACGTCAGGGCGGCCCAAGGCGTTTGTCCATTGGTGGCACAACCGCTGAGCAGCACCAGGCTAATCATGGCGAGTATGACTTTCATCAGGTTCCCTCTAGGAAGCAAAAGCCCGGGCGATGGCGGTGAATCCAGGCCCTGCCAATACGATCAGCAAGGCCGGGAATAGAAACAGCATCATCACCACCGACATCTTGGCCGACATTTTCGAGATGTATTCCTGCAGGCGCGTCAGGCGCCGATCGTCGAGCAACTGCTTGAGCGACTGCAGCGATTTCATCGCGCCGCCGCCCTGCTGGATCAATTGCTGGAGGATCACGCAGGTGTCGGTGAATTCATCGACCGCCAGCAGCACGGCGGTCTGGTTCAATTCGTGGCCTAGCTCAAGCCCGGAGTCGACCCGGGTCAGGATCAGGCGCAACTCGTGGGTCAATTGCGGCAGAAGTTTTTGCCCTTCGCTGGCCAGTACGCGCAACGCCTGCTCCACCGCCATGCCCGACTCGAAGAGGATGCGCAGCAGCGGGATAAAGGTGGAGACCTCGATCGCGATCAGTTTCTGCCGGCGCTTGGCCAGGTAGGCCAGGGCCCGCTTTGGAATCAGGTAGCCGGCACCCGCCGCCAGCAGCGGTGCCAGCCATTTGTTGTCGGCCTCGGGAAACAGCAGCTCCTGGACAAACAGCGCCACGCCCAGCACCAGCAGCGGCACGCCGACCTGGCAGGCGGCGAACAACGAGCGCTGGCTGGCGCGGCGCCAGCCCATGCGGTTGAGCAGGGTCAGGGTCTCGCTGTCGATGCTCACCGAGCGCTGGCCGAAGCGGCTGTCCCCCAGTATCCGCAGCCAACTGCTCAGGCGGTTGTCGCGGACCATATGGCCTTGCAGGCGCTGGGTCACCTGGCGTTCGCGCCGGCGTTGTTCCAGCAGGCTGTTGGCGACCAGCAACAGGGCGCCGAGAAACAGCAGGGCACTTGCCAGGAGGGCCATCTCAGATACTCCGCAACATGCGCCACAGCGCCAGGCAGCCGAAAGCTTGCAGGAGAATGGCGGTGATCAGCATGGTCCTGCCGCTCGGGTCGTTCCACATGCCGAGCATGTAGCCCGGGTTGGTGGCCATGAAGTACGCCACCAGCAGCAACGGCAAGGCGCCCAGGACCCAGGCGGTCATGCGGGTTTCACCGGTCAGTGCGCGCAGTTGCCGTGCGCCCTGGTCGCGCTCGCGAATCAGCTTGATCAGGTTTTCCAGCAGCTCGCTGGCGTTGCCGCCATAACGGTGATTGACCTTGAGCCCGAGGGCGAACATGCGCAGTTCGTCCTGATCGTACAGCTCGGCAAAATCATGCAGCGCCTCCGGCAGGTTGACCCCCAGTTGCACGTTGCGCTCGACCCGGCCCATGGCGGTTTTCAGCGGCGGGCTGCTGGCGTCGATGCTGCCCAGTACCGCGTCGGCCAGGGTGCGTCCGGATTTCAGGCTGCGCACGGTGTGGTCGAGCAACTGCGGCAACTGCTCGATCATGCGTTTGATCCGGCGCTTGTACAGCCAGGCGACGTAGGTGCGCAATGCCAGGGGCGGCAACAGCACCAGGCACAGTGCGCCGACCCAGCCCGCCGCTGCCAGGGCCAGCAGCACCGAGAGCGCCCACAGGGCCAGCCACAGCCCCAGGCGTTCGGTGGGGCGTCCCAGGCCGGCCCGCAGGAAGGCCCGTTCGAGGCCAGTCCAGGTAGTTTTCTCCGGCACCAGTTCCGGCTGTCCTTCGGCCAGGCGATTGAGCACCTTTTCGGTGTTGGTCTTGCGGATGCCGTTGTAGAACAGCCACAGCGAGAGGCCCAGGAGCACCAGGCAAATCAGGGCCAGCAAGGGACCGATCATGGGCTCGCTCCGCCTCAGTTAAGGCTCAGGTCATGTTCGCGACGCAGCTTGTCGCCCGCCGGGTTGATCGCCTCGCGCAGGAAACCGAAGCCGTTGCGTCGATCGAGTCGAAACAGGGTGTTGGTGACGTAAATGTCATCGCGCACACCCACCACCTCCACCACTTCACTGACACAGCGCCGGCCATCGGGCATGCGCGTCAGCTGGATCACCACATCCAGCGCGGCGCAGATCATCTGGCGCAGGGTACGTTCGGCGATCTGGCGACCGGTCAGGCCCACCAGGGTTTCCAGGCGCAGCAAGGCGTCCTGGGCGGTGTTGGCGTGCACCGTACTCATGGAGCCGTCGTGCCCGGTGTTCATCGCGGTCAGTACGTCGAGCACTTCGACGCCGCGGATCTCGCCGAGGATGATCCGGTCCGGGCGCATCCGCAGGGCGTTGCGGATCAGGTCACTGGCTTTCACTTCGCCATGGCCTTCAGCATTGGGCGGACGGGTTTCCAGGCGCACCACATGAGGGTGGCCCAGTTGCAGTTCGGCCACGTCCTCGATGGTGACCAGGCGTTGGTGCGGGTTGATCAACTGGCTGAGGATGTTGAGCAAGGTGGTCTTGCCGGTCCCGGTCCCGCCGCTGATGAGGATGTTGCAGCGCTTGCTCACAGCCTCCTGGAAAAATTCGAAGATCGCCTGGTCGATGGTCTGCATGGCCACCAGATCGGCGCTCTTGAGCATGTCCTTGCGAAACTTCCGAATCGACAGGCAGGGCCCGTCGAGGGCGATCGGCGGGATGATGGCGTTGACCCGGCTGCCATCGGGCATGCGCGCATCCACCATCGGCGAGGACTCATCCAGGCGTCGGCCGAGGGGCGCGAGGATCCGTTGCATCACCCGTTCGACATGGTGCGCGTCGATGAACCGCAGGTCGCTCTGGTGCAGCACGCCGTCGCGTTCGACGAACACCCGGTGCGGGCCGTTGACCAGGATCTCGGTGACGGCCGGGTCCCGAAGCAACACTTCCAGCGGGCCGAAGCCGGTCAGCTCATCGACTATCTCTTCGGCCAGGCGCTCCATTTCATAGCGGGAGATGGCTAAGTGCATGCGGGCGATGTACTCCGCCACCTTGTCGGTGACGAACTGCGAAAGGTTCTGCCGCGAGCCTTCCAGCAGGTTTTTTCCGGACTCTTCGATGGCGTCGATGATGTAGCGATGCAGGACCAGTTTCAGCCCTTCATGGTCGGTGTTGCCGACCGGGCCGCGCGATTGTGCGCCGAACAGTTTTTCTCCGTTCATTTGGTTCCTCGCATGCGGTTGAACCAGTTGGACTTGGGTTTGGCCAGGCCTTCGGAGCGCTTGGCCAGGCGTTCGCCAAGAACGCGCAGGGACTGGGTGAGGTTTTCCCGGGGGGCCATTTCAAACAGGGTGACTCCCTGGTTCTTGGCGTTCAGGCGCACCTCCGGGCTATGGGCCAGGGCTGCGATCACTTCCAGGCCGAAGGTCTTGCCCAGGGTGTCGGAGTCCGGGGCGACATTGCGCAGGTAGCGGTCCACCAGCAGCCGTGCATGGTCCAGTTTCATGCCTTTTTCGCGCCACAGATTGAGCACCGCCAGATTGCGCCGGCAGTCCAGAACGCTCTGGTCGGTGGACCACAGCAATTTGTCGCAATGGCTGACAAACGTGCGCAGGGCCTCGCTGTCGGGCTGCCCGGTGAGGTTCACCACAATGTGCTGGAAGTGCTGGCGCAGAGCGCTGAGCAGCATGTAGAGCTCGGCGGCGCTGGTGCGATCGAGGGGCTCGTCATTGGCCGCATAGGCGAGAATCCGCAGGCCGGCCTCGGCGGTGGTAAAGGCGCTGTCGATCAAGGTCGAATCCAGGCGGCGCAGATGGCGCAGGGCATCGCCGAAGTGGAACGAACTTTCCAGGCCCAGCAGCGCCAGGCTGTCACCCGGAGGCAGGCCCAGGTCCAGCAGCAGGGTCTGCTGTCCGCTTTTTTGCACCACCAGCGCCAGATGGCTGGAGATCAGGGCGCCGTCGGTATCGCTCTTGGTGCCGTAGAGCACGGTCAGGCCGCCGAGCAGAGTGCTCGGCGCCACCGGGGGCAAGCGTTTGCTCAGGCGCCTGACCAAGCCGGCGACTTCGCTGGAGCGCGAGCCATAGGCGACGAAATCCCGTGCACCGGCGCGCATCGCATTGAGCACCAGTTGATTGTCCATGCCGTCGCCCAGCGCGACGATGGCCAGCATCGGCTTCGCCTCCAGGGCGCCCTCGATCAAGGCCGACTGGGCCACGACGTGCTCGCGGTCGAGGCCGATGAACACCAGGTTGGCGAACGTGACGTCGACCAGGGCCAGCAACTCGTCGAGGCTGCCGCCGCCGGCACTCACCACCTGGCCCAGGGGCGCGAGGGCGCCTTGCAGCCACTCCAGGTCGGTGGCGTTGCGGGTGATGGCAAGAAAGGTCTGGCTCAGGCTTTGGCTCATTGCGATAACCCACTGCGTTTATCGAAGTTACCGTTTTCCAGGAAGAACATGCGGTAGAAGTTCGGGTCGTAGTTGCGCAGGCGTTCGCCGGGCAGGGATGGCAGCCGGGCATCGGCCGCCAGCGGCTGCACCAGGTGCGGGGTGACGATCATCAGCAGCTCGCGTTCTTCGCGGCTGATGTTGGTGTCGCGAAAGAACGCACCCAGTACCGGGATATCGCCCAGGCCCGGGAATTTGTTGACCTGGGAGCTGTTGCGGGTGCTGATCAGGCCGCTGATGACGAAGCTCTCGCCGTCGGCCAGGGAAATACTGGTGTCGGTGCGGCGTATGGTCAGCGCCGGAACCTGGGTACCGGCTATGGTCACGGCGTTGCTGTAGTCGAGCTCGCTGACTTCCGGGGCCACTTTCAGGCTGATGCGCTGGTTGTCGACGATGGTCGGGGTCAGGGTCAGGCGGATGCCGAACTCCTTGTATTCGATGGTGACGCTGTCGCTGCCGGCACTGGGTACCGGAATTGGAATCTCGCCCCCGGCCAGGAAGCTTGCACTCTGTCCGCTGAGGGCCACCAGGCTGGGGCGCGCCAGGGTGTAGGCAAAGCCGCTGCCCTCAAGGGCGTTGATCAGGGTCAGTACCCGGCCGTTGCCGAAACCGAGGTTGAAGCTGCCGTTGTCCAGAGGAATGTTGGTCCGCGCGCCACCGAAAGTGGGAGTGGTGCCGCCGGTATTGGGCGCGGTTCCCGGGGCGCCGAACAGGAAGTTGCTACCACGGCCGAAGATCGAGGTGCTGGCTTCCTTGAGCTTGGTGCGGCTGACCTCGACAAAGCGGATATCGGTCTGGACCTGGCTCGGCAGCAGCGGGTCTTGCGAGGCCAGGGCCACGCGCCCGGTCATGTCGGTCGTCGCCCGGCCCTGGACGAACACCATGCTCTGGCGCGGGGTGCTGGCGCAGGCGGTCCAGATCATCAGGGTGGTGGCGCCCGGCGCCATGCCGGTCAGCAGGAACGCCTTGTCGCCGTTGGGGTGGACGTCGGCGATTTTCGGGTCGCCCACCGCCAGCCGGGTGATGGCTACCGGTGACTGCAGCTCCTGCTGCAGGCCTTCGCCGATTTGCAGTACGGCGGGTAACGGTGCCAAGCCGCCGCAGCCTGCGGTACTGGCGGCCAGCACTTGACCCATAGGCTGGCTGGCCAGCATCAGGGTCAGGAGTGCGGCTTGGGACATCAGCATGGAACGACTGCGCATGTGTGCATCCTTGCTCAATCAGGGAGTTTGTTGGGTGACCTGGTTACCGCGAATCACCTCGACCGCACGGCGGGTTCCGCCGCCATGCGTCGCCGGGCTCGCGGGGCCGCTGCCAAGGGCCAGTTGGGTGAACTGGAACAGGTTGCTGTTGGCGGCATCGATATTGGCCAGGGAGTCCTGATCCCCGGCCCAGTAGCGCGCCAGGCGCTGCTCCTCGCTGCTGCGCACGGCCAGGCGCAGGGTGCCGACCTGGGTCGCGAGCATCATCCGACTCAGCAGTTGTTCCGGCACTGCCAGCACCACCGTGCGTGCGGCCAGCCGCCGTTGGTCCTGCTTGATTCGTTCATCGACGCTCAGCGCCGGGGATGCCGGTTTGCCGTCGTTGGTCAGGCCCAGCTGGTCGCCTACGGCCAGTACCCGCATCGCCGGGACGGCAATCTGGGCCGATTGCTGGAGGTTGGTGGCGTCCTGGCGCAGGAACAGCAGCACATCGACGTAATCCCCCGGGCTCAGTTGGCCGGCGGCGCCTATCACCTCGTCTACCGCGACTGCCAGGGCCCGTTCATCGGGGTGGATCATGCGGGCCAGGGCACCGCCGGTGGTGAAGCTTTCGTCGCTGAGCCAGGTGCCGCCGGCCAACTGGCGCCAGGGCGTGCGCCCGACGGCCTGGTCGATGCTGGTAAGGCTGCCGGGCGGCACTGTGCGCAGCCGCTCCAGGGTCAGGTCGGCAGCGCTGAGGGCGACAAACGGCGGCACATCATGGGCCAGGACCACCACCGGTTGGCGGGTCTGGTCCTCGGCCGTGGCGACGGTTTTTTCCACGGTACCAGGGGTGGCGGGCTGGGCGACCGGAGCCGGCGGCGGGGGCTGGCGGCTGACAACCAAGCCCCAGTAACCGACGAACACCGCACCCAACAGCAGCAGCCCAGCCAGAATCATGGTGACGCGACTGTTCATATTAGGTTCTCCCTTTCCTGCTGCACTACTAAGCCTGCGCTTGCAAATGACTCAACATCGCAAATAAGGCAGCTATGAACATGCAACTATTTCGCTATTTGAAGGTAGCCCAGCTAGGACGAAACGCCATTACTCCTCTGAAAATAACTAACGAAAGTATGATGAGCGCCATTGAATCAAGGTTTTCTGGCGTCAACCTTCCAATTAATACTTAGTGATTAATCAGTTCTTACAGTTGTAGGTCGGCCGATTGTTGACAATGCTCTGGTTGCAAAGAAGGTCAATGTTGCAGCGCAGTAGTGTTATATCGGCGCCCTTGGCGCAAGGAGAAGTAAGATGATTCTTCAATATCTGATACTCAGAGCACGTCTTTTCTTCGACCGAACCGAAGGTGCCTCAGCGATCGAATATGCGATTGTGGTAGCGATGGTGGCGGTTGTCGTGGTGGCTTTCGTGACCCCAATGGGCGCACGGGTCCTGGCCATTTTCAACAACGTTCTGGTCGCCCTGGGAGGTACCGCGGTCACTCGTCCAACCCCATGACAGCCGCTCGTTGATCTTGATGATGTAATCAGCCGGGAGCATCGGGTTGCCGGCTGGTTGGTCGCTACGGGGTCTGTCCATGATTCTTGACTATCTTGTACTGCGCATGCGCCTTTGGCTGCTCTGCACCGAAGGCGCCTCTGCGATTGAGTATGCAATCGTGATCGCCATGGTCGCTGTGGTGGTATTGGTCTTCGTGACCCCTGTGGGCGACCGCGTTGTAGCGATATTCAACAACCTGCTGGTGGCTCTGCAAGGCACGGCGGTGACACGACCAACGGTGCCTTGAGGTCGATTGTTGCCTGCGATCAAGGTCTCCCAATATTCAGCGCCAAGGTGTTGCTCATGACTGCTTCATCGTCTCCACGCCAGCAGCTTCTCCTCGTGGACGACGAGGAGGATGCAGTGCTTGAACTGGCCGAGCTGCTGGAAGGCGAAGGCTTTTGCTGCTTCACCGCAACCTCGGTAAAACTCGCCCTGGCCCACCTCACGCGCCATCCGGATATCGCATTGGTCATCACCGACCTGCGCATGCCGGAGGAAAGCGGCCTGTCGTTGATCAGGCGCCTGCGCGAGCACACCTCGCGCCAGCACCTGCCGGTGATTGTCACGTCCGGGCACGCCGACATGGATGATGTCAGCGACCTGTTACGACTCCAGGTACTGGATCTGTTTCGCAAACCCATCTATCACGTGCGCCTGCTGGAAACCCTCGACAACTTGTTTCCCCAGCCTAAGTTGCACTTGGTGGGGCCTCACTAGATGCAGGTGATCCAATGGCTGGGTGTCGGCTAGTTGAGGACGTGCGGAAAAGTTTGTAAGCCTGTCGATACTTTCAAGTAGCAACAGGCTACTCAGGTTTCTGGGAAAACCGTCTGCAACATATGAATGAATAACAACAAGACAACCCGTCTGGCGCGGGTTGTTTTTGTGGGGGTGTTCAACTAAAGCTGGTAACTGAAGCTCAAGGTGTAGCGTGGGCGCCGGTTGTAAGTGTCCAGGGCTTCATCGGACATCGGCTTGGCGACCTCAAGGGCGATGTTGTAGTACTTGGCGTCACCGAAGCGCAGGCCTGCCGCGGCCGAAGACATATCGCTGCCCTTGATCTGCAGTTCGTTGAACCAGGTCTTCGCCCGGTCCAGCACCACGTAGGGTTGCAGCACCCTGACCCAGGCGCCTTCGCGATAGAAGCTGTAGTTCACTTCATAGGCCACGCCCCAACCCTTGTCGCCCAGGCCCTGGTCGTCCGGGTAGCCACGGCCGAAGTTCTGCCCGCCGAAAGTCGCGCGTTCGCTGTCTGGCACGGTGTCGTCGGTCCAGTACAGCGCGGCCGACATCACCCCCTGCCAATTGTCGAGAAACTTGTCACTCTGCACCCCGGCCAGGCGCAGCCGGAAGAAGTCCAGGTCCAGCTTGTTGTCGGTCTTGGCCCCCATGCCATCGATGCCCTGGTACATCCCGGCGCTGAGGATGCGCAGTTGGCGCGGGTCGGATTTGCTCCAGTCGCCTTCAAAGGCCACGGCGCGGGTGTTGGTTTTTTCATCCAGGGTCAGCGATGTGCCGTTTACCTTGTAGCGGGTCTTGTCGTTGATCGCATACAAGCGTGCGCCGGCGCTGAGCATTTCGTTGGGCGAGGCAATGAAGGGGTGGGTGAGGCCGATGGAAAAACGATCGTTCTCGCGGTGCGGGTCCAGCTCCAGGCCGTTGCCCAATTGCAGGCTGGCGCGTGGGTCGGCACGGTAGCGGGTGCCGTAGAGCACCAGTTGGGTGCCTTCGGCGTTGATGAACTGGTTGTAGTCCACGCGGTAGTACTTTTCGTGGTCCTTGCCTGGCGGAAACAGCCCGCTGATGCCCAATTGCTCGCCCATGGAGGTCTGCGAGTTGCTGCTCACTCCCAGCAACGCCTGCAGGCCGTTGCGGTTGTCCTCGGTGGTGCCCAGGGTGCTGGTGAACGGTTTGCGGCTGGCCTGGGCAATCAGGTAAGTCGCGCCATCGGTGGTGCCAGGAGGCGGAACCTGTGCTTGCAGGGTCACCCCTGGCACCCGGCTCATCAGGGTGGTGTAGCGCTCGAAGGTCTTGCGCGTCAGTGGCCGTTCGGCCTTGAGCTTGGCCACCAGTTTGTCCAGGTAGGCCGAGACCGGGCCGATATCGCCCTGCAACTGGTAGTCCTTGATATAGCCCTCCACCAGTACCACGCGTACCAGGCCCTGGTCGAAATTCTGCTGGGGCAGGAAGGCGTAGGACAGCAGGTAACCGTCCTGCTGGTAGCGGCGAGTGATATTGCGCGTGGCCTCGATCAGCGCGCCAAGGTTGCTTTCGTGCCCGATCAGCGGTTGGTAGATCGCCGCCAGCTCTTCGAGGGGGTAGACGGTGCCGCCTTCGATCTGCAGCTTGCGGATGGTGACCTTGGTCCCCGTCATCAGGGGCTGCCCCTGAGCGGCACTCGGCTCCGGCAACTGCAATTGCGGGGTGGCCGGGCGATAGGCATCGGCCGGCAGGTTGGGCTGGGGCAGATTGCGGATGGTGTCGTTGCCATTGAGAAAACGCGGGAGGGAGTCAGCGTGAACGTAAGAGCAAAAGCCCAGTAACAGCAAGGAAGCCAAAGCGCGCATAGGACACTCCATGGTCAAACCGCAGCATCGCGAAAAATCTTCAGTCGAGTCGTCCGTCAGGATCTTGGTCGAGATGGGAAACGCAAAACTGTCCTGCTCCAAAAAGAAAAAGACGAGAGACTCATCTGAATCTCTCGTCCCAACCAAGCGTAGGCGCTGTAGGTAAGGCCGTCGAATCGGCCAGGTGCAATTTATTTTTTGCCGCCGCCCAGTGCGCCGGTCAAGCCACCCAATACGCCACCCAGGCCACCGCTGACGCCGACCCCGGCTCCCGCACCGACACTGGCGCTGCCACCCAGGCTACCGGTCAAGCCACCCAGACCACCCAGACCGGCACCGCCTGTGCCGCCGTTGACCAGGCCACCGACCGAGGCCACGGCACCGCCCAGGCTGGTGACGGTTTGGCCCAGGGCACCGGCCACTGGATTGCCGTTGCCGGCGCTGAGGGTGGTGCCGACGCCGCTGACTGCGCCGCCCACTTGGCCCAGCAGGCCGCTGACCGGGCCGCCGAGGCCGGTGGCTGCACCGACTTGTTGAGTCAGGCCGGTGACGCTGCTGGTGACCGGGTTGAGCGCCGAGCCGAAGTTGCCGCCGACACTGGCCAGAGGAGCACTGACCACCAGGTTCGGGCTGCCGCTGCCGCCGAGGGCGCCACCGACCGAAGCGATCAGGCCGCCGATCGAGGCACCGGCCACGCCGCCAGCGCTGACCACGCCATTGTTACTGCCGGCGTTCAGGCCATTGCTCAGATTGGCCACTGCGCCGCCCACGGTTTCCAGCAGGCCGTTGTTGTTGCCGGTGCCTCCAGTACCTGTGCCAGTGCCGTTGGGGCTGACATAGCCGCCGACTTTGCCGACCGCGGTGCCGACGTTGCTCAGGGCGCCACCGAGGGTATCGGTGAGCGGGTTGCCATCGCCGGCATCGGTGACCTTATCGCCGACACCGTCCACAGCCTGGGCGACCCCGTTGAGTACCCCTTTGACCGGAGCGCCGAGACCGGTTGCGCTGCCGACTTTGCCGGTCAGGCCTTCAGCCAGGGTGACCACGGGCACCAGGACATTGTTGCCCACACCATCGGTCAAGTTGCCGACCGGGCCGCTGCTGGTAACGGTATTCAGGGTGTTGCCGAGCATGGTCACCTTGTCCCCCACGCCGTCCAGGACCGGAGCGACTTTGGTGACGATGCCACCTACCACGGGAACGCTTTGGGTCGTGGTGGCGAGTTTGCCGCTGAGGTCGGAAACACCGTTGCCGACATCGCTCACTACATTGCCCACCACGGCTGTGGTTTTGCTCACGGCTTTAGGGTCGGTACCCAGTTTGCCGAGGCCGTTGGTCAAGCTCGAACCCACGGTGTCGACCACATTGCCGGTGGTATTGACAGCGCTCTGGACCACGCCGCCGACCACTGGAACCGCGGCCAGGGAGTCGCCCAGGTCGCTGACGCCATTGCCTACGCCGCTGACGGTGCTACCAACGGTGGACACCAGGCTGCTGGTGACCAGTGGGGTGGTAGTGCCACCGCCTGTACCGCCGCCTGTGCCTCCACCGGTGCCACCGCCAGTGCCGCCGCCGGTACCGGTGGTGCTGTCAGGGGTGGAGCTGCTGGAACTGCTTTTGTGGCCGCCACCGCCGCTGCTGCAGCCTGCCAGGCTGAGAGAGAGGATAAGGGCTACTGCTGTGCTTGCTTTCAACCAAACTTGAGTGTTCATGAGAGAAATTCCTTGCACCTGTACAACGTTCGTTGTTTTCGATAGCTCTCCAGTTCTGTCGCTGGGGATGCCTTCGTCCGTTGTCTACATAAAAGGCTCAGGGGCTGTTTCCCACCATTCTCAACTTGGTATTAACAACTTATATATTCGCTCTCAGGCCTCGCGTAGTGACTAATACCAAGGGTAGGGGTGACGGTATTGTGTTGCGATAAAAGCCTTATAAATCAAAGGCTGTCAGTTTTCTGCCGGCGGGTGTGAGGTGGCTTAAAACTTAAGTTATATATATACAATTAATCATTGGATTCAGCGCTCAAGGCGCTGGGTGAGGGGGATTAAAGTGTTGGCCCGTTACACCTATCTTTATCGCCGGGCGGATTAACCTATACTGCGCAGCCAAAAATCCTGCCGGAGTTCCCTATGCCCGCCCCAGTCTGGTGGCTGTTGTGCCTGCCTTTTATTGCCGGCGCCTTTTTGCCCCTGCAAGCCGGAATCAATGGCCAGTTGGCCAAACAGGTCAGCAGTGTGCTGGCCGCCGCCCTGATTTCCTTTTTTGTCGGGACCCTGGCCCTGTTGGTGCTGGTGATGATGCAGCGTGAAGTGCCGAGCCTGGGGGCGCTCAAGGGCCTGACCTGGTGGCATTGGTGCGGTGGCCTGCTGGGGGCTTTTTTCATCACCACGGCGGCCTTCGCCGGCCCGCGGATCGGCGCCATGCTGTTTATGTCCCTGGTCCTGGCGGGCCAGCTGGGCATGGCGCTGGCCCTGGACCACTTCGGCTGGGCCGGTTTTCGCGAGGCGCCGATCAGTGTCGGCAAGGCCGCCGGGCTGGTGTTGATCCTGGCGGGGGTGTTCCTGATTCGTCGCGGTTGAGACGCCCCTCAGGCAATCGGGCGCCAGGTGCCCAGCATGTGCTGCAACTCGCCTGCACCCACCAGTTGCAGATCGCCGCTTGAGCCCGGCGCGCTGCTCAGGAGCGTGACCTCGCTGGGCAGGCGCACCGGTTTCCTGAACTCCACGGCAATCTCGATGTTCGCCGCCGGCAGATGCTCCGCCAGCGCGGCCAGGGTACGTGCCTTGTTCCACAGGCCATGGGCGATGGCCTGGGGGAAGCCGAACAGTTTGGCGCTCGCAGCACTGAGGTGGATCGGGTTGTAGTCCCCGGACACCTTGGCATAGCGCCGCCCGATGTCCGCCGGGGCTGGCCAGCGCGTCAACTCTTCAAGGGCGGCGGATGCCTGCAGGCTATCGGCCGGCGGCGTACCGGGCAGCTCCACACCTTTGCACAGCATCCGGCTCTCGGCTTCCCACAATGGGCCAAGCTGGTCGTCGACCTGGGTGATGACATCGAACACCGCGCCCTTGGCATGGGCTTGCAGATTGCGCACCCGCACCCCGACCTGCAGCCGGCCGACACCCCCCAAGGGGCGGATGACACGGATCCGGTTGGCCAGGTGAATCAGCCCCAGCAACGGAAACGGAAAGTCCTTGGCGGTCAGCAATTGCATCTGCAGGGCGAACGCCAGCACGTGTGGATAAGTGGGCGGCAGCAGGCCGTTCTCGGCAAAGCCGCAGACCTTGCGATAGGCCGCAAGGTTGCTGGGCTCGAGATCCAGCCACAACCGCAGGCCGGATTCGGGGAGCTCGGTGCCGGTGATCTTGCGGCGCAGGGCGGCCCGCAGGTACAGCTCGGGCAGCTTGGGTGGGGCGTCGAGTTGGTGCCAATGCTCAGCCATGGTCATGCTCCCAGTACGCTTTGCCCGCAGACGCGCAGGGCTTGTCCGGTGACCGCGCCGCTGCCGGGCTGGGCCAGCCAGGCCACGGCTTCGGCGACGTCCTGCGGCAGGCCGCCCTGGCCCAGGGAGCTCATGCGGCGCCCGGCTTCGCGCAGGGCGAAGGGAATATGTGCAGTCATCTGGGTTTCGATAAACCCCGGTGCCACCGCGTTGATACTGATGGCGCGTTGCTGCAACAGCGGCGCCCAGGCCTGGGCCAGGCCGATCAGACCGGCCTTGCTCGCGGCGTAGTTGGTCTGCCCGCGATTGCCGGCGATGCCGCTGATGGAGGCCAGCAGAATCACCCGACCTTCGTCATGCAGGGTTCCGCTGTCGAGCAGGGCCTGGGTCAGGACCTGCGGCGCATTGAGGTTGACCGCCAGCACCGCATCCCAGAATTCGGGCGTCATGTTGGCCAGGGTCTTGTCGCGGGTGATGCCGGCGTTGTGCACCACGATGTCGATGCCATCGGGCAATTGTTCGATCAATTGCTCGGCGGCGTCGGCGGCGCAGATGTCCAGGGTAATGCTGCGCCCGCCCAGGCGTGCGGCCAGGGCTTCAAGATCGGCCTTGGCCGGGGGCACGTCCAGCAGCACCACGTCGGCGCCATCCCGGGCCAGGGTTTCGGCAATCGAGGCGCCAATGCCCCGGGCGGCCCCGGTGACCAGGGCCTTGCGCCCGGCCAGGGGGCGACTCCAATCCTGCACCTGGGCCGTGCAGGCCTGCAGGCGCACGACCTGGCCGGAGATGAACGCGCTCTTGGGCGACAGGAAAAACCGCAGCGCCCCTTCCAGCTGTTCTTCGGCACCGGCCCCCACGTACAACAATTGCAGGGTGCCGCCGTCGCGCAGCTCCTTGGCCAGGGAACGGCTGAAGCCTTCCAGAGCCCGCTGGGCACTGGCGGCGAAGGGTTGGTCGAGGGTCTCCGGGGCGCGGCCGAGAATCACCAGATGGGGGCTGTGATCGAGGTTTTTCATCAGCGGCTGGAAGAACTCGCGCAGCTGTTTGAGCTGGTCGGTGTGGACCAGGTCACTGGCATCGAACACCACCGCCTTGAGCTTGGGCCCGTGGCCGGGAATCCATGGGGTGCCCAGGCTGGGGTCGTTGCCGTAGTGATAGGTGGCATCGGTCAGGCGCTTGGCTAACTCGCCCACCTGCTGCGCCAGTGGCCCGCCGCCGATCAGCAGGGCGCCGTCGATGGGCCGCAGGCGACCGGCCTGCCAGCGTTCCAGGCGTACCGGTGACGGCAGGCCAATGGCCGAGACCAGACGATGGCCGAAGGCCGAATTGGCGAAGTCGATATAACGGTCAGACATGGAATGCTCTCCGATTCAGGCTGTCTGAAAACTACTGCGTGCTGAACGCGTTCGGCGCCCGGTCCACTCTCAGCCTGGTTGCTGGGGGGTTAAGACTGTGGACCACCTCGGGCCTTCAGTCGTTCGATCCACGAGATACAACCTACGCTTGTGGGTTGTCGCACTCACAGAATAGGGAGCTTTCCATGACTCAGCTGCGCCGCGTCGCGATTATCGGCGGTAACCGCATCCCCTTTGCCCGCTCAAACGGCCCGTACGCCACCGCGAGCAACCAGGCGATGTTGACTGCAGCGCTCGAGGGCCTGATCGAACGTTACAACCTGCACGGCCTGCGCCTGGGGGAGGTCGCTGCGGGGGCGGTGCTCAAGCACTCGCGGGATTTCAACCTGACCCGCGAATGCGTGCTCGGCTCGCGCCTGGCGCCGACCACGCCGGCCTATGACATTCAGCAAGCGTGCGGCACCGGCCTGGAAGCCGCGTTGCTGGTGGCCAATAAAATTGCCCTGGGGCAGATCGAGTGCGGGATTGCCGGCGGTGTGGACACCACCTCCGACGCGCCGATCGGGGTCAATGAGGGCTTGCGCAAAATTCTGCTGCAGGCGAATCGGGAAAAGAGTCTGGGCGACAAGCTCAAGACCTTTCTTCAGTTGCGTCCCCATCACCTCAAGCCCGAGCTGCCGCGCAATGGCGAGCCCCGCACCGGGCTGTCCATGGGCGAGCATTGCGAACTGATGGCGCAGACCTGGAACATCCCCCGCGCCGAGCAGGACCAACTGGCCCTGGAAAGCCATCAAAAAATGGCCGCGGCCTACGCCGAAGGCTGGCACAACGATCTGATCACGCCCTTTCTTGGCCTGACCCGCGACAACAACCTGCGCCCGGACCTGACCCTGGAAAAACTCGCCAGCCTCAAGCCGGTGTTCGAGCGCAGCGCCAAGGGCACCCTGACCGCCGGCAACTCCACACCGCTGACCGATGGTGCTTCTCTGGTGCTGTTGGGCAGCGAAGCATGGGCCAAAGAACGCGGCTTGCCGGTGCTGGCCTACCTGCGTGATGGCGAGGCGGCGGCGGTGGATTTCGTCAACGGCGCCGAAGGCCTGCTGATGGCGCCGGTGTATGCCGTGCCGCGCTTGCTGGCGCGCAATGGGCTGACGCTGCAGGACTTTGATTACTACGAAATCCATGAGGCGTTCGCAGCCCAGGTGCTGTGCACCCTCAAGGCCTGGGAAGACGCGGACTACTGCAAAAACCGCCTCGGGCTTGAGGCACCGTTGGGGGCTATCGACCGCAGTCGCCTCAACGTCAAGGGCAGTTCGCTGGCGGCGGGGCACCCGTTTGCGGCCACGGGCGGGCGCATCGTGGCCAATCTGGCCAAGTTGCTGGAGGTGGCAGGGCAGGGGCGCGGGCTAATCTCGATCTGCGCCGCCGGAGGCCAGGGCGTGACGGCGATTGTCGAGCGCTGAAGGGGGGGGCGCCTGCAGGATAGGTGCAGGCGCCGCTTGCATCAGGTCTTGAAGCGGCGGACCAGGCTGTCCAGTTCATCGGACAAGCCGGCGAGGCTCTGGGAGTCCAGGCGCGCCGAGTTGGCCAGTTCCGCCACCAACTGCGCATCGCCATGGATCTGGCTGATGTGGCGGTTGATGTCTTCCGCCACCTGATGCTGTTCTTCGGCGGCGGTGGCGATCTGGGTGTTCATGTCGCGGATCACGTCCACCGACTCGCGGATCTGCCCGAAGCTGCTGCGCGCCAGACCGATACGGCTCACCGACTGCTGCGACACTTCCAGGCTGGCGTGCATCTGCTGGGTCACCGCACTGGTGCGCTTGGCCAGGTTGCCCAGCAGGCCGTCGATTTCCGCGGTGGAATCGGCAGTGCGTTTGGCCAGGGCGCGCACTTCGTCGGCCACCACGGCAAAGCCGCGGCCCTGTTCACCGGCACGGGCCGCTTCAATGGCCGCGTTCAGGGCCAGGAGGTTGGTCTGTTCGGCAATTGAGCGGATGGTGCCGAGGATCGACTGGATGTCATTGCTGTCGCGTTCCAGTTGTTGCATCGACTGCGCCGACTGTTCGATTTCCTGGCTCAACTGATCGACGCTGTGCACGGCGGCGTCGATCTGCTGCTGGCCTTCCCGGGCCTGGCGCTGGCCGCTGTCGGCCGACTCGGCGGCCTGGCTGCAGGAGCGTGCGACTTCGTTGGCGGTGGCGACCATTTCGTGGAACGCGGTGGAGACCATGTCCACGGCTTCGCGCTGGCGTCCGGCGGCTTCGGCCATGTCGCTGGAGACCTGGGTCGAACTGCGGGAGGTGGCGAGAATCTTGTTCGCCGCCTGGCCGATGCTCTGGATCAGGTTGCGGATCGCGGTCAGGAACTGGTTGAACCAGTTGGCCAGTTGCGCGGTTTCATCGCTGCCCCGGATGTTGAGGTTCTGCGTCAAATCGCCTTCGCCCTGGGCGATGCCTTCCAGGCCGCTGGCCACACTGCGGATCGGGCGCACGATCACGCTGGCGAAACTGGCGCCCACCACCGCGAACAGCACCGCCAGCACGCCGGCAATGATTGCGATCAGCCAGGTCAGTTGGGTCGCTGCGCCCATCACTTCGTTCTGCTTGATCAGGCCGATAAAGGTCCAGCCCAATTGCTCCGACGGCCAGACGTTGGCCATGTAGCGTTCGCCATTGAGTTCGACCTCCACCAGGCCCTTGCCGGCCTTGGCCAGTTGGGCATAACCCGCGCCTAGGCTGTCGAGGGCCTTGAAGTTGTGTTCCGGCAGCTTCGGGTCCACCAGCACGGTGCCGGTGTTTTCCAGGAGCATCAGGTAGCCGGACTCGCCCAGTTTGATCTGCTTGACGATCTCGGTGAGCTGCTTGAGCGACACGTCGATGTTGACCACGCCGCCTTGGGCGCCCAGCTGGTTGGCCACGGCGCGCACGGTGCTGACCAGCACGGCGTCGTCACCGGCCCAGTAATAGGCGGCGGTTCGTACGGTCTTGCCCGGGTTGGCCATGGCGGTCTTGTACCAGGGGCGGATGCGCGGGTCATAGTTGGACATTTTCGGGTCCCCGGGCCAGAAGGCGTAACCGCCACTGGACAGGCCGTAGGACACATAGGAGTACGCCGGGTGGCTGGCGGCCAGGCTGGCGAACAGATCAAACAACTGCTTGTCCAGCTCGCCGTCGGGGAGTTGCGCGGCATCGGCGCCGACGCGGCTTTTCACGCTGGCGTCGGCCGATTTGACCAAGGGTTGGCTGGCCAGGTAATCGACGTTCTGGCTGATGCCCTCGAAAAACAGCTGCATGGCGTTGCTGACCTGGCGGATCTCCCGGGCGCTACCGTCGACGAAATTGTCCTTGGCCTCGCTGCGCAGGTTCAGCACCACGAGCGTGGCGACCAGCACCACCGGCAAGCAGGCGATGATTGCAAACGCCCAGGTCAGTTTCTGTTTGATGTTCATCCGCGCTCCAGAGTTTTTTCTTGTAGGCCCACGACGTGCACATGACTCGCGGATTAACGGCAGCTTTAAACAATGCGGTGATTTGCGTCCGTTGGGCGGGCATCGAGCGAGGCAGGGCGAACCAATGCCGGGTGCTGACGTCTCTATCGGATTGTCGAACAAACTCCTTTTGTCCCTGATGACTTCGGCTGCATAGAGGGAAAATTGAGGTGCTTCGAGAAAATTCCTCCGCTAAACAAGGAAAAATATCTCGGCCTCTATTGGAAATGTCTGCGACTTGCATCCCCACGGCCTGGCTGCCACTGGGCTATGATCTGCGTCGGTCGATAGGCGTCGGCTGATGTGTTCGATTTATCTGGCACATTGAGTGCATCTTTACCGTTGCTATCTGCGGTTCATAGGTCGGCAACCTCTCCCCGCCATGCGAGGATTGCCGTATAACGAGTGACATTCGCGTGTTCGGTAATAAAGGACCCACAATAAAAGCTGATGAAGACTCCAAAACGCATTGAACCCCTGATCGAGGACGGTCTGGTCGACGAGGTGCTGCGCCCACTCATGAGTGGTAAAGAAGCAGCTGTTTATGTGGTGCGCTGCGGCAACGAGTTACGTTGCGCCAAGGTTTACAAGGAGGCGAATAAACGAAGTTTTCGTCAGGCGGCCGAGTATCAGGAAGGCCGCAAGGTGCGTAACAGCCGGCAGGCGCGAGCCATGGCCAAGGGCTCCAAGTTCGGTCGTAAAGAAACCGAGGATGCCTGGCAGAACGCTGAAGTGGCGGCCTTGTTCCGTTTGGCGAGTGCCGGCGTGCGAGTGCCCAAGCCGTTCGATTTCCTCGAAGGCGTGTTGTTGATGGAGCTGGTGGCCGACGAATACGGCGACGCCGCCCCGCGCCTCAATGACGTGGTGCTGGAGCCGGACCAGGCCCGTGAATATCACGCGTTCCTGATCTCGCAGATTGTGCTGATGTTGTGTACCGGCCTGGTGCACGGTGACCTTTCCGAGTTCAACGTGCTGCTGACGCCGGACGGTCCGGTGATCATCGACCTGCCACAGGCGGTGGATGCGGCGGGCAACAACCACGCGTTCAGCATGCTGGAGCGTGACGTCGGCAACATGGCGTCCTACTTCGGGCGCTTTGCCCCGGAGCTCAAGCGCACCAAGTACGCCAAGGAAATGTGGGCCCTGTACGAAGCCGGGACCTTGCACCCGGCCAGCGTCCTGACCGGTGAGTTCGACGAACCGGAAGAGCTGGCAGATGTCGGCGGGATCATGCGCGAGATCGAAGCAGCGCGTCTCGACGAAGAACGCCGGCAAGCGGTGCGTGCCGCTGACGATGCGCCTCCCGGCAAGTCCGAAGAGCCGCCGCCTCCGCCCTGGATGCAGTAAGCCTCAAAAAAATCCGGCCTTAGCCGGATTTTTTTTGCCCCTGATTCTGTAGTCGCTGCCGAAGGCTTGGGCGGCGTTCGGACGGTGGTCGGACGGGCCGCTGTGGAAAGTCAGCGGTATGAAGAGCGTTGCAGGGGGCCAGCGCAGCCTTCGGCAGCGGCTACAGCTGTGCCTCAGGCCGGAACAGGCTCGCAGCAGCTACCCGACGCCAATTCCTTGAGAATCGGACAGTCCGGTCGATGATCGCCCTGACAATGCTCCACCAGGTCCTGCAAGGTGTCGCGCAGCGCGGCCAGTTCGCGGATCTTCTGGTTCAACTCGTCGATATGCTGCCGAGCCAGGGCTTTGACATCGGCACTGGCCCGCTGGCGGTCCTGCCACAGGGTCAGCAGCTTGCCGACTTCCTCCAGGGAAAACCCCAAATCCCGCGAACGCTTGATAAAGGCCAGGGTGTGCAGGTCATCCTCGCCATACAGGCGGTAGCCGCTGTCGCTGCGATGGGCCGGCTTGAGCAAGCCGATGGATTCGTAATAACGAATCATCTTCGCGCTCAGGCCGCTGTGGCTGGCTGCTTGGCCGATGTTCATTCCAGCTTCTCCAGGTCTTTGGGTTTCCAGGTCTTCAAGAGCAGGGCGTTACTGACCACGCTGACGCTGGACAGCGCCATCGCCGCGCCCGCCAGCACCGGATTCAACAGGCCGAAGGCCGCCAGCGGGATGCCGATCAAGTTATAGACGAAGGCCCAGAACAGGTTCTGGCGGATTTTCGCATAGGTCTTGCGGCTGATCTCCAGGGCCGCAGGCACCAGGCGCGGATCGCCACGCATCAGGGTGATCCCGGCCGCATGCATCGCCACGTCGGTGCCGCCCCCCATGGCAATACCGATGTCGGCGGCCGCCAGGGCCGGGGCGTCGTTGATGCCGTCGCCGACCATGGCCACCACTCCGGTTTTCTTCAGTTCGGCGACGGTGGCGGCTTTATCCGCCGGCAGCACTTCGGCATGCACATCGGTGATGCCCAGGGCCTCTGCCACGACTTTGGCGCTGCCACGGTTGTCGCCCGTCAGCAGGTGGCTGCTGATATGGCGTGCGTTGAGTTGTTGCACCGCTTGCAGGGCGCCCGGCTTGAGGGTGTCGCCAAAGGCGAACAGGCCCAGGACTCGCAGTTGCGGACTTTGCTCTATCAGCCAGGACAAGGTCCGGCCCTCGGTCTCCCAGGCCTGGGCCGACTCGGCCAGGTCGCCGGCGCTCAGGCCGCTTTCTTCGAGCATGCGCTTGTTGCCCAGGGCCAGTTGTCGGCCGTCGAGGCTGCCGGCGATGCCGCGACCGGTCAGCGACTGGCTGGAGGTGACGTCGGCCACCGTCAATTGACGTTCGGCGCACAGGTCCAGCACCGCCTTGGCCAGCGGGTGTTCGCTGCCACGTTGCAGGGCGCCGGCCAATTGCAGCAGGGTGCTTTCATCGGTATCCACCGCGCGCAGGTGGGCGATGCGCGGTGTGCCGGAGGTCAGGGTGCCGGTCTTGTCGAATACCACGGCGCTGACTTCATGGGCGCGTTCCAGGGCTTCGGCATCCTTGATCAGAATGCCGTGGCGGGCGGCGACCCCGGTGCCGGCCATGATGGCGGTCGGCGTGGCCAGGCCCAGGGCACAGGGGCAGGCGATGACCAGTACCGCGACGGCGTTGATCACGGCGGTTTCCAGCGGTGCGCCGTATAGCCACCAGCCGATCAGCGTCACCGCTGCCAGCAGGATCACGACCGGGACGAACACCTGGCTGACCCGATCCACCAGCTTCTGGATCGGTGCCTTGCCGGCCTGGGCGTCTTCCACCAGGCGGATGATGCGTGCCAGCACGGTTTCCGCACCGAGGGCCAGGGTCCGTACCAGCAGCCGGCCTTCACCGTTGATGGCACCGCCGGTGACCTGGTCGCCCGGCTGTTTCGGCACCGGCAGGCTTTCGCCGCTGATCAAGGCTTCATCGGCGTGGCTCTGGCCTTCGATCACTTCTCCGTCCACCGGGAAGCGCTCGCCCGGCTTGACCATGACCAGGTCGCCCAGGCGCAGTGCACTGATGGCGACGTCCTGTTCGCGACCGTCGATCACTTGTATGGCTCGTTCCGGACGCAGGGCTTCCAGGGCGCGGATGGCGCTGGCGGTCTGGCGCTTGGCCCGGCTCTCCAGGTATTTGCCCAGCAGCACCAGGGCGATCACCACGGCCGAGGCTTCGAAGTACAGGTGCGGGGTGTGGCCATGCATCGCCGTGGCCCATTCGTAGATGCTCAGCCCATAACCGGCGCTGGTGCCCAGGGCCACCAGCAGGTCCATGTTGCCGGCACCGGCGCGTACGGCTTTCCAGGCAGCCACGTAAAAACGCGCGCCAAAGATGAATTGCACCGGAGTGGCCAGGGCGAACTGGGCCCAGGCCGGCAGCATCCAGTGCAGGCCAAAGGGTTCCACCAGCATCGGCAGGACCAGAGGCAGTGCGAGGAGGATGGCCAGCACCAGGGTCCAGCGTTCGCGGCGCAGGCGTTGCTGTTGGTCATCGGGCGCTTTCTGGTCGGCCTGCCACAGGCTGGCGCTGTAACCGGCCTTGGTCACTGCGTCTATCAACACCGCAGGCTCGACCTGGCCCAGCAACTCCACATGTGCCCGTTCGTTGGCCAGGTTGACGCTGACGCGGCTGACCCCCGTCACCTTGTTCAAGGCCCGCTCGACACGGCCGGCGCAGGAGGCGCAGGTCATGCCGCCGATGCTCAGTTCCAGGCTCTGGGCCGGTACGCTGTAGCCGGCGCTGTGCACCGCCTCCAGCAATGCCGGCAAGCTGTCCGTGGGCGCCTCGACTCGGGCCTGTTCGGTGGCCAGGTTGACGCTGACCGCGCGAGCGCCGACGACCTTGCTCAGGGCGCGCTCCACGCGCCCGGCGCAACTGGCGCAGGTCATGCCGGCAATGGGCAGGTCGAAGGTGGTTGATTCAGGCATCGCTGACACTCCCTGTAAAAGTTGCCTACAGGATCAACCTTGCCATGCGGGCAAGGTCAAGCGCCATGACGCGGGGTGCTTCAATTTGTCTCGCCGGCCCCGTGTGAGGCCCGCGTTCAATAACCCAGGGCGGCGGGTTTGAGGTAAATACCGGACTCGCTCATGGCGATGCGGTATTTGACGACGTCACCGGCCCTCAGGGAAATGTCCTGGGAACCCGGTGCAAGCAGGCCCGGGCTGCAACCCGGGGCCTGGCCCGGCAGCAGTTTCAGGCGCAGCGAAACCTTGCCTGGCGGCAGGTTGAACGAGGCGGACTGCTCCTGAAACAGTCGGCCTGCCAACTGATCCTGGATGTACAGGCCGATTTCGCAGGAGGTGGCGACTTCCAGGCGTTCCCTGGAAATGATCAGAACCCCGTAGTCTTCCCCGGCGGCGCTGGCCGCAGGCGCGGCTGCCAATAAACCAAGCATGCTGAATAGGCTGAAAGCTGACCAGCGCATGGCTGAATCTCCTACTGTCGTGTCATAGAGGGTCAAGCTTGGCCGAGCGCGGCGCTGATTGCCAGCCCGGCAGCGCAAAGCAGAACTTGACCTTGCCATGGTGGCAAGGAAGAGACTGGGTCCAACCCTCACAACAGGAGCAACCTCATGCAAGTATTCAATGTTCAAGGTATGTCGTGCGGCCACTGCGTCAAGGCCATCACCCAGGTGCTTCAGGCCAAGGACCCGGCGGCCGAGGTCAAGGTCGACCTGGGCGCGAAGGAGGTCGGTGTGCAAAGCCGGCTGACCGACGACGAGGTCATCGGCCTGATCAGCGGCGAAGGCTACAAGGTGCAATTGGCCTGAGTCTTTTTGATAGGTAGCGACCTATCGGAATGTTCAAGGCATCCAAGCGCGGCTAGACTGTCGGGTTGCTGACTGATGCTCGACTTGGATGCCTGATGAATTTACGCACGATCCTGATTCTGGGCGCCTTGAGCGCCTTTGGCCCGCTGGCGATCGACTTCTATCTGCCGGCTTTTCCGGCGATGGCGCTGGCGTTTGGCACCGATGAAAAACACGTTCAACTGACCCTCGCGGCCTACTTCCTGGGGCTGTCCATCGGCCAACTGGCCTATGGCCCGGTGGCGGACCGCTTCGGGCGGCGCATGCCGTTGCTGGTCGGCGTCAGTTTGTTCACCCTGGCGTCGCTGGCCTGTGCCTATGCGCCGAACCTTGAGTGGTTGATTGCGGCACGCTTCGTCCAGGCCCTGGGCGGTTGCGCAGGGATGGTGATTTCCCGGGCGGTGGTCAGCGATAAATGTGATGCCGTGGGTTCGGCCAAGGTGTTTTCCCAGCTGATGCTGGTGATGGGCCTGGCACCGATCCTGGCGCCAATGCTCGGCGGCCTGCTGGTGAACCTCTATGGCTGGCAATCGATCTTCATCATGCTCACGGCGTTCAGTGCCCTGTCCGGTCTGGCGGTGGCCCTGGGCTTGCCGGAAAGCCTGCCGGCCGGCCTGCCACGCCAGCCGCTGTCCGGTTCGTTGCGCCAGTACGGGCGCCTGCTGGCCGACCGGATATTCCTCGGCCACGCCCTGACCGGCGGCATCGCGATCGCCGGGATGTTTGCCTACATTGCCGGTTCGCCCTTTATCTTCATCAAGCTGTATGAGGTGCCGGCCGAGCATTTTGGCTGGTTCTTCGGGATCAACGCCGGCGGTTTCATCCTGGTGGCGCAGATCAATGCGCGGCTGTTGGCCAAGCGTGGCCCGACCTTCCTGCTGGCGCGCACGGTGTGGATTTACCTGGCTGCGGCCCTGGTCCTGCTGGGCATCAGTTCAATGCACACGCAAAAGCTGTGGCCGCTGTTGCTGCCGCTGTTTGTGTGTATTGCCAGCCTTGGCTGCATTATTCCCAATGCCTCGGCATGCGCCATGAACGGTCAGGGCGCACGCGCCGGCAGTGCCTCGGCCTTGCTCGGTTGCCTGCAGTTCAGTGTGGCGGCCGGGGCAGCCTGGCTGGTGGGGTTCCTGCACGATGGCAGCGCCATGCCGATGGCCATGGTGATCAGCCTGTGCGGCGTCCTCGCGGTGACGATGGCCGTGCTCACCCGGCGTTTGCAAAACGCCAGGGCAGTTGAGGCGGCGAAGCTCTGACTCAGCCGGCAGCGCGCTGCTGGCTTTCGGGGAATCGGTGGGGGGCTTGCAGACGGGCTTCCAGGGTTTGAGCGAAGGCGCGGGCTTCGGCTTCGCTGCGAAAGGTGACCGCATGCTGGTCCAGGCGGACCTGCCATTGGGAGCCTTGGGGTTTCGCCAATTCTTTTATCAGGATCTTCATTGCTGACCTCCTCGGGTAAAAGACTGCGTTGCAAAGGCCTCCAGTGTAGACCCGAATACGGTCATGAATATGACAAGCGTCAACTCTCGGACTGACGGCATTGCCCCTCCGGCAATGCCGTCTGCCCCGGCCTTCAGAACTTGTTCACGATCTAGCAAGCGACGCTCAGGCAAGGCAAAAATGGCTGAGAAAGCCCAGTTTAGGGTCCTAAATGAGCATTTCGAAGCCATTTTTAACGCCGCATGAGCTAAGCGCAGCAGATCGTGAGCGGTTTCTTAGAAGCCTTCGAGGACAATCTTGCCCTTGGCCGTGCCGCTTTCCAGCAGTGCATGGGCCCGCCGCAGGTTGGCCGCATTGATGGTGCCGAAGTGCTCGCCGACCGTGGTTTTCAAGGTGCCGGCGTCGATCAGCTCGGCGATGCGGTTGAGCAAGACATGCTGTTCTTGCATGTCTGGGGTTTCGAACAACGAACGGGTGTACATGAACTCCCAATGCAGCGACAGGCTCTTGCGCTTGAGCTTGGTCACGTCGAGGCTTTTCGGGTCGTCGATCAGCGCCAGCTTGCCTTGGGGGGCCAGGGCTTCCACCAGTTGGTCCAGGTGCAGGTCGGTCTGGGTCAGGCTGGCGACGTGGGTCACGCTGGCCTGGCCGGCACGCTTGAGTTCTTCGCTCAGCGGCTGGCTGTGATCGATCACCAGGTCGGCCCCCAGGTCCTGGACCCAACGTTGGGTCTGCTCCCGTGATGCGGTGCCGATGACCTTGAGCCCCGTGAGCTGGCTGGCCAACTGCGTCAGGATCGAACCCACGCCACCGGCGGCGCCGACGATCAGCAGGCTCTGGCCCACGTCTTCGCGGCCTTCGCGGATCTGCAGGCGTTCAAACAGCAGCTCCCAGGCGGTGATTGCGGTCAGGGGCAGGGCCGCCGCTTCAGCAAAGCCCAGGGTCTTGGGCATATGGCCGACAATCCGTTCATCGACCACGTGCAACTCGCTGTTGCCGCCGGCACGGGCGATGGAGCCGGCGTAGAACACCTTGTCGCCGGCCTTGAACAGGCTGACTTCGCTGCCCACGGCCTTGACCACACCGGCCACGTCCCAGCCCAGGACCTTGGCCGCGCCACTTTCGGGCTGGGCGTTCTGGCGCACCTTGGTATCCACCGGGTTGACCGAGATGGCTTTGACTTCCACCAGCAGATCACGGGGGCCGGCGACGGGCTCGGGGAGTTCGATGTCCTGCAGGGACTTGGGGTCGTTGATCGGCAGGGCGTTGTAATAAGCGATGGCTTTCATGCTGGGTTCCTGATGAAGGGGGCAAGGAGGGTCAGATAATCAACTGCAGGCGCTTGAGCTCGAAGTGCTCGATCGCCTCGCGGGTCTGGGCAATGAAATGCTGGAAGTGCGCGGTGTTGTTGTGAAACTCCAGGGCCGCCTCATCGTCCCAGCGCTCCAGCACATAGAAGGTATCGGGCTGCGCGGCGTCCTGGTGCAGTTCGTAGTACTGGCAGCCGGCTTCGTCTCGGCTCGGTGGAACCAGGGCGCTGAGCTCGCGCTGCAGCCTGGCCTGTTGATCGGGCTTGGCAATCAGGGTGGCAATGGCGGTGAAGGACTGGGACATGTGGTGTTCCTGAAGTAGGTAGCTAGGCGATGGACAGATGATTGGCTATTTCTCTTGAAGATAAAACCGGCTAAAAGAGCAGGCTCTTTCAATATTTTTTTGATAATGCCGGGTGCAAGATGCTGCGATTCGACGACCTGCAATTGTTTGTGCGCGCGGCCGACCTGGGCAGCCTGTCGGCCGCGGCGCGGGTCATGGACATGTCGGCGGCCGTGGCCAGCGCCGCCCTCAAGCGGATCGAACAGCAGTTGGGGGCGCGTTTGCTGGCGCGCTCGACTCGCAGCCTGCGCCTGACGGCCGAGGGCGAGGGGTTTCTCGAATATGCCCGTGCGGCCCTGAGCAACCTCGACGAAGGCCGGCGCCTGCTGGCCAGCGGCCAGGATCAGGTCAGCGGGATTCTGCAGTTGTCCGCACCCTCGGATTTCGGGCGCAATCTGCTGCTGCCCTGGCTCGACGAATTCCAGCGCGAGCACCCCAGGTTGACCCTGCGCCTGCTGCTGGGGGACCGCATCGCTGATCTGTTTCGCCAGCCGGTGGACATCGCCCTGCGCTACGGCGAGCCCGAAGACTCAAGCCTGGTGGCGCTGCCGGTCGCTCCGCAGAATCGCCGGGTGCTGTGCGCCGCCCCCGGCTACCTGGCCAGGCATGGCGAGCCGCGCCAGCTGGAGCAACTGGCGCAGCACAACTGCCTGCTTTATATGCTCGGCAGCCGAGTCCACGACCACTGGAGTTTCCATGACGGCAAGCGCGAAGTGGGCCTGACCGTCAACGGCGACCGCTTCAGTGACGATGCCGATGTGGTGCGCCTGTGGGCGGTGGCCGGGGCGGGGATTGCCTACAAGTCCTGGCTCGATGTGGCCGCCGACGTGCTGGCCGGGCGCCTGAAAGTGCTGATGCCGGAACTGCTCTGCGAGCGTGCGCCGCTGAACCTGTTGTGCGCTCACCGCGCGCAGTTGAGCAAACCGGTCAATCTGCTGCGCGAGATGCTCCAGTCGCGCTGCGCCGCGATTTCCGCCCACTACCCCGCCGGCAGCGCTTTGGATCAATGATTACAGGGCCCGTGCGTCGTTCTCGGACGCAGCCGAGTCGCATCCAGCAATAGCCGCCAGCCTCGATCGCGCACACTCGATTGCAGACCATCAATCGGGGGCAGGCTATGAATATTCAGGGGTACAGCGCCGCAGAGCGACTGGAACGGTTGCCCATCAGTGGCTATCACCGGGTTATTTTCATCATCATTGCCCTGGCGTTTTTCTTCGACTCCATGGACCTGGCGATGATGACGTTCCTCCTGGGCTCGATCAAAACCGAGTTCGGCCTGAGTTCGGCCCAGGCCGGGCTGCTCGCCAGTTCGAGCTTTTTCGGCATGGTGGTCGGGGCGTCCCTGTCGGGAATGCTCGCCGACCGCTTCGGCCGCAAGCCGGTGTTCCAGTGGAGCATCGTGCTCTGGGGGATCGCCAGCTACCTGTGCTCCACGGCGCAGACCGTCGAGGGCCTGACGCTGTTTCGCATCCTGCTGGGGATCGGCATGGGCATGGAATTTCCAATCGCTCAATCGATGCTGTCGGAGATGATTCCGGCCAAGCGCCGCGGGCGTTACATCGCGTTGATGGACGGGTTCTGGCCCCTGGGGTTTGTTGCCGCCGGGGTGCTGTCGTACTTCCTGCTGCCGTTGATTGGCTGGCGCGATATCTTCCTGGTGCTGGCGATACCGGCGGTGTTTGTGCTGGTGATCCGCTTTTTTATTCCCGAGTCGCCGCGCTGGCTGGAGCAGGCCGGGCGACACGCCGATGCGGACCGGGTGCTGTGCGCCATCGAGGACAAAGTCCGCGCGTCGTTGCAGCGTGTCGACTTGCCCGAGCCGATTGCCTTGCCACGGGTTGCAAGTACGCCGGGCACGTTCTTTTCGGCGTTGCGCGAGATCTGGTCGCCGCTCTATCGCCAGCGCACGATGATGATCTGGAGTGTGTGGTTCTTCGCCCTGCTCGGGTTTTACGGGCTCACGTCCTGGCTCAGCGCTTTGCTGCAACAGTCGGGGTTTGCGGTCACGCAGTCGGTGTATTACACGGTGCTGATTTCCCTGGGCGGGATTCCCGGATTCTTGATGGCGGCCTGGCTGGTGGAGCGCTGGGGGCGCAAACCGGTGTGCATCGTCACCCTGTTGGGCGGCGGGGTGATGGCGTTTCTCTACGGGCAGAGCGCGGTGTTTGGCGGCAACGTCAGCCTGCTGATCGGCTCCGGGCTGTTGATGCAGTTTTTCCTGTTCGGCATGTGGGCGGTGCTCTACACCTACACCCCTGAGCTGTACCCGACATCGGCGCGGGCCACCGGCTCCGGGTTTGCTTCGGCGATCGGGCGGGTGGGCTCGTTGCTCGGGCCGTTGGTGACCGGGCTGGTGTTCCCGATCACCGGACAGGGCGGGGTGTTCGCCCTGGGTGCGCTGTGCTTCGCGATTGCCGCGGCGGTGGTCTGGCTGTTCGGCACGGAAACCCGCGGCAAAACCCTTGAGGAGTTGAGCGAAGCCACGGTGTAGCCGCTGCCGGCAGGCTGCGCTGGCCACACCAGACACCGCCCACTCACCTGACACCCCTGGCCGATCTCCCGGGCCCGCGCAGCCTCGCGGGCTCGGCAGCGGCTACCGACTTACGGTTTGACCAGGCGCGCGTCGAGGCTGTTCTGGGCCAGGCGTTTGGCTTGGTCATGGGTCATGCCGAGGTGGGTGTGCAGGGCGTGGAAGTTTTCGGTGACGTAGCCGCCGAAGTAGGCCGGGTCGTCCGAGTTCACCGTGACCTTCACCCCACGCTCGAGCATGTCGAGGATGTTGTGCTGGGACATGTGGTCGAACACGCAGAGCTTGGTGTTGGACAGCGGGCACACGGTCAGCGGGATCTGCTCGTCGATGATCCGCTGCATCAAACGCTCGTCTTCGATGGCGCGCACGCCATGGTCGATGCGCTGGATTTTCAGCAGGTCGATGGCTTCCCAGATGTATTCGGGTGGTCCTTCTTCGCCGGCGTGGGCCACGGTCAGAAAGCCTTCGTGACGCGCCCGGTCGAACACGCGCTGAAACTTGCTCGGCGGGTGACCCATTTCCGAACTGTCCAGGCCCACGGCGACAAAGGCGTCACGGAACGGCAGCGCCTGGTCCAGGGTTTTCTGCGCTTCGTCTTCGCTCAAGTGGCGCAGGAAGCTCAGGATCAGGCCGCTGGTGATACCCAGTTGCTGTTCACCATCTTTCAACGCAGCGGCGATGCCGTTGAGCACCACTTCAAACGGCACGCCACGGTCGGTGTGGGTCTGCGGGTCGAAGAAGGGCTCGGTGTGAATCACGTTCTGTGCCTTGCAGCGCAGCAGGTAGGCCCAGGTCAGGTCGTAGAAGTCCTGGGAGGTGCGCAGCACGTCCGCGCCCTGGTAATACAGGTCGAGAAACTCTTGCAGGTTGTTGAAGGCGTAGGCCTTGCGCAAGGTTTCGACGTCGCTCCACGGCAGGGCGATCTTGTTGCGTTCGGCCAGGGCGAACAGCAGCTCGGGCTCCAGCGAACCTTCAAGGTGCAAATGCAGCTCGGCCTTGGGCAGGGCGTTTAGCCAGTCGTACATGGTTCAGTCTCATCAGGTGCAGTCGGGTGCTGCGAAAAGCTCGCCATTCTACAGGCGCCCGCTGAAATATTCGGTAAAACCTGACCAAGCGGTTGCTCAGGCGCCTTCCAGCTCACGCCGGTAAGCATAGGTGTCGGCAAAGCGCGAGAGCAGGAATTCGGCGCAACTGGTGGCGGGGTATTTTGCTGGCTGTTCGGCGCTCTGGCAGCCGGGCAGGCACTCGATGCGGGTGTCGGGATGGGGCTCGGCGAAGAACGGCATCGAATAGCGATCGACTCCCAGCGGGCTGATGACCCGGTGCGGCGTCGACAGGTAACGGTCGTTGCTCCAGCGCGCCATCATGTCCCCCAGGTTGACCACGAACGTGCCCTCGATCGGCGGTGCATCGATCCATTGGCCCCGGACATTGCGCACTTGCAGGCCACCGGCGGTGTCCTGGTAGAGCAGGGTGATGCAACCGTAGTCGGTGTGTGCGCCGGCGCCTTGCTGCTCCTCGGAGCTGGCGGTGTGACGCGGCGGGTAATGGATCATCCGCAGCACACTCACCGGTTGTTCGAAGCGGCTGTCGAAGAAGTCGCGATCGATGCCCAGGGCCAGGGTCATGGCCCGCAGCAGGGTCTGGGCCAGGGCCTGCATGTCCTGGTAGTGGCGTTCCATCAGGGTTTCCCAACCAGGCAGGTCCGGGTGACGGTTGGGCCCGCGCAGGGGTTTGTCCGCCAACACCTCCGGGTGATCGGCCGGCAGGTGCAGGCCCATGTCGAAGGTTTCCTTCAAGTCGCTGGGTTTGCTCGGGTCCAGTTGCTCGGTGGCGATGGCGCCGTAGCCGCGGTGATGGCGGGTCTGGGTGATGTCGATCTTGAGCTTTTCGGCGGTGGGCAAGGCGAAGAATTGCCGGGCGCTGTCCAGCAGGTGTTCGATGCGCTGGGCGCTGATCGGGTGGCCTTTGATGTAGAAGAAGCCCCACTCGCGGCAGGCCTGGTCGATCTGTTGCGCAACGCTGTGCCAGCCTTGGGGATGATCCTGGTAGAGCGGGCTGATATCGATGACGGGCAGTTGGTTCATAAGAGGATCTGCTCCTTATTGTTCGCGATAACTGTAGCCGCTGCCGAGGCTGCGCGGGCCCTCCCATACGCCTGCACTGTCGGGAACATCTACAGTGCCTTGAGGCCAGCGTCCAAACGCTGCAAGAGCCTGCGGCAGCGGCTACAGGTTCAGAGGGGTTATTTCGGGATATCGGCTTTCATGCCTTCGACGTAGTAGTTCATCGAGGCCAGTTCGGCGTTGCTGGCGCTGACGCCAGGGCCCAGCTTTTCGACGCCGGCCTGGTCCTTGATCGGGCCGGTGAAGGGGTGGAAGGCGCCGCTCTTGATATCGGCGATGATCTGTTCGGCTTCGGTTTTGACCGGGGCCGGCACCAGGTCGCTAATGGGCAGTTCAACCGTGCCTTCCTTCAGGCCGCCCCAGTAGTCCTGCGGTTTCCAGCTGTGGTCGAGCACGCCCTGGGTGGCCTGGATGTAATGCGGGCCCCAGTTGTTGACGATGGAGGTCAGCACGGCCTTGGGCCCGAAGTGCGCCATGTCCGAGGCATAACCCACGGCGTACACACCACGACGTTCGGCGGCCTGGATCGGTGCCGGGCTGTCGGTGTGTTGGAAGATCACGTCGGCGCCCTGGTCGATCAGGGCATTGGCGGCGTCGGCTTCCTTGCCCGGGTCGAACCAGGAGTTGACCCACACCACCTTGATCTCGGTGCCCGGGTTGTATTTGTTCAGGGCCAACTGGATGGCGTTGATGTCGCGAATCACCTCCGGAATCGGGAAGGAGGCGACGTAGCCAATCTTCTTGGTCTTGGTCATCTTCGCCGCCAGGAAGCCACCGACGTAGCGCCCCTCATAGGTGCGCGCCAGGTAGGTGCCCAGGTTCTTGTCCTGCTTGTAGCCGGTGGCGTGTTCGAAGGTGACCTTGGGGAACTGCTTGGCAACCTTCAGCGTCGGGTTCATATAGCCGAAGGACGTGGTGAAGATCAGGTCGTACTTGTCCTTGGCCATATTGCGGATCACCCGCTCGGCATCAGCGCCCTCGGCGACGTTTTCCACGTAGTTGGTCTTGATCTGGTCGCCGAACTTTTCCACCAGCGCCTTGCGGCCCTGTTCATGCTGATAGGTCCAGCCGTGGTCGCCGATCGGGCCGATGTAGACGAAGCCGACTTTCAACGGATCGGCCGCGCTGGCACTCAGGCCGGTACTCAGGCCGATGGCAGCGGTCAGGGCGCACAGCAGCTTTTTCAACGGACGTTTATGCATGAATTCGAACTCCATTTTGTTGTGGGGAGGGCTGGGCTTTCAGGCTCTGACAGCCCAATGCAAATAGCTGACCAACAAGACAACAAAACGCCCGGGGCAGGTTTTACCTGGGCTGAAGGCCATGGCACGGCGGTTCGGCGGGTGGAAGATGAGGGGCGTGAAGGTGGCCCGAACAGCCCCGGGAGCCAACCCGGTGCGCTGGCCGCCCGGCATGCCAACCCCTGGTGCACTAAGGTGTAACGAAACGTTAGTGACTCGCAGCAGTCTGTAGCTCATCTCCTGTCTTTGTTTCGAATTGTGTAAAGGACTGCAATGCTCACGTCACTCAAGCAAGAAACCTTCCTGTTGCTGGCGCTGGTCGCCGCGCTGGTGGCCTATCCCCTGGAGCATGTATTGCTCAACAGTGGCCAGGGCGTGGCGCTGGGGTCCGGGCTGGTGCTGATCGGCTTTATCGTCGCCGCCTCGATGCGCGTGGCGCACCATGCCGAGCTGCTGGCGGAAAAAGTCGGCGACCCCTACGGCACCATGATCCTGACCCTGGCTGCGGTGCTGGTGGAAGTGGTGATCCTGGCGATCATGATGAGCAACGAGGCCTCGCCGACCCTGGTGCGCGACACCATCTACTCGGCGGTGATGCTCGACATCAACGGCATTCTCGGCCTGGCCGCGCTGATGGGCGGGATCAAGCACGGCGAGCAGTCGTACAACGATGATTCGGCGCGCACCTACAGCGTGATGATCCTCACCGCCATGGGCATGTCGATGGTGGTGCCGGAGTTCATTCCCGAGTCTGACTGGAAGGTCTACTCGGCCTTCACCATCGGCGCGATGGTGGTGCTCTACACATTGTTCCTGCGGATGCAGGTCGGGCCCCACAGTTACTTCTTCAGCTACAGCTACCCGCAGAAGCGCCGGGCCAAGGACCCGTCCGAGCAGGCGCCGGCGATCAACCTCGGGCTGAGCATCGGCATCCTGGTCTTTGGTGTGGTGGTGATCGGCGCGTTGGCCGAGGTGATGTCCAAGCCTCTCGACCTGGGGCTGGAAGGCACGGGGGCGCCGCCGGTGATCACGGCGATCCTGGTGGCGGCGATTTCCGCCGCACCGGAGATCCTCACTGCATTGCGCGCCGCGTTGGCCAACCGCATGCAGTCGGTGGTCAACATCGCCCTGGGAGCCTCGCTGTCGACGGTGATTCTCACGGTGCCGGTGATGGAAGCCATGGCGCTGTACACCGGCCAGCCGTTCCAGATGGCCATGACCCCGGTGCAGACCGTGATGATTTTCATCACCCTGATCGTCAGCGCGATCAACCTCAATGACGGTGAAACCAACGCCATCGAGGGCATGACTCACTTCGTGCTGTTTGCCACTTTCATCATGTTGTCGCTGCTGGGGCTGTAGCCCTTTCGCCGACCCGCCGCTTGCAGCGGGTCGGCGAAAGCCGGCGATCAGCTGCCGGCAATCAACTGCCGGGCCGCCTGGCTGTGATCGGCGATCAGGCCTTTCAGGTCGAGGCCCTCGACCTGGCCATCGACCACCCGCCACTGACCGCCGACCATTACCCGGTCCGCCCGATCAGCGCCGCACAACAGCAGCGCCGACAACGGATCGTGGCTGCCGGAAAAGCGCAGTTCATCGAGCTTGAACAGGGCCAGGTCAGCCTGTTTGCCCACCGCCAGTTCCCCGATATCACTGCGCCCAAGCAGTTGCGCCGAGCCACGGGTAGCCCAGCCCAGGACCAATTCGGGGGTGATCTTCTCGGCGCCATAACGCAAGCGTTGCAGGTACAGGGCCTGGCGGGTTTCGAGGATCATGTTCGAGGCGTCGTTGGACGCCGAGCCATCCACCCCCAGGCCCACGGGGGCGCCGGCGGCGATCAGGTCCAGGGTTGGGGCGATGCCCGAAGCCAGGCGCATGTTGGAACTCGGGCAATGGCAGATGCCGGTACCGGCGGCCCCGAGGCGGGCGATTTCATCGGGGTTGAAATGGATGCCATGGGCCAGCCAGGTGCGGGGGCCGAGCCAGCCGACGCTGTCCAGGTAGTCCACGGTACGCAGGCCGAAGCGTTGCAGGCAGAAGTCTTCTTCATCCAGGGTTTCCGCCAGGTGCGTGTGCAGGCGCACATCCAACTGTTCAGCCAATTTGGCGCTGGCGCTCATGATTTCCGGCGTCACCGAGAACGGCGAGCAGGGCGCGAGGGCGATCTGCACCTGCGCCCCGGCTCCGCGCTCGTGGTACTGCGCGATCAGGCGCTGGCTGTCATCGAGAATCACCTGCCCCTGTTGCACCGTCTGCTGTGGCGGCAGGCCACCATCGGCTTCGCCCAGGCTCATGGAGCCGCGTGTCAGCATGGCGCGCATGCCCAACTCACGGACGCTTTCGACCTGCACGTCGATGGCGTTTTCCAGGCCCTCGGGAAACAGGTAATGGTGGTCCGCCGCCGTCGTGCAGCCCGACAGCAGCAGCTCGGCCAGGGCGACCTTGGTGGCCAGGGCCAGCTTCTGTGGAGTCAGTCGGGCCCAGACCGGGTACAGGGTTTTCAACCAGGGAAACAGCGGCTGGTTGACCACCGGCGCCCAGGCGCGGGTCAGGGTTTGATAGAAATGATGGTGAGTGTTGATCAGCCCGGGCAGCAGCACATGCTCGCGGGCGTCGAAGACCTGCGCGCAGGGCGCGGACGGTTGCTGTCCGGCGCCGAGCACTTCGACGATCAGGCCGTCTTGCAGCACCAGGCCGCCACGGGCGTCGAGGGCATTGCCGGTGAAAATGGCGAGGGGGTTTTTTAACCAGGTACGGGTCGCAGGCATGGTGGCCGGCTCCTCTGAAAGTGGGTTCAGGTTAGCCAGCTCAGTGTTTTCCTGTCTGCTGATCCAGGTTCGTCGCGGGGACGAGGTGCGCAGTCTAGCGAAAGATCGAGCGCTCGACAAAACTTCTCGGCGGCGCCTTGCAGCCGCAGCCAGAGGCCACGGCTACAGCGGCTCTCGGCTTACCAGGGAATGGTTTCGCCCTTGTAGTTCACGAAGTGGTGCCCACCCTTGCCGGTGTAGGCATTGACCTGGGCGATCAGGCCTCGGGTGCTGGTTTCCACGTCGATGTCGGCGCCTTCGCCGCCCATATCGGTTTTCACCCAACCCGGGTGCAACGACAGCACGGTGAGCTTCTGCGAGCCAAGCTGGCTGACGAAACTGTTGGTCATGGAGTTGAGCGCCGCCTTGCTCGCCTTGTACAACGCCAGGTCCGGCGCGTCGGGCATGGTCACGCTGCCCAGTACCGAACTCATGAACGCCAGTACGCCGCTGCCATCGCGAATCTGCCCGGCAAAGCGCTGGGCGAGGTTGATCGGGGCCACGGCATTGGTGAAGAACAATTGGCCGACTTCGGCCAGGGTCGCCTTGCCCGGCGTCTGGTCATCCGGGCCCTTGACCCCGGCGTTGACGAACAGCAGGTCGAACACCTGGTCCTTGAGCTTCTGGTTCAGGGCGATCACGGCCTGCTGGTCATCCATGTCCAACTGTTCGATGCGCACCGCGCCCAGCGCCTGCAAGGCCTCGGCCTTGTTCGGGTTGCGCACGGTGGCGGTGACCTGCCAGCCATCTTCCAGCAGGCGCTGGACCAGGCCCAGGCCGAGGCCGCGGGAGGCGCCGATGATCAGGGCGTGTTTAGGCGTAGACATGAGTGGCTTCCTTGATAAATGAATGTCACGGATTCAATGGACAGCTTTGCCCGAGCCTTTGTTGCAGCTCCTGGCGCAGCTCGCCCAGTTCATTGATGCGGGTTTCGATCAGGGTCAGTTTGTCTCGCAGCAGTTGGCTGACGGCGCTGTCGGGGTCGGCCGCTTGCCACAGTGCGCCGACGCTGCTGCCGATCTCGCCCAGGCTAAAGCCCAGGCGCTGGGCGGTCTTGATGTAGAGCACCAGTTGCACCATTTCCGCCGGGTAGTGCCGGTAACCGTTGGCGCTGCGTTGTGCGGCGATCAGCCCGCGTTCTTCATAGAAACGCAGGGTGTCGCGGCTGACGTCGCAGGCTTGGGCGAGTTCGCCGATGCGCATGGGGATCGCTCAAGAGGGCTTGACCTTGGAGCATACTCCAGGCTTTAGCCTGCGCGCTCCTTGAATATTCGGAGCGAGTTTTATGTGGACTGCACAGCATTACCGGACACTGGTCCGCGCCAGCGGTTGGTACGACCTGCTGGTGACCGTGGCGTTTGTCACCCCCTGGAGTTTCCTGGCCCTGCACGGGCTGCTGCAAGGGCTGGCCCAGAGCTTGAACCTGCCCGGTGAATTACCGGCGTTCGAACCCGCTCATCTGTTGATGGCCAACCTGATGGGGTCGATTGTCTGCGTGTGGTCAGTGCTGCGTATCCGCGATCCGCAGCAAGCGTTCGGCCGTTATGACGCGGTGGGGCGCATCCTGTTCGCCACCTGGCAGATCTACGCCATCGCCCACGGCGCCACGGCGCTGTTGTGGGGCATTGTGTTTTTCGAACTGGCCTGGTGCATCGCGCAACTGCTGCCGGTGCAATCTAGCGAGGGAACGGGCTTCCGCTCGCCTGCGCAGCAGGCGTAAACCCTGATCCCCCAGGCTCCTGAGCTGAACGCCGTGCCCGGCTTCAATGCCCCGCCTGCCACGGCTGCCCCAGTGACACTGGGGCATACAGCCGGGTGCGCAATGCATCCCGCGACAACAGCACCAGGACCACGATGGTCGCCACATACGGCAGCATCGCCAGCAGGTTCGACGGGATCGCCAGCCCCAGCCCCTGGGCCACCAGGTGCAGGATGCTGGCGAGACCGAACAGGTAGGCGCCGAGCAGCAGGCGCCAGACCCGCCAACTGGCGAACACCACCAGGGCCAGGGCGATCCAGCCACGCCCGGCGCTCATGTTCTCGGCCCACATCGGTGTATAGGCCAACGACAGATAGGCCCCGGCCAGCCCGGCCATGGCCCCGCCAAACAGCACCGCCAGGGTACGTACCCACAGCACTGGCAGGCCCATGGCACTGGCGGCATCGGGGTTTTCGCCCACCGCCTGGATGATCAGGCCGATCCGGCTTTTGAGAATGACCCAGGCCACCAGGGCAAACAGGGCGAATGACAGGTAGACCAACAGGTCCTGGGCGAACAGCATGCGCCCGATCAACGGGATCTCGCTGAGCAGCGGGATCGCCAGGGGCTCGAAACCGGCCAGGGGCTTGCCGACCCAGGCCGCGCCGACAAAGCTCGACAGGCCCACGCCAAAGATGGTCAGGGCCAGGCCGGTGGCCACCTGGTTGGCATTGAACACCAGCGCCACCAGGGCAAACAGCGCCGACAGCAGCATCCCGGCGAGCATCGCCAGCAGCACCCCGAGCCATAGGTTGCCGCTGCTCAGGGCGACGATAAAACCGATCACCGCGCCGAACAGCATCATGCCTTCCTGGCCCAGGTTGAGGACGCCGCTTTTCTCGCAGATCAGTTCGCCCAGGGCCACCAGCAGCAACGGCGTGCCGCAACGGACCATGGCGTAGAAAATATTGCTCAGCAGATCGATATCCATCACAGGGCTCCTGCGTGCACGGAAGAGGTGGCGGCGCGGCGGGCCCAGCGCAGGTTCAGGCGTGGCCGATAGAGAATCAGCACATCACTGGCCAGCAGAAAGAACAGCATCATGCCCTGGAACAATTGGGTGATGGCCTGGGGCAGGTTGAGGCTCATTTGCGCGCTTTCGCCGCCGATGTACAGCAGGGCCATCAGCAGGCTGGAGAACAGAATGCCGATCGGGTTCAAGCGCCCGAGAAAGGCCACGGTGATCGCCGCATAGCCGTAACCCGGGGATACCTGCGGCACCAGTTGGCCGATCGGCCCGGTGACCTCGCAGACCCCGGCCAGCCCCGCAAGCCCGCCGCTGATCAACAGCGCGAGCCAGATCAGGCGCTTCTCGCGAAAGCCGACAAAGCCGGCAGCGCGCGGGTCCAGGCCGAGCACCTTGATCTGAAATCCGACAAAGCTCTTTTGCAGCAGCACCCAGACCGCCACCAGGGCCAGCAGGGCGAAATACACCCCGGCGTGGACCCGGCCATCGTCGAGCAGCAGCGGCAGGCGGCTGGCGTCGCCGAACATCGCCGATTGCGGAAAGTTGAACCCTTCCGGGTCCTTGAGCGGGCCGTGGACGAAGTACAGCAAAAGGTTGAGGGCGATGTAGTTGAGCATGATGCTGGTGAGGATTTCATTGGCGTTGAAGCGCGTGCGCAGCCAGGCCGTGAGCCCGGCCCAGGCGGCGCCGGCCAGGGTCCCGGTGAGCAGGATCAGCACCAGCGCCCAGCGGCTTTGCATATCGATGATGTTCACCGCCAGGGCACTGCCGGCCAGGGCGCCGAGCAGCAGTTGGCCTTCGGCGCCGATGTTCCAGATCCGCGCCCGGTAGGCCACGGCCAGGCCCAGGGCGCAGAGCAGAATCGGCAAGGCCTTGACCAGCAATTCCGAGACGCCGTAGAGGTCGCTGATGGGGGCGATCAACAGCGTGTGCAGGGTCAGCAGCGGGTCATGGCCCAGGGCAATAAATAGCAGCGAGCCGCAGCTCAGGGTCAAGGCCGCCGCCAGCAGCGGCGAGCACCAGAGCATCAGGCGCGATTGCTGGCCACGGGGTTCGAGAGAAAGCAGCATGGGAAACTCCGTCAAAGCGCCGGGGCGGTTGGGTGGCAGGGTGCGTCGAACTGGCCGGCCATCCAGCCGCCCACTTCCACCAAGGTGGTGTCGCCGGTGGCTTTGAGCGCCGACAGGCGGCCGCTGCACAGGGCGCCGAGGCGGTCGCTGATCTGGAATAGTTCATCGAGGTCTTCGGAGATCACCAGGATCGCCGCCCCCGCATCGCGCAGGGCAATCAGCGCGCGGTGGATGGTGGCGGCGGCGCCGACGTCGACGCCCCAGGTCGGGTGCGCGGCAATCAGCAGCCGGGGTTGCTGGAGAATTTCCCGGCCCAGGATGAATTTCTGCAGATTGCCCCCCGACAGGCTGCGCGCCGGGGTCTGGGCGTCGGGTGTTTTGACCCCGAAACGCTGGATGATCTGCTGGGCCAGGGCTTGCACCTTGTCGCGCTGGATCAGGCCATGGCTGACCAGGCCTTGCTGGAAGGCGGTCAGCAGGGCGTTGTCCGCCAGGCTCAATTCCGGCACCGCACCATGGCCCAGGCGCTCGGCGGGGACGAATGCCAGGCCCAGGGCGCGGCGCGCATCGGGCCGCAAGTGGGCCACGGCGTGCTCGGCAAAGCAGATGCGCTGGCTGTCCGCGCGGGGCAATGTCTGTTCGCCGCTGAGCAACGCTAGCAGTTCGTCCTGGCCATTGCCCGCGACCCCGGCAATGCCGACGATTTCACCGCTGCGCACCTCCAGGTCCAGGCCTTGCAACGAGCAGCCGAACGGGTCGGGGTTGTGCCACGCAAGGTTCTGCACCCGCAGGAAGGCCGGGCCACCGCTGACTTTCGGGTAGTGGGCGAGCAATCCCGCGGCCTCGCCGACCATCAACTGCGCCAGTTGCTGGTCCGAGCAGTCGGCCGGCACGCAATGCCCGGCCACCCGTCCGCCGCGCAGCACCGTGGCGCTGTGGCACAGGGCACGGACCTCGCCGAGTTTGTGGCTGATAAACAAAATGCTGCAGCCTTCGCTGGCCAGGCGGCGCAAGGTCACGAACAACTCGTCGGCCTCCTGCGGGGTCAGGACCGAGGTCGGCTCGTCGAGAATCAATAGGCGGATGTCCTGCATCAGGCAACGAATGATCTCCACCCGCTGACGTTCACCCATCGACAGGCTGTGCACCAGACGGTCCGGTTCCAGGGCCATGCCATAGCGCTGCGAGACTTCGCGGATCTTCGGTTCCAGCGCTTTCGGCGTACCCGCCTTGGCACCCATGGCCAGGGCAATGTTCTGCGCCACGCTGAGGGTTTCGAACAGCGAGAAATGCTGGAACACCATGCCGATCCCCAGGCTCCGTGCCTGGGCCGGGTTGCGCATGAGCTGGCGTTGTCCTTGCCACAGCAGTTCTCCGGAGTCGGCCTGGGTCACGCCGTAGATAATCTTCATCAGGGTGCTTTTACCGGCGCCGTTTTCACCCAGCAGGGCGTGGATTTCACCGGGCTGGATGCTCAGGTCGATGGCGTCGTTGGCCAGGCAACCGGGGTAGCGCTTGCTGATTCGGCGCAGTTGCAGGCGAGGCGTTGGATCAGGGACGGGCACGGGGTTTGGCATGACGGACTCGGGTCGCTTGGCGTTATGCCTGTGGATAAAGCAATTTCCTGGCCAGTGAGTCAGGAAACCGCCAAAAAGCTCAGCGGGCTGCGGCTGCGTGCACCTTGGCGGGATTTATTGCAGGCCGCGGCGGCACCACTTCGGGGCAAGTGGCTGAAAAAGGCGGCGGGGCGCGAAAACTTTCCTGATCAAAAAACAGTCAGGCGTCTGCGAGCCAGGAGGGATATGGGGTTGGCGCAGCGTTGCACGGGTTATCCACAGCTTGCTCCACAGTATTTGTGTGCAAGCGCTGCGCGCGGGCATAAGCGTCGAGGGGCTTTGTTCCAAAGGCGATAAACCGGCCTAAGCCGCTGTTTTGCTGTGGAAAAAAGCATATCAGTCGCGGATTGGACAAAAACTGAACAACCTCCGCAAAGCCACGTTACAGAAGGGTTACAGCCGGATGTGCCCAGTTTATCCACAGCCGGGTGCACAGCAGATGTGGGCAAGTTCGGAGCGGCGCAAAAGGTTGTGCACAGGTGGGCGAGGCGGTGCCGGGCCGTCTTGGTGCAATCAGCGCTGCAAGAGGATGCGTCCGCGGCTCAAATCCGCCAGCTGGTTTTGCAGGGTGTCGAGTTGCGCCTCGCCCAGTGCCAGTTGCAACTCCACGCCATTGGCGGTGAAGTTTTCGGCAACCACCAGGCCACCCAGTTCCGCAACCCGCAGCTTGACCAGTGCCAACTCGCTGAACGCGCAGGCGCAGTGCACCGGCACGCGCTTGATCAGCTCGATGCGTTCGGCGCCTTGCAGGCACTTGTTGGCGCCCCCGCCGTAGGCCCGGGCCAGGCCGCCGGTGCCGAGCTGGATACCGCCGTACCAGCGGATCACCAGCACCGCCACCTGATCACAATCCTGAGCCTCGATGGCCGCCAGGATCGGCCGCCCCGCGGTGCCGCCGGGTTCGCCGTCGTCACTGCTGCGGTACTGGTCGGCCAGCTTCCAGGCCCAGCAATTATGGGAGGCATTGAGGTCGCTGTGTTGCTCGATAAAGGCCTGGGCCTGAGCCGCGCTGGTGATAGGCGCGGCGAGGGCGATAAAGCGGCTTTTGCGAATCTCTTCGCGGTACTCGCAAAGGCCGGCAAGGGTAAAGGGCATGCGCAGGTTTCTTAGATGACGGGCTTGAGGCCGCAGCCTTTGAGGATGATGCGGATCAGGTTGTTGCCGGCGTCTTCCATGTCTTGCTTGGTCAGTTTGCTGCGTCCGGTGACGCGGCAGATCTGGGTGGCGAAGTCGGCGTAGTGCTGGGTGCTGCCCCACAGCAGGAAAATCAGGTGCACCGGGTCCACCGGGTCCATCTTGCCGGCGTCGATCCAGGCCTGGAACACCGCGGCACGGCCCTGGAACCAGGCGCGATAGTCCTGGCTGAAATATTCGCTCAGGCATTCGCCGCCGCTGATGATTTCCATGGCGAAGATCCGCGAGGCCTGGGGTTGGCGACGCGAGAATTCCATCTTGGCGCGGATGTAGCGGGTCAGGGCTTCGGTGGGATCGTCATCGGCGTTCAGGGCGTTGAAGGTGCTGTCCCACAACTCGATGATGTTGCTCAGCACGGCGATGTACAGGCCAAGCTTGTTGGTGAAGTAGTAATGCAGATTCGCCTTGGGCAGCCCGGCATTCTGGGCAATGGTGTTCATGCTGGTGCCTTTGAAACCATGACGGGCGAACTCGTCTTCGGCGGCCTTGATGATCGCCTCTTCGTTCTTTTGACGAATGCGGCTGGCGGGTTTTCCGGAGTGAGCACCGGCGTGGGCAGGGACTTCAAGGGTCATAGGCATTTCCGAGCGGGTCTGTGGGTGCAACCAGTGCGTTGATAGCGCACCCACAGGCATCAGACAAGCCTTATGGCCATAAAAGCCTTAAAGCGGTTCCAGGGTCTCGCTTTCCAGGGCCGGTTTTGTGTCACGGGCATCGCGGGAGGTTTCCGGCAGCAGCAGGCACATGATCAGCGCAGTCAGGCCGCCGCTGGTGATCGCCGAGTCGAACAGGTTTTGCACCAGCTTGGGCAGCAGGTGCAGCAGGTTGGGCTGCGCGGCGATGCCCAGGCCCACGCCAAACGAGGTGGCGATGATCAGCATGCTGCGCCGGTCCAGCGGCGCCTGGGCCAGGATGCGCACACCAGCGGCGGCCACGCTGCCGAACATTACCAGGGTTGCGCCGCCCAGCACCGGCTTGGGAATCTGCTGCAACACCGCGCCAATCAGCGGGAACAACCCCAGGCAGAACAGCACCAGGCCGATGTACAGGCCGACGTAGCGGCTGGCCACGCCGGTCAACTGGATCACCCCGTTGTTCTGGGCAAAGGTGGTGTTGGGAAAGGCACTGAAGGTGGCGGCGATCATGCAACTGACGCCATCCCCCAGGACCCCGCCCTTGAGCCGGCTTATATAAGAAGGGCCGCTGATGGGCTGGCGGGCGAGCATGCAGTTGGCCGTGAGGTCGCCCACGGTTTCGATGGTGCTGATGAGGTAGATCAGGGCCACCGGCAGAAAGGCGCTCCAGTCGAAATTGAACCCGAACTTGAACGGGATCGGCAGGCTTACCAGCGGCAGGTCGGGCAGGGGCTGGGGCACCAGCTTGCCGCTGAACCAGGCCGCCACGCAGCCCAGGGCCAGGCCGATGATGATGGCTGAAAGGCGGATCCACGGGGTATTGGAGCGGTTGAGCAGGATGATGGTCAGCAGCACGAACAGACCCAGTGCCAGGTTGCCCGGCGCGCCGAAGTCTGCGGCATTGAAGCCGCCTCCCAGGTCAGTGATGCCGACCTTGATCAGGCTGATGCCGATCAGGGTGATGACGATGCCGGTCACCAGCGGGGTGATCACCCGGCGCAGCTGGCCGATAAAACGGCTGAGTACGATCTGCACCAGTGCGCCGAAAAAGCACACGCCGAAGATCATCGCCAGGATGTCTTCCGGGCTGCCACCGCGCTGTTTGACCAGAAACCCGGCCGAAAGCACGGCGCCAAGGAAGGCGAAGCTGGTGCCTTGCAGGCAGATCATCCCGGCACCGATGCCGAACGGACGGCGCGCCTGGATAAAGGTCCCGACCCCGGACACCATCAGCGCCATGCTGATCAGGTAGGGCAGGTGGGCCGTCAGGCCCAGGGCCGAGCCGATCACCAGCAGCGGAGTGATGATGCCGACAAAACTCGCCAGCACATGCTGCAACGCGGCAAGCAGGGCCGCCAGGGGTTTGGGGCGATCATCGAGGCCGTAGATCAGATCGTTGGGGGTGGACGATTGTTCTTGCATGGGCGTGGAACTCTGGGCTGACGGTTCAAGGTCTCCATGCCCTGCAAAAAGCTGTCCAGGTGCTCAGGTTATTTTTCCGTATGGCTGCCGGTGCCCAATGGATACGGGTTTCGCGTGGGGGCTAATGATCTTCAGCGAGTGGCCGCCAGGCTCTCGAGAAAGCTTTCAAGCACCAGATGGGGGCGTCGGCCCTTGCGCGTGACCGATGCCAGGCTCAGGTCATAGAAGCGCGAAGCGGGCTTGAGTGCACGCAGCCGCCCCTGTTGCACCCAGAGTTGAGCGTAATGGTCCGGCAGGTAGCCGATGTAACGCCCGGTGAGAATCAGGAACGCCATGCCTTCGCGGTCCGACGCGCTGGCGGTGCAATTGAGTGCCTGGTAATGGGCCTGGATCTCCCCCGGCAGGCGGAAGGTCGGGGCGATGGCGTCTTGATCGTTGAGGCGCGCATCCTCGAGCTTTTTATCGTCGACATAAAACAGCGGATGGCCGACCGCGCAGTAGAGCAGCGAACGCTCGCTGTACAGCGGCTGGTATTCAAGACCGGACAAGGCGCTGGCCTGGGGCACCACGCCGACATGCAGGCGGCCGTCGAGTACGCCCTGCTCGACTTCGTTGGGGGCGATCATGCGGATCTGGATTTGCACGTCGGGCCCGCGCTCCTTCAACTGCGCCAGGGCGTGGGTGATGCGCATGTGGGGCAGGGTCACCAGGTTATCGGTCAGGCCGATGATCAATTCACCGCGCAGGTGGCGGTGCAGGCCGTTGACCTCGGTGCGGAAACTTTCCAGGGCACTCAACAGTTGCAAGGCCGACTGATAGACCTCGCGGCCCTCTTCGGTCAGCGAGAACCCCGCGCGTCCGCGTTGACACAGGCGCAGGCCGAGGCGTTGCTCCAGATCGCTCATCTGCTGGCTGATGGCCGAGCGCCCGATCCCGAGTACGGTCTCTGCCGCAGAGAATCCGCCACATTCGACCACGCTGCGAAAGATCCGCAGCAGGCGGATATCAAAGTCGCTGACTTGGGCCAGCGGATCGGCTCGACGGCTGCTCATAGTTTAGTAAGGGCCTGACTGAAGGTTATAAAAGTTGGATTTCACAGACTTTATAGCCGTGGCAACTTAGCTGCAACAACGCTTTTGGCTTCCTACGCCGCTTATTGCCCCGCGAGGTTTTGCTCATGAACATGCCTGAAAACGCTCCAGCTTCCCTGGCCAGCCAGCTCAAGCTCGATGCTCACTGGATGCCGTACACCGCCAACCGCAACTTCCAGCGCGACCCACGGCTGATCGTTGCTGCAGAAGGCAGCTACCTGATCGACGACAAGGGGCGCAAGGTTTACGACTCCCTGTCCGGTCTGTGGACCTGCGGCGCTGGTCACACGCGCAAGGAAATCCAGGAAGCCGTTTCCAAGCAACTGGGCACCCTCGACTACTCGCCAGGCTTCCAGTACGGCCACCCGCTGTCGTTCCAGTTGGCCGAAAAAATCACCGACCTGACTCCGGGCAACCTGAACCACGTGTTCTTCACCGACTCGGGCTCGGAATGTGCCGATACCGCAGTGAAGATGGTGCGTGCCTACTGGCGCCTGAAAGGCCAGTCGACCAAGACCAAGATGATCGGTCGCGCCCGTGGCTATCACGGGGTGAACATCGCCGGCACCAGCCTCGGTGGGGTCAACGGCAACCGCAAGCTGTTCGGCCAGTCGATGATGGACGTCGACCACCTGCCGCACACCCTGTTGGCCAGCAACGCTTTTTCCCGTGGCATGCCGGAGCAGGGCGGCATAGCCCTGGCCGATGAGCTGCTGAAATTGATCGAACTGCACGACGCCTCGAATATCGCGGCGGTGTTCGTCGAGCCGATGGCCGGTTCCGCCGGTGTCCTAGTGCCGCCGCAGGGTTACCTCAAGCGCCTGCGTGAGATCTGCGATCAGCACAGCATCCTGCTGGTGTTCGACGAAGTGATCACCGGCTTCGGTCGTACCGGCTCGATGTTCGGCGCCGACAGCTTCGGCGTGACCCCGGACCTGATGTGCATCGCCAAGCAAGTCACCAACGGCGCGATCCCGATGGGCGCAGTGATTGCCAGCTCCGAGATCTACCAGACCTTCATGAACCAGGCGACGCCCGAGTACGCAGTGGAATTCCCCCACGGCTATACCTATTCGGCTCACCCGGTGGCCTGCGCGGCCGGCCTGGCGGCACTCGATCTGCTGCAGAAGGAAAACCTGGTGCAGAGCGTGGCCGAGGTTGCGCCGCATTTCGAGAATGCCCTGCACGGTATCAAGGGCTCGAAAAACGTGATCGACATTCGCAACTACGGCCTGGCCGGTGCGATCCAGATCGCCCCGCGCGATGGCGATGCGATTGTCCGTCCATTCGAAGCCGGCATGGCCCTGTGGAAGGCCGGGTTCTACGTGCGCTTTGGCGGCGACACCCTGCAGTTCGGCCCAACTTTCAACAGCAAGCCGCAGGACCTGGATCGCCTGTTCGACGCGGTCGGCGAAGTGCTGAACAAGATCGACTGATTCGCCCTTCTATATAGAACACTGATCAGGCGCGCAGCGATGGGCGCCTGTGGACAACTTTTCAGGAGCCCTGCATGAGCCTTATCCAGCATTTGATCAACGGCGAACTGGTGACCGACAACGGTCGCAGCGCTGATGTCTTCAACCCGTCCACTGGCCAAGTGATCCACCAGGTGCCGCTGGCCAGCCGTGAAACCATGCAAGTCGCCATCGACTCGGCCAAGGCTGCGTTCCCGGCCTGGCGCAACACGCCACCGGCCAAACGCGCCCAGGTGATGTTCCGTTTCAAGCAACTGCTGGAGCAGAACGAGGCGCGGATCTCCCAACTGATCAGCGAAGAGCACGGCAAGACCCTGGAAGACGCCGCCGGTGAACTGAAGCGCGGTATCGAGAACGTCGAGTACGCGTGCTCTGCTCCGGAAATTCTCAAGGGCGAGTACAGCCGCAACGTCGGCCCGAACATCGATGCCTGGTCCGACTTCCAGCCTCTGGGCGTGGTGGCCGGTATCACCCCGTTCAACTTCCCAGCCATGGTGCCGCTGTGGATGTACCCGCTGGCGATCGTCTGCGGTAACTGCTTCATCCTCAAACCCTCGGAACGTGACCCAAGCTCGACGTTGCTGATCGCCCAACTGCTGCTGGAAGCCGGTCTGCCTAAAGGTGTGCTGAGTGTGGTGCACGGCGACAAGGGCGCAGTGGATGCGCTGATTGAGGCGCCGGAAGTCAAAGCGTTGAGTTTCGTCGGTTCGACGCCGATTGCCGAGTACATCTATTCCGAAGCCACCAAGCGCGGCAAACGCGTTCAGGCGCTGGGCGGGGCGAAGAACCATGCGGTGCTGATGCCGGATGCCGACCTGGATAACGCAGTAAGTGCGCTGATGGGCGCGGCTTATGGTTCCTGCGGTGAGCGCTGCATGGCGATCTCCGTGGCCGTGTGTGTCGGCGACCAGGTGGCGGACGCCCTGATTGCCAAGCTGGTGCCGCAGATCAAGGCGCTGAAAATCGGTGCCGGCACTTCGTGTGGCCTGGACATGGGGCCCCTGGTCTCCGCCCAGGCGCGGGACAAGGTCAGTGGCTATATAGAAGACGGCGTATCGTCGGGCGCCAAACTGGTGGTCGATGGTCGTGGCCTGAGTGTGGCGGGTAACGAAGACGGATTCTTCCTGGGTGGCTGCCTGTTTGATCGGGTGACCCCGCAGATGCGCATCTATAAAGAAGAGATCTTCGGCCCGGTACTGTGCGTGGTCCGGGTCAACAGCCTGGAAGACGCCATGCAACTGATCAACGATCACGAGTATGGCAACGGCACGTGCATCTTCACCCGCGACGGTGAAGCGGCGCGCCTGTTCTGCGATGAGATCGAAGTGGGCATGGTGGGTGTCAACGTACCGCTGCCGGTGCCGGTGGCCTACCACAGCTTTGGCGGCTGGAAGCGTTCGCTGTTCGGTGACCTGCATGCCTATGGCCCGGATGGTGTGCGCTTCTATACCCGTCGCAAGGCCATTACCCAGCGCTGGCCGCAACGCGCGAGCCACGAAGCCTCGCAATTCGCCTTCCCTAGCTTGTAAGTAGAAAGGTAAAAGGCCGGCCCCACAGGGGCCGGCCTTTGCTTTTAAGGGCTTTTTTGATCGATATGACAGAATTGTGAAATTAAGGGTTGACGGCAGATTCTGGAAGTCTATAATTCGCCCCACTTCCGGCGCAGTCGAAACGGAAAACTCCTTGGTAAACAAAGAGTTACGCGGTTTTCGACAGCGAGCTGCTTCAGATCATCGAAGCCC
>NZ_JCBCUS010000019.1:0-63061 GCF_059862355.1 Pseudomonas sp. MF09150 | reverse complement strand
CCCTGCTCACGCATGCGTAGGGCCGTGGAGCGCTTTTCACGTTGTTCTTGGGGGCTGAGTTTACGGGCATCTATTTTCATGGAGACAGATTATCTAATATGCCCTATTTATTTGCCAGGTTAATAGTAACGTCGGAAACATCCGTGCGCGGACCATCGATACTGGAGATTTGTCCTAGGGCTGTATAGGTGTAATTGATGGAGCTTTCAGCAGACACTTGCAGGCTTGTGAATATGCTTGGCAGCACTGCCACTAAAAGACTAAGCCGAAACATAGATGACGACATAACTAAATCCCTTGTAGTCACTTAGTTTAGTTTGCCTTAACCTGCCTACTTAATATTCGCCCTTTGTTGTCATAGGTATAAACAACTGTTCGACCAAGCTCGACAATTTTGGTAGGCAACGGAAGGAAAGCATCCCAATCAGTAGTTACTTTTCTGGCTAACAAGGTACCATCCGCCTCTACTCGAGTGGCCTCAAGACCTCGATCATTATAGGTGAAGTAAGTAACAACCCCGAGCGCATCTGTTTTTGTCGATACCTGACCTTCAGGGCCATATGTATAACTTGAGTTACTTGCAGGACAGTTAGGTGACGGTTCCCCATTCACTGACAACACACGCCTTACGCCGTCATACGCTACCGTTCTATAAGTAGTTTTTTTTCCAAGTTCATTGGTAACCACCGAAGAACCATCATGACTATAGGAAACCGAAACCGCACCTATCCCTGCGGTCTCGTTGAAAATAGCGCGCCCCTGATCATCGTAATCCCAGGTGGTATAACGGACTCCCCTCTCGTCGACCACACCTGTCAACAGCCTTGGCTTTCCTGGCTTCTCGTAAAGATAAGTCTTATTGAACACATTCGTGCCCCGAGTCTTTGTTACCCCTGTAAAGAATGCATTCACGTCGGTCTGATATGTAAAGATCACACCGGGAAACACAGCAGACTTCAAGGCAACGTATCCATTCGTCGTATCAGTGGTCAAGGTTGCGGTATCACCTAAAGAGCTGGTAACAGTTACAGTACTGTAATAGGAGGAATAGGTAAGAGACACCTCATTATAGGGGGTAGAAATTTTTGTTAATTGTCCGGCACTATTAAAATAGCTAGACTCGTTTTGATTACTTACAAACATCCATCCACCATTGGCCGCAGTCAAACTACCGCCCCCCTTTGGCCCCACCCACGCACCTCCTACTAGGTTAAAATCAATACTACCTCCATCATCCAAGGTTAGCTTTATTCGTGAAGTATTTATAAATAGATTTCTCGAGTAACTATACGCCCACGATCCGACCATGCTGTTGTAATAGCGCCTAAAGCTCAGACCTCGGCCACCCTCATAATCAGAGTCAACAAAATACTCATTACCATTCAAGGGGTTAATAGGATCTGTAACGAATACATTCTCAACTCCGCAAATAGAGCTTTCCCCTCCAGCCTTTGTCAGGTCGTCAGGTACAACTCCCGCGTATTGATCAATTGTTCTTGAGTAGAATGTGCCGTACCAGGGCGTATAGTATCCATAAGAATACGCGCCAACTGTGCTGTATGGGTTTACACCAAGCACACACTGCTGGCCGGGGCCAAACAATATTACGAATGACTTTTGATAACCAAGACAGTCGCTATATGCTTCAGCATTAGTGGTTGCCCAAGCAGGCAAGTCCGTCAAACCGGAAAGCAGGAATACGAGTACAAAAAAAATCTTCCTCCCCACTTACAATCTCCCTATAACTACAAGTCATAATCCATGTTGTCCCGACAGAGAGTTATAGCTGCTCTTTGCGTGTCCGCAATTTTTTCATGACTGGCTGAGCAAAAATAGAAACTCTCAGCAGCCCAGTATCCATTTCCAGCTGAGCCTCTCCGGACTGACTATCATCGTGGTTCCCATCATTAAAGGGGGCTTAAAAATTAAGCCGTGGCGCTGGCGAGGGGGGCTTGCCCTACTCGACAGCGCAACGGCGGTAATCCCTCTCTGAGCGCGAGGGGTGTCTGACAGGCTGTGGCGGTTGGCCATGGTCGCGCTATGCGCGCCAGCGGGAGCAAGCTCCCTCGCCACAACAAGCGGGCTGCCTGTGCGAGCACCTCGCCACAGTCGGTACTCTTTACATCAACCTGGAGAGTGGCGATTGCCATCAAGCAAGGCATCCACCACGCCACGGGCCATTTCCACTGAATGCACTAGGGACCAGATCAGGCCGCGCTCGATGCCGCTGGCGTGTTCGGTGATTTCATCCGACACCTCCTCGGCAGACTTGAGCAGCATGGACACATGGATCAACGCTTCTTCGGCACTGATACCGGGGCGCACGCTGAAGGGGTTATCGGGGCCTGCTGGGCCGGCCGCGGTGGGTTGCAGAGTTGAGATCAACGAGCCGTTTACGCCGGTATTGGCCAGGGCATGGCGCACTCTTTCATTAGCCCGGTCATGTTCCGGATTTCGGCGTGAGAAAGGGCGAGTAACAGGCGGATCGGGGACGATCTTTTTCATGGTGTAGCTCCCGAGCAATAGAGCCTTCACCCACCGCTGCTAAACGAAAGGTGGCGGCTGGACGCGGGTTAGCAGACCAGGGCTCAGGAACCCGGCGCACCCGAAGGTGCCCCACGTACAGCCGCCATAACAAGCTGGCCAGAATGAAATCCGGCCAAGGAAGAGATAGCGCTTATACGTCTGAGACTTATCGAGCTGCTAAACCCGATCACTGAACATTCAGTGACGAACCGAGCCTAGTGAGCTAAGTACCCAGCCGCAAGCGAAAGAGAGTCTCTCGGAAACCCCTTACAAAAGAAAGAGAAATGCCCTTCTTTTAGGGTTAACCAAGGCTGCACTTACACCACAAAACCCCACGACCTGCCCGCCTCCCCCCTCGCCGCTAGAAACAAATAGAACCCTGTATCCGCTGCCACCAGGCTCGGGCCTGCGGCAGCGGCTACAGGGAACGATGGGGTGGTCTGATATGTATTCGATGCATGGGGGAATGCATGCCCGCCCAGCGCCAGCTGGCGGCAGCCCGATTTTGATCTACCCGCCCCTTCGGCAGGCCGAGTGGAGGTGTTCATCAGGGGATTGGCGCGTAGCGCCCCTCGACGTAGTCGAGGACATCGCTAGTAGCGATGCCCCCTGAGGGACGCCGGAATGAGGGAACCCGAGCGCAGCGAGGGCCGTACGCTCGGGGCGAGACTTTTTGGTTCCTTTTGGCTGGGCCGGCATTCCGGGCGTTTGACAAAAGGGACTCGCCGTAAGGGCGAAACCCTAAGCCGCCGTTACCGCAGCAACGTATATGCCCCCCTACCCCCCAAAGAACGGGGCCGGCTATCAGGCCGCCCCGCCCCCCGCCGGCGCCAAAGCCAACTCCCCAACATCGGGCCGCTTCACCACCGCATACACCACCGCCGTAACCAAACTCCCCGCCACAATCGCCAGCAAATACAACAACGCATGATTAATCGCATTCGGAATCAGCATCACAAACAACCCCCCATGGGGCGCCATCAGCTTGCAGCCAAAATACATCGACAACGCCCCCGTCAACGCGCCCCCGGCAATACTCGCCGGAATCACCCGCAACGGGTCCTTGGCTGCAAACGGAATCGCCCCCTCGGAGATAAAGCACAACCCCAACACAAACGCCGCCTTGCCCGCCTCACGCTCGCTTTGCGCAAACTTGCGCCGCGCAATAAAGGTCGCGATCCCCAGGCCAATCGGCGGCACCATGCCCGCGGCCATCGCCGCTGCCATCGGCGCATAACTCTGGGACGCCAGCAGCCCCACCGAAAAAGCGTAGGCCGCCTTGTTGATCGGCCCGCCAAGGTCGACGCACATCATCGCCCCCAGCACCACGCCCAGCAGGATGGCGTTGGTGGTGCCCATGCTGTCGAGGAACTGGGTCAGGGCCGAGAGCATGCCCGCCACCGGTTTGCCCACCACGTAAATCATCACCAGGCCGGTAAACAGGCTGGCGAACAACGGGATGATCAGGATCGGCTTCAGCGCTTCCAGACTCTGGGGCAGACGCACGTATTGGCTGAGGGCCTTGGCCGCATAGCCGGCGAGGAAACCGGCGACGATGCCGCCGATAAAACCTGCGCCCAGGGTACTGGCCAGCAAGCCGCCGATCATCCCCGGCGCCAGGCCCGGACGGTCGGCAATCGAGTAGGCGATGTAACCCGCCAGCAGCGGCACCATCAGTTTGAAGGCGGTCTCGCCGCCGATCTGCATCAAGGCCGCCGCCAGGGTGCCCGGCTCCTTGAACGCGGTAATGCCGAAGACAAAGGACAGGGCGATCATCAAGCCGCCCGCCACCACCATCGGCAGCATGAACGAGACCCCGGTCAGCAGGTGCTTGTAGACCCCGGTCTTCTCTTGCCGAGCCGGCGTCTGGGCACCGCCTGCGGCCGATTCCACCTGGCCTTCGGCCAAGGCTTTGTTAAGCGTGGCCTCCGCTTGCTTGAGGGCAATGCCGGTGCCGCAGCGGTAGATTTTCTTGCCGGCAAAGCGTTCGGTGGCGACTTCGATATCCGCCGCCAACAGCACCACGTCGGCCTGGGCGATGGCCTCGGCGCTCAACGGAGTACGAGCGCCGACCGAACCCTGGGTTTCAACCTGCAACTCGTAACCCAGGCGTTTGGCCGCCTGTTGCAAGGCTTCAGCCGCCATAAAGGTGTGGGCGACCCCGGTCGGGCAGGCGGTGACCGCAACGATGCGCGGTGCGCTGGCGGCCACTGTCGCAACCGGCTCGACGCTGGCCGCGGCCTCGCTGTACAGCTGGGCCTCTGCGGCGCCACGGCGCAGCACCGCGTCCACATCCTGCAAGGCCTGGGACGGTGTGCTGCGGTAAACCCGCTTGCCGACAAAACGCGCCATATCCAGCGGCCCGGTGCTGACCACCAGCACCCACTCGGCCGCTTCCAGGGTGGCCGCCGAGAGTTGGCGTTCCGGGTGCGCCTCGTCGTGCACTTCGACGCTGGTGCTCCAGCCCTGGCGCTGCGCCGCAGCGTCGAGCAGCCGGGCGCACAGCACACTGGTAACCATGCCGTTGGGGCAGGCAGTAACAATGGCTAACTTCATGTCCAACCCTCTTATTGTTCTGTCAGGGGGCGCACGCGCACGCCCTGTTCGAGCTGCGCCAGTTGCGCCGCATCGCTGATACCAAAACCGATTTGCGAGACCGCCATGGCGGCGATCGCCGTGGCGCGGCGCAGTGTCTGTTCGGCGCTATCGCCGCTGAGCAGGCCATGCAGCACACCCGCCAGCAGCGAGTCGCCGGCGCCCACAGTGCTGGCGACGCTGACCTTGGGCGGCACGGCCTGCAACGCCGGGGCCGAGCTGAACCAATTGACCCCGTCGGCGCCGTGGGAGATCACCACGTGCTCCACGCCCTGGGCATGCAGGCGTTGGGCCGCAGCCGCCTGTTCAGCCACCGACAGCACCGGGCTGAGCAGGGCCTCGGTCAATTCCTCAGTGTTCGGCTTGATCAACCAGGGGCCTGCCGCCAGGCCGGCGCGCAGGGCGTCGCCGCTGGTGTCCAGGGCGACTTTCAAGCCCAGGTCCTTGAGCCGTACCAGCAGCGCCTGCAACCACTGTGGGCTGACGCCACGGGGCAGGCTGCCGGCAACGACCACCGCGTCATGGCCCGGGGCGATCTGTTCCAGGCGCTCCAGCAACGCGTGTTGCGCCGCCTCGTCGACCTCCGGTCCCGGGCCGTTGACGTCGGTCACACGGCCGTCACTTTCGGCCAGCTTGATGTTGCTGCGGGTCTGCCCCGGCACGCGGATAAAGGCGTCGACAAATCCCCGCTGGGCAAACAGTGCTTCGAAGGCTTGCGGGTTGTCGGCGCCGAGAAAGCCGCTGACGGTCAGTTGGTGACCAAGGTCCGCCAGCACCTGGGCGACGTTCACGCCCTTGCCGGCGGCATGGGTGTACATGGCCTGGCTGCGGTTGACGGTCCCCGGTTCCAGACGCGCCAGTTGCACGGTGAGGTCCAGCGCCGGGTTCAGGGTCAGGGTCAGGATCTTGGCCATTACAGGGCCTCCACGAGGGCGCGCACGTCATCCGCGCTACCGACGGCCAGGGCCTCCTGCGCCAGGACCTGGACCCGGCTCAGGCTCAACTCGCGAATGCGCGCCTTGACCTCGGCAATGCTGCGCCCGGAGACGCTGAGTTCATCCACCCCGAGCCCGACCAGCACCGGCACCGCCAGCGGATCGGCCGCCAGTTCGCCGCAGACCCCAACCCATTTGCCATGGGCATGGGCGGCGCGCACGGTGATGTCGATCAGTTGCAGCACCGCCGGGTGCAGGCCATCGGCCTGGGCCGACAGGGTCGGATGGCCACGGTCGATGGCCAGGGTGTACTGGGTCAGGTCGTTGGTGCCGACGCTGAAGAAGTCCACTTCCTTGGCCAGGACCGGCGCCAGCAAGGCGGCGGAGGGCACTTCGATCATGATCCCCAGTTGCAGGTCGGCGACCGGGATTTCCAGGCGCAGGCGCTCGGTCATGTCCCGGGCCTGGCGCCATTCGTCGACGCTGCCGACCATGGGGAACATGATCCGCAGCGGGCGGTTGTCGGCTGAGCGCAGCAGGGCGCGCAGCTGGGCTTCCATGATTTGCGGGCGTTGCAGGGTCAGGCGAATGCCGCGCACGCCGAGGAAGGGGTTTTCTTCCTTGGCGATCGGCCAGTAAGGCAGCGGTTTGTCGCCGCCCACGTCCAGGGTCCGCACCACCAGCGGGCGCCCGGCCAGGCCGTCGAGGACGCGGCGGTATTCGGCTTCCTGGGTGGCTTCATCCGGCGCTTGCGGGTGGGCCATGAAAATCAGTTCGGTGCGCAGCAGGCCGATGCCTTCGGCGCCGTTTTCCACGGCGCTGGCGACGCCGGCGCTTTCACCGATATTGGCGAACACCTCAACGTGATGGCCGTCGGTGGTGTGAGCCAGTTGATGGCGTTGTTCGGCGGCGGCCTTGAGCCGTTGCTCGCGGCTGTCGCGCTCTTCGCCGGCCCGTTGCAGGGTGCTGCTGTCGGCATCCACATGCAGCCGCCCGCGTTGGCCGTCGAGCAGCAGCGGCGTGCCAGGCTTGATCAGCAACACCGCCGCGCCCGCCCCGACCAGGGCCGGAATGCCCAGGGCCCGGGCAACGATGGCGCTGTGGGCGGTGGCACCGCCCCGGGCCGTGAGGATCCCGGCCACCCGCGCCGGGTCGAGGCGCGCCACGTCCGACGGTCCGACTTCGTCCATCACCAGAATGTAGGGTTGCTCCGGCTCGGCCGGGGTCTCGATGCCGCACAGTTGGGCCAGCACGCGGCGGCCAATGTCCCGCAGATCGGCAGCGCGCTCGGCGAGCAGGGCGTCCTGCAACGACTCCTGCTGGCGGGCGGCAGCTTCGATCACGGCCATCCAGGCGGCTTCGGCGCTTTCACCCTGCTTGAGGCGGGTGTCGACTTCATCGGTCAGTTCCGGGTCGTCGAGCATCTCCTGGTGGGTGATGAAAATCTCGCGAATGGCCTTGGCCTGGCTGCGCTGGATCAGCCCTTCGATATCGCCGCGCACCTGCGCCAGTGCCTGTTGCAGGCGCTGGCGCTCGGTGGCGGTGGACTCGCCGCGCAGCGGGTAATCGATGGCCTGTTGCACCTGAATATGTGCCGGGCCGATGGCGATCCCCGGGGCGGCAGCAATCGCCTGGATCAGGCTGCCGGAAGCCGGGGCGCTGAGGGGCGCCTCGATTTCTTCCGCGGCGGCCGGAGTTTCGCTGACCGCCGGCAGTGGCTCGACCTCTTCGCCCAGGCCCTGCTCAATGGCCGCCAGCAACGCCGGCAAGGCATCGGCGGCGATGGTCGGCTCGGCGATCAGTTCCAGGACCTGGCCGCGCCGGGCACCGAGACTGAGCAGCTTACTCAGGCTTTTCATCGACACCGAGGCACCCTGGCTGTCGAGGATGCGGATGCGGATCTCGCCCTCGAAGCTCTTGGCCAGTTGCGCCAGGACCTTGGCCGGGCGTGCATGCAGGCCGTGGGCGTTGGCCAGGGCAATTCGGGCGCTGGGCCAGTCGGCCGGCAGTTCGCCGCCGAGCACTTCCAATACCGCGCGGCTGCTGGTGGCGCGCCCCAGTTCGTGGCCCCGGCCTTCGATCAGCAGCGCGCACAGGCGTTCGAGCAGCGCCTGGTGCGCCTCACCGAGGCTGGCCAGGCAGAACAGCCCGCTCAGCGGTTGACCGAGGTAGCGGATGGGTTTGTCCGGGGTGACGAAGGCCAGCCCCGGGCGCTTGACCGTCTGCTCGCTGTGCAGCCACCACAGGCCATCGCCCAGGGGCAGCGCCTCGACTTGCTGCAACACCGCGGCAAAGCCGTTACTCACGCAGTCCGCCTGACGCAACAGGCGTGCGCCACGCCAGACCAGTTCTTCAAAATCTTCTGCGGCCACGCCCAGGCCGATCATCTGTGCATCCAGCGCCAGCTCTTGTGGCGCGCCCTGCAGCAGTTTCAGCAGGGCTTCGGCCGAGCTGGCACGACGCAGGGCCTGGCCCAGGTCGGTCTCGCCCAGGGCCCGGGTCAGCAGTTGCAGCAGGCGCAGGTGCTCATCGGATTTGGCGGCAATGCCGATCGCCAAGTAGACGATCTGGCCATCGCCCCAGTCCACGCCCTCGGGGAATTGCAGCAGGCGCACGCCGGTGGCAAACACCTGGTCGCGGGTCTGCGGCGTGCCGTGGGGGATGGCAATACCCTGGCCGAGAAAGGTCGAGCCCTGGGCCTCGCGCGCGTTGAGGCCGGCGAGGTAACCCTCGGCCACCAGGCCGTCGGCAACCAGTTTGTCGGCGAGCAGCTGCAGCGCCGCGGACTTATCCACAGCCGATTGGCCCATGGATATCTGCTCTATGGTGAGCTCGAGCATGCTTTCTCCTATTTAGCGCAGGGGGGCAGCGCTAGGTATTGTTTTGAATGAATCAAAGCTTAGGCGTGTTTGCTGTCGCAAACGGCCGAGGGTGCTTGGCAGGCCCTCCAGCCGTTTCTTCAAGCCTAGAAAATACGCTTGCTGAAACGTTTAATCTAGAATGTTTGGCACGTTACTCGATAATCTCTCATCCTTGAAGCCCTACCGGTCGAATGCATGTTGCGACAATGGTCGCCTGCCCTTATCGGGTAGGATTGACGAAAATGTCCGGCAAGCACCAAAAAAACAAGGAAATCCCGGGTTGAAACTCAGTGATATAGCCAGGCTGGCCGGTGTGTCGGTGACAACCGCCAGCTACGTCATCAACGGCAAAGCCGAACAGCAACGCATCAGCAACGCCACCGTCGAACGGGTGCGCGCGGTGGTCGAGGAGCACGGCTTTACCCCCAACCCCCAGGCCGCCGGGCTGCGCAGCCGACGCACGCGCACCCTCGGGTTTATCCTGCCGGACCTGGAAAACCCCAGTTACGCGCGGATCGCCAAGTTGCTGGAACAAGGCGCCCGCGCCCGTGGTTATCAGTTGCTGATCGCCAGCTCCGACGATGCCCCGGACAGCGAGCGGCAACTGCTGCAACTGTTTCGCGCACGGCGTTGCGACGCCCTGTTCGTCGCCAGTTGCCTGCCCGCCGACGATGACAGCTACCGCACCCTGCAAGCCCAGGGCCTGCCGATCATTGCCATCGACCGGGTGATGCAGCCCGAGCTGTTCTGCTCGGTGATCAGCGACGATCAGCAGGCCAGCCTGCAATTGACCCGCAGCCTACTGCAGCCCCAGCCCAAGCAGATCGTGCTGATCGGCGCACGCCCCGAGCTGAGCATCAGCCAGGATCGTCGCGCGGGCTTCCAGCAGGCGCTGGCGGGCTTCGCCGGCGAGGTGCTGGTGGAGCATGGCGAGGCCTTCAGTCGCGATTGCGGCCGGCAATTGATGCAAGAGCTGTTGCAGCGCCTGGGGCATCTGCCGGATGCGCTGGTCACTACTTCTTATGTGCTGTTGCAGGGGGTGTTCGATGCCCTGCACGACTTCCCGCTCAAATCGCGGCCACTGCGCCTGGGGACCTTCGGCGACACCCAGTTGCTGGACTTCCTGCCACTGCCGGTCAATGCCATGGCCCAGCAGCATCAGCTGATTGCCGACCAGGCCCTGCAACTGGCCCTGGCCGCCGTCGAGCAAGCCCATTACCAGCCTGGCGTGCACGCCATCCCCCGGACTTTCAAGCAGCGTATTCACGAGGCCTGAACGTGGAGCTGATCGACACCCACACCCACCTCGACTTCCCGGACTTCGACGCCGACCGTACGGCGTTGCTGGCCGACAGCCGCGCCCTCGGGGTGCGGCGCATGGTGCTGCTGGGGGTGTATCAGGACAACTGGCAGCGGATCTGGGACCTGGTGCAAGGCGACCGCGAGCTGTACGCCGCCTTCGGCCTGCACCCGGTGTACCTCGATCAGCACCAGCCCGCCGACCTCACGCACCTCGGTGACTGGCTGGCACGCCTGGCCGGCCATCGGCAGGTGTGTGCGGTGGGTGAGATCGGCCTGGATTACTTTCTTGAACACCTGGACCGCCCGCGTCAGCAGCAGCTGTTCGAGGCGCAACTGCAACTGGCGGCCGACTTCCAGCTCCCGGCCCTGCTCCATGTACGGCGCAGCCATGCCGCGGTGATCGCCACGCTCAAGCGCTTCAAGCTCAAGCGCGCGGGGATCATCCACGCGTTCGCCGGCAGCCGCGAGGAAGCCCGGGAATACATCAAGCTGGGGTTCAAGTTGGGCCTCGGCGGCGCCGCGACCTGGCCCCAGGCCCTGCGTATGCACAAGGTGCTGGCCGATTTGCCGCTGGAAGCGCTGGTGCTGGAGACCGACTCACCGGACATGGCGCCGGCCATGTACCCCGGCCAGCGCAACAGCCCGCAACACCTGCCGGCCATTTGCGCCGCCCTGGCGCAGATCATGGGCCTGAGCGCCGAACAACTGGCCGCTGCGAGCACGGCCAACGCCTGCGAGCTGTTCAACTGGCCACCCGCCTGAAGTGGCCGGCGGTAGCGGCCGTCAGACGCGAAACGCGCTGATCAGCTGCTTTAGCTGCACCACCTGCGCCGACAACCGGCGGCTGGCGTCTTCGGTCTGGTGCGCGCCCTCGGCGGTGCGCTCTCCGGCCCGGTTGATCTCGACAATGTTCTGATCGATGTCGTGGGCCACGGCGGTCTGCTGCTCAACCGCCGCGGCAATCTGCTGGTTCTGGTCGACGATCATGCCCACCGCGCCAAGAATGTTCTCCAGGGCCTGCTGGACCTTTTCCGACTGCCCCACGGTGCCGCTGGCCATCTCATGGCTGACGCCCATGGCCTTGACCGCTGCGCCCACGCCGCCATGCAGCTTGGCGATCATCTGGTCAATTTCCTCGGTGGATTGCTGGGTGCGCTTGGCCAGGGTCCGCACCTCGTCGGCCACCACCGCAAAACCACGCCCCTGCTCGCCGGCCCGAGCAGCCTCGATGGCGGCATTGAGCGCCAGCAGGTTGGTCTGTTCGGCGATGCTCTTGATCACTTCCAGGACTCGGCTGATGGACTGGCTGTCACTGGCCAGCTGGTTGATCACCCGCACCGACTGGTCGATCTCCCCCGCAAGCAGGGCGATGCTGTCCTGCTGCGATTCCACCAGGCCTCGACCATTGATGGTCTCGTCGTTGACGCTGTGGGCACTGCTGACCGCCGCCGCTGCGCTGCGGGCCACTTCCTGGGCGGTGGCCGACATCTGGTTCATCGCCGTGGCCACCTGTTCGATCTGGCTGCGCTGCCCGGCCACCGCCTGGTTGCTTTGCGCCGACACGCTCTCGACTTGCCCGGCCTGGCGCTCGACTTCGCCCACGGTCTGCCCCACCAGCTCGATCAGATCGTGGATCTTGGCCACGGTGCCGTTGAACACTTTGCCCAGCTCCCCCAGCTCATCGCGGCTGTGGGCGGTGAAACTGACCGTCATGTCCCCCGCCGCGACCTTGTCCATCACCGCCCCCAGGCGCCGGAGGGTGGTCCGGGTCGAGGCGTAGAAACCGCCGTACAGGTAGACAATCAGCAAAAACACCCCGGCCAGGGCCGCCACCAGCAGCACCATGTGGCTGCGGTTCTGTCCCAGGCGCTGTTGCAGTTCGACGCCGAGAAACTTCAGGGTCGCTTCGTTGAGCTGGTAGGTCTGATCCATCAGGCCGCTGACCTGGTCGTAAAAGCCCTGCCACGGCGTGTCGAGGGTGTCGGCCATCACCACCTTTTCCTCGAACAGCTCACTGGCCTGTTTCAGGCTGCTTTTACTGGCGCTGGCCAGGCCGTCCAGCGCGCTGTGGGCGGCCTTGCTCAACCCCAGGGCGTCTTGCAGCTTGAGGCCGTACTCGGCCTGGAGTTTTTCAATCTGCACCAGCAACTCGTCGAAGCGGGTGCTGGCCGAGGAGTTGAGAAAGCCCTGGCCCAGGGAGTAGGCACCCATCGCCCGCCCCTCGCCCAGGGTCTGGGTGATCTGCGGGGTGACGCTGGTCACCAGTTCGCTCAATTGGCGGATATCACTCTGCCCATCCCGGCTCAGGCCCGATTGGCTGGCGATGATCTGGCTGAAGATTTGCGCGCTGCCCAGCAGCTTGCCGATCAACGCACTTTTACTCTGCAGCGAGTTCTCGCTTTGCTGGACCTTGAAGGCCGCGATCATTTCATCGCGCTTGGCGTCGAATACCCCGATCTGCTCCGGATCGACCGCCACCGCACGCAAGCCTTGCAGGCGTTCGAGCACGGTGCGCTCCAGGGCGCTGATCTTGCTCTCGGTATCGCCGCCCTTGGCGGACTGGCCGAGGGTGGCGTTGATCTGCACCAGGTTGTTCAGGGTTTCCAGGTCGCGCCGCAAGGTCAGGCTGCTGCCCAGCAGGTCGAGGCTTTGCAGCTCGACCTGGGTGCCCTGGAACTCTCGATAGGAATCGCGCACCAGGTAGAAGTTGGTGACCAGCATCGGCAGGAAGAACAACACGCTGATCAGGCTGAACTTCATGCCGAAGCTCAGGCGGTTCATCAGTGCGACGGCGGGATAGAGCAAACTCTTCAAAAGTAGTCTCCCTTCGGGCTTTTTATTGTTATGGGCAGCCGCGCAAAAGGGTCAGAGTGCCACTATTGAGCGTCACGTCTGTATAGCTCAAATCGGCGAAAGGGTTTGTAACTTAAAGTTAACCGCACGCGGGAAACCGGCGCGGGTACTGGGGGATGCGAGAAGGGTTTGAGGCGGGGATCGGGTCAGGGCTGGCGGGCAGCCCCGACCCGGGTCAATCAGCCCAGCACGGTCCACAGGGCAAAGCCTGCGTACCACAGCAGGGCCGCGCGCAGCAGCAACTCCCAGAGCTGGTCCAGGCTATTGACGCCATCGGCGCCCGCCACCGGAGCGGGAATTTCGCCGGCCACCAGGCCGACCTTTTCCACCAACTGTGCAGCGCTGATGTTCCAGTTCAGCAGCTCATGCAGCATCACCCGGCTGACCGCGACAAAGTTGCCGACCAGGGCAAAGCTCGCCGCCAGCAAACGCACCGGAAGCCAGTCGAAGGCATGCCGCAATTGCCCGGCGCGCTCCACCAGGGCTGGCGCCGTGCCGTGCTCGGCGGCCAGGGCCAGCAGCCGATAACTCAAGGCCGCCACCGGCCCCAGCAGGAAGTACCAGAAAATCACCGCGAAGAAGCTTTGATAGGCCTGCCACAGCAAATGCCCTTGCACCCGCTCCAGCAACTGCTCACCGCTGTCGGCGCAGATCCCCAGGTCACGCTGGGCGACATGGGCCGCGGCCTGCAGGTCTTCGCGGCGCCAGGCATCGCGAAACGGTCCGAGCCCCCCCAGCAGATCGCCACGCCCCAGGCTGTAGATCACCACCAGCAAATGCACCGGCAGCGCCAGCAAGCCATAGGCCACCGGCTCCAGTACCCACAGCAGCATGCCCAGCAGGATTGCCGGCAACAGCACCAGCAACGTGAGGATCAACCAGGGCCGATTGCCCAACCGCGGGCTGGCTTGCAACCGGGCCAGTTCCCCGAGCCAGGCACCGTCGCGCTGCACGCGATGACGCAGGGCGGAAAACTTCTCGACCCAGACAGCCAGCAGCAACACCAGAAAACTCATTGTGCGTCCCCCCTTTCCAGGGCTGCGCGATAGCGCGCCCAGTCAAAACCTGGTCCCGGGTCGGTCTTGCGACCCGGGGCGATATCGCTATGACCGCAAATCCGCTGCACGGTGATAGCGCTGTATACAGCCTGTAACTGCCGGGTCAGGGCAATCAGCGAGTGGTACTGGGCATCGGTGAACGGCAACTCATCGGTGCCCTCCAGTTCAATGCCCAGGGAAAAGTCGTTGCAGGTCTCGCGCCCCTCGAAACAGGACACTCCGGCATGCCAGGCGCGATCCAGGCACGAGACAAACTGGGTCACGCTGCCATCACGCTCGATCAGGAAATGCGCAGACACCCGCAGCTCGGCGATCCCGGAAAAATAAGGGTGTTCGGTGACATCCAGACGGTTTTGAAAGAATTCCTGCACTTTACCGGTAGCAAACTGCCCTGGAGGCAGGCTGATGTTGTGAATCACCAGCAGGGAAATTTCATCGCAAGGGCGCAGATTGAAGTTGGGCGACGGGCAATGGCGCACGCCGTGACACCAACCACTGGCAGGGTCCAACTGCATACAGATTCCTTCAACTAGAGCCTTGGGTGGCTCAGTATGCCGCGATCCAGGCCCAGGTTGCGATCACTTGCCGCGATTGAGGCGCTGCAGGTTGTCGATCACCGATTCCAGGGCCCGGTCGAACAGCAAGGTATCGTCGAGGGTGCGCACGGCGGCGCGGTGAAACTCCAGGGCCAGGCCCATGCGGGTGCGTTCCAGGACCTTCATCCCGGTGCGATTGACGAAGATGTACTTGGCGCCGGGCTGGACGATGGCCGCCAATTTGCAGCGCACAGTGTTTTCCTCGTCTTCCTGAAACTCGACCCAGGCACCCAGGCGCAACTGGTCCACCAGCAGCAGGCTGGTGTCGTTGGCGGCCAGGGCCACGGGCGCGGCTTCCAGGGGGCCCTCTTCGGCCGACGCCAGGACTATTTCCTGCTCCACCGCAACCATCGCTGGTGCCTGGGTTTCGAGGGCGACAACCCGGGGCTCGGGGTTTGGGGTCAGGCGCTCGAAAACCTGAAGGTGCAAGACTTCCAGCTGGCTGAAAAACTCACTGGTGGCAAAAGGATCGAATGCGGCGCTGCTCAGTCCGTCTCGCAGCCCCTTGAGCAACCCCGGCACCAGGTTCAGCAGTTGCAGGGCGGCATCGGGCTCATCGTGGCGCTCAACGCTCCACACCAGCTCTTCCATGGTCTGCACGGCGGCTTGCCACTCGGACGACTGCTCGCCGTGCTTGAGGCAGGTCAGCAACAGCACCTTGCTCCAGGCCTGCTGCACAAACTCCACCACCACCTGGGGCAATACCTTGCCCAGCAAGCCGTGGTTCAGCACCTGCTCAACGCGCCGACGCGCCAGCTCGGCCTTGGCCCGCCCTTCTTCGGCATCGCGGGTGCGCTGTTCGAGCAGTTCGCTGCGGCGCCGCTCATCGGCGGTAAAGGCCAGGAAGTCCGCGAGCAACTCGGAGAAAATCGCCGGATCATCGACAAAATCATTCAGCAGCCGTTGCACCACCTGCTCGATCCGCAGGTACAGGCTGTCGCGCTGATGATCGTCGCAGGCGCCCCAGCCCAGGGCGGCCGCAGCAATTTCATTGAGCAGGCGCCGGGCCGGGTGGGAGCCACGGCTGAAGAAGCTCTTATCCAGCACCGCGACCTTGAGCATCGGGATCTGCAGGCGGCCGATCAATGCCTTGAGCGAGTCCGGCACGGTGCGGTCATCGAGAATGAATTCGAAAAGCATGGCAATCAGGTTGATCACATCCTCATCGGCCACCCCGACCACCCGGGATTTACCACTCTTGACGCTGACCCGAGTGAGCAATTGCTCAAGCTGATTGCGCAGGTCGAAGTCGTCCTGGGCGCCGGCCGGCACATATTGTTGCAGGTGCGAAAGCAGGCGCAGCAAGTCGCGGGTCGAGATTGGCTGGGTTTCGGCGCTGGCCTCGAGGGTCGGGGCAACGCTGCCACGCACGTGGAATAACAGCTCCTGCAAGGCGGCAAACACTTCCTGGACACTGTCGTCGATCTGCGGCCCGCCCGATTTGACTGCGGCCTCGCTGGCACTGGCATGGGTGTCGGGGGCGGTGCGATCGGTGCTGCGACGGGCCGGCGCGGGCATCAGCTCAGGCAGGACGCCAGTGGCAATCAACAGCTGGTTGGCTTCGGCGTACAACTGGTGGACTTCGCTGAGCACGTAACGCTCGAAGAGCTTGAGGATGATCAGCTTGACCTTGATCTCCACCCCCAGGTTGCGCCCCGCCTGCATAAAGTACTCGCAGAGCAGTGTCGGCCCCAGGGGGTTGCTGCGTTGATCCAGGCGTTTGCCAAGCAGCGCAGCCAGGCGTGCATGCAGCTGGCCCAACGCCAGGCCATCGCGATTGAGCACCTTGGCCACCATGGCGTCGACGGCCACGGTCCGCTCCAGATCGTCACGGCTCGACTGCGCTGCGGGGTCGTAGCTCACCGCCTGGTGTGCCGCCGCAGTCGGATCGTACTGCACAAGGCCGACAAAGGCCTCGAAGAACATTTCGAGAAAGCCGCGCTCGATGCTTTTGCGCTTGAGGCGCAGGTCGCGCATGGCCTCGAAGAAGGTGTTCTGGTCGACATTGTTTTGCGCCCTGTCGGCCATTTCAAACAGCGTGTCGTCCGCGTTATCGAACAACTCCTGCAAGCCGTGGCGCAGCTGCTGTGCGGCCTTGTCACGCACCTGGAGCAGAATCACAGGCAGGCGGGCGAGCGGCGACGCGGTCGCCTGATCGGTAGCCGCCTTGTGCAAAGGCACTACATTCCCGTCGTTGTGCATCCAAGCCTCCAGAAAGGTGTCGCTGTGCTTCAAGGTGAAAATGGCGGGCGCCGACCGCTCACAGTCGAGTACCTGCAGGCACTCACTGCATGGGGATTTTCAGGGGAAACAAGAGGACGTCAAAGCCATGACGCCAATTACAAGGCGGATTATCTGGCAAAAAGCGTTCCGAGTGCCAGCAGACTCTGCTGATCCTTTGAAATAGCCCGCAATTTATGACCGTCAATAACGGCAAATGACTCGATTGATGCGACAAAAGGCGACGACACACGCGATAAGTGCCGTGCGCGCGCCTTGGGTTCACTCACGGCATGGCCCTATAATCGGCCCCACTTTGTTAGTGGAGCCCGTTATGCCGAATCTACGTCTCGCCGATTTGACCGCCGAAATCGAAGCCAACGTGCGCCGTGCGTTGCTCGAAGACATCGGCAGCGGCGACATCACCGCGCAACTGATCCCGGCCGAGCGCCTGGCCAAAGCCACCATCATTACCCGTGAGGCGGCGGTCATCAGCGGCACGGCCTGGGTCGATGCGGTGTTCCGGCAGTTGGATCCGCGGGTTGCCGTGCATTGGCAGGTCCGCGATGGCGATCGGGTCAGCCCCAACCAGGCGCTGTTCCACCTCGAAGGCCCGGCACGCTCCCTGCTCAGCGGCGAGCGCTGCGCGCTGAACTTCCTGCAACTGTTGTCCGGCGTCGCCACCCGCGCGCAGTACTATGCCGACTTCGTCGCCGACACCCAGGTCAAGCTGCTGGATACGCGTAAAACGCTTCCAGGGCTGCGCCTGGCACAAAAGTACGCCGTGACCTGCGGCAGCTGCCATAACCACCGCATTGGCCTGTACGACGCCTTCCTGATCAAGGAAAACCATATCGCCGCCTGCGGGGGCATCCCTGAAGCCATCAAGGCCGCCCACAAGATCGCCCCGGGCAAGCCGGTCGAAATCGAAGTGGAAAGCCTGGCAGAGCTGCAGGAAGCTCTGGCAGCCGGGGCGGACATCATCATGCTCGACGAGTTGAGCCTGGATGACATGCGCGAAGCGGTGCGTCTGAATGCCGGCAAGGCCAAGCTCGAAGCCAGCGGCGGGATCAACGAAAGCACCTTGCGCACCATCGCCGAGACGGGTGTGGATTACATTTCGATTGGTGCCATGACCAAGGATGTGAAAGCGGTGGATCTGTCGATGCGGCTCAGCATCTAAGTGACAAGGCACAAGCTGCAAGCCGCAAGCTGATCTGCTTTGGCTTGCAGCTTGTAGCTGCTTTTAAACCACCAGATTGTTCATCTCGCAGTACTCTTCCCAATCCACGCCCAATACCTCTGCCGCCTCCTTGTGCAGAACCAGGCGCGCCGCCTCGAACTCTTCCGGGGTCGAGGTGTACTTCAACGTCAGTTCCCACGGCTGCAAGCCCTGGGCTTCTGCCTCATCCTCAAACGCCCATTGGATCTGGTCTTTCTGATCGTCGGCACTCAGGTCCTTGATCTCTTCCGCCAACTGCGGCGAGTCCAGCAGGTACTGCTTGAGTGCTTCTTCGTGTCTGGCTTCTTGGGTCAATGCTTTAGCGGTCATGTCGTTCTCGTTGATCTGGGGAATGGAAGATGGATCTGGATCATCAAGGATCTCTCTGACGCAAAAAACCGTGACAAGCCCGGTTTGTCTGGCCTTCAGAACCATTCGGGGATCATCTGAAAACTGCTACGGGGGTGTTCGTGCAAAGTCCGAATATAGGACCTTTGGCTGACGATTTATACGAGTCGTTACATCAAATCTACAAATAAGCCGACGCCGTCAGGTGTCGACCATTTGTGCAGACGCCCAGGAACAAGTTCCACAGCACAAAGTCATAGCGATGTGCCATCTAGGCACCTCACAAGGAATTCAGGTGATGCGCAATTTTTCGAAGCTTCCGGCCACCCTGTTTGCAACCGGCATGGCTGCCCTGCTGCTCGGCAGTATGGTGCTGCCCAACACGGCTCAGGCAGGGGTTGAACTCAGTTCTGACCACCCTTCGTATTCGGACAAACTGGCTGCCGTGCACAACTCATTCGGCAAGGACGTCGTGGTCCGAAGCGACTTCAGTATTGATGGGATGGAAAAGCTGCAGAGCACGGTCAAGAGCAACTCGGTTGAAATCGAAACCCTGAAAAAAACCATCAAGGACCAGGCGCGCCTTATCGAAGAGCTCAAGCGCAACAACGGCTCGAGTTCCAGTTCGAACGCCAGTGAACTGTCCGACCTCAAGCGCACCGTTCGTGAGCAGCAAAGCGACCTGAAGAACCTCGGCAAACAACTGGACGATCTCAAGCGCAGCGCTGGCTCCAGTTCGAGCGCCAGCGACTTGTCCAGCCTCAAGCGTGAAGTCAGCGACCAGGACCGAGCCCTGGACCAGCTCAAGCGCACGGTCGAGGAGTTGAGCAGAAAAGTGAAGTGATGGGGGGCGCTGGTGCCCGAGACAGGAATCGAACCTGCGACCTTCGCGTTACGAGTGCGCTGCTCTACCGACTGAGCTACACGGGCAGTGAGCTAAACCTAGCACAGCTTTGATCCGCGTCCACCGTCGCCACCGTCTCGGTAACGGGCGGACAAAAAAATGCCCCGCAGCTTTCACTGCGGGGCATTTTCATAACGCTGAAGCGTCAGGCGCGGGTGCGATTAAACGCCCGAAGCCTTGGCCGCTGCCACGTCTTTGATGGACAGCTTGATCCGGCCGCGGTTGTCCACGTCCAGTACCAGTACTTCCACTTCCTGGCCTTCTTTCAGGATGTCGGTCACTTTCTCTACGCGAGCGTCGCTCAGCATCGAGATGTGAACCAGACCGTCCTTGCCAGGCAGGATGTTGACGAATGCGCCGAAGTCGACGATGCGCTCAACCTTGCCGACGTAGATCTTGCCGATCTCGGCTTCCGCGGTGATGCCCAGAACGCGCTGACGCGCGGCTTCTGCGGCTTCCTTGGTTTCGCCGAAGATCTTGATCGAGCCGTCGTCTTCGATATCGATCGAAGCCTTGGTCTCTTCGCAGATCGCACGGATGGTCGCGCCGCCTTTACCGATGACATCACGGATTTTGTCGGTGTCGATTTTCATCGCGATCATGGTCGGAGCGTTTTCCGACAGTTCGTTACGCGACTGACCAATGATCTGGTTCATCTGGCCGAGGATGTTCAGGCGCGCGTCCAGGGCTTGGCCCAGGGCGATCTCCATGATTTCTTCGGTGATGCCTTTGATCTTGATGTCCATCTGCAGCGCGGTCACACCTTTGGCGGTACCGGCTACTTTGAAATCCATGTCGCCCAGGTGGTCTTCGTCACCCAGGATGTCGGTCAGGATGGCGAACTTCTCGCCTTCTTTAACCAGACCCATGGCGATACCGGCAACCGGTGCCTTCATCGGCACACCAGCGTCCATCAGAGCCAGGGAAGCGCCGCAGACCGAAGCCATGGAGCTGGAACCGTTGGACTCGGTGATTTCCGATACCACGCGGATGGTGTACGGGAACACGTCGGCAGCAGGCAGCATGGCCTGAACCGAACGACGAGCCAGACGACCGTGACCGATTTCGCGGCGACCGGCGCCACCCATGCGACCACACTCACCTACCGAGAACGGTGGGAAGTTGTAGTGCAGCATGAACGGGTCTTTTTTCTCGCCTTCCAGGGTGTCCAGCAGCTGTGCGTCACGGGCGGTGCCCAGAGTTGCAACAACCAGGGCCTGGGTTTCGCCACGGGTGAACAAAGCCGAACCGTGGGTCTTTGGCAGAACGCCGACTTCGATGTTCAGCGGACGTACGGTCTTGGTGTCGCGGCCGTCGATACGTGGCTTGCCGTTGACGATGTTTTCGCGAACGGTGCGGTATTCGATTTCGCCGAAGGCAGCTTTGACTTCGCTGGAAGTCGGCTGGCCTTCTTCACCGGACAGCTTGGCGACGACCTGGTCTTTCAGCTCACCCAGGCGCGCATAGCGGTCAGCCTTGATGGTGATGGTGTAAGCCTGGGAGATGGCTTCGCCGAACTCGGAGCGGATAGCGCCCAGCAGTGCGGTGGCTTCTGGCTGTGGAGCCCAGGTCCAGGTTGGCTTGGCGGCTTCGGCGGCCAGTTCCTTGACGGCGTTGATCACCACCTGAAACTCGTCGTGGGCGAACAGTACGGCGCCCAGCATCTGGTCTTCGGTCAGCTCTTTGGCTTCCGACTCAACCATCAACACGGCTTCCGAAGTACCGGCAACGACCATGTCCAGGCTCGATGCTTTCAGTTGCTCGTAAGTCGGGTTCAGCAGGTAGCCGGTGCTTTCATGGAAAGCAACGCGAGCGGCGCCGATCGGGCCGTCGAATGGAATACCGGAGATCGCCAGCGCAGCCGAGGTACCGATCATCGCAGCGACGTCCGGATCGGTTTTCTTGCTGGTGGACAGCACGGTGCAGACAACCTGCACTTCGTTCATGAAGCCTTCTGGGAACAGAGGGCGGATCGGACGGTCGATCAGACGCGAGGTCAGGGTTTCTTTCTCGGAAGGACGGCCTTCACGCTTGAAGAAACCGCCAGGGATCTTACCGGCAGCGTAAGTCTTTTCCTGGTAGTGAACGGACAGAGGGAAAAAGCCCTTGCCTGGATCGGCTTGCTTGGCACCGACTACGGTCACCAATACGCTGACGTCGTCGTCAACGGTGACCAATACTGCGCCGGAGGCCTGACGGGCGATACGGCCAGTCTCGAGGGTAACGGTCGACTGACCGAACTGGAATTTTTTGATTACCGGGTTCACGGTGTCCTACCTTCTTTGTGGCTCTTGGGGAACTTGTCTTCTTGCGAAATTCTTGGGCAACGCCGGGAATCGGCCCAGCTGTCATTGTCCAGGTAAAACTATTGTCCAGATAAAACTTGAGGCTGGGAGCCTGCCATGCGCCAGCGGGAAACCCGCTGACGCACAGCAAACAACCAACCTCTAGCGCAATCGCTTATTAGCGACGCAGACCCAGGCGAGCGATCAGCGAGCTGTAACGGCTCACGTCCTTGCCTTTCAGGTAGTCCAGCAGCTTACGGCGCTGGTTTACCATGCGGATCAGACCACGACGGGAGTGGTGATCTTTACCGTTGGCCTTGAAGTGACCTTGCAGTTTGTTGATGTTGTGGGTCAGCAGTGCAACTTGCACTTCTGGCGAACCAGTGTCACCAACAGCTTGCTGGTAGTCAGCTACGATTTGAGCTTTTTCTTGAACGTCGAGAGCCATGAGGCAATCCTTTTATCAGGAAACGATTCGCGAGAACCGCTTCAATAGGCCGAGGGCAAACCCTCGTATTTTAAAATGAGAAGTGACCATGCCTATTAACAGCCACCCTCGTCCGGTCATTCTGACCGAATCAATCGACGCGGCGCGATGCGCCCGTCTTCGCTCACTTCACCGATACCGATGAAACGACCGTTGTGATCCTGTACCCGTACCATGCCGAACTTCGGGGCATCCGGGGCTCGTACCGGCTGGCCGTTGAGCCAGTAGAACGAGCTGTGCTCCGAGAACTGCAACAGCGGCCAATCCAGCAGGCCGCTGTCCGATGGCATCAGGAAGCGGTCGACCGCTTCGTTGCCGCCTTCGGCATGTACCGCTTCCAACTCTTCCAGCGTGACCGTCTGCGCCAGGGTGAAAGGTCCGGCCTGGGTACGTCGCAGTTCAGCAACGTAAGCGCCACAGCCGAGCTCTTCACCAATATCCTCCACCAGGGTGCGGATATAGGTGCCTTTGCTGCAATCCACTGCAAGCCGCGCAGTATCGCTTTCGAAGGCCAGTAATTCCAAGCGCGCAATAGTAACAGAACGCGCTTCGCGCTCCACTACTTCGCCTGCACGAGCCAGCTTGTACAGCGGCTGGCCATCACGTTTGAGTGCCGAGTACATCGGCGGTATCTGACTGATTTGCCCGCGAAATCTCGGCAACGCCGCTTCGACATCGGTGCGACCAACGGTCACCGGGCGCTCCTGCAAAACCTCGCCCTCGGCGTCCGCCGTAGTCGTGGTCTTGCCCAGTTGCGCCAGGGTTTCGTAACTCTTGTCGGAGTCGAGCAGGTACTGGGAGAACTTGGTCGCCTCACCGAAGCACAGCGGCAATACGCCAGTGGCCAGCGGGTCGAGGCTACCGGTATGCCCGGCCTTTTCAGCATTCAGCAGCCAGCGCACCTTCTGCAAGGCAGCGTTGGAGGTGAACCCCAACGGCTTGTCGAGCAGGATGATGCCGCTGACGTTACGACGGATACGTTTGACCTGAGCCACCGATTACTCCTTGGTGTCTTCGGGTTCTGCCGCAACCGGGTGCTGATTGTCCTCAGCCACGGCACGTTCGATCAGGGCCGACAGGTGGGCACCACGCACGACGCTTTCGTCGTAGTGGAAGTGCAACTGCGGAACGCTGCGCAACTTCATCTCACGGGCCAACTGCATCCGCAGGAAGCCTGCCGCCGAGTTCAGCACCTTGATGCTTTGAGCGATGTCTTCAGCGCTGTCCTGGCCCATCACGGTGATGAAAATCTTGGCGTGACCGACGTCACGGCTGACTTCCACGGCGGTGATGGTCACCAGACCGACGCGCGGGTCTTTCACTTCACGACGGATCAGCTGTGCCAGCTCACGCTGCATCTGATCGCCGATACGTTGGGTACGGCTATATTCTTTTGCCATGTCTTGTTACCTGTTACTGCCCTGCGGTGAAACCCGCATGGTCTGAAAGCGGCAAACGCCCGGCCTGACAGAAGCCAGACCGGGCGTTGCGTTTAGAGTCCTGCTATGGTCCGAGCATGTTTCATGCTGCAGCCCATAGCGGCCCTTGAAGTGCGCGAGTTAGAGGCTGCGAGCAACCTGAACCTTCTCGAAGACTTCGATCTTGTCACCGACTTTGACGTCGTTGTAGCTCTTCACGCCGATACCGCATTCCATGCCGGCACGTACTTCGGAAGCGTCATCCTTGAAGCGGCGCAGGGATTCCAGCTCGCCTTCGAAGATAACGATGTCTTCACGCAGTACACGGATTGGACGGTTACGGTGCACAACACCTTCGATAACCATGCAACCGGCGATCGCGCCAAACTTCGGCGAACGGAACACGTCGCGGACTTCAGCAACACCCAGGATGTTCTCCCGCACGTCGCTGCCAAGCATACCGGTGAGGGCTTTCTTGACGTCTTCGATGATGTCGTAGATCACGTTGTAGTAACGCATATCCAGACCTTCCTGCTCGACGATCTTGCGAGCGCCAGCATCGGCACGCACGTTGAAGCCGAACAGTACAGCGTTGGAGGCCAGTGCCAGGTTGGCGTCGGACTCGGTGATACCACCGACACCGCCACCCACAACACGCACTTGCACTTCGTCGTTACCCAGGCCGTTCAAGGCACCGTTCAACGCTTCCAGCGAACCACGGACATCGGATTTGAGGACGATGTTGAGCGTCTTCTTCTCTTCCTGACCCATGTTCTCGAAGATGTTTTCAAGCTTGCCGGCGTGAGCACGGGCCAGCTTGACTTCGCGGAACTTGCCTTGACGGAACAGAGCCACTTCACGGGCTTTCTTCTCGTCGGCAACCACGCTCATCTCGTCGCCAGCGTCCGGGGTACCGTCCAGGCCGAGGATCTCGACAGGGATGGAAGGACCGGCTTCCTTGATTGGCTTGCCGTTCTCGTCGAGCATGGCGCGAACGCGGCCATAGTTCGAACCGACCAGCACCATGTCGCCTTGGCGCAGGGTACCGTCTTGAACCAGAACGGTAGCAACCGGGCCACGACCTTTGTCGAGACGCGATTCAACCACGACGCCACGGCCAGGAGCCGACGGAGTCGCTTTCAGTTCCAGGACTTCAGCCTGCAGCAGAACAGCTTCGAGCAACTCGTCCACACCAGTACCGACTTTCGCCGAAACCGATACGAACGGGGTGTCGCCGCCCCACTCTTCCGAGGTCACGCCGTGAACCGACAGTTCGCTACGGATGCGATCGAGATCGGCGCCCGGCTTGTCGATTTTGTTCACTGCAACAACCAGTGGAACACCAGCGGCCTTGGCGTGCTGGACAGCTTCAATGGTCTGCGGCATCACGCCGTCGTCCGCTGCAACCACCAGGATCACGATGTCAGTCGCCTTGGCACCACGGGCACGCATGGCGGTAAACGCGGCGTGACCTGGGGTGTCGAGGAAGGTGACCATGCCGCGTTCGGTTTCAACGTGGTATGCACCGATGTGCTGGGTGATACCACCGGCTTCGCCGGCCGCTACCTTGGCACGACGGATGTAGTCGAGCAGCGAGGTCTTACCGTGGTCAACGTGGCCCATTACGGTCACGACTGGTGCACGGGAGAAGGTCTCGCCTTCAAACTTCAGGGACTCGGCCAGGGAATCTTCCAGGGCAGTGTCGCTGACCAGGGTCACTTTGTGGCCCAGCTCTTCAGCAACCAGTTGGGCAGTTTCCTGATCCAGTACCTGGTTGATGGTGGCCGGAGTGCCCAGCTTGAACATGAACTTGATGATTTCAGCTGCCTTGACCGACATCTGTTGAGCGAGATCGCCCACAGTGATGGTCTCGCCGATCTTCACTTCGCGCACGACAGGGCCGGTTGGGCTCTGGAAACCGTGGGCGTTGCGTTTTTTCAGCTTGGCCTTGCCGCGACCACCACGACGGAAGCCATCGCTTTCTTCGTCGGTAGTACGTGGGGCAACGCGAGGTGCCGGTGCCTTTTCCTTGACCGAAGCACGATGCGGAGCGTTTTTGCGCTCACCATCGCCACTGCCACGACGATTGTTATCGTCGGCACGTGGTTTGTCAGGACGGCGCTGTTCTTCACGCTTGCGAGTGTCGACAGCAGGGGCTGGAGCAGCGGCCACGACCGGCGCGCTTTCACGCACAGGCTCGGCAACTGCGGCAGGAGCTGCAGCAACTTCGGTAGTCGTGGTTTGCGCAGCAGCAGGCTGGCGACGCGCTTCTTCTTCGGCGCGACGCTTGGCTTCTTCTTCAGCCTTCTGACGTGCAGCATTTTCTACTGCGCGACGTTCTTCCAGTTCGCGTTTGCGCTCGGCTTCGATTTCTTCCGGGCTGCGCTGTACGAAGACTTTCTTCTTGCGTACTTCAACGCTGATGCTTTTGCTGCCAGCAACACGCAGGGTGCTGGTGGTTTTACGCTGCAAAGTGATCTTGCGCGGTTCTTCCACTTTCGCCTTGTGGCTGCTTTTCAAGTGAGTCAGCAACGACTGCTTCTCACTGTCGCTCACATGTTCCTCGGCGGCGGTGTGCGGCAGACCTGCCTCACGCATCTGCTGCAACAGGCGCTCTACCGGTGTTTTGACCTCATCGGCCAGTTGTTTCACCGTGACTTGCGTCATGCACTTCTCTCCTCAGGCCGCGCCTAATTACTCGAACCAATGGGCTCGGGCGGCCATGATCAACTTGCCGGCACGATCATCGTCAATGCCGTCGATGTCGAGCAGGTCGTCAATAGACTGCTCGGCCAGGTCTTCGCGGGTAATTACGCCGCGCACCGCCAGTTCCATCGCCAAATCCTTGTCCATACCCTCAAGCGAGAGCAGGTCTTCGGCCGGATGGGCGTCTGCCAGCTTTTCCTCAGTAGCGATGGCTTTAGTCAACAAGCGATCCTTGGCCCGAGCGCGAAGCTCGTTGACGGTGTCTTCGTCAAAGCCGTCGATGTTGAGCATTTCTTCCAACGGTACGTAGGCAATCTCTTCCAGGCTGGTAAAGCCTTCATCTACCAGCACCTGCGCCAGGTCTTCGTCGACTTCCAGCTCGTCGATGAAGTTGCGCAGGATGTCGCCGGTTTCTGCTTGCTGCTTAGCCTGGATGTCCGATTCGGTCATGACGTTCAGGGTCCAGCCAGTCAACTGGCTGGCCAGACGCACGTTCTGACCACCGCGACCGATGGCCTGGGCCAGATTGTCTGCGCCAACGGCGATGTCCATGGCATGGGCATCTTCGTCAACGATAATTGCCGCAACCTCAGCCGGGGACATGGCGTTGATCACGAACTGCGCCGGGTTGTCATCCCACAGGACGATATCCACACGCTCGCCACCCAACTCACCGGAAACGGCCTGGACGCGCGAACCGCGCATACCAATGCACGCGCCCTGCGGGTCGATGCGCTTGTCTTTGGAGCGGACCGCGATCTTGGCGCGCGAACCCGGGTCACGGGAGGCAGCCATTACTTCGATCAGGCCTTCAGCGATTTCCGGCACTTCAATACGGAACAGCTCGATCAGCATTTCCGGCGCGGTACGCGACAGGATCAGCTGAGGGCCGCGGTTCTCGGTGCGGATTTCCTTGAGCAGCGCACGCAGGCGCACGCCAACCCGGAAAGTTTCGCGAGAAATGATGTCTTCACGGGCCAGCAACGCTTCTGCGTTGTTACCCAGGTCGACGATCACATTGTCGCGGGTGACTTTTTTCACGGTGCCGGAGATGATTTCACCCAGGCGCTCGCGATAGGCATCGACGACTTGAGCACGCTCAGCTTCGCGAACCTTCTGCACGATGACTTGCTTGGCAGTCTGTGCAGCGATGCGGCCGAACTCGATGGAGTCGATCTTTTCTTCAACGACGTCGCCAACCTTGGCGCCAGGATGCGTTTCAGCAACCTTGCTCGGCCAGGTTTCGATCGCAGGATCGTCCAGGTCGGCTTCCTCGACGACAGTCCAGCGACGGAAAGTCTCGTAGGCACCGGTGTGGCGGTTGATTTCCACACGCAGGTCAACTTCGTCTTCAAAACGCTTTTTGGTAGCCGTGGCCAAAGCCAGCTCCAGCGCTTCAAAAATCACGCTTGCCGGTACACCCTTTTCATTGGATACCGACTCAACAACCAGCAGTACTTCTTTGCTCATCGTACGCCTCGCCTTTCGCAAGCCATTGGATCCGCGGGATCCGCGTCTCAGTCAAAACTGGGAATTATGTTGGCCTTGTCGATCATATCGATCGGCAACAGGAACTCATGGTCTTCTACCTGCACCACGATGTCCTGCTCCTCTATCCCGCGGAGAAGGCCCTGAAAATTACGCCGACCTTCGAAAGGCGAGCGCAGCTTGATCTTCACTTGTTCACCGACATACTTGGCAAACTGTTCAAGAGTGAACAGCGGGCGTTCCATGCCAGGAGAGGAAACTTCAAGGGTGTACTCAACAGTGATTGGATCTTCGACATCCAGAACACCGCTGATCTGACGGCTGACGATGGCGCAATCGTCCACCAGCACACCGCCTTCTTTATCAATATAAACGCGCAACAGTGAGTGGCGGCCTTGAGCTGAAAACTCGATACCCCAGCATTCATAGCCAAGGGCCACGACCACCGGGGCCAACAAGGCCTGCAACTGTTCTAGCTTGCTCGACACCTGAACCCCCTCGTGCATGCTTGTGCAAATAAAAAATGGGCGAAGCGCCCATCCCGGAAACGCCGTTGAATAGCGGCGTTATAAAGTGTCCAGCTAACAAAAAGCCCCTGAAAAGGGGCTCCGCTAAAACTGGTTGCGGGGGCCGGATTTGAACCGACGACCTTCGGGTTATGAGCCCGACGAGCTACCAGACTGCTCCACCCCGCGACAAAGCTGGGGCGGAAGTATACGACCGATCCCCTTAAGGGTCAATGTAACCTTCCACCTACAAGAAAGCCCGCAACAGCGGGCTCTCCTGATAATTGGTACCGAGAAGGGGACTCGAACCCCTACACCCTATGGGCACAACCACCTCAAGGTTGCGTGTCTACCAATTCCACCACCTCGGCAAATACTGCGTTACTGCGTGAAACCCTTCTTACTTTTGCTCTTGAGCTGGAGGTACGTCAGTCGCAGTGTTAGCCGACTTTTGCTCTTGAAGCACCGGTACATCATCAGAAGCCGGCTTTTGCTTTGGAACTTCCAACACCGCTGGGTTTGGCAAACCTACTTGAGTCAGCTCATGAGCTTTCTCTTTAGCAAAGTAACCTAACCCCAAGCTGGTTATGAAGAAACCTGCGGCAAGTATAGCAGTAAACTTACTAAGAAAGGTAGAGGAACCTTGGCTTCCGAACACAGTATTTGAAGCACCTGCACCGAAAGACGCACCAGCATCCGCACCTTTACCCTGCTGCAGCAAAACCAGAGCAACTACGCCCAGAGCGCCCAGCAGATGAAAAACGACTACGACTGTTTCCAGCATTTTTTCAGTTTCCCGCGGCGCGACAAATCGCACCGAACTCATCTGCATTCAGGGAAGCTCCACCAATGAGCCCCCCATCGATATCCGGCATGCCGAACAGTTCGACCGCATTGGCCGCCTTCACGCTGCCGCCGTATAGAAGCCGCACACCTCGTGCGACCTCAGAATTCTCTGCCGCCAACTGCGCGCGAATGGCTGCGTGCACATCCTGCGCCTGTTGCGGTGAAGCAGTCAGCCCGGTGCCAATGGCCCAGACCGGCTCGTAAGCGATGACCGCATTGGCGAAAGCGCCAACACCCAGCTCTTCGATGATGCTGCCCAGTTGACGCCCGACAACTTCCAGGGTCTTACCGGCTTCGCGCTGCTCCAGGGTCTCCCCCACACACAGTATCGGCTTCAAGCCACATGCCTGTGCTGCTGCGAACTTGCGGTTGAGAGTCACATCACGCTCGCCCATGATCAGGCGGCGTTCAGAGTGCCCAACCAGCACCAGAGAACAACCTGCGTCCACCAACTGACTGGGAGCAATCTCACCCGTCAGCGCACCTTGCATGGATTCCACCGCAGAATTCTGCGCGCCGACCGAAATCGACTTTCCTTTCAGGCCATCAATCACTTGATTGATATACAGGCAAGGAGGGAATACCGCGACATCAACACCGCTAGGCAAGGCCAGATGACGAAGGCCATTGATCAGCTCAGCGACGCTGGCGCGGGTACCGTGCATCTTCCAGTTACCAGCTACCATAGGGCGACGCATGCTGTACCTCGTCGGTCAAAGTGGGCGCAGATGTTACCCAACCGCGTTAACACTGGCAAGCCGAAATCAGGCAGAAACTTCAGCAACCAGTTTTGCCAGCTCATCGGCGTAGCCACGAACCACAGCCTCGTCGTCACCTTCGACCATGACGCGCACCAAAGGCTCGGTACCCGACTTGCGCAGCAACACGCGACCGCGCCCCGCCATGGCAGCCGTAACACGCTCACACGCTTCCTTGACCGCCGGATGCTCGACCGGGTTCTTGCCACCGGAAAAACGCACGTTGACCAGGACTTGCGGGCACTTGCGCAGCGCCTGACGGGACTGAGCCAAGCTCTCGTTACGCGTCTTGAGCGCCATCAACACCTGGAGTGCAGCGATGATTGCGTCACCCGTGGTGGCATGCCGGAAACACACGATATGCCCCGAATTCTCGCCGCCCACCTGCCATTTACGCTCGATCAGCTCGGCAATCACGTAGCGGTCGCCGACATTGGCGCGCACGAAGGGAATCCCCAGATCAGCCAGGGCCAGTTCGAGCCCCAGGTTGCTCATCAAGGTCCCTACAACGCCGCCCTGCAGGCGATCACGCTCGTGCAGATCACGGGAAATGATAAACAGCAGCTCATCGCCGTCGACAATCGCCCCGGTGTGATCGACCATCAGCACCCGGTCGCCGTCGCCATCGAAGGCAATCCCAAGGTCGGCATGCTCAGCCAATACCGCGGCCTGCAACTGCGACATATGGGTCGAACCGCAATTGTCGTTGATGTTCAAGCCGTTGGGCTGCGCCGACAGCACAGTGACGTCAGCACCCAACTCGCGGAACACGCTTGGAGCCACCTTGTAGGTAGCGCCATGAGCACAGTCGAGGACGATTTTCAGACCCGCAAAACTGGTGCTGGAAGGTACGCTGCTTTTGCAAAATTCAATGTAACGCCCAGAGGCGTCATTGATCCGCGACACTTTGCCCAGCTTGCTCGACTCCACCACGGTCATGGGGGCGTCCAGCAGCTCTTCGATCATCAATTCCACTTCATCCGGAAGCTTGGTGCCCTCACCGGAGAAGAACTTGATGCCGTTATCATCATGCGGATTGTGCGACGCACTGATCACAATCCCGGCCTCGGCATGGAACGTCCGCGTCAGATAAGCAATGGCCGGCGTCGGCATAGGCCCCAGCAGCAAAACATCGGCACCTGCGGCGGAAAGACCGGCCTCCAGTGCAGATTCGAACATGTACCCGGAAATTCGCGTGTCCTTACCCACCAGAACACGACAAGCGCCCATGCTACGGAAGGCCATACCAGCGGCCCAACCGAGCTTGAGCATGAAATCGGGGGTAATCGGGTACACGCCCACACGACCGCGAATGCCGTCGGTGCCAAAGTATTTTTTAGTCATAAGTGCTCCATCATTCTTATTCGGCCATTTCCACTGCCGTGATCATCCGCACCACATCCACCGTCTCTGCCACATCATGGACGCGCAAAATCCGCGCGCCCTTGCCCATGGCCAGCGCAGCGAGAGCCAGGCCACCATAGAGGCGCTCTCCCACCGGACGATTCAGGGCGTGACCTATCATGCTCTTGCGGGAAACCCCTACCAGCAGGGGGCGTCCGAAGACATTCAAGGCCTCCATATGCTTGAACAGGCTCAAGTTATGCTGCAGGGTCTTGGCGAAACCAAAACCCGGATCAAGCACGATCCGCTCAGCTGCGATGCCGACCGCCGCACATTGAGCCATGCGCTCAGCCAAAAACTCACACACTTCTTCAGTCACGTTGCGATAGTGCGGATCATTCTGCATATCGCCAGGCTCACCCAGCATGTGCATCAGACATACCGGCAAGCCGGTAGCTGCAGCCGCGTCCAGCGCACCATCACGCTGAAGGGAGCGCACATCGTTGATGAGGCCAGCCCCCAGGCGCGCAGTCTCTCGCATGACCGCAGGCGTGGAAGTGTCCACAGAGATGATCACATCCAGTTCGCGATGAATCCGCTCGACAATCGGCGCCACTCGCTCCAGCTCCTCCAGGGGAGAAACCGCTCGTGCGCCTGGCCTAGTCGACTCACCGCCAACATCGATCAGCGTAGCACCGGCCGCAACCATTGCCTCGGCATGCCGCAAGGCAGCGTCAAGCTGGCTGAAACGACCGCCATCGGAGAAGGAGTCAGGAGTGACATTAAGAATGCCCATAACATGCGTATGGGCCAAATCAAGAACCCGGTTGCCGCAAGGCAACCGGGTTGAGGACGACACAGAAGTCATTTCAAACCTTAATGGTCAGCAGCTGGGCCGCCGATCGGGGTTTCTGGACGCTCATTCTGCACAACAGGTGGAGTAGTGCCCGAGCCACCTTCCCAATCCCGCGGCTCACGCGGAGTACGACCCGCCATGATGTCGTCGATCTGCTCGGCATCAATGGTTTCGTACTTCATCAAGGCATCGGCCATGGCATCCAGCTTGTCACGGTTATCCGTCAGGATCTGCTTCGCCGTGCCATAACATTGATCAATGATGCTGCGCACTTCGGAGTCGATCAGCTTGGCCGTCTCACCCGAGAAACTCGCGCTTTGACCGCCACCGCCGCGACCGAGGAATACTTCACCCTCTTCTTCGGCATACATCAACGGGCCAAGCTTCTCGGACAGGCCCCACTTGGTGACCATGTTCCGTGCGATCTGACTCGCCCGCATGATGTCGTTGGAGGCGCCGGTGGTCACACCGTCGAAACCCAAGGTCATCTCTTCAGCAATACGGCCACCGTACAGGGAGCAGATCTGGCTGATAAGGGCGCGCTTGGACAAGCTGTAGCGATCTTCTTCCGGCAGGAACATGGTCACACCCAGCGCACGACCGCGCGGAATGATCGACACTTTGTAAACCGGGTCATGCTCAGGCACAACACGGCCGACGATAGCGTGGCCCGCCTCGTGATAAGCGGTGTTCTGCTTTTCTTTCTCGGACATGACCATGGATTTGCGCTCGGCGCCCATCATGATCTTGTCTTTGGCCAGCTCAAACTCTTTCATTTCAACGATGCGTTTGCCGGTACGAGCCGCAAACAAAGATGCTTCGTTCACTAGGTTGGCCAGGTCGGCGCCCGAGAAGCCAGGGGTACCACGAGCGATCACGGCCGGAGCGACGTCCTCACCCATAGGCACTTTGCGCATGTGAACCTTGAGAATCTGCTCACGACCACGAATGTCCGGCAAACCGACGACAACCTGACGGTCGAAACGGCCCGGACGCAGCAAAGCAGGATCCAGTACGTCCGGACGGTTGGTCGCAGCGATCACGATGATGCCGTCGTTCATTTCAAAGCCATCCATCTCAACCAGCAACTGGTTAAGCGTCTGCTCGCGCTCGTCATGACCGCCGCCCATGCCGGCGCCACGGTGACGACCGACGGCGTCGATTTCATCGATGAAGATGATGCACGGCGCGTGCTTCTTGGCTTGTTCGAACATGTCGCGAACACGACTGGCGCCCACGCCGACGAACATTTCGACGAAATCAGAACCGGAAATGGTGAAGAACGGGACTTTTGCTTCGCCGGCAATAGCCTTGGCCAGCAGGGTTTTACCGGTACCTGGAGGGCCAACCATCAGCACACCACGAGGAATGCGGCCACCCAGACGCTGGAACTTGCCCGGATCACGCAGGAACTCGACCAGCTCGCCCACTTCTTCCTTGGCTTCGTCGCAACCTGCAACGTCACCCAGGGTGGTCTTCACCTGATCTTCAGAGAGCAGGCGCGCCTTGCTCTTGCCGAAGCTCATGGGTCCGCCCTTGCCGCCTGCACCGCCCTGCATCTGCCGCATGAAGAACATGAACACGGCAATGATGACCAAAATCGGGAAGCTGGCGACCAGAAGCTGGGTCCAGATGCTTTGCTGCTCAGGCTGCTTGCCTTCGACAACCACGTGGTTATCCACCAGGTCACCGATCAGGCCATTGTCCTGGATAGCAGGACGGATGGTCTTGAAGCTGTCGCCATCGTTGCGTTTGCCGGTGATCACGTAGCCGTCTACCGCTACGCGCTCGACCTTGCCATCCTTAACTTGCTGGATGAAGTCGGAATAGTTGAGGGTCTGCGGCTCGTTAGGGCTGGAGAAGTTGTTCATTACCGTCACCAGGACAGCCGCAATGATCAACCACAGGATCAGATTCTTTGCCATATCGTTCAATTAACTACCCTCTGAAGCAAGCTCCGCTACTGGCGCGCGCTTCGCATGATATTCACCGGCCTAACTTACTACATTACCTACGGCTCTGGCAGGCGCCGTCTGTAACCCTTTGTGAAACACTTTCTACACAATATTCGCTAATGCTCACGGGGCGAAATACGAAAAACCTATCGACCCGCCAAAAAACCTCGATTTACTCGCTACGGCCGCGGTAGCCCCAAGCCAGCATGTATTGCTCGCGGGAACTGCCACGGGAAGAATCCGGCTTGATCATCTGGACCTTGTCGAATTTCTGACGAGCGTCCTTCACGTAAGCATCAAACCCTTCGCCCTGAAACACCTTGATCACGAAATTACCACCCGGCTTGAGTATCCGAGCCGCCAGATCAAGCGCCAGCTCACATAAAAACATGGCTTTCGGCATGTCCACCTCAGGCGTACCACTCATATTGGGGGCCATATCGGAAATCACAAGGTCCACCTGCGAATTACCAACAGCTTCAAGGATCTGAGCGAGCACGTCGTCCCGGGTGAAGTCACCCTGGATGAAAGTCACGTCCGGAATGCTGTCCATTTCCAGGATGTCGGAGGCGATCAGACGCCCCTGACCACCGATCAGCCGACTAGTGACCTGCGACCAGCCACCGGGCGCCGCTCCCAGGTCGACAACACTCATACCTGGACGGATCAGTTTGTATTTCTCCTGGACCTCCAGAAGCTTGTAACTCGCACGCGAGCGGTAACCATCCTTCTGCGCCTGCTTCACATAGGGATCATTGACATGTCTTTGCAGCCACTTAAGGCTTGTCTTGGAACGGGCCACGGGCCACCTCAAATAAAACGGGTAGTGATTAACTGGGCGGTCCCGGACTCGCTCGGGTAAACTGGCCGCCGCTTTTTACAAGATCAGACGCAGGGGTCAGATTATGCCGCTCACTCAAGAGCAGAAGAAACAGTACAAATCCATTGGCCACCATCTGAAACCAGTATTGACTGTGGCTGACAACGGTTTGACCGAAGGTGTATTAGCCGAACTTGAACGCGCCTTGAGCGATCATGAGCTGATCAAGATCAAACTCAACATCCTCGAGCGCGAGTCTCGCCTGGCGGTCATCGCCGAGCTGTGCAAGGCGGGCAAGGCTGACTTGGTGCAAGTCATCGGCAAAATGGCGTTGATTTACCGCAAAAACGCCAAGGTAAACAAGCAACTGTCGAACGTCCATCGCTTCCACTGACGTCGACAAGGGTCAAGGGTGCGCTTCGCGTACCCTGCCACCCCATCCAGGGACTGGCTGCAGCACCAGCACCAGGCCGGAAAACCCAAGCACAAGATAGCTGAACAATTGCCAGCGTTGCGCCTCAGGCAACAGCATGCGCACCACGAAATACATCGCACACGCATAAAGCCCCATCAGCAGCAGCTGCCCGCGAATATCCCGCCACACGCTTGCCAGTCCTTCGGACTGAATCAATATCAGCACCTGCAACACCAGGCACGCCGCCGAAAAGCCCACCAGCAACGCACCCAGCATTTTGCCGATATCGTCGATCAGCAGCGGTGCCAAGCCTATTTGCTCGAGCACCGGCAGCAAACCGATGTGCAGAAGCCACAAGCCACCGACCCAGAGCATCTGGGCCAGTTGCCAAAGCATGGCACCCGCGCGAAGCGGGTGTCGTCTTTCAGATGTGACGAACTTCGACAATCTCGTACTCGATAACGCCACCTGGCGTTTTGACGGCGACCACATCACCCTCTTCCTTGGCAATCAAGGCACGGGCCAGTGGCGAACCGACGGAGATCTTGCCGAGTTTGAAGTCCGCTTCATCCTCTCCCACGATTTGATAGGTCACGCTTTCGTCAGTTTCGACGTTGGCGATCTCGACCGTGGTGCCGAAAATCACTTTACCGGTGTGAGGAATGGTCGTGACATCGATGATCACCGCATTCTGCATGCGGCCTTCGATATCGCGAATCCGCGCCTCGACCATACCTTGCTGCTCGCGGGCAGCATGGTATTCGGCGTTCTCTTTAAGGTCACCCAACTCGCGGGCCGTTCCGATGTCCTGGCTAAGCTTAGGACGAACGACCTTGGTCAGGTGAGCGTGCTCTTCTTCCAGGGCTTTAGCGCCCTGGACAGTCATCGGGTATTTGATCATGCCTTCAATCCTGCGTGTAGATCCTGCAAGCGGCGCACGGTCTTCTCGGGACCGAACTTCAACGCTTCGCAGATGGCTTCGCCAGCAGCAATGGTCGTGGTGCAGTAGATCTTGTGCTGCAAGGCATTACGACGAATGGAGTAGGAATCAGCGATCGACTGGCGACCTTCCGTGGTGTTGATGATCAGGGTGACTTCGTCATTCTTGATCATGTCGACCACGTGCGGACGACCTTCGGTCACCTTGTTCACACGACGCACTTTCAGGCCGGCAGCTTCAATCAGCTTGGCAGTCCCGGCAGTGGCAACCACTTCGAAACCCAAGTTGATCAGATCACGAGCCACACCTGCAACCAGCGGCTTGTCATCGTCACGCACGCTGATGAACGCGGTACCGCCAGTCGGCAACACTTCGCTGGCACCCATCTGGGCCTTGGCGAAGGCTTCGCCGAAGGTGTCACCGACACCCATCACTTCACCGGTGGACTTCATCTCTGGGCCGAGGATCGGGTCCACGCCAGGGAACTTGGCGAACGGGAACACCGCCTCTTTCACACTGTAGAAGTTCGGAATAATTTCCTTGGTGAAACCGATTTCCTTCAGGGTTTTACCCGCCATCACGCGAGCCGCGATCATGGCCAGGGAAACACCGATGCACTTGGATACGAACGGTACGGTACGGGAAGCGCGCGGGTTGACTTCGATGACGTAGATGTCCTCGCCTTGCAGCGCCAACTGCACGTTCATCAGGCCGACAACACCTAGCTCCAGGGCCATTTTCTTGACCTGTTCGCGCATCTCGTCCTGGATATGCACAGGCAGCGAGTATGGCGGCAGGGAGCAGGCAGAGTCACCGGAGTGAACACCGGCCTGTTCGATGTGCTGCATAATTGCGCCAATCACCACATCGGTACCGTCGCAAACCGCATCCACGTCCATTTCGATGGCGCAGTTGAGGAAGTGGTCGAGCAGTACAGGGCTGTCGTTAGACACTTTCACCGCGTCACGCAGGTAGCGCTTGAGTTCTTCTTCTTCGTATACGATTTCCATCGCCCGACCGCCCAGCACGTAGGAAGGACGCACCACCAGCGGATAGCCGATCTTGCTGGCTGCACGGATGGCTTCATCTTCGCTGCGCACGGTGGCGTTTGGTGGCTGACGCAGGTTCAGGCGTTCAACCATTTGCTGGAAGCGCTCGCGGTCTTCGGCACGGTCAATCGCATCAGGGCTGGTGCCGATGATCGGCACGCCAGCAGCTTCCAGGGCACGCGCCAGTTTCAGCGGGGTTTGGCCGCCGTACTGGACGATCACGCCTTTAGGCTTCTCGACGCGGCAGATTTCCAGCACGTCTTCCAGCGTTACCGGCTCGAAATACAGACGGTCGGAAGTGTCGTAGTCAGTGGAAACGGTTTCCGGGTTGCAGTTGACCATGATGGTCTCGTACCCGTCTTCGCGCAGCGCGAGGGCGGCGTGTACGCAGCAGTAATCGAACTCGATGCCCTGGCCGATACGGTTTGGACCACCGCCCAGGATAATGATCTTGTCGCGGCCCGATGGCGCAGCTTCGCACTCCTCCTCGTAGGTGGAGTACAGGTACGCGGTGTCGGTGGCGAACTCGGCGGCACAGGTGTCAACACGCTTGTAGACCGGGAAGATATCCAGTTTGTGGCGATGCGTGCGCAGGTTCTTCTCGGTCACACCCAGCAGCTTGGCCAGACGCTGATCGGAGAAACCCTTGCGCTTGAGGCGGAACATCAGGTCGCGGTCGATGGAGGACAGACCGAGGGTCTTGACCTTCTCTTCTTCCTTGATCAGATCTTCGATCTGCACCAGGAACCACGGATCGATCATGTTCATGCCGAAGATGTCTTCGACGGTCATGCCGGCGCGGAAAGCATCAGCCACGTACCAGATACGCTCAGCGCCCGGCACGGTCAGCTCGCGCTTGAGCACGCTCATGCTTTCCGGGTTGCTCAGGTCGAGCTTCTCGTCCAGACCGCAAACGCCCACTTCCAGGCCACGTAGGGCTTTCTGCAGAGACTCCTGAAAGGTCCGGCCGATGGCCATGACTTCACCGACAGACTTCATCTGGGTGGTCAGGCGAGCGTCGGCCTTCGGGAATTTCTCGAAAGCAAAACGTGGCAGCTTGGTCACGACATAGTCGATCGAAGGCTCGAAGGACGCCGGCGTAGCGCCGCCAGTGATTTCGTTTTGCAGCTCGTCCAGGGTGTAACCGATCGCCAGCTTGGCGGCGATGCGCGCAATCGGGAAGCCGGTAGCTTTCGATGCCAGTGCCGAAGAACGCGATACACGCGGGTTCATCTCGATCACGACCATGCGGCCGGTGTCCGGGCAAATACCGAACTGAACGTTGGAACCGCCGGTTTCAACGCCGATCTCACGCAGTACCGCCAACGAGGCGTTGCGCATGATCTGGTATTCCTTGTCCGTCAGGGTCTGTGCTGGCGCAACAGTGATCGAGTCACCGGTGTGCACGCCCATCGGGTCAAAGTTTTCGATGGAGCAGACGATGATGCAGTTGTCCTTCTTATCGCGGACAACCTCCATCTCGTACTCTTTCCAGCCGATCAGGGATTCGTCGATCAGCAGCTCTTTGGTCGGCGACAGGTCCAGGCCGCGAGCGCAGATTTCTTCGAACTCTTCACGGTTGTACGCGATACCGCCACCGGTGCCGCCCATGGTGAAGGACGGACGGATGATGCACGGGAAGCCGAGCTTTTCGAGGACCGCATTGGCCTCTTCCATGCTGTGGGCGATACCCGAACGCGGGCAGTCCAGGCCGATGGATTTCATCGCCTTGTCAAAGCGCGAACGGTCTTCGGCCTTGTCGATGGTGTCAGCGTTGGCGCCGATCATTTCTACGCCGAACTTCTCCAGAACGCCTTCGCGCTCCAGGTCCAGAGCGCAGTTCAGAGCGGTCTGGCCACCCATGGTCGGCAACAGGGCGTCTGGACGCTCCTTCTCGATGATCTTGGCAACGGTCTGCCACTTGATCGGCTCGATGTAGGTGGCGTCGGCCATGTCCGGATCGGTCATGATGGTGGCCGGGTTGGAGTTCACCAGGATGACGCGGTAACCCTCCTCGCGCAGGGCTTTACAGGCCTGGGCGCCGGAGTAGTCGAATTCGCAGGCCTGGCCGATCACGATCGGGCCAGCGCCGAGAATCAGGATGCTTTTAATGTCTGTACGTTTTGGCATGGGTTTGTCACTCAAATCCGCAGGTCAGTCGGCAAGCCGTCTTGATCAATTTCTGAAGCTCCAAGGGGGCCACCGGGTTGATCGGGGCCGCCCTCGGACGACTTCTCGCTACATTCTCAAGGCGAGCGCTTAGCGTCGCTTGGCCATCTCGTTGATGAAGCGGTCGAACAGCGGCGCCACATCGTTCGGGCCTGGGCTGGCTTCAGGGTGACCCTGGAAGCTGAAGGCGCTCTTGTCGGTACGCTCGATACCCTGCAGGGTGCCGTCGAACAGCGACTTGTGAATCGCCCGGACGTTGGCTGGCAGGGTCGCTTCATCTACCGCAAAACCGTGGTTCTGGCTGGTGATCATCACCACACCGGTATCCAGGTCCTGGACCGGGTGGTTGGCGCCATGGTGACCGTGACCCATTTTCAGAGTCTTGGCACCGGAGGCCAGGGCCAGCAGTTGGTGACCGAGGCAGATACCGAATACAGGAATCTCGGTTTCCAGCACTTCCTTGATGGCCTTGATGGCGTAGTCGCAAGGTTCCGGATCGCCAGGACCGTTGGACAGGAATACACCATCCGGCTTCAGGGCCAGGACATCGGCAGCCGGGGTCTGTGCAGGGACCACGGTTACGCGGCAGCCGCGCTCGACCAGCATGCGCAGGATGTTCACCTTGACGCCGTAGTCGTAGGCCACCACGTGGTACGGCAGCTCGGAGGCCTCGATGGTCGCGTGGCTGTCGGTTTTCAGGTCCCAGACAGTCGAGCGCCACTCGTATTGCTTCTGGGTGCTGACGACTTTCGCCAGGTCCATGCCCTTGAGGCCAGGGAACCCCTGGGCGGCGGCGATGGCGGCTTCTTCGGAGATGTTGTCACCGGCCATGATGCAGCCGTTCTGTGCGCCTTTCTCACGCAGGATGCGGGTCAGGCGACGGGTGTCGATACCGGCGATAGCCACAACATTGTTGGCTTTCAGGTAATCGGACAGGGACATGGTGTTACGCCAGTTGCTCGCAACCAGTGGCAGGTCACGAATGACCAGGCCGGCGGACCAGACGCGGTCGGATTCGGCGTCTTCCGGTGTGGTGCCGGTGTTGCCAATGTGCGGGTAAGTCAGGGTAACGATCTGCTGGGCGTAGGAAGGATCGGTAAGGATTTCCTGATAGCCGGTCATGGCGGTGTTAAACACCACCTCACCAACGGTTTGACCGTCGGCTCCAATTGCTTCGCCGCGAAAAATGCTGCCATCAGCAAGGGCGAGTATGGCTGGCTTAGTCAAGAAGACCTCCCGTAAATAAAGCCTGAAAGGGCGATCGCAGGTGTAAAAAAGCGGAGTGACGTATGGACACGTCACCCCGCTCATTCACTGAATTATTCTGCGCGCTTTTAGTGAACACACTAAAGCTGTAGCTTACAGAAAAAGGCTTTTTCGGTCCACCGCTAATGAGCCTAAAAGGCAGAGGAATGCGACAGAACATCGCTTAGCGGGATAAAACAGGGCTCAGGCACATGGCTGAACCCTGCTTTGAGTGCATCATCAGCGCAGGTCGAGCACATCCTGCATATCGTAAAGACCTGGCTCGCGACCGTCCAGCCACAACGCCGCACGCACCGCCCCCTTGGCAAAGGTCATGCGGCTGGAGGCCTTGTGAGTGATCTCAAGACGCTCACCCTCTGCAGCGAACAGGACCGTGTGATCGCCCACCACATCACCACCACGAACCGTGGCGAAACCGATGGTTTCACGATCACGCACACCGGTATGGCCTTCACGGCCATAGACCGCCACTTTCTGCAGATCACGCCCCAGCGCATCGGCAATCACCTCGCCCATACGCAGGGCCGTGCCCGAAGGGGCATCGATCTTGTTCCGGTGATGGGCTTCGATGATTTCAATGTCCGCATCATCACCCAGCACCCGCGCCGCCATGTCCAGCAGCTTCAGCGACAGGTTGACGCCGACACTGAAGTTGGCCGCGAACACGATTGGAATATCCTTGCCCGCCTCGGCCAGCACCTGCTTCTGCGCAGCATCAAGCCCAGTCGTGCCGATCACCATCGCCTTGCCCGCCTTGCGGCAGAAGGCCAGGTTTTTCAGCATCACTTCCGGCAAGGTGAAGTCGATCAAGACATCGAATTCATCGGCGACACCCTCGAGATTGCCCGATAGCGGCACGCCGATACGACCCAGGGAAGCCAGCTCGCCGGCATCGACCCCGATCAACGTGCTGCCAGGACGCACAATGGCAGCAGTAAGGCCGGTCAGCGGCGCACGTTGCTGCACCGCCTCGACCAGGATCTTGCCCATGCGCCCGGCGGCGCCCATCACAGCTATACGTCGCATGTGTCGCTCCTTACAGATCGCCGAAGAAGCGCTTCACGCCTTCAAACCAACCAGTGGTTTTCGGTGAATGGGTATTGTCATCGGCCAGGGAGCTGCGCAGCTCTTCCAGCAATTCACGCTGACGACGCCCCAGATTGACCGGAGTCTCCACCGCAACGCGGCACATCAAATCACCCGCACCGCCACCACGCACCGGCGCCACACCCTTGCCACGCACGCGGAACTGCTTGCCGGTCTGAGTCCCCTCGGGAATCTTCAACTTGACCCGACCATCGAGGGTCGGAATCTCCAGCTCGCCGCCCAGCGCCGCATCAACAAAGCTGATTGGCACTTCACAGAACAGGTGCTTGCCGTCGCGCTGGAAGATCGCGTGCTCACGCACATTGATCACCACGTACAGGTCGCCGGTAGGCCCACCCTGCGCACCCGCCTCACCTTCACCCGACAGACGGATACGGTCGCCGGTATCGACACCCGCCGGCACTTTGACCGACAGCGTCTTGTACTCTTCGACACGGCCTTCGCCGTGGCAGGAGTCGCACGGATCGGAAATGATCTTGCCCTGGCCATGGCAGCGCGGGCAGGTCTGCTGCACCGAGAAGAAGCCCTGCTGCATGCGCACTTGGCCAATACCGCCACAGGTCGGGCAAGTGATAGGCGAGGAGCCTTTCTTGGCACCCGAACCATCGCACGGCTTGCAATTGACCAGCGTCGGAACGCGGATATTCACGGTAGTACCGCGCACCGCCTCCTCCAGGTTCAACTCCAGGGTGTAGCGCAAATCGCTGCCGCGCTGAGCGCCGCCACGGGAACCGCCACGACCGCCGCCGAAGAAATCACTGAAGACATCACCGAAGATGTCGGAGAAGTTCTGACCACCGAAGCCAGCACCGCCGCCACCCATGCTCGGATCAACACCGGCATGACCGTATTGGTCATAGGCGGCGCGCTTGCTCGAATCAGAGAGTACTTCATAGGCCTCGTTGGCCTCTTTGAACAGTTCTTCCGACGCTTTGTCGTCAGGATTACGGTCCGGGTGATGCTTCATCGCCAGGCGCCGGTAAGCCTTCTTCAGGTCGGCCTCGCTGGTGCCTCGCTCAACACCCAATACTTCGTAATAGTCACGCTTTGCCATAAGTCTTTGCACTCTTAAGGACGTCCGGCCAAGCTCTCCTGAGCCTCGCCAAACTCGTTGAGCCCCAATACAGGCCCGGACCCAACTCACGTCAATTCAACGATCCTGGTCTTTGAAAAAACCAGCCAGCAGTGGCCGGCCATTGCGGTAATCCCGCTCGGAAAGCAGGAGCATTTCCGGCCATACCGCCACCCCGCGTGACAGGTCACGCCGAGTAAAAAATTTCGCTTGCTCCAGACACGCCAACGCGGGAGCAAGCTCCCGCGCGGCGACATCCTACCAGCCACCGCACAAAGGCAGTCAACTGGCCGACCAACAAGCAGTCTTACTTGTGGTCTTTTACTTCTTCGAACTCAGCGTCGACTACATCGTCAGCTTTTTCAGCCGACTCGCCTTGCTGAGCCGCGCCTTCTGCAGGCTGAGCCTGTTCGGCGTACATCTTCTGAGCAACCGGCGCCGAGACTTTGGACAGCTCTTCAACCTTGGCGTCGATGGCTGCCTTGTCGTCGCCTTTGACGGCGGCTTCAAGGGCAACCACAGCCGCTTCGATTGCGGTTTTCTCTTCAGCGGTCACTTTGTCGCCGGCATCAGCGATCATTTTGCGAGTCGAGTGAACCAGGGCGTCACCTTGGTTACGCGCGCTGGCCAGCTCTTCGAACTTGCGGTCTTCGTCGGCGTTGGTTTCAGCATCGCGAATCATCTGCTGAATCTCTTCCTCGGACAGACCGGAGTTGGCCTTGATCACGATCGACTGAGTCTTGCCGGTGGCCTTGTCTTTGGCGCCTACGTGCAGAATGCCGTTGGCGTCGATGTCGAAGGTCACTTCAATTTGTGGCACGCCACGTGGTGCTGGTGGAATCTCGGCCAGATCGAACTTGCCCAAGGACTTGTTCTGGGCCGCTTGCTTACGCTCACCTTGCAGCACGTGAATGGTCACAGCGCCCTGGTTGTCGTCGGCAGTCGAGAACACTTGCGATTTCTTGGTAGGAATCGTGGTGTTTTTCTCGATCAGCGCGGTCATCACGCCACCCATGGTTTCGATACCCAGGGTCAGCGGGCTGACGTCGAGCAGCAGGACGTCTTTCACGTCACCGGCCAGTACCGCACCCTGGATAGCAGCACCCATGGCAACCGCTTCGTCCGGGTTGACGTCTTTACGTGCTTCTTTACCGAAGAACTCGGTCACCAGCTTCTGCACCAGCGGCATACGGGTCTGACCACCGACCAGGATCACGTCGTTGATCGCGCCAACTTCGATACCCGAGTCTTTCAGAGCGATGCGGCAAGGCTCGATGGTGCGCTGAACCAGGTCTTCAACCAGAGCTTCCAACTTGGCGCGAGAAATCTTCACGTTCAAGTGCTTAGGACCGGTGGCATCTGCAGTGATGTACGGCAGGTTGACGTCGGTCTGCAGGCTCGAGGACAGCTCGATCTTGGCTTTTTCGGCAGCTTCTTTCAGGCGCTGCATGGCCAGCGGGTCACCCTTGAGGTTCATGCCGCTTTCTTTCTTGAATTCGTCGACGAGGTAGTCGATCAGACGAATGTCAAAGTCTTCACCACCCAGGAAGGTGTCACCGTTGGTGGCCAACACTTCAAACTGGTGCTCACCATCAACTTCGGCAATCTCGATCACCGAAACGTCGAAGGTACCGCCACCCAGGTCATAAACGATCACGGTGTGATCGCCCTTGGCCTTGTCCATACCGTAAGCCAGAGCGGCCGCGGTTGGTTCGTTGATGATGCGTTTTACGTCCAGGCCAGCAATACGACCGGCGTCTTTGGTGGCTTGACGCTGGCTGTCGTTGAAGTAGGCCGGAACGGTGATCACCGCTTCGGTCACTGGCTCGCCAAGGTAGTCTTCGGCAGTCTTCTTCATCTTTTTCAAGATTTCAGCCGAAATCTGTGGCGGCGACATTTTCTGGCCGTTCACTTCAACCCAGGCGTCAGCGTTGTCAGCCTTGACGATCTTGTAAGGGACCATCTGGATGTCTTTCTGTACCACTTCTTCTTCGAAGCGACGACCGATCAGACGCTTCACCGCGTACAGGGTGTTATGCGGATTGGTCACTGCCTGACGCTTGGCCGACTGACCAACCAGGATTTCGCCATCGTTGGCATACGCAACGATCGACGGCGTGGTACGCGCGCCTTCGGCGTTTTCGATAACTTTAACGTTGCCGTTTTCAAGAATAGAGACGCAGGAGTTGGTAGTCCCCAGGTCGATACCGATAATTTTGCCCATGTTAACTCTCCCGAAACTTTGGATTTTGTTGCCGCAGCGGTGGTGGCCAACTGCGGTAGCACTTAAACGCTTGACTTCTAAATGGGGGCCTTACGGCTGATTTCAAGCCTTCTCATCAATAGAAGGCGAAACCGGAGCCGGAGCCTTGCTGACCACGACCATGGCCGGGCGCAGCAGGCGGCCATTGAGCTGATAGCCCTTCTGGAACACTTTGAGCACGCTGTTGGGTTCCATATCGGCGCTTTCCTGCATGGCCATCGCCTGATGATGCTCGGCGTTGAACGGTTCACCGTGCGGGTCGATGGCTTCCAGCTGATAGCGCTTGAGGGTGTCGTGGAACATCTTCAGGGTCAGCTCGATCCCTTCACGCATCGGACGAATACTTTCGTCATCCGCGCTGGACAGCTCCAGGCCACGCTCGAGGCTGTCGATCACTGGCAACAGATCGCCAGCAAAGCGCTCCAGCGCGAATTTGTGCGCTTTTTCCACGTCCTGCTCGGCACGGCGGCGGACGTTCTGCAGATCGGCAGCAACACGCAAAGCCTGATCCTGAGCGCCGGCCAGCTGCTCTTCGAGCACTTTTACACGAGCCACCAGGTCTTCGCCCGAGGTCTCGGGAGCCTGATTGGCGTCTAGATTTTGCGTATCCAGCGTCTGTTCGTCAGCCATGAAATTCTCCTTTCAATAACGTCCGTGAGCTCAACTCACGCTTCTGTCCCGGTATATGGGGTCGCATTTCTCAGGTTCAAGGGCTCGACCCATGGCAAAACCTTTCAAGACTGGAAACACACCTGGGTTCGACATTCCTGGTTGCGCTAAAAAAGTTTTCCACCCAAGCAAATCGAGCTAAGGGAGGGCATTGTCAGCCAGAAACAAAACACTGTATAAATAACCAGACTTAAAGCCTGGGAGCGGCCGTCATGCTGGTGCACCTGTCCGTACACAACTACGCCATCGTTGAACATCTCGATCTGGAACTGGATCGCGGGATGAGCGTCATCACGGGCGAAACCGGCGCCGGCAAGTCGATCATGCTCGACGCCCTGGGCTTGACCCTGGGGGATCGCGCCGACAGTGGCGTGGTGCGTCCGGGCGCAGACAAGGCCGACATCCTCGCGACGTTCGACCTTGTGGATATCCCTGAAGCCCGTACCTGGCTGGCCGAACGCGATCTGGACAGCGAGAGCCCGTGCATTTTGCGCCGGGTCATCACGGCCGAAGGGCGCTCGCGCGGCTATATCAACGGCTCGCCCTGCCCGCTGGGGGATCTCAAGGCCCTCGGCGAACTGTTGATCGATATCCACAGCCAGCACGAACATCAGTCGCTGCTGAAAACCGAGACCCATCGGCGCCTGCTCGACGAGTACGCCGGCGCTACCGACCTGTCGCGCCAGGTACAGCTTGCCGCACAACGCTGGCGCCAGACGCGCCAGGAGCTTGAACGCCTGTCCAACTCAGGCGACGAGCAACGCGCCCGCCATCAACTGCTCAGCTATCAAATGGAAGAGCTGGAAAACCTGGGTCTGGGCGACAACGAACTGGAGCAACTGGAACAGGAACACAAAAACCTGACCAACGCCGAAACCCTGCTCGGCATTTGCCGACAGGTGGTCGAGCAATGCAGTGAAAGCGATTCCGGCAATGTCCTCAATGCCCTGACCGCCAGCCTCAATCGCCTGTCGAGCGTCGGCAACTCGCCGACCGCCCTGGGCGAAGCCACCAACCTGCTGGCCAGCGCTCAGATCCAGGTCGAGGAAGCCGTGGGCGAGCTGAATCGCTTTCTCGACCACTTCGATGCCGACCCGGCACGCCTGCAACAACTGGAGGAGCGCCTCGACGCTATCTATACCCTGGCTCGCAAGCACCGAATCCAGCCAACCGAGCTGGCAGCCATGCAGCAACAGCTGCTGGATGAAATCGAAGCGCTGGACGCCAATGACGAATCCATCGAGCGCCTCGGTGACGAGCTGAAGTCATATGCCCGGCATTACCAGGAGAAAGCCAAGGAACTGAGCCGCCTGCGCCAGCAAGCCGCCACCACCCTGGCCAGTGCGGTCGAGCAGGAGATACAGCGCCTGGGCATGCCCGGCGGGCGCTTCACCATCGAGCTGCACGCCAACACCAGCGATGAGTTGCTGCCCTATGGCCTGGAACAGGTGGAATTGCTGGTCAGCGCAAACCCTGGGCAACCGCTCAAGGCCCTGGCCAAGGTCGCGTCCGGGGGCGAACTGTCACGTATCAGCCTGGCGATCCAGGTGATCACTGCGCAAACCTCCCGAGTACCGACTTTGGTATTCGACGAAGTGGATGTGGGTATCGGTGGCCCGACCGCAGAGATTGTTGGCCAATTGTTGCGTCGGCTGGGCGAACGAGGCCAGGTACTCACCGTCACTCACTTGCCGCAAGTGGCTGCCCAGGGCCATCAGCATCTATTCGTGCATAAGGTGCGCGGTAGCGACGCCACCCATACGGCGGTGTCCAAACTGGGTAAGACCGAACGGGTCGAAGAGGTCGCTCGCATGCTGGGCGGCATCGACCTGACTAAAGAGTCGCTGGCCCATGCGAAAAAGATGGTGGTGACCGCAAAAATCTAAGCGTTCGTTACTCGAAAACCAGAAAGCACGAAGGCGACCCTAGGGTCGCCTTCGTTCGTTTCGCGGACATGGCCCGCGCGACATGCTTACTTTTTCTTGTGGCGTACGTACAGCACCAAGTTGTGATCCACCAACTCGAAGCCATGCTTCTCGACGATCGCCTTTTGCAGTTTTTCGATTTCCTCGTCGAAGAATTCGATCACTTCGCCAGACTCCACGTTGACCATATGGTCGTGGTGGCCGCCGTCGGCCAGTTCGAATACAGCGTGGCCGCCATCAAAATTGTGGCGAACCACAAGGCCTGCAGCTTCGAACTGAGTCAGTACACGGTAAACCGTGGCCAGACCGACATCCTCGCCAGCTTCCATCAGCGCCTTGTAAACATCTTCGGCGCTCATGTGTCGCTGCTCGGCGGAATCGAGCATTTGTAGAATTTTGACCCGTGGCAGAGTCACTTTAAGGCCGGCTTTACGTAGTTCGCTATTTTCAACCATGGTCAGCTTTCTCGCGGATGCTGCTTCGCAGCTTCTCTTAATGCGGGTATGATCGGGGTTTACGTTGTCCCAGCCAAGATAGTGGAAGTCGCCCACCGATGCAAAACACCAAGCTCTTGCTAACCAGTTTCACCTTCGTGGGACTGCTCGCACTCGCCGGTTGTTCATTCCCCGGGGTTTACAAAATCGACATCCAGCAGGGCAATGTCGTCACGCAGGACATGATAGACCAGTTACGCCCGGGAATGACCCGCCGGCAAGTACGGTTTATTATGGGCAACCCTCTGCTGACCGACACGTTCCATGCCGATCGCTGGGATTATTTGTATAGCCTGCAACCAGGGGGCGGTGAGCGCCAACAGGAACGCGTCAGCGTTATCTTCAATGGCAATGACCAACTCGTCAGCCTTTCGGGCGACTTCATGCCTGGCGTAAGCCGCGACGAAGCCCTGCTGGGCAAGGACAGCGGCACCACCGTGACCGCGCCGGCCGAGAACACCGAGAAGCCAAAACCAGAGAAACCAGTCAAGCCTGGCTCTCTGCTGGATCAGATCCAGAAAGACGTGGATGGGGTAAAAGCCGTCCCGGTTCCGACACCGGAGCCACTGGACACTTCGCCACAATAAGTTGTGTCGAAATAAAAAAGCCCGGCATGTCCGGGCTTTTTATTGCGTGTTTTCTGGCCAGGAGCGCTAATCCTGCAGGCGGGCCTGTGCTGCCTTGGCCGCGCGCAGGCGCCTGACCTCCTTTGGATCCGCCAGCAACGGACGATAAATTTCAATCCGCTCACCCGCCTGCAGCACGTGCCGATCAGGATCGGCAATCACTTTGCCAAAAATCCCCACGGGGCAAGACTGCACATCCAGCTCGGGAAACTGCGCAGCAATGCCGGAAGCCATCAGCCCCGCACGAAGAGTCGAGCCGGCTGGCAGCGATACCTTGAGCAACACTTGGCGGTCGACGGCGGCATACACCACCTCGATCTCGATGGTTGACTCAAGCATGCAACTGTTTGGCGCGCTGACAGAACGCATCAACCAGGGTATTCGCCGCCTGGTTGAACAAGGGGCCCAGGGTGGCCCGTACCAGCGGCCCGGCATAGTCGAACGACAGGTCCAGACTGATCTTGCAGGCCTTCTCCCCCAACGGTTTGAAAACCCAGACCCCGTGCAACTGATTGAACGGCCCCTCCTCCAGGTTCATCTCGATCGACTGCCCCGGGACCAGGATATTGCGCGTTACAAAATGCTGGCTGAGCCCGCCCTTGGCCACCGCCAGGCTGGCGCGCATATGCTCATCACTGCTTTCCAGCACTTCGGCAGATGAGCACCAGGGCAGGAATTCCGGATAACGCGCCACGTCATTGACCAGCTCATAGAGAAACTGCGCCGGATAAGGCAAAAGGGCCGAGCGTTGAATATGGGTCGTCATGTCAGCGTCATTTCCACAGCTGGGCGGCAAACACTACAAGAATGCCGATGGGCGCTACATAGCGCATCAAAAACAAGGTCAAGGCGAACAACACAGGGCTGCGCATCGACAGTTCATCACGAACCGCATCGCGCCCCATCACCCAGCCAGCAAACACCACGAAACACAAACCACCCAGAGGCAGCATGATCCGCGAGGTGAAGAAGTCGATCACTCCAAAGAGGTCCAGGCCGCTGGCCGCCCCCCACTGGTAGAGATGAAAAACCCCGCCTTCGTTCACGAAAAATTTGGCCTGCTGCCAGATGTTAAAGGAGAAAACCGTCCCCAATCCCACGAACCAACAGCTGAAGGCCAGCCAGAATGTTACCCAGGCGCGGCGGATTTTAGTCCTCTCAACCAGATAAGCCACCATGGGTTCAAGCAAGGAAATCGCCGAACTCCAGGCAGCAATGGCCACCAGGACAAAAAACACTACGCCCATCAACTGGCCGAATGCCACATTACCGAAGGCAAATGGCAGGCTGACGAACATCAGCCCCGGCCCCTCGCTGGGGTTGAGCCCGGCGGCAAACACAATCGGAAACAGCGCCAGCCCAGCCACCAGCGACACAAAAGTATCGAGCAGCGCGACGCCCACTACAGTACCGGACAGCGATGCATTCTTCGGCATGTAGGCGCCATAGATCATGATCGAACCGACACCCACGCTCAGGGAAAAGAACGCGTGCCCCATGGCCGGCAGCAACCCGTCGAGTACCTTTTCCGGGTTGAAGTCGAACATGAAGTGCACACCCTGCATGAAATTCCCGGTGGTCATGCTGTAGCCCAGCAGCACGAGGAGCATCACGAACAGCAGCGGCATCATGATCCGCAGGCTGCGCTCAAGCCCCGCGACCACACCCTTGGCGATCACCAGGGCCGACAGCAGCATAAACAAGCTGTGCCACAGCGTCAGGCGCCAGGGGTCGGCCGTGACCGAGGCGAAGTAGGCTCCGACCTGGTCAGCCGTCACGCCCTGGAAATCGCCGCGCCCCATATCAATGATGTAGTCCAGCGACCAACCACCGACCACGCTATAAAAAGAAAGAATCAGCAGCGCCGTGATCATCCCGGCAAAGGCACCCCAGGACCATTTGGCCGAGTGCCCGGCTTCGGTCGCCAGCACTTTAAGGGCATTGGCCGGGCTTTGTCGGGCGCGCCGGCCGATCAGGGTTTCTGCCAGCATCACCGGGATACCGATCAGGGCAATGCACAGCAGAAACATCAGGACAAAGGCACCGCCGCCGTAGACGCCGACCATGTAGGGAAACTTCCAGATACTGCCCAAGCCCACGGCAGAACCCGTCGCGGCGAGTATGAAGACCCAACGGCTAGCCCAGCCGCCGTGGACAGAAACCTTGTCTGACGACATCGTTAACGCGCCCAACCGATAAAAAAGAGGGCGCATTGTCCGGGATTCACTCATAGGGCTCAAGCACGCAGCTTCACCGTAGCCGACAGCCTTGCAACTCCCTATAATGCCGCCCCTATGGCTAATCAGAAGAAACACCCAACAGGGACCATCGCGCAAAACAAAAAGGCGCGACACGATTACTTCATCGAACATCGGTTCGAGGCTGGTCTGGTCCTGGCCGGCTGGGAAGTAAAAAGTCTGCGGGCGGGCAAGGCGCAACTGGTCGACAGTTACGTGCTGCTCAAGGATGGCGAGGCCTGGCTGCTGGGTAGCCATATCACGCCACTGACCACCGCTAGCACCCACGTCATTGCCGACCCGGTACGCACGCGCAAGCTGCTGCTCAACCAGCGCGAGCTGGCCAAGCTGTTTGCCGCGGTGCAGCAGAAGGGTTACGCGTGTGTCTGCCTGTCGCTGTACTGGAGCAAGCATTTGATCAAATGCGAAATCGCTCTGGGCAAGGGCAAGAAGGAATACGACAAGCGTGACACTGAGCGCGAACGCGACTCCAATCGTGAGCTGCATCGCGCCGTGCGCAACAAGGGCAAGGAAGAGTAAGACCTCGACCTGCACCCCTTGCCACCGGCATGCCGGCTCCTGATCCAGGAGCTGGCTGCCGGCGTTTACCCCGCCTACATCCCCTTGCGCCGCTCCGCGCGCGCCATGCGCTGCACTTCCTGACGCACTTCCTCCAGCACTTCCTGCACATACAGAATGTGGCGACTGGAGACTTCCCGCGCCTGTTCCGCGCGCCCTTCGATAATCGCCAGATACAAATCACGGTGCTGACTGATCAGCATGTCGCGGGTTTCCGTGCGCTGCTTGTACATGCCGCCGATGTTGGTCACAACGTTGCGCTTGAGCAGGTCGAACAGCCCGCGAATAGTGTGCAGCAACACCGCGTTATGGCTGGCTTCGGCGATGGCCAGGTGAAACCTGGCATCGGCGGCGCCCTCTTCGATCCGGTTGCTATCGCCTGGGCGGCTGTAACAGTCCTGCAGTTCCTCAAACGCTGCCGTCAGCCGCTCGCGGTCCACCTCGGTGGCGCGCAAGGCCGCGTAATAAGCGCAAGAGGCTTCCAGGGTGTGGCGAAACTCCAGCAGATCGCGCTGGGCTTCAGGGTTGCTTTCCAGCAGGTGTAGTAGCGGATCGCTAAAGGTCGAGCCGAGGGAATCGACCACATAGTTACCGCCCCCCTGGCGACTGATCAGCAAACCCTTGGCTGTCAGTTTCTGGATCGCCTCGCGCAATGAAGGACGTGACACGCCAAATTGTTCGGCCAAGGCCCGCTCGGCCGGCAAGCGTTCACCTGACGTCAAAGTGCCCTCAAGGATCATGCCCTCGAGCCGCTCGACAATATCGTCAGACAAACGGCGCTGACGTATCTGATCAAACCCCATAACCCACTCTCCACCATCCCGACCATGTGCCGGGCTCTCTATTCTGGCCTATTGAGTCCGGGCCGACACCTACCAGACGCTGCTCGATTGAACCGATCAGATGCTCGCCACATAGCGCATTCGACAAAAGTTTTAGGGCGGCAAATTGACACATCCCACACAAGGCTTTTACCCTAGCCAACAGTGATTGTAAATTGGTCTTACCAATTTACCGAATCACATCGAAGTGCCTGACCAACAACAATTAGGGGCCACCCCATATGCAAACCTGGCAACAGCTCTATAGTCCGCTTGGCAGCCTCGGCCTGTCCGCCCTCGCCGCCGTTATCCCGATCGTGTTCTTCTTCCTGGCTTTGGCCGTGTTCCGCCTCAAAGGACACGTCGCCGGGAGCATTACCCTGGCCTTGTCGATTCTGGTGGCGATCTTTGCCTTCCAGATGCCTGTCGACATGGCCCTCGCTGCCGCTGGCTATGGATTTGCCTACGGTCTGTGGCCTATCGCCTGGATCATTGTCGCCGCTGTCTTCCTCTACAAACTGACCGTAAAAAGCGGCCAGTTCGAAGTCATCCGCAGCTCGGTGCTGTCGATCACCGACGACCAGCGCCTGCAAGTGCTGCTGATCGGTTTTTGCTTCGGTGCCTTCCTCGAAGGTGCCGCCGGCTTCGGCGCGCCGGTGGCGATCACCGCCGCGCTGCTGGTAGGCCTGGGCTTCAACCCGCTGTACGCCGCCGGCCTGTGCCTGATTGCCAACACCGCGCCCGTGGCCTTCGGTGCCTTGGGGATTCCGATCATCGTCGCTGGCCAGGTGACAGGTATCGACGCGTTCAAGATCGGCGCCATGACCGGTCGCCAGCTGCCGCTGCTGTCGCTGTTCGTGCCGTTCTGGCTGGTGTTCATGATGGACGGCATGCGCGGGGTCAAAGAAACCTGGCCTGCCGCGCTGGTCGCCGGCCTGAGCTTTGCCATCACCCAGTACTTCACTTCGAACTTCATCGGCCCGGAACTGCCGGACATCACCTCGGCCCTGGCCAGCCTGATTTCCCTGACCCTGTTCCTCAAGGTCTGGCAGCCAAAACGCAGCGCGGGCGCACAAATCGCCGGCGCGACCTCAGGCACCGCAATCACTGCCAGCGCCGGCGGCTTCGGCCTGCCGCGCAGCACAGTGGCCTCGCCTTACAGCCTGGGTGAAATCTTCAAGGCCTGGTCGCCGTTCCTGATCCTGACCGTGCTGGTGACCATCTGGACCCTCAAGCCCTTCAAGGCCATGTTCGCCGCGGGTGGCTCGATGTACAGCTGGGTGTTCAACTTCGCGATTCCGCACCTGGATCAGATGGTGATCAAGGTCGCACCGATCGTCACCAACCCGACCGCGATTCCGGCGGTGTTCAAGCTCGACCCGATTTCCGCGACCGGCACTGCGATTTTCTTCTCGGCGCTGATCTCGATGCTGGTGCTGAAGATCGATTTAAAAACTGGTCTTACCACTTTGAAAGAGACCTTTTACGAGCTGCGCTGGCCGATTCTGTCGATCGGCATGGTGCTGGCCTTCGCCTTTGTCACCAACTATTCCGGCATGTCCTCGACCATGGCCCTGGTCCTGGCCGGCACCGGCGCGGCCTTCCCGTTCTTCTCGCCGTTCCTTGGCTGGCTCGGTGTGTTCCTGACTGGCTCGGACACCTCGTCCAATGCCCTGTTCAGCTCGCTGCAAGCCACCACCGCGCACCAGATCGGGGTCAATGACACCCTGCTGGTGGCGGCCAACACCAGTGGCGGCGTCACCGGCAAGATGATCTCCCCGCAATCGATCGCCGTGGCCTGCGCCGCGACCGGCCTGGTGGGCAAGGAATCCGACCTGTTCCGCTTTACCCTCAAGCACAGTCTGTTTTTTGCCACTATTGTCGGTCTCATCACCCTGGCCCAGGCTTACTGGTTTACCGGCATGCTGGTGCACTAAGCGCGACACGTAGACGCAAGAACCTGCGCCGGGCCAGCCCCCGGCGCAAGCAATTCACAACCGGGTCTGCAAGGCTGCTGAAAGTTTGCCTCTTTACTATCAGCAGCCTCAGCGGACGGATAACCGGGACCACCCGGAGACACGCCTGATGAGCGAGCTTTTTTACAACGCTGTGCCCAATGCGACCCGCGTCGCACCGCCGCTGGCCGAACCACGCCAGTACCCCAGCGAAAAACCGCAGCAGGTCTATCTGTTCGGAACCTGCGTGGTCGACCTGTTCTATCCCGAAGCCGGGATGGACGCGATTCATCTGCTGGAGCGCGAAGGCATTCGCGTCGAGTACCCGCAAGGACAAAGCTGCTGCGGACAACCGGCCTACACCTCGGGCTATACCGAGCAGGCACGGGCCGTGGCGCGCTCGCAACTGGCGCTGTTTGCCGGGGACTATCCGGTGGTGGTGCCGTCCGGCTCCTGCGCCGGGATGTTGCGCGAGCATTACGCCGACTTGTTCAAGAATGAGCCGCAGATGCTGATACAGGTTCAGGCCCTCGCGGCGCGGACCTACGAGCTGGCGGAGTTCCTGCTGTTTGTATGCAAGGTGCAACTCAAGGACAGCGGCGAGCCGATCAAGGTCGCGCTGCACACCTCGTGTTCGGCACGTCGGGAAATGAACACCCACCTGCATGGCCGCCAATTGCTGTCGCAGTTGGGCAATGTGGAACGGGTCGAACACAGCCATGAAAGCGAATGCTGTGGCTTCGGCGGGACTTTCAGCGTCCGAATGCCAGACATCTCCGGCGCGATGGTGGCGGACAAGACCCGCTCGCTGAAAGAGTCCGGCGCGCACAAGGTGCTCAGCGCCGACTGTGGCTGCCTGATGAACATCAACGGCTCGCTGGAGAAACAACAGGCCGCGCTGCGTGGGCAACACCTGGCAAGCTTCCTCTGGCAGCGTACCGGGGGTGGCCAATGAGCACGCCGCAGCTGATACCGACCGTTACCGTGTCGGAAGATTTTCGTACCCGGGCCCACCAGGCCCTGGGTGATACGCAACTGCGCAATAACTTTCGCAGTGCGATGGATTCATTGATGACCAAGCGTGCGGCGTCGTTCAGCGATGCCCACGAGCGGGAACATCTGCGAGCGCTGGGCAATGCTGTCCGCGCCCGTGCGTTATCCAAGCTGCCCGACCTGCTCGAGCAACTTGAACAGAACCTGACCCGCAACGGTGTGACAGTGCACTGGGCGGAAACGGTGGACGAGGCCAATGGCATCGTCCTCTCGATCATCCGCGCTCACGAGGCACGGCAAGTGATCAAGGGCAAATCGATGGTCAGCGAAGAGATGGAAATGAACCATGTCCTCGCTGAACAAGGCATTGAATGCCTTGAGTCGGACATGGGCGAATTTATCGTCCAGCTCGACCACGAGAAGCCTTCACACATCATTATGCCGGCGATCCACAAGAACGCCGGTCAGGTCGCGTCCTTGTTCCACGACAAACTTGGCGTGGAGTACACCAAGGACGTTGACCAACTCATTCAGATCGGTCGCAAGGTCTTGCGGCAGAAGTTTTTCGAAGCGGACATCGGCGTCTCCGGCGTCAACTTCGCGGTGGCCGAGACCGGCACCCTGCTGCTGGTGGAAAACGAAGGCAATGGGCGCATGTCCACCACCGTGCCGCCGGTGCACATTGCCGTCACCGGCATCGAGAAAGTCGTCGAGAACCTGCGCGACGTAGTGCCGCTGCTGTCGCTGCTGACCCGCTCGGCCCTCGGCCAGCCCATCACCACCTACGTCAATATGATCTCCGGGCCACGCCAGGCGCATGAGCTCGACGGCCCGCAGGAAGTGCACCTGGTGCTGCTGGACAACGGTCGCAGCCAGGCCTTTGCCGACAGCGAGCTGCGCCAGACCCTGAACTGCATCCGCTGCGGCGCCTGCATGAACCACTGCCCGGTCTACACCCGCATCGGCGGCCACGCCTACGGCGAGGTCTACCCCGGTCCGATCGGCAAAATCATCACCCCGCACATGGTCGGCCTGGCGAAGGTTCCGGATCACCCCAGCGCTTCGTCGCTGTGCGGCGCCTGCGGTGAAGTGTGCCCGGTGAAGATCCCGATCCCGGCGCTGCTGCGGCGCCTGCGCGAAGAAAACGTCAAGGCCCCGGACAGCCCTCATCAAGTGATGCGCGGCCAAGGCAGCAAGTACTCGCGCAAGGAACGCTTCATCTGGAACGCCTGGGCCCGGCTCAACAGCTCGCCCACGCTCTATCGGCTGTTTCTCCTGGCCGCCACTCGCCTGCGTGGGCTGACGCCAGGCAATGTCGGGCCCTGGACGCAAAACCACAGCGCGCCGAAACCTGCCGCTCGCTCACTGCATGACCTGGCCCGCGAGCACTTGGCCAAACAGGAGGACCGCCGATGAGCGCCAAACAGAACATCCTCGCCAAGCTGCGCCACAGCCTGACCGGCACCACCACGGTGGCGGACAACTTCGACGAAGCGCTGGTGACCGAGCCCTACACCTACAGCCCGGAACAACGCATCCCGCAACTGCGCAAACTGATGGAAGCGGTGCACACCGAAATCCACCTCAGCACCGGCGCCGATTGGCCCGGGCTGCTGGCCCAGCTGCTCAAGGACCGGCAATTGCCCAGCCTGCTGATCGCCCCCACCACGGCCCACGGCCAGCGTGTCACCGCGTACTGGGCTGAACACTCGGATCTGCCGACACTCAAGGCCTACGACCGGCCGGTGGAAGAGTGGAAAGCCGAGTTGTTCAACGACACCCCGGCCAGCCTCACCACCACCCTCGGCGCAATTGCCGCCACCGGCAGCCTGATCCTGTGGCCGACCCGGGAAGAGCCGCGCCTGATGAGCCTGGTGCCGCCGGTGCATTTTGCCCTGCTCAAGGCCAGTGAAATTCGCGACAACTTTTATCAGGTCCAGCAGCAGATGAACTGGGCTGCCGGCATGCCGACCAATGCCCTGCTGGTGTCCGGCCCGTCGAAGACTGCCGACATCGAGCAAGTCCTGGCTTACGGCGCCCACGGCCCGAAAGACCTGGTGGTACTGATCCTGGAGGACCAATGAGCCTACCGGCCGCTTTCCTGCGTGATGCGCAGCAACTGATTCCCCAGGAGCGACGTTTCGACGACCCGCTCTCCACCCTGGCCTTTGGCACCGACGCCAGTTTTTATCGGCTGATCCCCAAGCTGGTGATCCGCGTCGAGTCCGAAGACGAAGTGGTCGCCCTGCTCGAACTGGCCCAGCGTGACCGCGTGCCGGTCACCTTCCGCGCCGCCGGCACCAGCCTTTCGGGGCAGGCCATCAGCGACTCGGTATTGATCGTGCTGGGGGATAACTGGAACGCGAAAGAAATCCGCGGGCAAGGCATGCAGATCCGTCTGCAACCGGGAGTGATCGGGGCCCAGGCCAATGCCTGGCTGGCACCGTTCGGGCGCAAGATCGGCCCTGACCCGGCCTCGATCAACGCCTGCAAGATCGGCGGTATCGTCGCCAACAACGCCAGCGGCATGTGCTGCGGCACCGCGCAAAACACCTATCACACCCTGGCCGGGATCCGCCTGGTACTGGCCGACGGCAGCCGCCTCGACACCGAAGACGGCAACAGCGTGGCCGCGTTCCGCAACAGCCACGGCGAACTGCTGGAGCGCCTGGCAACCCTGGGCCGCGAGACGCGGGCCAATGCCGAGCTGGCGGCCAAGATCCGCCATAAATACCGCCTGAAAAACACCACCGGCCTGTCGCTCAATGCCCTGGTGGATTACGACGAGCCTGTGGATATCTTGAGCCATCTGCTGGTGGGCTCCGAAGGCACCCTGGGTTTTATCAGCGCAGTGACCTACGACACGGTGATCGACCACCCGAACAAGGCGTCGGCGCTGATCGTGTTCCCCGATGTGGAAACCTGCTGCAACGCCGTGACCGTGCTCAAGAGCCAACCGGTCTCGGCCGTGGAACTGCTGGACCGCCGCAGCCTGCGCTCGGTGCAGGACAAGCCCGGGATGCCGGCCTTTGTCCAGCAACTGTCGGCCAGTGCCTGCGCGCTGTTGATCGAGTCCCGCGCCGCGTCGTCGTCGCTGCTGCACGAGCAACTGGCGCAGATCATGAATTCCCTGGCCGCCTTCCCGGTGGAAAAGCAGGTGGACTTCACCGAAGACCCGCAGGAAAACGCCAAGCTCTGGGCAATCCGCAAGGACACCTTCCCCGCCGTGGGCGCGGTGCGTAAAACCGGGACCACGGTCATCATCGAAGACGTGACGTTCCCGGTCGAACAGTTGGCTATCGGCGTCAACCGCCTGATCGAGCTGTTCGACAAGCACCATTACGACGAGGCGATCCTGTTTGGCCATGCCCTGGAGGGCAACCTGCACTTCGTCTTCACCCAAGGCTTCAACAGTGCCGAAGAAGTGGCGCGTTACCAGGCGTTCATGGATGACGTGGCGCAGTTGGTGGCGGTGGAGTTCGGAGGTTCGCTCAAGGCCGAACACGGCACCGGGCGCAACATGGCGCCCTTTGTCGAGCTGGAATGGGGCAGCGATGCCTACCAGTTGATGTGGCAACTCAAGCGTCTGCTCGACCCCAACGGCATCCTCAACCCGGACGTGGTGCTCAGCGACGACCCGCAAATCCACCTCAAGCACCTCAAGCCGCTGCCGGCGGCGGACGAGATTGTGGATAAGTGCATCGAGTGCGGGTTCTGCGAACCGGTGTGCCCGTCCAAGGGGCTGACCTTGAGTCCGCGCCAGCGCATCGTCATCTGGCGCGATATCCAGGCGAAAAAACGTGCCGGCATCGACACCCGCGAACTGCAAGAGGCCTATCAGTACCAGGGCATCGACACCTGCGCCGCGACGGGTCTGTGTGCGCAACGCTGTCCGGTGGGCATCAACACCGGGGAGCTGGTGAAGCAACTGCGCAGCCGCAACGCCACCCACGGCAAGACCGCCGACTGGCTGGGCAATCACTTCGCGACCACCTTGCAGGGCGCGCGCTTTACCCTGCACGTGGCCAACGGCGCGCGCATGCTGCTGGGGGCTCCGCGCCTGGCCAGGCTGTCGGCGTCCTTGAGCAAGCTGTCCAAGGGTCAGGTCCCGCAATGGACCAGCGCCATGCCGCAACCGGAAAAGGCCATCCGTTTCAGCCCCAGCGTCAGCGATCAGCGCCCACGGGTGGTGTACCTGGCGGCGTGCGTCTCGCGGGTGATGGGCCCGGCAGCAGGCGACAAGGAACAGATGTCGCTCTATGACAAGACCCGGGGCCTGCTGGAAAAAGCCGGCTTCCAGGTGGTGATCCCCGACAACCCGGACAGCCTCTGCTGCGGCCAGCCGTTCGCCTCCAAAGGCTATGCGGAGCAGGCCGAACACAAGCGCCAGGAGTTGATCGGCGCCCTGCTCCATGCCAGCCGTGGCGGCCTCGACCCGATCTACTGCGACACCAGCCCGTGCACCCTGCGCCTGGTCCAGGACCTGGGCGATGTGCGTCTGGACCTGTACGACCCGGTACGTTTCATCCGCACCCACCTGATGGACCGGCTGGAATTCACCCCCCAGGAAGCACCTATCGCAGTGCATGTCACCTGCAGCACCCAGCACCTGGGAGAAAGCCAGGCCCTGATCGACCTGGCCCGGCGCTGCAGCAGCAACGTGGTGATTCCGGAGGGTATCCACTGTTGCGGTTTCGCCGGCGACAAGGGCTTCACCACCCCCGAACTCAATGCCCATTCACTGCGCAACCTCAAGGACGCGGTGCAGCATTGCAGCGAAGGGATCTCCACCAGCCGCACCTGTGAAATCGGCCTCAGCCAGCACGGCGGCATCGACTATCACGGGCTGGTGTACCTGGTGGACAGGGTCACCCGGGCCAAGGTGGCCTGAGGCATCAACCTGACTGAAAAGGGGCATCTTTGCCCCTTTTTAGTGCCCCCGGCACTAGCCAGGTGGTTTTTTCATAACCGGAGTAAAAAAAACCGAATTCCTGCGCGCGGCTATAGTCATCTGCTTAGGCCCCAGTGAATGAGGCTTATAACCGACCTCGGCAGGTTGTCCTGATTGATCGGCAGCACCGAGACTAATCGTTCAAGGAGATACCTTATGAAGCGTTCTGCATTGGCTGGACTGTTCATTACTGCGGCAATGTTGGCCTCCCCGGTGTTCGCGGCCGCGCAGGAAGACCTGTGTCAGATCAACCTGCAAAAAATCCGCGACGCCAAAGTCAGCACTGAAGCCATGAGCGAGCAACTGAGCAACGACATCGACGCGTCGGTTCAACAGGCAACCGCCGAGAAAGCCAAAGGCACCGAGGAAGGCACCAAGAATTGCATCTCGCTGACCACCCAGGCGATCCAGAAATTGCAGAACAACACCAAGGGCGATCAGTAAGCAACCGCTCAAGGTCAACCTTCGGGTTGGCCTTCTGAGCCCGGTTGGCGTACACTGTGTCGACCTGCTGGTTACGTACAGCAGGTTCGGGGCCGTTTAGGATTCGACGCCGGTTGCGAAACTTTAGGTGCATGCCGAGTTGGTAACAGAACTCGTAAATCCACTGTTGCAACTTCCTATAGTTGCCAATGACGAAACCTACGGGGAATACGCTCTCGCTGCGTAAGCAGCCTTAGCCCTTCCCTCCTGGTACCTTCGGGTCCAGCAATCATCAGGGGATGTCTGTAAACCCAAAGTGATTGTCATATAGAACAGAATCGCCGTGCAGTACGTTGTGGACGAAGCGGCTAAAACTTACACAACTCGCCCAAAGCACCCTGCCCGTCGGGTCGCTGAGGGTTAACTTAATAGACACGGCTACGCATGTAGTACCGACAGCGGAGTACTGGCGGACGGGGGTTCAAATCCCCCCGGCTCCACCATTTAGTCTTCCCAGGAAGACCCAGAAAAGCCGTAAAGCCTAGAGAAATCAAAGCTTTACGGCTTTTTTCTTGCCCGCGTTTTCCCACCTGATCCCAGGGCATCCCACAGTTGACGGGGGCATATATGGGGGCATAAAACGCTCATCAGCTCGCTCGGAGAGGATGTGCCCCCAATGCCCCTGAAAGACACCAACTGCCGCAACGCTAAGCCCCAGGACAAGCCCTATCGGCTATACGACGAACAGGGTCTGTACCTTGAAGTGCAGCCCAACGGAGGCCGTTACTGGCGCTTGAAATACCGTTTTTTGGGAAAGGAAAAACGCCTGGCTCTTGGTGTTTACCCTGAGGTCGGCTTGCAGGAAGCTCGGCGCAAACGTGATGACGCTCGCGTCCAACTTGCCAGCGGCCAAGATCCTTCGCTGCAAAGACGCATGGCCAAGGTGGTCAGCCAACTTGATCACCAGCACACTTTTGAATCGGTTGCCACGCAGTGGCTCAATATTCGCGAATCCTCCTGGGACCCGGAGTACACCCGGACTGTACGGCAGCGCCTTGAGCTCAATGCCTTCCCCTGGCTGGGAAAACTCCCGATTAGCAGCATCAGCACGCCCATGCTGGTCGAAAACCTCCAGCGCATTATCAAGCGCGGCGCTCGCGAGACGGCGCGTCGTGTTGCCCAGATCTACAAACAGATTTTTGAGTTCGCCGAAGCTGCCGGCATCACCCCGCCCAACCAGATAGGGAATCTCTCACGGACGCTCCCAGCCAAGCGGGTGAAACACTTTGCTGCCGTGACCGATCCTGAAAAACTCGGGGCACTGCTCAAAGCACTGGATAGCTACACGGGAACAATGCCTGTTTGTTGTGCACTCAAACTGGCCCCATTGCTGTTCTGCCGGCCCGGTGACCTGCGCCACATGGAGTGGTCGGAGGTCAATCTGGATGCGGGCGAGTGGTTGATTCCCGGCCACAAGATGAAAGGGCTCACTGCCACCAAACAGGATCGGCCGGATCATTTGGTTCCTCTCAGCCAACAAGCAATCGCGGTTCTGCGCGAGCTGAAACCACTCACCGGCAGACATCGGTACGCCTTCCCCTCGGCACGAGGAGGCGACCGGCCGATGTCCAACAATGCAGTACTCAGCGCGTTACGCCGCATGGACATCAGCGGCGACGAAATGACTGGGCACGGCTTTCGTGCGACAGCGAGAACCATAGGCGCTGAGGTGCTGGGGTTTCGCCCCGATCTTCTGGAGCATCAGCTTGCTCACACGGTAAAAAATCCGCTGGGACGTGCGTACGATCGAACCACCTTCTTGCCGGAGCGGCGTGAAATGATGCAGATCTGGGCCGACTTTTTGGACTCGATAAAACGCTGAATGCAAGCGCCCCCATCAGCCAGCAAGCCTTCAAGCTAATACGAGCACTATCTTATCGCTCCAGTACTGGCTGAATTGCTAAACTGCGCCGATTTGGCGCCTGTAATGCGCCAGGCGCAGTCCAAAAGGAATTCCTACCGATGTCAGCCTTATCAGCTTTGCTGAATACCTACCGCAGCGCTTCTGTCACCGAACGCGAAAAAGGTACTTATTAACCCGGCAATCAAATACACCAAATCATGCTGCGTAGGCGATACGTGGATGCCGGAAATAAGAACGGATTCTTTGAGGGCGTAATTGCAATCGTCTCATGACCGAGCGAACACGCCTTTCCAG
>NZ_JCBCUS010000018.1:0-66788 GCF_059862355.1 Pseudomonas sp. MF09150 | reverse complement strand
CGATGCTGCTGCCGCCGTGGGAGGCCAATGAGGACTGCTGCTCGCTGCTGGCCAGCTTCGCGGCGTCACTCCCGCTACGGCGGCCATCCCCGATTGCCACGCTGGACATGGCCCGCTACCTGCTCACGGGGTTTGGGGAGCAATGGAACCAAAAACCAACGTAAGCCCGACTAGCTCCGTTCAGAGCCCTCTTCCCAGGCATCCGACTCGATAAAACCATTGCGCAACTTGACCACCCATTGGCGCCGTTATTGACCAGCCGGCTGCATTCTTGACCAGTTATTTGCATTCGGAGTGACCAGGAGGGGGGCAATAGAGAAAACGGAAAAAATCGTACGCTAAGGCCAAGCGTGTTTTGCTAATGAACTGTGCTAGCAGACAAAACCAGCGGCTAGCACAACATCGATTACTTGCATTGCGACACCCAGTACGAATTGCACGGTACTCCAGTCGTTTTGGGCAGCTATAAAATCGAATTTCGTTATCGAAGTTCGATTATTATGGATTAATCTGTGGAAAATCAGGTAGGCCAACGCATGACTAATACCTCCACCGATGACCGCAGCCCATGGTCGGTTTTTCTTATTTTTCTACGACTTGGATTGACCTCCTTCGGCGGCCCCATCGTGCACTTAGGCTATTTCCGTGACGAGTTCGTCACACGACGGCGCTGGTTGTCTGAACGCAGCTATGCTGATTTAGTGGCGCTGTGCCAATTTCTTCCAGGCCCAGCAAGCAGCCAGGTCGGCATAGCGTTGGGGCTATCACGGGCTGGATATAGCGGGGCGCTGGCTGCTTGGACAGGCTTTACGCTGCCTTCGGCCGTAGCTTTAATCCTGTTCGCGCTGGGCATTTCCAACTATGGGGATTCCGTTTCGCCGGGCGCGTTGCATGGCCTAAAAGTGGTGGCCGTTGCCGTAGTCGCCCAAGCGGTATGGGGCATGGCGCGCAACCTGTGTACGGATGGGCTGAGAGTCACAATAATGGCGATTGCCGCCTGTGCTGTCCTGCTCGTACCGTCCGCGTGGGGGCAGGTTGGTGTGATTGCTGCCGCAGGCATCATAGGCCGACTATTGTTCAAGCCAGCACATACTGTTGAGCACGACCCACTACCTATCACGGTCAGTCACCGGGCCGGCGCACTTTGGCTATCGTTATTTTTTGCCCTGCTGATTGGCCTACCGATCTTGGCAAAATTGCTGCCAAGTCCAACGATGGTGGTAGTGGACGCCTTCTATCGTGTGGGGTCACTAGTGTTCGGTGGTGGCCACGTTGTGTTGCCGCTGCTGCAAGCCGAAGTGGTGTCCTCCGGCTGGGTCAGTAATGAATCCTTCCTCGCGGGGTACGGGGCGGCTCAAGCGGTGCCCGGCCCATTGTTCACATTCGCCGCGTTCCTTGGTGCTTCGATGAGCACCGCTCCCTCTGGCTGGGTCGGCGGTATTGTGTGCCTACTGGCTATCTTCGCACCCTCTTTTCTGCTGGTTGTGGGAGCCATGCCATTTTGGGAGCGTCTGCGTCGCAATACAGGCATGCAAGCCGCGCTGGCTGGGGTCAATGCGGCGGTGGTTGGCCTGCTGCTGGCCGCGTTCTATCACCCTGTATGGACTAGCGCCATATTTCAGCCGCAAGACTTTGTCTTGGCCCTGGTCGCCCTTGTCGCACTGATGTTCTGGAAGCTCCCGCCGTGGCTAGTTGTCGTCGGCAGCGGTGCAGCGGGTTGGCTGTTGAGTATCGCGCTGTGAGGCACGAAAAATGACAGATAAAGACCTGTACGGCGGGTTGATCCGCCTGCACATACTTCACCATGCAGCCGAGAAGCCCGTCTTCGGACTGGGAATCATCGAAGAACTGCAACGACACGGCTACGAGCTGAGCGCCGGGACGGTATACCCAATGCTGCACGGGCTGGAAAAGAAGGGCTATTTGACCTCACGCCACGAACGCACCGGGCGACGTGAACGGCGTGTCTATGAGATCACTGAGCAAGGCCAAGTTGCGCTGGTCGAGGCACGTGCAAAGGTTAAGGAACTGTTCGGCGAGTTGATCGAAGGTTGCTGAGTTTACGGCTTCAACTCGGCGTCAGGCGGTTCACTGGCACCGCGTCAGACTAGGGCCGCTTTCTGCATTTTCTGACGCCAAGGCGTCAATCTCTATGGCCTCAACCTGACAGGCCGAATGCTTAGCGTACGATTTTTTCCGATTTCTCTATCGACCCCAGGAGGATCTGAATTGATCTCTCCACCATGTGTACACTGCCTGACAGCGGAGTTCGTCGCGGTTTAATCTAGAAAGACTTGCCCTAGGGAGATCAGCACGGCTGGAAGAACTGACCCAAACGAGGCAGCAGGTCGCATTTGACGATATCTTCACTGTATACTTTATCGCTCAGCCATACCTCTTGAGCTACAGGAACACCAGCATGACTGTACTCCAAACGATCTACTGGCAGCCTACGCCGCCTTAGCGCTACGCCCCCTCGCAACATCTCGCTTCCGCTAGTTTCGCTCGCGGTCGCGTACTGCTGTATGCCCGGTTTTTACACCCAAGGCACACAGCCAAATAATCCTCACAACTTGAATTCGTATCGACGCGCTCGCCATCTGCCTGGTGTGCGTGTGGTGCATTGCCTTGGATATTCTGATGCTGCAATCGCTCAAACAAACGTGGTTTTCCAACGTCCGTGGAGACGTGCTCGCGGGGATCGTGGTCGCGCTCGCGCTGATCCCGGAGGCCATTGCTTTCTCTATCATTGCCGGCGTCGACCCCAAGGTCGGTCTCTACGCCTCCTTCTGTATCTGTGCTGTCATCGCCTTCGTCGGCGGTCGACCCGGCATGATCTCGGCAGCTACCGGTGCGATGGCACTGCTGATGGTCACCCTGGTAAAAGATCACGGGCTTCAGTATTTGCTGGCAGCCACCTTGCTCTGCGGGGCGCTTCAAATCCTCGCTGGATACCTGAAACTGGGCTCTCTGATGCGCTTTGTTTCGCGCTCGGTAGTCACAGGCTTTGTGAATGCATTGGCGATTCTGATTTTCATGGCGCAGTTACCTGAATTGACCAACGTGACCTGGCACGTTTACGCCATGACCGTAGTGGGCCTCGGAATAATCTATCTGTTTCCGTATGTACCGAAGATCGGCAAGCTGATTCCCTCGCCGCTGGTGTGCATCCTGGCCCTGACGGCCATTGCTATTTACCTCGGTCTGGATATCCGCACTGTGGGTGACATGGGCGAACTGCCGGACACGCTGCCGATTTTCCTGTGGCCTGAAGTCCCGCTGAACGTTGAAACTCTGCGCATCATCTTCCCGTACTCAGCCGCCTTGGCCGTAGTAGGTCTGCTTGAGTCCATGATGACCGCGACCATCGTCGACGATTTGACCGATACCACCAGCAACAAAAACCGTGAATGCAAGGGTCAAGGCATTGCCAACATCGCTGCCGGGATGCTCGGCGGTATGGCAGGCTGCGCCATGATCGGCCAGTCGATCATCAACGTGAAATCCGGTGGACGTACCCGTCTCTCCACATTGTGCGCGGGCATTTTCTTGCTGCTGATGGTCGTTTTCCTCGGCGAATGGCTCTCCAAGATCCCGATGGCTGCATTGGTTGCTGTGATGATCATGGTATCCATCGGCACCTTTAGCTGGGATTCCTTGCGCAATCTGAAAGAGCACCCACTGTCGACCAACCTCGTCATGGTCGCGACCGTTGTGGTGGTCGTGGCAACGCATAATCTGGCTTACGGCGTGTTGGTCGGCGTACTGCTGGCTTCGTTGTTCTTTGCGAACAAGGTCGGACATTACCTCGATATCAAGAGCAGTCTTGAAGAGACGGAGTCGCATCGGACTTACCGCGTGGTAGGCCAGGTGTTCTTCAGCTCGGCAGACAAGTTCACCGAAGTTTTTGACTTCAAGGAAGCGCTCAACAAGGTCACCATCGATCTGACACAGGCGCATTTCTGGGATATCACCGCCGTCGCCGCGCTGGATAAAGTGGTAATCAAGTTCCGTCGCGAGGGCGCCGAGGTTGAAGTGCTGGGTCTAAATGAGGCCAGCGCCACAATCGTTGACCGCTTTGGCGTGCATGACAAACCTGGCGCCATCGACAAGCTCATGAGCCACTAAGGAGATCGACAATGACCCACGTAATGGCATGTATTGATAACTCACAATCCTCATTGGCGGTCTGCGACTACGCAGCATGGGCGTCGCAGCGACTCAACGCGCCTCTTACCTTGCTTCACGTATTGGATGAAGAGAAATACCCAGCAGCAGCTGACCTAAGTGGAAATATTGGTCTCGGCAGTCGAGAGCATCTGCTGGAGGAGCTGGCTACATTGGATGCCCAACGCGCCAGACTCGCTCTGGAACAGGGCCAACACATGCTGGAAAAGGCCAGGGAGCGAACGGTCATTTCCGGCGCTGCGTTTCCTGAGCTGAAGCAGCGCCACGGACACTTGGTAGAAAGTCTGAGCGACCTTCAGGAGGATATTCGACTGTTGGTGATAGGAAGAGTGGGTGAAGACAACTCACGCAACGCGCACAGCCTTGGCAGCCAGATAGAAGCTGTAGTGCGAACAATTCACCGGCCTATCCTGATCACAGCCAACAGCTATAAAAAGCCCGAAAAGGTGATGCTCGCATTTGACGGCAGCTCCACAGCCTACAAAACCATCCAAATGTTTGCCGCCAGTTCGCTTTGCAAAGACTTGCCCATTCATCTTGTTACGGTCGGTGCAGATTCGGTGAGCAATCACGAGGCACTGGGAAAAGCACAAAGCATGCTTCTCTCGGCTGGCTTCCTAGTCCAAGCTGAAATCAGACAAGGTGAGGTGGAGTCGGCTCTGCACGATTATCAGACAGAGCACGGCATTGATCTGCTGGTCATGGGTGCCTATGGGCATTCACGCATCAGGCAGTTTTTGGTAGGAAGCACGACTACGACGATGCTTCGAACAGCCACCATGCCTGTATTGCTGCTGCGCTGAGATAACTCTCTAAGCCACAGTGTTTCTACTTATTGAGAAATGCTGTGGTCAATCCCATCTAAGCTATCTGACAACATAGCCCACTGAGTTCGACCTGCGCACCTAAATATCGTCGTCTGGATTACGCAGTGGCCGTAGCTCACCTCGGGCGACCTCTTCTGGTACCGCGAAGGAGTACCGTCCCAACATATTGATGTGCTCGAAGATCAGCGGCGACAAACGAGCCAGGTCTTCGTCCTGTACCGGGTAGCCGTGCTGCTTTAACCGCTCCACGGCAGCCGTCATGTAGAGGGTATTCCATAGCACAATGATATTTACCACCAGGCCCAGGGCACCGAGTTGATCCTCCTGGCCTTCTCGGTAGCGCTGGCGAAGCTCGCCTCGTTTGCCATGGAACACGGCGCGAGCCAGGCTGTGTCGGCCTTCGCCGCGATTCAGTTGGGTCAGGGTGGCGCGGCGCTTGGACTCATCATCAATGTAGGTCAACGTATGCAGGGTTTTCTCGATCCGTCCGAACTCTGCCAACGCCTGGGCCAGACGGGTCGGACGATCTCCCGTTTGTAGGGTGCGCATGATGCCTGTCGCCGGCACTCGGCCAAGTTTGAGTGAGCCAGCCAAACGCAACAGGTCATCCCAGTGCTCGGCGATCAGGTCGAGCTTGACTGACTGGCGAGCAAGTCCGTTGAGCTTGCCGTAATCCGCGTCCGGGCGGGTGCGCCAGAAGCGGGTACCGCCGACATCAGCCAGGCGCGGGCAGAAGTGATAACCGAGCAGACGGAATAACCCGAACACCACATCGCTGTAAGCACCGGTATCGGTCATGATTTGTGTGGGCTGCAATTCGGTCTGTTGTTCCAGCACAACCGCGAGCAATACTAGGCTGTCGCGCAGGGTGCCGGGCACCGTAATGGCGTTAAGACCGGAAAACTGGTCGGAGATCAGGTTGTACCAGGTGACGCCCCGGCCGGTACCGAAATACTTCGGGTTAGGGCCGGCATGTACGGTACGCACAGGTACGACAAAACGCATGCCATCGGCGGAGGCCACCTCGCCGCCGCCCCAGACCTGAGCCAGCTCCAGTTGACTCTGCGCAGCCACCAAAATGGCATTGGCTGCCGACAGGGTATCGTCACGGAGATAGTTCTGGCTCACCCAGGACATTCGGTCACGGCGCAGCGCTTGGTTGTCGTTGCGAGTCAAGGGCTCCAGGCCGGTGTTACAGGCTCCTCCCAAGAGCACTGCGCACAAACTCGTCACCAAGTTGTCGGCCCGCGCATTGCGTTCGGACACATGGGTGAAGGCTTCAGTGAAGCCGGTACGAGCGGCGATTTCTAACAGGATTTCCGGCAAATCGACACGCGGCATCAAGTCGGCCACGGCTGCACGCAGTTGCAGCAACGAGTTGGGCTCTTCCAGCTTCTCCAGCGCTCCGAGGGACAGCTCGGTTTTGCCCTCTGTATTCTCACTCAACTGGATCGCAGGATTGTCGGGCAGGCGAGCGGCGACTGCGTACCAAGTCGCATCCAGCTCGGCAGACAAGGCGTCCAAGGTGGTTTTGGCGTTCACAGTCAGGCCCAGTGAGCGACAGATGATCGGTCGCGCCGACAGCCATTCTGCACCATCGAGCAGACCGATACGCGGGTCGGCATAGCGCCAACTGGGTGCAACAAAGACATCGCGGCGGCGTAGGGCCGTGCGTAGTGCATCAAGGGGATGTAAGCCGGAACCCCAGAAATTTCCGTCACCCTAGTTGGGTGGGCTCAACACTCGTGTCACCAGCTACCTTCTGGAGAATCGAGCTCGGCCATCCCTCCCTGGACGGGCATCGCTCGACGATGTTCAACGGCTCCCTCACGGGGCCGTCGTTTTGTGGGGGCTATTCCATCCACAAGTCGTCGAGGTTCTTGAAGTTCCAGAGCGTCGGGTCTTCGGGGCCAGTGATACTGTCCTTGCAACTCGTGGCCGCCAGGTCGATGGTCTGCATCGGGATCGGCTCTCTCGAGCGTAGCGAGAAGAACACGCGAACCTTGGGAGTCAGCAGTGATTCCATTCCCGGCTCAACGACAACGGCCAGACGCTGAGAGGACAGGCGAACCAAGGAGCCGACGGGGTAGATGCCCACGGCCTTGACGAAGGCGTGGAAGATGCGTTTGTCGAAATGGCCCTCCCACTTGGCCATCTGCCGCATCGCCGCGGACGGGTCCCACGGCTTTTTGTAGGCTCGCTCCGACGTCACGGCATCATAGACGTCGCAGATTGCGCCCATGCGGGCCAGGAGTGAAATGGCGTCACCGGCCAAGCGATCCGGGTAGCCGGTTCCGTCGATCTTCTCGTGATGGTGCAGGGCAATGTCCACCACCCCGGGCTCGGCCCCGCCTGCGCGCAGCATCTTTGCGCCCTCCACAGGGTGGCGCTTCATGATGGCGAACTCGGCATCGGTGAGCTTGCCTGGTTTGTTAAGCACTTCCAGCGGCATCGCGGCCTTGCCTAGGTCGTGCATCAGTCCGCCGATGCCAGCCAGGCGCGTTTGCTCCTCGTCTAGATCGAGATGCCGGGCCAGCGATAGCATCAGGGCGCAGACGGCAACCGAGTGCAGGTAGGTGTAATCGTCGTGCGTTTTGATGCGTGCGACGCTGATGAGGGCATGAGGTTGGCGCAGCACCGAGGCAGCGATTTCTCCGACCAGCGGCAACGTCGTGCTTGGGTCGACGGCCTTGCCAAGCCGGGCTTCCTGGAACATGTCCATGACTTGGGACTTGGCCGCAAGACAGAGTTTCCGTGCATAACACATTTCGCTCTCCATTGAGGTTGCGCCGTCACTTTTCTTGCTTAGTGGACTAGACGGCAGAGATTGCTCCTCCGACAATTCTCTGGGCTCTGGGCTCTGGGCTCTGGGCTCTGGGCTCTCTGGGCTCTCTGGGCTCTCTGGGCTCTCTGGGCTCTCTGGGCTCTCTGGGCTCTCTGGGCTCTCTGGGCTCTCTGGGTCGACTTGGCTTTTGGCCAAGTCGACCCAGACCTCCCCGACGCCACATTCTCGAATGGCAGAGAGATCCTGAGGCTCGGTCAGCAGGAAGCTGCCGCGCCAGAATGGGTGTCGAACCCAAGAGCCGGCGAGCTTGTGGATGTACATGCCGAGACGAAGCTCGGATACGGGAATGCGTTTTACCAACTTATTTTCCTTTCTGAGTTGGGTGGTTAGGCGTGCGCCGAGGCTGGCACCCAGCGGTAGAGCGGAGGTAAGGTCACGCCAAGATTCTTGGATCAGCCGGAACCGCCGAAATTTCCGTCAGCCGATCAACATGGCTTTGTCTCGCGCTCGGTCGATGCGTTCCTGCATCGCCTGCATGACTTCTTCGTGGGTGTACGACTTGGCGTTGGGGTCGTCGGCCTCTCGGAGAGCTTCCTCGACCTCGCGGGTCATCCGCGCATATTCTTCCGGCCACAGCGCTTGCTCCATGCGCAGCGACGCCTGCCCAAGCAGGTGCAGCAGGCCGAACAGCCGCATGTCATTGGTGGCGACGACGTGCTCTCGAATCCGCTCCTGGATCACCTCGCAGGCCCGATGCGCCTCTGGCGTCGCCGTGCCCTCGTAGCCGGCTGGGAGTTCTGCTTCTTCAGCGATTCGCGCCCAAGCGATAGCCAGCGCCTCGATGGTGGACAGGTTCATTTGCTCATCCACTTGCGCAGCAGACGCTTTTTCAGGGAGGCGCGCTCTTGCGGATTGCGTCCCTTGTGGTTGGCAATGCGATCCGCCGTGGCGGCCTGGCGCTTGATGGGCCAGTAGGAGCGGCCATCCTTACCCATCGACCAGACGTTGCTGACCTGGTTTTCCAGTAGAGGCAGATGGGCGCATAGAGCTTCCGGCGACGCGCTGGCCAGCGCGGTGCGCTCGTGGGTTCGCCAGCGCTGATGCCAGAGTTTCTTGTCCTCGCGCTCGCTACGGCAGGTCGTGTGCCCAACGATGGGCGTTTTGCGGCGGCTGCGGCTCATGATGTGGTTGTCTCCAAGAACATTCAGGACAGGCTTTCTGGGTAGAGCGCCGTCAACCGGGACAGGGTTTCTTGCACTTGTTCCAGCGAGGTCATCAGATGATCAACCTGATCCTGAAGATCCACGGCGAGATCAAATAGCTCAGCCACTCGGCTGCGTGATCCCTCGTTGAACGCGGCCATTGCCAGTTGATGCAGCTTCAACAGGTCGGTGCGCAGTTGCGGAGGTGCGCCGTCTGCGCTGTCATTCAAATCGCCGCGCAGCACGTCCACGGCATCGACTGCACGCAGCAGTGCCGTGGTATCGAAATTCTCGGGAGTCAGTTCGTCCCATTCGTCGTCGGTGATGCGGGCTGCCATCAGGAGAGCTCCGATTAAGCGGTTGCGAGCGTTAGATGCCCGATCGGCTCGGCTGCTGGCCGTACCTTGATTTCGATGTCGTAGCCGAGGCGATTCAGACAATCCATCAGCTTGCGTTCGGATAGATTGGTGAAGTCGCCGCGCATCATGCCCGACACCTTCGGTTGCGGGATGCCCATGCGTTTGGCCGCCGCTTGTTGAGTCAGCCCAAGGGCGCGCATGGCCCTCCTGATCTCGACCACCAGGCCGGTCTTGATCTTGAGCTTTTCAGCGTCAGGCAGTCCAAGGTCGGCAAAGACGTTGCCCGAGCTGCGCTGAACCTCGACGCCTTCAATGATTCGTTTTTGCATTTCGTAGCTCCTGTGCCAATACCTCGGCCACCTTCAGCCGAGCGCGGATGATGTCCATGTCGGCCTTTGGCGTGGCGATTCCGCTCTTGCTCTTCTTCTGGAAGCAGTGCAGGACGAACACCGCTTCCGCAAACTTGACCGTGTATACCGCTCGATAGGTGCCGCCGGCATCGTCTTCGACGACCTCCAGCACGCCGGCACCACCGAACCCCTTGAGCACCTTTGCTGCGTCATCCTGATCGCCTATCTGCGCCAACGAGAGCGCGTAACCGAAACGGCGACGCACGTCGGACGGCAACGCCATCAAATCCTTGTGGCTGCTCGCGATCCATTCGAGCGGTTTTTCTTTGTTTGTCATGACGGAATTTTATACCTGTTCAGGTAATGATGTAAACGCGGCAACCTCAAGGAGGTGTCGTAAAACATTTGTTTTGCGACAGGCTGTCAGCCGCCGCTGTGCTACCTGTGCAACACCCCCTCAAAAATGTACGGAAAACTCTATCGCTATTCACTATTATGCGGAAACCTGTTTTTGATGGTTATCCGCCTATGTTGGTTGGCTACATGCGCGTGTCGTCGGACTCCGACCGCCAGAGCACGGACTTGCAGCGCGACGCGCTGCTCGCCGCCGGCGTCGATCCGCGTCACCTGTTTGAGGATCGTGCCTCTGGCGCGAAGGATGACCGTGCCGGCTTGGCGCGGGCGCTTGAGTTCGTTCGAGCCGGCGATGTGCTGGTGGTGTGGAAACTCGACCGGCTCGGTCGCTCGCTGTCGCACCTGCTCGCCATTGTGACTTCGCTCAAGGACAAGCGGGTGGCGTTCCGCTCGCTGACAGAGAACCTGGACACTACGACGCCCTCGGGCGAATTCCTGTTCCAGGTGTTCGGTGCGCTCGCGCAGTACGAGCGCGCCTTGATTCAGGAGCGCGTCGTCGCGGGCTTGGCCGCCGCACGCAAACGCGGCCGGATCGGCGGCCGGCCGCAGGCGATCACTGGTGAGAAGCTGGACGCCATCGTCGCCGCGCTCGATGGCGGCATGTCTAAGGCGGCGGTGTGCCGCAACTTCAATGTCAAGCGCACTACGTTGATCGAAACATTGACGCGAGCAGGTTGGCGTGGTGCGGGAAGGACGGTCGATGAGCAACAAGAATAAGCTACTCACCGTCTTTTCTGACGCAGAGCAGGAAGCCTTGTACGGCCTACCGGACTTCGACGATGCTCAGCGGCTGGAATACCTGGCGTTGACCGAATCTGAACTGGCGTTCGCCAGCAGCCGGCCTAGCCTGCAGGCCCAAGTCTATTGCGTCTTGCAGATCGGCTACTTCAAGGCCAAGCATGCTTTCTTCCGCTTCGATTGGCATGAGGTCGAGGACGATTGCGCCTTCGTGCTGAGTCGCTATTTCCACGGCGAAGCGTTCGAACGCAAGGCGATCACCAAGCATGAGCACTACAGCCAGAGGGGTCAGATCGCCGAACTGTTCGGCTACCGGTCGTGGGCGGCTAGCTTCCTGCCGCAACTGGCACAGCAGGCTGAACAGATCGTGCGGCGCGACGTAATGCCAGGATTCGTGGCCGCCGAACTGATCGTTTGGCTCAGCGAGCACAAAATCATCCGGCCCGGCCACACCACCTTACAAGAGCTGGTCAGTGAAGCCCTGTCCACCGAACGCAGGCGCTTGGGCGGCTTGCTGGCAGAAGTGTTGGACGAATCGGCCAAAGCTGCGCTGGGCCAGCTCCTGGTGCGTGACGACACCCTGTCTCAACTGGCAGCGCTCAAGCAGGACGCTAAAGATTTCGGCTGGCGTCAGATGGCAGGGGAGCGCGAGAAGCGCGCCACGCTGAAGTCCTTGCACGGGATCGCCAAGGCGCTGCTGCCCAAGCTCGGCATCTCGCAGCAGAACCTGCTGTACTACGCGAGCCTGGCGAACTTCTATACCGTCCATGACCTGCGCCACCTGAAGGCGGAGCAGACCCGGCTCTACCTGCTGTGCTATGCCTGGGTACGTTACCGGCAGCTCACCGACAACCTGGTCGACGCGATGGCCTTCCACATGAAAAAACTTGAGGACGAGAGCCGCACGGGTGCGAAACAGTCCTTTGTCGCCGAACAGCTGCGACGCCATCAGGAAACGCCGCAGGTTGGCCGCCTGCTGTCGCTGTACGTGGACGACAGCGTGGCCGATCCGACGCCGTTCGGCGAGGTGCGCCAACGCGCCTACAAAATCATGTCCAGGGAATTGCTGCAAAACACGGCGCAGCGCATGAGCGTCAAGCCACTGAACAAACTGGCGCTGCACTGGCAGGCGGTGGACGGCCTGGCCGAACGCATTCGACGCCATCTACGGCCGCTGTACGTCGCGCTCGACTTCGCCGGCACGGCCCCCGATAACCCATGGCTCGCGGCGCTGACTTGGGCCAAGAGCGTGTTCGCCAAGCAGCAGCGCCTATCACAACGGCCACTCGACGAATGTCCGGCGGCAACGCTGCCGAAACGCTTGCGTCCGTACCTGCTGATGTTCGATGCCGAAGGCACGCCGACAGGCCTGCATGCCGATCGTTACGAATTCTGGCTTTACCGTCAGGTCAGGAAACGCTTCCAGGCGGGCGAGCTCTACATTGACGACAGCTTGCAGCACCGGCATTTGTCCGACGAGTTGGTTTCGATGGACGAGAAAGCCGCCGTGCTCGCGCAGATGGACATCCCCTTCCTGCGGCAGCCGGTCAGTGCCCAGCTCGATGCACTGGCGGCCGAGTTGCGTGCGCAATGGGTGGCGTTCAATCGCGAGCTGAAACAGGGCAAGCTGACGCACCTGGAATACGACAAGGACACGCAGAGACTGACCTGGCGCAAGCCCAAGGGGGAGAACCAGAAGGCGCGCGAGCAAGCTCTCTACGAGCAACTGCCATACTGCGATGTCGCCGACGTGTTTCGCTTCGTCAACGGCCAGTGCCAGTTCCTGTCGGCGCTGACACCATTGCAGCCACGCTATGCGAAGAAGGTAGCCGACGCCGACAGTCTGATGGCGGTGATCATTGCCCAAGCCATGAACCACGGCAACCAGGTTATGGCACGTACCAGCGACATCCCGTACCACGTCCTGGAGAGTACCTACCAGCAGTACCTGCGCCAGGCGACGCTACATGTGGCCAACGATTGCATCAGCAACGCCATCGCCGCACTGCCGATCTTCCCGCATTACTCGTTCGACCTCGATTCGTTGTACGGTGCCGTTGATGGGCAGAAATTCGGCGTCGAGCGACCAACTGTGAAGGCGCGCTACTCGCGCAAATATTTCGGCCGCGGCAAGGGCGTCGTCGCCTACACGCTGCTGTGCAATCACGTGCCGTTGAACGGCTACCTGATAGGCGCACACGAGTACGAGGCTCACCACGTGTTCGACATCTGGTACCGCAACACGTCGGACATCGTGCCGAGCGCGATCACCGGCGACATGCACAGCATCAACAAGGCCAACTTCGCCATCCTGCACTGGTTCGGACTTCGTTTCGAGCCGCGCTTCACCGACCTCGACGACCAGTTGCAGGAGCTGTATTGCGCCGATGATCTGGCATTGTACGAGAAATGCCTGATCCGGCCGGCTGGCCAGATCGACCGGCAACTCATCGTCGGTGAGAAGGCGAACATCGACCGAATCGTCGCCACACTGGGCCTGAAGGAAATGACGCAGGGCACGCTGATCCGCAAGCTGTGCACCTATACGGCGCCGAACCCGACGCGGCGCGCAATCTTCGAGTTCGACAAGCTCATCCGCAGTATCTACACACTGCGCTACCTGCGCGACCCGCAACTGGAGCGTAATGTTCACCGCTCGCAGAACCGCATTGAGTCCTATCACCAGCTACGCTCGACCATCGCCCAAGTCGGTGGGAAGAAGGAATTGACCGGCCGCACCGACATCGAAATCGAGATCAGCAACCAGTGCGCCAGGCTGATCGGCAACGCGATCATCTTCTACAACTCGGCGATCCTGTCCCTGCTGCTGACGAAGTACGAGGCAGCTGGCAATGCCAAGGCGCTGGCGTTGATCACGCAGATGTCGCCAGCGGCCTGGCGGCACATCCTGCTGAACGGGCATTACACCTTCCAGACTGACGGCAAGTTCATCGACCTGGATGCGCTCGTGGCGGGACTGGAGCTGGGCTGACGGAAATTTCTGGGATTCCGGCGTACAACCCCGTAAAATAGAAGAGTGAGCACTTGATTTGCTGGTGCTTTCAAACAACGGTGTTGTTTTTTTAACAGCCGAACTGGAAAGGGAGGCTGAGCTGCTCAGTGATCACTTTATCCGTTGGCTGATTTACGCCGGCATGTTCGCTACAGGCACTGAACGACAACGCAGATGGTATGGTCTGTGCGTTCTGACTCGTCAAGGATCGGCCAATGGATCGTTTGTCTAATTTGCTCTCGCGGTTCGGCGTGCGGGCCAATCTGTTCTATGACGGCGACCTATGCGGCTCTGCATCTTACGATGGCGCCGAGCGGCGAGGTTATATCCATCTGCTTCAGGCCGGCAGCGTGACGTTGCTTGGTCCCGATCGCAAGGATTTGCAGCTCACTCGCCCTAGCTTGATTTTTATGCCACGCCCCGCCAAGCATCAATTGTTTGCGGGTGAGTCCGATGGCGCAAAGTTGTTGTGTGCTTCCATGGAGTTTGAGGGCGGAATTGATAATCCTTTGTCGGCTTCATTACCGGACTGTTTGGTGCTCGCACTCGATGATCTGCCCATGCTGGCAGACACGTTGGAGTGGATGTTTGCCGAGGCGGCAAATGTGCATTGTGGAAGGGAAGCCGCGCTTGAGCGCTTATTTGAGCTCCTAATCATTCTGTTGCTCCGTTACCTGCTCGATCATCACCAGTTGCGCACCGGAATGATGGCTGGACTGGCCGACATGCGGCTTGCCCGATCGCTTTTACAGATGCACAACTCCCCGGAACATGCCTGGTCAATAGCAGAGCTGGCCAGTGAGTCAAATATGTCACGCGCTGCGTATGCCGTGCATTTCAAGAGTGTCATCGGACAGACGCCTGCTGATTATTTGTTGAGTTGGCGAGTTAGCCTGGCTCAGAAGCTGATGCGAGAAGGGCGCTCGATTACGCTGATTGCAGCTCAAGTCGGCTACGAAAGTCCTTCGGCGCTGTCTCGCGCATTTAGACGCAAGACGGGGTTGAGCCCTCGTGACTGGTTGAAAGATCTGGCGGGGGAAAATGATGGCAAAAAGGCCTAAGGCATTACTGCCTTAAGCCATTGAAAAAATTATGCATTAATTTTACGTTTTTCCAGTTCAACCAGCGAATGGCCTGCCACAAATATCGAAACAGCAAGCAACCCTAAGTCTTTAAGCAGAAACTGACCTGGCGCAACGGAAATCGCCGGAAACCCTAAACTAGGCTCAATGACGCCCGGAGTGGAAAACATAAAGCTAAGGGTTGTGAAGAACAGGCCTGCAGACAGAGCGCCTCCTACCACGGATAGTTTGGGCGACAGCATGCGGCCTGCGATCAGAGTGCCGATCGAAATCTCTAGTATGCCGAGCAGGCTGGAGAACATGTCGACCGAAAAAATGCTATACACCCATCCCAAAAGCGGGCTGTTGCTCACCAGTGGAACCAGGCCCTCGGCCTCGTAGTGGGTAAATTTCATGCCGCCGAACCAGAAGTAAATAATAGCGAGAGCCAAGTACGCGCCATAGATACCTAGCCCCATAGTTTTGGTTCCAAGCGTTAAGTGGGCCTGTACGCTGGACTTCGAGTTTTCAATGCCTATGGTTTTCATGTCTGAGCTTCCAGTAGTGAGTGAGAGTGTGTTGGCTGCCGAACGCCGTATGCGTTGGCGATGAGATGATTATGGCTGGCATCTCTAATCAAGAGGCATCAGAAAGTATTGATTTCAGTGCAGATCGTCTTGGGCGGTGCAATTCGCGATGAAGGGATCGCCGTGGAGAGCGATGAGTGCACTATTTCGATAAAGGAGTCGTTTTACATAGGTCGATGAAGCGCGTTGCGGCATCGCCTACTGTCATTTCTCAAATCTGACTATGGGGCTTGGGGCGAAGGGCGGCACTGACTAGGCTTAGAACAGCTACCAACTAGCCGCGCGGCCGCGATGCACAAAGAATGGTAACTGAGCCGTGAGTGCGGTGGGCGCCCGCATTTATTTCCAAACCCTACAGATACATCGATCTTCGACTTCAACCGGGCAGATAGCTGTTGCAGCAAGCCTATCAATCGACTTTGACGTGTTAAAGAGGATAGGTTTTCCAGGGTTGGGGAACAGCATGCCCTGCAGAACGACACACGTCACTTTTGTTAAATTAATAAGCTAGCTACCTATTGGGCATAACCTTGCAATTTGCTTCAATTTACGCACATGCACTTGCGACCTCAAAATGCAACGTAAGCCCCGAATATCTCCATTATTGTCGCCGCCAGCCTTAGTTACAGCTGCTATGATGAATGAGATCGAAAACTGAAATCCCCCACTAGAATTGTTGACTGGAGTCAAAATGAATAAAAAGCGGCCGGTTAATCTTGATATTCGAACCATTCAGCTTCCTCTCACGGCGCTTACATCGATTCTGCACCGGATTTCAGGAATTATGCTCTTTATTTTTCTGGGACTGATACTGTATATGCTGAGCAAATCGTTGGAGTCAGAAAAGGGTTTTAATGAAGTCAAGGAGATTTTTTCTTCACCTTTCGGCAAAGTTAGTTTCTGGTTGGTATACTCTTCATTTATTTATCATCTCGTAGCCGGAATTCGACACCTAGTTATGGATGTGGGTGTTGGTCATACTTTGAAAGGCAGCAATCGCGCCTCTACTATTGTTTTAGTAGTGTCGGGTGTTTTAATGGTTGCTGGCGCCGTATGGATTTGGTAGCTGTGGAGTCGTAATGCGTATTTACAAGGACTAAAAGCGTCCTTTAAAGCTAACTTACGAAAGTATTTATAATCGACGGTTCACGCTTAAACGGTTGAATCCTTTCGGGCTTCCGAATAGCTGTTAGCTGAAAGCTATCATGAGCTAAGTTTTCTGTGCATCATCAAATGTGTTAATGGGAGCGCCATAGTACTAGGTACAAATATGGCTCTAGGACAATGTTAGATGTTTTGGATTTTGAGGCGGATCGCTCTTATCGAAGATCGTCTAATTCGCTCTGAAGCGCAGGTTTTTTGAAACTATCACCTGGTTGGCACACTGTGCGAATCAACATCAGATATGAGAAAGCCAATCAGGTGAACACTACCCTCGAGGGCTCATCTGTCCAGTTAAAGCCTCGAGTCTTTCTGGGTGCGCAAAAGACAAGAAGGTTATATGGGAAAATTATGAGGCCTGGATACCATGCGTCATGGGCGTGCCGATGCTGTGAGTGACAGAGCGAGAAGCAAGTGAAAGTCCCTGAAGTAGGGGCGGGATGCGCCCGAGTGGCATTTTTTGTCTTAAGGTAGATCGCGTAGCTGTTCTTCAGAATAATCTTCAGAGCGTTGACGACAGCCATCGCTGTGCATTCCTCAAGAATAGAATGTGTCGGAAGGGTGGCGTCATTGGTGTTAGTCATCGCTTAGGATTTCTCAATCTGGCTTACACGGGCGCCTGTACCGATATCCCCGCGGATGGCGACGTATCGATGTTGAATTCCTCGCCAGACGAAGTGCAATGAGCTGCGGCTATAGGCTTGCGCAGCCTTAGATAGCCGGCCGTCGCAGGCGCGCCGGTTGGCCGGGATCTTCTTCTGCCCGTCAGGTGTCCGGTCGGAACTCCAGCACGAACGCTACGACCTTTTCGGCGGACATTTCGCACGGCTTCAACAATGTCCTATCTGATGTAACGCGGAAGAGGTTGAAGCTGACAATGTCAGTCCCGTCCAACTCCCTGGCGAACAGACTGTTGCGACGTCCGTCCCCAGATCGCCGGACGATCAAGCTGAAACGCCGGCCTTCATAAGTCCCTTCTCTGTATCCCTCCGCAAGCTTCGCGAAAGCGGCATCGAACTCGGAATGCTCCATGTCATCCATCCTTATTGATAGAACAGAGGCGCGGCGGGTGCGAGACCGCCAGTGCCGGGTCGCGCTAAGGTGCCGGGCAGATTCCTGCAGCCGACGAGGCCCGGGGTGGGCAGGATAATTGAGATGTCGGCGCCCGCATGGCTATCAGCGAAGTCGTCCGTCCAGTCTGCTAGGCAACGTCCACGCCTTTCCAGAAAGCGATGTAATCCCGGATACCCTCGGCATCCGGAGTGGGGGCGGGATAGGTCCAAGCGGCGTTCACGTTGAGCGCGTCACCCGCGCGAACATGAAAGAAGCGCGCGGCGCCTTTGATCGGACAGACAGATGTGTGCGGGCTCATCTCAAGCAGGCTCAGGTCGACTCCTGACGGTGGGAAGTAGTGATTTCCCTCGACGATGACTGTTTCGTCGCTTGTGGCGATAGTAGTGTCTTTCCAGATGGCTGAGACCAACGGACTCTCCTTTTGTATTCATCAACCGGCGAAGGCTCGCGGGCTGGCTGCCCCAAGCCGCACCTCCTCAGGTGGCAGGCGGGTTGCGCCCGAGAAGTTTGTCGAGCTCGCCTCTGACATCGAGCGCGAATAGCTCATCGGAGCCACCGATAAGGGTGCCATTGATGAAGATCTGCGGCACGGAGCTTCGCCCCGACGCTTCCGCCATGGCCTGCCGGTGAGCCGGATCCGCCTCAATATCGAGCTCCTTCCATCGCACGCCCTTTTCCTTGAGGAGCGCCTTCGCTCGGCGGCAGAACGGGCACCAATTCGTGGTGTACAGCAATACATCAGTTGTCATATTGCATCTCCGGCAGTTGCACGCGGATCGCTGTCATGGCGTTGATCTCCAATTCGCGGCGTTCAAAGATGGCGACTGCACCTTGGCCGACATCGGAGCAGATGCTGACGATTGGCCGCTATCCAGGCGACATGGCCCAAAGTGCTTTCACCGCCAGGCAGAGGCCGCACGCGCCTCCTGTAGCGCCGAGCCGATGCTCTAAGGTAACCGAGCCTCGATTGGGACGGAAGCGGTCCCGCTCGAATCGCCCATCATGCTGGTCGAGCATATCAGGACGACGGATAGTGCAGGAACTTTCAAATTGAGCTTGATGTCGAGCCAGGTATCGCGAGCGAAGGCGTTCTAGAGGCCGGGGGGTACGAAGACTGTGTTCGGCAAAACGGTTCACGTTGATCGCCAAAGCTTCCCAGGGCGCACGTCTACGATCGGCGCGACGTGAGATAGCTCGCGCCGCTAGCCCCCGTAGCGCTCCGTCTTGATGATGGAGGCGTCCAAGCCCGCCAGCAGCGCGCTATCGGTTGCGATGTTGACGAATCCGTTAGACCCGCAGACGAACACTTGCGTCGGCTTTCCCTGAAGCCTGGTTAGAATTTCTTGGACCATCATGCCGTCGATCCGTCGCGCAAAGTCCGATGCGCGAACCGGTTTCTCGCGCGTAATCGCGAGCGCCAGGACGAACGCCGGATCGCTGATTTCGATGCAATGAAGTTCTTCTGAGAAGAGAACGTCCTCGGCGGTTCGTGCGGACAGGAGCAACGCTGTCGGAACGGCTTGGGCCAATGCGCGGCGCTGCCGGATCATTGCCATCAACGGCACGAGGCCGGAGCCTCCCCCGATCAACAGAACCGGATCTATGGCAGGCTCAGGCCAAAGGAAATGGCCACCGAGCGGACCGCGAACTTCGATTTCGTCACCAATCGCCGCGATGTCGTGAAAAAACGGCGAAACTTCGGCATCCGGCATGCGCTCGATAGCTATCTCGACGATCGGGGTCGAAACTGCCGATGACGCGATCGAGTAGCTGCGCATTGCACTGTAGCCGTCGGGCGCGGTCAGCCGGATATCGACGTGCTGACCTGCGGTGTGCGCGAACGGCTTGCTCAACCGAAGGAAGAAGCTCTTGATACTCGGTGTTTGCTGGATGATGTCGTCGATCACGCATGATTGCCACGAACGGACTTGCGCTTCGTTTTCAGTCATGGGTGTATCGTTGTTCGCGCCACGGATCGCCGTAGATGTGATAGCCGTGCAGCTCCCAAAAGCCGGCCTCGTCACGCGTCGTGAATTGCAGCGCATTCACCCATTTGGCGGATTTCCAGAAGTAAAGGTGCGGCACTAGAAGACGCGCCGGCCCCCCATGATCGCGGGAAAGTGGCTTGCCCGCATAACTGAGGGCGACCATCGCTTTCCCGGAAAGCAGATCCGTCAGAGGGACGTTTGTCGAATAATTATCGTAGCAGTGCGCCAAGACGAAATCGGTAGGCCGATCAAGCTCTGCATCTGCAAGGATGTCTTCAATGAGTACACCCTCCCAAACGGTATCCAGTTTGGACCAAGAGGTGACGCAGTGAATATCCTTTGTCACCTGGGTCTTTGGTAGAGTGTTGAATTCGCCCCAATTCCACGTTTTGACGGGCTTCGGACCAATTTTGACTGTGAATTTCCAGTCGGAGGGCTCTACCCTCGGCGTAGGGCCGGCCGACAGAACAGGGAAATCCTCCACCAGATGCTGACCTGGCGGAATCCGATCGGACTGGTCGCCTGAACCGCGACCGGTGAAACCTCTGGTGACCATAGTGACCCCTCTTGCTCGATACGGCAGACCGAAGCCGGCCTTCATTTCAGTACTCTGCGTAAAGCATTTGCCCGCACATCCGCCGAATAAGCCAATCGACTAAAAATCAGATACAGATGCTCTATCATCGTAAAAAATCGCGTATCGAACATAGCGTCAGGCCAGCATGATTCCCAATACCCAATGGCTATAGGGTAGATAACCCCAAGGCTGCGTACGCTGATCTGCGGTATGCGGAGCGGAAGTTGCAGGTTCGCTCTCAAACGGATGGGCAGCGTGCAAAGCTCAAGGCTCACCAGCGCATGGTTGCCCAGTTCGCGCTCGCCGGCAGCTTGAGTATATTAAGGACGAAATGTCGATCTGATCTATTCTGGCTTCAGGAAATAGGGAAAATAAGGTCGGACGTTCGCGCACCGTCGCGACGCGCGATCATCCACTAAGCTTCTGTATCGGGGTTGGAGGATCAGATGAACGAGATCGAACGACAAGCGCCTGAGCTGCGGGTGCAAAAATGGATTGGCAAAGATGGGGAAAGTATCGCGCCGTTCAAACTGTCAGATATCGGGCCCGGCCCGAAAATCTTGTTTGCCTTCCAGCATTGGTGCCAAGGTTGCCATTTGCATGGGTTTCCGACGCTACAAAAGTTGCATGCAGCGTTGAGCTCAAAAGACGTGGGGTTCGCAGTGATCCAGACCGTCTTCGAAGGAACGCATGAGAATACCTTCGAGAAGTTGCGCGTGAACCAGCTCAAGTATGAGCTTCCTATCGTTTTCGGTCACGACGAGCAACCGACCGGCTCGCCGTTTCCAACCTTCATGGAAGACTACCGCACACGAGGAACTCCGTGGTTTACGGTTATCGACGCTGGCGGTAGCATTGTTTTCTCGGACTTCCATCTCGACGCGGAGCGACTAGTGAAGCAACTTGAGCAAGGTTAATCGTTGGAAGGTGGGCAATCATCCTGATTGCCACCCATCCCCTGATGCCCACTACAGGCGTTGCGCGCTGTAACTCTGTTGATCAGCGTGCGAAAACCCGGATCCGGATAGGAGGAGCGTCAACGATTGAATCAATCCGTTGGGAGAGGGCGGCTCCGCTCCGTCAGCTCGGCAATAGATAACCCATTCTCGCCGAGCAACTCTCTGATCCGATCGACGATATGAGCCCCTAGCGCCGCTGTCTTGGTCCCCCCCACAGATTCCCAAGATGCGAGTTCACACGCCGATACCTCGTGGTCAGCGCCGAAGTGCTTCTGTCGGTATGTCACCGCCGCCCTTCAATGATAAAGGCGCGGTAACGGGAACCGGCAAAGCGTTGAGCAGCGATGGTTTGGTAGGCGGGACTGTCATACCAGTCGCGAGCGGCCTGCATCGTCGGGAAACGCAAGATTACGGCCCCTTCGATGGGCGGCCCCTCCAAATGCTGGATCGCGCCATAAGCGGCGAGAAAGGTAACGTCGTGACCATCGAACGATGGTCCGACGCCTGCAGAATAGGTTGCGAGTGCATGTGGGTCGCTGGTTTCTTCCCGCGTAAAGACGACGAACGCTTCCATCATTAGGCCTCTCAAAGGTTGGATCTGTTGGCCATTACCACCGGTGATGGCCTCACAGTCGTCAGGCTGGCAACTGGAACCCGATTTTCATGAGTGCCTCGACGCACGCATCCTGATCCTGCTGATAGTTGCCTCCGGAGATGCCTATGCCGCCGATCAACTTCCCATCCTCCAGAATCGGATAACCGCCGCCGACAGCGACCATCCGAGGGCGATAGGCTAGCGGCGCCACTTTTGGATCGTTGGTCACATAGTCGTTCCAGACATGGGTCGGGAACCCAAACGAGGCGGAACTCCAGGCCTTGTCGATGGCAACATCGACGGTAAGGAACGGCGCATCGTCGGTGCGCTCGAACGCGCGCAGGTTACCGGTGGCGTCGACGACGGCGACGGCAGCCGGGATGCCGATGGCACGGGCCGCAGCGAGCGCCGCGTCGATGAGGGCGACTGCGGTTTCGCGGTTGATCGAGGCGGTGGCAATAGATTTGGTCATGGGATTCTCATCGCTGGGGCATAACCCGTTCGGCTTTTTGAGGTTGGACAAGATGTTTGGCGATCGCGGTCGTTAGAAGCCTTCGAGGACGATCTTGCCTTTAGCCGCGCCACTTTCGATCAGTGCATGCACCGTCTTCAGATTGGCGGCATTGATCGGCGACAGTCGCCGGGTCAGCGTCGTGCGGATTTTGCCGTCGTCAACCAGCGCTGCCATCGCATCCAGAATCTCGCCCTGCTCATTCATGTCGGGCGTGCCGTAGATCGACCGCGTGAACATCAGCTCGTGGTGGATCGACACCGCCTTGCGCTTGAAAACCATGATATCGAATGCCTTGGGATCGTCGATCAGTCCGAACCGTCCTTGTGGGGCGATCAGTTCGGCGATGTCGGCGACATGTTGCTCGGTATGTGTGGTCGAAAAGACGAAAGCGGGAGCACCGATGCCGAGTTCGGCGATCTGTGGCGCGAGCGGACGAGAATGGTCGATGACGTGGTGAGCTCCAAGCCCTCTTACCCACTCTTGGGTTTCCGGTCGAGAGGCTGTGGCGATGACGGTGAGGTCCGTGCGCTGTCGCGCGATCTGGACGGCGATCGACCCAACCCCGCCCGCGCCACCGATGATGAGGATCGCCTCCGCCGCACCGGGTACGGGCTTCGCCACGTCCAGGCGGTCGAACATCGCCTCCCAGGCCGTCAACGTCGTCAGCGGCAGCGCCGCCGCTTCCGCCCAGGAGAGCGACGCAGGTTTGTGACCGACAATCCGGGCGTCGACGAGATGGAACTCCGCATTGGTACCGGGCCGTGTGATCGATCCGGCATAATAGACCTCGTCGCCTAACTCGAACTGCGTGACGTCGGGGCCGACCTCGCGCACAATCCCGGCGGCATCCCATCCCAGCACCTTCCAATCGCCATCTGCCGGCGGCGTGCTGTTGCGGACCTTGTAGTCGACCGGGTTGACCGAGACGGCCTTCACCTCAACCAGGATATCGTATCCTGCAGCGACAGGCCGAGGCAGATTGATGTCGACCAGCGCGGCATCCGCGGCGATGGGTCCCGGAACCTTGTAACCAATGGCTTTCATAAATGTCTCCAGCTTGCTTGATCGGATGACGCGAATGCTCGTTAGTCAACTTCTTCTACATTGAGGTCCCGACTCTTGAACTGGGTCGCGGTAGCAGATTTCATCGAACACGTCGATCAACAGGCCCTTATGCTCGGTCGCCGGATCGGTGATCGCGTAGAGGGTGGAGGCGTTATCGCCATCATCACCGCTTCCGAGGCGAAACGCCGCGTCGACGCAGATGCCGCACGGACCGATGGTTGATCCTGGCTCGAGATCGACGAGATTGCTGTCCTTGACGCGCTATTCGCGGTCTTAGCCCTTGGCGATGAAGGACTGAACTGCTTGTAGAGCGTCGGTCAGCTGCTATGTCATGGACGCACCTTCATCTTGAGTTGGATTGGACAAGCTTCCGTATAAGGCCCGCTGTAACCGTCAGATGACGGCGAAGAAAACGATGGGCAGTATTCACAGCCACTTAGCCTTCTTGAAGCGCACAAATAGGAAAACGCACGATATCGCTATCACTCCGAGCACGACAAAGTATCCGTAGGCCGTGTCCAGCTCCGGCATGTGCTTAAAGTTCATGCCGTATATTCCAGCGATCGCCGTCGGGACTGCCAGTATTGCCGCCCAAGCCGCCAGCTGGCGGGTGATCACCCCCGTCCTTTGCGCTTCAAGAAGGCTGCTGGCCTCAAAGACCGTGGACAGGACAAGCAGGAGGCCGTCGACCATGGACTGCACGCGGTGGACATGGTCCGCGACGTCGTGGAAATATGGTGTCATTTCGGCGCTGATGCAGGGAAAGTGGCCGCGAACGAGCTTTCGCACCAGCTCGGCCATAGCCCCGAGCGTGCGCTGGAACCGCGTGAGTTCGGACCTTAGTTCGAAGATTCGCGCCACCTCTTCTGGCCCGAGGAAATCGTGCAGCGACCGTCGCTCCATCGCCAGGACGTCGTCCTCGATCATTTCGAAGATGGGCAGATACTGGTCGACCACGCGATGCAAGATCGCGTGCAGCACATAGTCGACACCCTTGCCGAACTGCGTCGGCGATGCCTCGAGTTGCTCCCGAAGTTTGCCCAGCGCTCCGGCATTGCCGTGCCGCACGGTGATAAGGTGATTGTGACCGGTGAAGATCGCCATCTTGCCGTAGCTGATCCGGTCGCCGACCAGCTCGGCGGTCTGCGCGACGACGTACAACTCATCGTTGTAGACCTCGAGCTTGGGCGGGCACAGCGGGTGCATCGCGTTGTCGATCGCCAACGGATGAAGATTATATGTCCTTTGGATCGCGAGTAGTTCCTCGGGGGTGGGTTCGCTAAGCGCGATCCAGCAGAAGCCCGAGCGACTCTCGCCCAACTTGACGTGCTCATCGAGCGCGATTTCGCGAACTCGCTTGCCTTCGTTGTAATAATAGGCGGCGATGATGCTCATGCTGGCCTCGCGGGAATGTGGAGGCCACGCTGGACGGCCGGTCGAGCCAGCCCGCGTCCAAGCCATGCGCGGACGTTCGAAAAGCTGCTGAGGCCAAGGATGTCACCCGCAGCGTAGAATTCCACCAGCGCATTCACCCAGCCGAGCGTCGCGATGTCCGCGATCGAATAGTCGTCGACGATCCAGTCGCGGCCTTCCAGCCGGCGATCCAGAATCCCCAGCAGACGCGTGGATTCGTCGATAAAGCGCTGTTGCGGCCGCTTGTCCTCATAGTCCTTGCCGCCAAATCGCAGGAAGAAGCCGAGCTGACCGAACATCGGCCCGATGGCCGACATCTGAAAGAACACCCACGCTAGGGTCTCGTAACGCTGGCCTGGTTCGGTGGAGATGAACTGACCCGTCTTGTCGGCCAGATAGAGGAGGATCGCACCGGATTCCCATAAGGCGATGGGTCTACCGTCAGGGCCAGCCGGATCGATGATCGCCGGTATGCGTCCGTTCGGGTTCAGCGACACGAACGCCGGATCCTTCGACTCGTTGTTCGAGATGTCGATCAGGTGGGGCTCGTACGCCAGGCCAGTCTCCTCAAGCATGATCGAGACCTTGACGCCATTGGGCGTAGGGGCTGCGTAGAGTTGCAGGCGATCGGGATGAGATGCCGGCCAGCGCTGCGTGATCGGAAAGGACGAGAGGTCTGGCATAAATCTGCGATCCTGGTGTTGCGATGGCGACTGACTGGAACGAGCCGTCACTCTGAAGTAGGGTTCGATGACCGCGTCGCTGAACGACGCGGTCACGAAGATTGCGGACCGGATCGGCGCAGTGGCAACGGCAGTGAAGCCTATTCCGCCGCGGTCCCGGCCGCTGGCTGTACGTCGTCAACCTTTTGGCGCTTCGGAAGCACCCAGCCGGGACGGACGAAGTGGCAGGTGTAGCCGCCCGGGCGCTTCTCCAGATAATCCTGGTGATCGGGCTCGGCCTCCCAGAACTCGCCGACCGGCTGGACCTCGGTCACCACTTTGCCATCCCACAGCCCCGAGGCATCCACATCGGCGATCGTATCCTCGGCGACGCGCTTCTGCTCCTCGTCGACATAATAGATGCCCGACCGGTAGGAGAGCCCACGATCATTGCCCTGGCGGTTCAGCGTCGTCGGATCGTGGATCTGGAAGAAGAATTCCAGGATGTTCCGGTAGCTCGTCACTGTCGGGTCGAAGACAATCTCGATCCCCTCGGCATGCGTGCCGTGATTACGATACGTGGCGTTCGGAATATCGCCGCCCGTGTAACCCACACGGGTCGAGATGATGCCGGGCCGCTTGCGGATCAGATCCTGCATGCCCCAGAAACATCCTCCTGCGAGAACAGCGCGCTGATGCATGTTAAGCCTCCTCTACTTGATCGAGATATTCACCGTATCCCTCGGACTCCATCTCGTCGCGCGGGATGAAGCGAAGGGACGCTGAGTTGATGCAGTACCGCAGACCGCCGCGGTCGGAAGGACCATCGGGGAACACATGGCCGAGATGACTGTCTGCGTGTACTGACCTGACCTCCGTCCGGACCATGCCGTGTGCGCTGTCCCGCACCTCGTTCACGTTTGCCGAAACGATCGGCTTGGTGAAGCTGGGCCAGCCAGTACCCGAATCGAACTTGTCCGTCGAAGCGAACAGTGGCTCTCCCGACACTATGTCGACGTAGATGCCAGGCTCCTTGTTGTCGTTGTACTCGCCCGTGAAGGGCCTTTCGGTGCCCGCCTCCTGGGTAATTCGGTGTTGCTCGGGAGTCAGGTGGTCGATTGCTGTCTGTGACTTTTCAAACTTCATTACAGTCTCCAATACTTATCTAGAGGGCCAGGCACGCTACCGCTAATTTTTTATGTCTCCTGATTTGCTCCTACAATGGTAGTGGGATGGCAAACGAGGTTTTACTAAGTGTTGGAAAATTAGAGATTTAAATTTCGCGTCTATTAGTTCTAGCGCAACTGAGTGGTTAAGCAAGTACGTAATCAGTAAATATTAAAAAAATAACACAAAAGCACGATTATATAATACAGTGTCAGTGTTTTATGATAATCAACAACGCCTGTCAAGGCAATCGCATGAAGCTCACCTGAGACCTAATAGTTCAGCCCGATAATCATCAGAGGTTGCAGCAATCAGCCTTCGTGCCTTGATGCCACCCTTGCGCTTGACCGGATCCAACCGGATCAAATTCAATGTAAGTTGCTTGAGAACGGCCATGTTGTGGGCAGCATGCCCGGTTCGGATCCGCATCTGATCGTCACCAAAAATGACATCCATGCACCAGTGGACGCGGTTCTCCACGCCCCAGTGCGCCCTGATGGCATGTGCGATGCGCTCTGCATCCGGAGCAAGACTGCTGATGTAGTAACGGCGCTCCAGGCTGGTCTGGTTGCCCACAGTCCGCTCGGACTCCAGCATCACGAAAGTGCGCAGTCCTGGCCAGCGTTCTGGCTGTGGCAGGCACTGGAGTTGGTCGAAAACATGGCAGCGACGAACCTCCAGCCGGCCATGGTCCTTCTCGACATGCTCGAAGTGCGCATGGGGTACCCGGGCAGGATCGCCGTCCAAAAAGGTGTCAGCGAAGTCATCGATCGCTTCGGCCAGCTTCGGCTGGTTTCCCTTGATGGCCAGCAGATAGTGCGCCCCGCGATCGAGAATGGCCTGTGCAATGTCCGGCTGGGTACCCATGGCATCGATCGTCACGGTGCAGCCCTCAAGCGCCAGTGTGGCCAGCAGCTCAGGAATGGCGGTCTTCTCGTTGGACTTCTGGGAGGTCGCCCTCTGCCCGAGAATCAGCCCTGAATCAGCCGCAAAAGCGCTGACCAGGTGCAACGGGGCCGTGTTTTTCTTGCCGGAGCGGCGACTGGTCTTGCCGTCTAGGGCAACCACTTGCGGAGAAAGGGCCGGTAGGATCGCCGCAACCCAACAGCGGAAGGCCTGCTCGAACTCCTCTGGATCGATCAGGCTGAATAGCCGTCCAAAGGTGTCGTGTGAGGGAATGCCGTGGGGTAGTTTCAGAATACGGCGGAACCAGTCCAGCCGCTGCTCAGCCCAGAGTTCGATTTCGATGAAGGTGTCAGCGCCGGCAAGCACGCCGCAGATAGCCACGACCAGTGTTTCGACCAGGTCGTGACGAATCTTGCCCTGCTGACGGGGATCATTGATGGCGACCAGAACATCGGAGATTGGTATGTGATGCGACATTGCAGGGCATCCTGAGTAGAGAGGCGCTCAGGATGCCCGCTGGGAAAGGACTCATTCAAATCGGCAGGCGTTCATGCGATTGCCCTGCAACGCCTGTTTAGATGCTGGTAGATGCGAATTTTTTGGCGTACAGTCAAAATTTTCTGATGGTTGCTTAGTGTGTTGGCGCTGATGGAAAATTGACCCACCCTGCCGATTGAAATTTGACCCAGGGCGGATTGCTGATTTTGTTACCAGCAACTGTGGATAAGTCTACCAGCGCAGCTGCTGTTGCCCCCACTCCTTCGCTAGCCCAGTTCAGTTGTTTAAGACCTGCCACACGCAGCCATGTAGCAGGCCGTCGTCGCCATGAAATCAGAACGGCTCATCGTCCTCCGGTTCCTGGCCGCCCTTACGCTTTCGCTCCCGTGATTTGATCTTGGCCTGGGCCGCCAAGCTACTGTGTTGCAGGCGATAGGACTCGTTACCGGTTTCGACGATGTGGCAGTGGTGGGTCAGCCGATCCAGCAGGGCGGTGGTCATCTTGGCGTCGCCGAACACGCTCGACCATTCGGCGAAGCTCAGGTTGGTGGTGATCACCACGCTGGTGTGTTCGTACAGCTTGGATAGCAGGTGAAACAGCAACGCACCGCCGGCCTGGCTGAAGGGCAGATAACCCAGTTCGTCGAGGATGACCAGATCCATGCGCAGCAGAGCTTGGGCGATCCGCCCGGCTTTGCCGTCGTGCTTTTCGCGCTCCAGCAGATTGACCAGATCGACCGTGGAGTAGAAGCGCACGCGCTTGCCGTGCCGGGTGATGCCGGACACGGCCAGCGCAGTGGCCAGGTGGGTTTTACCGGTGCCAGGCCCACCGATCAGCACCACGTTCTGCGCGGTGTCGGTAAAGGCCAGACTGGCCAGTTCGCTGATCAAACGAGCGTCTGCGCTGGAGGCGCTGAAGTCGAAGCCGGCCAGGTCGCGGTGCATCGGCAGCTTGGCCATGTTCATCTGGTGGCTCACCGAGCGCATGGCGCGATCTGTGTGCTCTTGTTCCAGCAGGTGTTCGAGCAGCCACTTGGACGAGGCTGTGTTCGACTCACCCTGCGCAGTCAACTCCGCCCAGGCCGTGGCCATGCCGTGCAGGCGCAGCTCCTTGAGTTCCGCCATCAAATCACGCATGACCGATCTCCTCGGTCTGGCCACGCAGGCGGTCGTAGCGCGCCGTGTTAGCGACGGGGGCTTCCTTGAGCGACAAGTGGGTTTCGACGCTGGGTGGTGGTTCGGTCGCGGCCAGGCGCGCCACGACATTGAGGATGTGTTCGGCGCTCAGGCTGCCGCTTTCCAGTACCAGCTCAACAGCCACCAGCACCGCATCGAGCCCGGCGACCGGTACGGCAGCCAGAACTTGCGCCATGATCCGGTCACCGCCGGCATGACGCCCCAGACCGTGCTTAAGCTGACGCAGCGGCGCCGGCAGATCAGCAAAGGGCGCGCCGTTGCGCAGCGCACCGGGCTTGCGTTCGATCAGCGGGAGGTAGTGCTGCCAGTCATAGCTGACCTGGTCGCGATCCAGCAAGCGGACATGGCTGGCGATCAGCGCGTCGTCAGCCACCACCTCGATTCGCGTCGGATACAAACGGCTGCTGACCCACTTACCCGCATACTCACACGGCACCGAGTAGCGGTTGCGCCCGACGCTGACCAGGCAGGTGCTGGAGACCCGCGCAGGCCGCTCGACGTAACCGTCGAATGGCGCTGGCACAGGCATCAGTTCAGCGCGCTCCAACTCCAGCACTTCGGCCACACTCAGCCCGCTGTATTGAGGGTGCGTCAGCTCGTTCCAAAGCGCGCGGCAGCGCTGGCCCAGCCAGGCATTGAGTTCCTCGAAGGAGTGAAACTGGCAGTCCTGGGCGTCTAGCCAGATACGCCTGCGGCTGTCTTGCACGTTCTTTTCAACGATGCCCTTTTCCCAACCAGCGGCGACGTTGCAGAAGTCCGGATCGAACAGGTAATGCGCGCACATCACCGCAAAGCGCGCATTCACCGCCCGGCCTTTGCCCTTATTGACCTTGTCGACGGCGGTCTTCATGTTGTCGTAGATGCCCCGGCGCGGCACGCCGCCCAAGGAGCCGAACGAGCGTGTATGGGCGTCAAATAACATCTCATGGCCCTGGCTCGGATACGCCACAAGCCAGAACGCACGGCTGGCACACAGCTTCAGATGTGCCACCTGCATACGCCGGTAAATGCCGCCGACCAGCAAGCCTTCCTCGCTCCAGTCAAACTGAAACGCCTCGCCAAGAGCAAAGGTCAGCGGCACAAAGGCCCGCGACGCCTTGCCCTGTCCCCCTCGCCAGGCACGGATAAACGCGGTGAGCTGGCTGTAGCCACCGTCATAACCTTCGGCTTTGATTTGCGCCAACAGCGCCTTGGCACTGCGCCGCTGTTGCTTGGGCCGCAGCGAATCGGCTTTTAGCGCCTGCTCCAGCGTGGCGTGAAAAGGGCTGAGTTTGTTGAAGATCGCGCGGCGTTGGTAGACCGGCGGCTTGGCCTCAGGTGCTCTGACCCACTTGCGAATCGTGTTGCGCGCCAACCCGGTGCGCTTGGCTATCTCATGCAGCGACAGCTTGTCGCGGAAATACATCCGGCGAATTTTGCCCATCATTTCCATACTGATCACCCTGTGTTCTCCTGCTCAAAAATTGAGCAGAAGCAGTTGAACACCTGGGTCAGTTTTCAGTCGGCAGAACAGCCTCTACTGGGTCAGTTTTCGGTCAGCGGCAACAATCAGGGGCGCGCATCACACATGCAGGCGGTGATAGGGCGTTTTACCGGCCATCAACCGACAGCATCACCATGCCCGAGCGCGGCCAGTTTCCCTCGGCCGACAACTACTACGCGACCGCACTGCATGAGCTGGGGCATTGGACTGGCCACCCTTCGCGGCTTGACCGTGACTTGTCCAACCCATTCGGGTCGGAGGGGTACGCCAAGGAAGAGTTGCGGGCAGAGATTTCCAGCATGATCCTGGGCAACGAGCTGGGTATTGGCCACGATCCTGGTCAGCACGTTGCGTATGTCGGGTCATGGATCAAGGTGCTGCAAGAAGATCCACTTGAGATCTTCCGGGCAGCCGCGGATGCCGAGAAAATCCAGGCTTTCGTCCTGGCGTTTGAACAGCAGCAAGTTCAAGACCACCAGGTGGACACCGCGCAGCTAGGCCAAGAGCAGGCCGAGGTATTGGCCCATATCCAGGAAGCCCACAAGAACGCCAATCCTGGATACAGCGCCCTGGAGTCGTGGCAGACCCTGGAGCGCACTGCCGAAGCTAACGGCCTCAAGGCAATGCTTCGCTGGTCGAATGCTGGCGAGTACGAGGCGGATAGGTGCGCATCTGGCCGCGTGGCAAGAGCAGTTCGACTCCTTGGCGGTGAGCGAGCAAGAGCAAGCCGCTGAGCGTGAGAAGCAACAACAACTGGATGACCAACTGGCTCAGCTAGCAGCTGAGTTACCCCAGCAGCAAACGGTTTTGCACGCAGCGACGACTCAGCTTAAACAAGCTGAGCTGGCGGCAAACACCGCGCGCGCGGAGTTGGATGGATTGTTTGGCGGCCATAATGACGCAGCCTTACGTGAGCAAACTCAGCAATTAACCGAGCGTGGGCGTCAGCTGGAGCGTTTGGCAATGCTGCTGACTCAGCGTCAGCAGTTTGTTGATCAGCAGGCTCAAGCGCAGGCGCAACTGATAGCTCAGCAAGCCGAGCAAGCGCAGTTAAATCAGCAGCGTGAGGCGCTGCGCAGTCAGTTTGTCGACCTTAAACAGCAGATCGCCGACAAACAAAAGCTGCTTGAGCAAGAGCAACGTATTCAACAGTTAGAACAATACCGCGCCGCCCTACAAGCCGATGAGGCCTGTCCGCTGTGTGGCTCGCATGAGCACCCGGCGATTGCCGAGTATCAAGCGCTTAACCCGTCGCAAACTGTGCAAGCCTTGCAGGCCAAACAGCTTGAGCAAGATGCGGTGCGGGCACAAGGCGAGACGCTGAACAAGCGCCTGGCTGTGGTGGAAACACAAATAGCCCAGGCTCAAGCGCAAGTTAGTGCTGCACGACAGGGGTTGGCTGAGGCGGATCAGCGCTGGCAGCAAGCCTGTGAATCGCTCGGGCAGGCAATTGCGGATGCCAGCGCATTGCAGGCCGCACAACACGACCACGAGCAGCACATGCAGCAGCAACAGTTGCGCATGAGCCAGCTCGACCAACTCAAGTTAGTCGCCCAGCAAGCCGCCGATGGGGTGATGACGGCTGAGCTTGAGCACAGTAAATGCAGCGCTCAATTGGATACGCTGACCAGTAAACAGAGCCATGTGCAACAGCGTCACCACGACAGTATTAGCCAACTGCAGTTGCTCACCAGCAAGCATGCCGAACGCTTGGAACGCCTCAGTAGCTGTTTGCAGGTGCTGGGTTTGAACATGCCTGTAGCGCCTGCCGATTGGCTGCGTGAACAACAGCAAGCATGGCAAGGCTGGCAGGCTGAACAGGCGTTAAGCCTGAGTTTGGCTACGCAGTTGCAAGCGCAAACGCATGCACTGCAACAGGCGCACGAGCACGCACAAACCTGGCAGCAGCACTGGCTTGAGCAAGCGCAAGAGCCGTTAGCGGAGTTGCCGGCGGTTGATAACCCGCATGAGCAATTACAAGCATTGCAGCGTAGTTGGCAGGCTTCGCAACAGCAGCGTGATCAGCTGTGGGGGCAACTGCAAACGGTGCAAGTGCGTATCGAGCACGAGCAGCGTGAGTTAGCCGCGCAAAATAACGACTGGCAGAACGCTTTGGCGGCTAGCCAGTTTGCCGATGAGGCGCAGTTTATGGCGGCGTTATTGGATGACGCTGAACGCGCGAGCTTGCGCGAGCTTCAGCAGCGCCTAAACAACGCAGCCACTGCCGCTCAGGCTTTGGCGCACGATTGCACGCAGCGCTTTGCTGAATTGCAGTCGGTTGAGCAGTCGAAAGTGCTGGTCGATCTGGATGATGAGGCGCTGGCGCAACAGCTTGTACAGTTGGCAACACAGTTGCGCAACCTGAGCCAGCGCCAAGGTGAGATTCGTGCACAACTGCAAGGTGATGATGCGCGGCGCCTGAGCCAACAAAGCCTGTTTGCGCAGATCCGTGCGCAACAATCCAATTACGATGCTTGGCAGCAACTCAACAGCCTGATCGGCTCGGCGGATGGCGCTAAATTTCGCAAGTTCGCCCAAGGATTAACACTCGATCACTTGGTCTACTTAGCTAATCAGCAGCTTGAACGCTTGCATGGACGCTATCAGTTGGCGCGCAAGTCTCTGGGTGAGCTGGAGCTTGAGGTGGTCGATACGTGGCAGGCGGATGTTGCGCGGGACACCAAAACCTTGTCTGGTGGTGAAAGCTTTTTAGTCAGCCTTGCGCTGGCGTTGGCTTTGTCGGATTTGGTCAGCCACAAAACCAGTATCGACTCGCTGTTCCTCGATGAAGGCTTCGGCACCCTCGACGCTGAAACACTTGAGGTGGCGCTGGATGCACTCGACAGCCTGAATGCCAGCGGCAAGATGATCGGCGTCATCAGTCATGTTGAAGCGCTCAAAGAGCGCATCCCGGTGCAGTTAAAAGTGCATAAGGCAATTGGCATGGGCTACAGCGGGCTGGATAAACGCTTCGCGGTATAGTCCTTTGCGAGGCACCTGTCTCGGCGAGTGAGATCGAGACAGATGCTTTGCAAGGATTACTGGAGGCATGCACTGGCTAGTTTGCCGTTAAGCGCTGAGTCTTCGGTACAGTTCTCGGCACATCAAGGGTTCGCCGCGATAAACATCACCACAACCTCTGCCAGCTTTTCGCCCTGATCCTCTTGCAGAAAGTGCCCGCCATTGACGATGGTGGTATGCGCTTGGCCGTGTGTGCCCGGTATCAGCTTTTGCAGCACCTTGTCGCCGCCTTTGGTGATCGGGTCTGAATCACTGAACGCGGTCAAAAAGGGTTTGTTCCACTTCATCAGTACTGCCCATGCTGCGCGGTTTTTATCGGCGGCAGGGTCGTTAGGCGTGGTGGGCACCAACAAGGGAAATTGCCGTGCACCTTCTTTGTAGCTTTCGTCAGGGAAGGGCGCGTCGTAGGCGTCTAGCACCGCTTGCGATAGCTCTGTGGTGGTGGCGCGGTTGATGATCGCTCCAGTGGGGAACTCTGGTACTTGTTGTGAGTATTGCTGCCAGCTTTTGAAGGCCTCCCCTGGGTTGTGATCACCGGTTGGGAGCATGGTGTTGGCGGCAACCACGCGAGCAAATAGGGCTGGGTTTTCTGCGACTAAACGCAAGCCAATCAAGCCGCCCCAGTCTTGGCAAACCAAGGTCACGTCACTCAGTTTTAGCTGGTCGAGCAGCGATTGCGCCCAGTCAACGTGGCGCTGATAGGTGTAGTCGGTACGTTTACTGGGTTTGTCTGAGCGACCAAAACCGATGAGGTCTGGGGCAATAACGCGATGGCCTGCAGCAACTAGTGTGGGGATCATTGTGCGGTACAAGTAGCTCCACGATGGCTCACCGTGCAGCAATAAAACCACTGCGCCAGCGGCTGGACCTTGATCCAAATAATGCATGCGTAACTCACCGCCTTCGCTGTCATCCACCATCAGGTAGTTGGGCTCGAATGCGTAGCCGGGAAGGTTTTCGAAGTGTCGATCTGGGGTGCGTAAAAAATCCATATTGTTCGCCTCGCTAAGTGTCGGTCAGCCATGGTGCGCACGCGCGCCGCCTGTGTACACGTGTTTTGACTCTGTGAATGCTGCGTTATTACGCTCAGTGAGTCTTTGGCGCGTGGGCGGCTCGCGCGTTATCGGGCTGGCAACGCGTGGCTAACTCTGGGGCTGGCTTAGCTCCAGCGTTCTTGGCGCCAGGCTTGTTGCTGTTCTGGGGTGAGGAATGTCCAAGCGACAAAACGGCTTTGTTTTTGCCCTTGAGCCATTTCAACGGTGCGTACTTCCAATGCGCCAGCTTTGTTCAGGGCACTGTAAACGCCGCCGAGGTTGCCGGCTTTGGAGATCAAACTACTGAACCAAAACACCTGTTGGGCGTGTTCAGCGCTTTCGCTGATTAAACGGCTAACAAACGCCGCCTCGCCGCCCTTGCACCAAAGCTCAGCAGCTTGGCCGCCGAAGTTGAGTACCGGCAATTTGCGTTTGGGGTCGAGCTTGCCAAGGTTACGCCATTTGCGGGTGCTGCCTTGCGTGGCTTCCTCAGCGGAGGCATGAAACGGCGGGTTGCACAGGGTGATATCAAAGCGATCTTCGGCGCGGATAACGCCCTGAAAAATATGCGTGCTGTCGTTTTGCTGGCGTAGCTCGATGGCTTCAACGAGCCCCGGATTGGCGTTGAGAATCGCACCGGCTGAGGCAATTGCGCTGCTGGCGATATCACTGCCAACGAAGTGCCAGTCGTATTCGCGATGGCCAATTAGCGGATAAATACAATTGGCGCCAACACCCACGTCTAGCGCATTCACCTGTGCGCCACGAGGAATAACCCCTGCGTTACTTTTCCCGAGCAAGTCGGCGATGTAGTGCAGGTAGTCTGCGCGGCCGGGGATCGGCGGGCATAGATAGTCGGCAGGAATGTCCCAGTGGGCAATGCCGTAGAACTGTTTGAGCAGGGCGCGGTTGAAGACTTTTAGGGGTCATGCCGAGATAAGGCAAAAATTAGGACATTCGTTCTCTAAATTATTGTATTTAAACGAATATTAGAATCCCTTCTCAGCAAAGACTGCTTCGCGCCCAATCGCTTCAGCCATCCATGGAGGAAGCTTGGATCTATGCGATTTCAAGACCTGCCAATCGCTATTCGACAGGCACGTGCGCAGCTTCGCGACTGCCTCTTGGGCGTGGGGTTTGCCCAACCAGGCAAGTGCACGTACAGCGTCGCCAGCAATGGTCGCTCCGAGGGCGACCTGCCACTGTGGCGCATGTTCGATTCTCACCTGAATTTTGCCTAATTGCAGGGTTCTCGGCCGTCCGCTGGTGATAAATACTTCCTTAATCGACACCTGCTGCGTCAGCCCTAGAAGGGGTCATGCCGAGATAAAGGGAAAATTCACTCACTTCCCTCCTATCCGCATGTTTTATAAAGACTTTTCAGGACGTAACTGAGTCTTGCCGAGATAAGGCAAAATTAGGACATTCGTTCTCTAAATTATTGTATTTAAACGAGCATCAGAAGCCCTGCTCAGCAAAGACTGCTTCGCGCCCAATCGCTTCAGCCATCCATTGAGGAAGGTTTGATCTATGCGATATCAAAATCTGCCAATCGTTACTCGACAGGCACGTGCGCAGCTTGGCGACTGCCTCTGGGGCGTGGGGTTTCCCCAGCCAGGCAAGCGCACGTACAGCGTCGCCAGCAATGGTTGTTCCGAGGGCGATTTGCCAATGCGGCGCATGCTCGATTCTCACCTGAGCCTTGCCTAGCTGCAGGGTTCTCGGCCGTCCGCCGGTAACAAATACCTCCCTAATCGACACCTGTTGCGTTAGCCCTAGAAGGTTCGCTGCGCGGGCACCGCTTAACGCGATTACCTGATGGCTTTTCGAAGCTATCGCACTGATAACCTTCTCCGTCGCCGGCGCGCGTTTGCCGAAGCGCCCGGTGACCGGCGCCACATAGAGGCCGCGTGAAATCCGCATTAACTCCCCGCCCTTGGCTAATCGAGAGAATGCTTGGTCCACCGAAGCACGGTCAGCCAAGTGAAGGAATTCGTTTGGTGCAAGGATGCCTCCTTCAGGAAGAAGCCTGCTGTGTTCGATGATTGCCGCGGAAAGGGATTTCATGGATGGCTGGTTTTTGAAATAGGGGTCGTCTCAGAAAACGGAAAATAAAGCACGCTAAGGCATAGCCGACCCTGCCAGGCTTGTTCCGCCCTGTAGCGACGCGATCAGCGGGCAGGAAACATTCCCCTTCCGCGCATGGCAGGCGCACACCAGTTCAGACAGCACGGTTTCCATGCGCGCCAGGTCGGCCATCTTTTCGCGCACGTCCTGAAGCTTGTGCTCGGCCAGGCTGCTGGCTTCCTCGCAGTGGGTGCCATCATCGAGCCGCAACAGCTCGGCGATTTCATCCAGGCTGAAGCCCAGCCGCTGGGCCGATTTCACGAATCGCACCCGCGTCACATCCGCCGCGCCATAGCGGCGAATGCTGCCGTAAGGCTTGTCCGGTTCCGGCAGCAGGCCCTTGCGCTGATAGAACCGGATCGTCTCCACGTTGACCCCGGCCGCCTTGGCAAAAGCGCCAATGGTCAGGCTCTCCAAATTGTTTTCCATATCACTTGACTCCGTACATGAGTACGGAAGTAAGGTTACGCTATCCAATTCAAATTCGAAAGGACAAGCGCATGTCTGAACCACAAAACGGGCGCGGCGCGCTCTTCGCTGGCGGACTGGCCGCCATCCTCGCCTCGACCTGCTGCCTCGGGCCGCTGGTCTTGGTCGCCTTGGGATTCAGCGGGGCATGGATCGGCAACCTGACCGTGCTGGAGCCCTATCGCCCGATTTTCATCGGCGCAGCGTTGGTAGCCTTGTTCTTCGCCTGGCGGCGCATCTACCGCCCTGCGCAAGCCTGTAGACCGGGTGAGGTCTGCGCGATTCCCCAAGTGCGAGCGACTTACAAGCTCATTTTCTGGGTCGTGGCCGTGCTGGTTCTGGTCGCGCTCGGATTTCCCTATGTCATGCCATTTTTCTACTGATCGGAGTTCACCATGAAGAAACTGTTTGCCTCCCTCGCCCTCGCCGCCGTTGTTGCCCCCGTGTGGGCCGCTACCCAGACCGTCACACTGTCCGTACCGGGCATGACCTGCTCTGCCTGTCCGATTACCGTCAAGAAGGCGATTTCCAAGGTCGAAGGCGTCAGCAAAGTTGACGTGACCTTCGAGACACGCGAAGCGGTGGTCACCTTCGATGATGCCAAGACCAGCGTGCAGAAGCTGACCAAGGCAACCAGAGACGCGGGCTATCCCTCCAGCGTCAAGCAGTGAGCCACTGAACCAGAGCCTAGGGCGATCATGGGGATGATCACACGCATTGCCGACAAGGCTGGCGCGCTCGGCAGCGTTGTTTCAGCGATGGGCTGCGCCGCCTGCTTCCCGGCCCTCGCCAGCTTGGGCGCGGCCATCGGGCTGAGCTTTCTACAGGAATACGAAGGGTTGTTTATCTCCACGCTGTTACCGCTGTTCGCCGTCGTGGCTTTGCTGGCGAATGCACTGGGCTGGCTGAGTCATCGGCAATGGCACCGCAGCCTGCTCGGCATGATCGGGCCAGCCATCGTGTTCGCCGGAACCGTCTGGCTGCTTGGCAACTGGTGGACAGCACGCCTCGTATACACCGGCCTAGCCCTGATGATCGGCGTGTCGATCTGGGACTTGGTTTCGCCGGTAAATCGCCGCTGCGGCCCGGATGGCTGCGAACTCCCCGCGAAACACGACTGACTGCGTGAGCCAGCGGCCAACACAGAAAAGGAACGATGAATGACCACCCTCAAAATCACCGGCATGACCTGTGACTCGTGTGCGACGCACGTCAAGGAAGCCCTGGAGAAAGTTCCCGGCGTGCAGTCGGCGGATGTCTCCTATACGAAGGGCAGCGCCAAACTCGCCGTCGAGGCCGGCATATCGCCGGACGCGTTGACTGCCGCCGTGGCCGGACTCGGTTATCGGGCCACGCTCGCCGACGCGCCCGTGCCTCCGGTGGGCGGTGGCTTGCTCGGAAAGATGCGCGAATGGCTAGGTAGCGGCGACAAGGCTGGTGGTGACGGTGGCGGATTGCATATTGCCGTTATCGGCAGCGGTGGCGCGGCGATGGCGGCGGCGCTGAAAGCCGTCGAGCAAGGCGCGCACGTCACCTTGATCGAGCGCGGCACCATCGGCGGCACCTGCGTCAATGTCGGCTGCGTGCCGTCCAAGATCATGATCCGCGCCGCGCACATCGCCCACTTGCGCCGAGAAAGCCCGTTCGATGGCGGCATGCCGCCCACACCGCCGACGATCTTGCGCGAGCGGTTGCTGGCCCAGCAGCAGGCGCGCGTCGACGAACTGCGCCACGCCAAATACGAAGGCATCCTGGATGACAATCCCGCCATCTCCGTGCTGCACGGCGAAGCCCGTTTCAAGGACGCGCACAGCCTGACCGTGCAACTCAACGGTGGTGGCGAACGTGTGCTGGCGTTCGACCGTTGCCTGATTGCCACCGGCGCGAGTCCGGCCGTGCCGCCGATTCCCGGCCTGAAGGACACGCCGTACTGGACTTCCACCGAAGCACTGGTCAGCGACACCATTCCTGAGCGGCTGGCCGTGATTGGTTCGTCGGTGGTAGCGCTGGAACTGGCGCAGGCGTTCGCCCGACTGGGCAGCAAAGTAACGATTCTTGCACGCAGCACCCTGTTCTTCCGCGAAGACCCGGCCATCGGTGAGGCAATCACGGCGGCGTTCCGCGCCGAAGGGATCGAGGTGCTGGAGCACACCCAGGCCAGCCAGGTCGCGCACGAGGGCGGCGAATTCGTGCTCACCACGGCGCACGGCGAGCTGCGCGCCGACAAACTGCTGGTCGCCACCGGTCGCTCGCCCAACACGCGCAGCCTGGCGCTGGACGCGGCAGGTGTCGCGCTCAACCTGCAAGGCGCTATCGTCATCGACGTCGGCATGCGGACCAGCACGCCGGACATCTACGCGGCCGGCGACTGCACCGACCAGCCTCAGTTCGTCTATGTGGCGGCAGCGGCCGGCACCCGTGCGGCGATCAACATGACGGGCGGTGACGCGGCGCTTAACCTTGCCGCCATGCCTGCCGTGGTGTTCACCGATCCGCAAGTCGCCACCGTGGGCTACAGCGAGGCAGAGGCCCAGCACGACGGGATCGAGACCGACAGTCGCACCTTGACCTTGGACAACGTGCCGCGTGCGCTCGCCAACTTCGACACACGCGGCTTCATCAAGCTGGTCATCGAGGAAGGTAGTGGACGGCTCATCGGCGTACAGGCGGTCGCGCCGGAAGCCGGCGAACTGATCCAGACGGCGGTACTCGCCATCCGTAACCGGATGACCGTGCAGGAACTGGCCGACCAGTTGTTCCCCTATCTGACGATGGTCGAGGGACTGAAGCTCGCGGCGCAGACCTTTAACAAGGATGTGAAGCAGCTTTCCTGCTGCGCCGGGTGAGAAAAAGGAGGTGTTCGATGAACGCCTACACGGTGTCCCGGCTGGCCCTTAATGCCGGGGTGAGCGTGCACATCGTGCGCGACTACCTGCTGCGCGGACTGCTGCGGCCGGTGGCGTGCACCCCTGGCGGCTACGGCCTGTTCGACGATGCGGCCTTGCAACGGCTGTGCTTCGTGCGGGCTGCTTTCGAAGCGGGTATCGGTCTCGACGCGCTGGCGCGGCTGTGCCGGGCGTTGGATACCGCGGACGGCGACGAAGCGGCCGCGCAGCTTGCCGTGCTGCGCCAGTTCGTCGAACGTCGGCGCGAAGCATTGGCCGATCTGGAGGTGCAGTTGGCCACCATGCCGACCGAGCTGGTACAGCATGCGGAGAGTCTGCCATGAACAGCCCCGAGCGCTTGCCGACCGAGACACACAAGCCGTTCACCGGCTACCTGTGGGGCGCGTTGGCCGTGCTCACCTGTCCCTGCCATTTGCCGATTCTCGCTGTGGTGCTCGCGGGGACGACGGCCGGCGCGTTCATCGGGGAGCATTGGGGTATTGCAGCCATCACGCTGACCGGCTTGTTTGTCCTGTCCGTGACGCGGCTGTTGCGGGTCTTCAAGGAAAGATCGTGAGCACATCACTGCCCGCCAGATGGACGGCGACCGAATTGGCGCAGGCGGTTGTGCGCGGGCAGTTTGAGCTGCACTACCAGCCGATTGTCGATTTGCGCAGTGACCAGATTGTCGGTGCGGAAGCCCTGTTGCGCTGGCGTCATCCGCAGCTCGGACTTTTGCCGCCGGGCCAGTTCCTGCCCGTGGTCGAATCGTCCGGCTTGATGCCTGAAATCGGCGCTTGGGTGCTGGGCACCGCCTGCCGCCAGATGCGCGAATGGCGGATGCTGGCATGGCAACCGTTCCGGCTCGCCGTCAATGTTTCGGCGAGCCAGGTAGGACCGGATTTCGACGGGTGGGTAAAGGGCGTGCTGGCTGACGCCGAGTTGCCTGCCGAGTATCTGGAAATTGAGCTGACCGAATCGGTCGCGTTCGGCAATCCGGCGATCTTCCCAGCCCTGGAAGCCTTGCGACAGATCGGTGTGCGCTTCGCTGCCGATGACTTCGGGACGGGGTATTCCTGTCTGCAACACCTGAAGTGCTGCCCGATTACTAAGCTCAAGATCGACCAGTCCTTCGTCGCCGGACTCGCCGACGACCACCGCGACCGGACCATCGTGCACACCGTGATTCAGCTTGCGCACGGGCTGGGAATGGACGTGGTGGCCGAGGGCGTGGAAACGCCGACCAGTCTCGCGCTGTTGCGGCAAGCGGAGTGCGATACGGGGCAAGGCTTCCTGTTCGCCAAGCCAGTGCCGGCGGCGGCATTCGCCGCCTTTGTCAGTCAATGGAGGGGTGCCACCATGAATGCAAATGATCCGACTGCCACCAGTTGCTGCGTGTGCTGCAAGGAAATCCCGCTCGACGCCGCCTTCACACCGGAAGGTGCGGAGTACGTCGAGCGCTTCTGCGGGCTGGAGTGTTATCAACGCTTCCAGGCGCGGGCAAGCAACGCGACCGAAACGAGCGCCGAACTGAACGCTTGCGGTTCGCCGCCGTCAGATTGAGGCATGCCCTAACTGGGCGTCAGGCCGGAACCTTGGGCAGTGTCAGAATAGGGCCGATTCCAGCATTTTCTGACGACTCGCCTGCAACCTCTAGGGCCTCAACCTGACAGGCCGCACGCTTAGCGTACGATTTTGTCCGTTTTCTCTATCGTCCCCTCCATGCCCGACGGACGGTCGCCGGCCCGCCCTGGTCGAAGGCCGCCCCACTCGGCCCGGCGAGGCCCGGCCAAGGTTGGACAGTTGCAGCGGCCAAAATCGCCCCCTGCGGCCTCCTGGGCGCGTTTCTGGTGCCAAGGTAGGCTTGCCCCCTGACTGACAGCTTCCGCGTTGTGTGGGCGATTCTGGAGGCTCTGACGCTGCTCCGGTTGCAGCGCTCCCGCCCCCTCTTTGGCGTTCAACCTGTCGTTTTCAGAAGACGGCTGCACTGAACGTCAGAAGCCGACTGCACTATAGCAGCGGAGGGGTTGGATCCATCAGGCAACGACGGGCTGCTGCCGGCCAATAGCCGACAATGACGACACTGGAAATCCCCGCCTGTGAGCGTCGGCTCAGGGCGGGACAGCGTCATCCAGCTACCTGCGCCACTGACTCAGCCTTGTCCAGCCGGCCGCGCCGCACGAACAGACTGACCAGCCGTTGACGGATCGCCACCTGGAGTTCCGCCAGTTGTTCCGGCGTGATGCGAATTTCACCCGCTCGACGAGCGCAACACCGGCGCCGCCTACGCCAAGAACCGGCGAATCGAACTCAAACTCACGAACCGCTGAGCGCCGCGTCACCGCGCTGCTGCGCCAGCCAGTCGCGCGGGGCGCAGCCCATGCGCACGCGGAAGGCGCGCGCCAGAGCGTTCGGGCTGCCGTAGCCGACGCGGTCGGCCACCACCGCCACCGGCCGCCCCTGCTTGAGCAGGGTGCAACTGACGTTCATCCGCCAGTCGGCCAGATAGTCGCCCGGCGTGACGCCCACCGCGTCCTTGAACGCGGCGGCGAAGCGCGCGCGTGACATGCCCGCCTTCGCCGCCAGCGCCTCGAGCGACCACGCGGTCTGCGGCGCATCGTGCATGGCGGTTATGGCGCGCGCGAGTTTCGGGTCGGCCAGGCCCGCCAGCAGTCCGGTGGCGCCAAGCCGCCCATCCATCAGATAACGCAGCAACTGGATCAGTAGCAACTCGCACAAGCGGTCGATGGCGGCCTGCCGACCGCACTGGTCGCGCTCGGCTTCGGCAAACAGCAACTCTAGCGTCGGCCCGAGGCCGGGCAAGTCCGCCAACGGAATCAGCAGCATCGACGGCAAGGCCATGGCCAACGGATTGCCCGTCGAAGCGCCCAGGTCGACCTCCGCACACAACCGCTCAGCGGTATCGCCGGGGGCGGCGACAAAACGATGCGACGCCACGCGCGGATAAAACAGCAGGCTCGGCTCGGTAACCAGCAGATCTTCATGCACGGGCGAACGCGCCGTAATCGGGCCGCGCCGCACCAGATGGATATAGCCATGCGGCGCCGCGTAATGATGCTGCCCACAGAAGGCGCCGCTGTGAAAAACGCGCGCCGAAAGCGAGTAGTGCCGGAGCAAGCCGGCCAGTCGATCCGCCATTCCACTCTCCATATAAGACGATAGGTTACGTATTTGATACTTTACGTGCCATATCGTACCAAACAAAGGGCGATCATGCCCACGTGCTCTTGCACCTCACCCACTACGGAGATAGACATGACCCAAATCGCCCCCCTGACCATCGACACCGCTGACGCCGCTACCGCTGCCACACTCAAGGCCGTCAAAGCCAAGCTTGGCATGGTGCCGAACCTGTTCGCCACGCTGGCCCACGCGCCGGCGGCGCTCAATGGCTACCTCGGCTTGTCCGAAACGCTGGGCACCGGCCGCCTGAATGCCTCCCAGCGCGAGATCGTTGCGCTCGCTGCCGGTCAAGCCAATCGCTGCCAGTATTGCCTGAGCGCACACACCCTGATCGGCAAAGGTGCCGGACTGTCGGCAGAGGCCATCGCCGCGGCCCGCACCGGCCAGGCGGCCAACGCACTTGACGATGCAATCGCCGGCTTTGCCCGCGCGCTGGTCGAGCAACGCGGCGTGGTGTCGGCCGACGCCATGGCCAACTACCGCCGCGCGGGGCTCGACGACGGCCTGATACTGGAAGTGATCGCCAACGTCGCGCTGAACACGCTCACCAACTACACCAACCACATCGCCGACACCACGGTGGATTTCCCCGTGGTCGCCGTCTGATCTCCATAGGCATATAAGGAGAACACGATGAAAATCGCACTCACCGGCGCTCTGCTCGCCAGCGCCCTCGTCCTGCCACTGGCCGTCACGGCCGGCGACTTTTCGCCCTATGTGGACAGCCAGGGCGGCATCAGCCGCCCCACAGACTTCCGCACAAACTTCGTCCACCTGGGCTCATATGCGGTGTTGGACGAAAAATCCGCCTCTCGCGGCTTGCACGATGTGTACACCGAAAAGGCCTCGGCCGAGCACTACCGCAAGACCGGCAAGTTCTTGGACGGCGCCACGCTGGTGAAAGAGATCCGCAAGCTCGAAACCAGCGCCATGACCACTGGCAACCCTGTGGTCTGGGGTTCCGATGCGGCCGTGTGGTTCGTGATGGTCAAGGACGCCAAAGGCCGTTTCGCCAGCAACCCCTTGTGGGGCGACGGCTGGGGCTGGGCGCTGTTCAAGGCCGACGCCCCCGCCAAGAATGTCGCCGTCAGCTACGAAGCCGACTGCATGGGCTGCCATGTGCCGGCGGCCAAGACCGACCGCGTATTCATCCAGGGCTATCCGACACTGACCCAGCACTGACTTGCTGCCGGGTTACGCTTCGCGCAGGATGGCACCTCCGTCCTGCGCGAGCCACCCTTTCCGGAAGCGCGCCATGCCGACACTCGACGCCTTTCTGACCGACGTCCGCGCCTGCACGCGCTGCGCACCGCATCTGCCACACGGCGTGCAGCCGGTCTTCCAGTTTCACCCGAGTGCGCCCATCCTCATCGCCGGCCAAGCACCGGGGGCCCGGGTCCATGCCTCAGGCGTGCCCTTCGACGACGCCAGCGGCGCGCGTCTGCGCGCCTGGCTGGGCGTGGACCGCGACACCTTCTACGACCCTACCCGCATCGCCATTCTGCCCATGGGCTTCTGTTATCCGGGCACCGGCAAAAGCGGTGACCTGCCGCTACGCCCGGAGTGCGCCCCCCGCCTGGCGCGAAGCCTTCATGCAGCGTTTCGAGCGCCTGTCGCTGGTCATCGTGCTGGGCAGCTACGCCATGGACTACCACCTCGGTACTGGCAAGACGCCGCTCACCCGGGTGGTCGAAGCCTGGCGCGAGCACTGGCCGCAAGCGTTCCCCCTGCCTCACCCTAGCCCGCGCAACAATCGCTGGCTGGTGCGCAACCCCTGGTTCCAACAAGACGTGCTGCCCGCGCTGCAAGCACGCGTCCAGGCAGTCCTCACCGCCAACCCCAAGGAAACCCCATGACCGACGACACCGCCGCCATTACCGAGCTGCTGCACAAGTACTACGACACCCTGGCCTGGGCGAACGGAGACAGGCACCGGCTTTGGAGCGATGAACGACGGCTTCAGGTGCGGTAGCTGACGCCTGGGACCTCAATCACCGTATGACCGGGTCGAAAGCGGTCCTTTCTCTGACAACATCGCCCTAGCCCGCACTCAACCCCCACAACACATCCAGCACATGTTGCGTAGGCCGCTCGACGTCCCCACCACGGTGGGCAATACCAAGTTGACGCCACAATAAGGGCTGTAATGGCCGCATGACGATCCTGGTATCGGGCAATGGCGTGGAGGCTTCATGCGGCAACAACGTCGCACCATAACCGGCCGCCACTAGGCTTTTGATCGCATCGTTGTAGTTCAGTTGAATACGCGGCGTGGGCTGCCGTCCATCACTGGCGAACCACTCCGAGGTCAAGCGCGAAAGCCGAGTAGTTTTGTCATTCAGAATTAATGGCTGGGCGGCCAGCCAACCGGGGGTCACAACATCCGGGCATTCCCAGCGAGCCGGCAAGAAGGCCATGACCGGGTCCCGCCGCCATGGCTCGATCCGCAATTCCTTCACCGGGGTCTGTGGCAGCGCGACCAGACCGATCTCCAAAGAGCCCTCGGCAAGCTTCTTCAAAGTTTCCTGCGACGTGAGCACCGCGACCTGCACATCGATAGCGGGATGGCGTTGGCCCAACGTCTCCAAAGCTTGCGGCATCAACTGTGCGATGGCCCCTGTGGAGGCACCCAGCCGCACACGCCCGGCCAAGCCCTGCACCTGACGCTCCACGTCCTCAAGCGCCTGCTCCGCATCCGCCAACAGGCGCCGCGCGCGCTCCACCAGCGTTTCTCCAATCGCCGAAGGCTGAATGCGCCCACGTGTGCGCGACAACAGCTTTCCGCCAACCCGCGACTCCAGGTCGGCAATATGCAAACTGACCGTGGGTGGCGCGAGGTGCAGCACACGGGCCGCCTCGGCAAACGAACCCAGGTCGGCAATGGCCACCAACGTGCGCAGACGGTCCAGGCTGATTTCGCGCATGAGTCACTCCTTGTTCAGAAAAGCTGAATTTCATCGTTTAGAAATTCAACTTTTCCTATCTTAGCCCCTCACTGAAGATTGGAACTCCTGATTTCCTATGTCCGAGAGCATTCCATGGCAAGTCCTCTTATATTCATCGACGGCGACCAAGGCACCACCGGGTTGCAAATCCATCAACGTCTACGCGACCGGACCGATCTGCGGCTTATCACGCTCAGCCCCGAACATCGCAAGGATCCGCAACGTCGCGCCGAAATCATCAACGCCTGCGACATCGCGATTCTCTGCTTGCCCGACCAAGCCGCACGCGACGCTGTAGCGAGCATCGAAAACCCCGCCGTTCGGGTGATCGATGCGAGTTCGGCGCACCGCACCCATCCAGACTGGACCTATGGTTTCGCGGAGATGAACTCGCAGCAGGCCCAACGCATCGCCACGGCACGGCGGGTCAGCAATCCCGGTTGCTATCCCACGGGGGCGATAGGGCTGCTGCGCCCATTGCTGGAGGCCGGGTTGCTGCCCAGGGACTATCCGACGAACATTCATGCTGTGTCGGGCTATTCCGGAAAAGGGCGCGTTGGCGTGCAAGAGCATGAGGGAGAGGGCGCATCACAGGCGCCCGCGTTTCAGGTTTATGGTCTGGGGCTGGCACACAAACATATTCCGGAGATTCAGCAGCAAAGCGGTCTGATGGAGCGGCCGATGTTTGTGCCGGCTTATGGGGCTTTTCGGCAGGGGATCGTGCTGACCATACCGTTGCAACTTCGCTTGTTGGCGCCGGGCGTGGATGCGGTGCGGTTGCATGCGTGTCTTATGCAGCACTACGTCGATGCGGACCATGTACAGGTGATGTCGATGCAGGAGGCCAAAGGGTTGACGTGCCTTGATCCTCAGGCGCTTAACGGGACTGATAGTTTGCGATTGGTGGTGTGTGAAAATGATGAGACGGGGCAGGTTTTGTTGGCTGCGGTGTTTGACAATCTTGGGAAGGGAGCCGCTGGAGCGGCGGTGCAGAATCTGGATTTGATGGTTGCAGGAACATGACTCCGACTACCCACTGGCTCTAGAGTCTATGGCTCGAATTTTCGAGCGGTTGTTTCCTCTCTGTTTATGGCCTGGCATCGACGGCATTAAACGAGTCGAAAACAGAATCTACGCGTGTCAGCAGTTTGCAATCCAGTCAGGCTTTGAAGTTAAACGGTCGTCCACGACAGGCAGCAATCGGCCAACAGCGGCCGTTTTAGAGTAGGGAAAATAAATCCCCTTTTCTGCTGTCTACGCTTCGCAGCGCCGGTTACCCGGTCACCACGCAAGACTCGCTTCCGGTCGGTGGCTAACCTTTACCGGGCGGGGGTCATACCCGCTGGGTTTCTTACGCCATTTCGTGACGGCTTGCGCCGTCATTCCCAGGCGACCAAGCTTTGCCTGGCGCACATAAATCAGTCCCCTTTTTCTCTTTGCGCAGCAATGGCGTCGATCCTTCGCGCCTGCAAACCTTTGGTGCAGGCTCCAGCTCGCCCATTGCCCCCAACGACACCGCCGAGGGTCGCGCCCAAAATCGCCGCGTTGAAATCAAACTGGTGCCCCGTAGCGGCGCTGTAGCTCAAGGGTAATGGTGCCTTGGTGCTCTTTTCGTCGGATGCCCAGCTATCTTTTAATGGGTTACGGGCGATTTGCAGTGGGCTCCAAAACCTGGCCTCAGGAGGTGCAAGCTCCCGTGGCACCGGCTTTGGACTGGGCAGACCAATACGCCGGCCCATAAGCCCATAAGGATCCCGGCCTCGGCCGGGTTCTTTATGCCCGCTTCGCGGGCTTGAGCCCAGAAGGGAGCGGCGTGCGCCGGATTCGCATCTGCCAGCCAGTACGCAGCCCGTTTGGAACTCAGTTGATCCGTCTTTTTCAACGGTTTAACAGCCAAATCAATACGTTCACAAGTACACTCGCCACCCTAGGGATGGTGAAGCATCCACGAGCGGTACTAGAATTTTCAGCTTTTCGGTGCCGCCGCACGAATTCAAGGGGCAAGCATGGATTACGAACAACTGCCGAGGGCCGCCTTGGTCCGTATGCTGCAGGAGCATGATGCGGCGCTTGCCGATGCTGGCAAGAATGGCATCGTTATGAGTTACACCGGGCGGGCTGCTCCCTGGCAGATCATCCGCCAGGTCAAGCCGAAGCTGCATCGTATTATCAAGAAAGTATCCTTTGGAGAGGAAACCGCCCAGTCAGAGAATGAGATCTGGGACGGTGAAAACCTTTCTGCGATGGTCACGCTCTATAAATATCGTGGTCAAGTTGATCTTGTAGTAACAGACCCGCCGTACAACACCGGCGAGGACTTCCGCTATAACGACAAGTGGGACAAGGATCCAAACGATCCAGATCTCGGCGATGTAGTTCCTAAAGATGATGGGTCCAAGCACAGCAAATGGTTGCGCTTCATGACACCCAGAATCTGGATGATGCGTGAGATGCTAACCCCAGGCGGGGTTATGGCTATCTGTATTGATCATAGGGAACTATTTAGACTTGGCATGCTCATGGACGAAATCTTCGGCGAAGAGAATCGCATTGGCATAATCAATTGGCAGAAAAGCTATTCACCTCGCAGTGATAATAAGGGGGCGGCGGCGAAAACTGAGTGCAACACCTGACCTTTCCGGTACGGTGCTGTCCCTATGTCTTATTCCGAACTCAGCGTTGAAGAGCGCGCCACCATTCAAATCGGTCATGCCCAAGGTTTCAGCCTGCGCGGGATTGCCTGCTTGATCAACCGATCCCCTTCGACCATCAGCCGGGAGCTGCGCCGCAATCGAGATGCCTGTGGCGGCTACTCGGCCCGCGTGGCCCAGCAGCAGATGCAGGCCCGCCGTCAGGTGTGTCGACCGAAGCAAAAGCTGTTGCCGGGTAGCGAGCGCTTCGAATTGGTGGCGCATATGCTGCGTGAGCGTTTGTCTCCCGAGCAGATTGCCGGCAAGCTGCGCAGCATGAATATTCCCAGCCTCAGAGATGCCTACGTCTGTCGCGAGACGATCTATAACGCGATCTATGCCTTGCCAGTCGGCGAGCTGCGTAAAGAGCTGATCATCTGCCTGCGCCAAAGCAAGACGATGCGCAGGCCGCGCTCTGGCGGCGTGGATCGGCGCGGTCAGATCCCTGAGAGGGTCAGTATTCATGTACGTCCGCCGGAGATCGAAGACCGACTGATGCCAGGGCATTGGGAAGGCGACCTGATCAAGGGCAAGGCCAACGCCTCGTCTGTAGGTACGCTGGTGGAGCGCACCAGTGGCTACCTGATGCTGGTGAAGATGAACGACGCGACGGCGACCTCGGCGATGGAAGGCTTCAGTGCAGCGCTCAATGGCATGCCGCTGGCGATGCGCAAGAGCATGACCTACGACCAGGGCCGAGAAATGGCGCGGCATGCTGAAATCACCCAGCAGACCGGGGTGGCGATTTACTTCTGCGACCCGCACAGCCCTTGGCAGCGCGGCAGTAACGAAAACATCAATGGCCTGATCCGCCAGTACCTGCCCAAAGGCACGGACTTGTCGGTGCATAGCCAGGAGGAACTGGATGCCATCGCACTGCAACTGAACATGCGCCCCCGTAAGCGCTTCGACTTCAAGTGTCCGATCGAGGTTATGGACGAGGTGATGCAGGAAGCTATGGCTATGCGGCATGATGCTCCAGCTTCAATTCAATAACCGTGTTGCACTCAGCTCCTGTAACCGCCCACTTTAATGTCAGGAAGCTTAAGCTCTGTTAGTGTTTTGGCTATTCTCTCTCCTCTTGGAAGACTGGTTGAAAGAGCCAGGAATATTTCCAATAACCCATTAAGTCAATCCCTCTACACTGGGCGCACCGATGAGTTTGGCCAAATAGAGTTTGCTTTACGAATGATGCAAGCTGAAACAGGCGCCATAGTAGGTCGCATAGGTGATGCATCAAATCGGCTTAGCGAACACACCCGAGGCCTACTAAAGGATATTGAGTCAAGCAATGTACTTACAGTTGAGCAGCAGGCAGAGACAGATCAAATAGCAACGGCAGTAAACCAAATGGCGGCAAGCATTCAAGAGGTTGCGAGCAATGCACAGCATGCTGCAGATGCGGCCGGAAGAGCAGACACTGAGACGGCATCTGGCCAGCGTCTGGTAGCCCACACAAGCCAGTCAATCACTGCCCTTGAAGGTGAAATTAGGCAAGCCGCTCAGGTTATTCATGAGCTTGAAGGTCAAAGTAACGAGATATCAAAAGTTCTTGACGTTATACGAGGGATCGCCGAGCAAACGAATTTGTTGGCACTCAACGCAGCAATTGAGGCCGCGCGTGCTGGTGAGCAGGGGCGTGGTTTTGCTGTTGTCGCCGATGAGGTTCGCAGTCTTGCTGCTCGCACACAGCAATCGACAACGGATATTCAAAGCATGATCAGCGCTCTACAAGAGCGAGCGCAATCCGCTGTTACAGTCATGGAGCAAAGTAGTCGGCAAGCGCACACGAGTGTAGCTCACGCAGAGGAAGCAGCTACAGCTCTTGATGGAATTGGCCAACGCGTTAACGAAATTACCGACATGAACGCGCAAATAGCGACTGCGGTCGAGCAGCAGGGAGCAGTAAGTGAAGACATAAACCGCAGTATTATCAATATACGCGATGCTGCTGATACCAATGTACAGACCGGGCAGAATAATTTGCAAAGTGCGAAATCTGTCGCTCAGTTAACTAGCGCTCTGAGCGAACTGACAAAACAGTTTTGGGAAAAACGAGGATAACGCTTTTCAGTATCTCGACAGGGATAACTTACTTTACCATCGGTTATCCCTTTTAGCCGCACAAATTTTAGCCATGGCTTTTCAGGAAGTCAGGGCTATCAGAATGGCCTTAGAAAGCCTAGTCAAAGAGCTGTCACGAGAACACCGTTAGCTTAGCGTACGATTTTTTCCGAATTCTGCGGTTCCCCCGAGATGGGCCTGGACACGGGTGATAGATGCTGAATTAAGCCGTGTGACGGCAGGCTGTGCTGGGCTGCACGTCGGCATGGGCGTGCGTGGTCAGGACGCAAAAACACACTTGCCCGCAATGGCGGGCAAGTGTGTTTGCAGAGGGGGAGTGCGTTGTTGGTTATTGTTTGTTGCGACCGGCAATCACCACCAGGATCAGCGACGCCAGGATCAGGATCGAACTGATAGCGGCAATGGTCGGATCGATCTCGTCGCGCAGCGCCGTGAACATGCGCTTGGTCAGAGTCTGGTTGTCGCCGCCGGAGATGAACAGCGCCACCACAGTTTCATCCAGCGAGGTGATGAAGGCGAACAGTGTCGCCGAGACCACACTGGGCTTGATCTGCGGCAGGGTCACGGCCATGAAGGCGCGAAAGCGGTTCATGCCCAGGCTGCGCGCCACCATTTCCTGGGACATGTCGAAGTTACGCAGACCGGCCAGCAGCGCGATGATCACGTAGGGCAAGGCGAGCATGATGTGCGCCAGCACCAGGCCGGTCAGCGTGCTGATCAGGCCGACCCGGGCGTAAACGAAGAACACGCCGGCGGCGATCAGGATGATGGGCACCATCATCGGCAGCAGCAGGATGATCTGCAGCGTACGCACCACCTTCAGGCTGGAGTTGTTGATGGCGTAGGCGGCCGCCATACCAATCGGCAGGCTGATGGCCATGGTGAAAAATGCCGTGATCAGACTGACCCGCGCCGCCGACATCCACTCCACGCTGTTGAAGAACGCCTCGTACCAGTGGAAGGACCATTGCTTGGGAGGGAATTGCAGGAAGCGCGCCTCGGAGAACGACATGGGTACCACGATCAGCACCGGGATGATCAGGTACAGCAGGATCGCCGCGACCAGCACCGTGAACAGCACGTGGGACAGGCGAAGGTGACGCAGGTTGGCAAGCAGGTTCATTTAGCGCGCTCCCAGGATGCGTTCGATGGGGATGAAGCGATTGATGCCCCAGAAGATCAGGAACACCACAAACAGCAGCACCAGGCCGACTGCGCTGGCTGCGCCCCAGGCGTGATAGAGCTCGACGTTGCGTTGCACCAGCATCGACACCAGGATCGTGCGGCCACCGCCGAGCAGTTCCGGGGTGATGAAGAAGCCTAGGCAGATGACGAACACCAGGATGGAACCGGCCATGACCCCCGGCGCTGCCATCGGCAGGAAGACCCGGCGGAAGGTGTAGAAGGGTTTGGCGCCAAGGCTCTCGGACGCTTGCATGAGGTCCTGGGGGATTTTTTTCATCACCGAATACAGCGGCAGGACCATAAAGGGCAGCATGACGTGCAGGGTGCCGATTACCGTGCCAGTGGTGTTGTGCATCAGCGTCAGGGGTTGGTCGATGATGCCAAGGTCCATCAGCGTCTGATTGACCAGTCCGCGGCGTTGCAGGAGCACCAGCCAGGCATAGGCCCGCACCAGCACGCTGGTCCAGAACGGCAGGATCACGCAGATCAGAATCAGGTTGGCCCAGAAACCCTGCAGGCGCGAAGCGGCGTAGGCAATGGGGAAGCCCATGACGATCGACAGGATCGTCACCAGGAAACTGATCTTGAAGGTCAGGGCGAAGGTGTCCCAGTAAATGCTTTCCTGGAAAATCCGGATGTAGTTGGCCAGGGAAAACCCTTCCTCGGTCTGGACCGACTGAAAGGCCAGCCAGCACAGCGGCATGATCAACAGCACCACGACCATGACCAGCGCCGGGGTGAGCAGCAACAGCATGGAGGTGTGCTCCTTGCGTTCTTCACGGGCCAGGGCGTCTTCGCTGGTCATGGGCGGCTGGTGCTGCTGGTCGCTGGAGTCGGGCATGGATTTGGCGAGATAGGCGTTGGACATGATGACCTCTCGTCACTGCGCAGTGCTGGAGGGTATCCAGCACTGACGGGTAGCGCTGGCGGTGGCAGTCGTCCTGGCGGACAGCAGGGTGCGGTGCTCGGGTAATGTCATGTGAAGAACTCCCAATGGTGGGCAGGTACTTGAGGCGAGCGCGAGTTGTCTGCACAGGTCACTCTGCGGGACCCTCAGGCCTAATGTACCGGGATGCCAACGAATGAAGTGGACGCAATTGACCGGTGCGCAAGCGCTTTATGTCGAAATCGCGGGGGCAGACGGCATGTCCTGCGCCGAGGCCTCTGGCCTGCGGCGCAGCAACGGCCGATGGCTATTTTTTCTGGACGAAGGACAACCAGCGTTCTTCGGCCTTGACCCCGGCTTCGGAGGCCCACCATTGCGCCGAGAGCAGGGCCTGGCGCGAGATGTTGCCGGGTGCGGAAGGCAGCTTGGCCTCGCGCTCGGCCGGGATTACCCCGGTCTTGAAGGCTTCGGGGTTGAGCGGGCCGTAGTCGATGATCATCGGCAACGCCGCTTGCAGTTTGGCATCGATGGCCTCGTTGACGAATTTCATGGCGGCCACCTTGTGCGGCGAGCCTTTGAGGACGCACAACGAGTTGGTTTCCAGCACACCCTGGTTGTAGTCGAATGCCACGGGTGCGCCGGCGGCCTGTACGGCGGTGATACGGCCGTTCCAGGCCTGGATCATGTCCACTTCGCCGTCGCTGATCAGCTGCGCCGACTGCCCGCCGGACGTCCACCAGGTGGCGATGTCGGGCTTGATCTGCTCAAGCTTGCGGAAGGCGCGATCGACGTCCAGCGGATAGAGCTTGTCCATCGGCACGCCATCGGCCAGCAGCGCGATTTCCAGGGTTGGACGTGGCAGGTTACGTAGGGAGCGCTGGCCCGGGTATTTTTTGGTGTCCCAGAAGTCGGCCCAGGTCTTGGGTACGTCCGCGCCTTTGAACGCGTCCGTGCGATACGCCAGCACCGTGGAGTAGCTGATGTAGCCGACGCTGTATTCGTCCTTGAGGCTGTCGGGTATTTGCGCGGCATTGGGAATCAGCGCAAGGTCGAGCTTCTCGAACAGCCCTTCGGCTTCGCCACGGATGCAGTCGCCAGTGGGCAGGTCCACCACGTCCCAGGTGACCTTGCCGCTCTCGACCTGGGTCTTGATGATCGGGTAGGCCTTGGGCGAGCTGTCCTGTTTGAGCGTCAGACCGAGCTTTTTCGCCGCAGGCTCCAGGATCGCCTTGCTCTGGGCTTCCTGATAAGCACCGCCCTGGGATACGAACGTGATGTCCTCGGCCATGGCCTGGGTGGCGCTACCGATGAACAGGGCCAGACTCGCGAGTTGGAAAGCTGTAGTGCGCAATGTGCTCATGGAAAGACTCCGAATGGTTGGCAGATTTTCTTGGGCGAGCTGTAGGTTTTGTTGTCGGTCGCTCTGCGGGACCATGGAGGTCTAATGTACCGGCTTGTCCGTGAACGAAGCGGCTACAAATGCGCGGATGAAAAGTGGTTTATTGCGAAAATGCGAACGGGCACAGTATTTCGTGCGTCGGGTGCGGGCTTGCGCGCCTGTCGCGAGCAGCCCCGAAGCCCCCGGTAGGAGCGAGCATGCTCGCGATGGCGGTGTGTTGGGTGAGTCATAGCCAAGTCATTCAGCCCACCGTCATCCGCCTCACCACGCGCCGAATCATCGGCGCCGCCAGCACCACCACCGGCAACATCGATACCCACGACAGCGCCCACGCGTTCAACCAGCGGCCGGCAAAGGCCAGGTCGAGCGCATGGGGTGTGGTGGCGATGGCGGCCGCGACCGCGCAGGTCAGGCCGGATTGAACGACGCCGAAAACGAAATGCTCATAACGGGCGGGGATTTTCATCGGGGGTTCTCGAGAAAGAGCGGGGGGGCGCGATGCCCGGCCGCTCGGGCACGATCAAGCCGGTTGCAGTTGCGCGATAGTCTCTTCGGTGGTCCACAGCCCGTGGGCGAGGAAGCGGTAATTGATGATGGCCGCCAGGTAGCCGTCGCCATCCGGCAGGCGCGGGCCGGCGGTGGCGTCGCGTACCACGACTATTTCAAAGCCCTGTTCGAGCAGTTCGCGCAGGTGTGATTCCACGCAAAGGTTGGCCGCCATGCCGGCGAGGATGATCTGCGACACGCCTTTCTTGCGCAATTGCAGCGCCAGGTCGTTGGTTTCCGGGCCGTAGACCTTGTGCGGCGAGGCGATGATGGTCTCGCCGTCGAGAATGTACGGCTTGTAGATCTCGAGGAAATCGGCGCCGGAGCCTTCGAAGTTTTCCAGGGTGTTCGGTCCCTTGCGATCGAACATGCAGATGCTGTGCATGACCTTTTCCAGCGGACCGCCAAAATGCCAGTCGTGGTCGTGCGGGTAGTAATAGTGTGGCGACACGGCCACGGGCAGGTCGTGAGCCTTGAAGGCCTTGAACAGTTTTTCCAGGTTTTCGACGGTGTTGTTCTCGACGATGCTCTCACCGAACACCGCCCAACTGGCGCCGGCAGGGCTGAGGAAGTCGTTCTGTGGGTCGATGACCACCAGGGCGGCTTTGCTCAGGTCGAGCTTGAAACCAGTGGCAGGCAGTGCGGGTTCGGCGGGGTCGGCGTACAGATGGCTCATGACGATTTACCTCTTGGGTGCTTGCGTGGATGAGACGTGAATGTTGCTTTATATAAATGACCAGTCGTCTTATTAATGAGGAAAAAAAACTCACTCCAATAGCCGAGGCAAGACCATCGATACGAAACGCTGCAGAGGTGCACCGTCGCGCAGGACCTTGCCGCGCATGACCGCACCTTCCCAGCCTTCGACGATGACACTGGCCAGCGCTTCGGCGTCGTGAGTTTCAGAGAGTTCGCGGCGCTGCTGCGCTTCACGCAGGCAGCTCGCGAGCAAACCTTCCCAGCGCGCCAGCACATCGGCCAGACGCTTGCGGGTTTGTTCGCTGCCATTGGACATTTCCAGGGACAGGTTGCCAATCAGGCAACCCAGGCTGTATTCATGCTCGCCGTGCTCGAGCACCAGGGCCTGGAAGAACTGGCCGATGCGCTCCAGCGGCTTGACCCGGGCGTCGTAGAAGATCGGCCCGTGGCGGGTTTCGATCGAGGTCCAGTATTCCTCGAGGATCTCTGCCGCGAAGTCTTCCTTGCTGGCGAAGTAGTTGTAGAAAGAGCCCTTGGGAATCTCGGCAGCGGCGGTGATGTCCTGGACGCCGCAGCCGTTGAAGCCACGGTTGTGAACCACCTGGCGGCCAATCGACAGCAAACGGGATCTGACTTCGAGGTTGACCGGGCGAGCCATGACAGAGACATCCAGTGATGAGAAAGTTTTAATAAACTAACTGGTCATCTATGTTTCGTCAACAGTCGAATTGACTGCCAATCAGTCCGCCTGCGCCATCTCGATGTACTCGAGCATCTTCTCGTTGCCATCGAGAATGTCACGGCAGATGGCCGCCCGTGCCGCCGCGCCATCGCGGCGCTTGAGTGCGTCGAGCACTTCCCAGTGATGGTCGATGGCCATGCGCTCGTTGAAGTTGCCATAGACACGGGCGATCAGTGGGCCGGTGCGCATCCACAGGCTATCGAGCAAACCCGCCAGCACCGGCATGCGCGCGATGGTGGTCAGCGCGTAGTGAAATTGCTGATTGCACTTGAGAGCGGCTTGCAAGTCCTGGGCGTTGATCGCGGCGATGTTGTTTTCGATGCAGGCTTGCAGGTCTGCGAGTTCGCTGTCGGTCACCAGCGCGGCGGCCGTCTCCGCAGCCAGGCCTTCAAGCGCCAGGCGGATGCTGCGGATCTCGCCGTATTGCGCGGCGGTGAGGATGGGTACGCGGATGTCACGCGGGGTCTTGAGGATCAGCGCCTGTTCCTTGGCCAGTTGCAGGATCGCGTCGCGCACCGGTGTGACGCTGGTGCCCAGTTGTTCGGCCAGGTCGCGGATGCGCAGGCGGTCATCGGGCTGGAAACGCCCGGTGATCAGTGCCTCGCGCAGCAACTCGTAGATGCCACTGCCCAGGTAAGAGTGATTGAGGGTTTGAATAGGGTAGGGGTTGCTCATTGATCGCTCATGGGGTCGTCTCAGAAAACGGAAAATAAAGCACGCTAAGCGTGCGTGGAGGCTGGCACCCAGCGGTACAGCGTCGGAATGGACACGCCGAGGTTCTTGGCCACGTCCTTGGGCGGCACCCCGCTGGCCAGCAGCTTCTTGGCCGACTCGATCTTGCTGTCGGTCATCTTCGGCTTGCGGCCGCCTTTGCGGCCGAGCTGCTTGGCGACTTCCAGCCCGGCGCGGGTGCGCTCGACGGTCAGCTCGCGCTCCATTTCGGCAAGGCTCGCCATGACGTGGAAGAAGAACCGCCCGGATGGTGTGCCGGTGTCGATGGAGTCGGTGAGGCTCCTGAACTGGACACCGTGCTTGTGCAGATCGCCGACCAGATCGACCAGTTGCTTGACCGACCGGCCCAGCCGGTCGAGCTTCCAGACGACCAAAGTATCGCCTTCGCGCAGCATTTCGAGCGTCTTGGCCAAGCCAGGCCGGTCTGCCCGCGTGCCACTCACCTTGTCCTCGAAGACCTTTTTACATCCGGCCTTGCTCAAGGCTTCGCGTTGCAGCTCCAGGTTCTGATCCTGCGTCGAGACGCGCGCATAGCCAATCAACATGGCTTGTCTCGCGCCCGGTCGATGCGTTCCTGCATCGCCTGCATCACTTCTTCGTGGGTGTACGATCTGGCGTTGGCGTCGGTGGCTTGCCGCAGGGCTTCCTCAACCTCGCGCGTCATCCGCTCGTAATCCTCCGGCCACAGCGCTTGCTCCATGCGCAGCGACGCCTGACCCAGCAGGTGCAGCAGGCTGAACAGCCGCATGTCGTTGGTGGCGACGATGCGCTCCCGAATCTGCTCCTGAATAGCTTCGCTAGCCCGATGCGCTTGTGGTGTGGCAGTCCCCTCGTAGTCAGCGGGGAATTCCGCTTCCTCGGCAATCCTTGCCCAGGCGCTGGCCAGCGCCTCGATGGTTGACGTGCTCATTTCCGCCGCTCCTGTGCTCTTTGGCGAATCAACCGGCCAAGGGGCCTCGACGCGAAAACCAGCAGCATCACGCCTATCGGATACCAGGTCGAGAAGACCACCAAGGCATCGAAGGCTGGCCGTCCGGTGTTGGTAGGCAGTACGGCGGTCACAGCCATCAACCCGCCGACCGTCCAGATGATGCGCCACACGTAGGGCATCACGCGGGGCACGTAGCCGTCATCGAAAGCGGTCTGGTAGTAGCGGCGCAGGCCGCGCTCGGCAAGCGCCTGGCGCTGCCGCTCCGACAGCGCATCCGTCCGGCCATACCAGCGCCGGAATGGTGGACAGCGCAGCAGCAAAGGGGTGAAGAGGATCATCACCGCCACGATCGCGACACCCCACGCCATGACGGCGCCGGCATCGGGCCGCTTGGCGTTCTCGATCACGGGCGCGAAGACGCCCGGAGCACCGATCATCCAGAACAGCGCAATGTGCTGATGGAAGGAGAGCTTCATTTGCTCATCCACTTGCGCAGCAGGCGCTTTTTCAGGGAGGCGCGTTCTTGCGGGTTGCGTCCCTTGTGATTGGCGATGCGATCCGCCGTGGCGGCCTGGCGCTTGACGGGCCAGTAGGAGCGGCCATCCTTGCCCATCGACCAGACGCTGCTGGCCTGGTTTTCCAGCAGGGGCAGATGGGCGCTCAGGGCTTCGGGCGACGCGCTGGTCAGCGCCGTGCGCTCACGGGTGCGCCAGCGCTGATGCCAGAGCTTCTTGTCCTCGCGCTCGCTGCCGCAGGTCGTGTGCCCGACGATGGGTGTTTTGCGGCGGCTGCGGCTCATAACGTAGTGGTCTCCAAGAACATTCAGGACTGATCCCAGGCGTCGATGGTCAAGACCTGATCGGCAGGACAGGCGGCTACGCGGTCGGGAACTGGATGGTGTTCAGTCTCATGCCGACCCCATTCGATTGATCGCGTCGCTTGCGGCACGCTGCGACGCAAGGAGGTTTGCGACCTGGTTTAGCAGCCGTGTCCGCTGCATGTCTGTTACCTATCTCCCCGACCGCTCATTGGACCAACTCCAGAGATTGGGCTCTATCGCTCAGCCAATACGAAACCGGCATTGGCTGATGCCACAACCGAGACGAACACAAATGGCTCGGTACCTGTATTTCGCGCCCCGTGCACTTGGCCCGGTCTTGCCACGGCTATCTCACCTTCCCTGAGGGCACGAACAATCCCATTGCCCTGAAAGTAATCAGCCATTCCCGACAAAACAGTCCACGTGTCTTGGCCGTGAGGATGAATGTGAGCCGCAATTTCCTGCCCGGGATGGACATGCCAAACCACGATAATTGAGTCTCGGGTTTCAAGCACAACGGAACGAATAGGCTCGCCTTCGGACGGCTGAACATACTCGGCTACAGAAAATATTCTCGATTCAACAGTCATCGGAGATCCCTCTTTCACAGTGCCCCCAGACAGGCTGGATATGAGTTCTAACTCGAATTTGAACGGGAGGCTGGTCGTGCGGTCGTGCAGTTGCCGATGAGCGTGTCGGCTGCTGCCTCCTTGCCCACCAGCGAACTCACGTCCGTTGCGGCCATCCAGAAGGTCTTGCCCGAGCGCGGCTCATAGGTCGCGGGATCGAACACGCCAGAGGGGCCGAACATCGGCGGCTTGATTGGTCATGGCTCCATGCCTTTGTCGTTACGGTCTTCATCGTCGGCATCCTGACGCACGGCGGGCAATTGCTGGAGCAACGCCGGCAGCCATTCCTGTACCGTCTCCCACACCACATCGAGGTTGATGTCGAAATAGCCGTGAGCCATGCGATTACGCATATTGCGCATGCTGCGCCACGGCACGTCGGCATGCGCCTGGGTGAACTCGACGTAGCCATCCATCACCTTTGTGGCCGCCTCGCCGATGACGATCAGGCTCATGATGACGGCCTGCTGGGTGCGCTTGTCGGCCAAGAAGTCGTCCTTGGCCATCCCTTCCACGAAGCTGCGCGCATCGGTTGCGGCCTGCTGAATGTGGTCGAGGTAATCGGGCAGGCGGTTCTCGCTCATATCGGTTGCGCCTCCGCGAGCACCTTGGCCCGGAACTTCGGCGGCAGGTCGCCGGGAGTCAGCAGATCGACGTCAACGCCGAGCAGCGATTTCAGTTCTTCTTCCAAATCGCCCAAGTCCAACAACGTGGCACCGGGCAGCGCATCGACCAACAGGTCGAGGTCGCTGCCATCCCGGTCGGTGCCATGCAGCACCGAGCCGAAGACGCGCGGGTTCGCGGCGCGAAAGCGGCCTACCGCTTCACGCACTGCGCTTCGCTTCATGTCAAGCACAACAGACGGTCGCATGGGCATCCTTTCTTATCGAAACTCGTTGAGATGATATGCAATCAAGAATAGAATTTCAAGAACTATTTTCGAGAATCGCAATGCCTTGATTCCCGTGCCGCGCTGTCACTTTCAGAAGGCGACAGCACGAAATATCAAAAGTCGACCGCACGGTCTTTTCTGACGTTGGAGTCGCCTCAGAAAACGGAAAATAAAGCACGCTAAGGCGTAGTTCCCTCGGGCTACACCGCGTCCGCACTGCGCGGTTCTTTCTTCCCTTGCAGTGACGCAATCAGCGGGCAGGAAACGTTCCCCTTCCGCGCATGGCAGGCGCACACCAAATCAGACAGCACGGCCTCCATGCGCGCCAGGTCAGCCATCCTCTCGCGCACGTCCTTGAGCTTGTGCTCGGCCAGGCTGCTGGCTTCCTCGCAATGGGTGCCATCCTCCAGCCGCAGCAGCTCGGCGATCTCATCCAGGCTGAAGCCCAACCGCTGGGCTGATTTCACGAAGCGCACCCGCGTTACATCCGTCTCGCCATAGCGGCGAATGCTGCCGTAAGGCTTGTCCGGTTCCGGGAGCAAGCCCTTGCGCTGATAGAACCGGATGGTCTCCACATTGACCCCGGCCGTCCTGGCGAAAACGCCAATGGTCAGGTTCTCCAAATTGTTTTCCATATCGCTTGACTCCGTACATAACTACGGAAGTAAGCTTAAGCTATCCAATTCAGATTCGAAAGGACAAACGTATGTCTGAACCTCAAAACGGGCGCGGCGCGCTCTTCACTGGCGGGCTGGCCGCCATCCTCGCCTCGGCTTGCTGCCTCGGGCCGCTGGTTCTGATCGCCTTGGGGTTCAGCGGCGCTTGGATCGGCAACTTGACGGTGTTGGAACCCTATCGCCCCATCTTTATCGGCGTGGCGCTGGTGGCGTTGTTCTTCGCCTGGCGGCGCATCTACCGGCCGTCAGCCGCCTGCAAACCGGGTGAGGTTTGCGCGATTCCCCAAGTGCGAGCTACTTACAAGCTCATTTTCTGGGGCGTGGCCGTGCTGGTTTTGGTCGCGCTCGGATTTCCCTACGTCGTGCCATTTTTCTATTGATCACAGGAGTTCACCATGAAAAAGCTGCTTTCCGCCCTTGCCCTCGCTGCCGTTGTTGCCCCCGTGTGGGCCGCCACCCAGACCGTTACGCTGTCCGTACCGGGCATGACCTGCTCGGCCTGTCCGATCACTGTCAAGAAGGCGATTTCCAAGGTCGATGGCGTCAGTAAAGTTGACGTGACCTTCGAGACGCGCGAAGCGGTGGTCACCTTCGATGATGCCAAGACCAGCGTGCAGAAACTGACCAAGGCTACCGAGGATGCGGGCTACCCATCATCAGTCAAGAACTGATCATGAAAGACCCGAAGACACTGCTGCGGGTCAGCATCATTGGCACAACCCTCGTGGCGCTGTGTTGCTTCACCCCTGTTCTGGTCATTTTGCTCGGTGTGGTCGGCTTGTCCGCGCTGACCGGCTATCTGGACTATGTGCTGCTGCCTGCGCTGGCGATTTTCATCGGCTTGACCATCTACGCCATCCAACGAAAACGCCAAGCCGATGCCTGCTGCACCCCGAAATTCAATGGAGTAAAAAAATGACCGAAATCACCGTGAATGGCATGACCTGCACATCCTGCGCCACCCATGTCAAAGATGCTTTGGAAAAGATTCCCGGCGTGAATGCCGCTGTGGTGTCCTATCCAGAAAGCCGCGCGCAAGTCATGGCAGACACCGCCGTGAGCCACAACCAACTGCTGGCCGCCATCGCCGCATTGGGTTATCAAGGCTCGATCCGGGTTGGTGATTTCAAAGATGAACCAAAAATCCGTGATGCACTTGAGGGCGCCGGTTTGCATATCGCCATCATTGGCAGCGGCGGGGCCGCGATGGCGGCGGCGCTGAAGGCCGTCGAGCAAGGCGCGACGGTCACGCTGATCGAACGCGGCACCATCGGCGGCACCTGCGTCAATATCGGCTGTGTGCCGTCCAAGATCATGATCCGCGCTGCCCATATTGCCCATCTGCGCCGGGAAAGTCCGTTCGACGGCGGTATTGCGGCAACTGTGCCTGCGATTGACCGCAGCAAACTGCTGGCCCAGCAGCAGGCCCGTGTCGATGAACTGCGGCACGCCAAATACGAAGGCATCCTGGACGGCAATCCAGCCATCACCGTTTTGCACGGTGAAGCGCGTTTCAAGGACGACCAGAGCCTGGTCGTCCGTTTGAACGAGGGTAGCGAGCGCGAGGTAACGTTCGACCGCTGCCTGGTCGCCACCGGTGCCAGTCCGGCCGTGCCGCCGATTCCGGGCCTGAAAGAGTCACCCTACTGGACTTCCACCGAAGCGCTTGTCAGCGACACCATTCCCGCACGCCTGGCCGTGATCGGTTCGTCGGTGGTGGCGTTGGAACTGGCGCAAGCCTTTGCCCGGCTCGGCAGCCAGGTCACGATCCTGGCACGCAGCACCTTGTTCTTCCGGGAAGACCCGGCCATCGGCGAGGCCGTGACAGCCGCTTTCCGCGCCGAGGGCATCGAGGTGCTGGAGCACACGCAAGCCAGCCAGGTCGCCCATGTGAACGGCGAATTCGTGCTGACCACCGGACACGGTGAATTGCGCGCTGACAAGTTGCTGGTTGCCACCGGTCGGGCACCGAATACGCGCAGCCTCGCGCTGGACGCGGCGGGGGTCACTGTCAATGCGCAAGGGGCCATCGTTATCGACCAAGGCATGCGCACGAGCAACCCGAACATCTACGCGGCCGGCGACTGCACCGACCAGCCGCAGTTCGTCTACGTGGCAGCGGCCGCCGGCACCCGTGCCGCGATCAACATGACCGGCGGCGACGCAGCCCTCAATCTGACCGCGATGCCGGCAGTGGTGTTCACCGACCCGCAAGTCGCCACCGTGGGCTACAGCGAGGCGGAAGCGCACCACGATGGCATCGAGACCGACAGTCGCACGCTGACACTCGACAACGTTCCGCGAGCGCTTGCCAACTTCGACACACGCGGCTTCATCAAGCTGGTCATCGAGGAAGGTAGCGGACGGCTCATCGGCGTGCAGGCGGTGGCCCCGGAAGCGGGCGAACTGATCCAGACGGCGGTGCTCGCCATCCGCAACCGCATGACGGTGCAGGAACTGGCCGACCAGTTGTTCCCCTACCTGACAATGGTCGAGGGGTTGAAGCTTGCGGCGCAGACCTTCAACAAGGACGTGAAGCAGCTTTCCTGCTGCGCTGGATAAAAAAAGGAGGTTTTCAATGAGCGCCTACACCGTGTCCCGGCTGGCCCTTGATGCCGGGGTGAGCGTGCATATCGTGCGCGACTACCTGCTGCGCGGATTTCTGCGTCCGGTGGCGTGCACCCCGGGCGGCTATGGCCTGTTCGATGATGCCGCCTTGCAACGGCTGTGCTTCGTGCGGGCGGCCTTCGAGGCGGGCATCGGCCTGGACGCGCTGGCGCGGCTGTGCCGGGCGCTGGATGCTGCGGACGGCGATGAAGCGGCCGCGCAGCTTGCCGTTCTGCGCCAGTTCGTCGAGCGTCGGCGCGAAGCGTTGGCCGATCTGGAGGTGCAGTTGGCCACCATGCCGACCGAGCCGGCACAGCACGCGGAGAGTCTGCCATGAACAGCCCCGAGCGCTTGCCGTCCGAGACGCACAAACCGATCACCGGCTACCTGTGGGGCGCGCTGGCCGTGCTCACCTGTCCCTGCCATTTGCCGATTCTCGCCATTGTGCTGGCCGGCACGACGGCCGGCGCGTTCATCGGAGAGTACTGGGGTATCGCAGCCCTCACGCTGACCGGTTTGTTCGTCCTGTCTGTGACACGACTGCTGCGGGCCTTCAAAGATCGATCATGAGCGCTTCCCATTGAGACAAACCACGCTGTCGCTACGTTGCCTCATGCCGGCATCAAATTCGGCTGAGTAGCTTCTCGCCATCTGGACGTAGCTCACCCTTGGGTGAAACATGCCGATACAGGGTCTGCCGCGTGACGCCAAGTTCCTGGCACAGGTCGCCGACCTTGGTCTCTGGCTGACCCATTGCCGCCATCGCCAGCCGCAGCTTGGCGGCGGTCATCTTGAACGGCCGGCCGCCTTTCCGCCCGCGCGCGCGGGCCGAGGCTAGGCCGGCAATCGTGCGCTCCGCGATCAACTCGCGCTCGAACTCGGCCAGGGCGGCGAAGATGCCAAAGACCAGCTTGCCGGCGGCGGTCGTGGTGTCGATGGCCGCGCCGTGCCCGGTTAATACCTTCAAGCCGATGCCGCGCCCAGTCAGGTCGTGCACGGTGTTGATGAGATGTCGCAGGTCGCGTCCGAGCCGATCCAGTTTCCACACGACCAGTGTGTCGCCAGTTCGCAACGCCTTCAGGCAGCTCGTCAAGCCGGGCCGATCCTCGCGCATGCCGGATGCCTGGTCCTCGTAAAGATGTACTGGATCGACCCCGGCGGCAATCAGCGCGTCGCGCTGCAAATCGGTAGCCTGGGAGCCGTCCGCCTTCGATACCCGCATGTAGCCTATCAGCATGTCGTACCTGTCACATATACGTTCGATTATGTGACAGTGTGAGCCAGAAAGTTCTCGCCGTCAAAAACTGTCACTTAACCCGTCATTTAGTCTAAGACCTGCAAACGGCCATTCAGGCTCGTAATGTGACAAAAACTCCGGCGGGATGCCCTCCTTGGTGAACGTGGCGCGCAAACGTTCCAGGGATTCGGGGTCGCGTCGCCCGTAGGACGCCAGTGTGAACAGCAAGCGGGCCGTCTCCGGGTTGTGTCGCGCTTCAATGATGGCCTCATCGATGGCCTGGGCTGCTCGTTGCCAGTGGTTGATGGGTTCCGGCTTCGGCACCTTCGCCGGCAGGCCGTTGGTGAAACCAGTGTGCGGCTCCGTCTGAAACAGCGCGGCCTGTTCCCCGCGCGGGATCAGCGCCTTTGACTCGATCAGCGTGATGGCGGTGGCCGCCGCCTCCAGCATCTGCCACTGCACCGCCGGGGCCAGAATCTCGTAGGGACGCCACAGACTCTGCCCGGCGCGCAGCGGATGGCCGCAGCGCTCCCAGACATGGCGGATGCTCGCCGAGCAACTGCCGCAGTGCGAGAGCGGCGTGTTCAGCTCATCAAGCAGGGTGCGCAGCAGCCGGAACCACAAGCCGGCGTGGACACGCCGACGCGGCAGCTCCACAAAACCCGTCGTCAGCGCCTGCCAGGTGCGCCGGTCCATGCAGGCGATTGCGTCATCGGCAGGGCGCGGCGCAGCATCGGCGATTTCCCACTGAAGATACCGGCCGTGCATGCCCCAGTAGGACTCCAGCCAGCAGCCATGCTGCGGGCAGCTCAGCATCAAGGGGAGCTGCCAGACGAGTAGCACAGCTTGATTCGTTGGATCGTTCAGACACTGCGGACACGCCCGGCGAATCGTCTGGCTCGGTAGCCAGGCACGCCAGCGAGTGATGGACCGCACCTTGCGGGTGCGCTTGGGCAGGAGCACCGCGCATTGGAATGTATAGGTTTCCAAGGCTGCTGGTACCGAATCGTCGAGACTGTCGAGCAGCCACGGCACCCAGCCTGCAAGACTCATGCTGCGCAACCGCTCCAGCTCGACGCCACTGCGCTGGCAGAGCGCCGTCAGCAACGACAAGGATGGTGCGGTATCCAGGTCATCAAGTTGGCTGTGACCAAGATCGTGGGCCAGCAGCTCGTGCACGTCCATCTGGTAGCAGGCGGCGACCCGGTTGAGCCATGAGGACAGGGCTTCGCCTTCCTTGGGTGCCGGATGCAGCGGCCAGCGCGGCGCGGACTTCACATCAGTTCCCGCTCGAACTGTCGCCGCCGCTCACTGGGGCCGATGTAGTCGGCCATGCTGAGCGTGCGGTGGTTGATCGCTTCCTCGCCACTCTCCACGGCGGCGACGGCCGCCGCCACCAGCAGATGTGCAAGCTCGCCGATGGTGCCTTCGCTCCGGGTGAGCAGGTAGCGGGCCATGTCCAGCGTGGCAATCGGGGATGGCCGCCGTAGCGGGAGTGACGCCGCGAAGCTGGCCAGCAGCGAGCAGCAGTCCTCATTGGCCTCCCACGGCGGCAGCAGCATCG
>NZ_JCBCUS010000017.1:0-70312 GCF_059862355.1 Pseudomonas sp. MF09150 | reverse complement strand
CGCGCTGACTAAGACCTTGATATTGCCCGACCTGGATCGTGGCGCGTTCTTCGACGCTGAGTTCTGTATAGGACATGGCGGCACCTTACCGGAGGGTGAGGTGTTGCACTCAGTTTTTGCGGCCGCCGCGGGTAAAAGCAGAATCAGCGCAAGAGAGAAACCAAAAACGCCCATACCGTTGCTTCCGATAATGGGTATTTCAGGGCCGTAATACCAAATAGACGGGTGGGCAGTGTTTGGCTCGCCAGGTGGTGTTGCTAAGTCGTCAGCTGGTTTTTGATAATTCATCTGGCTGTCTCAAGAGATTGCGGCGTAGACGTTACCACTACTACCGGACAGTCTGGAAATGGATCACGGGGGCTTTTCTTACCGCGCTCTGCACTTCGATTACTCACCTCAACCCGCTGTAACCCTCCCCCTTCAAAGTCAGTTGCTATATCGGCAAGGAGAGGTTCTACGGCGCAAACTCACCCAAGCTTTCGCGAGCAGTCGAGATAGCGAACTCGAGCAACTCCAGAGGGACATCCTGCTCGAACAGGCTTACCTCAAAACGCAGCGTTTCGTCATTCCTGAATATCTCAAGGACCATATCGTTGCCACGCCAGCACTCAAGCCCCAAGCCGTCATGCCCCTTTGTCACGTGTGAGGCGGTAAAAAACGTGTATTCAACTCCGTGTACGACCACAGCGCACCTCCCTATCTGAGGTGGCAACGATACCTCTCCCCTCTATGACTTTGATACGGATAAAGCGGAGTTCAGTGGTGACATCATGCAAGCCAAAGATCAACTTGGGCACCAATTCGTGCGCCGCATAGCCTGTATCAAGCGATGTAGCCGTTCATTTGTCCTGATTCACCACTTCGTGCATCCGTGAGCCAATCATTCCTCGCAACCACGCAGCATGAAACTCCATTTCTTCCAGAGAAGTACCCTCAGCCAATCGATAGACGAACTGCTTGTCCTTCGGTCCCTGACACACGACGCTAAAATGGCCATCGCGGTCATAACTGGCGAACAAGTAAGGGGTGATGCAACTAATGTCGCTGAATGGCACCTGCACTTCGGTGGGCTTACGGCCGCGACGGGTGATAGTGAGGGTAAGCAGTTGCTGGTTTTCATCGAACGTGAAGGCCAGCACTTCAGGCGCAGAGAACATCCACGCGAAGACCAGCCCCATTAGCACAACAGAAACAAGCAGGAGTTGGATGAGCAACGACAACGTGAAACTCGACCCATCGCTGCGCGATTCACCTTGCATCGCTTCGAACCCGAGAAGGAGCAATATCGTCAGCCCTAAGCCCGGCAACGACCAAAGCAACATAAAGCAGAAACCCCAAATGGCCGAACCAGTGCTGCCAATGATCGGTAAGTCCGGGCCTCGATGCCAAATAGGTGGGTGAGCGCCAGGGTTTGCAGTACTTGGCGCGGCTAGAGGCGTTGCGATGAGATGAGTTGGACTTTGACGAGGCATCTAGCGGGCTCCAGGATGGCTGCGTAGACGGTACCACTACTACCAGACGGTCTGGCCCAGAGGCATCAGGTTTTTTCACGCCGCCCCCCCAGTACCCAAGAGCAAACGCTAGGCAATCAGGGCGCTAACGAATGGGCGCACACACCGGAATTAAAGAGGTTGGCCATGGCCAAGACTGTGCAGGAACGCTCGACAAAAACTGCCAGGAAGCGAGTGGCACTTGCGGAGGAAGAATTGAGGCTTAGGGTTCGCTCTGGTACCCGCCAAGCCCTTGCCGACCTGATGGAGTGGTCAGGCATCACTGAGCAAGGCGAAGCGATGACGCTGATGATTCATCACCTGCATGCGCTGGGCTCCGCGAAGTGTCAGCCACTCTTGAATCCGCCGCGCCACAATTACGAACCATCGCAAAACGTGGAGCGGGAGTTCCGCAACAAAAGCCTGCTCGCCATCCAGAAAGACCCTGCCGACGAAATCATTGAGCCCGCATAACCCACCCTACTCGCTGCATTCGGCAATGGCGGGCTATTCAACGCATCTCTTTTACACGATTCCACTCTGTCTTGAGAATTTGTTGAGCCAACTCGACAATTCGACCGCAGTTATCGTAGACGTTACTTCCTGGGGTGCTGGCGAATTTCAAAGCGTTGTTCACTTCAGCATTTAGCTTCTCGAAGTCAGGTTCATTGGGGTTTGAGAGCAGTTGTATTTTTGCTCCCAGTGAAAAGGCAGTCATTATCAACGTCCTCTTTTCCCCCTCCCACTTATCTTTCAAGCCTGCCGCGGCCGATGGGTCATGGTCTTTGACGAGCTTAATGAACGCCCCGTGATCTTCGGTGCCAGTGGCGTGGACCTGTAACATACCGATTGCGGCGATGTATTCAGCGCACGTGTTACGTAACTCGTTGATCCATGCTTGCCGGCTCTCTTTAAGCGCTACTGCTTTAGCCAGGATCATCTGACTGTGTGCAGTTTTCTCGAATGTAAAAATCGATACCCAGGCTCCTGCGAACACTGCCAAAGCCGTAAGTGCAAAGCCGACAAGGACCGTCCAATCAGTACCTGAATCCACTATTGCTCTGATCTCTGGAACTCGATTTAGCGTCACGACCAAATTTTCTATCGTCAATTTCTGCTCCTAGCAGGATGTAATTCAACAACGACAGATACCCCAACCCAAACCAAATTGCCACCACCGGAACCTGGAGGGCGGCGCCTACCTGAGCTAAACGCAATGCCCGTACTTCACCGCGCAATCCACAAGATCGACAAGAAGCCTGACGGCGCTACGGTGATGAAATCGTCATCACTGTTGATCCAGAGAAATAACCTGGTTCAACTTTACCATTACTGTAAAGAGTAGATTTTAAAGATATAGCTTTAGGTACGCCTTCTATAACTGGAACTGAAACACCTTCTGCTGCTGACTTCCCTTCAATAGTCAGCTTGGAATACAAACTACCATCCACTCTCAACTTAACGCCCGAGAGGCTCTCCTTGCCTGCAGTTAAAATCAAGCTGGAGCCCCCAGTGCATTTTAATTGAAGTTGCGTTGCTGCCTCATTGCCACTCACAACATTATCATTAATAACACCATGACTTATTGTTGTATTACCTGAAACGACACACGCTAAGGGAGGGGTAGCAACACGAGCACAAGATCCAATACGGGTTTCGGGGCGACCTGTCCCCGAATACTTATGTTGAACTCCAAATGATATACAAAAATCACTCGGCTTCTTGTAGGAGTTAGGAACAAATATAGACCCACTAAATGGTATATAAAAACCTTGCATTCTCATCTCCTCATACAACTCAGCCAATGAACCCCCAGCCGTCATATCTTTCCAGCGGTATTCGCTAAATACAGCATTTCTAAGCCACTGATCTTGCTCGCCAACTGCCACTATAAACAGATCACATTTAGTCGCACCCCAATCAGTACAATACCCGGAACCACTTCCAGACAACCAATCAGTAATAGTAAAGTAGTACCTAACACCACCTTGCTCATTTCGGCTTCCATTTGAAACCAGAGAAACCGCGTTAGCACTAGTAAAAACCATAAATAATAGTAAGCATCTAACAATCCCACAAAAAATAACGGACTTCATTTCTTTGACTCTCAATATAGGCAAGAGTTAGATGACATATACTTATGCGCACATGTAAGCAACTATTCGCGAAGCGATCTAAGATCGCCGCTCTTAGGCACCCAGACTATCGGAAACTTCTGAAATTCAGCAGGAACTTTCCGACAACACTGATAGGTGCACTCGCTAAAATCATCCCGCTTAAAACTGTACACGGCGTCTACAACCAACGAATCACGCCAGTCGGCGAGGCAGGCGCACGCCTGGAGATAACCCATGAGCACCTTTGCAGTGTTTGGAATGACCCTCGATGTCGCCAAGACCGAGGCTCGCAAGAAAACGGCAGGCACCCGGAAGAGCCCGAAGGCCGTTGGCGGCGTAGAGCCGATCCCTGAAGCGGAATAGCTGGAGTTGGTCGCCAAGCGAACTGAAAGATCATAGGGGGTACGGTTCGCCAGCTCTCGCCGCTCTTCGACGCTCCGCAGTACGCCGAGCAGTTCATTTACGGCCCTGTTTGCAGCGGCATAGAGGCTGCAACACAAGCGTGGCACCCGCTGGGCATGCGCGCCGCCTGGTTTGCCGAGATTGAGCCGTTCCCCTCGGCGGTCCTGGCCCACCTATGTTCGCGCCGGCCAGCGAAAGCCCGCCAGCGTCATCGTCCGGGAGAACGTCCCCGGCGTACTCAGCGACAAAGGGAACGCCTTCGGATGCTTTCTTGGCGCGCTTGCCGGGGAAGACTACGAGCTGCAGCCTCCAGGGAAGAAATGGCAGGACGCTGGTTGTGTGTATGGACCCAAAAGAGCGATCGCGTGGCGGGTCCTGGACGCCCAATATTTCGGCCTGGCCCAACGACGCCGTCGTGTGTTCGTTGTCGCAAGTTCTAGAGACGGGTTCGATCCCACCGAGGTGCTTTTTGAGCGCGAAGGCATGCGCCTGGACACTGCGTCGCGCCGAGGCGAGGGGCAAGACGTTACCCGAACAGCTCCTTTCGCCCTTCCACTCCCGTGCGGATGTGGATACGTCTTCGCTGAATCCTTCGCCATTACGGCTGAATTAGGCCGCGCTACGAAGCGGCGTCGGCTTGAATGAAGGGTTAGGCCGCAGCAGTGCCCGCGGGGATCCAAAGATCATCGCCCTCAAGATCATAGGTGCGCTGCTCGCAGCCTCCATCTTTGCAGCGGACATAGGCAAGCATACGGGTCTCGCCGTCGCTGTTCGCCACCAGCCAGTAGTAAGCGTAACCATCATCTGAGAACTCGCTATCCTGCCAAACTTCGACACTGGGATGAGATTCGCTAAGGCGAGAGAACACTTCCGTCGATTGGATAATGAAGATGTCGGACATACTCTTTCCTGTGGCCTAACACACGCGTAGATAGACGCGAACTTGCGAGCGTTCTAATGGACGCGATTGTTAATTGTGTTTCTGAAAATCAATTATAAATTTACACCAACTGGTGAATAGTATTCTCTTGCTGACGGCCGCGACGGCTCTAGATTACGCTATCTACACTGATATTGAAGCTATCCACCACCTGACAAGTCATCTTAAAGATGCAGAACCGAATTGCCTCCGGCGCCGTGCTCCGGCGCTTCGACCTTGACCCGCATCCCGATCAACAGCGCTGCGAGCAGCATCAGGATGCCGGCAGCGACAAATACGCCGGCGATGCCACTGAAACTGAACATAGCGCCCCCGGCAGCAGCACCCGCAGCGATCGCCGACTGCACCGAGGCCACTACCATTCCTCCCGCGCTTTCCGCCTGATCTGGCACCGCCCGGGCTACCCAGTTTGACCACGCCACAGGTACACCGCCGAAAGCCATGCCCCAGAGTGCCAACAACAATGCCTGACACGGCACAGAAGCAGGCAGCAACACCAAGGCTAATGCTGCAACGCCGACCAGCGCAGGCATCAGCACCATTGTCCCGCGCGGGCTACGTTCAAGTAGCCAGCCGGCCAACAGCGTGCCGACGAAGTTCGCCGCGCCGAACCCCAGAAGCATCAACGCCAATCCTTCGGCCCCCACGCCGGTTGTGCTTTCCAGAAACGGCCGGATGTAGGTGAACAACGCGAAGTGCCCGGTGTGCACAAGCACGCAACCCAGCATGCCAACGGCAATGCCCGGACGCAGTAGCACTTCAAGCACCGTTCTCAACCGCGCCGTCCTGCGCGGCGCCAGCGGCGGCAGCGTGAAAAGCTGGAAAACCAGCGTCACTACCCCGACGGCGGCGGCCGCCACAAAAGCACTGCGCCAGCCATACAGCCCGCCCAAATAGCTGCCGAGCGGCACCGCCACCACAGTGCCCACTGCAATACCGCTGAAAATAATCGACAGGGCCCGTGGCAGTAGCGCAGCCGGCACTAGGCGCATCGCTACTGCCGCCGCCATGCTCCAGAAGCCGCCCAGTGCGATACCTAGCAAAATCCGCATGATCAGCAGCACTATCAGGCTGGAAGAGAAAGCCACCAGCAAGTTGGAGGCAATCATCAGCGTGGAAAAGCACAGCAATACCACTCGCCGGTCGATCCCTCGCGTCAAGCCTGGCACCAGTAACCCGGAGAACAGCGCCACTACCGCCGTCACTGTCACCGCCTGCCCCGCCAGGGCTTCCGACACCCCTAGTTCAACGGCCATCGGCGTCAGCAAGCTGGCCGGAAGGTACTCCGCCGTCAACAATCCAAACACGCCCATCGCCAGCGAAAATACCGCCATCCAGGCCGGCGTCGTTGGCTCTAAATCAGCCTCGTTGCCAAAGCGCGCATCAGCTACAACGTCACATACCCCATTACTCATCACTAAACACCTCTGGAAATTATCTCAACCAGAAGTCTATGGACGCAGAACAGGATGTTCTATGATGCAAAATCTTTAGTTTTTGATCAAAACCCCGAAATGAATTCTCTAGATCAGTTCGCCTTATCGTCCGATCTCATCAACGAACTGTTGCGCGGCATGCGCCTGCGGGGCGTCGAGTACCGTCGCATCCAGGCCGGCCCCTCTTTCGGGCTGGGTTTTGCGGCCAAACCAGGACACGCCTACTTCCACTTCCTCGCCGTCGGCACCGCCGTCCTGTGTGCGGAGGACGGCACTTTCTACGAGTTGTCGGCCGGCAACGCCGTGTTCATCGCTCAGGGTGAATCTCATCAACTTCTCTCAAGCCTGGACGTCCCCGCCCAAGATATCGGCAGCTTCGATGCGGCCCCTCTCGGCGACGCGGTATGCGCCGTGGATGCTTCCCCCGGCGCCGATGTCAGCCCCACCACCATTATATTTAGCGGCTGCATGGAGTTTGAACTCGGAAGCATGCAAGGTCTCGGCGGGTTGATGCCTGATCTGATGCTGATTGATGCCAGGGGGCAGCGTTATCCAGGGCTTATGCCGATTCTCGCCTCCATGGAGCGCGAAGTTCGTTCCGCACGCGTCGGCTTCGCAGGCATCCTCGCTCGCCTCGCCGACGTAGTGGCGGCAATGATCGTGCGCGGCTGGGTTGAATGCGCCTGCGGCAACGCTTCTGGCTGGGTGGCCGCGTTACGCGACCCCAGGCTAGCTCGCGCGCTTCTGGCCTTGCACCGAGAGCCGGCGCGTGACTGGACCGTCGCGGAACTGGCGGCGCAATGTAATACCTCTCGCTCGGTTTTCGCAGAACGCTTCCAGGCCACTATCGGCATCCCCCCGCTGCGCTATGCAACGGAGCTGCGAATGCGCCTCGCCAGTCAATGGCTAAGTCTCGAGCGAGTGCCTATCGAAACCGTCGCGCAGCGCCTGGGCTACACCTCGCAGGCGGCCTTCAGTCGTGCCTTCAAGCGCATCACCGGCCAGCCACCCGGCGCCAGTCGGCAAATGGCTCGTTCGATTGCATCCTGAAGTACGAAGATGTGGAGTGTGCAGAGACGCTTGTATCGATCTGATAATCCCCCGATGTGAACGGCTGCTATGGCTTGTTACTCCCGATTACCTGCAATAGGTCTCGATTGCAGCCCTCGCAACAGGCAGCTATCACCGCTTAGCTGCAGTCAGCGATGGCGCATACCTACCCGTTTGCAGCCACCGGGCTTAAACCATGCAAAAACCAGTCGAGGTTGCGGTGGCTATCGCTCCCTGAAACGAACCTACCGGTCTTATCGCTTATAAAGGTCGCACCGACACTGGTGGCCGCCTACATGGTCATGACCAAATCCGCTACAGCTCGTCGCCTCAATTCGCGCCCCCCCTCTAGCCTCGTTTAATGCATGCACATACAGCTTTAGAAAAGCAGTTTCCCCCACGCACAAACCAGCCAAGTGTCGCCAGCACCTTGATGACTACGAATTGCGGGTGGCGAACCCAGAGGCCCACAGAACCATCTGTAGCGCGAACTCGGGCGACATGCTCGACACCGACGCCATCGATCGGATGGAAAAGCTGGAAATCGTCGAACTGGCCAACGCAGCGTATTGGCATGCAGTCGAAACCCTAAATGACTGGGAACCCGGTTACTCGCCTGGGGCTTCTATGACCTCATGCCGCGAGCTGGCGGCCCACCCATAGGCAAGCTCAACGGCAGCATTTGCTTTCCAGAGGATTTAGTCGGCCAGATGGCAGCGCAGGTAATAGAAGAGAACGGAACACGTCGGCTTGTGTTCAGAACCAGCGCCGAAGCCTGGACAATGGATGGCATGACGATCACAAAGCCAGACGGCAGCATTTATGACCTGGTGATCACCGGCCAGCGCACCAACGGGAAAGAGTATTCGAACATCGATGCCCCCGACGCATACCCGGCGCTGCTCGACACCGCGCAGGTCGCCCTGGAAAACCACGAATTCGAGATGTACCTGCGAGCCCGGCCTCTTCTTCTCGCTGCGGCTTTCAGCAAATGCGCGTCGTGCCGAGACCACTTCGCGCTGAGAGAGGACTACGAGGCGTGCGGAACTATGGGTTTTGTGGCGAAGGAAGGCTCACGCCAAAACCATCAAATTGCGGAGCAGAAATAAAAAGGGCTCGCCTGATAAATCACGCGAACCCTTGATAAATATGGTGCCCGAAGCCGGAATCGAACCGGCACGCCCTTACGAGCGGGGGATTTTAAGTCCCATGCGTCTACCAGTTTCGCCATTCGGGCGGTAGCGCTATGCAGCAGCGTGGAAGGGGTTAATCTGGGTCAAGCCATTCCGGTGCATTTGCGGCAAGGGGAGGAATATATACATCCCTTTGCACTGAAGCAAGGTCGTAGAGCCCTTTTGGCAATCTGCACCCTTTTACTTCTTCGACAGAAAAAAGCGCCATAAATCATTGATCTACAGTGCTCATCCAACAATGTGGTGCTTTGTACGTCCTGTACCGTTACCGGCTTGAACGTGAGCTCCCTGAAGGTTTTCGCGAGTTGCGCAGCTTAACATGCGAAATATATCGCAACCAACTGATTTTCAAAGGCTTATGCGTCCGCCAGGCGCTGAGTGGGATCCAATCCTGATCGAACACTGCGAGCAAACGCGCGTGATGCGCTATTGATGATGAGAAGGGAGAAAAAGCAGTCAGCGAAGGGTTCGCCCAGCACGTACGACCTCGCCATCCATGAACCGGTAAAGAGTCGTCTGTGCTGGGCGAACAGGCGCAAGTTAGAAGTAAAACATCACATGTTCAACTGTCATCAATCGGCCATCCGAGCTTGCCAAATTCCGCTGCCGTCGGACCTATCCGGGTCGATGGTCAGCAGTCGCCCAGCAGACAGGGTTTGGCCTGTTAAACTTCCGGGCCTTTCGAAAGGAATCGACGATATGCCCATGCCTCAGTTTTTTCGCCGCCCCCTCCCACGACGCACGCCTGCGTTGTTGCTCGGCTTCTGCGCGTCCATCGCCGGTGCTGCCGATCAACCGGTCTTTCCCGATGCGGCCGCCAGTGATCCGGCAAAACTGGGGTGGATGGTGGGTTCACCGCCTCCTGCTGAACGCACGGTACGTTTTGAAGATGGCAGCTATTTTCAGTTCCCGGCCATGCGCTGGAGCGTGTCGAACTTTCGTCAACTGATGCCCACGATCAACGTATCCCGTGGCCTGGGCGCTCCCGTGGCACTGCCCACGACCTTGCGCAGTGATATCGACAGCCTGAGTTTCACCCCCATCGGCACTCAACAAGCGATGACTTGGGAGCAGTCGCTGGCCGCCACTTACACCGACGGGATCGTGGTGCTGCACCGCGGGAAAATCGTTTATGAACGCTACTTTGGCGTGCTCACACCCGAGGGCCAGCATGCGGCGATGTCAGTTACCAAGTCGGTAGTTGGCACGCTGGGTGCCACCCTGGTGGCCGAAGGTCGAATAGATGCCAGCAAACGGGTCGTCGACTACGTCCCCGAACTGGCCCATTCCGCCTTCGCCAATGCCAGCGTGCGCCAAGTGCTCGACATGACCACCGGGCTCAAGTACAGCGAAGACTACGCAGACCCGAATGCCGAGGTTTGGGCCCATGCCCAAGCAGGCAATCCTCTGCCAAAACCCAAGGGCTACACAGGTCCGAGGACCTATTACGAATTCCTGCAGAGCGTGGAATTGGAAGGCAAGCACGGTGTTGCGTTCAGCTACAAAACCATCAATACGGATGTATTGGGCTGGGTGATTGCCCGCGTCAGCGGGCGCAATGTCGCCCAGTTGCTGTCGGAGCGGATCTGGAGCCGCCTTGGCGCGGAACAGGATGCGTACTTCACTGTGGACTCGATCGGTACCCCGTTTGCCGGTGGCGGCCTGAACACCGGACTACGCGACCTGGCGCGCTTTGGCGAGATGCTGCGCAACGATGGGCAATTCAATGGCCAGCAGATTATTCCGCAAGCGGTTGTCGCCGATATTCGCCAGGGCGGCGACAAGCAGGCATTCGCCAAGGCCGGTTATGCGTTGTTGAAAGGCTGGAGTTATCGATCGATGTGGTGGGTTACCAATAAGGATGGCGGTGCTTTCATGGCGCGCGGGGTGCATGGGCAACGGATCTATATCGATCCCAAGGCACAGATGGTGATTGTGCGTTACGCGTCGCACCCGGTGGCCAGCAACTCAGCCAATGACCCGGTCACCCTGCCCGCTTTCGATGCCCTGGCTGCTCACCTGCAAAGACTGCCCTGAGTGAAATGGTGCGACGGCGCACGATGCGGATAGCCTCAGCCGGCGTAGCTGGTAAAACCACCGGCAAACGCTCGGCGCCCGGCCCTGATTTCAGTGCGCAGTTCACCAATAAGGTTGGAAATGGATCGAACACTGGTGAGCTCTGCTGTCGAGACCCCGGTCAGCAGCAGATCCACCCGCCCCGACTCCGGCTCGAACACCTTGATCATCAAGGCCCCGTTAGGGCTCAGGGTGCAGGCGCAGGCAAGCGGGAGAAAGCCGGACTCCAGAATGTGGCAGAGTTCAACAGTCGAGAGCATCACTTGCTCCTTGCGGGGGTGTTTATCGAATTTGTTACCCAGCGTAGGCGAACGTAAGGGCTACCGCTTCGGTCGTTGAGAAAAAAATGCCAACTGCCGCTCATTTTCGATAGAAAGTGGGTATGACGAACTTCCAACACCCAGTTCAAACCTTGCCGCGCCAGAAGCTCGCAGCCGAAAGCGCACCGCGACACAGCCAGCACACTCGCAAAACTGACCTCCACGGCAAAAAAATAGTTGTTCTTTTATTGCCCTTCGATACTGCGTGATCAAAGGGCAAGCCGCTTCGCCTAGCGGCCTATTTTCATATAAGACCTATATTGAACTGATGAAACACGCCGGTATCAATAATGCATAACAATCCATATGACATTTTTGTGACAACTTGAAGATAGCTGCCGTCTACCCTCGCACACTTGAGGTGCAGTAGTTGTCCATAGCGAGCCGGTGAGGTGCATATATGAAAAATAGAGCGACAGTCATTTGCACACAGGACGGGCAAATTCTCTTCGTGCGTAAACAACGTTCGAAATGGACGCTACCGGGCGGCAAGGTCGAACCCGGAGAATCCGTGGCCAATGCCGCTATCCGAGAGTTGCGAGAAGAAACAGGGTTGGACGCCAGCGAATTGCTTTACATCCTGCAGGTGGACGCCGGCAATGTACGCCACCATGTCTTTGAAGCGGCGGTCATCAATGTCGAAGATGCACGCCCCCTCAATGAAATTGCCGACATTGAATGGCATGCCTATGGCGCGGCGAACGGACTTGATGCCACCGGCCCGACCAAGACCATTGTCAGTTCATTCTTGCGGCGCTTGTAAGCGCGGGCCCGAGGCCTCAGGCCTGAAACCCGCTGCGCCGAGCCCCTGGTCATAAGTTGCAACTGTGCTGAAGTTCGAAGGGCAGAAAGACCGTATCGACCACGGCTGAAAATGGCGCATCAATTGCCAGCAACGGCCATAGGACGCCGTTATTGTCCTTGGCCAGATTCCAGTCGATCCGGACACCCAGATACGGACAACGAAATTCCGTCGTGCGAGCCAAAACAGCAGTACAACCGCTGATCAAAACCGAACCAATCACCAACATCACTTTCAGATACACGCAACGTCCTTATTACTGTCTGGGGCAAATCGCGCGCATTCTCACACAACCAAGACAGTTGCACCTTGCAGAGTGAAGTTTCTGGCGCAACGTCGACACTTCATGCCATCCACACCAGCGCGGCCAGCCCGACCATCAGGGTATTGAGGCAGACCAACCCGAATCCGAACCGCACCAGCTCGCCCTCCTCCTGGGTGCTGGTCTTGGCCAGCCCGAGGACCAGCATCACAATTGACAGCGAACCCAGTGCCGCATGACCTGCCGCGCTGTTCTGTACCGCGGCCAGCAGTAAGCGTGACGACTCAGGCAACAGTGCGATAGCCGGCATGAAGATCGCGTTGCCGCCCACATTCGAACCGGTCATGTAGCCGGAGAGCGCTCCGAACCCCGCGATCAGCGGCATCACCGCCGAGGGCGCCAGCCCTGCCAACGTCTGCACCAACCCCGACAGAAAGCCCGCCTTGACCATCATTTGCGACATGGCGAGAAAAAAGAAAATCGTCAACAGCGGCCGTTTGGTACGAACGGCCAGACCACGCAGCAGCCCATGTTCATTGAGCTCATGACGGCGCAAATCCCTTTTGTAGAGCAGCAGGCCGATCAAGACCAACGTCAGCGCAACACCCGGGGACGCAAGCGGCTTCCAGGTCACCTGGGCGCCCTGCACCAGCCAGAGGTCCTGCCACTGCGTGACGGCGCTCAGCACCTTCAATGCGACGATACAGGCGATCAGTGCCAGATACGGCCACGCCTGTCTCGGCCAGCGTACGCCTTCGCCCTGCTGACCATTGCGACGTACACGCGACAGTGCCCACAGCAACACGGAACAGGCCACCACCAGGCCCGCGCCGACCCCGGCGACTTCCGGCCCCATCCAGCGGCTCGCGCCGTACAACACACTCACAAAAAGCAGCCAGAAAGCCCCCAGCACACCGAGCGCTCGGGCCTGTCGCACACCCGCCAGGTAGAGCGCCACAGTGCCGAGCGCCAGGAACACCAGTGAGCTGGTCAGTGCCGAGGTGGACGCCAGCGCCGAGGCATCCAGATGCGCCAGCGAAGCACCGATCACTGTGGCCAACCCCAAGGTGCCCCAGGGCATGATCGCCATGCCGGTCAGGGCGATGCGCAGTGCCACGCGTCGCTCAAACAGGCTGAGCAGCAACGGCACCGTGGCAATCAGGGACACCCCGAAGCCGGTCATCGACTCCAGCAACGGCGCCAGGCCCAGGACGATGAATACCACTTGCTGCGTGCGATCCAGCCCGAGGGATTGCACCCACTGGCTCAGCACAAGATTGACGCCCAAGCGCTCGATGAGAATGACGAACGCCATGCCCGGCACAATGACAAACGCTGTGCTGAGAAACAGCACCGCAGTATCCCGACCCGCCGCGAGCAAGGTTAAGGTTTGCCATGCATCAGCAGCCCCTGCCAACCACAAAACGGCCACCAGCGCGGTCCCTGCCATGGCCGCCTGCACCGGCGGACGGCGTAGCACCATGAGCATGAACATCACGAGCAATACGGGGGAAAGATGCACCAATATCGACATGCCAGAATTATCCTGTGGGGTTTCTCGACGGCTCCTGAAAAGCAGGAACGGGCGAGATAATATTTCTTTCACGAGGATAATTTTTCGCTGAATCGTGGTAGTTTTCGGGAAATTATCTCACTTAGCCATCATGCCAAAACCATCCGCTACCACGCCTTACGCCCTAGATGGATTCGATCGCGCCATTCTGGAAATCGTCCAGTTCGACAACACGACGCCCCTGCGCCTGCTGGCCGATCGGGTAAACCTCTCCTCGGCCTCGGTGCAACGCCGCCTCAAGCGCATGGAGGAATGCGGGGTGATCACCGGTAACGTGGCGATCGTCGACCCTACGCAGGTGGGAAAAGCCATCACTATCGTGGTGGAGGTCATGACCGAGCGCACGAGCATCGACGCGCTGGAGTCCATGAAAAAGCATTTCGCCGTGCCTGAAGTCCAGCAGTGCTACTACGTCACCGGTGAAGCCGACTTCGTTCTGATCGTCAACGTTGGCTCCATGCAGGAGTACCAGGCCCTGGCGCGACGCCTGTTCGCCGAGAACGCAAACGTCAGGTGGTTCAAGACCATGGTGGCGCTGGATCGCTTGAAGGTAGGACTCGAAGTGTCCTGCACGGATAAGTAGCATCCGCCTCCGGGGTTGTTGCTCAATCCCAGACAGCACTCAGAGCCGATAGTCTCTGAACAGCTCTTCTTTGATGATCAGCAACGCGTCTTCGTAGTAACGTTCGCCGCGAGCTTCACTGAGGGGGACCGAGCGGACGCTTTTGCTTCCATCGCGCGGCGTATGCTCGCAGGTGATAAAAAACTCCGCAGTCTGCGGGTTGAACTCCAGGTAGTAGAACAACTCCCTACCCTCGCGGTCCCAATAGCCAATTTCGCGCCGCATCATTTACCACTCCGTGACGGTGAAGGAAGCCCATTCTACGGACGTGATCGCCATGCTTGAATCCTTTGAAGATCAGCATCTTGTGAAATGGGCGCCTTGCCGGGGAATTCTGCGACGCTGGCCGGGTCCATCCACAAACCCCCGAGGCCATTATTTCGGCCACCGGCTTTACCTGAACCACTCGCGCCAGCATCATCGCCTGCTCACACTCATGGAGGACCTGCAACATGCTCAGGGAATTTTTCGATGGGCTCTTCAACCGCCCTCCTACTCAAGACGGGTTCGCCCAGAAGATGATCAAGGCCGCTCGCGACAGCGGCTACAGCGCCACGCTTGAGTACCTGCCAGACGAGTTCCGCCTGCGTCACGGCGATAACGGTTTCTTCAATCTGCACAACGCTTACCGCGACTACCTGAAAGCCGATAAACAACACAAGCCACAGGTTCTCTCTGGCTATCTGGCCACCCTGCTCGGCGCCGAGAACAGTCCGATACTGACCTTCGAGCAAGTTCGCCCCTTGCTACGGCCGGTGATCCGCAACCGCGCCATGCTGGAAGAGGTGCGCCTGCATCACGCCCGCAGCGAAGGCTGGGACTCACCCTACATCGTCGCGCATCGGCCATTGGGCAAGGATTGCGTGACCTTGTTGGCGGTCGACTACCCAGAAACCACGTCCACCCTGACCAAGGGCCCGCAGGATGATTGGGGCATCAGCTTCGACGAAGCCTTGGCCATCGCCCTGGACAACCTGCGTGCAGCTACGCCCGATGCATTTGAAGAGGTCATCCCCGGGCTTTACCAGGGTGCCTGGAAGGACGGCTACGACACCAGCCGAGCGCTGCTGCCCGATGTTCTGCAGCGCGCGCCGATCAAGGGCCAACCGGTGTTTATGATGCCCACCCGCGATGTGCTGATGGTCACCGGAGACAAGGACCCTGAGGGCCTGCGCCATATGATCGAACTGAGTTGTCAGGCCGTGGAAAACGGCCGCGTCCTTTCCGGCCAGATCTACACCTACGATGAGCGTCAGATCATTCCTTTCGTCCTGCAGGATCCGGAACTTACAGAGCGGCTGGACGCCCTTGCACGGCTGATGTCCCAAGGTATCTACAGCATGCAAAAGGAGATGCTGGACAAGGTCCATGAGGATCAGAAAGAAGATGTATTCGTCGCCACGTACATGCTCTACGAAAACGCTGAAGACAATGGCAAGACCTTCTCCATAGCGGCCTGGACAGAAGGGGTCGAGACTTCCCTGCCCAAGACTGACCGGATTGTTCTGGTGCAACCCCATCATGAAGGCTCGGCAGTGACCGAGGTGTTCGCCTGGCAAGACGTCGAGTCGGTACTGGGGGAACTGCTTGCACCCGACAAAGACCTCTACCCGCCACGCTATCGCACCCTGGGTTTCCCCAATGCCGAGCAACGGAGTCGCCTGACGCCCATCGGCTGAGCAGCGGTTTAGAATGACGCTTGTGGCGAGGACGCCTGCTCGCGCTGGCCGGCAGGCATCACGGAGCGCGCAGGCCCGCCCCTTCACACAACAGTAAACCTGCCACAGGCAGCAGCTCGAACTTCATCCCCCCTGAACGGATTAAGGGAACACTTGAACAGCCTTGCCCGCCTCAGAATCAAATTGACCATCGGCGCAATCATTGGCCTGCTGCCGGTCACACTGGTGTTTATCCAGGGGACGTACGCGGCCCTGGTGCAGATCGTGGGACGGCTAGGCGTTGGCTCTGACACCTTTGTGCACGCGCTTATCATCATTGGCATTGCGACGTTCAGCCTTGCAATGGGCTGGAAGATCTATGCCATCGCAATGAGTTCCCACCCCAGGTTCGACAACAAATGCCTGCTGGTGTCGGGTGTCTTGACGGGAACGGCATTGGGCCTGCTGATGGTGGCGCTGGAGATGGGCTCCGACAGTCTGTATTGGATCACTTACCTGACGCCCGGCATTACCGCGACGGCGATGCTGGTCGTGACCCAGAAACGCATCGCTTTGGCGTCCAGAGCCGAGGATTGAACCAGGGGCCACGAGAAGTATCGAGTTGGGAAATGGCGGCCCGGGCCCCACTCGGGCAACACTTTTCCCCGCTATCGCTCACCGACTCAAGAACTTCACGAAAATCAGCTCGGGATCACCGGCGTCAAGATTCTCGATTCTGCCGCTGTCTTGATAGCCGAGCTGCCTGAGCAACTGGCGCATCGGCTCGTTCGAGGTGTTGGTCGAAGTGAAGATTTTTACCCCAGTGGAGCAGCGCTCCAGATGAGTCACCAATTGTTGGCCTATGCCACTGCGTCGCCATGCGCTTGAAACCACCACCAGCGAAATAAACCACTCTGCAAAAAAGCTTCGGTCGAGACAGCCATAACCGACCGGCACCCCAGGCTGGTTCGCAGCACAGGCCACCCAGCATTCTCCCGCAACTACGGCGCGCTCGATGTCATCCCGGCGGCCGGCATCGATCCGGGTCACGGGATCGATCTCCACCAGAAATTCTATGTCGCTCAAGACCGCCTGCCTGATGTGCCAACTCATTCACTTGCCCTCCATGCCGTGTATTTCAGCCCCACTGTTCACCCTCACTCCCGGCCGATCAGCGTCAGCAGTTCGGCAAAGCTGCCTGCCACCCGGCACAGGCTTGCATCCGGATCGACACCGTCGAAGGAAACGATTGGCAGCGGAGCTTCACCCCGGGTATCGAACGCGAACAACTGGCCGCCGCCATCGCTGCCAAATACAAACAACCCGGGAGCGATGTCCGCGAACATCTCGATTTGCTCAAGATCCGAGGCTGTTTCAGCCGGGTCCAGGCACAGGGTGAAAAAGGGATCAGGTAGCTCGCCTTCACCACCGTTGCTACCGGCCAGCAACTGGTAATACTCCAGAGGTAGAACCGATGGGGCCACGGATCGGAGGCGCTCCAGAGCGTCGACAGACGCGCCCTCATGTCCAACCCAGCCAGAATTGATCTGCACCGATAAAGCTCCTTGATTCGGCTTCGCGCCGGTCTGAACACCAATGTCCACCTCAGCCAAGCCTGTCTCGGCCTGCGACCTCAGGTTTAACTGAGCAGGCCCGAAGCTTGGGGGCACGCGAAAATCAATGCAACGAGATTTGCACGACGCTCCGCTGCGCCGTCCAGTGGTAGCCGGCGCATCCAATCGATGAACTATGATTCTTGCTCCACCCGAGGAAAACCATGATGTGTGGACGCTTGAGCCAGTACCGCGGCATTCACGACTTCGTCGCGGCCCTGGGCATGCCCGGGGCCATGGTCAACAGGGTCGGCGAGCAGGCCCTTGGCTGCTACAACGCGGCGCCGACGATGCAATTGGCCCTGCTCCATGTTGCCGGCGACACCTTGCATGCCGATACCGTGCGCTGGGGTTGGCGTCCGCACTGGGCCAAGGATCGGACCGTACCGATCAATGCCCGAATCGAAAAGGTCGCCCACGGCCCTTTTTACCGGCAAATCTGGCCGCACCGGGCGATATGCCCCATCGACAGCTGGTTTGAGTGGGTCGACGAAGGTAGCCCGAAAAAACAGCCCTACCTGATCAGGCATCGCGACGGGTCGCCTATCTTCTGCACATCGATCGGACAACTGCCCGGTCTCGATGAAGGCCACGGCCAGAGCGGCGGCTTTGTGATCATCACTGCCAACGCTCAGGGCGGCATGGTCGACATTCACGACCGACGCCCGGTGGTGCTTTCCCCCGAAATGGCCCGGGAATGGCTGGACCCGGCAACACCTGGAGAACGCGCCGAACAGATGGCGCTGCATCAAGGGGAAGCCGCAGAGGCCTTCGAGTGGTTCAAAGTCGGCACCGCCGTGGGCAATGTTCGAAACCACGGGGCGCAATTGCTGGAGCCACTGGCAGACACGGTCAGTGGCGAAGTGAGCCAAGCCAACGCCGATTTGATGTCCATCGGCCCTCTGCATGAATAACCTGTAGACGCGTCGCTCACCGCCCGAACAAAATGACGCACTCCCTAAAGGGCCGCCGCGGAATTGTTATTGAATGGCAAAGAAACAACAGATGCACACCGAGGCCGCGACTGCTGCCGATATTGAACGATCCATTCAGGCCCTTAACAAAATGGCCGAGCGCCTCTGGGGAGATGGCCGAGAGGTCGAAGCGAAAGCGCTCCTGGACGCACTGGATGGATTAAACAGGGCGTTGGACCGTATCAGAATCGGCGAAAGCCGAAGAGTCAAAACCCTTCATTAAGCCCCCATGCTGACCGCAAATGATGTGCAAATCAGGCCGACAACTTCGCTCCTCTGGTGCTGCTCTCTGCGCAAGCAAACACCGGTTCCACATCATCATCAGCCTGTGCCTGGCACTGAGCATGACGACTTAGTCACCCAGGAATTTCAAGAGTTGAGTCAATACCGACTCTTCTTGAACATCCAATGCGGCTTTGATCTCGCTACACCGGCCCTTCAGCGACACGCTATCGCCAGCCAGTATTTTTCCATTTGGCCTGCATATATCCCAGCGCAACACAGAAAATGCCGGCACCGACTTCCTCACCATCAAAAACAAGCTCAACTTCCGTGGGGAAAAACGTGACATAGACACATATCTTTTGACCCGAGTAGAAGTAGTGACCCTTGTTTCTCGTCAGTGAAATATTTTGACTTTTCGAAGCCTTCCTATAGAGGCCGTCTAAAAAACCTTCAAGAACATTAACAATGTCTAGCCCTTCACTCACTATCCAGCTCCTTGCGACTCAGGTATTTCAGTACGCCTCCAACAGCGCTAAGCCGAAGCCAAGAGCACTTCTATAAACGCCGGGCCTGGCAAATCCCTCACCTGCCCTTCATCAGTAACGACACAGCCAGCGGCGCCCGCGAAGAGTTCCTGATCTTCAGAAGCGATGTTCAGCCTGCAAACTACTCGATAGCGAAACAACCAGCCCTGCGCGACGCGACCGCACAGCTCCACCACCTGTTCATACCCGTCAATGCCCAAAGGCCCGGCACCATGAACTGCTGCAAGCCGGGTGGCCGCGTTAAGCGCCTGGATATCGTTATTTGCAGTATCTTCGTGCATCCGGGTTGGCCTGGATTGGTAATAGGGCTTGGCGTACGTGCGGCCCGCGGATGGTCGTTTTGCTAGAAAAGCCTGCGGTCGACCCAGGGCAGCACGCGCATGGGCTGCTGTTTTACCCGAACCCTGCACACGAGAACAATCGCATGCAGCGTCAAACCTCCTGAACCTCGGCAGTTCTGGCATGCAGCCGAACCACCCGCAGCACCGTAAAAACACCCAGGATCGGCGCCAATGCAAACACGCCAAACAACCAGCCGGCGGCGCTTGCCGTGCCGGCGATACCGCCGGGGTCCGTGAGGCCTGCGACGTTGGCCACCATCCCCGCCAACGCCGCACCGAGCGCAGTGGCGAACAACTGCACGGTGGTGATGGACGCTGCCGCCAGAGCCTGCTCGCCTACCGAGGCGACCTGAAACACGCGGGTCAGCAGATGGGGCCAAGCCAGCCCCACCCCCAATCCGATGGCCACAAGCGCAAGGCAGATCGGCGTGATCGCGAGCCCGCCGCTGGTACTTTCGGTGGGCATCAAAACGGCAAGCGCTGCCATGCCGGCCAGGCCGAGGATCGGACCGGCGAGGATGGCGTACCGGATGCTTTTACCCGTCGCCCCTGCGCTGGCAATTGACCCCAGCGTCCATCCGGCCGCCATAAGCGCTGCAAGATAACCGGCGGCAAGCGGGGACTGATGGTGAAGGACCTGCAGGAACAGCGGCACGAATATCTCGCCACTGGTAACCGCGACCGCAAGCAGCGACATCGTTGCATACAGCGCACCCAGCGCTGTTGTAATGCGCAATGCACCTTCCGGCAGCAGCCTATGGCGGGCGCGGCCTTCAGTGGCCACCAGCAGAGCCGTCAGGACAGCGGCGGCGACCAGGCCTGCGATGTTCCAGGACAGGGTCGAGGAAACACTGCCGAATGAGACGGCGAGAACCGCCGACGTCAGGAGAACGAGTTGGGCGAGTGGAAGCGGCGAGCGTTCGCCTTTATCAGCCCTGCGCTTGGGCAATACGGCGACAGCCAGCAGGGCAAACAGCACCGCGGCTGGGATCAGCGACCAGAATGCCGCTCGCCATACACCCAGTTCAGCGAAGATCCCGCCGACGGCAGGCCCGACCAGGGTGGCCACGCCCCACATGCCCGAGACTAACGCCATCGCGCGCGGCCATAAGGCTTCATCGAACACCAGCCGGATCATGGCGTAGGAAAGCGCGAACAAAAAACCACCGCCCAGCCCCTGAATCAGACGTCCCGCCAGCATGACGGGCATTGACGGGGCACTTGCACAGATGAAGGTGCCGATCGCAAACACCAGCGAGGCAATAACGTAGGCGCTGCGCGGTCCGGCGCTGGTGAGCAACCTCGCCGACAGGGCCGATCCGAGAATGGAGGCTGCGACGAACAGGGTGGTGTTCCAGGCGTAATAGTCGATACCGCCGATGTCCGAGACGACGGAGGGCAGAATCGTGGTGGCGATATACACATTGATCGCATGCAGCACGACACCCCCCGCGAGCGCGAGCGAACGAACACCATTCCAGCCAGACAGCAAGGCGGCCCACCCGGTTCTTGAGTGACGGTCCTGCGTCAAGGCGCTCGTCTCTGACGCAGTTTGCGAATAGTGACCAGAAGGAATATGACGCTTGTCCATGTGCACTCCACTTCGAGAATTCACCCGCTGCGGCGAATGAAGGCTTGCAAAGGCAAGCCGACGCTCTTTATAAAACCTCATGTATAGATGAGGTCAAGAGAGAGCAGACAGTCATGATCGATGTGCACGTGCCACTTTCGGTTGGAGAGTTGGCCCGCAGAAGCGGGGTCACTATCGCAACCGTGCACTTCTATGAAGCAAAAGGCCTGATTCAAGGGCAACGTAGCGCGGGCAACCAACGTCGTTATGCCCGGGACACTCTGCGCCGCATTGCCATCATCAAGATCGCGAAACGTGCGGGTGTGCCGCTCGCGGCGATCAAGGACGCGCTGGATGGACTTCCTTGCGGACGACCGCTGACGGCAAAAGATTGGACGCAGCTCTCAACGATCTGGAGGGACATGTTGACTGAGCGCATTCGCAGTCTCACGCAACTGCGCGATCAGCTCGACGGTTGCATAGGCTGTGGCTGTCTCTCCATGGACGACTGCCCTCTTCGCAATCCAGGCGATCGTCTGAGCCAGCTCGGGGAAGGTGCCGTTTTGCTCGAGAAAGACACCACGCCACCCGCGTGAACGAATCGACGAGCGTCATAACCGGCAAAAATAATACGGTCTTATTTGTCGTACGGGTCGTTGCGCCGACTCCCAAGCCGCATTTTTTCTAGGCCTTGTCTTGCTGCTGGTATTGAGCAACCAGCTTGTCCAGAAACTCAAAGAGCTTCAGGTTCATCTCGGCATAGGAATGGCTGCGCAGCGTCGCCGGCTGCTGTACGAAACGACGACCTGCCGACGCCGCAAGTTCTTCGCTGGAAGCGTTGATCAGTTGCTCCACCACGTCCGCCGTGAACTCCATATGGCACTGGAAGCCATAGACCAGATCGCTGTACTCGACAATCTGACGCGGGCAGCCCTCACTGTAAGCGAGGACCTTCGCATCCGGCGTCAGGCCCGGCATATCGTTGTGCCAATGCCCCACTTCAAGCACATCGCCAAAATGCGCAACCTTGGCATTCCCCTTCCCCGCCTCCGTCAACACGATCGGGAACTTGCCGATTTCTTTTTCCGGACTGTGGCCATGCGCAGCACCCAGCGCCTCACCGATCAGTTGCGAGCCGAGGCAAACACCCACCACGGCCTTGTTGGCCTTGACGGCTTTCACGATCAAATCGCACTCGGCCGCTGCGTCAAAATGAGCGCACTCCTCCTTCGTCGTCGCAGGAGACTGTGGCCCGCCCAGCACCACCAGCAAATCAATGTTCTCCACGCTCGCGGGCAAGGCATCCAATCCATGGACGCGCGAATAACTCGCTTCGTATCCACGCTCCCGAACCCAGGTCTCATAGGCACCGGGCGACTCGAATACTTCGTGAACCACGAAATGGACGTTCATTAAAATTCCTCGATGGGCAATTGCGCGGTGGGACGGATCGAATGACACGCAAAATACTATATGACACATTGTGTCACTAGCAAGTCTGACGTTTCCAAGATGCCGCCCTAAAGCCCCTGGCTCGAGTCACGTTCTAGATCGAAGGCCTGCGCCGCGCGCTCAGACTTCGCAGCAGCTGCGCTGCTCAAACGAGTCCATTTACTTCCCTGTCTTTTTCAGGGAAACCGGAATGCCCCAAACCAAGTCTTCCATGCCCACACTTCCAAGCATCTGGGTTTTCATCGGCTGAATGCGAGCAAGCACCTGGCGGCTTTTCTCGTTGAGCGTTGGCTGCGCGTTATCGACGAACTTCTTCGTCAGCTCGACTGGAGCAGGCCTCACATAAACCTGAACGTCGCGCAGTGCGCATTTTATGTTTTGTGTGTCGACGGCTTTGCAGGTTTTCTTGTCATAGCTCACCGCCGGCGTTTTCAAGTGGAAGCGGTCGCTGAGCAGTATCTGGCCTGGTTGGATGTTAAAGGCCAATGGTGCATAAGCGTCTGGTATCTGCGCTTGCAGTTTTATGGACTGGACATCCCTCATCTTCGTGCCGTCGGTCCAGCCAGCGTCCGATACCTTCTCGCGCGTGTTGTACTTTTGCTCTGTCCAGCCAACGCATTGGCCGGAGGCCACGTGCACCGTACTGCAAACATTCTGCGAGTTGGTCTTGTCCTGGTAGGTCTCACTACGCCAGTACTTCTCCTTGAGAAATTGGCGATACAGCACTGCGGACAGATTCACCATTCCACGGCCACTGGCCTTCGGCTGCCCTTTTGCGGCTCCCACTTGGGCAAGGGAGCTGTCTATCTTGTAATCGATCCCGCCAGACATCAGATAGGTTCCGGGCGGGACAATGTGGACTTCGAGGAAGTCCCACAGAAAGACTGTTTCCTTGATTTTCTCCAGGTCGTTATTGGCGAACGCCTGCATATAGCCTTTATCTGGCTGGTCCTTGTTCTTGAAAATGACGCGATGAGAGTAGCTTGAGAGGTCCGTCACACTCTTGTTCGGCATGAGTGCCGGCACCAGCACCACGGACATGCCGTCCCGAGTAGCGCCATCGATGATATCCAGGAGTTGATTGGTCGGGTCCTGCATGGCATTGCCATTGATGCCGGAGTTGCCAAGAGGTACACAGGCCGTCAATAAGGTCGCTGCACCCAGCACAGCGAAGGAGAACGGGTGCTTTGACAGAGTCTTCATTGGATATCCTTATCGGTAACGGGGCGATGGCTAAATCGCGCTATTTTGCGGTCGAGCCTATGCAGCGACAAATAGATCGAATGTGCTAATGGCAGCTAGCCATATCTGCCGCAGTACTCCAGGCCCGACACCGTGTCGAAGAGATCGTTAAGCCAAGGAAACAAGGAGAAACTTGCGCAGCGCCTGCCGATGGTTGCGGACCATCTGGCAAAAAACGGGGCGATAAAAATCGCTGCCGTAAGGGCTGTGGGACGATGCGTCAGTGAGCAACTGCAACGGCGCCAAATACATCGTGGTGCCAGAGGGAAACCACCCTATGTCTCCCGCGCGATGTAATTTCGTCGCCGCTGGATCGATGGTCTCGATCCCAAGGGGTTTAAACATGCGGCGCAGGGTCCAGGATCAGGGTCTCTACCTGGAACAGAGGCACGTGAGTGAGGACGGCGAAAGGTCGTTGAACAGGCACCCGCTGAAGTGTGTGGTCCGCTCTTCCATGAGCCTAAACATCGTGAAAATTCTTCAATCGAAATAAACCATAACCCACCAGGCAACAAACCCACTTAACGCGACTGTATGGACAATGAGTAAATCGCGTACACCTATTGGTCTGTCGGAAACTAACCAGTAGGCGATGACCAACGGATAGGAAACCAGACAGGTAACGCCTAAAACAGCCATCGCCAGCACAAATCTGAGGTCAGTTAAAAAGCCGGGTGGACTGGCCAAGCAGCCAATGAAAGCGACTGCGCCCAATGAAGCAACGATTATCAAAAACGCTATGATCACTCGCTGCGCATCAGTCTGATACTCCATAACTCTCAACTTTCAATCCTTTAAAGGGGGGGCTTGACCGCCGGCCATGATATCGCAGCCAGCGTTCAATAAGTGCCGAACGTAATACCAGATCTGTTGCAGGGGGCCAGGGGCAGTACAAAGGCGTATGCAAGAGGATGCCGCGCCGGCACTAAGTAAAAAACCTCAAGTTAACCCCTGAATGACAACTTGCTCAAAGCGCCGCATAGACGAGGGATGATAGCCGGCTAGGTCGAGGATCGATCATCGTATGGCTGCCCGAGGTCGTGGTGACAAAACCAAAACTCACTTGCCTTTCGGGATCGGCGAAACTTATCGGACCGCCAAGCCCGATATGACCAAAGGTGCCTGGGCCCATTGCGTGGGAAGCCGCTGGATCGAGTTGCTGCTCCAGCATGCAGCCTAATCCATAACGCATTGGGCGCATCCATATCCGATCCATGCCATGACTGTGCTCTCGAGTGAATTCACTGAGCAGTTCACGGCTGATGAAGTTTCCCGCCATTAATGCACTGTAGAAACCGGCCAAGCCGTGAGCCGTGCCATGTCCGCACACAGCCGGCTGCCGATAAGCCCACCAGCGAGGGTCACTGGTCCGTTTAGGCACCATTCCGGGATTGGTGAAGGCGTATGTCGCGATATGCGATGGCTCGTTTTTCAGCACTGTTCGCAGCGCTTGCGAGTAAGGATCACCGACTCGGCCCGTGGCATTGTCGAAACGAGCGATACGATGAAAGTGTTTCTCGTCCACGCCAAGGTGAACGTCGAGGTCATGGGGGTCCAGAATCTCTTCGTGGATAAAGACACAAGGGTCTCGTCCGTCCACACGACGAATCAACTCACCGAGAATCCAGCCAAAGGTAGTGGTGCCGTACCCCAGGTCTGTGCCCGCTTCCCACCAAAGCGGCTCGGCCTCCAGGACCCGTACCATGTGCTCCCAGTCATACATCATGGCGTTATGGTCGGGTGCTCGCAGCGCCGGCAGGCCCGCGGTGTGGCTCATCACCTGACGCAGGGTGACCTTTGCTTTCCCGCTCTGGGCGAATTCAGGCCAGTAACGCGCCACAGGCGCATCCAGCTCCAGCTTGCCCTGCTCAACCAACATCAGAACGGCCACCGCAACATAGGGCTTTATAACGCAAAAAGTATTGGCCAACGTATCGCGCGTCCAGGGCTTAGTGCCCTCTTGATCCGCCATACCGGCCCACAGGTCGACGACCACCTCTGCGCCTACCTGCACGCAGAGCCCGGCCCCACGCTCCTGCGGATCATCAAATATGTCCTCGAAGGCCTGCTTGACCGCTTCGAACTGCTTCGCACACATCCCTTGCGCTTTCATGCTAAGACTCCTCGTATTTGAAGTGTTGCCTTGATACTTGCCAAACTTGACCATCATCAAATCTGCCAGGCGATAAGAAATATCCCGCCGCCTGGCAGACCAGTACTTAAGTAACAACACGCTCTTGGACTGTAAAAGTTATCGCCTATCGGCGGCGCCCGCCATCAAGCAGATAATGTTTATGGGAGAACTCACCCCCGCGACCGAGTTTGAGAGTGCGCCATGGAAAAACGGTTGGCTCGCTTGTAGGTGCCGAAGTCATTGAATCTGACACCGGCCTGCGCCATGACTTTATGAGCATAAGGTGCCGTCATCTGGCGAAGATAGAACGGGTCTCTCACAACGAAGTGGTGAATACTGTGAGTACTACCGAAGTTGAAACAGAACATTTGAAATGGCCATAACCACCAAGGGTTCATCACCTGAGTTTGCTGCAATGCATTACGCGGAGCAACATCACCATAATAGTGCATATTTGAACTTATAAAAAACAGGCAGAACTGCCGTATCAAATTTGGAGCGATCAGAATAACGACCACGCTATTGACGACATCCATAATCGCCAATGTTGCAGCAGAACTGTGAACCTCCTGTCCCATGACTGACCCAAGCCAGACATACAGGTGGTAGCCGAGGAACACATACCAGCATCCCCAATACAAAAGGCCGAAAGGCGTATTGAGCCGAATAATCTTGCCTAACAATTTTACCTTTTGCCGCCATCCTGGCGCGAAAACCGCATTTAGAAAACCAAATACAAATCCATCCATCAGTTTCAATAACCGTAGTATTCCCCATGGGCTACCACTGGTCGTGATCCATGCTTCAACATCCGAGTCAGTTCCGGACTCCTTATGATGATGAAAATGCAGACTGCGTCTCAGCCAGGGACTGGGCATCCCCGGCCGAGCCAGCCAGCACATAAACATCATGACGTTATGGGCCAGCGGTTGCTTTCTGAAATAAAGGCGATGAATCAAATCATGTTCGATTTCATGAATGAATGAAGTCAGCAGCGCATTGATCAAAATACAGCTCCATCCTGGGATAAAACCCTTTATGTAGAGCCCTCCCGTGACGATCATCCCTACTAGGGAAAACGCCATGACACTCGCACCCAGAGCATTCTGATACTGCAAGATCGGATAACGCTTGCGTAGCTCATTTCCATGTTCGGTAATTCTCCGAGTTACATGATCAATCTTTTCCTGATCGGTATTTAGGCGATCAATTTCGATGGCTTTTTCCAAGACCTTCATCAATTCATCCTCTGCTTGCGTCGGGGAAGTACCAGCTTCATCAAGCCGGCCAAGTCAATTGTTGCAGCTATAAACAGTACGCATTGAAATTCACCGCGTGAATTCACGCGCATCATTCAAGAAATACGAAATCGACTGTTTGCCAAAAAAAAGTTGCCAGAATCATTCCAAGCTTTAAAATGATAAAACAAGTTAAATTCTTTGCAACTGTGTATTTTGGGTAAGCTCAGCGTTACAGGTATTTGTGTAAGGATTTAATAATTTAGTTACAGTTTGCATAAGTATAAAACGACTGCGTACAAGTATTGCCAAGGAGGCACCATGAGACTGCATCGCATCAAATATTTCCGGCTCTCTCTACAAGAACCCGAGGGCACCGTAGAGAAAACAACCAGCCATGATGTATTTGACGCCATGTTTTGCGATGAGCCCGCAGACAATGCCGTAAATCGCGCAGGCCTCGAAAGGCTAATCCGCTACATACAGTGCGGAGATACTGTGGTAGTGGACAGCATGGCAACGCTCACCTCCAGTACCGAGCAGTTGTGCACCATCATTCGCCGGCTGATTGAAAAGCAGGTAACACTTGAGTTTTTGAACGAGAACCTGATTTTCCGGCATGACTGCCTTGAAGTTGTGGAGCCCATCATCGCGGTAATGGAGCTGCTCGCAGAGTTCGAGCGCGCTGCTAGAAGGGAAAAACAGGCAGTCGGAATTGCTACCGCAAAAAACCGCGGCTCTTATAGAGGTCGCAAGAAGAAACTGTCGGACAATCAGGTTGTAAGTTTAATTGACCGCGCCTGCGCTGGAGAAAGCAAATCTAAATTGGCGCGTGACTTTGATATCAGCCGTCAGACGCTTTATCGATACTTGAGATCTACATAGAGGCCTCTGCAGGCACTTACTGATTCGATACCTATTTCGTGATTTATTTGAATTTAGGCTTTTCGCCGGCCGGTGCATCGTAGACACCTTGGGCGACAGTCGCCGGTCATGGCTGAACGATTTCACCGCCTGAGGTATCAACTCGGTACGACTATCAATCGGTTTCTGCGGATGGGGACTCGTCCCCTACCACCGAATGCCGAAGCCGCTTCAAGCGAGCAAAATTCGCCTTTTTGCGCATCGGAAATGGTGTGCAGCAGTCTCTGACAGTGCCGGGGTTTCCCAATTTTTACCTTAAGTGGTTTCGTCCTTATGGCCGCTATTATCTAGTACCAAAAAGGGCACCGCCGCGTTGGCGGAAGGGGAAAGGTAGGTACTGAAATCCAATTAGTGGCTGGATGTATGTACTTTCCTCATTTGTCCAGATTCAGTACATGGTGCATCCGTAAGCCAATTATTTCCCGCAACCACGCAGCATGAAACTCCATGTCTTCCAGAGAAGTGCCCTCAGCCAATCGATATTCAAACTCCTTGTCCCTCGGCCCCTGACACACGACGCTAAAATAGCCATGACGGTCATAACTGGCTAACACGTAAGGGCTGATACAAATAATGTCGCTAAATGGCACCTGCACCTCGGTGGGCTTACGACCGCGACGGGTGACCGTGAGGGTAAGCAGTTGCTGGTTTTCGTCGAACGTGAAGGCCAGCACTCTAGCGGCAGAGGAAATCCAGGCGAAGACCAGCCCCATGAGCACAACACAACCAATCAGCATCAGAATGAGCGTCGACATTTTGAGACTTGACCCATCGCTGTTCGGTTCACTTTGCATCGCGTCGAACCCGAGAAGGAGCAAGATCGTCAGCACTAAGCCTGGCAACAACCAAAGCACCACAAAGCTGAAACCCAAAACGGCCGCACCCGTGCTGCCAACGGTCATTAAGTCCGGGCCGCGATGCCAAATTGGGGGGTGGGCGACGGGGCTGTCAATGCTTGACGCGACTAGGGGCGCTGCGGCGCGGTGAGGGGGACTTTGACGAGGCATCTAGCGGGCTCCAGGATGGCTGCGTAGACGGTACCACTACTACCAGACCGTCTGCCCCAGGATCATCAGGCTTTTTTCACTGCATTTCATCCGTTTCGCACTCACCTGCGGCACATCTTCCGCGCCCCACATGGACCATGTACCTGAGCTTTTTGGAGGCTAACACCTTCCAGAATTGTCATGAGTAGCACCTTGAAGAAGCCGCGCCACTTCCCTCCCCCACCTTTTCGCCCAAAGCCTGTCTCGACACATCCAAAAAAATTTGAACTGCTTTTGCCCGCACTCGCCTAATGTTCAGCCTGTGAAAAATCTCACAGGCAATTTGCCAAAATCGGCATACCCGAGAGGTGGGCAACATGGCTAAAGATGAGAAGAAAAGCAAAGGTGAAGCTTCGAAAGCCAGCAAGGAATTAAAAGACAAGAAGTCATCACCGGCAAAGAAATCAACTGCGGCTTCGGCTCTTTCGAAATCATCCGAAAAGAAAGACAAGAAAAAAGACGTCGAACCAAAGAAATCTGCAAAAAAAACTGATAGCAAGCCAGAAAAAGCTAAGAAATCAGAGAAGGCGGAAAAGCCTGCTAAAAAGAAAAAGTGAAACCTGCTAGGGCTTTACGCCCTAGCTTTCTCAAGCGGTGCGGCCTTTAAAAGCCCCGATACTCGTCGCGCGCCGCGCCGTATGGCTTTTACGTCTTCAGTTATTTGTCATGTTTGCTAAGGCGTTTTAAATCCTCACTAGGCTTTGCCCATTCAGCGGTCATTCAATCGATATATTGAACTGCTTTTGCCATAAGGTTCGGGCGATCAAAGGTATCTATGGAGTCGATTTTTCCAAGCATCTCCTTAACCTTTGTTTTGAAGGTGTGGTTCTCCATATCGATCCAATAACGCGTTGGGCGATTGTTTTTTTCGTCGTATTCAGACGTGGTCGGATCTTGGCTCCGGTAGGGCTCATACAGTGGAATTTCAGGTAATGGACGTTGAATATCCATAAAATTTTGCAAGAAATCCCACAGCGCACATGGCTTTTGCGTCGTATTATCAGGGGTTATCAGGGCACTCAAATTGATGGTAGCGGCACTGTAGCGATGAGCCAGTTGCAATCCATTCGTCGGTAATCCTTGGCGATCCGGCGAAGTTACGATATATGCATCGAACTCGTGAAATGGCGCAACTATGTCGTGGGTTTGACCTTGTGTTTTAACATCCGCGCTATTGAAAATAGTCACCTGTCCTGTAACACGGTTCAACTCCCATAGTGGACCGCCAGGAGGTCGAAACCAAACTCGCGGGAAGTAATTGACAATGACGCTGCTAACCAGCCAAGGGGGAAGTAGTATTTTTGAAACAAGTACGGTAATGGAGTTATTTAGTAGCTCTCTTATATTGAGTCCCGCTGAATCCATTTCGAACAACAAATCAATCAAGATGCACAGTGGAAGGAGAATAATTAACCCCCACTTGCAAAACGTCCTAAGTGAGAGCCAAAACTGAGACCGGAAGGGCAACTGCGCGAATCGAAATCGCTCATGATCATATCGACAGTGCAGCTCTACGTCTTCGAATGGGCGTGGCACGTATTTCCCATTCGCTTTCATCTCAGCCTTTTCGTTCTCCCACCGCTCCCAGAAACGCAGATTTTCTGGTTTTGGATCTTCCATGATGTTGTCTGGAACCACATCCTGCGTGTAGCCCCAAGGCAAGCGGGTGCCGGTGAATTTGTGCAGGACACTTCGCTTTTCGGAGCCTGCCTGCACGGGTATGCGGTCCGACCGGTAAGCTTCGTGAGAATAGTAGAGCTGTGGTTCAGCGGTTTTTGACATGATCAGTCCTTGGTCGTGAGCTCGTCGACCCTGAACGGGCGGTTGATTTTGTCAAGCTCAATTGCGCACGTACGGCTCAGTAGTCGCACAGCTCCATTGCATCCTTGTCCATACGCTGTGCTTTATAAATTGCAGGGCTATCAGACGTTTTTTTTAGCTGATTGCGGAAGTGATTGCCTAAATCCAAGGCAATAAAAAACCCCTTAGATCATTGATCTACGGGGTCTTTAGAGTGGAGGCCGAGGTCGGAATCGAACTGGCGTAGGCGGATTTGCAATCCATATAAAACCTCCATAATTTCAGTAAGTTAATGAGAAACCGGTTCCGCAAGTGCCCTACTCTAGCAAGACTGGAGCGCACGGCCTATGGGGGGTAGGATTTTGATTGCGGAACTGATTTCTTAGGGGCTTCGAATGGTCAAAAGAGGTCAGTCATGAGCTGCTGCTTTCAGCCAATCGCGACCTCGCTCCACGACAACTTGGTTGCTCCCTCGACATTCTTGTGAGAGGTTTAAGTTTCGCTAATTTTAGGAAGAACATGGACATTCGATCGACGGAAGTAAAAGACTGGATGCTTTTGAAGCAAGTTCGTCTCGCAGCCCTTTTGGACACACCAACCGCGTTTGGTGTGAGCTACCAGACTGCCGCCCAATACAGTGACGAACAATGGAAAGACAGAGCCTCGTCGACCGGAACTGAATTCTGGCTGGCCTTGAAGGACGATAAACCGGTTGGCATGATCGGTGCGGCGGTCAGTGGCGCGAATCGCTGTAACTTGATCGGGATGTGGGTTGATCCTACTGCGCGGGGCTCTGGTGTGGCAGCTCAGCTGGTTGAGGCAGTGAAATCTCGCGCGATAGAGAAAGGCCATGATCGTGTTTTTCTGGACGTCTCTCCCGACAATGCCAGAGCCTCAAACTTCTATCTGAACCAGGGGTTTTCGTTCATAGATGAATGGGAACCTTTAGAAAGTCATCCCCATATCATGGTTCAGACAATGCTCTGGACTATTCAAAGCTAACTGGCAAGCTCTTCTGCTGGCTGGCCGTTGTTTGCGGATGTCTGCTATCGGCCATTTCCTGCCTCTCGCGGAGGTAAAATAGCGGCCCGGTTCGTCGAATCGCAGGGTGTTACTCCGGTGGAGATTCAGACACCCAATTAGAGCCCACAAGCTGAGCTAGAGTGGTAACCAGCGAATCGCTCTCACCAGTACCTTCAATGCAGGCTACCTAGCTTATGATTTGGAATCACTTAATTACCGCTCACTTAATCGCTGAAATAAGAGAGCTTTCCGCGTCAGAGCGCTGGCTGTATCCAGACGACCCTGGAGGCATACAAGTAGTGGAATTGAGCACGCGCGTTAGTTCTCCAAAGGAGTACAGTGCCTTCCGAGATACCCCTGAAGGCGCCTATTTGTTGTATGTAATCGAGGCATACGAGAATGCCATGAATGATGATTGGCTTCCCTATAAAATCATCGGCCTTCCGCTTGAGCGCGCACGGGAATTTATCATACAAGTCGCAAGTGAGTTGGAGTCGGGCCCGACACCTCAATTCATTCCAAACCTAAGGGCAGTTTATTCAGCACTCTCTGCTCTCTAAATCGACTTAACATGTCTGGTCAAGAGGGCTGCTTCTGGCCGATTACTGCCGTCGTAACTGGCAGGTATAGGTTGAAGGCAACTCATCACCTAGTTTTACCCATACACCGATTGTGCTCGGGCCTTTTCAATAAAGGGCATTGATTAGCGTAAAGATTGCCCCATTTTTGCCCCACTCAAACACATCCTTTTCCAGCAACCAGGTAGCCATATTGAAACCAGGGGAATAAGGATAGGGATTTACCCTCCTGCTACTGAACCTAACGGCAGCTATCGGCCAATAGCAGTCGTTCGTGGGCGGTTGCTTTCGATCCAATGCAGCCCTTCTTTTTCATTGCGTTTGTATCTGTCGGCTCTCGACAGGCCCGGCGCATCGGGCTTGCATTGAACTAGCGGCGTTCCAATGTATGCGTATTTGAAGGACATACTGGCGCGGCTGCCGATGCAACGGGCGAGCGAGATCGCCGAGCTGTTGCCGCATAACTGGAAGTCGATTCAGTCTTTAGAAACATGAGCGTTCGCGCTAGCCTGTGCATCAACGACTAAAATTTCGGTGAAACCCTCGCTCAAGCGTGGAGGCTGAAGTGCTTTAAAAACGTTTCTAATAGCATTCTCAGGAACCATCTCATCATTAGGACGCAATTGATTACGTGCCAAACAGTCTTCCAGCGAAGTAGTGAACCAAGTAGCTACCACATCTACCCCATGCTTCTTGGCAGCCTGTATGAGCGATTCACGCTCACAGCACTGAACCAGGATGGCATCAAAGATTACAGCGCCAGGCTCAACTAAAAGCGTCGATTTGGCCCAAGTGCTTTTTCCTGCACCCTGAGCGCCTATCAACAAATACAGACGAGAAGGCTTGGGAGTCACTAGCAGAGTCTCTGATAGGACAAGGTGAGCCCTCTGCCAAGCCAGTCTATTTAGCTCAGCATTAATAATGCGGCCCTTCTCCGTCTGTAGGAAGTGATCAGGATTGATGTGCATGAAGACGGCCTGCCAGGAAAAGCGTGAATGTAGCAATTGAAAGCAGGGCACGCCGGAAACTGTTTTTACGCAGGAGTTCGGAAAGGTCAGCCCTAAGCCGTGAAAATCTACGTCTTACACAACAGCATCGAAGGTGTGATAGCCAGACGCTTACGCTCCAATTGCTGCTGGGACTGTTTCAGTCGAAAGGTCAGGTGAGGACTTAGAACGCGGCTTAGCGATTCTTTCCTTGCGTACATGGATTAAAAATCTGGTTAATACTCTCGCTGGTACCTACATAAGTTTTGGTACCTGGTACTGCCACAGCCGAGTAACTCTTACGATCGGTTACCTGAATAAAATTTCCTTGCCCAGCCGTGAAGCTCTCAGTGTTTGGCGGCACTAGCACGCTAAGAAACTGGGCTTTCTTGTCGAGGGCTAAGGCACCTCCCACCGTAACTGGCGCCAGCATGGCGGCCCAACGTTTACTGAAAAGGTAGAAGGTGTCGGCTGCGGCTCTGCCACTTTGCATGTGGGCACACTGTACATCGCTGGCGTTGATGACTTCAGCCTGCTGGTAGACGCCACCCTTATAGAGGGCCAGCACTAGCTTGCTCTTTGTCAGCACACCTAGGCCTTGCTTGGGTCTGCACACTTGCAAATCACCATAGGGAAATAAGCACCAGTTGGTTTCGGTGATAGTGACGATTTCGTCTGCGCTGAGCTTCAGATCGCGTTCAATATTGGCGCGGGCTTCCGGGGTTTCGTAAGGGATGGCGCATGCGCTCAATAGAGTTGCGAGGGTAACGGCGAGTAGCGGGGTTCTCATCAAGCGTCCTTTGCTGTTGTAAGGCAGATGTAAATGACGAATATTTTTTGCAAATCTCTTCCTTCAACACTCTACGAGTCAAGCAATCGCGAGAGCGGAGAAAATAGCCGTCGTTGAGATTGGGTTCTGAGACAAGAACATCAAAGCAGACGATGTGATCGACAAACTCTGGCCGCTGATGACGGCTGAGCAGATCCTCCACCGGTCTACGCAATGGGAAAATTATACAGATCGCGCTGAGCTTAAGGAGCTGTTGGAGAGTCTGCTAAAAATAGTCGTTTGAATTTCTCGACAGCTAGCGCGCGACTGAGATCCATTTTGTGTCAGATGCCGCGTCGTGTACTGGCGTCCAAAAAGCAGTTATCGTGAGTGTCCTCTTTTGGCCGAAAGCTGTCGCTTCCACGAACCTAGCTTGAATACAACAATGGCTGAGGGGCAAGGTCGTTCATAGCCAAAAACGGCAATCATTCAAGCCAACATCCACCCTCAACTCATGCTCAATTGAGAGAGACTTCTCTTCAAATCGACGCTAAAAAGAGGCTAATTGCGGAAGCGATCTAAAAAATTGCGGAAGCGATTTCCCAAATCCCAGGCAATAAAAAACCCCGTAGATCATTGATCTACGGGGACTTTAGAGTGGAGGCCGAGGTCGGAATCGAACCGGCGTAGGCGGATTTGCAATCCGCTGCATAACCATTTTGCTACTCGGCCCCAAGTATCCAATACCCATGAAGCAGTGCTGGACACATACAAACTTGAACAGCGAACGAGATCTTTATCACCTCGCAACTCTTTGTTTTATAAAGAGTTTTTCCGCTTTCCCGTTAAGGAGTGGTCGCAATTATGGACTTGTTTTTCGTTCATGGCAACTCCCTCTGTGATTTTTTTCAACATTTCCCGTGACTTGCGTGATTTCACCCTGGAGAGGGGCAATGCGGCACCTGCTCCAGCGGGTGATGCCCCCCGCAATGATTGAGATTGGGCGTCGTTGCTTATTGCTCTCGCCGCAGTGTCTATACGCCGACGCGCTCGGGACCCGCTAGAATCCTGCGACTATCCGAGCAGATGAGAGCCAGGTTCATGAGCATCGATTTCGACACGGTTTACCCACGCCAAGGCACCGGAAGCACTAAATGGAGTCGCTACCCGGCGGATGTCCTGCCGATGTGGGTTGCTGATATGGATTTTGCCGTGGCGAGCGAAATCGTTCAGGCCCTGCAACAGCGTCTGGAGCATCCACTGCTCGGCTACAGCGTGGCCCGCGATGAAGTGCGCGAGGCGATAGTGGCTGACTTGTGGAGCAAGTACGCCTGGCGGGTGCAGCCCGATGAGTTGCTGTTTCTGCCCGGCGTCGAGCCCGGGTTCAATATGGCATTGCGGGGTTTTGTCGAGCCGGGACAGACGGTGGTGGTGCAGACGCCCAATTACCGTCCGCTGCGCATGGCGCCGGATAACTGGAACTTGCCAAAAATTGAACTGGCCTTCGAGCGCGACGCTCAAGGTGATTACCTCACGCCTCTACCGGCCCTGCGCCAGGCCCTGCATGGCGCAGGCGCACTGCTGTTGAGCAACCCGCACAACCCGCTGGGCAAAGTCTTTCCGCGGGAAGAGTTGCTGGCCGTAGCCAACGCCTGCCTGGAACAGGGCGCGCTGATCATCTCCGATGAAATCCACGCTGAACTCTGCTTCGACGGGCGCCGGCATATCCCCACGGCGTCCCTGAGCCCGGAGATTGCCAAGCGCACCATCACCCTGATGTCGGCCAGCAAGGCTTACAACATTGCCGGGATGAAAACCTGCTTCGCCATCATTCAGGATCGATCCACCCGTGAACGCTTCAACAATGCCCGGGCCGGCATGGTCGATAGCGTCAGCCCCCTGGGGCTGGAAGCCACCCTCGCCGCCTACAGCCACGGTGGCCCCTGGCTGAAGGCCCTGATCGAGTATCTGCAAGCCAACCGTGACTACCTGTTGCACGCCGTGCAGACCCGTCTGCCGGGCGTGGTGATGCACGCGCCGCAAGGTACTTATCTGGCCTGGCTCGACTGCAGCGCACTGGGCCTGGACGATCCCCATGGCTTCTTCCTCAGCCAGGCAAAAGTCGGCCTGAGCGCCGGCCTGGAATTTGGCGACGATTGCGGCCAGTTTGTGCGCCTGAATTTCGGCTGCCCGCGAGCCCTGCTCGAGGAAGGGATCCAGCGCATGGAGCGCAGCCTGCAACAACGTTGAGTGAAGTCCGGCGGGGAGGTGCAATGCCTCCTCGCACACGGGTCAGCGCCTCATTTATCCAGGCTCAGCTCCCCCGCCCCATGGAAATCAGACAATTCGTAGACAGCATAAGGATTGGTCTTATTCCCAGGTCTACGCCAGTTCCGCGAGCATGTAGCGCTCATTCACTCCGTGCCAACGAATGTCCGGGCCGCTCTGTAGCAGGCCAATTCAAGCTTCCCTGTCATCGATGTCGATGACCGGCCATCTCTCGGAGTACGCCCATCACCCCCACTGGACGAAGCAGTCTATGGAAGTTACCAACAACTGGTTCACCCACAGTCATGCCCAGCATGATGTGTACCTGATGATTGTGTGTGAACCGGGCCAGGACCGTTCGGCATTCAGTTATGTGGGACGGGTCAACTGCAAGGGCCATCATCCCTGCTACGCCTTGCGCTTCAGCTCGCCGCCCTTCGGCCATGACTACCTGTCCGCCGTTGCCGCACTTGAAGCGGGCCTGGCCCACAGCCATGCGATTATCGAGCGCTGGACCAGCCAAAGCCTTTGCTACTGCGCACGCTAGCGTGTAAAAAACTTCAGTCGCCGAGCTGAGCGCCCCTCGGGCGATGCAAGGTGCCGGACAGCCGCATCACCGCCCTTTCACTGAAGGAAACTCACCCGATGCCTTATATCAATCTGCAAATCACCAAGGGCGCCTCCCGCGAGCAGAAGGCCCAACTGGTCAAGGAGTTCACCGATTCCCTGGTGCGGATCCTGGGCAAGAAGCCCGAACAGACCCATATCGTGATTCAGGAGATCGACCCGCAGGACTGGGGCTTTGGTGGCTTGTTGAGCGACGAGCCCGAAGACTAGGCTTTATACGGCATCCGCCCGATCTCACTCGGTTGGTTCATCCGCCGCCGAAGCCTGCATGGCGGCGGCCGCACCGACCGCAGCGTCCAGGCCGGCATTGACTGAGCGCACGAAACCCGCGCTGCTCATCCCTTCCAGACCTGCCGCAGTGACACCTCGATAGCTGCGCAATGCATCCAGCAACTGCTCGGGGCGGTACGTGTCCAGTAACTGGCTAGCGTCCATCACCACCGCATCCACCGCCCGCCGGGCAATGGCTTGGGGCAGCCCCTGGGCCAGGGCATGCTCGAACATGGCCTGGGCCAACAGCGCCGGATACGCCGGGCCAGTCCCCACCAGCGCACTCAAATAGTTGAGGTCGGCTTCAGTGAAGACTTCGTCGGCGCCACCGCAGGTTTCAAACAGGCACTGGGTAAAGGATTTCTGCTCGGGTGTCACACTCGCGGTCGCCAACCAGGGGGTATAGGACTTGCCGATTTCAGCCGCCGCATTGGGCATGGCGCGAATCACCTGGGAGCAGCCGGTGTGACGCACCAGGCTGGCCATGGAGACCCCGGCCATCAGCGAAATCACCAGGCGCTGCACGCCGTCAAAACTGACCGCGGGAAACTGCTCGGGGCGTACCGCGACAATAATGACCTGGCACTGCTCCAGCAGCTCCTGGTTACTGCGGGTCATGCGCACCTGCGGCCACCGGGCATGCAGCGCCAGCTCACCGGTGGAACGGCTCGACAGGATCAAGGCCCGAGGTTGGACAAAGGCTGTTTCAAGCATCGATTGCGCAAGCGAACGGCCAAGCCATCCGCTGCCACCGATAATGCCAATCGTGGGTTCGCCGAACATAGTCGCCTGCCTTTCAGTCGGTCATGGCGCGATCCTAGAGGCTGCCCCCCCGCCCGGCAAGAATAAATGTACAGCAGCGTCCACCTTGTTGACACCGCTGTACATTCATCCCGCAGGCATACCGCTATCAGTGATTCAGTGGTTCGCCGAGCACGGGCTGGGCCGCCCTGAACTGCGGATGAGCATCGGCATCCCACGGAAAGAGACCACTGCGCGACGGCCAGACCACCTGGTACAGAGGGAAGTCATTGCCTTCGTAGTACCAGCGGGCAAAACCCACGAACTCGCGGTAGTGGGCCTTGGGCACCGGCACAAAGCAGCATGAATACCCCTCCAGCAAGGCGTCGGTGGGTTTATTCAGGTCAATCGGTTCGCCATCGCGCAGCGCCTGGCCGACGATATTCAGCAGTTGCTGCCCAAGGCGCGATGGCACGCCGAAGATGATCAGCTCCGGATGTTTGAAGGTTTCAAACAGACCCACAGTGAAGCTGTAGGCTGGCTCCTCGCCCTCTTCCAGAATGCCTACGCAATGCCAGCCAAACTCGGCCACATTGTCCAATAGCTTGCGCTCGCTCGCGTCCGTGCCAACCGTCCTGACCATAATCCTGCCTTCGATAATTCAGAGGGTCGGCATTTTGCCACAGCTGTGCCAGGCCGCACCGGCAACCTGATCCGGAAAGCCCGCTGGATGGCCAATTCGGGAAAAAAAGGCGAAAAAAAACGCCACTCCGAAGAGTGGCGCTTTCATCCCTGGGGGTCGAACGACCGGTCCCGGCGTTTCTTACAGGGCCAAATCCGACGCAGGGTTGCTTGGCTGCTCAGCCTTGGGCTTGGCAGCGGCATCCTGAGGAGCGGCAATGTTGCCGATCGCCGGTGGCGGGTCGAGTTGCAGGACCTTGGCGGTGTACGCCCACTCTTGAGCCACGCGCTCAGGGCTGACGTTCAGCGCAGTGCCATAGCTCGGCACGATCTGGTGCAGCTTCTCTTGCCAGGCTGGGGAGGCAACCTTGTCCTTGAAGACCTTTTCCAGCACGTTCAGCATGATCGGTGCAGCGGTGGAGGCGCCTGGCGATGCACCCAGCAGGCCGGCAATGCTGCCATCCTTGGAAGCAACGATCTCGGTGCCCAGCTTGAGCACGCCGCCCTTCTCTTCATCACGCTTGATGATCTGTACGCGCTGGCCGGCTTGCCATAGGCGCCAGTCTTGCTGCTTGGCTTGTGGGAAGTATTCCTTCAGCGCATTGAAACGGTCTTCGTCCGACAGCATCAGCTGGCCGGCCAGGTATTCCACCAACGGGTACTGCTCGACGCCGACTTTGGTCATCGGCCAGATGTTGTGGGTGGTGGTGCTGGTCAGCAGGTCGAAGTACGAGCCTTCCTTGAGGAACTTGGTGGAGAAGGTCGCGAATGGGCCAAACAGGATGACCCGCTTGCCGTCCAGCACGCGGGTGTCCAGGTGCGGAACCGACATCGGCGGCGCGCCAACCGACGCCTTGCCATAGGCCTTGGCCAGGTGCTGCTCGGCGATCGTCGGGTTATCGGTGACCAGGAACGAGCCGCCCACAGGGAAGCCGGCGTATTCGCGCGCTTCTTCGATGCCCGACTTCTGCAGCAGGTGCAAGGCACCGCCACCCGCGCCGATAAACAGGAACTTGGCGTCGGTCTTGGTTTCGCTACCGTCTTTCAGGTTCTTGTAGGTCACGCGCCACGAACCGTCTTCGTTGCGGGCGATGTCACGCACTTCGCTCGACAGCTTCAGGGCGAAGTTCGGTTTGGTCTGCAGGTGGGCAACGAACTGGCGCGTGATCTCGCCGAAGTTGACGTCAGTGCCGATCGGCGACCAGGTGGCTGCGACCTTCTGCTGCGGATCGCGCCCTTCCATCATCAGCGGGACCCATTTCTTGATCTGCACCGGGTCTTCGGAGTACTGCATGCCGGCGAACAGCGGGCTGGCCTGCAATGCCTCGTAGCGCTTCTTGAGGAAGGTGATGTTGTCGTCACCCCACACAAAGCTCATGTGCGGCGTGGAGTTGATGAACGAGCGCGGGTTTTTCAGGACATTTTGCTGAACCTGCCAGGCCCAGAACTGACGGGAAATCTGAAAGGCTTCGTTGATCTCGATCGCCTTGGGGATTTCGACCTTGCCGTTCTTGTCTTCTGGCGTGTAGTTCAGCTCAGCCAGGGCCGAGTGACCGGTGCCGGCGTTGTTCCAGCCGTTCGAGCTTTCTTCGGCGACGCCGTCGAGACGCTCGACCATTTCCATCGACCACTCCGGCTCCAGCTCATTGAGCCAGACCCCCAGGGTCGAACTCATGATGCCGCCGCCGATCAGCAGCACATCGACTTTCTTCGGTTCAGCCGCGTACGAGGACGAAAGCCCCAGCGACATAGCCAGGCCCAACAGAGCCGTGTTCACCTTTTTCAACATACTGTAGTACCTACGATAGAACGCCATCCGCCCTTCCAACCCTGATCACAAGCCACCCGGCTCACGGTATGGCAGCCGCCGGGACCTGCGTGTTCAGAAGATATGGAGGGTGGGCACACAAGGCCGACATGCAGCTCGACCCCACTTTTATATCGCTCTTGTGCTGACTTCTTATTCGTATTGGCTTCAGCGACGGGAGTGACACTGTTTTTCTGTTGCTATGTCATCGGGACGCAGGACATAAACAGTTCGACTCACCCCATAGACAGGATGAATCGATTCACCTGAAATAATATCATTACAGCATCAGCTGTGTCTTGGCTCGGCGATAGGCCGGCCGCAGGCCGCCTTCACTGGCTGTCGAGCAGACGAAACGACAGGCTGATGCGCTCCCCGGCATCCGGGGCCTTGGGAATTGCATGCAGCCATTGCGTCTGCACCGCATCGGACATGTAGAGCATCGAGCCACTGTCCAGCAGATAGGAAAACTCCAGGCTGCGGTCCTGCTTGTGGCGGTAGACGATAGGCCGCGCACAGCCCAGGGACACGATCGCGACCCCAGTGCCTTCGACCATCTGCTCTTTGGCATCGGAGTGAAAACCCATGGACGAGCTGCCATCCGGGTAGTAATTGATCAGGCAATTGTTCGGTCGAAAGCCCAGTTGCTGCTCAATCAGGCTGCACAACCGCTCCAGTTCCTCGGGCATCGGCTGGGCTGGGTAAGTGATCTGCGAATAATCGTACGGTGCACCGAAACTGGCGGTCTTGCGCGCACGCATGCGCTCGTCCCATTGCACCGATTGCTGCAGGCCTTCGAACAACGCCTGCGGGTCGGGAACGAAATCGGTAAACAGCTCAATGTTCGGAGGAGTCATGGCAACGCGGCTCTGGGTGGTGGAATCAGCGACCGGCAGTCTAACCCGGACGGCGTCGCACACGAACCCGTCCCCCACAAAAACGCCACCCCGAGGAGTGGCGCTGTTGCTGGGCCAGGGCTGGAAAAACCGCCCGCGTCAGGTGCTCAAGCCTTTTTCAGCAGGTCCAGGGCGACGTCGACAATCATGTCTTCCTGGCCGCCGACCATGCGCCGCTTGCCCAGCTCCACCAGGATATCCACGGTCTTCAGGCCATAGCGTGCGGCCGCCAGCTCGGCGTGGCGCAAGAAGCTCGAATAGACCCCGGCATAACCCAGGGCCAGGGATTCACGATCGACCCGTACCGGGCGATCCTGCAACGGCCGCACCAAATCATCCGCGGCGTCCATCAAGGTGTAGAGGTCTGTGCCGTGGTTCCAGCCCAGACGCTCGGCGGCGGCGATAAACACCTCCAGCGGCGCGTTGCCGGCACCCGCGCCCATCCCGGCGAGGCTGGCGTCGATGCGGTCGCAGCCCTCCTCCACCGCGGTGATGGAGTTGGCCACGCCCAGGGACAGGTTGTGGTGGGCATGCATGCCGGTCTCAGTCTCGGGCTTGAACACCGCCTTGAACGCGCGAAAACGCTCGCGCACATCCTGCATGGTCATCGCCCCGCCGGAGTCGGCCATGTACACACAGGTCGCGCCGTAGCTTTCCATCAGCTTGGCCTGCTGCGCCAGGTGCTCGGGCGCGATCATGTGGCTCATCATCAGGAAGCCCACGGTGTCCATGCCCAGTTCCCGGGCGAATTCGATGTGCTGCCTGGACACATCGGCTTCGGTGCAATGGGTGGCGACCCGCACCACCCGCGCACCGGCGTCGTAGGCGGCCTTGAGGTCGTGCACGGTGCCGATGCCCGGCAGCAGCAAGGTAGCGATCTTGGCGTGGCTGATGACATCGGCCGCCGCTTCGATCCATTCCAGGTCGGTGTGGGCGGCGAAGCCGTAGTTGAAGCTCGACCCCTGCAGGCCGTCGCCGTGGGCGACTTCAATGCTGTCGACCCGGGCCAGGTCCAGGGCGCGGGCAATGTCCTGCACGTTCTTGATCGAGTACTGATGGCGCACCGCGTGGCTGCCATCGCGCAGGGTCACATCGGAGATGTACAGTTTTTTACCGGGGTTGAAGGTCATCACGTTTCTCCTCAGGCCTTGAGCATCGACTGGGCCATGCGCTCGGCAGTGGCCAGGGCGGCCGAGGTCATGATGTCGAGGTTGCCGGCATAGGCCGGCAGGTAATGGGCGGCGCCTTCGACTTCAAGGAAGATCGAGGTCTTGAGCCCACTGAAGGCGCCCAGGCCCGGGATGTGCAGCGGGGCTTCGGGGCTGATCACCTCGAACTGCACCTGTTGCTTGAGCCGATAGCCCGGCACATAAGCCTGCACTGCAGCCGCCATTTCACTGATCGAGGCTTCGACCAGCCCCTGGTCGGCAGCCTCGGACAGCACGAACACCGTGTCGCGCATCATCGGCGGCGGTTCGGCCGGATTCATCACGATGATTGCTTTGCCCCGGGTCGCGCCGCCAATGGCTTCAATGGCACGCGAGGTGGTTTCGGTGAACTCGTCGATATTGGCGCGGGTGCCGGGGCCGGCCGACTTGCTGGCAATCGAGGCGACAATTTCCGCGTAGTGCACCTTGGCCACCCGCGACACGGCCGCGACCATGGGAATGGTCGCCTGGCCGCCACAGGTCACCATATTGACGTTGAGCCGGTCGAGGTTCTGCTCCAGGTTCACCACCGGCACGCAGTACGGGCCGATGGCCGCCGGGGTCAGGTCGATCAGGCGGATGCCCGGCTTGACCGAGCGCAAAAATGCATCGTTCTTGACGTGGGCGCCGGCACTGGTGGCGTCGAACACAAAGTCGATATCGGCAAACTCCGGCAAGCGCACCAGGCCTTCGATGCCCTCATGGGTCACGGCAACCCCAAGCCGGGCAGCGCGGGCCAGGCCGTCAGAGGCCGGGTCGATACCGACCATGGCGCCCATTTCCAGGAACCTGGCGTTGCGCATCACCTTGATCATCAGGTCGGTGCCGATATTGCCCGGACCTACGATCGCGACTTTCAGTTTTCTACTCATGCAAATACTCCAGGACGGCGGGCATCCGTGCCCGCCTGAACGATCAGGTGGCCTGTTCCAGCGCGGCGGAACGCGCGGCCGAGGCTTTCTTTTCCAGTTGGGTGTAGACGATGTAGGTCAGGATCACGCCGCTCAGCATCACCGCCGAAAGGAAGTACAGGCCCGAGGACAAGGTGCCGGTGTATTCCTTGAGGGCGCCGATCCCGAACGGACCGATGTAGCCGCCCAGGTTGCCGAACGAGTTGATCAAGGCGATGCCGGCCGCCGCCGTGGCCCCGGACAGGAAGCGCCCCGGCAAGACCCAGAAGATCGCCGTCACCGAGAACAGACTGAACGCGGTCAGGCACAACGCCGCCAGTTGCATCCCCGGCACTGTCAGCCAGGCACTGAGGAACAGGCCCAGGGCACCGAGGATGTAGAGCACGGTGAGGTGGCCATATCGGTCATTGAGGCGATCGGAACTGCGCGGCACCAGCAGCAGGCCGATCACCCCGAACACATAGGGAATCGCCGAGATGAAACCGGTGCTCAGGTCACTGCCGCCAAACTGATGCACCAGGGTCGGCAGCCACAGGCTCAGGCCGTAGGTGCTCAGGGTGCTCGGCAGGTACAACAGGGCCAGGATCAGCACCCGGCGGTCGGTCAGTGCCCGCAGCGGGTTGGTGTGTTCGGTCTGGCCATATTCCTTGCGGTCCTTGTCCAGTTCGCCAAGCAGCCACTGGCGATCGGCCTCGGCCAGCCAGCGGGCATCCTTGGGGGTGTCGGGCAGGATTTTCAGGGTCGGCCATGCCAGCACGATGGCCGGAATACCGATGGTGATAAACAGCCATTGCCAGCCCGCCAGGCCACCGATGCCATTCATGCCCAGCAACCAGCCCGCCAGTGGCCCGGTGACCATCAACGCGATCGGTTGCGAAAGGATAAAGAAGCCCAGCACCTTGCCCCGGTTGCGCACCGGGAACCAGCGGGTGATGTAGTACAGCACGCCCGGGAAGAACCCGGCCTCCGCCGCACCCAGCAGGAAACGCATCACATAGAAGCTGTAGGGCCCGGTGACGAATGCCATGCCCACGGTGATCAGGCCCCAGGTAATCAGGATCCGCGCGAACCAGCGGCGCGCGCCAAAGCGCTCGAGCAACAGATTGCTCGGGACTTCAAAGATGAAGTAGCCGATGAAGAACAGGCCCGCACCAAAGCCGTAAGCCATATCGCTGAGGCCGATGTCGGCGTTCATGTGCAATTTGGCGAAGCCCACCGCAGAGCGGTCGATGAAGGCAACGAGGTACAGCAGGATCAGGAAGGGAATCAACCTGAGCGTCAACGTGCGAATGATCCGAGCTTCCGGATTCATAGTCTTCTCCAAATTGTTTTTGTTATGGGGTCGTCAGCCCCCGACCGATCCCAGCGTCGAATGCGCTCGGTGTCGATCAGGTGGAGAGACAATATAGTAATACTATTTAACGCACAATGATTTCAAAAAGGCTTTTTATCGGGTAGATTTAGCAAAACAGCCTGCAATTAGTCATACAATAAGAGTGACCGCACCATGACCGATAAAAAAGTACCCCTGCGTTCCGCCCAATGGTTCGGCACCGCCGACAAGAACGGCTTCATGTACCGCAGCTGGATGAAGAACCAGGGCATCCCGGACCATGAGTTCCAGGGCAAGCCAATCATTGGCATCTGCAACACCTGGTCCGAGCTGACCCCCTGCAACGCCCACTTTCGCAAGATCGCCGAACACGTGAAAAAAGGGGTGCTGGAGGCCGGTGGCTTCCCGGTGGAATTCCCGGTGTTCTCCAGCGGCGAATCCAACCTGCGCCCCACCGCCATGCTCACGCGCAACCTGGCCAGCATGGACGTCGAGGAAGCCATTCGCGGCAACCCGGTGGATGGCGTGGTGCTGCTGACCGGCTGTGACAAAACCACCCCGGCCCTGCTGATGGGTGCTGCCAGCTGCGACGTGCCGGCGATCGTGGTCACCGGCGGGCCGATGCTCAATGGCAAACATAAAGGCAAGGACATCGGTTCCGGGACCGTGGTCTGGCAAATGCACGAAGCCTATAAAGGCGGGCAGATCAGCCTCGACGAATTCCTCTCCGCCGAAGCCGGGATGTCGCGCTCGGCCGGCACCTGCAACACCATGGGCACCGCTTCGACCATGGCCTGCATGGCCGAAGCCCTGGGCACCTCGTTGCCGCACAACGCGGCGATCCCGGCGGTGGATTCGCGCCGTTATGTGCTGGCCCACCTTTCAGGCATGCGCATCGTCGACATGGTCCGCGAAGACCTGCGCCTGTCGAAGATCCTGACCAAGGCCGCGTTCGAAAACGCGATCCGGGTCAACGCCGCCATCGGTGGCTCGACCAACGCCGTGATCCACCTCAAGGCCATTGCCGGGCGCCTGGGCGTCGAGCTTGACCTTGAAGACTGGACCCGCATCGGCCGCGGCACCCCGACCATCGTCGACATGCAGCCTTCCGGGCGCTTCCTGATGGAAGAGTTCTACTACGCCGGCGGCCTGCCCGCGGTGATTCGCCGCCTGGGCGAAGCCGGCCTGCTGCCCAACCCGGACGCTCTGACTGCCAATGGCCAGAGCCTCTGGAAAAACTGCCAGGCGTCGCCGCAATACAACGACGAAGTGATTCGCCAGATCGACAACCCGCTGGTGGCCGATGGCGGGCTGTGCATCCTGCGCGGCAACCTGTCGCCACGGGGTGCGGTGCTCAAGCCTTCGGCCGCGACCCCGGCGCTGATGCAGCATCGCGGCCGGGCGGTGGTGTTCGAGAACTTCGACGACTACAAGGCGCGCATCGCCGACCCCGAACTGGACGTCGACGAAACCTGCATCCTGGTCCTGAAGAACGCCGGGCCCAAGGGTTACCCGGGCATGGCCGAAGTCGGCAACATGGGCTTGCCGCCCAAGGTCCTGGCCAAGGGCGTGACCGATATGGTGCGCATCTCCGACGCCCGCATGAGCGGCACGGCCTATGGCACCGTGGTTCTGCACGTGGCGCCGGAAGCTGCTGCCGGCGGGCCTCTGGCCGCGGTGCGCAACGGTGATTTCATCGAGCTCGACTGTGCCGGCGGCCGCCTGCACCTGGACATCAGCGACGAAGAACTGCAAGCGCGCCTCAGCGACCTGAAGCCGGACACCAGCGCCAAGATCTTCTCCAGCGGCTATAGCCGGCTGTATGTCGACCACGTGCTGCAAGCCGACGAAGGCTGCGACTTCGACTTCCTGGTCGGCTGCCGCGGCTCCGAGGTGCCTCGCCACTCCCATTGACCCGTAACCCTGTAGCCACTGCCGAACCTGCGAGGCTGCGCTGGCCCTCAACCGCCACGCAATACCCCCGCTGCAACACCGGCGTCTTCAAGAACCAGCGCAGCCTCGTTCCTCGGCAGCGGCTACAGGATTTGCGACAAACCGTGGCGCTGCTGAAAACAGCACGGCGGCGGAGTATCAAAATCATCCAAACCCGCGCCGACTGTGCGGTCCATGGCGGCTGAATCCGCCAGGAGCGATGCTATGATGCACGGCATTTCGCCAGAGCAACGTTGCTGTTATGGATTACCAGACGCCCAAACCACGTAAAAGCATGCATGCCCAAATTGTCCAGGAACTGGGCATGCACATCGTTTCCGGCCGCTTCAAGCCGGAAGAGAAGCTGCCATCGGAGGCCACGTTGTGCGAGGAGTATCAGGTCAGCCGGCCGGTATTGCGCGAAGCAACCCGGGTGCTCAGCGCCAAGGGCCTGGTGTACTCCAAGCCGCGGGTCGGGACCGTGGTGCGGCCGCGTGTCGAATGGCACCTGCTGGACCCGGATGTGCTGTTCTGGCAGATGCAGTCCACACCCCACAGCGAGTTCTTCAACACCCTGGCCGGGGTGCGGCGGATTCTCGAACCGGAAATCGCCGCCCTGGCAGCGACCACCGCCACCGATGCCGACATTGCGGTCATCGAACACGCCTACCAACGCATGGAAAACGCCCAGACCCGGCAGGAGTTGCTGCAGCCGGACCTGGACTTCCATCGGGCCATCGCCGACGCAACCCACAACGACCTGCTGGCCTACATGTGCAACATGCTGTCGTTGCCGCTGCGCGAAACAATCAACGTCACCAACCTGCGCCCCAATACCCAGCAGCTCAGCCTGCCGCGGCACAAGGCGATCCTCACCGCGATCAAGAACCGCGACGCCCTGGGCGCGCGGCATGCCTCGCTGGTGCAACTCGACGACACCCGCGTCGCCCTCGATACCGTGATGAATGTCCTGACGCCGCTGTAGCGCCGCCGGGCCATGCGCCAGGGGTCGGCGACCGGGCTTTTTCCCCAAGGAGCCAGTCATGACCCCATCACACCCCCTGCCCCAAGCCTTCCTTGACGCCATGCACCAGTTGCTCGGCGATCGTTTCAGCACCGCCACCGCCGTGCGCGAGCACCACGGGCGCGACGAGTCGCTGTACGACCCGGTACTGCCGGATGCTGTGGCTTATGCCCACAGCGTCGATGACATCAGCGCCATCCTCGGCCTGTGCCATCAACACCGGGTGCCGGTGATCCCCTACGGCAGCGGCTCGTCCCTGGAAGGCCACCTGCTGGCGGTACACGGCGGCATCAGCCTCGATGTGTCGGCCATGGATCAGGTGCTGAGTTTCGAACCGCAAGACCTGAGCATCACCGTGCAACCGGGCATCACCCGCAAGGCGCTCAACGAATACCTGCGTGCCAGCGGGCTGTTCTTCCCCATCGACCCCGGTGCCGATGCCAGCATCGGCGGCATGTGCGCCACCCGGGCTTCCGGCACCAACGCCGTGCGCTACGGCACCATGCGCGAAAACGTATTGGGCCTGACTGCAGTGCTGGCCGACGGCCGGGTGATGCGCAGCGGCTCGCGGGCGAAAAAGTCCTCGGCAGGCTATGACCTGGCACGGCTGTTTATCGGCAGCGAAGGCACTCTCGGCGTGATCAGTGAAATCACCCTCAAGCTGCACCCGCAACCCGAGGCCATCAGCGCCGCCGTGTGCAGCTTCGCCTCGGTCGAAGGCGCGGTGCAGACAGTGATCGAGACTATCCAGATGGGCGTGCCGGTGGCCCGTGCCGAACTGGTCGACACCTTGGCGATCCAGGCCCTGAACCGTCACTTCAAGCTGACCCTGCAAGAATCCCCGACCCTGTTCCTGGAATTCCACGGCAACGCCGCCAGCGTCGCCGAACAGGCGCAAACCGTCGAAGAGCTGGCCGACGGCAACCAGGGCACCGGCTTCCAGTGGGCCACCCAGCAGGAAGAACGCAACCGCCTGTGGAGTGCGCGGCACAACGCGTTGTTCGCCTTCCTCCAGCTCAAGCCCGGTTGCCGCGCCCTGTCCACCGATGTCTGCGTGCCGCTGTCGAAGCTCGCTGAATGTGTGGTCGGCGCCGAAAACGACCTGCGCCAGTCCTACCTGCCGGCGCCGATCTTCGGCCACGTCGGCGACGGCAACTTCCACGTCTGCCTGCTGCTCGATCCGAACAAACCCGAAGAATTGGTAGAAGCCGAACGCCTCAACCACGCCATCGTCCACCGCGCCCTGGCCGCTGGCGGCACCTGCACCGGGGAGCACGGCGTGGGCTTGCACAAAATCGATTTCATGGTCGAGGAGCACGGCCAGGTGGCCATCGACACCATGCGCGCGATCAAGCAGGCACTGGACCCGCAGAACCTGATGAACCCGGGGAAGATATTTCGCCGCCTGGGCTGATCGCCGAGCAGGCGCACCCTGGGCATGCTCTGCAATAAAAAAGGCCGACCGTCATCAACGGTCGGCCTTTTTCGTATGACCGGTCAGTTTCAGCTCAGGGCGTCACGGCTGCTGACGCTGTCCACCAGGCGCTGGATGCCCAGGGGGTTGGCGTTTTTCAGGGCCTCGGGCAGCAGGCTGTCCGGGTAGTTCTGGTAGCACACCGGGCGCAGGAAGCGATCGATGGCCAGGCTGCCGACCGAGGTGCCGCGCGGGTCGGAGGTGGCCGGGTAAGGACCGCCGTGGACCATGGCCTCGCAGACTTCGACGCCGGTCGGGTAGCCGTTGAGCAGCAGACGCCCGGCCTTCTCTTCCAGCAGGCTGAGCAGGCCGCCGAAGACCTCGAGGTCCGCCGGCTCGGCGATCAGGGTCGCGGTCAGTTGCCCGCGCAGGCCGTGCAGGGCCTGGGTCAGCTCGGCCTGATCGGCCACCTCGACCACCACCGTGGTGGGGCCGAACACTTCTTCCTGCAACAACGGGTCGCCCTTGAGCAGCAGCCCGACATCGGCCTTGTACAGTTGGGCATGGGCCTGACGCCCCGTTTGCGCGGTGCCGGCCAGGTGCTCGATACCGGCATGGGCCTGCAGGTTGTCGAGGCCGTGGCAGTAGCTTTTCAGGCCGCCGGCATTGAGCAGGGTCTGCGCCGGTTGCTCATTGAACAGTGCGATCAGATGCTGCAGGAAGTCGCTGAACTGCGGCGAACGAATGCCGATCACCAGCCCCGGGTTGGTGCAGAACTGCCCTGCCCCCATCACCACCGAAGCTGCCAGTTCCTTGGCGATGGTCGCGCCACGCTGCTTCAGCGCCTCAGGCAGCAGCAACATCGGGTTGATGCTCGACATCTCGGCGAACACCGGGATCGGCTGCGGGCGCGCCGCCGCCATGTCGCACAGGGCGCGACCGCCGCCCAGGGACCCGGTAAAGCCCACGGCCTGGATGGCCGGGTGCTTGACCAGCCACTCACCGACGCCCGCACCGTAGATCATGTTGAACACCCCGGCCGGCATGGCGGTTTTCTCGGCGGCGCGGATGATCGCATCGGCCACCCACTCGGCCGTCGCCATATGCCCACCGTGGGCCTTGAACACCACCGGGCAACCGGCGGCCAGGGCCGCCGCGGTATCGCCACCGGCCGTGGAGAACGCCAGGGGGAAGTTGCTGGCACCAAACACCGCCACCGGGCCCAGGCCAATGCGGTACTGGCGCAGGTCCGGCCGTGGCAGTGGCTGACGATCAGGCAACGCGCGGTCGATCCGCGCACCATAGAAATCGCCTCGACGCAGAACCTTGGCGAACAGGCGCATCTGGCCGCTGGTGCGTCCGCGTTCACCCTGGATCCGGCCCGCCGGCAAGGCGGTTTCCTGGCACACCTGGGCGACGAATTCATCACCCAGGCCGTCGATCTCGTCGGCAATCGCTTCCAGGAACTCGGCACGACGGGCCGCCGACAGGTTGCGAAACGCCGGATAAGCAGCCTTGGCCGCCAGGGCTGCGGCGTCGACTTCGGCCTCGGTGGCCTGATAAAAATCGAATGGCAGGGCCTCGCCGGTGGTGGCGTCATGGCTGTGCAGGGTGACCTTGCCTGCGGCGCTGCGGATGCCTGCGATGTAGTTTTGACCGCTGATGCGCGTCATCTGTTGCTCCTTGACCTGATAGAGGGAGGATAAGTGAACGGGCTCAAAGTGCCCTGACCGCCCCTGGTGCCAGAGGTTCGGCCTGCGCGGCTATCCCGTTGCGCAAGGGCGCGCCGAACTCGCTCATTTCGATCTCGAAGGTGTCGCCCGGCCGAGCCGCGATCCCGTCGGCGAACGACAGGGTGGCGGTGCCGAAATAATGCACGTGGACATCACCGGCCCGCAGGAACTGCGCGTACTTGAAATGGTGGTATTCGAGGTTTTCCAGGCTGTGGCACATGTTCTCCTCGCCCGAGAGGAACTCCTTCTCCCAAAGCACCTGGCCAGCGCGATGGATGCGGCTGAAGCCCGACAGGTGCCTGGGCAGCTCGCCCAGGCGCAATTCCGGGCCGTAGGCACAGCGACGCAACTTGGAGTGCGCCAGGTACAGGTAGCTGCGGCGCTCCAGCACATGGTCGGAAAACTCGTTGCCCAGGGCATAACCCAGGCGATACGGCAGGCCGTCATGGCCGATGACATAAAGGCCGACCAGTTCCGGTTCTTCGCCGGCGTCTTCGGCAAAGGTCGGCACGGCAAAGTCCGCGCCTGGGCGCACGACAATGCTGCCATCGCCCTTGTAGAACCATTCCGGTTGCGCCCCGACCTTGCCGCTGCCCGGCTTGCCGCCTTCGACGCCCCATTTGAACATGCGCAGGGTGTCGGTCATGGTCGACTCATCCTGGGCCTTCTGCTGGTGCATCTTGTCCCGGGTCGAGGCGCTGCCCAGGTGGGTCAGGCCGGTGCCGCTGACCAGGCAATGGGCCGGGTCGACGTGGTCCAGCGGTGGCAGCACGCGGCCGTCCTGCAGCAGCTGCGCGTACAGCGGGCCGGCTTGGCTGCCCTGTTGCAGCACCTGCTCCTGCAGGCTGCGACCCGCGGCAATCGCTGCCAGGGCCAGCTCGCGGGTGGAACTCGCCTGGTTCACGGTGAGGATTCGCTCACCTTCGACAATGCCGACGTGGCGTTCACCGGTGGTGCTCTCAAACTGAATCAATCGCATGGCAGGGGCCTTCTTTGGGCAGGAGTTTGTTAGGGGCATGGGCTGAGCATCAGCCGTGACATGCGCCACTTTACGAATCGCCCCGCAGGCTGCCTAATGAGAACCCCTGCCCTCGCGATAACTTTTAGTCATCCCCATGATCGCTTCCCTGCCCTCTTTGGTTTCCCGTCTGCGCCTGCGCCAGTTGCGCCTGCTGATTGCCCTGGACGAACACGGCTCGTTGCACAAGGCCGCCGAACAGATGGCGATCACCCAGCCCGGGGCGACCAAGGCCCTGAATGAGATCGAGTCGGCGTTCGGCACCCGGCTGTTCACCCGCACCAGCCAGGGTCTTGAACCCAATGACCTGGGACGCTGCGCGATCCGCTATGCGCGTTTGATCCACAGCGACCTGGCGCACCTGCGCGAAGAAATGCTCGGCATCCTCCAGGGTCAGGGCGGGCGCATTTCGGTGGGCATCATCATGGGCGCGGTGCCGATGCTGGTCAGCAGCCTGGCGCGGCTGCGGCTGACCCAACCCGAGCTGTCGGTGGAAATTGTCGAAGACACCAGCGCCCGCCTGCTGGGCCTGATCGACCAGGGGCGCCTCGACCTGGCGATCTGCCGCACCAGCGTCAGCCCGCGCCCGCAAGCCTATGACTGCCAGGTGCTGAACCAGGAACAGCTGCGCGTGGTGGCCAACCCCCGGCACCCGCTGGCCCAGGCCGAATCGTTGCAGTTGGCGCAGCTGGAGGGTTATGGCTGGATCATCTACCCGGCCAACATGCCAATGCGCCTGGTGCTGGAACGGGAGTTCAGCGAGGCCGGCCTGGAGTTCCCGCGATTCCCCCTGGAAACCGCCTCGACCTTCACCACCCTGATGCTGCTGCAGCAGGACCCGCAGTTGATTGCACTGATGCCCGAAGAAGTCGCCGAAGCCGCCGCGCGCATGGGTGTGCTGGTGTCCCTGCCGCTGCACATGCGCTCGCGCAGCGAACCCTATTCCCTGGTAACCCGCCAGGGCGTGCAGCTGTCGCCGAGCGCCAGGCTGCTCTGGGACACCCTGCAGGACGCCGACTAGGCCAACTGCTGATACAGCGTCAGCGGCAAGCGGATACCCTCGTTCAACGCCCGCGCATACGCCTGCTGCTTGGCCTGCCCTGGATGATGAATGCCCAGGGCCGCCAGGCGCTGCATCTGCTGCGCCAGGCGCTTCTCGAACTGCTCGTCGAGCAGGTGCGGGGCAATGGCGATCACCAGCAACCCCGATCCCGGCGATTGCGCACCGCTGCGAAAGTCCGGCGCGTCCAGCGACCAGTTGCCGCCACCGACGCAGCACGCCAGCACCTCGACCATCAACGCGATATTGGCCCCACGGCTGCCGCCAAAGGCCAGCAAGGCGCCGTGCATGGCCTCCCGCGCGCTCAGGGTCGCAGCGCCCTGGGCATCGACCGCCCAGCCGGCGGGGATCGCCTCGCCGGCCTGCGCCGCCTTGAGGATATTGACGAACGCCGTGGCGCTGCTGGCCTGGTCGATCAGCACCTGGCGCCCATCGCCACTGGGTGCGGCGAACGCCAGGGGGTTGGTCGAATACATCGGCTGGCGCTGGCCGAGCACCGTCAACAACGGCGGACCGTTGCAGAAGGCCAGCGCCACCAGGCCCTCGGCAGCCAGGCGCCGGGTGTAGTAGCCCAGCTCGCCGCAGGTAAAGCCGTTGTGTTGGGCGAACAGGCTGATACCCAACTGCCGGGAGTTGTCGCACAGGGCGCCAAACGCCTGGTCGAAACCCAGTTGCGCGATGCCCTGACAGGCATCACTGCGGATCATCGCCGGGGCGACCTGAGTGATCAGCGGTTGCGCGGCGCAGGCAATGCGCCCGCTGGCGAAACCGCTCAGGTAGTCGGGCAAGTGCTCGAAACCGACGCTGGCCAAGCCATGGGCCTGGGCCGACACCGTTGCCTCGGCCAGGGCTTGGGCCACCTCCTGACTCGCGCCGGCAGCCAGGCAGCACTGCCGGGCAAACGCCCGGGCCTCTGGCAACGACAGGTGCTTGAACGCTGCGGGTGATTGCATGGGCTCTCCATCAAGGCCGGGGATGAGGTTGCCGGTTACTCCACCAGGCGTGGCGCACCGACGTCAGCGGCCTGCTTGTCGAGGCCGAACGAGCCGAGGATTTCAGCAATCTCGCCCGAGGCATGCAAGGCCTCGATATTTTCATTCAGCGCCAGGCCCAGCGCGGTGTTGGCCTTGGTGTGGGGGAAGCCGGTCTGCCCCGGTTCCAGGGTCGCCTTGACCCGTGGGTCGGGCTCCGAAACCTTGATGCTCTTGCCCTGGTACGCGCCCTTCTGCTGCGAGGCCACGCCCACGGCGAAGCTGTCCACACCCACGGCGATGCGTTTTGACGCCAGGTCCTGGGCCATGGCCACCGGGTTGGGGTACAGCACCAGGTTGTCGCCAAAGGTCTTTTTCAAGTCGTCGACCCACAGGTAGCCCTGCACCGTGCCGATGCGCTTGCCCTCGAGCTCGGAGATTTTCGAAAAGCCCTCACTGGAGATGATGCCCATCACGTCCAGGTACAGCGGCGCGGACAACCCCAGGGCCTTGCTGCGCTCGGCGGTGCGGTACCAGTCGCCGATACCGACATCGGCCCGCCGCGCGATCACCGACTGGATCACCGCTGCCGGGTCGACCACCGTGGCCTTGATCTCCAGGCATTCGCGGGCGGCGATGCGCTTGATGATCTCGCCGTCGACCCCGCTCAACTGGTTGCCCGGCCCGGGGATCGAGTACGGCGGGAAGACCCAGGCGGCGACGGTCAGCACCCCCGGGGTCAGGGTTTCAAACTGATGGGCCGGCTTGCAATCCGCCTGGGCCGCGCCGGCCATCAGGGTGGAACAAAGGACGGCCCAACGGGTCATGCATTTGAAGGAGCTAATCATGGCTTCACCTGTGCAAGGGTTGCATTAAGAGAGCAGCAGCCGAAAAACGGCCCGAGTCGGTCATGCGTGCTGGCTGGGTGCCAGTCTTTTCTCCAGTGCCGCCACGCCCAGGGTCGCAGGCGCACAAACAGCGGCATACATCAGGCCGGCCAGGGTCAGCACCGGCATGTACTCGAACGTGGATGAACCAATGGCCGAGGCGCGGCTGACGATCTCCGGCAGCGCGATGGTGAAACACAGCGACGAGGCCTGGAACATCATGATCGAGAACCCGAGCAACGATGGCAGCGCCACTCGCAGCGCCTGGGGCAGGATGATGAAGCGCAGCGCATCGAGGCGATTCAGGCCAATCACCTCGGCCGCCTCGTTCTGGCCCTGGGCCACCGCCTCGATACCGCCACGTATGATCTCGCTGGTATAGGCCGCCGTGCAGTAGGCCAGCGCCAGGGCCGCGGCCCAGAACGAGCTCAGGGTCAGGCCCGCCGAGGGCAGGCCGAAATAGAAATACTGCAACAGGATCAACGCCGGTGCGCCGCGCCCCAGTTCGACAATCAGCAGCGAGGGGTAGCGCACCACCCGGCGCGGTGCCGAAACCCCCAGTGCCAGCAGCAACCCCAGGACCACCCCCAGCGCCAGGCTGACGGCGGTGACCTGCATCGACAGCACAAAGCCTTTCCACAGCTCGGGAAACCAGGCCAGCCACATCGTCAGGAGCTCGCTCATCGGGCAATCCTCTGTTTCAGGGTGGCCGCCAGCCAGCGCGAGAATAGCGCCACCGGCACGCTCAGAATCAGGTAGACCACGGCCGCCGCGCTGTACACCCCTAGCCCTTGAAAGGTCTGCTGGGACATCTGGTACGCCTGGAAGCTGATATCGCCCACGCCGATGGTCGAGGCCACGGCCGAGTCCTTGAGCAGGCCGATGGCATAGGTGGCCGAGGTGGGAATGGCGATGCGCACCAGTTGCGGCAGCACCACATCAAAGAACCGCTGGGGGGCCGAGAGGTTCAGCACATGCGCCGCCTCGTACTGGCCCTGGGGAATCGCGGCAAAGGCACCGCGATAGACCTCGGACATATGCGCCGCGGTGATCAGCCCCAGGCCCAGCACCGCCGCAGCAAAGGGCGACAAGGCGATGTAGCCGCCACCAATGCCGAAGAAGATGAAAAACAACCAGACAATCGGCGGAATCGACCGCAGGGTCAGCACCAGCATCGCCGCCAGCCAGCGGCAGAATTTCAGGTTCGACATGCGCAGGGCGCAGAGCGGAAAGCCCAGCACCATGCCAATGCAGAAGGCGCCCAGGGTCACGGCCAGGGTCCAGGGCACACCGCGCAACAGGACCAGCAGAATATCCAGCATCAGCGATTCCTCACGGCCTGGAGAAACTGCACCACCCGCGCATGCTGCGGCTCGCGCATCACCTGGGCGCTGGGCCCCTGCTCGATAATCCGCCCTTCGGCCATCACCACCACCCGGTCGGAAACGGTCTCGGCAAAGTGCATCTCATGGGTCACCACCAGCATCGACATGCCCTCGCGCGCCAGCTCCTTCATCACCGCCAGCACTTCCAGGCCCAGCTCGGGGTCGAGGGCCGAGGTCGGCTCGTCGAACAGCATCAATTCCGGGTCCAGGGCCAGGGCCCGGGCAATGGCGATGCGTTGCTGCTGGCCGCCGGAGCAGCGCGCCGGGTAGGTATTGGCCTTGTCCGCCAGGCCGACCCGGTCCAGCAACTGCAAGGACCGGGCATCCGCCTCCCTGGCGCTGCGGCCCAGGGTGCGGATCTGCGCCAGGCTGACATTGCGCAGCACCGTGAGGTGCGGAAACAGGTTGAACGACTGGAACACCATGCCGATGCGCCGGCGCAGCTTGAGCAACTCGCTCCTGGGCAGCGGGCGCCCGGCTTCGATGTGCACCCCGGCCATGCTGACCCGACCCCGAGTCGGCGGTTCCAGTTGGTTGATGCAGCGCAACAGGGTGCTTTTGCCGGAGCCGCTGGGGCCGATGATCGCCACCACCTCGCCCTTGGCCATTTCAAAGCACACATCATGCAAGACGGGATAAGGGCCGAACTGCTTGTGGATCGCATCCAGGCGCAGGAACGGTTCGGCGCTGGACACCGGGCGCGGCGCCAGGGCGGCGGCGCTTTCGATCACGGTCATGCTGCTCATTGTTTTTTTCTCCGGACAGGGTAGACGCCATGCCTGCAAGAATCAGGCAACAACCGCTGTTATCGATCGCCGTCGACTAAGGGGGTACGGGAAAGCTTGACCGCTCCAGTGGCGGTAATCAGCACCTGCTCTTCGAGCTTCACGCCTTCATGGCCGCCCTGCTCGCCGATGTAACTCTCCACCGAGAGCACCATGTTTTCCTCGAAGTGACCGTCATAGCCCCACTCGGCAAAGTCCACCGCGTAGGCCACGCTGGGGTACTCGTCGACCAGGCCCACGCCGTGCAACATCATCATGTAGCGGTTGTGCTCGAACTGCCTGGGCACCGGCCAGCAGCCCTCGGCGAACTCGCGGAACGACAGCCCGGGACGCAGCAGCCCGAGGTTGAAGTTGATTTGCTGCGAGGCAATCTCCAGCAGGTCGCGCTGGGCCGCCGTCGATGCCTTGCCGGGGCAGATAAAGCTGCGGGAAATGTCCGAGAGATAGCCCCCCGGCCCCACCATGTCGGTGTCGAAGCAGACCATTTCGCCGGCGGCGATGACTTTGTCCGAAGCATCCTGAAACCACGGGTTGGTGCGCGGTCCGGAGTTCAGCAGGCGGCTCTCGGCCCACTCCCCGCCCTGGGCCACGTTGGTCCCGTGCATGATGCTCCACAGCTGGTTTTCGGTGATGCCCGGCACCAGGCTGGCGCGCATGCGGGCAATCGCCAGGTCGCACACATCCATCGACACCCGGTGGCTGGCGATCTCCTGCAGCGACTTGATCAGCCGCGCCTGCTCCATCAGCGGCTGGGCATCAAACAGCTGGATGCCCCTGGCCTTGAGTTTTTCCGCGCCCCAGGGGTCGCAGCGGTCCACCGCCAGGCGGCGATTGCCGGCGCCATGCCGGGTCATCAGGTCGGCCACTTCCAGGGCCCAGCGCTCGGCCTTCTCCTCGACCCGGGGGCCGGCCAGGAAATACAGCCAGGGGATGGCCGGGCGAATTTCATCGATGGTCTCGATGTGTTCGCTGTTGTGCCGGCTGCTGGTGAACTCGAACAGCACCACCGGACCATCGGTGGCCACAAACACGTAGCGGCTGGGGGAATGCATCACCCACAGGCCGAGGTTATTGGTGTCGGTGGCGTAGCGAATATTGATCGGATCGGCCAATAGCACGCCGGCGTAATCGTGCTCGCGCAGTTGCTGGCGAATGCGCTCCAGGCGGTACTGGCGCAGGGCCGGGCGATCGATGGCGGCATAGGCCGCCAGCAGGCCGTTATCGACCGGGGCCAGGGCATGCCCGGTAACGCTGGCATCGCTGCGATAGTGCAGCGGGCCTGGGGGTACGGCATTGAGCAGCTCGGTGAAATCGGTATCCGTGTGCATGCAACAACCTCCGCTGGGAAGAGTTTGACGTTAATCAAAACCAATCGGACCAACTTTCGGGGCAGTGACTTAAAGGCTTGGGAAACGGATGACGGCTGTCTTTCTTATTTTCAGGGCACGCTAATCAGCGCTCGCTAGAGGTCCTTGACCAGGCGCAGGGCGTCGTAGATCGCCGCATGGGTGTTACGCGATGACACCGCATCGCCGATTCGGAACAATTGGAAACGCCCCTGAGGGTTGGTCACCACGTTTTGCGCGGTGCCGGCAATCAGGTCCATGTACTCCACGGCGCCTTCATTGGTGGCCAGGGGTTGCAGTTCGAAATACAGCTCGTCCAGGGGGCGGGTGCCATGGTTGACCACGATCTGGTCCACCCGCCGGGTTTTCTCCAGGTCGCTGTAATCGGTGCCGATGGTCGCCAGCAACTGGTCGCCCTCACGGTCCACGGCCTTGAGTCGGTAAGTGACGGTAAAGGTGGTGTCCAGTTGTTGCAGCGAGCGCATGTAGGGCACCAGGTTCATGCCCATCACCTCCGGCGCGAACGAACGGTCGGGGGTCATGATCTCGGTCCTGGCCCCGCTGCGGGCAATGAACTCGGCGGCCTGCAAACCCGCGTGATCGCCGGCATCGTCATACACCAGCACATTGCGTCCGGGCTTCACGTCGCCGGAAATAATGTCCCAGCTCGACACCAGCCACTGGTTGCCCCGTTGCAGGACTTCGGTGTGGGGCAGCCCGCCGGTGGCGACTATCACCACGTCGGCGTTTTCATCGAGGACCATCGCCGCATCGGCCCAGGTGTTGAAGCGGAACTTGACCCCCAGGCGCTCGCACTGCGCCATGCGCCAGTCGATGATGCTGATCATTTCCTTGCGCCGCTCGGACTGCGCGGTCAGGCGAATCTGCCCGCCGGGCTGGTCGGCCACTTCCAGCACCAGCACCTCATGCCCGCGCTCGCCAGCGACCCGTGCGGCCTCCAGGCCACCGGGGCCGGCGCCGACGATCAGGATCTTGCGCTTGCGCGGGGCCTTGGGCACCTCGTGGGGCATGGTGGTTTCGCGGCCGGTGGCGGCGTTGTGGATGCAGTAGGCGGCGCCGGCGTTGTAGATCCGGTCCAGGCAATAGTTGGCGCCCACGCAGGGGCGGATTTCATCTTCCCGGCCCTCGATGATCTTGCGCACGATGTGCGGGTCGGTCATGTGCGCGCGGGTCATGCCCACCATGTCCACCAGGCCGGCGGCAATCGCATGGCGGGCGGTGGCGACATCGGGAATCTTCGCCGCATGGAAGGTCGGGAAGCCGGTCAGGGCGCGAATCTCCCCGGCAAAGTCCAGGTGCGGTGCATTGCGCATGCCCTGGATCGGGATGATGTCGGTCAGCCCGGCATCGGTGGCGATATTGCCGCGAATCACGTTGAGAAAGTCGACCATGCCGCTGTCTTTCAGCAGTTGCGAGATGTGCAGCCCCTCCTCTTTCTCAAGCCCGCCCGCCAGCACCTCGTCACCGGTGTAGCGAATGCCGACGATAAACGCCGAACCGACCCGCTGGCGGATCGCGCTCAGCACCTCGAAGGTGAACCGCAGGCGATTGTGCAGCGAACCGCCGTAGGCGCCCTCCAGTTCGTTGGTCAACGGCGACCAGAACTGGTCCATCAAGTGGCCGTAGGCTTGCAGCTCGATGCCATCCAGGCCGGCGGCCTGCATGCGTTCGGCGGCGTCGGCATAGTCGCGGACGATGCGCTCGATATCCCAGATTTCCAGCTTCTTGGGGAAGGCCCGGTGCGCCGGCTCCTGGTTGTGCGAAGGCGACACCACCGGCAGCCAGTCGCCCTTGTCCCAGCGGGTGCGCCGCCCCAGGTGGGTAAGCTGGATCATCACCGCCGCGCCATGCTCGTGGCATTCGTCGGTGAGGTCTTTCATCCAGCCGACCACTTCGTCCTTGTACGCCAGGATATTGTTGAACACCGGGGGGCTGTCGCGGGAGATCGCCGCCGAGCCTGCGGTCATGGTCATGGCCACGCCGGCCTTGGCGCGTTCGACGTGATAAGCCCGGTACAATTTCTTCGGCATACCCTCTTCGGGGTACGCCGGCTCGTGGGAGGTGGTGATAATGCGGTTGCGAAGTGTCAGGTGCTTGAGGCGATAAGGCTGAAGAAGCGGATCGTTATTCATATCGGTCTCGCATACAGGTCATCAGGCAAGGCAGACGATAGACCCCAATGTACACCAGTGTCAATAACGTCGACGGTGGTGTATATTCACCCCCATCAAGGTCAAGTGGACAAGGAAAAAACGCCCCATGAAAGCAACCACCAACAGTGCGGAAGCGGCCGGCCGCGGCTCTCTGGAGAGCTGGCTCAACGCGGCCTATGAGAGCCTCAAGGAATCGGGGGTGGATGCAGTGCGGGTGATGCCGCTGGCGAAGAAACTCAACCTGTCGCGAACCAGTTTCTACTGGTATTTCCAGGACCGCGAAGCGCTGCTCGAAGCCCTGGTGAGCCTGTGGAAAAACAAGAACACCTTCAACCTGGTGTCACAGTCCGAGGCCTATGCCGAATCCATCACCGAGGCGATTCTCAACGTCTTCGACTGCTGGCTGAACAGCGAGCTGTTCGATTCGCAGTTCGAATTCGCCATGCGCAGTTGGGCCCTGCAATCGCCCGAGGTGGCGGAAGAAATCCGCCAGGCCGATGCCCAGCGGGTGCAGGCCCTGGCAACCATGTTCGACCGTTTCGGCTTCGCCCATGACGCCGCCGTGACCCGGGCGCGCTCGATCTACCTGACCCAGATCGGCTACATCAGCATGAACACCCAGGAGCCGCTGGCCCAGCGCATGCGCTACATCCCCGAGTACTTGAAGATCTTCACCGGGGTCGAGCCCGAACCCCGGGAGCTGGAGCGCTTTTATCGGCGCAACGGTTTTTCTTCGGCCGACCTGCAGGGCTGAAGCGCGCGCCATCGGCGGCGTGCGCCCCCCTCACTCATGGCTGCTCGCCAGGCAGCCCCGGTATCAGGGGCGCCAGCGGCATGGCCTGGGCATCCTGCTCGTCCCACAGGCGCCGGTACAAACCGCCCAGCTCGAGCAATTGACGGTGGTTGCCGCGCTCGACGATACGCCCCTGATCCAGCACCAGAATCTGATCGGCATACTCCACCGTGCGCAGACGATGGGCAATCATCACCACCGTGCGGCCCTCGGCCAGGCGCGATAAAGCCTGCTGGATATCGGCCTGGGCGCAGGGGTCGACCGAGGCCGTGGCTTCGTCCAGCAGCACAATGCGCGGTGCCTTGAGCAGCATTCGGGCAATCGATAGCCGCTGGCGCTCGCCGCCGGACAAGCGCAGGCCGCCCTCGCCCAGCGGCGTGTCATAGCCCTGCTCCAACTGTTCGATAAACGCTTCGCAGTGGGCCTCGCGACAGGCGGCGCGCACCGCCTCCACACTGGCCTCGGGACGGCCGATGCGCACGTTATCCAGCACCGAGCCGTCGAACAGCTGCACATCCTGGAACACGAAGCCGACCTGCTGGTACAAGGCGTCGGTGCCCAGGGCCTTGAGGTCGACACCGCCCAGGGTGATCTGCCCTTGCTGCGGGTCGTAGAAACGCCCGAGCAAATGCAGCAAGGTCGACTTGCCACTGCCGGACGGCCCGACAATCGCCGTCACTGAACCGGCCGGCACCGTGAAGTCGATGCCCTGCACCACCGGCTCTTGGGCATAGCCGAAACTCACCTGTTCAAAGCGCAGCGTCGAATCCTCGGGCACCGCGACTTCGGTGGTTTCAGCCAGGATCGGCTCCGCCATCAGGGCACTCAGGCGCGCCGAAGACTGGCTCATCATGCGCAGTTGCGTGAGGTAGGCCGCGACCTCCAGCAGCGCGTCGATGATCTTGTACGACACCAGCACAAACAACAGCCAGGTCGCCACGTCCAGCGACTGCTCGACAAACAGCCAGGCCGCCATCAGCAGCAGGCTGACCAGGCCCATCTCGATCATCAGGCGCAACAGCTGCACCCCGCCGCCGCCCCAGGCTTCGATGCCCAGACTGCCACGGCGGATGCTGGCGAAGGTTTCTTCAAGGCGCGCGAGCATGCCGTCACAGCGGTGAAACAGACGCAGGGTGCGAATACCGCTGACAAACTCCACCAGCAGCCCCGAAGCCATTTGCAGGCGCCCGGATTGCCGCGTGCCTTCGCGCAGCAGGTAACCCATGCACCCCTGGTACAGCGCCCAGCCCAGGGGCAAGGTGACCAGCAGGCTCAGGGTCAGGCGCCAGTCGACCCAGACCAGCAGCAGGCAGAAAATCAGCGGCACGCTGATCCCGGCAATGACTTCGGCGATCAAGTGGGTGAAGACGTCCTCGACCCGCTTCACATCATCGGTCAGGGTTGCCGCCAACTCGCCGATCCGCCGCTGATGGAAAAATCCCAGGGGCACCAGGCGCAAGTGATCGGTCAGCGCCGCGCGATAACTCATCATCAGGTCATAGGCCCCGATAAAGCAGTCCATCTGGCCGAAGTGGGAAAACAGCAACTGGCCGATCAGACAAGCACCCAACGCCAGGCCCAGCCCCCACCACTCAGCACTCCCGGCGCTGCCGGCGAGCACCCATTGCAGCCCCAGCCAGGCCAGGAAGAACGGCGCGATGGAACAGGCCTGGGCCAGTACCCGCAGACCGATGCCGCGGTACACCCGGTACGGCTGGCGACCGGCAATGCGCACCACATCCTCAAGCATCGACATCCCTGACCTCCTGTTGGCGAATATGCCAGGCATGGGCCTGGAACTGGCTGTGCCACAAGCGCTGGTAAGTGCTGTTGCCGTGGAGCAATTGGGCATGGGAGCCGGACGCGACAAGGCGCCCCTCCTCCAGCAGCAGAATCTGCTCGGCATGGCGCACCGCGTACAAGCGATGGGCAATCACCAGCACCGTGGTCTGCGGGTAACGCTTGCGCAACGCCGTATAAAACGCGGCCTCGGTCAGGCTGTCGGCAAAGGCCGTGGCCTCGTCAAGCACCAATACCGGGGCTCCCGCCAGCAGCGCCCGGGCGATGGCGATCCGTTGCCGCTCGCCTCCGGACAAACGCGTCCCGCGCTCGCCGACCTGGGTGTCCAGGCCTTGAGGCAAGCTGCGCACCAGGTCCCGGGCCTGGACGATGGCCAGTACGTCGTACAACTGCCGATCACTGGCCAGGGGCTTGGCCAGTCGCAGGTTCTGCGCCAGGCTGCCCTGGAACAGAAACGCGTCCTGGCTGACCACGGCAATGGCCTGGGCCCGGTCTCGATCGCCGAGGCTGGCCAGGGATACCTCACCGAGCAGCACCTCGCCACTGTCGGGCGGCAACAGCCCGGACAGCAGATAGGCCAGCGTCGACTTGCCAGCACCGGAAGGACCCACCAGGGCGTTGAAGCTGCCGGGGCGCAACTCGAGGTTCAGGTCCTGCAGAATCGGCCGCGTCTGGTAACTGAACGACAGATGCTGCAAGCGCACCCCGGCATGGGCCGGCAAGCGGCTGCTGACCTGCACGGCCACCGGAACCAGCAGTGGCTGGATCCGCTCCACCCCACCGCAGATCTCGCGGATCACCGAAGAAAAAAACATCAGGCGCAGCAGCGGCTTGAGCAAACCGCTGCCCAGCACCAGAGCCAAAATCAGGTTGGGCAGCGGTAACTGGCCCTGGGCGTTGAGCCACAGCCCCAGGGGCAGCAACACGAAAATATTGGCCGTCAGCAGCACGACAAAAGCCGACCAGCCAGGCACCGCCTTGCGGCTAAAGCCTTCGACCAGGCGGTGGTACGCCTCCAGCCGCTCGCGCAGCAACTTGAAGGAACTGGCGCTCTGGCGGAACGCCTTCATCACCGGAATCCCGCGCAGGTACTCCACGGTGGCGCCGTTGAGCTGTTCGGTGGCGATGTTATAGCTGCGCACCCGCTCGTCCATGCCCCGCGACATGCAGGCCTGGGCCAGCCATGCCGGGATAATGGTGCTGAGCGCCGCCAGGGCCATGCGCCAGTCCAGCCAGAACAGAAAGCCGCCCGCAGCCAAGGGCGTGACCACGGCTGCGATCAGTTCGATGCTGTGGTGGGCGATAAAGGTTTCCAGGCGCTCGACGTCATTCAGGATGATCTTGCGCAAGCCGCCGGAGCTGTAGCGGCCGAGCATCTGCAACGGCAAGCGGGTCAAGGACTGGGCCAGGCGCAAGCGGACCTCGTAGAGGATCTGGAACGCCGCCACATGACTGAAATAGCCGCCGAGGGTCAGCAGCCCGTATTTGCCCAGCAGCGCCAGCAGCACCAAACCGGCCAAGTGCAGCAGGTCCCGGCCTGGCGGGGCATCGAGCAAGGCCAGCTCCGCCGCGCGGTACAACAGGTAATACAGCAACAGCTCCAGCAGCGCCGAGCCGGCGGCCAGGCTCACGGCCAAGCCCAGCCGAGCGCGCTGCCCCGCCAGCAAACCGATCAGGGTGGCCATCGGCGACGCGCGTTCCGATCCGGGGTTGGAAGATTGCATGGGCTCTCCTGAGCTGAAAATGCGCAGGCGCAAGGATAGAAACTCTCACCCAAGATGTAAATGCGAATCACTACTGATTGATCTCAAGCCTGCACCAAGCAAAAAAACTAAACCTTTTGCCCGGCCGCTGGCTCAACAGTAAGACGACATCCTCGTCCCCTGATAATGAAATGGAGATCACCATGAACACACTGCTGATGAAACAGATGGGCCTGTCCTTCCTGCTGCTGGCCGGTACCGTGGGCAGCGCCGCTGCCGCCACCTCCAACAGCTTCGTCAATGACGCGGCGCAAGGCGGAATCAACGAAGTCGAAAGCGCCAAGCTGGCCCTGGAAAAAAGCAGCGCAGCCGACGTCAAGGCGTTTGCCCAGCAGATGGTCACCGACCACACCAAGGCCAATCAGGAGCTGACGACCCTGGCGAAAAAACTCGATATCGAGGTGCCGGATGAAGCCTCGCTCACGGAAAAAGCCAAGAAGATGATTCTCGAAATGCGTGACGAATCCTTCGACAAGGCCTACGCCAACAACCAGGTCAAGGCTCACGAGGACACCGTCGCCCTGTTCAAAAAAGAAGCCGCCTCCTCGGATAACGCCGAACTCAAGGCGTTTGCCCAGCAGACCCTGCCGACGCTGGAGCACCACCTGGACATGGCGAAAAAACTGCAGGCGCAGCACGCCAAGTAACCGCCGGCCCGAACGCCCCAAGCAGCACCCGGACCCCGCCCGAAAGGCGGGGTTTGCATGGGAGCTCAATCATTGGGCAGCGGCATGTCCTTGTCGCTGGGGATGCCATCGCCGGCGCTGGGCTCGTTCCAGTCTTCGGGGCGCTCGCGGGTTACCACCTCGGGGCGCGCCAAGGGGTCCTTCTGCAACGGGTCGAACGGCTCGGCAGAGGGCTCGGCCGGTGCCGGATCGGGGCGTGGGGTTTGCGCTTGATCGTCGAAACTCGAATCAGTGGACATAAACACCTCAGGGCTTGGGTCCAGCCAACCTGGGCCATGATCTTTCGACGTTCGGAGCGGCGGTGCAGTGCATTCGAGGTGACGAATGGCCTGGGCTTGACTTGGGTCACGGAAATGCAATTGTCCTACAATTATTTTGAACCTTTTTGAACGAAATCGATTCTTTCTCACAAGCTAATGGAGGGCCTTATGGGAAACCCGGCAATTTACGTAATCGAATACCACCTACAGGGTGCACACAAGACCTTCGTCATCCGCGCCGACGGCATGGATAACGCACAGGCCTGGCATTGGGCCAGTTGTGACGCCGGCATCGGCACCATCCCCAAGTCTTCTCGGGACAAGGTCAAGCGCGTCACCCGCCCCCTGGCCGAACGCTACGGCCTGACCGATGTGCAATGGCGCCCCTCGACCCAAATCGACTGGACCGGAGAATCAAGCCTGTGAACGCCCACGCCCTGAAGACCAGCCTCGACTGCAACCCCTGGGACGAGGAAATCGCGCGCAACACCCAACTGTTCTTCGAGGCCGACCGCCTCGACGACCTGGCCTACACCATCATCGGTGGCCAGGACGGCCCGGACGCCGTGTGGGAACGCTACAGCCAGGCCAAGAAAGCCGCGGACGCCAAACGCACCGAGGCCTATCAGGACTGGATGCGCATCCGCCGCGCCATGCAGCAATCACCTCATGCTTCGTGATTACGAAATCCACTACCTGCTGCAGGGACACAAAAAAGTGTCCCTGCACGCCTCGACCCAGATGACCGAGTTCGACGCCTGGTTCTGCGCCGCCCTCGACTGCGCCATCCCCCTGCGCGAACTGCCGTCGCTGCGTTCCCTGGCCATCATCAAAAGCATCCTTGAGCCCCACGGCATCAGCTCGGTGCGCTGGAACTTGGCGCCGAAGACCTCGGTGGCTCAGAAGTAGTGTTTCATTGCAGTTTGTGGTGTTTCCAAGCTTTGGATTTTGGGTTGGTTAACGAGCTTAAAGACACAGCGCTGTAACGGGCGAATATAGCTCAGACGTATTGTGTTCATCGCGCAGCCTCGCCGTTCACTCGCTGTTTGACGGTAAAAAACGGATGGAGCGAATAATGTCGAGCACCTCCGGTAAAGCCTCCTCAGAAGTGGCAAGAACCGGTTTGTTGCGAGCTTGCCAGATTTCCCGAGGGTCGGCGCCAAGCCTGATACCGCCATTTCTAGTAATTAGCGTATGGTTTACATCGCCCATACATAGGCTGAGGATGCGTGGTCGAGGCGGGGCGACCCCGGTGAAAGTTGAAATATAGGCTTCAGTGTAATAGTGCGAATTAAGTGAGCCCAACTTGCGCATCTGGATGTCGCGAATATCCTCTGCGGAAAGCTCCCGGTACTCCTTAAACTCCATCGGACATACTTTGATAGCTGTATCAGGTCGACAACTAAAGGAGATCGATGGTGGCTGCCTACCTCCTAAATACCGATCGTAGCTGAAATAACCATACGGATAGAGTTATGAACTCTCGTCCGCCTGGGCTCTCCCACCCTCTTTTGCAACGAACTCGAATGCACAACCCTGTAGCGGAAGAACATACCGCTGCATGCCTTTGGGCAGTTTCTTATCTCCGGGCTCAGACGCTCTTTCAGCGTCGAGAACGGTTTTACCCACTGCGACATATGGAGCAAGTCCCAAAATCACGCCGGCCATAAGCAGAGGTATCAGATGTATTGTGTTCATCGCGCAGCCTCGTCTTTCACTCGCTGTCTGACGGTAAAAAGCGGATGGAGCGAATAATCTCCAGCGTCGCAGGAAGGGCAGTTTCAGAAGTGGACTGAAGTTTTTTTCCTGGGGTTTCGGAAACGTCTCTGGAATCGTAGCCAAGCTCGAATCCACCATTGCTAGTGATCAACGTATGGGTATTATCGCCCAGACAAAAGCTAAGACTTCTAACTTGGCCCGGCAAGGAGCTATTAAGAGGAAACGACGATATCTGGGCGATATTAAAGTAAGCGGGGTGCAAATTCTCCAAGCGACGTATGTTGTAGTATCGGATATTTTCTGTGGGCTCAACGGGAAGCAATTTTAGGCATAACTCCGTGGCATTACCGGGGTAGCAAATGAAGGATGTCGATGGTGGCTTTTCACCATTCACATAACGACTGTAACTGAAAAAGCCGTACGGATTGGGTGATAAACTCTCGCTTGCCCTAGCTCTTCCTCCCTCTTTTGCAACGAACTCAAAAGCACACCCCAGTAATGGAAGAACATAGCGCTGCATGCCTTTTGGCAGTTTTTTATCACCGGGCTCAGACACTCTTTCAACATCTATAGCGGTTTCACCCACTGCGAATTGTGAGGCGAGGCCCATTAGCAGACCAGCCATAAGCAGAGGGATCAGGCGTATTGTGTTCATCGTGGCTCCTCACCTTTCACTCGCTGACTGCCGGCAAAAAACGGATGGAACGAATAATGTCGAGCACCTCCGGTAAAGCCCCCTCGGAAACGGGAAGTACTGGTTTGTTGCGGGCTTGCCAGATTTCGCGAGGGTCGGTTCCGAGAAAGATACTGCCGTTTTCGGTAACAAGCGTATGGTTTTCATCGCCAATACATAGGCTGAGGCTACGTGATCGAGGCGGGGCGACTCCAGTGGAGGTTGAGATATACGCCTCAGTGTAGTAGTGCGAATTGAGCGAGCCCAACTTGCGCATTTGGATATCGCGAATATCTTCTGCGGAAAGTTCGCGGTACTCCTTAAACTCTATTGGGCATATTTTAGTGGCTGCGCCTGATCGGCAACTAAAGTAGAGCGATGGCGGCTTCTTACCATTCACATAGCGGCTATAACTGAAAAAACCATACGGATAGGGCGAGAAACTCTCGCTTTCCCTGGCTCTTCCTCCTTCTTTTGCAACGAACTCGAAAGTACACCCCTTTAGCGGAAGAACATAGCGCTGCATGCCTTTGGGCAGTTTTTTATCACCGGACTCAGACACTATTTTAACATCTATGGCGGTTTCACCCACTGCGATAAATGGGACAAGTTCCACGAGCAGACCGGCCATAAGCAGGGGGATCAGACGTATTGTGCTCATCGTGGCTCCTCACTTTTAACGTGGTAATTCGCTGGTAGAAACTGCATCACACCATTGGTATCAGGAAAGATACTTTGATCAAGTAGCAACACTTGCGCGTAGGCATGGGCGTGATAACGGTCGACTAAGCCGTTGAGCTGCGGGTTGATACGGTTGATATGGCCAGGCAGATTGATCAGGCAACTCACACGACGAAATGACACATGCTCATAAAAGGTGAAGCGTTGGCCCGGCCATTGTTGGCTACTGGTATGAATAGTGAAGGGATGGCGGACATTCCGCGATGCCACATCCGCTTCCCGATTGGCTGTGTTCATGGCCCAGTAGTATCCGGCACTGTCCGTGGCGTCGTACGGTGTATCTGCGATGTTGACGCGCCAATCCACCATTTTCCTTGGCAGTTGCGTTTCCATTTCCTGCAATGGCTGATTGCTGCGTTGGGCATTAGCTTGCTGTTGTGCCAGCCTCAACCTGCGCTCCACATCAGCATCAATTGCGCGGCCACGCCAGTACCAATAGTCGAGGTAATTGCTGGGATGAGTGAGTTGTAGGAAGCCTCGCCCTATCCAGGGTGCATACCACCGGTTAGTGGCCTGAACTTCCTCTGTCAGGCGTAGCCAAGCAGTTTCCTGTACGGCGTTACCGAAAAAGGCCGCCAAACGGGCGGGAGTGTTGATGCCATACTTGCTCAGCACGCGATTGAGGTCGGCTGAGTGGGCCAGGACTAATCGACCAGCATCAAGATGCACCCTTTCATATACGATCTGAGCAGGAATGCCTGCTCCAGCCCCACGCAACGCCCGTGCCGGAACCATCTGCCTAAGTTCGGCAGGACTCAACCACCCACACCTCTTGAACACCTCAATAAACCGCAACGGATGAAAGTGATAATGCACCTTGCCCAAGGCCAGCCCTTCTTTCACCGCGTCCTCCCAAAACGCCAGCGCTCCATGGTGGTGCTTGAGCTTGTCGTAGGCCTCAGGTGACAGGCACAGGCTGAGCAGCACGTTGGCCGGAACGTCGTTTGGATCGTCGCCTTTGATCCAGCCCCAGCGCTGGTCGAAGTCGTCGCGCGACCACTCGGT
>NZ_JCBCUS010000016.1:0-105796 GCF_059862355.1 Pseudomonas sp. MF09150 | reverse complement strand
CTGCGCTTCGGACGCATCCTCGGCCCTGATGCGCCCGCCGCGACGGACATGCAAGGCGGGCGTCTGCCCCATGTGCGCAAGATCGTCACCCCGGGCGGCGTGCAAGCGTTCGTCGACCTCAACCCGGCAGGGGTCAAGGTATACAGCGACGCCGATTTCCCCGACTGGCTCGGCTGGACCTTTATCGACGACGACACCGATGGCAACAGTCGCTGCGACTCGAAACAGTTACTGGACCTGATCGAGCCCATGGCGCCCACCCCCAACCCCGCGCCGAGCTTGCCGGGAGTGCTGGGCGAAGCCGTGCATGCCGCCGCCAAGGCGTTGGACACGGCCCTGCACTACAAAGACCGCCTTGCCCGAGCCTACGCCAAGATCCACAACGCCAGCATGCGCAAGCGCCTGAGCTACTGCGTGGCCAAACTCCCTACCGAGTGGTCGCGCGACGACTTCGACCAGCGCTGGGGCTGGATCAAAGGCGACGATCCAAACGACGTTCCGGCCAACGTGCTGCTCAGCCTGTGCCTGTCACCTGAGGCCTACGACAAGCTCAAGCGCCACCATGGAGCGCTGGCGTTTTGGGAGGACGCGGTGAAAGGGGGGCTGGCCTTGGGCAAGGTGCATTATCACTTTCATCCGTTGCGGTTTATTGAGGTCTTCAAGAGGTGTGGGTGGTTGAGCCAATTGGAGACGGTACAACTGCTGCCCGCTAAAGGTATCGGCCTAACATACGACCGAGCGATAACCCTCATCCGTAATGGCCAATCTACTGAACAGCATTTACTGCCTCCACGTATGTGGGTGATACTGAATCTGGTCAGAAGGAAATACTATCTTCTATCCGCGCTGAGGACGGCACATTTCTGGGGACAGATCGCGCAAGAAACGGACGGTCTTCAGACAGTCCGCGAATATGCGAGTGGTGCCGCGTACGAAGGTCGAGCAGATCTCGGAAATACGCAACCTGGAGACGGCGTTCGGTTCCGAGGGAGAGGAGTCATCCAGGTAACAGGGCGTGTGAACTACGATCGATATGAGAAATATCGCAATGCCACTTACACCAACGAGCCAAATCAGCTCCTCCTGCAGTCAGATGCGTACGTTGCAGTCGACGCATCCGGCTTCTATTGGGCAGCTGAAGCCACACGAGATAGATATGCCAACCCTCCGGGCAGCTTGAAACCCTATAGATGGGTATTAGATGGCAAGACAAATATAAACACCCGGGCCGACAGCTCGATATTTCAGGTGCTCACTGATGAACAGACGGTGTCAGCAGACGTTTTAAATGTAACGCGCCAAGTTAACAGGGCTGCGTTGCACCTGGATCGACGCATCAGATATTTCAAGTACGCTTACAAAATGCTCAGTGATGATGTGACTACCAATCTTCCAGATGGGAACTTAAAACCATGAGTAAGGTATTAATATTTTTCTTTCTCTCTGTGGTCTCGATTTTTTCCATCGCTTCGGAGGGCGGTGCACATAAATCATCATTCGATATTTTGCAGAAACACTATTATGACTTGCTATCGGCATGCGGCTTCTCCTTCAGTTCAGAACGTACGTTTGTTTATGACGAGAAAATATGTGGATTTATATATCAAGATAAAACACACAGTCCCTTCTTCTACGGATCAGTATCATCCAATAAAGAGTATTTGACTGAGAAAAAACTTGTAGGGGCAATTCGATTGTCTGAAGAGTCTCCGATGTCGACGCGAACCGATTACTACGATGCTCAGAGAGATGTCACGCAGTATCAAGTAAGATCTCAGAAGCTTCTTGGGCTCACAGAAGGGAAGAGAGATATTGTCATCGTTTCCGAGCTTGAAGTTACTTATGATAAGCCAGATAAAAGCGGGCAAATATTAACGCCGGTCAAAGAGATATACGAATGTTGGGATGGCGTACTTTACGGCAAAACTACCGCAATTTCTCTAGCTCTATGCAGTCTTGGTTCGGCTAGGAATAGTGGGTTTGCATCACAAAAAAGCTGGCAAGCCGAGGTCATCAAAAGCCTTTCTGTTGAGTGATGAATTTATAGGGTTTATCAATATTTATTTTCGAGTTTTATTATGTTGATCTGCTGTGGCTGGTATATTGATTTTCACCATTTTTTCATGCCCACAGCCAACAATGGTCAGGGCTACATCTCACCTGTTACTAACATGTATTCTTCCGACGCATGAGTTGCTTGATCAAACTGTCCGTTCATGTTGGCTGTACCCGCCCGTAGCTCAACGACTTGGACGAGTGTTATCGCGCCCATGCCTACACGCAAGCGCTGTTACTTGATCAAAGTATCTTTCCCGCTGCCACGGTGTGCGGCGTGTGAATGGCAAGAAGCCGCCATCGCTCTACTTTAGTTTCCGATCAGGCGCAGCCACTAAGGTATGTCCGATGGAGTTTAAGCCGTGAACTATTCGCAGAAGATATTCGCGATATTCAGATGCGGAAGTTAGGCTCACTTAATTCGTACTATTACACTGAAGCCTATATTCAACTTACACCGGTGTCGCCCCGCCTCGATCACGCATCCTCAGCCTATGTATGGACGATGAAAACCATACGCTAATCACCAGAAATGGCGGTATCCGGCTCGGCGCCGACCCTCGCGAAATCTGGCAAGCCCGAAACAAACCGGTTCTTCCCACTTCAGAGGAGGCTTTACCGGAGGTCCTCGAAATTATTCGCTCCATCCACTTTTTACCGGCAGACAGCGAGTGAAAGGCGAGGCTGCGCTGGCCCTTCGAAACACCGCATTCCTTCCGGATTATCACGGCGTCTGTTCGGACCAGCGCCCACACGCGGCCCGAGCCTGACGGCAGCGGCTACAGATCGGTGACAACCCAGCCATCAGGGCGGGCTAGGGCTTAGCTGATTTTGCTGAGAAAGGCCGGCAGTTCCTGTTCGGGGACGACCGACAGGACTTTCAGGCGTTGCAGCATGCGTTGGCGGGCGCGTTGCAGGTGTTCCTTGAGGTTGAGGGCGGCGGCGTCGAAGGCGCCGTGCAGCAGCAGTTCGAGGATCAGGCGGTGTTCGGCGAGCATCGCCGGGTCGGCGCCGATGCCCAGCAGGCGGTAGAAAATCCGACTGATGATCATCGGGCTCTGGGCCTGGCGGATCAGGGTTGCCATTTTGCGATTCTGCAGGCCGGCGAGGCAGTGCTGGTGCAGGTCTTCTTCGATGCGTTCCAGTTGTTGCAGGCTGCAATGCTCGACCTGTTGTGCCTGGGTGATGCGTTCCAGCATGGCTTCCAAGACGTCGCGGCTCAGCCCCGGGGCGCTCTGGCGCAGGGCTTCGGGTTCGAGGCAGGCGCGCAGTTCGTAGTCTTCGGTGACTTCGCGGGCGGTCAGCGGTCCGGCCAGCCATTGCGAGTAGGGTTCCTTTTCCACCAGCCCGCGATCGCGCAGGCGCATCAAGGCCTCGCGCACCACCGCGCGGCTGACGCCGTAGTGCTCGGCGGCGGCCTGTTCGTCGAGGCGGTAATGGCCGAAGGCGATGCAGGTCGACAGCGCGCTGCCGATTTCCTCGTAGATCCGTTCCCCCAGGGGCCGGGTGTCCACTAGCTCTTCGCCGCTGTCCAGGCCGAGGTGGGTATGGCTCAAGGGCAGGCGCAATGGCTCGATGGCCAGGCCTTCGGGGTTGATCAGGTAGCCACGGCCATCGAAGCGGCTGATCAGGCCTTCGTCGTGCAGCAGGTTCAGCGCCTTGCGCACCGGCACGCGGCTGGTGCCGAACAGTTCCGCCAGCGGCGCCTCCAGCAACACCAGGCCCTGCAAGGCGGTGCCCTGGATGATCGCGTCACGTAATACCTGACGGATCATCGCGTAGCGCGATGCGGTGCGTGGGTCCTCGGCGGGTGCTGCTTTCATCGGTTCCTCTGGGGGCTGTGCGGCGATGGCCGGGGATTCTCTCACAGTTGGCCAGTGTCACTGCGCGCCACGTTTTTGTGCCCCGTCCTGGGGCTTGGAGAGGGGGAATGTTACTTTTCTGCACTAAAATGTACTTTTTAGCAAAAGGTACATTATTTCAATGGTGATTCTTTTACCGATCCGATTTTCCGTCCGTCGGCATCCCGCCCTCCTTATTCATCCTCTCTACACCGGTCCTGTTGCCCCATTCGGCATGATTCGACAGACCCTGCCTGCCCAAGGCGAACTCCAGATGGCACGGAACCTGCTCTGTATAAAACGTACATTTTAATAATTAGTACATTTTATCTGGATTTGGAGTACCCGCCATGACCCCTTCACCGCTGTTGGACGCCACTGCGCTGGCCGCCGAGTTTGCCCAGCGCCGCAACGACCCGGTGCAGGTGCTGGAACAGGCGCTGCAACAGGCCGAACGTACGCCCCACGTCTTTATTGCCTTGAGCCCGACGCGGGCGCGGCGGGAAGCCGAAGCCGCTGCCGCGCGCTGGCGTGATGGGCAACCCCTGAGCGCCCTGGATGGCGTGCCACTGGCCTGGAAAGACCTGTTCGACCTCGCCGGCAGTCGCACCACGGCGGCCGCGGCGGTGCGCCGCGAAATCGCCCCGGCCCTGCTGGATGCTCACAGCGTGGCTCAGCTCAGCCGCGCCGGCCTGGTCAGCCTGGGCAAGACCAACCTCAGTGAGTTCGCCTATTCCGGGCTTGGCCTGAACCCGCACTTCGGCACGCCGCTCAACCCCCATAGCGATGCCCAGCCGCGGGTGCCTGGCGGTTCGTCGTCGGGCTCGGCGGTGGCGGTGGCGGCCGGAATCGTGCCGCTGGCCATGGGCACCGACACTGCCGGTTCGATTCGCATCCCGGCGGCGTTCAATGGCCTGGTTGGGTTTCGCAGCAGTTGCCGGCGCTACAGCCGCGATGGGGTCTTCCCCCTGGCCCGCAGCCTCGACAGCCTTGGTCCGTTGACCCGCAGCGTGCGTGACGCCTGGCTGCTCGATGAACTGCTGCGCGGCCATGATCCACGCCAGTCGCCACCGGTGCGCAGCCTGGCCGGGCAACGGGTGTGGGTTGAGCAAACAGTGCTGGAAGATGCCCGCGTCGAGCCCGCAGTGCGGGCCAATCTGCGGGCGGCGGTTGAACGCCTGCGCAGTGCCGGAGCGCTGCTGGAAGTGCGGCCGCTGCCGGCGTTCCAGGCCAGCCTGCAACTGATCGCCGACCACGGCTGGCTGGGCGCGGCCGAAGCCTTTGCCCTGCATCAGAGCCTGCTCGACAGCCCCGAAGCCGAGCACCTCGACCCCCGCGTGCGGCGGCGCCTGGAGGCCGCGCGTGCGATGCCGGCCAGCCAGTTGCTCAAGCTGTACCAGGCGCGCCGGATGTTGCAGCAACAGTTGCAAGCCGAGCTCGACGGCGCGCTGCTGCTGACCCCGACCGTGGCCCATGTTGCGCCGCCCCTGGCGCCGCTTGAGGCCGACGACTCACTGTTTGCCCAGACCAACCTCGCCACCCTGCGCCTGACCATGCCCGGCAGCCTGCTGGATATGCCCGGCGTCAGCCTGCCCAGCGGCCGCGATGCCCAGGGCCTGCCCACTGGCGTGCTGCTCAGCCTGCCCCAGGGCGAGGACGCACGCCTGCTGCGCGCTGCGTTGTCGGTGGAGGCAGCGCTGCTCGATTCCTGAAATTCCCTTTGCCCTTTCCAACAACACGCAACGATTGGAGGCCGCTCATGGCTAAAGAAATTCTCTGTGCATTTGGTGTCGACGTGGACGCGGTGGCCGGCTGGCTCGGTTCCTACGGCGGTGAAGATTCCCCGGACGATATCTCCCGTGGCCTGTTCGCCGGCGAGATCGGCGCGCCACGCCTGCTCAAGCTGTTCGAGCGCTACGGCCTGCGTACCACCTGGTTTATTCCCGGGCACTCGATGGAAACCTTCCCCGAGCAAATGAAGGCCGTGGCGGACGCCGGCCATGAAATCGGCGTGCACGGCTACAGCCATGAAAACCCGATTGCGATGACCGCCGAGCAGGAAGAAATCGTCCTCGACAAGTCCATCGAGCTGATCACCCAGGTCACCGGCAAACGCCCCACCGGCTACGTCGCGCCCTGGTGGGAATTCAGCAAGGTGACCAACGAACTGCTGCTGAAAAAGGGCATCAAGTACGACCACAGCCTGATGCATAACGACTTCCATCCGTACTACGTGCGGGTCGGCGACAGCTGGACCAAGATCGACTACAGCCAGCACCCCGACACCTGGATGAAGCCCCTGGTGCGCGGCCAGGAAACCGAGCTGGTGGAGATCCCGGCCAACTGGTACCTCGATGACCTGCCGCCGATGATGTTTATCAAGAAATCGCCCAACAGCCACGGCTTCGTCAACCCGCGTCACCTCGAAGAAATGTGGCGCGACCAGTTCGACTGGGTCTACCGCGAGCACGAACACGCGGTGTTCACCATGACCATCCACCCCGACGTTTCCGGCCGCCCGCAAGTGCTGCTGATGCTCGAACGCCTGATCGAACACATCCAGAGCCATGCTGGCGTGCGCTTCGTCACCTTCGACGAGATCGCCGACGACTTTATCCGCCGTAACCCCCGTAACCGCTGATCACCGCAACTTACTTGAGGCGCGATCCATGTCTATCTACAACAAGCTCGACCTGACTGGCTGGAAACCCCAGCAGTTGACCCCGGCCCAAGTGCGCTTTGCCACCTGGATCGCGTTTTTCGCCTGGGTGTTTGCGGTGTACGACTTCATTCTGTTTGGCACCTTGCTCCCGGAAATCGGCCGGCATTTTGGCTGGGGCGAGGTCGAGCAGGCCGAGATCGCTACCTGGGTCGCGGTCGGCACCGCGGTGGTGGCCCTGGCCATCGGCCCGCTGGTGGACAAACTGGGGCGGCGCACCGGGATTATCTTCACCGTCGCCGGCTCGGCCCTGTGCTCGGCCTTGACCGCCATCGGCGGTGCCTGGGGCAAGTCGCCGCTGATTCTGATCCGTTCCCTGGGCGGCCTGGGGTATGCCGAGGAGACGGTCAACGCCACCTACCTCAGCGAGCTGTACGCCGCCTCGGATGACCCGAAGCTGGCCAAGCGCCGGGGCTTTATCTACAGCCTGGTGCAGGGCGGCTGGCCGGTCGGGGCCTTGATCGCCGCTGGGTTGACTGCGGTGCTGCTGCCGATCATTGGCTGGCAGGGCTGCTTTATCTTCGCCGCGATCCCGGCCATCGTCATCGCGCTCATGGCGCGCAAGCTCAAGGAGAGCCCGCAGTTCCAGATTCACCAACGCATCACCCAGTTGCGTAAAAGCGGCGCGGTCAGCGAAGCGCAAGCGGTGGCCAGCACCTACGGCGTGGACTACGACGAACACAGCAAGGCCGGCCTCAAGGCGGCATTTCGCGGCACTTCGCGCCGCGCGACCCTGGTGATCGGCGCGGCGATCCTGCTCAACTGGGCGGCGATCCAGGTGTTCAGCGTGCTCGGCACTTCGGTGATCGTCAGCGTGCATCACCTCTCGTTCGAGAACTCGCTGATCATCCTCGTGCTGTCGAACCTGGTGGGCTACTGCGGCTACCTGAGTCACGGCTGGATGGGCGACAAGATCGGCCGGCGCAACGTTATCGGCCTGGGCTGGATGCTCGGCGGCCTGTCGTTCGCCGGCATGCTCTACGGCCCGAGCAACATGCCGACGGTGGTCGGGCTGTACAGCCTGGGCCTGTTCTTCCTGATCGGCCCTTACTCGGCGGCGCTGTTCTTCATCAGTGAAAGCTTCCCCACCAGCATCCGCGCCACCGGCGGCGCGATCATCCACGCCATGGGCCCGATCGGCGCGGTGGTGGCGGGCTTTGGCGCGACTCAGGTGCTGTCGGCCGGTGGCGACTGGCAGACCTCGGCCCTGTACTTCGGCGCACTGCCTTGCTTCCTCTCGGGGGCGCTGATGTTCGCCGCGCGCCATGTGCGTCCTGAAACCGTGAAATAAGGAAAAAGACTCCCATGACTCAGAAAGTCGCATTGATCACCGGTGCCGCCAGCGGCATCGGTCAGGCCCTGGCAGTGGCGTATGCCCAGCGTGGGGTGGCGGTGGTCGGCGGGTATTTCCCGGCCGATCCCCATGACCCGCAGATCACCCGGGCCCTGGTTGAGGAGGCCGGCGGCCAGTGCCTGATGCTGCCCCTGGATGTTACTGACAGCCAGTCGGTGGACGCGCTGGCCGAGCAGGCGGTGCAGACCTTTGGCCGCCTGGATTACGCGGTGGCCAACGCCGGCCTGCTGCGCCGCGCGCCGTTGCTGGAGATGACCGATCAGGCCTGGAACGCCATGCTCGACGTCGACCTGACCGGGGTCATGCGCACCTTTCGTGCAGCGGTACGGCACATGGGCGAGGGCGGCGCGCTGGTGGCGATCTCGTCGATTGCCGGCGGCGTATATGGCTGGCAGGACCATGCTCATTACGCGGCGGCCAAGGCCGGTGTGCCGGGCTTGTGCCGTTCGCTGGCGGTGGAACTGGCAGGGCGCGGCATCCGCTGCAACGCGGTGATCCCGGGGCTGATCGAAACCCCGCAGTCCCTGGACAGGCAAAACTCCCTGGGCCCGGAAGGCCTGGCCAAAGCCGCCAAGGCCATCCCCCTGGGGCGGGTCGGGCGCGCCGATGAAGTGGCGTCGCTGGTGCGCTTCCTCACCAGTGACGAAGCCAGCTACCTGACCGGGCAAAGCATCATCATCGACGGCGGCCTGACCGTGCGCTGGCCTGATTGACCGACCACCCGATATCTACCTGTAGCCGCTGCCGCCAGGCTGCGCTGGCCATAACGGACGCCGTAGGAGTGTCGGTTAAATAAGGGGTGTTTTTTCAGGCCCGCTCAGCCTCGCGGCAGCGGTCACAGAATTTTTGCTACAGGAGTTTCCCATGTCTCAACTGTCCAATCGCCGCGCCGTGATCACCGGGGCCGGCAGTGGTATCGGGGCGGCCATCGCCCGGGCTTATGCGATGGCCGGTGCGCGGTTGGTGCTGGCTGATCGCGACCCCGCCCGCCTGGCCGAAAGCGCCCGGGCCTGCCGTGACCTGGGGGCGCAGGTGTTCGAATGCGTAGCCGATGTCGGCAGCGTCGAAGGCGCCCAGGCCGGGGTCGATGCCTGTGTCGCGCAGTTTGGCGGCATCGATATCCTGGTGAACAACGCCGGCATGCTGACCCAGGCCCGCTGCGTCGACCTCAGCATCGAGATGTGGAACGACATGCTGCGGGTCGACCTCACCAGCGTCTTCGTCGCCAGCCAGCGCGCCTTGCCGCATATGCTGGCGCAAGGTTGGGGGCGGATTATCAACGTCGCCTCGCAACTGGGGATCAAGGGCGGCGCCGAGCTGACTCACTACGCCGCGGCCAAGGCCGGGGTGATCGGCTTTACCAAGTCCCTGGCCCTGGAAGTGGCCAAGGACAATGTGCTGGTCAACGCCATTGCCCCGGGGCCGATCGAGACACCGCTGGTGGCCGGCATCAGCAGCGCCTGGAAAGCCGCCAAGGCCGCCGAGCTGCCCCTTGGGCGTTTCGGCCTGGCCGATGAAGTGGCGCCGGTCGCGGTGCTGCTGGCCAGCGAGCCGGGGGGCAACCTGTTTGTCGGCCAGACCCTGGGCCCGAACTCCGGCGACGTCATGCCCTGAAGGAGGCCTGAACATGTGTGGTTTGTGCGGTTTGTTGGGCGAGGACGTGCACTGGAGCGACCCCCTGGGCGGTGAACTGCCCCGGCGCCGCGAACGCTTGCGGCGGATCGCCGCGATCAACCGGGTACTGGCGCCCTGGCGGCTCAAGGTCGAGGACTTCCAGGGCTCGGCCTACCTGCTGCTCGGCGCCACCGGACGCCAGGAACTGGCCAGCGGCCTGGAGCAGCTCTGGGGCCAGGCCGAAGCCATGCTCGGCCGCCCGCTGGACCCCTTGGATCCCGGCCTGTTACAGCACCTGGAGCACGGCCGATGAGCATCGCCCTGAACGTGATCACCGGCTTTCTCGGCAGCGGCAAGACCACCTTGCTCAACCGCCTGTTGCAGGGCGAAAGCCTGGGTGACACGGCGCTGCTGATCAACGAATTCGGCGACGTCGGCATCGACCATCTGCTGGTGGAGGAGGTCGCGCCCGACACCGTGCTGCTGCCCAGCGGCTGCATCTGCTGCTCGATTCGCGGTGAGCTCAAGGACGCGTTGCTCGGCCTCCTGGCGCGCCGCAATCGCGGCGAGATCCCGGCCTTTCGCCGGGTGATTCTGGAGACCACCGGCCTGGCCGATCCGGCGCCGATCCTCGCCACCTTGAACAACGACCCGCAACTGCGCGGGCGCTTTCATATCGGCCTGGTGGTGACCCTGGTGGACGCCAGTCATGCCCAGTTGCAAGAACGGATTCACCCGGAATGGCTGGCCCAGGTGGCAGCGGCCGATCGTCTGCTGCTGAGCAAGACCGACTGCACCGAACCCGCGTTGGTGGCGCGGTTGCGCGAGCGGTTGCAGGTATTGAACCCCGGCGCACCGATGCTCGACAGCCATGCCGTGCACAGCGGCGAGCAACTGTTGCTGGGCGAGGGCGTACGCAGCGCACAGCCTGAAGTCGAGGTCGCGCGCTGGCAGTTGCAACGCGTGCAGCCTGTAACTGCGCAGCATGGCGCGGCGCAGGTGTGCTGCCTGGAGTTCGAGCAGCCCCTGGATTGGGCCGGCTTCGGGGTCTGGCTGTCGATGCTGCTAAGATGCCACGGCGAACGTATTTTGCGCGTCAAAGGATTGCTCAACGTGAACGCCAGCCAAGCCCCTATCGTCATCCATGGTGTGCAGCATTGTCTGCACGCTCCCGTGCACCTTGCCCGTTGGCCCGGCAGCGATCGGCATTCGCGGCTGGTGTTTATTCTGCGTGGGCTGGACCCGGCCCAGCTGCGCCGTTCCTTCGAGGTGTTTGCCCGCAGTTTTGCCCCGGCCCCCGGGGAGCCTGCCTGATGAGTGGCACGCAACCGATCACGTTGCGGGTCCTGGGCACCTCGGTGACCTTGCTGGAATCGCTGCGGGTCCGCGCCGAGCAGGACCTGGGCATCCGTCTGGTGTACCAGGTGCACGACGTCGAGCAGGCGCAGCGCATCGCGGTGATGCAGCCCGACAGCTACGACCTCTATGACCAGTGGTTTCACAACGTCGACTTTGTCTGGCCGGCGCGGGCGATCCAGCCGATCGATACCCGGCGCATTGCCCTGTGGCATGAAATCAACGACCTGCCCAAGCGCGGACGGCTGTCGGCCAGCGATCGCCTGGGCAGTGGCAGCGTGCCCAGCGAGCGGCTGTTCGTGCAGCACGACGGCAGCCTCGGCAGTGCGGTCAGCGAGCGCATCAGCATGTTGCCGCTGACCCACAATGCCGACAGTTTTGCCTACCGCCCGGAGCGCTTGCCGGCCGGTTTGAGTTGCGCCAATGAGAGCTGGGGCTGGTTGCTCGACCCGGCCTGGAGCGGGCGAATCGCCCTGCAAAGCGACGCGGCGATTGGTGCGCTGGACGCGGCCCTGGCGATTCAGGGCAGTGGGTTGGCGTCGTTCAAGGACATCGGCAACCTGAGCATCGAGGAGATCGACAGCCTGGCGCAGATCCTTGTGCGCAAGCAGCGCGAGGGGCATTTTGCGGCGTTCTGGTCGGACGATGAAGAAGCCGCGCAATTGATGCTCAGCCCGTGCATCGATATCCAGAGCCTGTGGTCACCGACGCTGATGCGCCTGCATCGGGCCGGGGTCAAATACCGCCTGGCGGTGCCGCGCGAAGGGTACCGCGCGTGGTTTGGCGGGTTGTCGTTGTCGCGCCATGCCCAGGGGCCGGTGCTGGATGCGGCCTACGCCTACCTCAATTGGTGGTTGTCGGGCTGGCCCGGCGCGGTAATGGCGCGCCAGGGTTATTACATCGGCAACCCGGCTCGCAGCCGCGACCACCTGAGCAGTGCCGAATGGGATTACTGGTACGCCGGCAAGCCGGCCCGCGAACAGTTGCTGGGCAGCGATGGCGAGCCCTTGATCGAAATCGGCGAGACCCGCGACGGCGGCTCCTACGAGCAGCGCATGGGGCATATCGCGGTGTGGAATTCGGTGATGGATGAGCACAATTATCTGGTGCGCCGCTGGGGCGATTTCCTGCGCGCCGGGAACAAAAGCGCAGGACGCGGGAAGGGTTGACCTTCCTTCCCTAAACCCCGCGCACCCGCATCTGTAGCCGCTGCCGAAGGCTCGGGCCACGTTCGGACGTTGGCCCTTGAAGACGCCGTTGGTTTCCTGAAACGCCACGGCGTCGGTGATGGCTACAGCGGTTCAGAAGAACCTTGTCACGCTGACCTTGGCGTTGCGGCCCAGGCTGGTGGCGTTTTCGCCGCTTAGCGGCGGGCGGTAGTCGCGGTTGAACATGTTATCCAGGGTGAAGTTGACCTCGGTGCCCTTGAGGTACGCCTGCTGCGGTTTCCAGCTGGCGAACAGGCCCTGCACGTTGAAGCGATCATTCTCGTACTGGTCCCAGCTGCTGTCGCCAAGGACACTGGCCGGGCCCTTGGCGTACTTGTCGCTCGGCACGCGGTCGGTCTGGCGCATCCACATCCCCTGCCAGCCCACTTGCGCATCCCACTGCGGGATTTTAAAGCCCAGGGTCGCCACCCATTTGCTCGGCGGAATATCCCGCGCCCAGACATTCGGCCCCCACGGGTTGGTGTAGGCGCCCTCGTGCTTGCCGGTGATCCAGGAATACGACAGCGAACCGAACACATAGGTCGAGTCGTAGAAGCTTTCGATATCAATGCCCTTGATGGTCAGGTCGCCGATGTTGCGGTACACCGAGATCGGCGAGCCGCTGCACACCTGGCTGATGCTCTGGCCGTTGATCAATTGCTCCGGGCAACCGATCCCGAGGTTTTTCATGATCTCGTCTTTGATGGTGTTGTGATAAAGCGTGGTGCGGATTTGCGCCGCATCGGAGTCGGTGAGGATCTTCGAGAAGCTGGTGACGTTACCTGCACGCAGGGCGGTGATCCGCTCCGGGTCGAGGTTGCGGCTGGTGGCCGAGCGGGTCGAGCTTGGGGACTGGACTTCATACTGTTCGTCGATCACCGGCGCGCGCCAGGTCTTGCTGTAGTCGGCGAACAGGGCAACTTCCGGGGTCACCGTCCAGAAGGCCGACAGGCGCGGCGACCAGCCGGTGTAGGTCTTGTCGCTGTAGTCGTGACCGGCCTTGGGATCTGGGCTGTTGTACAGCGGCGCGTCGTTTTTCTCGCCGCGGTTGCGCACATAGTCGTAGCGCAGGGACGGGGTCAGGGTGAAGTTGCCCAGGCTCACCGCGTCCTGAATGTAGAAGGCGTTGTTGTCGACCTTGCCATGGGGCATGAAGCCCGGCTGGTAATGGCCGTAGTTGTACTGGGCCACCTCGTAGGTTTTGCCGGGCATCCACATGTCGACTTCGCGGGTGTGCTTGCGGATCTGCACGCCGTTGGTCAATGCATGTTGCAGCGGGCCGGTTTCGAAGCGGCTGACGTTCTTCAACTCGAGGATCTTGTCTTCATAACCCACGGTGATCTTGCGTCCGCCCGAGGTCGGCTGATAGAAGGCGGTCGGGCCGCGCTCGTCGGTCTGCTCGGTCTTGGAGTTGGAATACTTGAGCTCCAGGTCGATCCACGGGTTGTCCAGCGGGGTGTATTCGTACTTGGTCTGCCAGGTGGTATCGACCGTGTTGCGCTGGGCCAGGTAACGCTTGGTGGCACCGTCATAACCGAAGCGATTGATGTCGGACTGGCTTGGCGGCGACGGGTAACTCTTGGCCGAAAACGGCGCGAAGATATCGCTGTCGGAGCGCATGTAGGTAAAGCCCAGGCGGTGCTCGTCGGTCAGCTGCATATTGAGTTTGTACAGCTCGCCCTCCAGGTCCTGGGCGGTGTTGGGCAGGCGCTTGGGGTTGACCGGGTAGACGTTGCGCGGGTCGGGCTGGGCGCTGGCCATTTTCATGTCGTCGCCGTCGCGCTTGGTCCAGTAGGCCAGCACGTCGAACCGACGGTCCTCGGTGCGGCCATACACGGCCGAGGTGTAGGCCTGTTCATGGCTGTTGCTGCTGTAGCCGTACTTGACCATGGCCCCGACATCGCGGCCTTCCTGCAACAGGTCCGGAGCGTCCTTGGTTTCCATGCGGATGGTGCCGCCAAAGCCGCCGTTGCCGGTCTGGGCGAGTGCGGGCCTTTTTCCACTTCGACGCGCTTGATCATTTCCGGCTCGATGAAGATCGAACCCTGCTGATAACGCTCGAAGCCGCTCTTGGTCGCACCGTCGACGCTCATCGGGACGTCTTCGGCATCCCCCAGGCCCCAGATGTTGACGGTCTGGCCGCCGGGCTTGAGCGAGCCGCCGAGAGTCACGCCGGGCAGGGTGTTGATCAGGCTCGGGATGTTGTTGGCCAGATGGCGGTCCATTTCTTCCTGGTTCAGGGTCGAGCGGCCGACGGTGGCCGCATCCACTTCCTGGCCATTGCCGATCACGCTCATGGCCCCCAACTGCAACGCCGAACCGCTGGTGCTGCTGTCGTTTTCAGCGGGGCGCACGACGTAGGTGTTGTCGACCTTGACCAGGCTGAAGTTACTGTTCTTGAGCAGCGCGCCAATCGCCGCCTCGGGGCTGTAGTCGCCGTTGAGGGCCGGGGCCTTGATGTTGCGCAGCAGCTCTTCGTCGAACAGCAACTGGATCTTCGCCTGTTGCGCGATCTGGCTCAGCGAGCTGGCCAGTGCCTGTGCCGGCAGCTGGAAATGGATCGACTCGGCCTGGGCCTGGAGGCTGAACGCCATGCAGACCGCCAGCAGAGTTGGACGGGAACAAACGAACTGAAGATGCTGATGCACGCGAAACATGACTTCCCCCCGGTATGGCAACAAAGGCCAAAAGCACCGCAATGACGGCGCAGACGGGAAGAAGACGCGGCGCTGGAAAAAAACCTCATATGCGAATGCAAAATATTCGCATATGAGGCTCAGGGACGGGCTTCGATGCGGATCTTGCCATCGGCCAGGGCCACGGTGCGCACCGGTATCAGCGCTGGCAGGGCCTTGATCAAGGCGTCCGGATCGTTGATGTCGAGGTTGCCCGACACCTTGAATGCGCCCAGGGCGCCGTCTGCCAATTGCACCGGCTGGCGGCGGTAGAGGTTGAGTTCGTCCACCAGGCCGATCAGCTCGCGGTTGCGAAACGCCAGGCGTCCGTTGCGCCAGTCGGCCACGTCATCGCTGGCCAGGGTCTGGCGTTGCAGGGTGCCCTTGGCCAGGTCATAGATGGCCTGTTGCCGGGCGCCGAGCAGGGTGTTGTCGGCCGGGTTGCCGTCCGGCGTGAACGCCACCTGGCCGTGGGCGACGCTGACCACCAGCTGCCGCTGGCCACGTCGCACATCGAAGGCGGTGCCGACCACGCGCACCTTGGCCTCGCCGGCGTGCACCCACAACGGGCGTTCCTTGTCGGGAGCGACCTCCACATACAACTGGCCCTGGTCGAGGTAGATTTCCCGTTGGTGGGCGCTGAAATCGATGCGCAAGCGGGTGTTGGCGTTGACGTACAAGGTGCTGCCATCGGGCAGGTTCAGGGTGCGACTGCCCTTGGCCTGGGCCGCGACCTCCTGGGTGTACGCCGACTGCGGCGTGCCCAGGTTCAGCGCCAGTACCGCGCACACCAGGGCCGCAGCCACGGCCAGCGCCGGGCGCCAGAGCGGCGTCTTGCGCACCGGCAACGGCACTGGGCGGTTGAGTTGCTGGAGCTCGGCAAGGTCGGCCCACAGTTGTTCGAATTCGGCATAGGCCCGCGCATGCAACGGCTGTGCAACCCAGGCTTCGAAGCTGCGACGGGTGTCGCGGTCGGGGTCGTTGCGGTTGCGTGCAAACCAACTGGCGGCCTGGGCATCGATGCTGTCGCTGTCGATGTCACTGTGTGTGCCGGGAAGGCGGGTCATTCGGGCTGCTCCTTGCCGTGTGCTTGTTGAAGGCGCTGCTTGCAGTGCAACAGGGCAGAGGCGATGTGTTTTTCCACCATGCTCAATGAAATCCCCATGCGCTCGGCGATCTGCGCCTGACTCAGGCCTTCGAAGCGGTGCAGCATAAGGGCTTCTCGCCGGCGCGGCGAGAGTTCTGCCAGGACGTCTTTCAACTGTTCCAGTCTCTGCAGGCGTTGGGCGGCGGGCAGTGGCTCGTTGTGTTCATCGGCCAGCGGCTCGCTGTCGCTGCCAATTTCGCCGTGCACGCCATGGCGAACCTGCTGGCGTCGCCAGTGATCGCGCAGCAGGTTGCGTGCCATCTGAAACAGGAAGGCACGGGGTTGTTCGACTTTGGCCTGGTCGCGGTAGTCCAGCCATTGGGTGAACACGTCCTGGGTCATGTCCGCCGCGTCGCTGGCGTTGTCCGTGCGCTTGCGCAGGAAATGCAGGATGTCCGCATAAAACCCGCGAACGGTGTCAGCCGACATAGGGTCGGGCTTGAGACGAGACATGGATACCCTTCTGGACAACGCAAGGACGCGAAAGCCGCGAATGATATCGAGAACTATTATTATTTGTCATTTTTTATCAGGGCTGCCCGTCATGAGGGCATCGAGCCATGGGCAGGCGGCTCGGGGAGGAGCGCGGAACAGCCGGTCAAGCGACCGGCTGGACACAGCGTTTGTCTCAGATCACAAAAAAGCCATGGGTCGCATCACGCCCCAATTGCGCCACCAGTCCGTATTCCCAATCCAGGTAACCCTGCATGGCTTCGCGTGGGTTGTCGGTGCCCTCGTAGGGCCGGCGATAGCGGTCGATGCGTGGCGCGGCCAGATGCTGGCGGCTTTCTTCCACGGGCAGGCCGGCGGCGATCCAGGCCGTGGTGCCGCCCTTGAGCACAAATACCGGACGCTGGGTCAGGGCTTGCAGTTCGGGCACCACAAAGCGCGCCAGCAGGCTGCTGCCACAGGTCAGGACAAAGCGCTGCGGTGCATCGATGCCGGCCAGGGACTCGGCCAGTTGGCTGCGCAGGGCCCACCAGGCCCCGGGAATGTGGCGCTGCACGTAGTTGGCGCTGGCGGTGAAGTCGAGCACCAGGGTCCCGGGCGTTTCCAGCCACTGGGCCAGGGTCTGCGGGCTGATTTCCTCGGCCACGGGCACGGCGGGCAAGGGGGCCTGCCAGGCTCCGGTTTCACTGAAGTCGGCCGCTTGCAAGCCATCGAGCACCGCCACCTGCCAACCCATTTGCGCCAGCCACGAAGCGCTCATGTTGGCGCGCACGCCGTCGTCATCCACTAGCACCAGCCGCGCACCGCGCACGCTGGCGACGTGGTCGGTCTCCTGTACCAGCTGGCCGCCAGGGGTGGAGCGGGCGCCGGGTAAATGGCCATCGGCAAACTCCTCCGGGGTGCGCACATCGAACAGGTAGGTGGTGCGCTGGCCGTCGGCTTGCCACTGGTGCAACTGGGTACGGTCGATGCGCGCCACCTCGGCCTGGTCGGCCACGGCCCGTGCCGACTGTTGCGCCAGGGCCTGGTTGCCCGGGGTGGCGGCCTTGAAGCGGCGCTGCTGCCCGTGTTCCAGGCGCTGCCCGGCCAGGGTCCAGCCGATGGTGCCGTTGCGCAGGGCCGCCACCGGGTTGGGGATGCCGCCGTTGACCAGGGATTGGGTGCCGATGATGCTGCGGGTGCGCCCGGCGCAATTGACGATGACTTGGGTCTGCGGGTCGGGCGCCAGTTCGCGCACCCGCAGCAGCAATTCGGCACCGGGGACGCTGGTGCTGCCGGGGATGCTCATGGTCTGGTACTCGTCGAAACGCCGTGCATCGAGCACCACCAGGTCGGCCTTGGCGTCGAGCAGGGCCTGGACTTCCTCCACCGGCAGCGACGGCGTGTGGCGCTGCGCATCCACCAGTTCGCCGAAGGATTTGCTCGGCACATTGACGTCCTTGAACAGCTCGCCGCCCGCCGCGTGCCAGCCGTCGAGGCCGCCCTCGAGCAGCGCCACATCGTGGTAACCCAGGGCTCGCAGGCGTTGCGCGGCCAGCTGCGCCAGGCCTTCACCCTGGTCGTAGACGGTGATCGGCGTGTTGCTGCGCGGGATGCGCGCGTACACCTCCAGCTCCAGTTTCGACAGCGGGATATTGGCCGCGAACAACGGGTGGGCTTCGGCGAAGGGGGCTTCTTCACGGACGTCGAGCAGCGCCAGTTCCTGGCGGTCGAGCAGGGCCTGGCGGATCTGGGCGTGGCTGCGGGTGGGGAAATCGGTCATTGCGGGGGCTCCTTCGACAGGTCCCAGAAGTTTGGCAAAAGGCTGTTGGAGTAGCCGGAGATAAAGGGTTTTTCAGTGCCGTCCAGGCCATACACCGCCCGTTTGACCGCGCCGATATTGGCCCCGTAGACGTGGATGCTGATGGACACCTGGTCGGCATAGGCATTGGCCACCTGATGGATATCGCCGATCTGCGGCGACACCGCTTCTACCTGCCCGGGTTCCAGGCGCAGTGCTTCGCCCGCCGCTTGCAGGCGGCCATCGGCCTGGCGCGCGAAGCCCTGGGAGTACTCGGCACCGCGCAGCATGCCGATCAGCCCCCAGACCCGGTGATCGTGAATCGGCGTGCGCTGCCCCGGGCCCCAGACAAAACTGACGATGGAAAAACGCTGCAGCGCATCGGCGTGCAACAGGAACTGCTGGTAGCGCTCGGGGTCCGGCTGGGCGAAGGCTTCGGGCAGCCAATCGTCATGGCTGACCAGCTCGCGCAGCAGGCGTGCGCCGTGGTCCAGGATCTGTGCCTCGGGAGGCTGCTGTTCAAGCAGTTGCGCCAGTTGCTGGACGAACAGCCGCAGGCGTCCCAGGTTGGCCGGGGCGGGTTGGGCGGTTAATGCGTTGTGGGGCATGGGCTCCCTCCGTGGAAGCTGGAAAGTTCGAGGCGAACGACCGCTGTGCGCTAGAAGGTATTATTCTTTTTGGGTATTTTTCCAGTGATTTATTATGCTAAAAAAGAATGAATATAGATGATTTTCAAGGTTCTGCCGGAACCCCAGGGCGCCGTGCCGCGCAACGCCGGCTCATGGCCCGCAAGCATCGGTTGATTCATCCGCTTATTGCATATCTAAAATTAGGATAAATGCATTTTTTGTATATTAAGTTAGAACCAAAACGAATTTCACGAGGGTTTTTTATGTAGTTAGCATGGGGCTCAACGCGTCGAAAAAGGGAAGTCGAGATGCCCGCGCAAGCCCCCCATTACTCAGTCTTGTCCGCATTCCTGCCAGGTTCCGTGCATCGGCAGCGGTCGCGCAGGAGCCACCCATGAGCCTTTCTACCGTGGCCCAGCGCCCGCCGGCGGGGCCGCAGGTGGCGTTATCCCACGCCGGCCTCGACTCGCCTGAATTCGCCGAGCTGCTGCAAAACCTGTCCGGCGAGTTTGCCGCCAGTGCCGCGCACTACGACCGGCACAGCGAGTTTCCCCATGCCAACCTGCAGCGCCTGCATGAACATGGCTTGCTGGCCCTGACCGTGCCGCGCCAGTTGGGCGGCAGCGAGGCCAGCCTGGCCCAGGCACGGCGGGTCATCAGCGCCGTGGCCCGGGGCGAGCCGTCCACTGCCCTGGTGCTGGTGATGCAATACCTGCAACACACCCGCCTGCAACACAACCAGGCCTGGCCCCTGCACCTGCGCCAGCGTGTGGCGCGGGAGGCCGTGGAGTCGGGGGCGCTGATCAATGCCCTGCGGGTCGAGCCAGACCTGGGCACCCCGGCTCGTGGCGGCTTGCCCGGGACCCTGGCACGCCGCGTTGAAGGCGGCTGGCGCATCAGCGGGCGCAAGATTTATTCCACCGGGATCCCCGGCCTGACCTGGCTCTCGGTCTGGGCCCGCAGCGACGACGCCGAGCCGCAAGTGGGCACCTGGCTGGTGCACCGCGAGACCCCGGGGATCAGCGTCGAAGAAACCTGGGATCACCTGGGCATGCGCGCCACCGGCAGCCACGACGTGATTTTCGATGAGGTGTTCGTGCCCCTGGAGCAGGCGGTGGATATCCAGCCGGCCAACGTGCCGCGCCCGTCCGAGCTCGACAGCAATGGGGTGTTGTGGCTGGCAGTGCTGCTGTCGTCGATCTATGACGGGGTGGCCCGCGCCGCGCGCGACTGGCTGGTGACCTGGCTCGCCGAGCGCACACCGGCCAACCTCGGCGCGCCGTTGGCGAGCCTGCCACGTTTTCAGGAGTTGATCGGACGCATCGACGCCCTGCTATTGAACAACCGGGTGCTGCTGGATGCCGCCGCCGAAGGGCGGATCGCCCCGGGTGAGGCGACCCAGATCAAGTACCTGGTCACCAGCAACGCCATCAGCGCCGTCGAACTGGGTATTGAAGCCATTGGCAATCCGGGGCTGGCCCGGGGCAATCCGATCGAGCGCCATTACCGCGACGTGCTCTGCAGCCGGATTCATACCCCGCAGAACGACGCGATCCTCAGCGCCGCCGGGCGTGCCGCGTTTGCCTTGCCCGCCCGGGGAGCCCAGGCATGACCCGTATCGCCAGCCAGCTGGACGCGGCCTTCAATGCCCGCCTGCGGGTGCTGCTGCCGGATGTCGAGGTGCTGGAATTGCCCCGGGGGCTGCCCCAGGCGTTGCCGGTGGATGTGCGGGTCTTGCTGGCAGCGCCCCATGGCGATTTTCGCGATGCCGTGGAGCCGCCAGCGGGCTGGCCCTTCGGCTTGCAGTTTGTGCAGCTGGTGACCTCGGGCCTGGATTATTTTCCCCGCTGGCTGTTCGACAGCCTGCCAGTGGCCAGCGCCCGGGGCAGCACCGCCGAGACCATCGCCGAGTTTGCCCTGGCCGCGATTTTCGCAGCAGCCAAGCAATTGCCCCAGGTGTGGATCGAGGCTGCCGAGCACTGGCAGCAACGTCCGCTGGCGGCGGTGGCGGGCAGCACCCTGGGCCTGTTCGGCTTTGGCAGCATCGCCCAGAGTCTGACACCCAAGGCCCAGGCGCTGGGCATGCAGGTGCTGGCCCTGCGTCAATCGACGCGGCCGTTCGAGGTGCCGGGGGTGCAGGCGGTGGCTGACTTGCAGGAGCTGTTCGCCCGGGCCGATCACCTGGTGCTGGCGGTGCCGCTGACTGCGCAGACGCGGCACATCATCGATGCCCGGGTCCTGGCCTCGGCCAAGCCGGGTTTGCACCTGATCAATATTGCGCGCGGGGCGTTGATCCAGCAGGCGCCGTTGCTGGCGGCCCTGGATTCGGGGGCGGTCGCGCTTGCCAGCCTGGACGTCGCCGACCCTGAGCCGTTGCCGGCTGGGCATGCCTTTTATCGCCATCCGCGGGTGCGCCTGTCGCCCCATACCTCAGCCAATTCGCCTCAGGTCTATCTGAATATCGCGCAGTTGCTGGTGCGCAATATCCAGCGTTTTGACCAGGAGCTGGAGCTGGAGAATCGGGTGGAGGTGGGGCGTGGGTATTGAACTGGGCAGTTGCGGATTTTCAGCGGCCAACTGGGCCCGCGCAGCCTGGCGAGGCTCGTCAGCGGCTACGAGGGGCGTGGGATTTTTTGCAGGGGGAGAGCGGGCATGACGGCATATAAGCGCCCGGCGGTGTATGACTTGCCGCGCCAGGGGCACACGGTGTTGCGTTGGGATCAGCCGCCGCAGCAGGCGACGGTCGAGCTGGAGCGGGTGCAGCGTAAGCAAAGCCTGGCGGCGGCGTTCCGGGTGTTTGCCCGGCACGGTTTCGACATGGGGGGCGCGGGGCATATCACCGTGCGCGACCCGGGGCGGCCGGATCATTTCTGGGTCAACCCGGTGGGGGTGTATTTCGGGCATATACGGGTGTCGGACCTGCTGCTGGTCAACCCCCTGGGCGAAATTGTCGAAGGCGAGGGCGCGCTGAACCTGGCGGCCTTTGCCATCCATGCGGCGCTGCACGAAGCGCGCCCGGAAGTGGTGGCCGCGGCCCACGCCCATTCGCTGTACGGCAAGGCCTGGTCGAGCCTGGGGCGCCTGCTGGATCCGCTGACCCAGGACGCCTGCGCCTTTTATGAAAAGCACGCGTTGTTCGACCAGTTTTCCGGTGTGGTGCTCGACAGCAGCGAAGGCGCGCGTATTGCCCAGACCTTGGGCCAGCACCCGGCCTTGATCCTGCAAAACCATGGCCTGCTGACCGTGGGCCAGACCGTGGAGGCCGCGGCCTGGCGTTTTATCGCCATGGACAACGCCGCCCAGACCCAGCTGTTGGCCGAGGCTGCCGGTACGCCGCGGCCGATCCCCCCTGACGTGGCGCGCCACACCGCACGCCAGGTCGGCACCGAATTCGGTGGCTGGTTCAGTTTTCAGCCTTATCACGCGCGGATCTTGCGTGATGAGCCGGACTTTCTCGATTAAGGATGTGCCCATGCAGCGTCGTCGTTTTCTCCAACTCTCGGCCCTGGCCGGCCTGGCCAGTGTCGCCGGCGGCATGCCGCGCTTGAGCCTGGCGGCCCCGGACTTCAGTGGCGTGACCCTGAACGTGGCCACCTACAAGGGCGCGGCGCCGACCTTTTTTCCCGAGGCCGGCATCGAAACCCCGCCGTACAAGGTCAAGTACGCCGAATTCACGGGCGGCAACCTGAGCTTCGAGGCACTGGTCAGCGGCACGCTGGATATCTCGCCGATGAGTGAGATCCCGCCGATCTTCGGCATCAAGAACCACGCCCCGGTCAAGTTGATCGCGGTGCTCACCGGCGACGTCAACAACCAGGCGTTCCTGGTGCCAAAGGGGTCGACGGTGCAGTCGGTGGCCGAGCTCAAGGGCAAGCGCATCGGCTATATCCGCTCCACCAGCTCGCACTACTTCCTGCTCAAGGCCCTGAAGGAACAGGGCCTGGGTTTCGACGACATCATCCCCCTGGCCCTGACTCCCCAGGACGGCTTTGCCGCGCTGCAACATGGCGCGCTGGATGCCTGGGTCAGCTTTGGCTATTTCATCCAGCTCGCCGAGTTGCGCGCCGAGGCCCGGGTGCTCAAGACCGGGCAGGGTTATCTGTCCGGCAACTACGTGATTGCGGCGAACCAGGCGAGCATCGCCGACCCGCTCAAGCACGCGGCGATCACCGATTACATCCTGCGCGAGTACCGCGCCTGGCAATGGATTGCCAGCCACCCGGAGGAGTGGGCGAGCAAGAGCGCGAAGATCCTCGGCATGCCGCGTGAAGTGTTCCTGGCCCAGTACCGGGCCCAGAGCGGGCCACGGATTTTGCAGCCAGTGGACGACGCGGCGGTCAAATCGCAGCAGGACGTGGCCGACCTGTTTTTCGAAGCCGGCGTCCTGCCCCAGGCGCTGGACGTCTCCGGCCTGTGGGACCGCAGCTTCCGCTGGAGCTGAACCCTCGTCACCGGTAGTCGCGTGCCAATGACCTGTAGCCGCTGCCGAGCCTGCGCTGTCCATCCATAAAGCCGTGTATCTGTCCTGCATATTCCGGCGCTTGAGAGGGCCAGCGCAGGCTCGGCAGCGGCTACGGGAGTACGTCCATTCCCCCCAAGGCCACGGAGGCCTCGATGTTTGCCCACTCTCTTTTAGTGCTCGCGCTGGCCAGCCCCCTGGCCCTGGCCGCTGAAACCCCGCTGCAACTGCACCAACGCCTGACCGTCCTCGACAGCCACCTCGACACCCCGATGCAACTCGCGCGCCCGGGTTGGGACATCACTCAGCGCCACAGTTTCGCGGCCGATTTGTCCCAGGTCGACCTGCCCCGGATGCGCGAAGGTGGCCTGGACGGCGGCTTCTGGGCGGTCTTCACGCCTCAGGGCCCGCTGACTGCCGAAGGCCGGACCCTGGCCAGCGAGCACGGGCTGGCGGTAATCACGCGGATCCGCGACCTGATCGCCGCACACCCGGCGGAGTTCGCCCTGGCCCTGCGCGCCGAAGACGTTCCGGCGATCGTCGCCCGTGGGCAGCGGGTGGTGTTTATCAGCATGGAAAACGCCGAGCCCCTGGCCGCCGACCCCCAGCGCTTGCAGACCTACCAGCGGCTGGGCCTGCGCATGCTCGGCCTGGTGCATTCGGCCAATAACGATTTCGCCGACTCGGCCACGGCCCTGCCGCAATGGCGCGGCCTCAGTCCGGCAGGGCGCGAGCTGGTGGCCGAGGCTAACCGCCTGGGGATCCTGCTGGATGTGTCCCATGCTTCGGATCAGGTGTTCGATCAGGTGCTGGCGCTGTCCACAGCGCCGATCATCGCTTCCCACTCCAGCAGTCGGGCGATTACCCCCCACCCGCGCAACCTCGATGACCGACGCCTGCGAGAGCTGGCGGCCAAAGGCGGGGTGGTGCAGGTCAACAGTTTCGGCAGTGACCTGATCCAGCGCCCGCCCAGCCCCGAGCGCGACAAGGCCCTGGGGCCGCTGTACCGCGAGTTTCGCCTGGCGGCAAGCATGAGCCCGGAGCAGGTCGCCGACCTCGCCGCGCGTATCCGTGAGGTCGAGGCGCGCTACCCGCAACCCCAGGCCAGCCTGGACGACTACATGCAACACCTACTGCACATCCTGCAAGTGGTAGGCCCCGAGCATGTCGGCATCGGCGCCGACTGGGACGGTGGCGGTGGGGTCGAGGGCCTGGCGGACGTCACCCAACTGCCGCGGATCACCGAGCGCCTGTTGGCGGCGGGGTACGGCGAGCAGGACCTGGTCAATATCTGGGGCGGCAACCTGTTGCGGGTTTTGACGGCGGCCCAGGGCAGGGCGGTTCGGTAGAAGGGCTTCTATTTCAGGTCAAATGGAAGGCCTGTTTTATGCGCAGGATCGTTTGTGGCAGATCTTCAGCCAGTCCCAAGGCCGCCGGATCTACGTCCTGCCCGGACAACTGAAGCAGAAACTGCTGCAAGTCCTCGGCTATCTGGCCGGGAAGTATCGTGGAGCTGGGTGCAAGGAGGACTGATAGACCGAGGATATCGTTGCGGTGTTTGCGAATGCTCCTGCTGTCGACATGTTCGCCCTGGCCCTGTCGCTCGCTCATGTTCAGCCAGGCGTGGGCCTTGCGAGGAACCAGCCGATCCGCTCCGATGTGGGTGATGGCGTCGATCTGCTGCTTGCCTGCGATTAAAAAGTCGTAGTACTCATCGTCGAGCAAGATGGCGGACAGGCTTGAGGCGGCTTCGTCGACGGGAATAGGCGTCAGGATTGCGCCTTGCGCAAGGTCGATTCCTGTGGGGCTGCGTGAGAAGAGTTCGATCTGCGCAGGAAAGCTACTATCCGCCGGCGTCATGAAACGGTAGAGAACCGGCTGTTGGTTGCTGCGTTGCTTGATCTGATAATCGCCTGCCCGGATGAACTCCCAGAAGCGCCTGGCAAATGCACCGTCCAAGGCTTCGATGATAAGGACAAGGTCCAGATCCTTGGTGGCTCTGAACGTTTGGCCGGCTTGCTCCATGCTCAAATAGGCGGCTACGCCTCCGATCATCACGTAGCGATCTGTGTAGTCGGCAAAATACTCACGAAAGCGGTCCAGCCCCCTTACCATTTCATGTCTCCTTCAAGTTGGCTCAAGCCGATCTGTATCCGTTCATCCTTGCTGTCCTGCAAGCTCAGGATCAGCGAGAAAGGATCGACGTAAGGAACCGCCCAAGCATAGACGGTGGGGTCGTAGGACCAGATCTGCAGGGCACAGGCGGCTTCCTCGGGAGCCACTTCGGTGATGGGCTCCGCTGCGTTTTGCAGGGCGTTCAGGGTTTCACTTGAGCAGGCATAAATGGCCAGCCAGGGTTCGACCAGCAGGGTCTGTCGGGCCAGTGCCGATTCGCCGGCGAGCAGCAGTGGCTGTCTATCCAGCAGGGGGACCCGGTTTAGCCACAGGGTCCTTTTGACCGGGGAGCGCATGTGCTTTCTGGCGTTTTGCCAGAGTTGTCGAGCTGGAACAAGTATTTCGATGTGCTGCTGCTTGTCCGCCTCAACGGTAATCAACCCCAGTCCCTTCAGCTCTTTGACGGCACGGGAAATGGTCATTTTCGAGTACTTGAAAGGCTGGCCCAGCGTGGCCTGGGATAACTGTAGGGAATGCTTCCAGTCGTTCATCAACAAGTGAATCACCATGGCCTGGGTCGCCGGGCTCATGAACTCGATCTTTTTTTGGCGGGCACGAAAATACTCGCGCAGGTCCAGACCCAGTTCCGGGATGAACAACTGATTTCCCGGCACGATGAATTGCACGCCTCGTTCGATCAGGCGCTTGCGCTCATAAGAGGCCAGGGTCTCGGTGACAAAGACCAGTGGGGACTCGGTCAATTGGCGCAGCGCATCCATGTGCTTTTTTACGTCCGGGAGGCTGACCGAACGCTGCTGGTTTTCCAGCAGGACAATGCAGGTCTGTCCCAACAGAGTCATCTGCAGAATGAAATAGCTACTGTTGAGGTAGTAGGGCAGACGCGAGGTCTGGTCCCAGCCGCTGAATGTTGGGGAGTCGCCGAGCACCGTCTCGATATAAGAGGCCAGAGCAGGCAAGTAAGGGGCGGCTTGCTGCAGTTCGGGATTCATGACGCTACCTCTAACATGATTTGTGAACGGTATCATTGGTGGTGTTACTGTTCAATAATTATGTTATTTGCGGCTTTCGGTGCTGCCACACTGCCTTCGAACCGGATTCTCTCCTGGCTGGGCTCTGCATGCGCCTTTCGCAGTATTCTCTCGCCAAGATATGAAACAAAGTAATATTTGCATATGCTTAAAATGTATTTCTCTTATTAAAGTGCTCCCCCTAGGATGGCTTCCCATAGACCCAAGTGACTGATCGTAGCGCTGGGCTATAACCGAATGCACTATCCATCCGCCAGGCAGGGAGCCCTTGCATGCCGTTGACCAGAAGACAATTGATCGCCCGAGTGGCCGCCGTCGGTGGCTTGCAGGCCGCCAGTGCGGTGATGGGCATGCTCGGGGTGAGCGACGGGGCGCAGGCTGCTGAAGAGAACTACGCCGCGCTGCCGACGGCCAGTGTCGGCCACGGTGCCAGCGTGGTGGTGATCGGCGCCGGTATCGGAGGCCTGGTCAGCGCCTACGAGTTGAAGAAAGCCGGGTTCAAGGTGACCCTGCTCGAAGCCCGGGAGCGGGTAGGCGGGCGCAACTGGACGGTGCGTCGCGGCGATCGGGTCGAGTACACCGATGGCAGCGTGCAGGTGGCGGATTTCGCCGATGGCTTCTACCTCAATGCCGGCCCCGGGCGCCTGCCCAGCCACCACCAATTGATGCTCGGCTATTGCCGCGAACTGGGGGTGGAGCTGGAAGTGCTGGTCAACACCAGCCGCAACGCCTTGGTGCGGCCGGACCTGAACCAGCCGGCGCTGCAGATTCGCCAGGCGGTCAATGACAGCCGTGGGCACTTCTCCGAGCTGCTGGCCAAGGCGGTCAATCGCAATGCGCTGGATCAGGAACTCAGCCCCGCCGATCGCAGCAATCTGCTGAGTTTTCTCAAGACCTGGGGCGACCTCTCCGACAAGCTCGAATACCTGGGTTCGGCCCGTTCCGGCTATAAGGTCTGGCCCGGTGCCGGTGACCAGTTGGCGCAGAAGAATGACCCGCTGCCGTTGCAGACCCTGCTCAATCCGGCGCTGACCACCGCGCTGATGATCGACGAATACCCCGAATTCTCGCCCACCATGTTCCAGCCGGTGGGTGGCATGGACCGCATCCCCGAAGCCTTTGCCCGACAGTTGCAGGGCCAATTGCGCCTGGGCGCCGAAGTGCTTGGCATCCACAACCAGGCCGAGGGTGTCGAAGTGGCGTATCTGGACAAGCGCAGCGGCCGCCAGCAGAGCCTGCGCGCCGACTACGTGATCAGTTCCCTGCCGCTGCCGTTGCTGGCCAAGGTCGAAAACAACCTCAGCACCCCGGTGCGCCAGGCCATCGCTCAGGTGCAGTTCGGCTACGCAAACAAGGTGGCCTGGCAGTCGCGGCGCTTCTGGGAAAGCGACTACCAGATCTACGGCGGCCTGTCCTTTATCAATCAGGAAGCCTCCGGCCTGTGGTACCCCAGCGGTGGCTTCAACCAGGCCGAAGGGGTGCTGGTGGCGGCTTACAACAATGGCGAAACTGCGCGCAGATTCGGCGAACGAAGCCTGGCCGAGCAGATCGAGATTTCCCGCCAGGCCGTGGAGCTGCTGCACCCCGGCCACAGCCATGAACTGCGCAAGCCCCTGGCGATTGCCTGGAGCAAGATCCCCTACAACCTCGGGCCCTGGATCAACCACGCCGTGGCCGAGCCCGATTACCAGTTGCTGAACCAGGCCCAGGGCCGGGTCTACCTGACCAGCGACGGCCTGGCCCACAGCGGCGTCGGCATCTGGCAGGAAGCCGCTGCCGGCGCAGCGCGGCGCGTAGTGCGCCATTTATTCGAGCGGGCGCAAAGCTCGCCACTCAAGCAAACGGCCTGAAAAAGCCGCGCTTTCATCAAAACAGCAGTCACTGATTTGCCAGGTAGCGGACCTCCGAGGCTGGCATTAAATAACCTTGGAGCGTCTGTCATGCCTTTTAAAAAAGCCTTGTTGGGGTTGGGGATCGTTTTTGCCGCGAGCAGCAGTTGGGCCGCGTCCATCGAGCGTGTGCCGTCGACCTATCCGAATTCGCCGATCCTGCAATCGGTGACCTTGCCCGCCGGCACCGAAGTGACCTACCTCTCCGGCCTGCTGCCGGACCCGGTCGACCCCAAGGCCGGCAAGGAGCAGATCCGCGCCGCCGGCAATACCGAAACCCAGACCCGCGAAGTGCTGCACAAGGTCGAGTCGATCCTGGCCGGCAAGGGCCTGAAGCTGGGCGATGTGGTGCAACTGCGGATCTACCTGGTGGGCGACCCGGCCCTGGGCGGCAAGCTGGATTTCGATGGCCTGCAACGGGCCTTCCGCGAGTTCTTCGGCACTGAAAAACAGCCGCTGAAACCGGCGCGAACCACGGTGCAGGTAGCCGGGCTGGTATTGCCCGGGGCCTTGATCGAAGTCGAAACCGTTGCCGCCAGGTCGCACTAAGCGCCGCTCAAAAGGATCTTCAGCCATGCGTTCCAACTTGCACAAAACCCTCGTCGGCGTGGCGCCGCTCAGCTTTGGCCTGCTCGGCCTGACCTTGCCGCCCAACGTCCTGGCTGCCGATGAAACCCTCGGCACCGTAGTGGTCACCGGGGTTCGCGGCAGCCAGCAGCGCACCGTCACCGACAGCCCGGCGCCGATCGATGTGATCGACAGCGAACAACTGCGCACCATCGGCCAGAACGGCCTCAAGGAAATGCTCGCGCGGCTGCTGCCGTCGTTCAACGTGCCGACCATCAACGGCGGCGGCACGGCGTTCCTGGTGCGCGGCGTCAGCATGCGCGGCCTGGGCGGCGACCAGGTACTGGTGCTGATCAACGGCAAGCGCCGGCACAACTCGGCCCTGATCAACAACGGCGCGCGGGTCGGCAACGCTTCGGTGCCGGTGGACCTGGACCTGATTCCCACCGCCGCCATCGAGCGCATCGAAGTGCTGCGCGACGGCGCGGCGGCGCAATACGGTTCGGACGCGATTGCCGGGGTGATCAACATCATCCTCAAGCGCAATGCCGAGGGCCTGACTTCCGACACCAGCCTGGGCCAGTACTACGACGGCGACGGCACCACCGGCCATGAAGCCTTCAACTGGGGCAACAAGCTGGGGGAGAACGGGGGCTTCTTCAACCTGTCGTGGGACGCCAAGATCCAGGAACCCTACGAGCGCTCCAGCGCCGCCACCGGCCAGCTGTATTTCAACCAGGCCGATGGTTCCCCCGACCCCCGTGAAAGCAATCGCCAGGGCTGGGGCACCGAGTACGGCCTGGGCCGCGACCGCACCACCAGCGTCGCCTACAACGCCGAACTGCCGTTGCAGGACGACCTCAAGCTGTATTCGTTCTCGACCCTGAGCTACCGCAACAGCAACAAGGACCTGGGCCACCGCAAGCCCACCGACATCACCAGCCTGGCCGGCGTGCCGAACGCGCCATACCCCAATGGCGGCCAGGCGCGGCGCGAGATCCACGAGACCGACTTCCAGGTTGCCGGCGGCGCCAAGGGCCTGGCCGGCGGCTGGGACTGGGACCTGTCGAGCACCTACGGCAAGGACCGCGGCGTGCTGGACACCGCCAACAACCTGAACATTTCCAACGGCCCCTACGGCCAGCACGACTTCCACCTCGGCAACCTGGTGTTCGACCAGTGGACCAACAACCTGGACTTCTCCCGGGCCCTGGACATCGGCTGGAGCAGCCCGCTGGAAACCTCCTTCGGCCTGGAATACCGGCGGGAGAAATACGCCCTCGAAAGCGGTGAACCCAACTCCTACAACTACGGCAGCTACGTGCCCAATGTCGGCCCGTTCGCCGGGGTGCGCCCGGACCCGGGGCTGTTCTCGGTCAACGGCACCACCCCGGAGGACGCCTACAGCCTGGAGCGTCACAGCGAAGCGGCCTATGTCGATTTTGGCCTCAATATCACCCCCAACTGGTACGTCGGCGCGGCCGGGCGCTACGAGAAGTACAACCTCGGGGTCGGCGACACCACCAGTGGCAAGCTCACCACCCGGTATGAGTTCATCCCCGGGTATGCGGTGCGGGCGGCGGTGAGCAACGGCTTCCGTGCGCCGTCCCTGGCCCAGAGCGTGTTCTCCACCACCAGCACCGTGACCCAGTTCGGCGCGGGCGGCACCACCACCTCGGTGCGTACCAAGCAGATGCGCCCCAACTCGGCGGAAGCCGTGGCCCTGGGTGCCCGCGACCTGGAGCCGGAAACCTCGCGCAACTACAGCCTGGGCTTTACCGCCGAACCGGCCGAGCGCCTGCGCCTGACCGCCGACTTCTACCTGATCGACATCGACAAGCGGATTCTCCAGACCGGCCTGCTGCAAGGCACCCAGGTCTCGCAGATCCTGGTGGAAAACGGCCTGTCGCCGAACCTGGCCGGGCAGTACTACACCAATGCCGCCGACACCCGGACCAAGGGCGTGGACCTGGTGGCCGACTACAGCCAGTCGTTCGGTGAATACGGCACGGCGAAGTGGAGTGTTGCCTACAACCACAACAAGACCACCATCCGTGATCTGGCCGACACCCCGGCGGCCCTGGCGCGGCTGGGTTCGAACTATGTGCTGTTCGACCGCCAGCAGCAGATCGACCTGACCAAGTCCACGCCCAAGGACAAGTGGATCCTGTCGACCAACTACAAGGTCGGCGACTGGACCACCAACCTGCAATTGACGCGTTTTGGCGAGTACACCGAAGGCTCGAACATTCCGGCCAACGACCGTACCTACAGCGCCAAGTGGATCACCGATATCGATGTGGCCTACGACGTGACCAAGAACCTCACCGTGGCCCTGGGCGCCAACAACCTGTTCGACGAGTACCCGGACAAGATCGGCCTCAAGGCGTGGGCCGGGACCTATGAGTACGGGATGTTTTCGCCGTATGGGCTGGGCGGTGGTTATTACTACAGCCGCGTCAGCCTGGCGTTTTAAGAGGTGGGTATGCAGTGGGGTGTGCGTGCTGCGTTGCGGTGCCTGGCCGGGCCGGCGCAGCCTCGCGGGCTCGGCAGCGGCTACAGGATGCTGTTGCTGATTCTGTGTTTGCTGGGCACCGCAGCCCAGGCCGACAACCGGTTGCGGGTCTCCAGCCAGAAGCAGTCGCTGAAGATTCTGCTGCAGGCCGCCGGCGAGCTGGAGCAGGTGCCGTACCCGATCGAATTCGCCTCCTTTGCCGCCGCGGCACCGACCGCCGAGGCACTGTCGGCGGGGGCGGTGGACATCGGTGCCCTGGGCGATGCGCCCTTTGTGTTTGCGGCGGCGGCCGGGGCGGCGATGAAGACCGTCGGGGTGATCAAACTCAAGGTCACGCCGACCGCGGTGGCAATCGTGGTCAACCAGGATTCGCCCCTGACCGACGCCGCCAGCCTCAAGGGCCGGCGCATCACCACTACCCGCGGTTCCATCGGCCATTTCCTGGCCCTGGCGGCCCTGCGCTCGGTGGGCCTGCATGGCACCGATGCGCAGTTTATTTTCCTCCAGCCCGGCGACTCGCGCAGCGTGCTGGCCAACGGTCAGGCCGATGCCTGGTCGACCTGGGACCCCTACACCAGCATGGTGCAGATGGCCGGTGGAACCCGGGTGCTGATCAGCGGCGAGGGCTTGTTCGCCGGGCATATGTTGCTGGTGGCCAGCGATCAGGCGATCCAGGACAAGGCGCCGCAGATCGACGATTTCCTGCGGCGCCTGGCGCGGGCCTATGTCTGGGCCGACCAGCACCAGGAAGAGTTCTCCCGGATCCAGGCGGTGTACAGCGGCCTGCCGGTGGAAATCCACGAACGTTCCAATCGTTATTCACGACCGCAACGGATCGCCATCGGCCCGGCGGTGATCGAGGACGTCCAGCACACCGCCGATCTGTATCGCGAGGAGGGCATTATCCAGAGCACATTCGATGCACCGGCCTACTTTGATGACCGCTTCAATGAAGTGAAGTAAGAAGATGAAGCTTTCATTAATTAAATTCGGGAGTTTTGCTGTTATGTGCGGCGATTGAAGTTATTTGCTCGTGCGCTCTTAGTGTATTTGAAAGTACGTTGTTGCTCGGCCTGTAAAGGCTGTTGCAGGGCCTTTTTCGCTCTTTTTTCAATACATTTTTAAGTTTGGATAATAGAGGTAAAGGGTATTTCACAACGGACTTTTGGCTGACTAAGGTGGCTTTGCAACAAAATATTACGTTGTTCTCTTCGCACTACTTCCAGGGAATAAGGGAGCTTGCATGTTTACAGTCATTACTGCCGATCAACTTGAAGCACGGCATATCCTCGATGTCGTGGAGAAGCGCTCTTATGGGGTGCAGCTCAAAGGTTTCTGCCCACCGGATACCTTGCAGGTGGCGCGCGATCATCTGTACCAGCACGAGCTGCGCAGCGCCTTCAGCGAACAAAAGGAATTCGTGCGCATCGGCAAGGCCTACATCGAAATCCAGGACGAGCAGAGCCGCGCCGAGTACCACGCCCAGGCGCTGGGCAATATCCGCAAGATCCGCCAGGTGTTCCGCCCGCTGGCCTCACCCATCGACGAGTTGCGCCTGTTGCTGGACGAAGTCTGGCCCCAGGGCGCGCACCTGTTGCAGGTGGACGGGCAGAAATGCTTCGTCGGCATCGCCCGTTTCCAGGGCAGCGGCGTGGACCTGACGCCGCACACCGACAACCTCGAACGCAATGCGCCCGAGGGCCATAGCCAGCCGCTGCTGAGCCAGCTGTCGACCAACATTTACCTGGAGATACCTGAAGACGGCGGCGAGCTGGAGATCTGGGGCATCGAGCCCGACGAGGAGGAATACAACCGCCTGCGCGGCGAGCGCGCCTACGGCATCGAACGCCACCTGCTGCCGCCCCCGGATTTTGTGATCAAGCCGGAACCGGGCGACCTGATCCTGCTCAACCCACGGCTGATCCACGCGGTCCGCCCTTCGGCGAGCAGCACCCGGATCACCCTCGGCGTCTTTATCGGTTTTTACGGCGAACACCAGCCTTTGGCCTACTGGAGCTAACCCCATGAGCAACGTGCAGGAAATCAACCTCAAGGCCTACTTCAACAAGGGCGGCGAAGAACATGAGTTCGAAGGCAAGCGTGTGGTGCTGGCGGTCAGCGTCGGCCAGGAATACCACGAGGACCAGAAGCTGCGTTCGACCATCCACCTGATCAATCAGTCCGGCTTCAGCCACGTCAAAGTGGTGGTGGCCGACACCTTGCAGCGCCACAACAAGCACGGCAAATCTCCGGGCGAAGCGCTGTCGGCCTCGATCCGCGACGGCGATGCCTGGCTGGCGCGCAACCAGAGCATCCTCGATGGCCTGCGGGTGCCGTACCAGATCACCCGCTGGAACCAGGAACTGGCCAGCGATCACTACGCCGAACTGCGCCAGCAACTGAACCTGGTCTACCACGAGCGCCACGAACTGCGCGAAGCGATTGAAAGCACCATCGCGGTGTTTACCGATCGCCTGCGTCTGCGGGACGAACACGCCGACATCGAGCGCGCGGCGGCCCAGTGCCGCGAATACATCCTCGAGGAAATCCCGATCATCCTGCCGCTGTGGGCGGCCGAGGGGTATGACTACGTGCTGTACCCGCAGCAGATGACCGCCGCCATGGCCACCAGCCGCGACCTGTTGATCGAGCCCCACAGCCCGGACCGGGTGCGCTGGCTGCCGCTCAAGTTCAAGAAACGCGGGATCCCGATCCCCTTCACCTTGCCCGGCGTCATCCACCCCAACTGGTCCAGTGGAGCCATCGCCATCTAGCCCCACCTGCAACCCGCCATCTGTAGCCGCTGCCAAGGTACGAGGCGGCGCTGGCCCTCAGCCCCCGGACGATCTCGGCCCAACCGCCCATCGTCCAGCCCAGGGCCCGGCCGGCCGCAGCGGCAGCAGATTTCCATGATTTTTCGTTAAGGAGTTTCCATGAGCGTTTTTGCGCAACAGCAACGCAAATGGTGGGCACTGCTCGGAGTGAGCATTGCCAGTTTTCTCGGGTGTGTCGATTTCACCATCGTCAACACCGCGCTGCCGGCACTGCAAACCGACCTCGGCGCCTCGGTCGACAGCCTGCAATGGGTGATCAACGGTTTTATCCTCGCCCTTTCAAGTTTCATGGTGCTGGTGGGGCGCCTGGCTGATCTGCATGGGCGCAAGCGCGTGCTGTTTATCGGCCTGACGGTGTTTGGCCTGGCGTCATTGGCGGCCGGGCTGGCCAGCCGGATCGACGGCCTGATCGTCGCCCGGATCGTCCAGGGCCTGGCCTGCGCGGTGCTCTACACCGCGTCGGGGGCGATTGTCTCCAGTACCTTCGACAGCGCCGAACAGGGCAAGGCGTTTGGCGTGCTGTTCGGGGTCAACGGCGTGGGCCTGGCCATCGGGCCGGTGCTTGGCGGTGTCATCACCAGCGCCTTTGGCTGGCAATGGATCTTCCTGATCAACGTGCCATTCGTGCTCCTGAGCCTGGCCATTTGCAGCGTCAGCGTCGACGAATCGCGGGCACCCGCCAGCGGGGCACGCCTGGATTGGCTGGGGGCGCTGCTGTTGCTGATCGGCTTGCCGAGTCTGGTGCTGGTGATCGTCCAGGGCGCGGCCTGGGGCTGGGGGTCGTCGACCACCCTGGCGCTGATCGCCATTGCCGTATTGGCCCTGGCGGCCTTTGTGGCGGTTGAACAACGGGTCGCGGCGCCGATCATCGACCTCAAACTGTTCGCCAACCGGCGCTTTGTCGCCGGGGTCTTGGCCAGCTTTGGCCTGGCGGTGTTCTATTGCGTGGCGTTCTTTGTCATGCCGCTGTACCTGGCGTTGATCCGTGGCGAAAGCGTGCAGGCCAGCGGCTGGCTGCTGCTGCCCACCACCCTCGGCGTGGCCGTGCTCTCGCCCTTGGTGGGACGCTTGGTGGACCGCAAGGGCCCGGCGCTGCTGATCAAGACCGGGTTGCTGTTGTTTGTGCTGTCGGCGCTGTTGCAGGCCGGTTTCGATGGCCAGACCTCGCTGCCGTACCTGTTGGCCGCCTTTGTGATCATGGGCCTGGGCTGGGCGAGCATTCTCGGGCCATCGACGGTACTGGGGATTTCCTCGGTGCCCCAGGAGGTCGGCTCGGTGGCCATGGGCTCGCTGATGACCTTGCACAACGTCGGCGGCGGCCTGGGCCTGGCGTTGGGGGTGGGCCTGTATCACCACTTTTCCGCGACCCCGGTGGACGATGGGCACGCTGCCTTTCTCAACGGTTACCGCGCCGTGATGCTGTTTCTGGCCGGTGTGACCCTGGCGGTGTGGGCGGCGGTGAGTGTGCTGCTGCGCCAGCGTCAACCCCAGGGCCTGGGCGTGGTGGAGGAGGGCGCGAGGGGTGGTTGAGGGCGGGTGGCTAAAGTTTGGCCAGGGTCTTTACTCTCAAGGCACCCTTCACTGCCTGATCACCCAAGGAGCACGTTTATGTCCGGATGGTACGAGTTGAGCAAAAGCAGCAATGGCCAGTTCCGTTTTGTCCTGAAGGCGGCCAATGCCGAAACCCTGCTCACCAGCGAGCTGTATACCACCCGCAGCGCCGCCGAAAATGGCATCGCTGCGGTACGCACCAACAGCGCACTGGATGAGCGCTACGAACGCAAGACCACCAAGGACGGTCATCCGTACTTCAACCTCAAGGCCGCCAACCACCAGGTCATCGGCAACGGCGAGGCCTATTCCTCCAGCGCTGCGCTGGAAAAAGGCATCGCCAGCGTCAAGGCCAATGGCCCCGTCGGTCCGATCAAGGACAAGACCGCGCCGGCGCTGTAGGCCGCGTCCTTACAGGCTCGCCGCTCCCAGGGGCGGCGCAGCCTGGCTGTCTTCGAGATAAACCGTCAGCGGTTTGACGACCGAATTATGGCGAAATGCTATCGCTTGTTTTATCCTCCGCGCCCGTCACAGGGAAGTGGGGATGCCTGGTGCCCTGGCTGACGTTATCGATCATCGTCCAAGGGACCTGCGACCTCATGATTCGCCCTCTCGTCTTACTCGCCGCGCTGCTGGCCCTGAGCGGCTGCTACAGCCTGTCTCCCACCAAAATTGCCGACAGCATGAACCCCGACCCGCAGTTGGGCGTGGCTTATGTGGTGGGTGTGGTCGGTATCTGGCCGCAGGCGGTGTACACCGCCAACGAACAGAAGCTGCTGATCCGTCCACGGGGTGGCGACGGGTTTGCCACCGCGCGTCTGTACAACCAGTTCTATGCCCGTACCCCACGTGATGTGCGCGAGACCTGGCACGGCATCGGCAGCCTGTTCGTGATGCCGCTCAAGCCCGGGCGCTATGAGATCTACAACCTGCATTTCGATCGCGGCAACGCCACCTCCTGGAGCCGTGAAGACTTCTCCATCCCCCTGGAGCTGGAAGCCGGCAAGGCCTATTACGTCGGTGATTTCCGCGCCGGGTGTCTGTCGGCTGGTGGCGCCAAATGCATCTTCCTGCACAGCGATCATCTGGAGCGCGATGCCGCCCTGGTGCGGGCCAAGTACCCGCAGGTGCCAAGCCTGCAACGGGTCGACCTGGAGAAAATGGAAGAAGCCACGCCGTTGATCGTCAAGGAGCAGGGGCCCAAGGCCTCGATGCTTAAAGCCATGCTGTCGGGAGACCTGTGATGCGCAGTACGTTTTGCTTGTGGGTGCTGCTGATGCTGGGCCTCGGCGGATGCCAGACCACTCACAGCCTCAAGCCGGCCGAGGTCGATTACCGCCAGTCGCTGCCGCCGATCAATGTCAGCGTGATCGGACCCATCCCCGGTGCGCTGATCCGCAATGAACTGCGGCGCCGTGGCACCTTCGAACAGGTGCTCGATGGCCACAGCGCCGAGGGCTACAACGTGATCGTGGCGGCCAACAGTGATTACTTCGGCTGGCAGAATATCCCCCTGGGCCTGCTCAGCGCCCTGACCCTGTTTATCGTGCCGGCCCCGGCCACTTGGGACAGCCAGGTGGTTTTCCATGTCAGCCGTGGCGACCAGCCGCTGGCCCGATACCTGATCAGCAATCACACCAGCTCCTGGCGCGGCTGGGTCAATCTCGATGGCGGCCAGTACCCGCACGTGCAGCGCATCACCGATGACTTTATCGCGCAGATGCTCAAGGACCCGATCTTCAAGCCGATGCCGGCGGCGGCGTTGAACAGCCACTGAGCAGTGGCTGGCCATCGCCCAGGCAAAAGCCCGAGCGCAGATGCGCCCGGGTTTTTTTTCGGCCTGGATTCAACCCAGGGTGTTGAGCAACTGCCGCAACTGGTGGCGCCCGGCGTCGTCCAGGGCAAACAGCGGCCGGCGCGGCTCGCCGACGGGCAGCCCGGTCAGCTCCAGGCCGGCCTTGATGGTGGTCGGCAGGCCGCCCTTGAGGATGAAGTCGAGCAACGGCAACTGGCGGTAGAACAGCGCGCGGGCCTGGTTCAGGTCGTTGGCCAGCACCGCCTGGTACAGCGCCAGGTTGAGCTCGGGGATCAGGTTCGGCGCGGCGGTGCACCAGCCGGCGGCACCGGCGGCGAAGGCTTCCAGAGCCAGGGGATTGCAACCGTTGTAGAACGGCACCTGGCCTTCACCGAGCAATTGCAGCTGGTGCATGCGCTGGATGTCGCCGGTGCTCTCCTTGACCATGGTCACGTTTTCCACGGCGTGGAAGATTTTCAGGATCAGCTCCACCGGCAGGTCGGTGCCGCTGGTGGCCGGGTTGTTGTAGAGCATGATCGGCACGCCGATGCTGGCGCCGATGGCCTGGTAGTGGGCGAGAATTTCCGCCGCGCTGAGTTTCCAGTACGACGCCGGTAGCACCATCACCACATCGGCGCCGTGGCGCTCGGCAAAGCGCGCGCGACGCACGGCCTTGGCGGTGGTCAGGTCGGACACGCTGACGATGGTCGGTACGCGCTTGGCCACGTGGCGGATGCTGAACTCGCTGACCTGGTCCCACTCGGCGTCGCTCAGGTAGGCGCCTTCGCCGGTGCTGCCCAGGGGCGCGATGGCGTGCACGCCGCTGTCGATCAGGCGGTCGATGGAGCGACCCAGGGCGTCCAGGTCCAGTTGTTCGCCGTTGGCGCTGAAGGGGGTGATGGTGTAGCCGATGATGCCGTGAATGCGTGGGGTCGACATGGGGTCGCTCCTTTAATGTGCGGGTGGTTTCAGTTCAGGCAATCGGCGTGCTGCTTGAGGTTCTGCCGAGCGTAATAGTTGAAGGCGGCGGCGTGGCGTTTGGGCCGGGAAATCCAGTCATGGGCTTCGCGCCCCAGTTCCGGAAGGATCGGCTTGATGCGGCCGGCGGCCATGGCCAGCAGCTGCAACTTGGCCGCACGCTCGATCAACTGGGCGATCACACAAGCTTCCTCGATGCTCGCACCGCTGGACAGTTGGCCATGGTGCGAGAGCAGGATGGCGCGCTTGTCGCCCAGGGCCGAGGCGATGATTTCGCCTTCCTCATTGCCCACCGGCACCCCCGGCCAGCCTTCGAGAAACGCGCAATCTTCATACAGCGGGCAGAGGTCCATGTGCGACACCTCGAGCGGCACTTCCAGCATCGACAGCGCGGCGACGTGGGTCGGGTGCGTGTGGATGATGCAGTTCACATCCGGCCGCGCACGGTACACCCAACTGTGGAAGCGGTTGGCCGGGTTGGGCATGCCGTGGCCTTCGAGCACCTCCAGGTCTTCGTTGACCAGCAACAGATTGCCGGCGGTGATTTCGTCGAAACCCAGGCCCAATTGCTGGGTGTAGTAGGTCCCGGGTTGCGGGCCGCGGGCGGTGATCTGCCCGGCCAGGCCGGAGTCGTGGCCGTTCTCGAACAGGATGCGGCAGGTCAGGGCCAGCTTTTGCCGGTCGGTCCACGTATTATCCGCCAGGGTGTTTTGCATCTGGGTCAGCGCCTGCTTGACCAGTTGCTCTTTGGGTAGTGCTAATGTCTTGGCCATATCGGTGTCCTTTGCTGAGTCTATTGGACGTCGGATTTGCCAGCCCCCGCTGCTCGCAAGGTCGTTGGGTTAAAGCAAATGACACTAAAGAGGCTATATGACACTTTGTGTCATTGGCAAGCACAAATCGTCGCCTCCTCAATGGATTAACCGCTCTACATGTCTATCCGTTTGAAATTACTCAGAAAAAAACTTGGCGTGACTCTGGAGGCCCTGGCTGAAAAATCCGGGATGACCAAGAGTTACCTGTCCAAGGTCGAGCGCGGGCTGAACACGCCATCGATTGCCGCGGCGCTGAAATTGGCCAAGGCATTGAACGTCAAGGTCGAGGAACTGTTCGCCGAAGACGCCGTCAGCCTCGACAGCTACAGCCTGGTACGCAGCGACCAGCGCCAGTCCCTGGCGGCCGGCGACCAGCCGGGATATGCGGTGCTGGCCCATCAGGTCAGCGAGCGCAGCCTGTTGCCGTTCATCATTTATCCGGCCAGGGAGTTCAGCGACAAGACCTTCAAGGAGCACCTGGGGGAGGAGTTTCTGTTTGTCCACGAAGGCCAGGTCGAAGTCGACTTCATGAGCGAACGGGTGCTGCTCAATCGCGGCGACGCCCTGCACTTCAACGCCCAGAAACCCCACCGCATCCGCTCGGTGGGCGAGGTCCAGGCGCAGTTGCTGGTGGTGGTGCATAGCGGGGAGCAGTAGCGACCTGCATGACACACAACGCCGTCGTTGAGCGTTGTAGCCGCTGCCGAGCGTGCGAGGCTGCGCAGGCCATCTGCAACGACCTCCATTTGCCTGACGCCTCACGGCGCCGGTAAGGGCCAGCGTCCGAACGCGGCTCCGAGCCTGCGGCAGCGGCTACAGGGGGATGCGCGGGGTTACGCATTCAACGTTCGACAGGCACCGACAGTTTCGGATTGCCCAGCGCATGGCTCTTGGCATCGAAGAAACGCAGCGTCACGTCCATGCCGTCGAACAGCGTGGCGTAGTGGCGTTTCTGGTGCTGGATAAAGGCCTTGCTGCGCGGGTGGATCGAGATCGCCAGGGTCTTGCTCCCGGATTGGCGGATGGCTTGCACCAGGTGGTTGTCCTGGGGGCCGAGGTTGTGGCCGAAGATGCACAAGGCGTCGCCGTGGCCCAGCAGTTGCTCGTAGCAGAACGACAGGTAATCGCTGCTGCGAATGGTCTTGAGCTTGTCTGCCAGCGGCCCTTCGGTGACGAACAGCGGCACGTCATCCAGGGTCTTGATGGTGTTGTTGATGGCGAAGCTGCCCAGCAGCGTGCCCTCGGTGGAGGTCAGTTTGCGTGCGCTGCCGTCGACGTTGCGCACCAGGTGCAGGCCCCCGTGCAGGTACAAAAAGCGCGTGTCGCTGCTGGCGGTATCGCGCACATCGAACATCGGTTCGCTGCCGTGGAACAGGTCGTCGATACCCGGGTTGTCATGCTGGATCGCCCAGTAGTTGAGCAGGTCGTAATTGGTGGTGAACACCGTGCGATAGCGGCGCAGTTCCTGATTGATCAAGGCCAGGCTCGCTGGCTGCACCAGGCGCCAGGGGATGTGCACCGCGTGCACGGTGTTGATCAGCGCTTCCTTGATCGCGTAGTAGCGATTGCGCGGCGCTGCCGAACTCACGGCCAGGGCCTTGTTGACCCGGCTGGTGGTCTTCAGGGCGCCGAGCACCTGTTCGAAGCTGCGGGTCTGCAGGGCATCGAACACACTCAGTTCGGACTGGCTCAGGGGTTTTTCTTCGACGGTGCGCGCGTTTTCGAACAGCGAGTCATAGGCGAAATCGTCCCAGACCGCACGGCTGGCACCATTGCCGATCAACAGCCCGGCAATCGGCGTGCTGGCGCGCAAGGCCTCCCAGTCTTCAAGGTTGGCGTCAAATTCCTGGAAATCCATCATCGCGGTTCGTCGTCTCAAGGCACAGGGCGCCGACTTTATCACGACCGACTGTTGAGCCAGGTCAAGATCGGCGGTGACCGATGGGTCGATCCTGTAGGCATTTGCTGAATTGGCGTTTCGCGGTTCGGCCCAGCCAAGAGGATTTTCCATGAGCAGCACGTTTTTTATTCCCGCGGTCAACATCATGGGCATTGGCTGTCTCGACGAGGCCATGAACGCGATTCGCAACTACGGCTTTCGCAAGGCGCTGATCGTCACCGATGCCGGCCTGGCCAAAGCCGGGGTGGCGAGCATGATCGCCGAGAAGCTGGCGATGCAGGACATCGACTCGCTGGTGTTCGACGGCGCCAAGCCCAACCCGAGCATTGATAACGTCGAACAGGGCCTGCTGCGTCTGCGCGAGGGCAACTGCGATTTCGTGATTTCCCTGGGCGGCGGTTCGCCCCATGACTGCGCCAAGGGCATTGCCCTGTGCGCCACCAATGGCGGGCATATCCGCGACTACGAGGGCGTCGACCAGTCGGCCAAGCCGCAGCTGCCGCTGATCGCCATCAACACCACCGCCGGCACTGCCAGCGAGATGACCCGCTTCTGCATCATCACCGACGAAGCGCGCCACGTGAAAATGGCCATTGTCGACCGCAACGTCACGCCGCTGCTGTCGGTCAACGACCCGGCGCTGATGGTCGCCATGCCCAAGGGCCTGACTGCCGCCACCGGCATGGACGCCCTGACCCACGCGATCGAAGCCTATGTGTCGACTGCGGCCAACCCGATCACCGACGCCTGTGCGTTGAAAGCCATCGACATGATCAGCAACAACCTGCGCCAGGCGGTGCACGACGGCTCCGACCTCACGGCCCGGGAGAACATGGCGTACGCCCAGTTCCTCGCCGGCATGGCCTTCAACAATGCCTCCCTGGGTTTCGTGCATGCCATGGCGCACCAGTTGGGCGGGTTCTATGACCTGCCCCACGGTGTGTGCAATGCGGTGTTGCTGCCCCATGTGCAGAGTTTCAACGCCTCGGTCTGTGCCGAACGCCTGACCGATGTGGCCCACGCCATGGGCGCCGACATTCGCGGCTTCAGCCCGGAAGAGGGCGCCCAGGCGGCCATCGCCGCGATTCGCAGCCTGGCACGGGACGTGGACATCCCGGCCGGCCTGCGCCAGTTGGGCGCCAAGTTGCCGGACATCCCGATCCTCGCCGCCAACGCCCTGAAAGACGCCTGCGGCCTGACCAACCCTCGGGCGGCGGACCAACGGCAGATCGAAGAAATCTTCCGCAGCGCCTTCTGATCCGCTGACCCCGCACCCCACGCCGGCCCCTGAACCTCAGGGGCCGGCGTGCCCTCACACTCCCTGGCCTGCACCATTGAAAGCAACCGGCTGAGCGGCGATAGTGCGCCGCCGAAACGGGCTTTTTTGGGTAACGCAGGGAGCAGGCAATGATCTTCAACCACCCTTTGCTGACAGGCCTGGCCGCCAGTGGCCTGCTGCTGTTGGCCAGCCAGAGTCACGCGCAATGCCAGGAACCGCCGCTGCCACCGGGCACCCTGGGGTACACGGCGTGCAAGGATTGGCCGGCCCAGGCCGGGGTGCAGATCCGCGCCCTGGCCACCGCGCCCGATAACGTCACGGGCGAAGCGCAGGCCGGCCTGTTCGACCTGCTCGTGACCCAGGTCGATGCGGGCAGCCAGCAGGTCAAGGCGTCTTACACGCAGACACAAGCCATCAGCTCCGATGCCGTTGCCTTCGATGGGTTGTCCGTGGACACCGCGCGTTATCAGGTGGGCGAAGGTGTTCGCGCCTTCGGCATTCGCAGCCATTTCAGCCACGAATCGATGTACAACCCGTTCGCCAGTGAAAACCTCTCGCTGTTCGTGGTCCAGGGGCAAGCACTGCGCCCGCTGCTTAGCGACCTCAACGTGTATCAGTACGGGGGCGAAAGCGAAGGTCGCTGCCAGGGCCAATTCAGCACCCGCAAACGTACCCTGGCCATGGCCACCACCCGCAGCCACGGCTTCGCCGACCTGATCGTCAAGACCTCTGTGGTCAAGCGCCAAGCCACCCAGCGCGGCGACCAATGCCTGGAAAAAAACAGCCCGCCACAGGTCAGCCAGGTCACCCTGCGTTACGACGGCCAACGCTACGTGGTGCCCCAGGGCCTGCGTGATGAATGAACATTTTCAAGAGGTGTGGATGAACATGAAGCGGTTTTGCCTGCGTGGCGTGATCGCGCTGGGCCTGTGTGGCGTCGCCGTCCAGGCTGCGGCCGAATGCCGAGCCAGTGCCTATTCCGGGGCCGAGGTGCTGTATGAGGTGTGCAAGGACTGGCCAGCCTACCCCGGCACCCGAATCACCGGGCAGGCGCGGTTGGAGCATCCGCAACAGGCCTTGCCGCCCGAAGAGCCCGGCAGCTATGAGCTGCAGCTGGCGCTGGTGTCCAGTCGCAACGGCAGCGTCCAGGCGTCTTACTCCCTGCCTGCGGCGATTCTTTCCGACACCAGCACCTTCCGTGGCCTGGGCATCGACACGGCGCGCTATCGCTTGAACGAGCAGGTGCGGGCCTTTGGCATCCGCAGTTTTTTCGAAGGCTCCTCCCGCGCCAACCCCGATGGCGAAACCTGGCTGACCCTGTACGTGCGCGATGGCAAGACGCTGCGTCCGATCCTGAAGAAGCTGGTGGTGGAGTCTTCCAGTGGCGAATGGGATACCCGCTGCAACGGGCATTTCTCCGACAGCAAAAGTACCGTGGCCGTGGCCAAGACCCGCAGCCAGGGGTACGCCGACCTGATCGTCACCACCGTGGCCACCGACAGCGAAGCCCTTGAGCAGGGCGACGATTGCACCACGGCCTCCAGCCACACCCGTACCGCCACCACCACCTTGCGTTATGACGGCCAGCGCTACAGCGTGCCCCCAGGTCTGAAGGCCTGGCGCTGAGGGCTGCGGCGAACCCATGCGTGGTGCCTGCCCGATCCACGGCCGGCTCGCGGCGGCGCTGGCGCTCGACGCCGAGGTCGGGTTGATGCCCCAGCCCGAGTCGCGAAGAAGGGCGTTGCGGTCTACCGACCGGACCTGGTCTTTTGATCGAACCGGCTGGTGATCAGCGCCAGGCTTCGTGCAGAATCCCCCCTTGATTCTGTGCCAGGCATTGTCTGCGGGGCACATTGCGGAGTTTTGTCGATGACTGCATCACTGTTGCTGGCCGTGCTCGCTTCCGGCTTTATCTATGGCATCACCCCCGGCCCGGGCGTGCTGGCGGTGTTCGGCATTGGCGCCGCCCGGGGCCGACGGGCCGGGGCCGGGTTTCTCTGCGGCCATCTGCTGGGTGATGTGGTCTGGTGCAGCACCGCGCTGGTCGCCATTGTCGGCGCCCGTGAGATCGGCAGCAGTGCCTTTGATGTACTGGGCGTGCTCAGCGGCCTGTACCTGTTCTGGCTCGGCCTGCGTGCGATCCGCACCCGCAGTACCGGCAGCGACGCCCCTCAGGGCGCGGCGCGGCAACCGTTCTGGCACGGCATTCTGTTCGGCCTGACCAACCCCAAGGCCTACCCGGTGGCGGTGGCGACCTTTACCGCGCTGCTTTCCAGCCGCGCCGAGCTCTTGACCTGGTCGATGCTGCCGTGGCTGATTCTGCTGAGCTTCCTGGGCGGTGTGGTGGCCTACGCGATCCTGATCGGCGTGGTCGGTGCCCGTCAGATACGCACCCTGTACCAGCGCCATGAGCTGGCTATTACGCGGGTTTGCGGAGTAATGTTCATCGGCTTCGCCATCAATGCCCTGGTGCATGCGCTGCCGGGGCTGATCAGCAACAAGGGATAACCGCGCTGCAAGGCTGCAGCAGCGAAGCGTCAGCGGCCGATGCCGTTTGACCAGGCCCAGGGATTGATACTCGGCGTTTCATTTGCAAGGCAGTCCCTTTCCCTGATGGCAACCAAGAATTCAGCGCCTCTGGCCAGCTTTATCGACCTGTTGCTGGATGCCGTGTGTGCGGTGGACAGCAACGGCCGCTTCGTCTTTGTCAGCGCCGCCTGCGAGCGGATTTTCGGCTACACCCCCGAAGAGCTGGTGGGCACTGCCATGATCGAACTGGTGCACCCGGCAGATCGCGAGCGCACCCTGCAGGCCGCGCGGGAGATCATGGCCGGGGTGCCGATGCCCAATTTCGAAAACCGCTACCTGCGCAAGGACGGGCGCATCGCCCATATCCTCTGGTCGGCGCGCTGGTCGGAGGTCGATCAACTGCGCATTGCCGTGGCCCGGGATATCACCGAGCGCAAGCTGGCCGAGTCCAGGCAGGCCGCGCTGTATGCGATTTCCGAAGCGGCCCAGGGCGCCGAAGACCTGCTCGGCCTGTTCCAGCGGGTGCATCGGATCATCGGTGAATGGCTGCCGGCACTGAATTTTTCAGTGGCCCTGCAGGACCCGCACTCCCAGGCCATGAGCTTTGCCTACCATGTCGACCCCAGCGAGCAGCAGCCGGAACGCACAGGCAGTTTCACCGGCCGGGTGTGTGCCGAAGTGATCCGCAGCGGCCTGCCGTTGCGCCTGACCCCAGACTCCGGCGAGCCGCTGCCGGAGTCTTTCCCACCCATGCCGGAGCCGGACAGCACGTGCTGGCTCGGGGTGCCGCTCAACTCGCAGAAAGGCACCATCGGAGCGCTGGTGGTCAGGAGCGCGCGGGGCGAACGCTATACCGAGCAGGACCAGGAACTGCTGCAGTACGTCTGCGCCCAACTGACCACCGCCATCGAACGCCAGCAGTTGCAGGCCCGCCTGCAATACATGGCCGAATACGACCAGTTGACCCAGTTGCCCAACCGCGAGCTGCTCAAGGAGCGCCTGCGTCATTCACTGGCCCGGGCCCGGCGCGAATCGGGGCGCATGGCCCTGCTGTACATCGACCTCGACCAGTTCAAGCAGGTCAACGACACCTACGGCCATGCCGTCGGCGACATGCTGCTGCAGGCCGTTGCCAACCGGCTCAAGGGCTGTGTGCGTGAGTGCGATACCGTGGCGCGGATCGGCGGCGACGAGTTCGTGATTCTGCTTGAAAGCATGCAGGCGGCCGCGGACGCCGACACCGTGGCCGACAAGATCTGCCAGGTGCTGGGCGACCCACTGCGCCTGGACGGCCACTCCCTGAGCATCCGGCCCAGCATCGGCATCGGTCTGTACCCCGAGCATGGCCTGGAAGAACAGTCACTGTTCAAGCACGCCGACGACGCGATGTACCGGGCCAAGCGGGCGCGCAAGGCCCACTCCCGAGCGTGATTGCCGCCTACTGAAGCACCTTGCCCGAGGTGGCTGGCACCTGCACCTGGGGCCCATCCTGTGTCCGCGGTTCGCGTGGCGATCGGCAGGTGTTGGCCGGCGCGGCCAGGCACCGTTCGTCGCGGCAAGGGGGATTTTTCTAAACCTTTGTCGCCGCGAAATTTCACATGCCGTACAGGCGGCACTACCGAGTCGCGTTATCACACCCTGAGTTGTTCACCCCTGAGTAAGGAGGGCGAAACCATGAGCCGCATGGCCAACCCATTACGCACTGCCAGCCTGGCACTGCTGCTGAGCCTGGGCGCGACCAGCGCCTTTGCGCAGTCGCCAGCCGCATTTATCGACGACGCCTCGGCCAAGGGCATCGCCGACATTGAAGCCAGCCGCATGGCGCACCAGAAAACCTCGTCCAAGGAGGTCAAGGACTACACCATCGTGGTGATCAATGACCGCACCACAGCCAACCAGCACCTGGCCAAGATCGCTAAGCAACTGGACCTGCCGGTGGCGCCCCGTGAAGAAGTGCTGAGCAAGGCCAAGACCATGATGCCGCAGGTGCCCGAAGGCGAAGCCTTCGACGCCGCCTACGCCGCCAGCCAGGTCAAGGCCACTGAAGAAGCCATCGAGCAGATCCAGCAGCAGGCCCAGACCAGCGAGGTTCCCGAGCTCCAGGCGTTTGCCGAGGAAACCCTGCCCAAGCTGGAAAATCACCTGCAAATGGCCCGGGCCCTGCAAGCCAGCCGTTGATTTCCTGAGGCCTGCGGGTGAGCCGCCTTGGCCGCTCACCCGCGACCTGTTCCAGGCCCCCAGCCCACTGTCAGATTTTGATCAGCCCTTCCAAGGAGACCGGCGATGTCGACTCAACACGTGCGCAATCAGTACGAAATGCAAAACCCCCTGACCCAGTACCCGCAGCCGAAATTTCCCGATCAGCCACAAACCGCCCCCGGTATCGACCAGGACATGACGCCCCGGCCGGACCACGGTGAGCAGAGCTACCAGGGTTTTGGCCGACTCAAGGGACGCAAGGCACTGATCACCGGCGGCGACTCGGGCATTGGTCGGGCGGCCGCCATTGCCTATGCCCGGGAGGGCGCCGATGTGGCGATCAACTATTTGCCCGAGGAAGAGCGGGACGCGCGCCAGGTCATCGAACTGATCCAGGCCGAGGGGCGCAAGGCAGTGGCGCTGCCCGGCGATATTCGCGACGAAGCCTTCTGCCTGGAACTGGTGCGCAGCGCCCATCAGCAACTGGGTGGCCTGGATATCCTGGTCAATGTGGCGGGCAAGCAGGTGGCGCAGCAACACATCGCCGAACTCAGCACCGAGCAGTTCGACGCCACCCTGAAAACCAACGTCTACGCCATGTTCTGGATCTGCAAGGCGGCGTTGCCGCTGATGCCGGCCGGGGCCACGGTGATCAATACCGCGTCGATCCAGTCGTATCAGCCCTCGGCCACCTTGCTCGACTACGCCACCACCAAGGCGGCGATCGTGGCCTTCACCAAGGCCCTGGCCAAGCAAGTGATCGAGCAGGGGATCCGGGTCAACGCGGTGGCACCCGGTCCGATCTGGACCGTGCTGCAGCCCAGTGGCGGCCAGCCGCGGGAGAAAATTCCCGAATTCGGCCTGCAAACCCCAATGAAACGCCCCGGCCAACCAGCAGAGTGCGCGCCGCTCTATGTGCTGCTGGCGTCCCAGGAGTCGAGCTACATCACCGGCGAAGTGTTCGGCGTCACCGGCGGCAATCCACTGCCATAAGCCCCAGCGCTTCGGTGCCGGCCGCTGGCCAGCCCCGGGGCGAATTCAGCACTGATTCAAATCGGTCTTGCGACCGTCTTCGGCGCCCGAGGCCTCGAGGTTGAGGGAATCGCCACGACCGATTTCCTTGTACTGGCTGCGCAGTTTCTCCAACTGCTTGAGGTCCAGCCCATCGAGGCTCAGCACCGCGTTGTGCGCATCCTGGGTGGCGCGCAGCAACTCATCGATCTTGATATGCAAAATGTCGTTGTCGCGGTTCTGGGTGTTCTGGATCAGGAACACCATCAGAAACGTGATGATGGTGGTCGAGGTGTTGATGATCAGCTGCCAGGTGTCATTGAAATGGAAAATCGGCCCACTCAGCCCCCACAGCACAATCAGGCCGACCGCCACCAGAAACGTCTTCGGGCTCCCGGCCCACATCGACAACGATTGCGAGATCTTGGAAAACTTCATGAGCGGATTCCTTATCAGAATGGACCTGAGCTTCTGACCGCAGCGCGGTGGCGGAATTTCTTTTAACTGCGCGAGGTCTAGCGGCCCTAGGTTGCAGCGCTATATGAGGGGAAATCTTTCTTTGTGTCGGTTTGTGTCTAGTATCAGTTGGCCGGCAAATTGCCAGCATGTTCATACACGGATCGGAAAAGGTAAGAGGTCACCCATGGAATTCTTCGAAAAATTAGCCAGTCTCGCTGCCAAGGTACGTTTGCAAGCAGCTGCCATTCAAACTGAGGAGGCGACAAAAAATGCTTTTGTCATGCCTTTCATCAGTACGGTGCTGGGATACGACGTATTCGATCCAACGGAAGTGACCCCTGAGTTCGTGTGTGACATCGGGACCAAAAAAGGCGAAAAAATCGATTACGCCGTTATGAAGGAAGGTGAAGTCCAGATCCTGATCGAGTGCAAAAAGATCGGCGAGCCTTTGCATATCAATCATGCCTCGCAACTCTTTCGCTACTTTCACGTGACCAGTGCGCGGATATCCATTTTGACCAATGGTCAGGTCTACAAATTTTTTACGGACCTGGATGCGCCGAACAAGATGGACGAGAAACCGTTTCTCGAACTCGACCTGTTGGATATCGATGAATACGCGGTGCCGGAACTGACAAAACTCACCAAGTCAGCCTTTGATGTCGAGTCGATCATCAATGCAGCGGGGGAGTTGAAGTATGTCAGTCAGATTAAAAAGGTCATCGCTTCGCAGGTCAGCAAACCCGACGACGACTTTGTCAAAGTCTTTGCTTCGCGGGTCTATGACGGGGTGATTACCCAGAAGGTTCGCGAGCAGTTTTATGAGCTGACGAGAAAGGCCCTGGGGCAATTTCTCAATGACCAGATCAACGATCGGCTCAAGTCGGCAATGAGTGGCGCGATTCAACCGCCGATTGCTGTCATGGCCACTACCGGGAGGGCTGCTGGGGGCGCGGAGGAAGAGGAACTCGACCAGATCGAGGACAAGGTGTTTACCACCTTGGAGGAACTGGAGGGTTACCACATCGTGCGTGCAGTAGTGCGTTCTGTGGTCGATGCCAAGCGCATTGTGCAGCGAGATACCCAGAGCTACTTCGGCATATTGCTCGATGACAACAACCGCAAACCCATCTGCCGCCTGCATTTCAATCGTTCACAAAAGTACATCGGGATCTTCGACCAAGACAAAAATGAAACCCGCCATCCGCTCAACTCCATCGATGATATCTACGAGTATTCGGATTCCCTGAAAAAGACCATCGGCTATTACGAATAACGCCGGCATTGCTCCTGACGCCTGCAACGGGCGTCAGGGGTGAGCCTGGTGGATATTGGCAACTCTGGGGTTCAGCAGTTGAACTGCGCTTACAGATGAAAATACTTCTTCGCACAATAAAACAGGGCAAGGCTGGAATCGCCCTGGCTGCGGGCTTACCGTGTGGCCTGTCGCGCCGATGATGGGGCGACGGTTTCAGGGAGGCAGGCATGAGGTCCAGCGCGGATACTTCGGTTATCGAGCTTTATCACCAGGCGGAGGATGATTTCTTCGTCGCCATTTCCCAGTTGTATCGACAGTTCGGCAGCAGCCTCAGCGCTTACTGCACCGGGGTCGAGGCCAGCAGCCTGAACCTGCTGCTGGTGAAGCAGGCCGACCCCGAGCTGGCGTCGCAGCTGGCCCAGGGCATCGACTTTCTGCAACGCACGCAGATGCCGTTCTGCGTGGTGGTGCGTGACACGCTGGTGGCGCAGGTGCATGAGCAGTTGCAGCAACAGCAGCTGCTGGCGAGCGACCAGACCACCTGCATGCACCTGGACCTCACGACCTGGCAGGCGGCGGGGACGGCCCCCGGCCAGGTCGATATCCGTTGCACCGACCAGCACCTGGATGACTGGTCGCGGCCGGTGGCGAGTGCCTTCGAGTCGGGCGAGGAGGGCATTGGCCAATACCTGGCACGGCATCGGGCGGCGCTGGCGGCGGGGCGCTCGCTGCGCCATTTCAGCCTGTATGTCGAGCAATTGCCGGTGTGTTCGCTGACCTTGTCCCTGGGGCCTGGGGTGGCCCGGCTCGATGACATCGGCACCCAGCGCGAGTACCAGCATCGGGGTTATGCCAGTGCATTGATCCAGCACGCCCTGGCGTATGCCAAGGTCGAGGGCGCGCAGTGTTGCGTGCTTGAGGCTTCGATCGATGGTTTGTCGATCTACCGTCGGGCGGGCTTTGCCACCCTGTTTGAATACACCACCTTTTGCCGCGAGTGACAGATCACCCGGGCCCGCTGGCTAGCGTGTGGCGTTGTGGCGAAATTGCCGTGGGCTGATGCCGGTCAGGGCCTTGAACTGGCGGCTGAATGCGCTGTGGTCGGTGTAGCCGCATTGCAGCGCCACCTCGGTAATGGGCAACTCGCCCAGCAGCAGGCGCGAGGCGTGTTCCAGGCGTGCCTTGTGAATCATCTGCCGTGGCGTGAGGTGGAAGATGCGCTTGCAGTAGCGTTCCAGCTGGGCAATCGACAGGTCGGCAATTTCGGTCAATTGCTCGAGGCGGATCGCTTCGCTGTAGTGTTCGCGGATATAGCGGTCCACTGCTGCCAGGCGTTCATAGGCCGGGTGGGTATCGTGGGCCGCCTGCAGGTCGAGGGAGATGCCGGCCATGCCGATGATCTGCCCCGCGCGCCCGTGCAGGGGCAATTTATGGGTCAGGCACCAGCCGGGTTCGCGGCTGCCGTACAGGTGCAGTTCCAGTTGGCCCTTGATGCTGATGCCGTGGCGCAGCACCCGTTGGTCCTGCTCGGTATAGACCGGGCCGAGCACCGCCGGGAATACCTCGGCGGACGTCTTGCCCAGCAGCGGCTCAATGTTCTTGAAGCCGCAGCGCTGGGCCAGGGTCAGGTTGGCGATCAGGTAGCGGGCCTGCAGGTCCTTGATGAAAAACACCGCGTTGGCAATGGTGTCGAGCAGTGGTGCAATCAGCGCCATGCTGCCCAGCAGGCTCTCGATGTCTTCGGGGCGCTGGCGCGCCAGGGCTGCGGGCAGCCGGTGCAGGGTGGCGGGTTCGATCATGCTGCCGTTCCTTGAATGACCTGGCTGTCAGCCGCTGCTCATTATGGCGAGGCTCCGGGCTGTGGCAAGGGCGGCGATCCGCATGCCGCTCGGCTAGCGCTTGAGCAGAGTCCCGATGCGCGCCGGCACCAGGGGCGTGCGGGGTCGGGGCGGGTCCCAACCGAACAGGGCTTGCGCCGCCGTGGCGCAGACCCGGCCCTGGCAGGCCCCCATGCCGCAACGCGATTGCAGCTTGGCGGCGGTCCAGCCGGGTTGCTCGGCAATGGCGGAAAAGGCCACGTCTTCGCAGCGACACAGCAGGGTATCCGGGCGCGCCAGTTGCAGCACCTCCGGCCGCAAGGTGAAGGTGCTGCGAACCTGATCGGCAAACGCCTGCCAATGCTGCCGCCGCTGACTCAGCGCCGCCGCGGCGGCGTCCTGGCCACTGGCGACCAGCCCGGCGATTTCGCCTTCGATCAGCGCCAGCTCGCTGCCGCCGACCCCGGTGCATTCACCCGCCGCCAGGACCCCGGAGACATTGGTGCGTTGCTGGTGGTCGACAGCGATGGCGTGCTCGTGTAACTGGCAGCCCAGGTGGCTGGCGAGCAGGGTGTTGGGCACCAGGCCAAAGCCGCAGGCCAGACGCTCGCAGGGCAGTTCAAGGGTGCGCTCGCCCTGGCGGATGCGCACCGCTTCCAGTCGTTGCTCGCCCAGGGCTTCCAGTACATGGGCATTGCTGCGATAGGCCGGGGTGGCCAGGGTCAGGGCCTGGCGGATTTTGCTCGGCCAGCGCCACAGGCCCGTGGCAAAGCCGGCCAACGCAGCGCTTGGCGCCTGTTCCAGGACCCGGATCACCCGGGCGCCGGCCTGGTGCGCACTGGCGGCGCTGGCCAGCAGCAGCGGGCCGCTGCCCGCCACCACCACGCGCTCACCGCGCAGCGGCAGGCCGTTTTTCAGCAGCGCCTGCAAGGCCCCGGCCCCCGTGACCCCGGGCAGGGTCCAGCCGGGGAAGGGCAGCAGCAACTCACGGGCGCCGCAGCACAGAATCAGTTGTCGGTAATCGATGATCCAGGCGTGTTCGGCATCCTCCAGCAGCAGCGCCTGAGGGCCGGCGGCGCCGATGATGCGGGTGCCGCTGAGGTAGCGCAGTTGCGGCGAGTCCAGCACCTTGAAGCGCTCGCGCACGGCCGGATCAAGCCGGGTGTCCGGGCCGTTGCGCCAGATCTGCCCACCGGGGCGCGGATTGTCGTCGATCACCACCAGCGAGGCGCCACTGCGGCTGGCGGCCTGGGCGGCGGCGAGACCGGCCGGGCCGCTGCCGACGATCAGGATGTCGCAGTCCAGTCGTTGTTCGGTCATAGGCTGCGCTCCACGTGCATGCCTTCGCGGCACAGGGTCTGGCACGCGAGTTGGCGCCGGCCGTCGATGGTCATACGGCATTCCTGGCAAATGCCCATGCCGCAGAACGGCGCGCGCGGGGCACCGCTGCATGAGCGGCGAGTGCGCTCATCGCCGCTGTGGGCCAGGGCCGCGGCGACGGTCAGGCCATCGCGCACGGTGAGGGCCTGATGCTCGAGGTAGATGATCATCGCGGGTCTCCGGTCAGTACGGCGAAGCGTTCGGGCAAATAGGGACGAGGGTCGATGGGCGATGTCTCGCCGAGCATCAGCGCTGCCAGCACGCGCGCGCTACCGGGGGCGGTGGTCACGCCCAGGCCCTCATGCCCGAGGGCCAGCCACAGGCCTGCTTGCCTGGGGTGCTGGCCCAGCAGCGGCAAACCATCGGGGCTGGCGGCGCGAAAGCCGGTCCAGGCGCGAATGCCGTTGAGTTCGGCCAGCGCCGGCAGGTAATCCACCGCCCGTTGCAGCATGGGCGCGAGTACCGCCGGTTCGACAGCCGGGTCCAGGGTGTCGAACTGGCGCGACGAACCGATCAGCAATTGCCCGGTGGGGCGCGGCTGCACGTTGAACGCCACCGAGGTGCCGTCGCTGGCGTGGGCGCTGGCGGCATAGCCCAGTTCCACCAATTGGTGCGTGACCTGGCTGGGGTAGCGATCGGTGATCAGCAGGTGGCCCTTTTTCGGCCGCAGGGGCAATTCGGGCAGCAGTTGCCGGGCGGCAAAGCCGTTGGCCAGCACCACGTACTCCGCGTGCAGCACGCGGCCATCGTCGAGCTCGACCCGATTGGCCGCGACCGCTGTCACCGTGGCGACCTGGCGACTGATGCTTGGGTGGTTGTGCAGCAGCCAGCTGGCGGTGGCCGGTGCGTAGAGGATGCCGTCGCCGGGAATCTTCAGGGCGCCGCCCAGCCCCTTGCGGAGCATGGGTTCGAGTTCGGCCAATTGGTCTGCATCAAGCAGTTCGCCGGCCACCCCATGTTCGGCCAGGGTTCGTTGCTTGCTGCGCGCGAGGTCCATTTCCCCGGCATCGGCCGCCAGCCACAGGGTGCCGCAATTGCGATAGGCGCAGGCGGCCGGCAGGTGCTCGCGCAGTTGGTTCCAGAGGCCGATGGAGTAATGACTGAGGGCCAGTTCGGCGGCGTTGTCGTCCATCGCCACCAGGTGGCCCATGCCGGCGCCGGTGGCGCCACCGCTGGCGTTGTCCAGCACCTGCACCCGCAGGCCGCGCCGGGCAAATTCATGGGCACAGGCGGCGCCGATGATCCCGGCGCCGATCACGATCACATCGGCCTGGGCCGCTTGGGTCACGGCAGGATGCCCCAGCCGAAGGGATCGTCGGCCTGGATCAGCAGGGTGGCTTCGGCACTGATATGGGCGGTGCCGCGAATGGTCGGGATGATCTGTTCGCCGGCCTGCTCATAGTGGGCGCTGAACTGGCTGCCGATCACGCTGGCCTGGCGCCAGGTAGCGCCGGGGGCGAGTTTGCCGTCGGCCGCCAGGCACGCCAGCTTGGCGCTGGTGCCGGTGCCGCAGGGCGAGCGGTCATAGGCCTTGCCGGGGCACAGCACAAAGTTGCGGCTGTCGGCATCGGGGTCGTCGGCGAACAGTTCGATATGGTCGATCAGCCCGTCGTTGGCGCCGCGGATTCCGGCTGCCTCCAGGGCTTCGCGCACGGCCCAGGTGTACTCGGTCAGGGCTTCGACGTTATCCAGGGCAATGCGCTGGCCATGGTCGCTGATCAGGAAGAACCAGTTGCCGCCCCAGGCGATATCGCCATGGATCCGCCCGTGCCCGGGCACGTCCAGCGCCACAGCCTGGCGATGGCGGTAGGCGGGGACGTTGCGCACGCTGACCGAGAGGTCGTCGTGCAGCGTGGCCTCGACGGTGCCCACCGGGGTTTCGATGCGGTGCACGCCAGGTTCGATGCGCCCCAGGTGATGCAGCGAGCGCACCAGGCCGATGGTGCCGTGGCCGCACATGCCCAGGTAACCGCTGTTATTGAAGAAGATCACCCCGGCACAGGCGTCGGCCGCCTGCGGCTCGCACAGCAGCGCGCCCACCAGCACGTCGCTGCCCCGAGGTTCCAGGGCGCAGGCGGTGCGCCAGTGGTCGTGCTCGCGTTGCAACAGCGCCAGGCGTTCGGCCATCGAGCCATTGCCCAGTTCGGGAAAGCCGTCGATAACCAGGCGAGTGGGTTCGCCCCCTGTGTGTGAATCGATGACGGTAATTCGTTTCATGGCATCACCTGGCAAGAAAGGCCTACAGAGTGAGCCGCGATCGGGTGTGGTCGCTTGTGGGTTTTCATCGCTGCTGATGACGAAATCGGCATAGTTTCAGGCTCGGGCCGACACCTCGCTATCGAGCCAGGGTCTGTGCTGATTTCGTCACTGATAGGGGCGAAAAGGCTCAAGCCCGTTCTGGGGGAAACGGCGACCCTGTGTCTTTTGCTGCATTCGCCGGCTCACGCGAGCCCCGCTCATCACGGCGCCCTGGTCCCTAGACCGGGACCACCGTTCCCAGGTCATGAGGCCCTGCCATGTCTGAACACGTCACCTTGTCATTGGATCAAGTCCACGCCCTGTCGCTGCAGGTGCTGGCCCGCCACGGGCTGTCGGAGGCCCACGCGCAGGCGATTGCCGAGGTGGTGACCCAGGGCCAGCGCGATGAGTGCCACTCTCATGGCGTCTACCGCTTGCTCGGCTGCGTGCGTTCGGTGCGCGAAGGCAAGGTCGACCCCCAGGCCGAACCCAGCGTGCGCCACATCAGCGCCGGGGTGCTGGAGGTGGATGCGCATTACGGCTATTCGCTGCTGAGTTTCAAGACCGGCCTGCCCTTGCTGGCCGAAAAGGCCCGCAGCCAGGGCATTGCGGCGATGGTGATCAAGCGCTGTTTTCACTTTTCGGCCTTGTGGCCAGAAGTCGAGGCCGTTGCCGCCACCGGGCTCGTGGGTCTGGCGATGAACCCCAGCCACAGTTGGGTGGCCCCGGCGGGCGGCAAGCAGCCGGTGTTCGGCACCAACCCCCTGGCCTTCGCCTGGCCGCGACCGGGCGGCCATCCGTTTGTGTTCGACTTTGCCACCAGCGCCATCGCCCGCGGTGATATCGAACTCCACGCCCGCCAGGGCAAGCCCATCCCCGAGCACTGGGCCATAGACGCCCAGGGCCAGCCCACCACTGATGCCAAGGCAGCGTTGCAGGGGGCCATGCAGACTTTCGGCGGGCACAAGGGCTCAGCCTTGGCAGCGATGATCGAGTTGCTGGCCGGGGCACTGATCGGCGACCTCACCAGCGCCGAGTCCATGGCGTTCGACGAAGGCGTCGGCGCTGCGCCTTGCCATGGCGAGTTGATCCTGGCGTTCGATCCCAAGGTGTTTCTGGGGGCGGATTACGAGCAGGGCCTGGCCCGTGCCGAAGGGTTGTTCCAGGCGATCACCGGGCAAGGCGCGCGCCTGCCTTCGCAACGGCGCTTCGAGGCGCGGGAGCGAAGCGAGCGACACGGGGTGCAGATTCCGCAGGCGTTGTATCGGGATATTCAGGCGTTGCTGGGGTAGCGCAAAGATCGCCCGTAGCCGCTGCCGAGCACCGAGAGGCTGCGCTGTCCCTAACAGACGCCGGTAAACCGGAAGATTTATATCGCTTATCAGGGCCAGCGTCCGAACGCCGCCCGAACCTGCGGCAGCGGCTACAGGTTGCGAGGCAACAGTGGGGTTTCAGAACCGCAGGTTAGCGGTCATTTCCGCCGAACGACCGGGTGCCACGGTGGCGAAGATGCCGACGTGGGAGGCGTCGTAGAGGGTTTCGTCGGTCAGGTTCAGCACGTTGAATTGCAGATCGAGGTTTTTGTTCACCCGGTACGCGACCATGGCGTCGTAACGCCAGTAGGCATCCAGGCTCTTGAGGTTGGCGTCGTCCACATAACGCTTGTCCATGTAGGTGGCGCCGCCGCCGACCTTCCAGCGCTCGGTGAGCATGTAGGTACTCCACAGGCTGGCGCTGTTGGGGGCGATGAACTTGGAGCGGTTGCCGTCGAAGTTCGCCGTGGAATCAGCGTATCGGGTGGTTTTTGCGTCGAGGTAGGTGTAGCCGGCCATCACTTCCCAGCGTTCGCTCAGGTGCCCGGTAGCGCCGACTTCAAAGCCTTGCACCTCGTTATTGCCGGTCAGGGCCACTTCACCGGTGACTGCGTCGTAGGAGCGGGCGTTGGTTTTTTCGGTCTTGAACACGGCGGCGGTCAGCGACAGTTTTTCATCGAGCAGGTCCCACTTGGTTCCCAGTTCCAGGCTGCGGCTTTTTTCCGGATCCAGGTTCTGGGCTTTCAAGCCACCCCCGGCAGGACCGTCGGCACCGCCAGATTGCCCGGCGGTTTCCCCGGACGGGTTGAACGAGGTGCCGTAGCTCAGGTAGATGCTGGCGTAGTGCACTGGCTTGAACACCAGGCCGGCCTGATAACTCCACAGGTTGGCGCGGTTGCTCTGTGTGGCATTACGCGCGTGGTAGTTGTCGTAGCGCAGCCCCAGGTTCAGGTCCCACTGCTCGTGCAGGGCCAGGGTGTCCATGGCATAGAGTGCGCGGTTGTTGTGCTTGACCACCGTATGGCTGCCGTCGCCGGCCGGCACCGGGGTATAGCGGGCATGCGTGTCGGGGTCTGCAAGGTTGCCTTTGTCCGGGTTACGCACCGAGCCATAGCGCGCCTTGTTGTCGATACGCTCGCGGGAGAACTCGACCCCGGCGCTGTAGCTATGGCCGATGGCACCGGTCTGGAACTTGCCGAAGACATCGGTCTGGTTGATCAGTGAGGTGTTGACCACATTGCGCGCGCGGGAGGCGAGCATCACCTGGTTGCTTTGTTCCTGGGCCGGGGTGTCGATAAAAGGCCGGGTCATGATGTAGTCCTGCATGCCGCGCCCGGCACGGGTGGTGTTGCGCAGAGTCAGGTGTTCGTTGAAATCGTGTTCCAGTTGCAGGCTGCCCTGGTCGCTTGAGGTCTTGCGGAAATCGCGGCCGGTGAAACCGTAGAAGTTATCGCGGTCGACCTTGGCCGGCTTGTTGCGGCTTGGCGAAAACGGGTGGCCCAGGTCGGGCATGTCATCGCTCTGCATGTGGTAGTAGCTGAGGGTGCCGCGGGTGTCGGTATTGAGGCCGAAGGAGAAGGTGGGGGCGATGCCCCAGCGGCTGACTTCGACATGGTCGCGGCCCGGGGTGTCGGCTTCGTGCTTCATCGCGTTCAGGCGCAGCGCCATGTTCTGCTCAGGCAGGTATTGGTTGATGTCGAGGGTGCTGCGGCGCAGTTGGTCGGTGCCGAGCTTGAGGCTGCCGGCGATGAAGTCTTCCTGCTGGGCGGTCTTGCTTACCAGGTTGATGCTGCCGCCGGTCGAGCCGCGTCCGGAGTAGGCCGAGCCCGGGCCCTTGAGGATCTCGACCTGCTCGATATTGAAGACTTCGTGGGTCATGCGGCCGACGTCACGAATGCCGTCGATCATGATGTCGGTGCTGGCCTCATAACCTCGAATGAAGGGGCGGTCCCCCAGTGGTGTACCGCCCTCGCCGGCGCCGAAGGTAATGCCCGGTGTGGTGCGCAGGGCGTCGGCCAGGGAGGTCACGGCACGATCCTGCATCAGGGTTTCGGTAATGATGGTGATCGACCTGGGGGTCTCACGCAGTGGCGCGGTGAATTTCGGCGAGCTGGCGCTATCGCGCTTGTAGCCTTCACGGTGCTCGCCGACCACATCGGTCGCCTCCAGGGTCAGTGCCGGCGAGGAGCGTTTCTTGCCTGAGATCGATTCGTTGGCTTCGGCTGCGACACCGACCTGGCTGGCGGCCATCAGCCCCAACGAGGTGGACCACAGGCGCCAGGTTTGCGAGCGGGTTTGCTTGGACATTCAGAGTGCCTCCATTTATTTGGAAGCGATTCTCATCTGCATTTAGGGGCCAAACAATCAGACGAATCTGATCAGTGCCAGCCATGAATCTGTAAATGATTCTGCGCACTCTTGGCCAACCAGTGGCGCGTGGCTGGCGCTCGATCCAGGTCCATCAACGTGCCTTTGGTGGGGGATCAGGGCACCAGGTAATGGCCCATGCGCCACAGAGCCAGCCAGGTCAGGCCGGCGATCACGGCCAGCAGTTGAAAGCTGGTGATCAGGTACTTGAGCCCCAGCGGGAAGCGCTTGTAGTCCTTGACGTTGAGGCCGCCATTGCGCAGGAAGGTGTGGGGCAGGGCGAACAGGCTGCCAATGCAGGTCAGCATGAAATAACGGCTGAGGGGGTCGTTGCCCAGAAGTGGTTTGCGCACCAGCACCGCGCGGCAGCGGCTGAGGTGGGCGAGCATTTCGTCGAGCTTGAAGCAGGCCAGGTAAACCTGAATGGCCAGGGACAGGAACCCCGCCAGAAACACCAGGATCCATCCAGCGCTATAGATGTGTGCGGTACTGCTCATATTGATCGGATCACCTCATCAGTGCTCCTGCCTGGGAGGGCCCACCCGGTTTGTACCCCTGCCTCGTCGATGTTGGGTCGAGCGGTTGGCAGGGAGAGGCACTCAATCAGGCAGCGGTATCAGGTGGGGCATCAAGCTGGCCACACCTGGAAGGGCGTTCTCTCGGGCGAGCGCGCCGTGGCTGAATTGCGATGGCGGACCATAGCAAAAATTATGCCAATTTTAAATGGCTGGAAGCGGCGAGTTCGTTACCAAGTGTCTGCGCGGGGTTGTTTGGCCGCTGATCGGATGCACCTGCCCGTGCGCCTCACTTTCAGCGGCCGGGGTGTCTGTCGGCATCAGGTTCAGCAATCAGACAGTTCGCAGCTGTTACAAGATTTATACCCGGCAGGAGCAGGGTGGAAACAAGGGGGCGTTGTTACACAGAAGTCTTGGCCATTGGCGCCGAGGAGGCAGCATGGTGTTACGTTACGCAGCTTTGCTGGCGGTGGTCGTGATGGCCTCCGGGTGTGTCCAGGAACGGGTGGTGCATGAGCGGCGGGTGGTCGAGCGTCCGCCGCCGACCCAGTACGTCGAAGTGGTGGCGCCACAGCCGCCGCCGGAGCGCATCGTCGAGGTCGAACCCATGGGCCGCCCGGGTTACGTCTGGTCGCGCGGCTACTGGCATTGGGACGGTCGGCGCTACGTCGCCGTGCATGGTCACTGGGAACCGGTACGCGCCGGCTATCGCTATGTGCACCCGCATTGGGAACAGCGCAACGATGGCTGGCATCTGCGGGTCGGGGCCTGGGTCAACTGAGCCCAGGTTGGGCGTGAGCAAAAAAGGCGATCCCGGGATCGCTTTTTTTGTGCCTGCGCACCGGGCGACAGGCTCGCCTCAGACCAGTTGCAGGGCGTTGGGCCGGGCTCCCGGGAATACCATTTGCACCTGGGCCGCAGACAGCCCCCAAGTCCCCGCCAGCACGCCGCCGAGCAGGTCGCGGTAGTTGTTGAGCACTGGGTAATCGCGGTTTTGCAGAAGGCTTTGCGGGTTGACCGCGACTTGCTCACCGGCGATCCGCCCACCACGCACATGCCCGCCGAGCACCCAGTACACCGTGCCGTGCCCGTGATCAGTGCCCTTGGCGCCGTTTTCGCGGAAGGTCCGCCCAAACTCGGAAACCACCACCACCGTGGTCTGCTGCCAGTGCGGCCCGAGGGCGTCGGCAAAAGCTGCCAGGCCCTGGCCGAGGTTGGCCAGGTTGGTGGCCAGCGGCCCCCGGGTACTGCCCTGGTTGACGTGGGTGTCCCAGCCGCCGACATCCACGAAACCCAATCGGTATTGATCGCGCATCAGGCTGGCCATGCGCCGGGTCTGGGTGGCGAAGTCCTGGGCATTGGCCGCGCCGCGATTGGCCGCGAGCATCTCGGCCTGCAACTCCCGAGAGACTTTCTGCCTCAGTTCCAGGCCATCGGCGGCCGAAGCGGCATATGGCGTGTCTTTGTACATGGCCGAAAGAATCGCCGCCTGGCGATCGTCAAAGGCCGGCTTCGACACGCCGCGCAGCGACAGGTTGGGAATGTCCCTGGCGCCCTGGAAACTCAGGGGCATTGCATCGGTGAAGGCGATGGGCGCGCTGTCCGGCATCAGTCGTGCCAGGCGGCCGAGAAAACCCGAGTCGTAGCCCCCGCGTTGCCGGGTCGGTTCGCCGGATTCGATGTTGTCCTGGGTTTCGAAATGGCTGCGGGACAGATCGTCGGTGCCGGCAAAGGGCACGAAGGCCAATTGCTTGCGTTGCCACAGTGGGTAGAGCGAGTCGCGCAGTACCGGGTTCAGGCCCCAGTGGCCGTCCAGGGCAATGGCGCTGTCGGGGTTGGCGGGGTCCGGGCGGGCAATCGCCAGGCTGGGCCGAGACTCGTAATAAAAGTCGCTGGCGTAAGGCACCAGCAGGTTGTTGCAGTCGTAGCCACCCCGGAGAAACACCACCAGCAGGCGTGGCGTGCTGGCGGGAGCGGCAAATAATCGGGCGGAAAACGACAGGCTTGGCAGGGTGGCGCTGGCGATAGCGGCCAGCAGCAATTCTCGACGGTTCATGGCGGCTCCTGATCAGGTCTGATCGGCTGGCAGTCAACGATTGTTGAAGTCGGGAGAGGACAGCAGGAAGGTGTTCCATTCCTGCGGCGAGACGGCCTTGTCCAGGGCATCGCGGGTTGCCCGGGAAAGGCGCGGCGCCATCGCCTCGTAGAACAACGGGGTGGTGATCAGCGGGAAACCGGGCCCGGCGACTGTGCTGCCTTCGGCGGTGAACAACTTGTTGTCGCCTCGGCCGATGGCGCGGGCGATCTCGAAGCGCTTGGACATCTGCCCGGAACTCGACCAGGCGCTGGCCACCAGCGGCCAGCCATCGGGCGTGACCCGACCGAACAGCGGTTGGCCCAACTGGTTGAGCCAGTTGATCAAAGGCCGGGCATTGGCCAGAGGTTTGCCGTCGTAGGCCAGGCGTACGGCGGAGATCACGAATTGCTGCGGATCCTTGAACTTGCCACCGGCACTGTGCAGCAGTTCGGGGGCCTGAAACAGGGTGCGCATGACCTGGGCGATATCGCCGTCGCTGTCTTCAAAGGTCTTGGCCATGCGTGCCACCAACGCGGGCGGTGGGCTGTCGGCGACGAAGTATTCGGCCAGGCGCTGGGAGATAAAACGCGCGCAGGCAGGCTGGCGTGTGATCAGTTCCACGGCCTGGGTAATCTCGTCGAAACCGCGGCCCTTGACCGGTTGTCCCAGCAGCAGCTTGTCGCTGAAGTCATGGCGTCGCGGGTTGAATTGAAACAGGCCTTGTTGCACCAGCAGCGCTTGCAGCCGTGGCGGAAAATTTTGCGGCCGACCGTCCAGCGGTGTCAGGCCGGCACCGGTAAGAATCAGCGCCAGTTGCTGGACGTCCTGCTGGCTGTAGCCGGCGCCGACGCCCAGGGTGTGCAGCTCCATCAGTTCGCGGGCGTAGTTTTCATTGACCTTGCCCTTGGCGTTTTGTGCGTTGTCGAGGTATTGCAGCATGGCCGGGCTTTTCAGGGTGGCCAGCAGCAAGTCCTGGAAGCGCCCCAGGGCGTGGGGGCGAATGGCGTTTTCGACGTAATCGGCACTGAGGATCCGCACCTGGCCCTTGCCCTGGAAGACGCTGAAGTGGTTGAGCCAGAACACCACCAACTGCTCCTTGAGCTGGTTGGGGCCATAGATCGCGTGCAGCAGCACGCCAGCGCGCGCCTGCTCGGCCAGGGCATTGGCCTGCTGCTGGTCGGCCTTCCGGGCTGCGATTTTGGCGTCGCCATCGGGCAGGGCCTTGAGCTGCTCCTGACGCTCCTTGTAGTTTTGCAACAGCTCCGCCGCCGGGGTGGTCAACGCCGGGTAGCTGCGCAGCAGATCATTGATCGGGGCCGGCAGCGGGTCGTTGATCCGGTCGGCCAACTGGGCCTCCAGCAGGCCCTGGCGCCCGAGGCTTTGCAAGCGTTTGAGGTTGGCGGCGTCGAGGTCGAAACCGTCGCGCCGCAGCCAGGCAATATCGTCCGCGCTCAGGGCCGCAGGCTGGCTGGCCAGGGCCAGGGTGGGGAGTATCAGCAGCAGGCAGGCCGTCCGGCTCAGGGCCTGCTTGATCAGTAATGGCACATGCATAGTAGGCCGTTCCCAGGCTGGAGAAGACATCGACACCCGCCCGTTCAGTGTCTACCTCCCGGGCTGACGCGTTGCTGAAGATCGACTATTTATTTACGTGCGTACCGGGGCTTGAGTAACGCCTCGGCAAGGCGGGTGATTGGTTGCTCCATAAGCGTCAGGCGCCAGATTGAAATACGGCTTGTTTGATGCAGGGCACGGTTTTCAAGGCGTTGCCGGTTTTGACGGTGTTACGCCAAGGATTTTTCAGCCGGCCCGGGCTCTGGCGAAGGGTCTGGAACCTGTGTTTCAGGCCTGTGCCCCAGGGGCGGAAAAAGACCGTCGGTCCGACGGACGGAATTGGCAAGCTTAGGTGACTGCGGCATCCTGTCGGCTAGTATCGCAATGCCATTACCGCAACACTATTGCTCCCCTTTCCCAGTGCCAACCTGGCACCCCTGCGAGATAGGTTTTTGTCGTGAAAATCCGCTTATCCCTGTCCAAGCGCTTGTATGCCCGATAAGGCTCTGGCCGAGGAGCAGCGGCTGGCTGCTCTCTATGCTCTGGAATTGCTGGACACTGCCCGTTGCGAGAATTTTGATCGGATCTGCCGTATGGCCGCCGAGTATTTCAAGGTGCCCATGGCCCTGATTACCCTGGTGGACCGTGACCGGCAGTGGTTCAAGTCACGGGTGGGGTTCACGGTCGATGAGACCCCGATCGAACAGTCGTTCTGCGCTTACACGGTGAATGCGCGGGAGGTGTTCGAGGTGGAGAACGCCTACCGCGATGTGCGTTTTTTCAATAACCCGCTGGTCACCGAGGAGCCGGGCATTCGCTTCTATGCCGGCGCGCCGTTGCTGACGTCCTCGGGGCATGCGATTGGCAGTTTATGCGTGATCGACAAGTCACCACAGCAGCTCAACGCTGCCGAGCGTCAGCAACTGCGTGACCTGGCCTCGATGGTGATGGAGCAGATCGAGCTACGCCAGCGCCTGCGCCGCCTTGACCCGGTGACCGGCCTGCCCAATCGCGAGCAGTTCCAGAGTGACCTGCTGGACCTGGTCGAGCAGCATCCCGGCGAAAAACGCGTGCTGGTGCTGATCGATGCGGTGGACATGGCCCTGGCCCACGAGTTGACACTGGCGATGGGCATGTCGCCGTTCGAGACCATCGTTCGTTTCGTGGCGCAGCAGTTGCAGAATTACCTGGGGCGCCACGTGCGGATTTATCACGTGTCGGTCAAGCGCTTCGGTTTTCTACTGCCGGCGGGCACAGCGAGCCTCGATCAGTTTCTCGATGCCCTGGTCAGCCGCCTGCGGCGACGGCCGCCGAAGCTGGATCTGCCGATCGTGCCAGGCGTCTGTGCCGGTACGGTGGAGTTCGGCATCGACTCGCCATCGGTCCAGGATGCGTTGCGCAAGGCCATGTTCGCCCTGGAACTGGCGAACATGCGCCGCACGTGCTGGGCCCACTACGATGTGGTGCGCGACCAGGCGTATCGCCGGGCATTCAACCTGGCGTCGGACATCAACGAAGCCCTGGAAACGGGCCAGATCTACCTGATGTTCCAGCCGCGCTTTGCCCTGCCTGATGGGGCGCAGGTCAGTGCCGAGGCGCTGATCCGCTGGGAGCACCCGCGCCTCGGCCTGATCTCGCCGGCCGAGTTCATTCCGGTGATGGAGCGCAACGCGCTGATCCACCGCGTCACCCATTGGGTGATCGATACGGTGTTGAGTAAGTTGCAGTGCTGGAGCCTGACCCAGGTCAGCAAGCTGTCGATCAACCTGTCGCCCAAGGACTTTGAAGACCAGGACATCGCCGAAGTCCTAAGGCATGCCTGCGAACGCCACGGCATCGACCCGCAGCGGCTTGAGGTGGAAATCACCGAAGGCGCCTGGCTGCGCTCCAACCCGCGGGTGCTGGCGCAACTGACCAAGATTCGTGAGTTGGGCATGGACGTGGCCATCGATGACTTCGGCTCCGGTTACAGCAACTTCGCCTATTTGCATCAGATCCCGGCCAATGTGGTGAAGCTCGACAAGTCCATGGTCACCGACATCGAAAGCAACGCGCAGCACCAGAAAATCACCCGTTCGGTGATCAGCCTGGCCCGCGAACTGGGTTACCGCACCGTGGCCGAAGGCATCGAAAGCTTCAAATGCCTGCAGATGTTGCGCTCATTTGGCTGCGACGAGGCCCAGGGCTATTTTCTCGCCCGGCCGATGCAACAGGAGCGGTTCCTGGCCTGGAGCGGGGCTGATCGTTTCCCCCTGGGCCGGGGCTTTTAAGGGCTGCTGCCGGGGCGCTTATTGGGCCTGGCCCAGCGCCTTGGCCATAGCCTTACCGGCCAGGGCATGGACCTTGCGGGTCGGGTGCCATTCATCCCAATAGAAATAGGCATCTGGCCGGCTGCATGCGGTTTGCACTTGCGGGTAGGTCGGCTGGCACGGTTGATCGAGCTGGCTCAGGCCTTCTGCCGCCGCATTGCGGCGTAACCGGTCGCTGAAGGCGATGTGGTCGAAGTAGGTGATATCGACTCCCCATTGCTTGCCATCGGCAACCAGCCGGCCGGGCAATTGTTGTTGCAACAGTTGCTGATAGGTTCGGGCCTGCTCGGCCTGGCCGCCAGCGACCACCGCCGGGCCATGGCTCAGGTCGGTGCTGCCCACCACCAGAAAATGCCTGGCCCCGGCCTTGGCCAAGCGGCCGACGGCACTGCGGATATTGTCGATGCTGCTGGCGGCCAGATCGGCGACAGGTTCCTTGTGGGCGAAGTCGGCGTATTCGAAGAAGTCGTTGGCGGAAATAAAGATGAAGTACAGCGCCTGGGGATCAGCCTTGCCGCCCTGGGCGCTGGCCAGGTAGGCATCGATCTGCCCGGAAACACCGGTGTCGCGGTAGGGCGTCATCCAGGCGTAGTAGTTGTTGTGGCCACTTTTTGCGCCGCCGACGGCGAAGTCGCTCAGGGGCAGATCAAGCTCCTGGGCCAGCACTTCCACAGCGGTCGGGCCATTGCTCCAGCGCCCCTTCCAGTACAGATCACCGGGCAGGCGCTGGGCGTCCTTGACTTGCTGCGCCAGCATCTCCCGGGTCAGTTGTTCGCTGGCACCGTTATCGGAATAGCTGTCACCGAAGGCGTAGAGGTGATCGAACCTGGGGCTGGCCAGGCAACTGCCGGCGGCCAGCGAGAGGGCAAGCAAGGGGGCGAGCAGGGAGGGGCGCATGGGCGAGGTCTACGGTAGGAGGCGAGGTTTTATCGTAGAAGGTTCTGCCCCCGCCCCTGCGCTGGTTACGACCTGGGCATAGTTGTGCTCGCCGGGAAGTATCCGGCGGCGACACGGGCCAGTGGCGGTCCGCCGGCGTGCCGAGTGCTCAAGCCTGCTGCAACACCTTGAGCGCGGCAGAGGCCAGGAACCCCGAGCGGCTTTTTTCTTCGGGGTGATGCCGCACATAGTCGTCGATGCGGTTCAGCAGGTAGCCGGGCAGGGTGATGTTGAGCTTCTGAGCCTTGCCCAGGTATTTGTGCACATCGATATCGATCAGCGCCCAGGTACAACCGGCGTACCGCGGGTTGCTGGCATGCAGGGTGACCTTGTTCGCCACCGGTATGGCGGCGCCGGTTTCGGCGAGGATCTCGAAGTGGCCTTCGATGGCTTCGCGGGCCATGGCCATGGCATCGTCCAGGTCATCGCCGGCCGAAAAACAGCCGGGAATATCCGGCACTTCCACGCCCCAGGCGTGTTGCTCATCACCGCTGGAAATCGCAATCGGGTACAGCATGAGTCAGGTCCTCCCTAGGCGCTGCTGGCTGGAATCACATCAGCAGCGCCTGTTTCAAAATACTGATGGCGGTCTTTTTCAGCAGGTCCTTTTTCGGATGAGGGATCGTCACCACCCCGGGTTTGCTCGGGTGCCTGAAGTGATGGTGGCTGCCTCGAATACGCACCAGGTACCCGCCATCCGCAACGATCTGGCCGATCAGATACCGACTGTTCACAGCACCTCCTTGTGGTGTGAGTGGTGGTTGCTATACCCACAAAATATTAATGATCAACACCATAACCACTGCGCCTTGCAGCGGGCAGTTCAAGGGTAGGCAACTTCCGGCGGGGACGGCTGCTGGCTGTATTGCCGAATCCTTCATGGCGGGCGCCATGGACAGGGGCGTGGGTCACGGCGGCTCAAGGCGCGAAGCGGCCGACCGGTTCAGGTGCAGCCGCTGGAGGAGGCGGGGAGTTGGGACAGATCAGCCTGGGCCGCGTTTTTCACTGCGCGGTGCTGGCTGACTCAAGACCGATGGCGGGCGCTGTTATCAGCTGGCCTCGCCATCCAGTACGTACCGGAGCACCGGCTTCAGCGCATCGAGGCTGGGGGCGGAGCGCGCCAGTTCTTCCGGGTTGCTCCAGGGGTAGTTGAGGTCCGACAACCAATCCATCACGGCCGGCAGGTCGCTGGCGGGCAGGGTTTCCATGTGTTCGATGGTGATGGTCAAGTGCTCGACGCGTTTCGATTGCCCGTGGAAGCGCCACTGATACAGGCCGCAGCCAACCCGCACCTGCCCGGTGCTCTTGTCGGACATGCCCACCAGCCAGGTGCAGTCGAAGGTGTCGGCATCGGCCTGGGGCGGGCGGCCCAGGCAGAAGGTGTAGACGTTCTCGAACGTCTGGCCGAAGCGACTGACCAGCACCTCGGCAATGCCCTCCAGGCCTTCGACATGGGGCGGGAATGAAATCGAACCTGTTTTCACCACCATGTCCAGTACGGCCTGGGGCATAAAGGCCGAGTTGAGCAGGTACGGACGATTGCCATCCTTTGCCAGCACGTAGTTTTGAATGGAAAGACGAGCTGTGTTCATTGCGTGTCCTGAGGTGGGGGGAAATCAGACGGCTAGCGTGGTCGCTCGGCCGTTTTGGCGAGCGCTATTACAACGCGTGGATGGCAGGACAGCAATCGATCCAGGCGCACAAAATGGTCGAAATCCGGCGGGTCGATCCAGACCCCCCAGTTCATCAGCCCTCCACGTGCAATCAGTTTTCTTGAAACGATGGGTTCAGGCCTTGGGGTTGCTGCTATGCGTCGCCAGTAAACGGCGCGCCAACGCCCTAGCCCGAGCGTTGTCACCACCGATGAAGCAATCACGGATATGAACATCCATGGGGGGAATTCAAATGCCCCGAGCCGTTTTAAGCGCGCAGTGCATGGCTTGCGACTGAGTGGCGAAAGACTCAGGTCGCGTTCGAACAGCAGTGGTGGTTGTGTTGCGTCACGTGGATGAACCCTGAGCAGGGCTGCGTGACGGTCTCGCTCTGTACCCGGCAGATTCAGGGGAGCTGCGAGTTAGAAGAGAAGTGGAGCGGGTGAAGGGAATCGAACCCTCGTTATCAGCTTGGGAAGCTGGAGTAATGCCATTATACGACACCCGCTCGGAACGGCTGACTTTGTACCAGATGTGGCAACGGATTTGAAGTTTTTCTTTGCAGAACGTGCATTTGCGTGAAATGCCAGCGAGCAGTCTATCGCGGGCAAGCCGGCTCCTGGGGCGGCGGTGAGCGGCTCAGGAGTGGGGGCTTGCCTGCGATGACGCTGTTTCAGATCGCCAGTGCATGGTGGTCCTGTACGTAGTGATAGCGCGCACGGCTTTCGTGCTGAGAAGGCTTGAGGAAGCCCATGAGTGCCTGGCGGCTGTCTCGGCAGGCAGCTTTATGCTCCATGTCGAGGAAGTGCCCGGTGGCCTGGATGGTGCTGAAGCTTGAGTGCTGCACGTGGTTGGCGAAGAGCTTGGCATCACTGGCCGCGGTGTACTCGTCCCACTCGCCGTTCATGAACAGCACCGGCACGTCGATGGCTTTTGCCGCCTTGAGGTAGCACAGGCGATCGCTGTTGAGCACGTGGCTGATATGAAAATGCATCTGCCCGTACTCGTGTTCGGCCAGGGTGCTGACGTGCCGGTAGTTGAAGCGCTTGAACAGTGATGGCAGGTGCTTGCCGATGGTGTCGTTGACCAGGTGCCCGACCCGATGACCGTCGCGGCTGCCGAGGTAATCGACACCGCGTTCGAGGTAGTCGCGCATCGGTTCGTTGATCACCGGCGAGAACGAACTGATCACGGCCTTTTCGATGCGCCGTGGGCGGTGCGCCAGGGCCACCAGGGTGGCGGCTCCACCCCAGGAAAAGGACATCACGTGCTCGGCGGCAAAGTGGTCGATCAGCTCCAGCAGGATCTGCCCTTCGGCTTCCTTGGTGAGCATTTTTTCATGGCGGTTGTGGGCCTTGGAGCGACCGGCATAGGGCTGGTCGTAGAGCACCACATTGAATTGCGGGTGCAGGTTTTTCACCGTCTGGGCAAACGACGCAGTAGTGGCCATCGAGCCGTTGACCAAAATGATGGTCTTTTCTGCGGCGTCTGCGCGATAGAACTCCGTGTAAACCCGATACTGACCCTGTATATCCAGCACAGCGATTTCTGGCCTCATGTCATAAGACTCCTGGCAAGCGGGTATGCGCGCAATAGAGCTTGCACGTGATTTGTGACAGGTAGGCATATGCCTGGGAATCTTGGGGGGCCCATGTCGATCCGGTAAGGCAGGTCGACGGGTGTTGTTATAGGCGGGCATCTGCCGGTGGGAAGGCGGAGCCTGAGGGCTCACTGCCGGCAAAAGGTTTCTTAGAAGTATGGTGGTGACTCATCGGTCACATTTTGGCCGACGGTCTGATTCAAGCAGGCCGAGGACGAACCCGCAAGTGCCGCCGGTAAATTGTTCGACACGTTCTGCCCAATGGTCATTCAGGCCCGGGAGCAGTGCTCAGACCTGGTTGATTTCGGCCTCGGTCAGCGCCCGGTACTGGCCGGGGGCAAGCGCGTCGTCCAGAACCAGCGGCCCCATGCGTTCGCGGTGCAGGCGCACGACTTTGTTGTTGAAGTGGCCGAACATGCGCTTGACCTGGTGATAGCGCCCTTCGACGATCGCCAGGCGTGCACGGCGCGGGCCGAGGATCAGCAATTCGGCGGGCTGGGTGGTGAGGTCTTCGAAGGCGAAATACAGGCCCTGGGCAAAGGTGCTGATGTACTCGGGGCCGAGTTCCTGTTCGGTCTCGACGTAATAGACCTTTGGCAGTTTGGTCTGCGGCTGGGTCAGGCGGCGGGACCAGCTGCCGTCGTTGGTGATCAGCAACAACCCCGTGGTGTTGTAGTCCAGGCGCCCGGCGATGTGCAGGTGTTCCTTGTACGGTTCATCCAGCAGATCGAGCACGGTACGGTGCTCCGGATCGCGGGTGGCACTGACGCAGCCCGCAGGTTTGTGCAGCATGAAATAGCGCGGTGGGGTCCCGGCCTGGAGCAACTCGTCATCCAGTTCCACGCGGCTGAACTCTCGCACCTGTGCATGGGGATCGCTGATCGTCAGCCCGTCGATCCTGATGCGTTTTTGCACCAGCAGCAGGCGTACCTGTTGGCGGTTGAAGCGCGGCAGGTTACTGAGGAATCGATCAAGGCGCATGGACAGGTGCAGGTCGGCAAGGGGCGGGCATTTTACTCGATAGGCCGGGCGGCTGCTTGCAACTGGGCTTCGACCTGGGCACAGCGCGGGCACAGGCAGGACAGATTGCGCAGCTCCGGCGGCAGGGCCTGGAGCACCGCCGGGTCGATGCTGACGCCGTAGCACCAGCAGGCCTTGGTCGCGCTGCGTGGGTCGGCCAGGCTGCAGTCGTTGCGTGCGCCGCAGGCCGGGCAGAGTTCTGGTTTATTCATGGTTGGGGTCAGGCATTTCCACGCAGGTTCGGTTGCGGCCAGTGTGTTTGGCCCGGTACATCGCCTGGTCGGCGCGCGACAGCAGGCCATGCAGTGTGTCGTCGGTGTGCAGGGTGGTCAGGCCGATGCTGACCGTCAGTTGCAACTCATGGTGTTCATAGGTGTAGCGCCGCTGTTCGATCAGCAGGCGGATCTTCTCGGCGATTTTCAGGGCGGTCTCGCTGTCGGTGTCCTTGAGCAACACGATGAACTCTTCACCGCCCCAGCGGCAGATGATATCGGATTGACGCAGGCAGCTCTCCAGATCCCGGGCAAAACCGCGCAGGACCTGATCGCCGGCCATGTGCCCGTAGTTGTCGTTGAGGTGCTTGAAGCGGTCCAGGTCCAGCAGTAGCGCGCTCAGCGGCTTGGGCTCGCGCTGGGCTTCCTGGATGGCCTGGGCCGCCAGCAGGTCGAAGCCGCGCCGGTTCGGCAGGCCGGTCAGGCTGTCGAGGGTGGCCTGGGTTTCGATCCGCCGCTGGTAGCGACCGACGACCCGGCTCAGCAGGGCTGCCACCACCAGGGTCACCAGCAGGCAGATCAGCAGGTTGAGGTACAGCGACTGGCGGATTTCGCTGAGGGCGCCGTCCTCGCGCTTGTCGACGAACAAGTACCAGTTCAGCTCGGGAATAAACCGCACATTGAGAAAGTGACCCTGGCCCTGGGCCAGGTATTCGTAGCTGCCACTGTGGGGTTTGGGCAGCTTGGCCTGCAGTTCTTTCATGCTTTCCAGGTCGTGCAGCGACTGCCCGGCCCGGGCCCCTTGAGGGCCGCCGTCGGCCCCGGTCAGGACAATGCGGCCAAAGGTGTCGACGAAATACACACTGCGCTGATAGCGCTGCTGGTACTTGTCGATGAGCTTGATCACCGCGTCGACGGTCAGGCCGACGCCGGCCGCGCCGATGAAGTTGTCCTGGTAGTCGTGGACCTTGTAATTGATGAAGAAGGTCAGACTGTCCTGATTGGCCAGGTCCGGGTCGACGTTGATCTCGTACGGGGTCGTCATATCACGCACGCGAAAGTACCAGGCGTCGCGGGGTTCGTCGGTCTTGATCTTCTTCAGCACGCCCTTGGCCTGGTAATAGGTCAGGGTGCTGTTGGACACGAAGAACGCGGTATAGGCGCCGTAGTGGGTCATGACCTCGTTGAGGTAGCGGGTCATCTGCCCCGGGTCATGTTCGCCGGCCACCACCCAGTCCCGCATGAAGGTGTCGCGGGCCATCATCGAGGAAATCAGGATTGGCCGTACCAGGTCTTTCTGAATCTCCGAGTACACGGTGTCGGATGTCAGCGGCAGCTCGGTATTGACGATGTTGTCGCGGATCGAGGTGCGCGAGGCGTAATAGCTCAAGAAGGATGTGGCGAGGAAACCGCACCCGAGCAAGACAATCAGCGTGATGATCAACGAGCGTTGTGAATACAGCGGCGAGCGGAGCGGCATGACGATTCCGTTAGCGATGACCGGTGCTCGCATTCTAGTGGCACTGCCCGGAAATAACTGCGTCATTTATTGGCGGGGCCCAGGCCCTTTTTGTGCAGCGCAAATCCACTTGTCGGAGACCTGGGGCCACTGGGCACCGGGTCGAATTTTTACGGTCTTAAACAGTGTCAGCCCTGCTGTTTCGACTGACGCCGCCCAGCGTCGCTGGTGTGGCTTCCCGCGGTCCAGGAGGCCGCCATGTTGCGTCGAATGCTGTTTGCCATTGTGCTCGGATCGAGCCTGTCTGCGTGCGTGCCGTACTACGCCGGGCCGGGCTATTACCGCACGGACGTGTACAGGGTGCCGGCGCCTTATTACTACGGTTACTCCCCGTATGACTACGGCGGCTATTACGGCCCACGTTATTACCACCCGTACTACGGGGGATACGGCCCGCACTATTACGGCGGATACCGCCGCGGGCACCATTAGGTCACAAGAATCGTCAGTGCGGTCATGGCCTGAATGGACGCCGGTCGCGATCAGACTGCTCCTTGAAAGTAGCGGCGTTGTGCTATCAGGCGCCGCTTTTTTTATGCTCCGCTGAAACGCCTGGGTGACTTGTATCAATGTATTGCATGTGTCGCACCAGATTCGGTTTTCGCGGTCAGATGCCTCGTCAGTCAGAACATTATTTGACTGCCGCCGGCCAGCGTCGCTGGCATGGCTCTTTCGCGGTCCAGGAGGCCGCCATGTATCGTCGACTTCTACTCACTGCGTTCCTGGGTTTGACTCTTTCTGCGTGCGTTCCCTATTACGACGGAGGTTCCAGCTACTACAGTTCCGAGGTCTACAGCACGCCGGCGCCGGCCTACTACTCCGGTGGTGGCTACTACTCGTCGGGCCGCAGCTATTCCGCGCCGCGTTACTACCAACCTGCGCCCAGGTACTACCAGGCGTCGCCGCGCTATTACCAGCCGGCCCCACGCTATTACCAGGCCCCGCCACGAGCGGCGTACCGGCCTTATCCGAACGGTGGCTGGGACGGCCATAACCGTCAGAGCTGGGGCGACGGAGGCGGCCATGGCGGGCGCGATAACCGCGGTGGGCGTGGCGATCATGACCGTGGAAACCATGATCGCGGCGACAACGGCCGAGGCGGCCACAACCGCTGAACCCACAATGAAAAAGCGGCGCATCGAGCGCCGCTTTTTTTTGCCTGCCGGTCGTGCCGGGGTTAGTAGTCCGACAGGTCCGCCAGCGGGTGCCGGCCCTCCCAGGCCTTGTGAAAATGCGCCTCGACCACGGCATCGGGCACCGTATTGATGTCCGGCCAATGCCAATGCGGCTTCTGGTCCTTGTCGATCAACCGTGCCCGTACCCCTTCGCTGAACTCCGGGTGCCGGCAGCAGTTCAGGCTCAGGGTGTACTCCATCTGAAACACCTGGGCCAGGGACAGATGGCGCGCCCGCCGGATCTGTTCCCAGACCAGGTGCGCAGTCAGCGGGCAGCCCTCGCTCAGGGTCTTGGCCGCGCGGCTGAACAGGCTGTCACTGTGCTCGCGCAGTTGGCTGATGGCGCGCCAGGCGCAGCGTACATCGCTGACATCCAGCCATTGGTCGATCTGCGGCCGGCGCGGCAGCCACTGGGCCTCGGGCAATTGGGCCACGGCTTCCTGTTGCAGGGCCTTGAGCAGGCTGTTGAGCTGCATGGGCGTCTGCTCCTGCCAGTTCAATTGCAGCAGGCCTTCGACCAGTTCTTCTTGCTGTTCGTCCAGCAGGAAGCGGTCGGCGAGGTCAAGATCGAGGGCATCCCGGGCGTTCATATGGGCACCCGTCAGGCCCAGAAACAGGCCGAGCTTGCCTGGCAGTCGCGAGAGGAACCAGCTGGCGCCCACGTCCGGGTACAGGCCGATGCTGATTTCCGGCATGGCCAGGCGGCTGCTCGGGGTGACAATGCGGATGCTTGCGCCCTGCAACAGGCCCATGCCGCCGCCCAGCACATAACCATGGCCCCAGCAGATCAGCGGCTTGGGGTAGGTGTGCAGGCGGTAGTCGAGGCGGTATTCCTCGGCAAAAAACTGCCCGGCCAGGGCTGGGACTTCGCCCGGGTGCGCCAGGCAGGCCTGGGCCAGGCTGCGCACTTCGCCGCCGGCGCAAAACGCCTTGGCGCCGTTGCCGCGCAGCAGCACACAGACGATTTGCGGGTCTTTGGCCCAGGCATCGAGGCGTTCGCCCAAGGCCTGGATCATCGGCAGGGACAGGGCATTCAGGGACTTTTCGGCATCCAGGCTGGCGATGCCAATGCGCGCGCCATCGGTGCCGGTCAGCTCTTCGAAGTGCAGATTCATCGTGACCTCGATCAGAAAATTGAAGGTTGAGTATGATCCCAGTCCTGAGAAAGTGCTGGTTCTGCGTCAGACCAATTGACAAGCCCGGACGGCTTTCCTAGGGTGCGCCCATTGTTTTTCTGCGGGTACCCCCATGACCTCCGACGACCGTATCAAACTCGAACCGAGCTGGAAGGAGGCGCTGCGTGCCGAATTCGAACAGCCGTACATGGCCCAGCTGCGCGAGTTCCTGCGCCAGGAACACGCCGCCGGCAAGGAAATCTATCCGCCGGGCCCGATGATTTTCAACGCGCTCAATTCCACCCCGCTGGACAAGGTCAAGGTGGTGATCCTCGGCCAGGACCCGTACCACGGCCCGGGCCAGGCCCACGGCCTGTGTTTCTCGGTGCAACCGGGGATTCCCGCGCCGCCGTCGCTGGTGAACATCTATAAAGAGCTCAAGCGCGACCTGAACATCGACATTCCCAACCACGGCTACCTGCAAAGCTGGGCCGAGCAGGGCGTGCTGATGCTCAACACCACCATGACCGTGGAGCGCGCCAACGCCAACGCCCATGCGGGCAAGGGCTGGCAGTTCTTTACCGATCGGATCATCGAAGTGGTCAGCGAGCACCAGCCGCACCTGGTGTTCCTGCTGTGGGGCGCCCATGCCCAGGGCAAGCAGAAACTGATCGACGCCACCAAGCACCTGGTGCTGACCTCGGTGCACCCATCACCGCTGTCGGCCTATCGCGGGTTTATCGGTTGCGGGCACTTCAGCCGTACCAACAAATACCTCGAGCAAAATGGCGAGACCCCCATCGAGTGGCGCCTGCCGCCCTTGTAAGCCTGGGTTGCCGGTCAGTCGAGGTCCGGGTCTTTGTTCCAGTGCCGGAACAAAGGCTCTGCCAGAAACAGCACAAACAGCAAGCGCATCACCTGCATCGCCGTCACCAAGGGCACCGACAGTTGCAGGGTCTCGGCCGTCAGGCTCATTTCCGCGATACCACCGGGCATCATGCCCAATGTCAGCGAGCGCAGGTCCAGGTGGGTCAGGGCGCTCAGGCCCAATGCCGCAAGGCTGGCGATGAGCATGGTCAGTGCCGTGCCCAGCAGGGTGCGGCCCAGGAACGAGGGCGCGCGCCGAAAGAACTGGCGATTGAAGTGACAGCCCAGGCCGCTGCCGATCAGCCATTGGCCCATCTGGCTGGCGCCGTCGGGCAGACCGATGTGCAGGTTCCAGCTGATACTCACGGTGGCCGCCACCAGCAGCGGGCCGAACAGCCAGGGGTTGGGCTGGCGCAGGCGCTGCCAGATCCAGGCGAGCAGGGCGCCCGCCGGAAACAGTAACGCCAGCCATGGCCAATCGACCGTCGCCGGATGCGCCTGCGGCACACCCTCGCCGAGCAGGTACTTGAAGGCCGCCGGCACACACAGCACCACCGCCAGCACCCGCAGGCTTTGCCCGGCCGCGACGCGACTGAGCACCGCGCCATTGCGCGCCCCCAGGTTGACCATCTCCCCGGAGCCGCCCGGCATGCTGGAGAAGAACGCCGTGGCCCGGTCTTCCCCGGTACGCCGCATCAACCACACACCCACCACTGCCGACAGGCTGGTGACCAGCGCGCCGAAGAAGATCAGGCCGAAGTGGCTCATCACCTGCTCCATCACCACCGGGGTGAAGTGCAGGCCGATGCCGATGCCCACCACCCATTGCCCGCATTTGCGGCCGCCGGGGATTTCCGCCAGTTGCCAGGGCGTCAGGCAGCGCACCAGGATGATCGCCAGCAACGAGCCGACCATCCACGGCAGTGGCCAGCCGATCTGGCTGGCGAGGTAACCCCCCACCAGCCCGACCAGTGGGGTTCCCCACCACTGTTTGAAGCTGACCTCAGACATCGGCCACGGCACGGCGCTGCACGGAACGCTTGCGCCAGATGCGCAGGATCGGCATCAGCAGCATCACGGCCGTGAGAATCCACACGCCCAGGGTGATCGGGCTCGACCAGAGGATTTCCAGCGCACCGTTGGAAATCGACAGCGCCCGGCGCAGGTTCTGCTCCATCAGGCCGCCGAGGATAAAGCCCAGCAGTACCGGCGACAGCGGGAAGTCCAGCTTGCGCAGGATGTAGCCGAAGATACCGATGCCCACCATCAGGAACAGGTCGAAGGTGGTGGCGTGCACCGCGTAGACGCCGATCCCGGTGATGATCGCGATCACCGGCACCAGTGCCCAGTTCGGCACGGCAAGGATGCGGGTGAAGATGCGGATCATCGGGATATTGAGGATCACCAGCATGATGTTGGCGATAAACAGCGAGGCGATCAGGCCCCAGACGATATCCGGTTGTTGCTGGAACAGCAGCGGGCCGGGGGTGATGTTGTACAGCGACAGCGCGCCAATCATCACCGCGGTGGTGCCCGAGCCCGGCACGCCGAGGGTCAGCATCGGCACCAGGGCGCCGCAGGCCGAAGCGCCGATGGCGGTTTCCGGCGCCGCCAGGCCGCGCATGTCGCCTTGGCCGAAGGTGCCTTTAGAGCCGGCGATGCGTTTTTCGGTCATGTAGGCCACGGCACTGGCCAGGGTCGCGCCGGCACCCGGCAGCACGCCCATGATGAAACCCAGCAGGCCGCAGCGGATGTTGACCACGAACACCGCCGAGGCCTCCTTGACGTTGAACATCATGCGCCCGGTGGCCTTGACCGCTTCCTGGCCACGGTGGGTTTTCTCCAGCAGCAACAGGATCTCGCTGATGGAGAACAGGCCCAGCACCAGCACCACGAACTGAATGCCATCGGTGAGGTGGATGTTGTCGCCGGTGAAGCGGTAAACGCCGCTGTTGGCATCGATGCCGACACTGGACAGGAACAGGCCGATCAGCGCGGCAATAAAGGTTTTCAGCGGCCGATCACCGGCCATGCCGCCCAGGCAGACAATGGCGAACACCATCAGCACGAAATATTCCGCCGGGCCGAAGGCAATCGCCCATTTCGCCAGCAGGGGGGCAAACAGCACCATGCCGCAGGTGGCGATAAAGGCGCCGATGAACGAACTCCAGGCCGACAGTGACAACGCCACGCCCGCCAGGCCCTTGCGGGCCATGGGGTAGCCGTCGAGTGTGGTCATCACGGTGGAGGCTTCACCCGGGATGTTGAGCAGGATCGAGCTGATCCGGCCGCCGTACTCGCAGCCCAGGTACACCGCTGCCAGCAGAATCAGCGCCGACTCCGGTGGCAGGCCGAGGGCGAACGCAATCGGGATCAGCAGCGCCACACCGTTGATCGGGCCCAGGCCCGGCAGCAGGCCGACCACGGTGCCGATCAGGGTGCCGCACAGGGCTGTCACCAGGTTGTACGGGCTCAGCGCGACGCCGAAGCCCTGGCCCAAATAGCTGAAAGTATCCATATCAGTTCTCCAGAACTTCAAGCAGGCCGAGGGGCAGCGGTACATCCATGGCTTTGTCGAACAACAGATACAGGCCCACGGCCATCAAGCTGACGATGACCACGCTGGGCCACCAGCGGCCGCCATACAGACGTGCCATCGGGATGCCCACCAGCATGCTGCTGAGGATGAAACCCAGGGGTTCGAAGGTGCCGGCAAACACGATCAACAGCGTCACGCAGACGCCGATCTTGATCAGGGTTTCGCGGTCCAGCGCCGGTTCCTCTTCGGTGTGCTTGGTCGGCTGCGGGCGAAACAACATGTAAATCAGGCCCAGGCTCATCAACCCCAGCATCAGCAGGGGAAAGGCCCGGGGCCCGACCGGTTCGTAGGAAAAAGCCGCCTGGTACGGCCAGGCCATCAGTGCCAGGCCGGCACAGGCCAGCAGCAACACCGAGGCAAAAATGCGTTGTAAGAGCATGGGAAACTCCTGGGCCCGGCCCTCGATGCGCGAGGGCCGGGCGGCTAGACCGGGACGATCACTGGATCAGGCCGAACTCTTTGGCCAGGGTCTTGTAGTCGGCGACCTGTTTCTTGACGTAGGTGTCGAGCTCCGGGCCCGTCAGGGCGAACGGGAACAGCTCGCGCTGGTCACGCAGCTTGGCGAACTCTTCGGACGCCAGCAGCTTGTCGAAGGCGTCTTTCCACCAGGCGTAGTCTTCGTCGCTGACTTTTGGCCCCAGGTAGAAGCCGCGCACTACCGGCCAGACGATGTCGTAGCCCTGCTCCTTGGCGGTCGGGATGTCTTTCATTTCCGGCTCGTCCAGGCGCTGATCGGAGAACACCGCCAGCAGCCGCATGTCGCCGGCGAGAATGTGCGGCATGGAGTCGGAGATGTCGGTACTGCCGACCTGGATATGCCCGCCGAGCAGGGCGGTGGCGATTTCACCGCCGCCTTCCAGGGCCACGTAGCGCAAGTCGCGCGGGTTGATCCCGGCGGCCTTGGCGATCAGCGCGGTCTGCATCCAGTCCTGGCTGCCGACGGTGCCGCCGGAGCCGATCACCACTTTGCTCGGGTCTTTTTTCAGGGCCTGGACCAGGTCGTCGAGGTTCTTGTAGGGCGAATCGCTTTTGACCGCGATCGCACCGTAGCTGGTGCCGACGGCCGCCAGCCAGCGCACCGCGCTTTCATCGAAACGCCCGAACTTGCCCTGGGCCAGGTTCAGCAGCGAGCCGCTGGACCAGGCCACCAGGGTCCCGGCATCGGCCGGGCGCTGGGCCACCACCGCGTTGTAGGCCACTGCGCCGACGCCGCCGGGCATGTAGGTCACGCGCATCGGCTTGGACAGCAGTTTTTCGTTGACCAGCGCGCTTTGCGCCAGCTTGCAGGTCAGGTCGAAGCCGCCGCCGGGGGAGGCCGGGGCGATGCATTCCGGGCGCTTGGGTTCGGCACCGGCGGCCAGCAGTTGGCCGGCGAACAGCATACAGCCGGCGGCGAGGGCGAGTTTACGCAGTGATAAGTCCATGATCGTCTCCACAGGAGTTGTTGTAGGTATGCCAGGGCCGTCCTCGACCCTGGTGTGTTAACTGAGAGGCCAATTACCAGAGGGCCACGCTGTAGCTCACCAGCAGCCGCACTTCATCGGCGTCCCGTGCCGAGTAGTTGGAGCGGTAGGTGGCATTGCGCAGGCGCACCGCGACGTCCTTGAGGGTGCCGCTTTGCACCACGTACTTGATCTCGGTGTTGCGTTCCCATTCCTTGCCGGTGTCGCCGTTTTTCAGGGCGATGTTGTCACCGCTGATGTAGCGGCTCATGAAGCTCAGGCCGGGGATCCCGAGTTTGCCGAAGTCGTAGTCGTAGCGTGCTTGCCAGGAGCGCTCCTGGGCGCCGGCAAAATCGTTGATCTGCACGAAGTTGACCAGGTAGGGATCGCTGCCATCGACGTAAGGGAAGGCGCTGTCGCCGGACATGTGCTGGTAGCCGGCGCTGAGCTTATGCCCGTTCAAGGCATAGCTCACCAGGCCGTTGAGGGATTTGTTGTCGATCTTGCCGCCACGGGCCTGGCCCTGGTCGTCACTGATGGCAGCGCGCAAGTCGGCGGCAAAGGTGCCAGGGCCCATGGGCCGCGACGCCACCAGGCCGAGGAAGTGTTGTTTGTAGACCTCGCCGAGCTGGGCGAAGTGGTAGCTGCCGGTGATCTTGTCGGTGAACTTGTAGTCCAGGCCGCCGAAATCGAAATGCTTGCCCTCGGCGGTGCTGCTGAAGCGGCTGTTCTTGTTGTTGAGGGCGATGTTTTCGTAGTTGCTGTCGTCACGGTCCTTGGCGCGGGACAGGCGACCACCGGTGAAGGTCAGGTTCTTGATTTCCCTGGAGGTCAGCAGGCCGCCTTCAAAGGTCTGGGGCAGGATGCGTCCGTCGTTGGGCTTGAGGATCGGCAGTTCGGGGATCAGGCTGCCGACTTTCAGCTCGGTGGCCGAGATCTTCATCTTGCCGGTCAGGCCGAGCTTGGAGTATTCGTCGGCTGCGCGGCCGTCATCGTGGGTCGGCAGCAGGCCGGTGCCGGTGCGGTCGGGGCTGGAGTCGAGCTTGATGCCGAGCATGCCCAGGGCGTCCACGCCGAAACCGACGGTGCCCTCGGTGTAGCCCGATTGCAGGTTGAGCATGAAACCCTGGGCCCATTCGTCGCGTTTGGATTGCTGGGCGCTGGTGCCGTCGCGAAAGTCGCGGTTGAAGTACATGTTGCGGGTTTCGAGGGTGGCGCTGCTGTCTTCGAAGAACGCGGCCTGGCCAAGCGGCGAAAAACCGGCGAGGGCGGCGGCACTGGCAAGGGTGGTCTGGCGCAGAAGGGAAAAACGAACAGGCGGGCAAGCCTGAGGCTGCATGGACAGCATCGTGTGGTACTCCGTTATTGTTCTTATTGGCGAAAACGCTTCGAGGCGTTTTTCGGGCAAGCGGCCGTGACGGCCACGGCAGTCGGGACTGTCCGTGGCAGGACTCTAATGGGCCAACCTTTCGCTAACCTTTCAGCGGACTTTCAATGTTTTCGGGCTTCACAGCGGCGGTTGCGGCTGTAAACTCCGCGCCAAAGAGTGGCGTCGACCCTCCCCGAATGAGGTAGCAATCCATGCGCGTTCTGCTTGTCGAAGACCATCTGCAACTGGCGGAAAGTGTCGCACAGGCGCTGAAAAGCATCGGCCTGACGGTGGATGTGCTGCACGATGGCGTGGCAGCGGACCTGGCCCTGGGCAGCGAGGAGTACGCGGTGGTCATCCTTGATGTCGGCCTGCCGCGCATGGACGGTTTCGAGGTACTGGCGCGCCTGCGCAGCCGCGGCAAGAACCTGCCGGTGCTGATGCTGACTGCGCGCAGCGACGTCAGGGATCGGGTCCATGGCCTGAACCTGGGGGCCGACGATTACCTGGCCAAACCCTTCGAACTCACCGAGCTTGAAGCGCGGGTCAAGGCCCTGCTGCGGCGCAGCGTGCTCGGCGGCGAACGCCAGCAGCGCTGCGGGGTGCTGGTCTATGACCTGGACACTCGGCGTTTCACCCTGGGCGATGAGCTGCTGACCCTGACCTCCCGCGAGCAGGCGGTGCTCGAAGCCCTGATCGCCCGTCCGGGACGGGTGATGAGCAAGGAGCAACTGGCGGCCCAAGTGTTCGGCCTGGATGAAGAGGCCAGCCCCGACGCCATCGAAATCTACGTCCACCGCCTGCGCAAGAAACTCGATGGGCATGCGGTGGCCATCGTTACCTTCCGCGGCCTCGGCTACCTCCTGGAAAGCCGCGATGCATAAGCCTAGCAGCCTGCGTTGGCGGTTGTTGTGGAACCTGGCGCTGCTGTTGGTGGTGCTGATGCTGGCCAGCGGGTTGAGTGCCTACTGGAACGGGCGCGAGGCCGCCGACACCGCCTATGACCGGACTCTGCTGGCCTCGGCGCGGACCATCGCCGCCGGTTTGTCCCAGCGCGACGGCAGCCTGAGTGCCAATGTGCCTTATGTGGCCCTGGACACCTTTGCCTACGACAGCGCCGGACGTATCTACTACCAGGTCAACGACATTCATCAGCAGTTGATCTCCGGTTACGAAAACCTCCCCGGGCCGCCGCCGGGCACCCCGCGTACCGATGATTATCCGGCGTTGGCGCGGTTCTACGATGCCTCCTACCTGGGACAGAACGTGCGTGTGGTCAGCCTGCTCAAGGCGGTCAGCGAGCCGAACATGAACGGCATGGCGGAAATTCGCGTAGCGGAGACCGACGAGGCGCGTGAAACCATGGCCCGCAGCCTGATGGCCGACACCTTGCTGCGCCTGGGGATGCTGGCGATTGGCGCGCTGGTGCTGGTGTGGTTTGCCGTGAGTGCCGCCCTGCGTCCGCTGGAGCGCCTGCGCAGCGCGGTCGAGGAGCGTCAGCCTGACGACTTGCGGCCCTTGCCGTTGGTGGAGGTGCAGCGCGAGTTGTGGCCGCTGGTGCGGGCGCTCAACCATTTCACCGAGCGCCTGCGCGGCCAGTTCGAGCGCCAGGCGCAGTTTATCGCCGATGCTGCCCATGAGTTGCGCACGCCGTTGGCGGCGCTCAAGGCGCGGCTGGAACTGGGCCAGCGGGCCACGGATCCGCAGACCTGGCGCGCCACTCTGGAAAGCGCGGCCCAGGGCACTGACCGCCTGACCCACCTGGCCAATCAGCTATTGTCCCTGGCGCGCATCGAAAACGGCGCCCGGGCGATTGCCGAGGGCGGTGCGCAGTCGCTCGACCTCAGCCAACTGGCCCGTGAACTGGGCATGGCCATGGCTCCCCTGGCCCACGCCCGCGGCGTGGCCTTGGCCCTGGAGGCCGACGAACCGGTGTGGCTGCGCGGTGAGCCGAGCCTGCTCAATGAGCTGCTGAGCAACCTGGTGGATAACGCCCTGGCCCACACCCCGCCAGGCGGCAATGTGATTTTGCGTGTGTCGCCGCCAGGGGTGCTGGAAATCGAGGACGACGGCCCGGGGATCCCCCTGGAAGACCGGGATCGGGTGTTCGAACGCTTCTACCGGCGTAATCAGCAGGTGGCGGGGTCCGGGCTGGGCCTGGCGATCGTCGGCGAAATCTGCCGCGCACACCTGGCACAGATCAGCCTGCACGATGGCGCGCAACGGGGCTTGAAGGTGCGGGTGAGTTTTATTGCGAGCTAGGCAGTTACGCTGAGCGTCGCCGAGCGGATCAGTAAAGGAGCGAGCGCGACTCTTCCAGGTCGCGGCACAGCACTTCATCGTCCAGGTCGATTCCCAGTTTCTTGAACGCCGGCACCTCAGAGACGTCGATGCGCGCCAGGGGATGGTCGGTGCCTTTGTGGCAATACAGGGTGGCCACCTGGACCAGGTCGATATAGTCGAGCTTGGTCGAGTCGCGTTGCAGGTTCAGGTATTGCCCGGGCACCAGGGCCAGTTTTTCCGGAAAATCCCAGACCTTGAGCAATTTATCGCCCAGCAGCGGATGAATATGTTCGATCACGTGGTTCAGGCTGACCGGGTCGGCCAGCAGCTCGTAGTGGTCTTCGGCGTAGGTCAGGATCGGCAGCACGCCGATCTGGTGCACCAGGCCGCCCAGTGCCGCCTGGTCCGGCTTGAGCTGAGAGTAGCTGCGGCACAGGGCGTAGCTGATACCGGCAACTTCCAGGCTTTTGCGCCAGACATCGCGCATCTTTTTTTCGACCACTTCGGAGCGGGCGTGGAAAATCTGCTCCATGACCAGGCCGATGGCCAGGTTGCTGCTGTAGTTGACGCCCAGGCGGGTGATGGCCGTGTGCAGGTCGGTGACTTCCTGGGTCGCGCGCAACAAGGGGCTGTTGACCACTTTGATCAGGCGCGCCGAGAGCGCCGTATCGCGGCCAATCACTTTGCTCAGGGTGCTGACGCTGATCTCCGGATCTTCAGCGGCCCGGCGAATCTGCAGGGCCACCTCCGGTAACGTTGGCAGAACCAGGTCATCGTTATCGATGGCCTCAACTAAATCCTGTTGGACCTTATCCGCCAGCTTGCTCATTTCTGTTCTCTAGGGTGTTGCCAAGGGGTGCTGACGATCAGCGCTGGATTTCGCGATCACGGTCCAGTTGGTACGGTAAATCGAGCAGTTGCAGGCCTGGCCCTTCAAGTGTCCCGAGGTGGATGTCACCCCCCTCTGCGGCTTCGGCTTGCAGCACCGCCAATAGTTCAATCTGTTGCTCGGCCCGTGCGGCAATCACCACTTCACCAATGGAACTGCCATGGGTCGGGGAGAATAGCGGGGTGCCCGGTTCAGGTAGGTCGCCGGCTGGCAGGCAGAGGCGATACAGGCGGCGCTTGAGCTTGCCCAGGTATTGCATGCGCGCGACGATTTCCTGGCCGGTGTAGCAGCCTTTCTTGAAGCTGACGCCGCCGATGGCCTGCAGATTGAGCATCTGCGGGATAAACAGCTCGCGAGTGGCAGGCATGACCTGGCCGATCCCGGCGCGAACCTGGCCCAACAGCCACTGATTGAGTTCGCCTTCAGGCAGTTGCGCCGCCAGTTGGCCGCGCAGGGTGTCAGTCTGATCGGCCGGGGCCCATAATTCGGCGCGCCCGGGGGAGACCCGCACCGCGATCAAATCGTTGTTGCGCACCAAGTTGCCGGCTTCTTCGCCAAGCTCAAGGCCCAGGCTGAGCAGGGCGGCACCGGCATCGCCCAGGCCGAAACGCACCCATTGGGCGCTTTCATCGCTGAGTTTGGCTTTGGAAAACACTGCGTATTTCTTCAGGTCGGCCAGTTGCGGCTCCAGCAGCTCGTGGGCCATGGCCAGCAACACCCCGTCACCTTGCAGCAGGATGCGAAAGCTGGACTGCATGCGGCCTTTTTGCGTACAGCGGGCTCCCAGGCTGGACTGGGTGTCACTGAGGTAATTGAGGTTGCAGGTCAACTGACCCTGAAGGAACTTGCTGGCGTCAGGGCCGCGTACGGCGAGGATGCCTTCGTGGGACAGCGTGCAGAAAAAAGCGGAATCAGCCATGAGTCATCGCAGGGTAATAGGGTCTGGGGCACATCATAAGGGGGCGCCCCTGAAATGGGTAGTTCACAAAAGGTCGGTGGTGCCCGACCAAAGCCGACTGTTCTCGCCTTCTTCGGGCTGTATACTTGCGCTCTATTTGAGGAGCGCTCCATGGTCGAAGATGTTGAACTGAATCGCCTCTACTGGCACAGCCGTCGCGGCATGCTTGAACTAGACGTGTTGCTGGTGCCGTTCGTGAAGGAGGTGTATGCCCATCTCAATGATGTAGACCGCGAATGCTATCGCAAGCTGCTCGAATGCGAGGATCAGGACATGTTCGGCTGGTTCATGGAACGCAGTGAGTCTGAAGACCCGGAATTGCAGCGCATGGTTCGCATGATCCTGGACCGTGTCCAGCCCAAGTAGCCCCTTCGAATGCCGCTGGCGTGCCTCTCGGCGCTTGCTGGCGGCTTATCTCCTGGCCCAGCTGATTGCGTTGGGCTCGCTGCTGGTACTCGATATTTCCGTCTGGTCCTGCATCACTGCAGTGGCGGCTTGCCTGGCTCATGCCGGCTGGGTCGTGCCGCGGCAGATCCTCCTGAGTCACCCCCACGCGTTCACCGGTTTGCGCCGCAATGCCGAAGGCTGGCAGCTATTCAATAGCGCGCGAGGCTGGCAGCCGGTGCAATTGCGTCCGGACAGCCTGGCCTTGCCGATGATGGTCGTGTTGCGGTTTCGCCTGCGGGGCGAGCGGCGCGTGCGTTCGCTCTGCGTGCCCCGTGATGCGCTGGCGCCGGCCATCCACCGGCGTTTGCGGGTGCGGCTCAAGTTCAGTCGGCGTAGGTGGGCGGCAGCAGAATAGTGTCCAGCGCCTCGGGCAGCATCTGCGGGTAGTCGAGGGTGTAGTGCAGGCCGCGGCTTTCCTTGCGCGCCATAGCTGACAGAATCATCAGCTCGGCAACCTGGGCCAGGTTGCGCAGTTCGATCAGGTCGCGGCTGACTTTATAGTTGCTGTAGAACTCATCGATCTCGTCCAGCAGCAGCCGTACCCGGTGCTGGGCCCGTGCCAGACGCTTATTGGTGCGCACGATACCCACGTAGTCCCACATGAAACGCCGCAGCTCGTCCCAGTTATGCGCAATGATCACGTCTTCATCGGAATCCGTAACCTGGCTGGCATCCCATACGGGCAGGGCAGCAGGGACTGATATTTGCGGCAATTGCGCAAGAATGTCGGCCGCGGCCGAGCGAGCGTAGACAAAACACTCCAGCAGCGAATTGCTGGCCATGCGGTTGGCACCGTGCAAACCGGTGAAGCTGGTTTCGCCGATGGCGTACAGGCCCGGGACATCGGTGCGGCCCTGTTGGTCGACCATCACCCCGCCGCAGGTGTAATGCGCCGCCGGTACCACCGGGATCGGCTGCTTGGTGATGTCGATGGAGAACTCCAGGCAACGCTCATACACCGTCGGGAAGTGGGTCTTGATGAACTCTTCCGGCTTGTGGCTGATGTCCAGGTACACGCAATCGATGCCCAGGCGCTTCATCTCATGGTCGATGGCGCGGGCCACGATGTCCCGTGGTGCCAGCTCGGCCCGTGGGTCGAAACGCTGCATGAAGCGTTCGCCATTGGGCAGCTTGAGGTGGGCGCCTTCGCCACGCAGGGCTTCGGTGATCAGGAAGCTCTTGGCTTGGGGGTGGTACAGGCAAGTAGGGTGGAACTGGTTGAATTCCAGATTGGCCACCCGGCAGCCCGAACGCCAGGCCATGGCGATGCCGTCACCGCACGCACCGTCCGGGTTGCTGGTGTACAGATAGACCTTGGCTGCGCCGCCGGAGGCGAGGATCACAAAGCGTGCGCCGTAGGTGTCGACCTCGCCGGTGCCGCGGTTGAGCACGTAGGCCCCCAGGCAACGATCGCCTTCCAGGCCCAGGCGTTTCTCGGTAATCAGGTCGATGGCGACCCGTTGTTCCTGCAATTCAATGTTCGGTCGCAGCCGCGCCTGGGCCAGCAGGGTCTTGAAAATGGCCGCGCCGGTGGCATCGGCGGCGTGGATGATGCGCCTATGGCTGTGACCGCCCTCTCGGGTCAGATGGAACTCGAAACCGCCGTCTTCAGTGCCGGACTGCTCGTCACGGGTAAAGGGCACGCCCTGGTCGATCAGCCACTGGATGGCCTCGCGGCTGTGCTCGACGGTGAAACGCACCGCGTCTTCATGGCACAGACCGCCGCCGGCATTCAGGGTGTCTTCGACGTGGGACTCGACGGTGTCGGTGTCGTCCAGCACCGCCGCGACGCCGCCCTGGGCCCAGAATGTCGAACCATTGGCCAGGTTGCCTTTGCTCAGCACGGCGATGCGCAGATGGGCAGGGAGGGTCAGCGCAAGACTCAGGCCGGCAGCGCCGCTGCCAATCACCAGAACATCGTGTTGAAACTGTTGGCTCATTAGGAGTATTCCGCTCAAAGCGACCCAGATTGGAGATGGCACAGTGATGCCTGGTTCGGCAAATCAGGGCGGCCACACAGCCCACTAGTATATAGAGGGGTGGATCGGCACAATAGCCGAGCCTTCGTGCCATTGTGAGACTACGGTGACCGGAAGACGGGTATTTGCAGCTCATGTTCGCCAGGTCGTTTTGCGGCCGATTTACCGCTGTGGCGACTGTATCGAAGATGTAGCACCCTTTTTCTCTTCACGGTTACACAATGTTCGTTCTGCACGGCTATAAAGATTGGGAACTTTTGCCAAGGGCCCAAACTCAATAGAAGGTTGCCTGAAAGAAGGGACAGCGTCGGCGACATGCAGGGCTTGAGTTACGGCCCTTGCCGCTGGAATCGACGACAGGATTATTCGCGCAGCCGGCCTTGCCCGCGCTGCGTTTTTCGTGCGTGCCAAATCAGAGCCCGCAGGAAACTTGCTTGGAGGGGGAGAACTTTTGCGAAAAGCCCGAGTCTATGTTTGCAAGCCTGATCGATTAGTGATGCAAGCTTCCTCCGAGCTTATCGAGGAGTGTTCATGCTAACCCAGGAAGAGGATCAGCAGCTGGTCGAACGCGTGCAACGCGGCGACAAGCGAGCGTTCGATCTGCTGGTGCTGAAATATCAGCACAAAATTCTCGGGTTGATCGTGCGATTCGTGCACGACACCCATGAAGCCCAGGATGTCGCACAAGAAGCCTTTATCAAGGCTTACCGTGCACTTGGTAATTTCCGCGGTGACAGTGCGTTTTATACGTGGCTGTACCGTATCGCCATCAACACGGCGAAAAACTATCTGGTTTCACGCGGCCGACGGCCGCCGGATAGCGATGTCAGTTCTGAAGATGCGGAGTTCTACGACGGCGATCATGGCCTCAAGGACCTTGAGTCTCCAGAGCGGGCGCTGCTGCGGGATGAGATCGAAGGCACTGTCCATCGAACCATCCAGCAACTTCCAGAAGATTTGCGTACAGCTTTAACTTTACGTGAATTCGATGGTCTGAGTTACGAGGACATTGCGAGCGTCATGCAATGTCCGGTGGGTACCGTGCGCTCCCGGATTTTCCGCGCTCGGGAAGCCATCGATAAAGCCCTGCAGCCGTTGTTGCAGGAATCCTGAGACAGCGGCGACAGCCAAGAGAGGAACCGCCATGAGTCGTGAAGCCCTGCAGGAATCGCTGTCCGCAGTGATGGATAACGAAGCGGACGAACTGGAATTGCGTCGGGTATTGAATGCCGTCGACGAAGTTGAAGCCCGTGAAACCTGGGCTCGTTATCAAATCGCTCGGGCAGCCATGCACAAGGAACTGCTGCTTCCACGTCTGGACATTGCTGCGGCCGTTTCTGCCGCACTGGCTGACGAAGCCGTGCCGGCCAAGGCCTCCCGCAGCCCATGGCGCAGCCTGGGCCGCCTGGCCGTTGCTGCCTCGGTAACTGTGGCCGTGCTGGCAGGTGTTCGCCTGTATAACCAGGACGAGATTGCTGGTGTTGAACTGGCTCAGCAATCGGGTCAGCAGACCCTGGCTGTTCCACAAGTCAAGGGCCCTGCGGTCCTGGCTGGCTACAGCGAAAGTTCCGAAGCCACCGGTCCTATGGCCAACGGCGTGTTGCAAGGCCAGCAAGGCTGGCATGATCAGCGTCTGCCAAGCTACCTGCGTCAGCATGCGCAACAAGCTGCCCTCAAAGGCACTGAAAGCGCGCTGCCTTACGCTCGTGCAGCAAGCCTGGAAAACCGCTAAGGAGGATCATGCGCGCCATACCTCTACTTACGCTTCTGCTCAGTGGCTGGTTTGTAGTTCCAGCCCATGCCGATGAAGCCCAGGACTGGTTGCAGCGTCTTGGGCAAGCGGAGCAGCAGCAAAGCTTTCAGGGCACCTTTGTATACGAGCGTAACGGTAGTTTTTCTACCCATAACATCTGGCATCGTGTCCAGGATGGTAAGGTCCTCGAGCGGTTGGTTCAGCTCGATGGATCCGCTCAAGAGGTGGTGCGCATCGACGGACGTACCCAATGTGTCAGCGGCCAGTTGGTCGCAGGCCTTGGAGACGCGCCGGACTCTGCCGCTCGCGCCCTCGATCCGCAAAAGCTCAAGAATTGGTACGACCTTGCCGTCATCGGCAAGTCGCGCGTGGCCGGGCGTCAGGCGGTCATTGTTTCGCTGACTCCCCGTGATCAACACCGCTATGGTTTCGAATTGCACCTGGATCGCGAGACCGGGCTGCCGCTCAAGTCGTTGCTGCTGAACGACAAGGGGCAGTTGCTCGAGCGCTTCCAGTTCACCCGCCTCGACACTGCCGATGTGCCGCAGGACAGCGAGCTGCAGCCCAGTGCTGAATGCCGCCCGGTCGTCATCAACAGCGACAAGGCTTCAGCGGTGAAAGCTGCTCAGGTCTGGCACTCGGACTGGCTGCCGCCAGGGTTCGAGCTGACCAGCAGCACCGCGCGCAAGGACCCGGACACCAAGTCCATGGTCAACAGCCTGATGTATGACGATGGCCTGGCCCGTTTCTCGGTGTTTCTCGAGCCGCTCAATGGCGCCGTGGTCACCGATACCCGCACCCAGCTTGGCCCGACCGTTGCCGTGTCTCGGCGCCTGACCACTCCGGAAGGCGAGATGATGGTCACCGTGGTGGGCGAGATCCCTATTGGTACCGCTGAACGGATTGCGCTATCCATGCGCTCCGACACGGCCAACGCCAAGCAGTGACAGACTGCCATGGCATTCACCAGACCCTTTATTAGTTGTGCAAGAGGTCAGCAATGCCCACTCCACAATTGAGAAGATGAAATGTTTGGTGAGCAATTTCATTTGCAAAACCCCGGTTTTTTTTCTATAGGTCAGAGCCCCTCGGTTCTGGCCTTGTTTGTCGTTCCCGGAACAAAAGTACCGGCGCTTGCCGCTCGCTACTTGTTGCTCCATATCGCTTAATCATGCTCGTTGTAACGGGAGCCGTATGTCGATACCACGCTTGAAGTCTTACCTCTCCATATTCGCCACCGTGCTTGTGCTCGGTCAGGCAGTTGCCGTGCAAGCGGCGGAACTGCCCGACTTTACGCAGCTGGTCGAGCAGGCTTCCCCTGCCGTGGTCAATATCAGTACCACGCAGAAGCTTCCTGATCGCAAGGTGTCCAACCAGCAGATGCCCGATCTTGAAGGCCTGCCGCCGATGCTGCGGGAGTTCTTCGAACGCGGTATGCCCCAGCAGCGCTCGCCCCGTGGCGATCGTCAGCGCGAGGCGCAGTCCCTGGGTTCGGGTTTCATCATCTCGTCTGATGGCTACATCCTGACCAACAACCACGTGATTGCCGATGCCGACGAAATTCTCGTGCGCCTAGCCGATCGCAGCGAACTCAAAGCCAAGCTGATCGGGACCGACCCTCGTTCCGACGTGGCCTTGCTGAAAATCGATGGCAAGGATCTGCCCGTACTGAAACTCGGCAAATCCCAGGACCTGAAAGCCGGCCAGTGGGTGGTTGCCATCGGTTCGCCGTTCGGTTTCGACCACACCGTGACCCAGGGCATTGTCAGCGCCATCGGGCGCAGCCTGCCGAATGAAAACTATGTGCCGTTCATCCAGACCGACGTGCCAATCAACCCGGGCAACTCCGGTGGCCCGCTGTTTAACCTGGCGGGTGAAGTGGTGGGTATCAACTCGCAGATCTACACCCGTTCCGGCGGCTTCATGGGCGTGTCGTTCGCCATCCCGATCGATGTGGCAATGGACGTTTCCAACCAGCTGAAAAGCGGTGGCAAGGTCAGCCGTGGCTGGTTGGGTGTGGTGATTCAGGAAGTGAATAAAGACCTGGCTGAGTCTTTCGGCTTGGACAAACCGGCCGGTGCCCTGGTGGCACAGATCCAGGATGACGGTCCGGCAGCCAAGGGCGGCCTGCAAGTGGGCGACGTGATCCTCAGCATGAACGGCCAGCCGATTGTCATGTCCGCAGACCTGCCGCATCTGGTAGGCGCGCTCAAGGCCGGTGCCAAGGCCAACCTCGAAGTGATCCGCGAGGGCAAGCGCAAGAATGTCGAGCTGACCGTTGGCGCGATCCCTGAAGAAGACAAGGAGCTGGGCACCCTGGCCAAATCCGGTGTCGAGCGCAGCAGCAACCGTCTGGGCGTTGCCGTGGCCGAGCTGACCGATGAGCAGAAGAAGACCTTCGACCTCAAGGGCGGCGTGGTGATCAAGGAAGTTCAAGACGGTCCTGCGGCTCTTATCGGCCTGCAACCGGGCGATGTGATCACTCACCTGAACAATCAGGCGATCACTTCGACCAAGAACTTCACCGAGATTGCCCAGGCCTTGCCGAAGAATCGTTCGGTGTCGATGCGCGTCCTGCGTCAGGGCCGTGCCAGCTTCATCACCTTCAAATTGGCTGAATAACCTGCCGCGAAGGTTATCCGCCCCATAAAAAAGCCCGCCTTGAAAGAGGCGGGCTTTTTTGTGTGCGCTTGAAGCGTCAGCGCATCATGTCCTTGACCATTTGCTCCTGGTCCATCAACTCGCGCTGGCGGGCATCGATCCGTGAGGACAGCGGGAAGTTGCTGCCCGCGCGACGTTTGGCGAAGTCCAGCTGCTGGATGGCCTGACGGTAGTCACCGACCAGGGCGAAGTACTCGGCGCGGGCCTGGTGCAGGCCGATGGTATTGCCGGACAGGCCGCGAGTTTCCGCCACCATGTACCAGACGTCCGGATCGTCGGGGCGGCTCTTGAGCAGGCCTTCGAGGGCTTTTTCGGCGTCGGCGGCGCGGTTCTGCTTGAGCAGCAGGTCGACCCGAACCTGATTCAGCGGATAGTTGTTTGGGTATTGGGTCAGCATCCGGTCGACCCGGGCTTGTGCATCGGGCAGGCGGTTGTTGGCGATGTCCAGCTCGATCTGCGCCAGGTTATAGGTGATGTCGTTGGGCGATTTGGCCAGCAACTGCTTGAGGTTTTCCCGCGCGTCGTTCCATTGGCTGCCCTTGATCTGGGCGATGGCCAGGCCATAGCGTGCCACGTCGTTTTTCGGGTTTTCGTCGAGTTGGGCGCGAAAGCGTTTGGCTGCCAGGCCCGGCGAATCTTCGTACGTCAGTTGCACCCGCGCGCGAATCAGCTGATAGCGCATGCTGTCTTCGGTGCCGCCGGGCTTGGCCTGCTCGGCGCGGTTGCGGGTGTCGGCGATGCGCGATTCGGTGACCGGGTGAGTCAGGAGGAATTCCGGCGGCTTGGCATCGAAGCGGTACTGGCGCATCAGGCGTTCGAACATGCTCGGCATCGAGCGCGGATCGTAGCCGGCCTTCTCCAGGTTGAGGATGCCGATGCGGTCGGCTTCCTGTTCGTTCTGCCGGGAGAAGCGCCGCTGCTCCTGAATGGCTGCAGCCTGGGTACCGGCAATGGCGGCGATCCCGGCATCGCCGGCACCGGCCGCAGCGATCACGATGCCGGCCAGCAAGGCTGCCATCATCGGCACCTGCATGCGTTGCTGGGCTTCGACGCCTCGGGCGAAGTGGCGTTGGGACAAGTGAGCCAATTCGTGGGCCAGTACCGAGGCATATTCGCCCTCGGTCTGAGCGTTGAGGAACAGCCCGCCGTTGACCCCGATGATCCCGCCGGGTGCGGCGAAGGCGTTGAGTTGCGGGCTGTCGATCAGAATGAATTCGAGGCGCCGGTCATTGACCTGGCTGGTTTCCACCAGTTTATAGACACTGGTTTCAACGTAATCCTTGAGCTGCGGGTCGTTGAGTTGCGCGACCTGACTGCGGAGCAGGGCGAGCCAGGCGCGGCCCAACTGGTATTCCTGTTGCGGCGAGACAATGGCAGAACTGGCGTCACCGAGTGATGGCAGGTCGTCGGCGAAGCCCGGTGAGGCGAGCAGGCAAGCGAGCGTCAGCAGGGTAGGGCGCAAAAAAGTCATGCACAAAGCCTTAGTCGACAAAGAGTCTACTGTAGCCGGACACTTGGCCTGCGACCAGATATTCTAGGCAACTCAAACACATGACCGGAGTGCCCCGATGATCGACGCTGTAGCCCATGACGCCGAGCTGGATGCCAGCGGTCTGAACTGCCCGTTGCCCTTGCTCAAGGCCAAGCTGGAACTCAATCGCCTGGCCAGCGGCGCGGTGCTCAAGGTGATTGCCACGGACGCCGGTTCGCAACGCGACTTTCGCACCTTTGCCCGTTTGGCCGGTCATACCCTGCTTCGTGAAGAAGACGAGGCCGGGGTTTATCGCTACTGGTTGAAAAAGGCCTGAGAGCCTCTCGCAATTGCCGTGCTGCTATTTAAGGATCATTGATGTTCAAGGTGTTACGCGACTGGATTCAGCGCTACTTCTCCGACGAGGAGGCTGTGGTGCTGGCCGTGCTGTTGTTCCTGGCCTTTACCGCGGTGCTGACCCTGGGCGGCATGCTGGCGCCGGTGCTGGCAGGCATGGTCCTGGCTTACCTGATGCAGGGACTGGTGGTCAGCCTGGAACGCCTGCGGCTGCCGGGCGGCGCGGCGGTGGGGCTGGTGTTTGCCTTGTTCATGGGGCTGTTGCTGGTGTTTATCGTGGTGGTGGTGCCCTTGCTCTGGCATCAGTTGATCACCCTGTTCAACGAGTTGCCGGGCATGCTCGCCAAGTGGCAGTCGCTGCTGCTGTTGTTGCCGGAGCGCTACCCGCATCTGGTGTCCGATGAGCAGGTGCTGCAGGCCATCGAAGTGGCGCGGGGCGAGATTGGAAAATTCGGCCAGTGGGCGCTGACCTTTTCCCTGTCCAGCTTGCCGTTGCTGGTCAACATCATGATCTACCTGGTGCTGGTGCCTATCCTGGTGTTCTTCTTCCTCAAGGACCGGGCAATGATCGGTCAATGGGTGCGCGGCTACCTGCCGCGCGAGCGCGCGCTGATCACGCGGGTGGCCCAGGAAATGAACCGTCAGATCGCCAACTACATCCGCGGCAAGGTGATCGAGATCGTGATCTGCGGCGGCGTGACCTACATCGCGTTTGTTGCCCTGGACCTCAATTACGCGGCGCTGCTGGCCCTGTTGGTGGGTGTCTCGGTGGTGGTGCCCTACGTCGGCGCCGTGGTGGTGACCGTGCCGGTGGCGCTGATTGCCCTGTTCCAGTGGGGGTGGAGCGATCAGTTCATCTACCTGATGGCGGTCTACGGCATCATCCAGACCCTGGATGGCAACGTGCTGGTGCCGCTGCTGTTCTCCGAGGCGGTGAACCTGCACCCGGTGGCGATTATCTGCGCGGTTCTGTTGTTTGGCGGGTTGTGGGGCTTCTGGGGGGTGTTCTTCGCGATCCCGCTGGCGACCCTGTTCAAGGCGGTGCTGGATGCCTGGCCACGGCAGGAGCCGGTGGTCGCGCCATTGCTTTGAAGTGATCGGGGTCAATGAAGGGGCGGCGCAAATGGCCGCCCCGAGTGCTCAAGCTCAGGCCTTGTTCAGCGCCTGGGCGGCAGCCAGTACCGCATCGACATGGCCGGGCACTTTCACGCCACGCCATTCCTGACGCAGTACACCGTCCTTGTCGATCAGGAACGTGCTGCGATCCACGCCCAGATACTCTTTGCCATAGAGCTTCTTCAGCTTGATCACGTCGAACAGCTGGCAGACGGCTTCGTCCTTGTCGCTGATCAGCTCGAAGGGAAACTCCTGCTTGCACTTGAAGTTTTCATGGGACTTCAGGCTGTCGCGGGAGACACCGAAAATCTCGGTGTTGGCGGCCTTGAATGCGGCGTACTGGTCACGAAAGCCCTGGCCTTCGGTGGTGCAGCCCGGCGTGCTGTCCTTGGGGTAGAAGTAGATCACCACTTGCTTGCCCTTGAGTGCGGCAAGGCTGACGGTCTGCCCGCTGGTGGCTGGGGCTTCGAAATCGGCGATGGGCTGGTCGATAGCAACGGCCATGAAAGCTTCCTTACATTGGGTTCTGTGGGCGCCAAGGTTCAATCAGCGCATCGAGATTCATTGCGTCGGCGAAATCCAGGAACTGGTCGCGCAACCAGCTGATCTGGGTCCCGGCGGGCAAGGTCACGGTGAAGGTGGCATTGAGCATGGTGCCGCCGGTCTGCGGGGCCTGGTAGGTGTCGCAGGTCAGGTTCTCCAGTTCGACCTGATGGTCGATGAAGAACTGGCACAGCTCGTTGACGATGTCCGAACGGTAGGCAGAACTGACATAGGCGACATAGGGCAGGGCCTGGGGACGGTTCTCCAGGGCGGCGCTGCGCACCACGTTGACCGTGAAGGCATGCTTCTTGGCCAGCGAGGGCAGGCCGGTCTCGAGGCGCGCCAGGGCGTCCCAGCTGCCGGAAATCTGCAGGACCAGCGCACTGCACTCGCCATGGCGAGTCAGGCGCGAGGTCACCACGGCGCAGCGATTTTCATGGCTGGCGCGGCACAGGACGTTAGTCAGCTCCATGGGGTTGGCGCCGAGGGCACTGATGACAAGGAATTGTTCGCGAACTGTGGGGGTGGACATGCAGCATTCCTAAAGCGATGAGCGGTCGATACTTTCGTAGGCTCGCGTACTGGGCAAACGTCCGGATGCGTATTCAAAGTCCCGGAATCCGCAGGCTGCGACAAGCTCCACTAAAGAGGGAAGCGCTGGTCAGCCGCGCAGGACAGGGGCTTCGGATGCTGAAAAGGGAGGCAGGAACCCGGCGTACAAGCTTATCAGTACCGATCAAAGCCTGAAGGGTAGCGAAAACCATCGCCAAGGGGAATGGCGCAAGCACAGTACTTCGCTTGTGCAAGCATCTTGGCGCCAGTACCATTACCGCTCTCTTTTTCCGGCAGGAGCGGTTGCATGATTGCGGGCAGTATGGTGGCACTGGTCACACCCATGGATGCACAGGGTCGTCTCGACTGGGACAGCCTGAGCAAACTGGTGGACTTCCACCTGCAAGAGGGCACCAACGCCATTGTGGCGGTCGGCACCACTGGTGAGTCGGCCACCCTGGACGTGAACGAACACATTGAAGTGATTCGTCGCGTGGTAGCTCAAGTTGCAGGGCGTATTCCGGTGATCGCCGGCACAGGCGCCAACTCGACGCGTGAAGCGATCGAACTGACCACCAATGCGAAAACCGCCGGCGCCGATGCGTGCCTGCTGGTCACGCCTTATTACAACAAGCCGACGCAAGAAGGCTTGTATCAGCATTTCCGGACCATCGCCGAAGCTGTCGATATCCCGCAGATCCTCTACAACGTGCCTGGCCGCACCGCTTGCGACATGCAGGCCGAGACCGTGATCCGTCTGTCGACCGTGAAAAACATCATCGGGATCAAGGAAGCCACTGGCGACCTGCAGCGGGCCAAGGACATCCTGGCCGGTGTGAGCAGCGATTTCCTGGTGTACTCCGGTGATGACGCCACTGCCGTCGAACTGATCCTGCTGGGTGGCAAGGGCAATATCTCGGTGACCGCCAACGTTGCCCCGCGTGCCATGAGCGACCTGTGCGCCGCGGCCATGGCTGGCGACGCCGTCAAGGCCCGGGCGATCCACGAGACGCTGATGCCGCTCAATAAAACCCTGTTTATCGAATCCAACCCTATCCCCGTGAAATGGGCCCTGCACGAGATGGGCTTGATGCCGGACGGTATCCGTCTGCCGCTCACCTGGCTCAGTGCTGCCTGTCACGAACCGCTGCGGCAGGCCATGCGCCAGTCCGGCGTATTGGTTTAATTGAGGAAGTACTACGCATGAAGCGAATGGCCGGACTTTCCGCACTTGCCTTGATTATCTCCAGCACCAGCGGTTGTGGTTGGATTTGGGGCCCGGAAGGCTACTTCCGTGACCGTGGTAGCGACTACCTGGAAGCGCAACAGACAGCACCGATGCAATTGCCACCTGACGTCAAGACTGCCAAGCGCCTCGACCCGCTGTTGCCGATCCCGCGCAACGTGGCTGACGACAGCGTCAAGGGCGAGTACGTGGTTCCGCGTCCACAGCCATTGTCGGCCGTGGCCGATGCAGGCGACTATACCCTGCAGAAAAGCGGCGACTCGCGTTGGATCATGGCTCAGCATCCACCGGCTGAAGTCTGGCCCGTGGCAGTGCAGTTCTTCCAGGACAACGGTTTCCGTCTGGATCAACAGCGTCCGCAGACTGGCGAGTTCAGCACCAGCTGGCAGCGTTCCGACGAGCTTTCGGCCTCCGTGGCCAAGCGCATGAGCAGCGCCGGTGTCGGCGCCGACAGCGAAACCCGCGTGCGGGTCCGCATCGAGCCAGGCGTGCAACGCAATACCAGTGAAGTCTACGTGGTCAGCGCCGAGCGTCCTGCCGGCAGCACGGCTGACGTCGAGTTCACCAACCGTTCGGTCAACACTGGTCTGGATGCCGCGCTGGTCGACGACATGCTCGCCAGCATGAGCCGCATTTCCGAGAAGGGCGGTTCGGTTTCCCTGCTGGCTGCGCGTGATTTCGATACCCCAAGCCGTGTCAGCCTCAGCGAAGACGGCAGCGGCAACCCGGTGCTGAACCTGGGCGCAGACCTGGACCGTGCCTGGTCGAGCGTCGGCCGTGCCCTGGAGCAGGGCGAATGGCGGGTTGAAGACATCAACCGCAGCCTGGGCCTGTACTACATCAACCTCGCCGAAAAAGCCGAGAAGAAAAACGACGAGCCAGGTTTCTTCGGCAAGTTGTTCGGCAGCAAGCCGGCCAAGGAAGAAATCGAAGCTCGCGCCGAGCGTTATCAGGTTCGCCTGAGCAAGGTAGGCGAGAACGTCCAGGTCACCGTCGAGAAAAACATCAACACTGTGGCGCCGGCTGATGTGGCGCGCAAAGTATTGGGCGTGATTCAGGACAACCTGGGCTGAGCAAATGCGTTTTGCCGTTCTCGGCAGTGGTAGCCAAGGGAATGGCACGCTGATAGTCAGCAATGACACCTATGTGCTGGTGGATTGCGGTTTCTCCTTGCGTGAAACCGAGCGGCGCCTGCTGCGCCTGGGGGTTCACCCCGCGCAGCTGAGTGCGATTCTGGTGACCCACGAACATGCCGACCACGTGCATGGCGTGGGTTTGCTGTCTCGGCGCTACAATCTACCGGTCTACCTCAGTCGCGGTACCTTGCGCGGGATGCGCAAGCCGGTTGAGGTCGCGGGCTTTTTGGCCGGTGGCGAGCAGTTGCAGATCGGTGCGTTGAGCATCGGCGTGATCGCCGTCGCCCACGACGCCCAGGAACCTACGCAATTTGTCTTCAGTGACGGTCAGCGGCGCTTTGGCCTGCTGACCGACCTGGGGTCTTATTGCGCCGGCGTGCTGGAGGGCTACAGCGGCCTGGATGCCTTGATGATCGAGGCCAATCACTGCCGTGACCTGCTCGCGCGTGGGCATTACCCGGCCTTTCTCAAGCAGCGGGTCGGTGGGCAAGAAGGACATCTGAACAACCACCAGGCCGCAAACCTGGTGGCCGAGTTGGGCTGGCAAGACCTGCAACACCTGGTCCTGGCTCATCTGAGCAGCAAGAACAACCTGCCGCAGCTGGCCCGGCAATGTTTTGTCGACACCCTCGGGTGCGACCCGGACTGGCTGCAATTGGCCGATCAAGATTCAGGGCTCGACTGGCGACACATCGCCTAGCCCACCTACCTAGCAAGCGGAGCCCATCATGGAAAAACGTGAAGAACTCTACCGCGGCAAAGCCAAGTCGGTTTACAAGACCGACGACGCCGACCGCTTGATCCTGCTGTTTCGCAACGACACCTCGGCGTTCGACGGCAAGCGCATCGAACAACTCGACCGCAAAGGCATGGTGAACAACAAGTTCAACGCCTTCATCATGCAAAAACTCGAAGCGGCCGGCGTGCCGACTCAGTTCGACAAGTTGCTGGGCGACAACGAGTGCCTGGTGAAGAAGCTCGACATGATCCCGGTCGAGTGTGTGGTACGTAACTACGCTGCCGGTAGCCTGGTCAAGCGCCTGGGCGTGGAAGAGGGCATCAAGCTCAATCCTTACACCTTCGAACTGTTCCTCAAGGACGACGCCAAGGGCGACCCGTTCATCAACGAATCCCACGTCGTGGCATTCGGTTGGGGCACTGCCGAGCAACTGGTGCGCATGAAAGAGCTGTCGCTCAAGGTCAACGAAGTCCTGAGCAAACTGTTCGACGATGCCGGCCTGCTGCTTGTCGACTTCAAACTTGAATTCGGCGTGTTCCGTGACGGCTCGATCGTCCTGGGCGACGAGTTCAGCCCGGACGGCTGCCGCCTGTGGGACAAGGACACCAAGAAGAAGATGGACAAAGACCGCTTCCGCCAGGGCCTCGGTGACGTCATCGAAGCCTACGAAGAAGTCGCCAACCGTCTTGGCGTACCGCTTTAACCGACGCAAGCATCTGATAGCACGGAAAAATTTCGCCTAGGGGGTTCGCTTCCGGCAAAAGTGTTGTTATGATGCGCGCCGTTGGAGAGATGCCAGAGTGGCCGAATGGGACGGATTCGAAATCCGTTGTACCTTCACCGGTACCTAGGGTTCGAATCCCTATCTCTCCGCCATACATAGAAAAGCCCCTGAAACCTTTGGTTTCAGGGGCTTTTTTTTTTTGATTGTACGTAGGGTTTGTACGTAAAAAAACCGCAGATTCCCGTCGCGTTGTCCCAAAAATCACGTACCTGACTGCATGCCCATTAAGAAGGGGCATGATGCCTCTATGGCCCCTATGTGTAGACGGGTCAGAACGATTTGATTGACGGGGCGTGCAGTATTTTTTACAAACCATCTGTGTTTTTCAAACACTCCATGTTTGCGACGTACTGCATGGTTTAACTGCGCGATTAATAAGGCACTGATTAAGCATGAAAATTGGTTGATCGAGCGTCGGTCCTAGTTCTTCTTCTGCAAGGGGCTAGGGTGCGTTTTGAGCGACGATAAGAGGGTGCTTGTTGGGGAGTGCTAACTCTCTCTAGCGTTCCTTGAGCGAGCCTGTGCATGTCCTAGGTTCGATTTTTTGTCAGTGCATCGAAAGTTGCAAATATTTTCGAAATTCTTTCGATTTTTGTATTTGATCGACATAAATACATATGTGTTCCTGAACTGTATCTTCCACCAATTTTTTATCTGGCATCGGGCGGGGAGTAGAATGGGTTGCCTTCTGATCCGAGGTCAAGACTAGCACTGTGGATGCCAGAACTGCCCCTCAATTACGATGCATTCCAGGGTAGAGTCCTGAGACGTAAAGACATAATAGATGGCATCTTTTAGAAACCGCTGTTTATCGAGTCGCGGATGAATAGCCTTTCTCTGCTCAAACTCTGCTCAAACTCTGTTCGACAAGGCGAATTATCTATTCGCTGAATTTGGTAATGCTTGAGGCCAAGTCCAATAAGCGTATGGCCGCCCAAAGCCTCGTCGTTTGGTGAGCCGAACTGAATTTTTTTACTATGGGGAAATGGATTACAGCTATTTCTTCACCTGCGGTGCAATACCGTAAACGTAGCGGCGTGTCCGTCGCGAACATTACGGGTTCGGGCGACATACTTGGCTGTGGCCAGGAGGCGAGCAGCACTGCGGTCGCGAATGACATAGGGGAAGCCTAGTGTAGAAATAAAGGGCAAAACAGAGTGCGTGCGAGAGCGACGCGTTGTCGTCAACCGTTTCTGATCGCGACGGGCTGCTTCTGGTCGCTCTCTGTCGGTCATGCCCACGAATTCTGCTGGTGAAGTCCGATGCAAATTGCTGGTTAGGTGGAATGCAAATGTGTGGGATAGTCCGTGCAATTACTCAATTAGGTTATGACCGAAGCTGCTGAACACTCGGAGTTCGCTAAAACCAGCCGCTGCACCAGTCTGCTGAATGCCTTTGAAATTGCACGTGAGTGTTTCCATAACTGTCGGGCGAGGTGGTGTCCAACGCGGTCCGGTGCGTCCGGGAGGGTGGCACCTAGGGGAGGGTGTTTCTATACCACCCTATATTCTGCCTAAAGGCCCATGGGTCCCAGTATGGGGTCAGTTGTAGCAGTTAATTATCCAGGCCAGCAGACTCAAGATTGCTTAACAGTGGAAGCTTCGATATTGCATCGAATTTATGTGCAGTTGTCGCCCCTTGGCTGTACACGTCAAACGTAACCAACCCGGTTTCATGACCTACAAGTTCAGCAATCAGAGTGCCTTGTACATTCGCCCTGACAAGCTGGGTAATAACTGTCTTCCGGATGGAGTGAAAAACACGATCCGAACCAAATCCTTGGGCTGCCTTTGCGCCATAACCGTATGTTCCAACTGACCATTGGAAACTTGCTGCGGCGGTTTTTTAAGAATCTTCTTATTCACTCATATTACCCAACTAGCTAAAATTCGGGGCCTCAGAGGCCGTAGTGCTGGTGCGGCACTTGCATTCGGTCGTTCTGATAGTCAAATCACGGGAAACGGTTAATGAAAAAAGTTCTGATCGCACTTGCTGCCAGCGCAGCTGTAGTTAGCTCCTTCAACGCTTCTGCTGCTGACGGTACCATCAACTTCACAGGCGAGGTTAGTAGTCAGACCTGCGTCATTGAGGGCAACACTGGCACCACCGTCAAAACCGTGCCTATGCCGCGTGTATCTGCTTCGTCGATGGCTGCCGTAGGCCAAGTTGCCGGCCGTAAAGATTTCTCTCTGGCGCTTACTGGATGCACAGGCTCCAGCGCGCTGGTGCGTTTTGAGCAAGGCGCCACGGTTGATGCTGTCACCGGCAACTTGATCAACCAGACCGCTGATGGCTCTAACGTTCAGGTCCAACTCCTGAATGCTAACTTGGATCCGATCAACTTGCAGACCAATGAAGGCTCTCTGTCGACTGCTGTCACTGATAAAAAAGCGACTTTGAAATTCTATGCTCAGTATATCGCTGCGACCGCCGCTGCTACGGCCGGTCAGGTGACATCGAGTGTGCAGTTCTCGATGGACTACAACTGATCTTTAGCGCTCGCAGCTTGGCTGCGAGCGCTTTTAGGACCGCTAAATGAAAGCTTCTCTTCTTTGCCGTGCCGCGTTGGCACTGGTCGGTTTCCTGCTGTTCGCCTGTATTAATCCTGCCAAGGCTAATGTGGTGATTGCAGGTACTCGCGTGGTCTATCCCGGCAATGAGCGGGAAATCACTATCAAGCTGGACAACGTTGGAAGTGAGCCCGCACTGGTGCAGGCATGGGTCGACAGCGGTAACCCGGACTCACGAGCCGATCAGGCCAATGCTCCGTTTCTGCTGATGCCTCCAGTGGCACGCATTTCGCCACAACGATCACAAACACTGCGCATGACCTACACCCATGATCCGCTGCCGCATGATGTAGAGTCTGTGTTCTGGCTCAACGTGCTGGATGTTCCGCCACTGCCCAAAAATGCCGATAGCAACTTTATGCAAGTGGCTTTCCGGTCTCGCATCAAGGTGTTCTTCCGGCCAGAAGGCTTGAAGGGCTACGCCGAAGATACCCCCGCTGCCATCACCTGGACGCTGGTTGAGAGCGGCAATGGCTTTGCTTTGCGCGGCACCAACCCGACGGTATTCAGTGCTTCGTACAACAAAACCGAGCTGTTGGTTGGTGGCAAAACCTACAGCAGCAAAGGTGGAATGATCCCGGCCAGAGGCGCTTTCGAGTTCCCGCTGGAAGGTCTGCAAAGTCGCCCGCAGGGCAGCGCGACTCTTCGTTACGAATGGATCAACGACTACGGTGCGGCCAAGTTGGTTGAGACCAGGCTTGGCAATTAACGCTCGCAGCATTAGCTCAAGCACTTCACCTCGGACTTAACCCAACTAAGAGCCAGTCTATCCGGCTGCGCCGTGATTGCTGCTGCCATGTAGCAGGCCTGCTCAGGACGCCTACTGATGTTTTTTGAACCCAGCCTTCTGCGTGCGCAGGTCAAGGCACGGCGTCCCCGTGCCTGCTCGTTGCTTCTGGCCGTGCTTACTCCCTATGTAGTACTGGCAGACGAAGCCGAAAACGTCGACTTCAACCCCAGCTTTATGACGGATAGCCAGGGGCGGTTGATGGACGTTTCTGCTTTCAAAAACGGCAACCCGCTGACCCCGGGAACATACCGTACCGACATTTATCTCAACGGCAACTGGCAGGGGCGTGAGCCGTTGATCATCACCAAAGAGCGCGCTGGCGAGGCTGCGCATTTTTGCTTTAATCTTGACGACCTCGAACGCTGGGGGGTGAACCTCGAATCGTTGCCCAACCATGACACGTTAGCTTTGCTGCTGAAGGACACCGGTTGCGTCGAGCTTTCACGGCTGGCTCCTGACATCCACGTAGACGTGGACATGAGTGAATTGCGCGCGGATTTGACCATCTCCCAGGCCTACCTCAAGCGGGTTTCACGCGGTTACGTAGACCCCAAGAACTGGGACAGCGGCGTGAACGCTGCCTTTTTGAACTACAACTCAAACCTGTACCAGAGTGAGACCCAGGGTGTGGCCAGCACTCAGTCTTATTTGGGGGTGAACACGGGCATTAACGTGAACGAGTGGCGCCTGCGTCATAACGGTTCCTATAGTTACAGCCGGTCCGCCCATGGCGCTTCGCAGAGTGGCTACCAGTCCAACAGCAGCTATGTGCAGCGTGACCTCACTGGGTTGAAGTCACAGCTCACCCTGGGCCAGTACTACACCCCGGGCGAGCTGTTCGACAGCGTACCGTTCAGTGGTGTGCAGGTCAGCAGCGATGACCGTATGTTGCCCGACTCCATGCGCGGTTTTGCCCCGCCTGTGCGTGGTGTGGCCGACACCAATGCCAAGGTCTCTATCCGCCAGGGCGACAGCATCCTCTACGAAACGACTGTGGCGCCAGGGCCCTTCGTGATTGATGACTTGTACAGCACTGGCTACTCGGGCGATCTGTCGGTGACCGTCACAGAGGCCGACGGGCGTGTTCGCTCATTCCTGGTGCCTTTTGCCTCCGTGGCGCAATTACTGCGCCCCGGCACGTCGCGCTTCAGCGTGACAGCCGGTAAATACCGCGATGAAAGTTTGGGCAAAACGCCCGACTTCATTCAGGGCACCTACCAACTCGGTGTGTCAGATCGATGGAGCGCCTTCACCGGCAGCATCATCGCCGAACGCTACATGGCCTTGCAGGCCGGTGTCGCATGGAGCACGCCGTGGGGGGCAATGGCACTTGACGTGACTGAATCCCAAGCCAGTGACTTGGCGCATACCCACGATAACATCGACACGACAATGCGCGGTCGAAGCTATCGGTTGACCTACAGCAAACTGGTGGATGCGACCCAGACCAACTTCACCGTGGCCGCCTACCGCTTTTCCAGCGAGGGCTACCTGAATTTCAGTGACTATGCCCAACTGCAAAGTCGCGATAGCGCTTCACTGTATCGCCAGCGCAGCCGCTTTCAGATCAACGTCAACCAGCCCCTGGGCAGCGGTCGCGGCAGTGTTTATTTAACCGGTTCGGTACAGAACTACTGGAACAACGAACAACGCAGCAACGCGACGTATCAGGCGGGTTACAGCAATGGCTATAACTGGGGCTCCTTCAACCTCAGCGCCAGCCGTACTCGCGATTATCAACGCGCGTTTGAAACTCAGTACATGCTCGGTTTCAACATTCCATTCGGGCGCATCCGCTCCAACTACATCAGCACCAATGTGCGCTACACCAACAACGGTAACAGCAATACCCAAGTCAACCTGGGCGGCAGCGCGGGCGAAAACAACCAGTTGAACTACAACGTTTACGGCTCGGCCGACAAAAACTCGGGTGGCTCTACCACGAGTGCGGGCTCTACCGTGCAGTACCGTACGCATGGAGCGCAACTCAGTGCTGGCGTGAACACGGGCAAGGATTACAAGCAGTCTAACGTGGGTGTCAGTGGCAGCCTGGTGGCCCATTCGGGTGGGGTGACGTTCAGTTCAGAGCAGGGTGAAACCATGGCGCTGATCGAAGCCAAAGGTGCCGCCGGGGCACGTGTTGGCAACACCTCAACGGCCGTGGTCGACAGCAATGGTTATGCACTGGTACCGGGGTTAATGCCCTATCGCCAGAACGACATTTCTATAGACCCCAAAAACACCGATGACTCGGTTGAACTTGAAACCACGTCGCAAATGATTGCACCACGTTATTAACCTGGCAAATAAATAGGGCATATTAGATAATCTGTCTCCATGAAAATAGATGCCCGTAAACTCAGCCCCCAAGAACAACGTGAAAAGCGCTCCACGGCCCTACGCATGCGTGAGCAGGGTT
>NZ_JCBCUS010000015.1:0-107918 GCF_059862355.1 Pseudomonas sp. MF09150 | reverse complement strand
GTGAAACGATGCATCGCCGATGGTAGTGTGGGGTTTCCCCATGTGAGAGTAGGTCATCGTCAAGATTAAATTCCGAAACCCCTGATTGCTAACGCAATCAGGGGTTTTGTTTTTGCGCGCAGGAAAGTGCTGGCTGTGCGGGGACGACCTTGCAGGCACCTTGTTCGGCTCCCACTTGCCGCTATCCACTTGAAGCTTACTGCTGCTCTCACTGCTAAAGTCCCACCCTCGCTTGTGCATTTTCCAAGGAAGCCTCTATGCCGGACGCTACGTCCCTCAACGCTGGTTTTATGGTGGTCCAGAGCAACAGCCTGGATGAGCTGCGCAGCTTGGTGATCAGCGTCATGCGGCGTTACCCCCTGGCGCCCCTGGAAAATGAAATCGCCCTGGTGCAGAGCAACGGCATCGCCCAATGGTTGAAGCTGGCCCTGGCGGAAGACCCACAGGACGACGACCTCGGAGGCTGCGGTATCGCCGCCGCCATTGATGTGCAACTGCCGGGCAGTTTTATGTGGCAGTTGTATCGCATGGTGCTGGGACGGGATGAAATCCCGCCCAAGTCCCTGCTGGATAAAGCCCCGCTGACCTGGCGCCTGATGCGCCTGTTGCCCGAGCTGATCGATCAGCCGCACTTCGAGCCCCTGCAACGCTTCCTGACCCACGACACCGACCTGCGTAAGCGCTACCAACTGGCGGAGCGCCTGGCGGACCTGTTTGACCAATACCAGGTGTACCGCGCCGACTGGCTGGAAGACTGGGCCGCCGGCCGGCATCAATTGCGCAATGGTCGAGGCGAGGCCAAGCCGCTGACCCCTGCCAACTGCTGGCAGGCCGAGTTGTGGCGAGCCTTGCTGCTGGATGTCGGGGCCGAAGGCATGGCCCAGAGTCGGGCCGGGGTTCACCAGCGCTTTATCGAGCGCATCAACCAGCTGGATGTCGCGCCCAAGGGCTTGCCGTCAAGGGTGATCGTGTTCGGGATTTCTTCACTGCCGGCCCAGGCCCTGGAAGCCTTGGCGGGATTGGCGCGATTCAGCCAGGTGCTGCTTTGCGTGCACAACCCATGTCGTCACCATTGGGCCGACATCGTCGCCGATAAAGACCTGTTGCGGCATCAATACAAGCGCCAGGCGCGCAAGGCCGGCATGCCCGTTGCCCTCGACCCGCAAACCCTGCATCAGCATGCGCATCCGCTGCTGGCCGCCTGGGGCAAACAGGGCCGTGACTACATCAGCCTGCTCGACAGTTATGACGACCCCAGCAGCTACCGTGCGGCCTTTCGCGATGGGCGCATCGACCTGTTCAGCGAAAACCAGCCGCAGAACATGCTCAATCAATTGCAGGACGACATCCTCGAACTGCGCCCATTGAACGAGACCCGCGAACACTGGCCGGCGATCGATCTGACGCAGGATCAGTCGATCCGTTTTCACATTGCCCACAGCGCCCAGCGCGAGGTGGAAATCCTCCACGACCAGTTGCTCGCCCGCTTCAGTGCCGATCCCGACCTGCGCCCTCGTGATGTGATCGTGATGGTTCCGGACATCGACAGTTACGCCCCACATATCCGTGCGGTGTTCGGGCAGCTGGAACGCGAAGACCGACGCTTTATCCCCTTCACTCTGACCGACCAGGGCCAGCGCGGGCGCGACCCGTTGCTGATCGCCGTGGAGCACTTGCTGAAGCTGCCGGACAGCCGCTTCCCGGTCAGTGAGATTCTCGACCTGCTCGATGTTCCGGCCTTGCGTGCGCGTTTTGGCGTGGATGAAGCCGACCTGCCGACCCTGCACCGCTGGATCGAAGGCGCCGGCATCCGCTGGGGCATGAGCGCCGAGCAGCGTGCACAGCTGGGGCTGCCCGAGGAGCTGGAGCAAAACAGTTGGCGTTTCGGCCTGCGCCGCATGTTATTGGGCTACGCCGTGGGCCGCTCCGCCGCTTGCGATGGCATTGAACCCTACGACGAAATCGGCGGCCTGGACGCGGCGCTGATCGGCCCACTGGTGGCGCTGCTCGACGCCTTGCAAGTGGCCTATGGGCAACTGACGGAGGCCGCGACGCCGCAGCAGTGGGGCGAGCGCCTGCAAGGGCTGATGCAGTTGTTCTTCCTGGCGGAGACCGAGCACGACGACTACCTGCTGAGCCAGCTGGAAGACCTGCGAGAAACCTGGCTCGAGACCTGCCAGTCGGTCGGCCTGGAAGACGAGCTGCCCCTGACCGTGGTGCGCGAAGCCTGGTTGGCCGGGCTCGACCAGGGACGCCTGTCCCAGCGCTTTCTCGCCGGTGCGGTGAACTTCTGCACCCTGATGCCGATGCGTGCGATCCCTTTCAAGCTGGTGTGCCTGCTGGGCATGAACGATGGCGATTACCCGCGTGCCCAGCCGCCGCTGGATTTTGACCTGATGGGCAGCGACTACCGCCCCGGCGACCGTTCCCGCCGTGAAGACGACCGCTATCTGTTGCTCGAAGCCTTGCTCTCAGCGCGCAACCAGCTGTACGTCAGTTGGGTCGGGCGCAGCATTCGTGACAACAGCGAACGCCCGGCCTCGGTGCTGATCGGTCAGCTGCGCGACCACCTGGCCAGCGGCTGGTCCCTGGTCGATGAGGCGCCTCTGCTGGAAGGCATGACCCAGGAGCATCCGCTGCAACCTTTCAGCGCCCGCTATTTCCATGAGGGCGATGCGCTGTTCAGTTACGCCCGTGAGTGGCAACTGCTGCATCAGCAGCACGACCCGAAAACGGGTTCGGAACAACTGGCGCCCTACGTCCAGGAAGAACCCCTGAGCCTGGGGCAGTTGCAGGACTTTTTGCGCAACCCGGTGCGGCACTTTTTCAGCCAGCGGCTCAAGGTGTTCTTCGAAGCCCTGGAAGCCCCCTTGGCCGATGAAGAGCCTTTCGTCCTCGACGCTCTGCAACGCTACAGCCTCAGCGACAGCCTGCTGGAAGCTGCCCTCGGTGATACCGAGCACCCCGAGCAGGCCTTGCAGGCCCAGGCACAACGGCTGCAAGCCAGTGGCCTGTTGCCCATGGCCGGTTTTGGCGAGTGCCTGCAGCGCGAGCTGATCGAGCCGCTGCCGGACCTGTTGCAGCGCTACCAGCAATTGCTCAGCCTGTGGCCGACCCCGGTGACCAGCGCCTTGCCGGTCTCCCTGGAGCTTAAGGGCGTGCGCCTGGAGGGTTGGCTCAGCGGCCTGCATCAGCGCGTCGACGGCGGCCTGTTGTCGGTAACCGCCATCCCTAACAGCATCGGCTCGATCAAGACCCGCAAGTGGCACCGACTGATTCGGGTGTGGGTCAATCACCTGGTGGCCTGTGCCAGCGGCTACCCGTTAAGCACCGCGTTGGTGGCCAGTGATGACAGCCTGCTGTTGCCGGCCCTGGAGCAGCAAGCGGCGCTCAACAGCCTCGGCGAATTGCTGTTGGCCTGGCAGGCCGGGATGCGCCAGCCATTGCCGGTGGCGGTGAAAACCGCGTTCGCCTGGCTGGGCCAGAGCGACCCGCTCAAGGCCGAAGCCGCCGCGCGCAAAGCCTATGAAGGCGATGGCCAGACCACCGATGGCGAGCGCCGCGAGAGCCCGGCCCTGGCCCGGCAATTCGCCGATTACAACGCCCTGGTCGCCGACGAAAGTTTCAGCGGCTGGGCCGAGACACTCTATCGCCCGCTGCTCACCGCGCCCTGGCGTTCAGCCCTCAGCACGGAGGCCGATGCATGACCCAGCAAGTCCCCCTGGCCCTGGCCTTCCCGCTGCGTGGCAGCCAACTGATCGAGGCCAGCGCCGGCACCGGCAAAACCTTCACCATCTCCGCGCTGTACCTGCGCCTGGTGCTGGGCCACGGTGGCGAGCCGGCCGGTTTTGGCCGGGAATTGCTGCCGCCGCAAATCCTCGTGGTGACCTTCACCGACGCCGCGACCAAGGAGCTGCGTGAGCGCATCCGCACGCGCCTGGCCGAGGCCGCACGGTTCTTCCGTGACGAGATCGCTGCCAGCGATAGCCTGATTGCCGACCTGCGCGGGCAGTTCGCTCCCGAGCACTGGGCCGCCTGCGCCAACCGCCTGGACATTGCCGCGCAATGGATGGACGAGGCGGCGGTCTCGACCATCCACAGCTGGTGCCAGCGCATGTTGCGCGAGCACGCGTTCGACAGCGGCAGCCTGTTCACCCAGACCCTGGAAACCGACCACAGCGACCTGCTGGGCGAAGTGCTGCGCGATTACTGGCGGCTGTTCTGCTACCCGATGCAGGGCGATGCGCTGAATTGGGTACGGGCCAACTGGGGCGGGCCGGCGGCGCTGCTGCCGCGAGTGCGGGCATTGTTTGGCAGCGAGCGCCGGGAGCCGCAAACCCAATCCCCCAGCGAGCTGATCGAAGCCTGCCTGCAGGAGCGTCGCGAGGCGCTGGTCGAGCTCAAGGCGCCCTGGGTGCAGTGGGCCGCCGAGTTGCGTGAGATCTGCCTGCAAGGCGTGGCCAGCAAGAGCGTCGATGGACGCAAGATGCAGGCCCGGTACTTCGAGCCCTGGTTCGAAAAGATCAGCGCCTGGGCCCAGGATGAAAGTGCCGAGCAGTTGGACATCGGCACCGGCTTCAGCCGCCTGACCGCCGACGGCATGAGCGAGGCCTGGAAGGGCGAGGCTCCGCGCCACCCCGGGCTGGACGCCATGCCCCAGCTCAAGGCCAGCCTGGATGCCTTGCCCAGTCCGGACGCGGCGGTGCTGCAGCACGCAGCACAGTGGGTCGGGACGCGATTCGAGGAAGAGAAACGGCGGCGGGCCGAGATGGGCTTCGACGACATGCTGCTGCGCCTGGACGCGGCCTTGCAGGCAGACGGCGGCGAGCGCCTGGCAACCCTGATCCGCGAGCAATTTCCCGTAGCGCTGATCGATGAGTTCCAGGACACCGACCCTGTGCAGTACCGGATCTTCGAAAGCATCTACCGCATCGAGGACAACAATCCGGACACCGGCCTGTTCCTGATTGGCGACCCGAAGCAGGCGATCTACGCCTTTCGCGGCGCCGACATCTACACCTACCTGCGCGCACGCCAGGCCACCAGTGGCCGCCTGCACACCCTGGGTACCAACTTCCGCTCCAGCCACGCCATGGTCAGTGCGGTCAATCATGTGTTTCAGCGTGCCGAAGTGCGGGAGCAGGGCCATGGCGCCTTTCTCTTTCGCGAGCCGGATGGCGACAACCCGGTGCCCTTTCTGCCGGTGGAGTCCCAGGGGCGCAAGGAACAGTTGCTGATCGACGGCCAGGCCGTTGCGGCGATGAATCTCTGGCACTTGTCGGCCGAACAGCCGTTGTCCGGGGTGGTGTATCGACAGCAATTGGCGGGTGCCTGCGCCAGCCAGATTGTCGAGTTGCTCAATGGCGGCCAGCAAGGCCGTAGCGGTTTTGCCCGGGACGGCCAGGCGCTGCGGGGCCTGCTGCCGGCGGATATCGCAATCCTGGTGCGCGACGGTAAAGAGGCCCAGGCCGTGCGCGCTGAATTGGCGGCCCGTGGCGTGCGTAGCGTGTACCTGTCGGACAAGGACTCGGTGTTCGCGGCCCAGGAAGCCCGTGACCTGCTGACCTGGCTCAAGGCCTGTGCCGAGCCGGACGTCGAACGCCCGCTGCGTGCGGCCCTGGCGTCGCTGACCCTGAACCTGCCCCTGGCGGAGCTGGAGCGGCTGAACCAGGACGAACTGGCCTGGGAAGCCCGGGTCATGCAGTTCCGTGGTTATCGGGCGATCTGGCGCACTCAGGGCGTGTTGCCGATGTTGCGCCGCCTGTTGCATGACTTTCAGCTGCCCCAGGGCCTGATCGCCCGCAGCGATGGCGAGCGGGTGCTGACCAACCTGCTGCACCTGTCTGAACTGTTGCAGCAAGCGGCGGCGGAGCTGGATGGCGAACAGGCGTTGATCCGTCACCTGGCCGAGCATCTGGCGTTGTCCGGGCAGGCCGGTGAAGAGCAGATCCTGCGCCTGGAAAGCGACGAGCAACTGGTCAAGGTGGTGACCATCCACAAGTCCAAGGGGCTGGAATACCCACTGGTGTTCCTGCCGTTTATCTGTTCGGCCAAACCGGTGGATGGCAGCCGCCTGCCGCTGCATTACCACGACGCCGCGGGCAAGGCCCAGGTGACGTTGCGCCCGACTCCCGAGCTGATTGCCCGCGCTGACGAGGAGCGTCTGGCTGAAGACCTGCGCCTGCTGTACGTGGCCCTGACCCGGGCGCAACACGCCTGCTGGCTGGGCGTCACCGACCTCAAGCGCGGCAGCAATAACAGCTCGGTGCTGCACCTCTCGGCCCTCGGCTATCTGCTGGGGGGCGGTGCGGTATTGAATGAATCCGCTGGCCTGAACCGCTGGCTGGACGATCTGCAGGAGGGCTGCGAGGCGCTCGGTGTCGAGCCCATGCCCGAGGCCTGGGACAACCGCTTTACCCCGCCGCGCAACGACGCCAGCCTGCTGGCGGTACTGCTGCCGAACCGACGTGCTGCGGAGAACTGGTGGATCGCTTCCTACAGTGCCCTGCGCATCAGCGACAGCCTGGGCGCTGGCACCGAGGCACCGGAAAACCCGCAGGCGCAAAAGCTGTTCGACGATGAACGACTCGACCCCGATGCGCCCCGTGAGGTCGCGGCCAGCGGCGGTGATATCCATCGTTTCCCGCGGGGGCCGAACCCGGGGACCTTTCTCCATGGCTTGCTGGAGTGGGCCGGGGAAGACGGGTTCGCCGCCGGCCCCGAGGCCATCGAGGATGCCATCGCCCGGCGTTGCAATCGGCGTGGCTGGGAAGGCTGGATCCCGACCCTGAGCGATTGGATGCAGCACCTGTTGCAGGCGCCTCTGGCTGTCGGCGCGGGGCAACCGCCGGTGGTGCTCAGTCAACTGACCGAGTACCGGGTGGAGATGGAGTTCTGGTTTGCCAGCCACAAGGTCGACGTGCTCAAGCTCGATGAACTGGTGCGCCAGCACACCCACCACGGCGTGCCTCGGGTCACGGCCGAACCGGTGTTGCTCAACGGCATGTTCAAGGGGTTTATCGACCTGACGTTCGAACATCAGGGCCGTTATTACGTGGCCGACTACAAATCCAACTGGCTCGGCGTGGACGACGCGGCCTATACCGAGCAGGCCATGGAACAATCGATTCTCGACAACCGCTATGACCTGCAATACGTGCTCTACCTGCTGGCCCTGCACCGTCAGTTGCAGGCCCGTCTCACCGATTACGATTACGACCGGCACATGGGCGGCGCGCTCTACCTGTTTTTGCGCGGCACCCGTTCGGCCAGCCAGGGGCTGGTGTTTGCCCGGCCGCCACGGGAGCTGATCGAACGCCTGGACCGCATGTTCCAGGGCAAGCCCGAACTGCCGAAGGCTGAGCCCGCCTGGGAACAGGGAGTACTGCTATGAACGATGACCTGCTGACGTCCCTGGCGCCCGCGCCGCAACCCGACCTGGCGCCGCTGGCCCGTGCCGGCGACCTGATGCTGTTGCTCGATCGGTGGCTGGAGCGCGGCTGGCTGCGTGCCCTGGACAAGGCGTTTGTCGGCTTTCTGCATGAGCTGGAACCCGACGGCGACCCGCTGGTGCTGATGGCGGCGGCGTTGACCAGCCATCAGTTGGGCCACGGCCATGTGTGCCTGGACCTGTTCGAAACCCTCAAGGAGCCGGATTTCGCCCTGTCCCTGCCCCCCGAAGGCGACCTGCAGGGCGGTGCGCTGCTGCCGTCCCACGTGCTGGCCAGCCTCGACGGCGCTCACTGGTGCAAGGCTCTGGCGGCCAGTCGCCTGGTGGCACTGGCGGCCGATGGTGCCGAGGAGGCTCGGCAGCGGCCGTTGGTGTTGTCGGGCAAGCGCCTGTACCTGCGTCGCTACTGGGCCTATGAGCGCCGTATCGACCTGGCCCTGCGCCAGCGTCTGGCGCTGCAGGAGCCGACGCCTGTGGACCTGGCCGAACGCTTGAACGGCCTGTTCGGTCCGGCCAAGGCGGCGGGGCCGATCGATTGGCAGAAGCTTGCCTGCGCCCTGGCCACCCGGGGGGCGTTCAGCATCATCACCGGCGGCCCGGGCACCGGCAAGACCACCACCGTGGTGCGCTTGCTGGCTTTGCTCCAGGCGCCGGCGGTGGAGGCCGGCAAGCCGCTGCGGATTCGCCTGGCCGCGCCCACCGGCAAGGCCGCTGCGCGCCTCACCGAGTCCATCAGCCTGCAGGTGCGTTCCCTGGCCGTGGCCGACAGTGTGCGCGAGAAAATCCCCAGTGAAGTGACCACCGTGCACCGTTTGCTGGGCAATCGTCCGGGCACCCGGCACTTCCGGCATCACGCCGGTAATCGCCTGCCACTGGACGTGCTGGTGGTGGATGAAGCCTCGATGATCGACCTGGAAATGATGGCCAACCTGCTCGATGCCTTGCCGATGCATGCGCGGCTGGTGCTGCTGGGTGACAAGGACCAACTGGCCTCAGTGGAAGCCGGCGCGGTGCTTGGCGACTTGTGCCGCGATGCGGAAGCCGGCTGGTACAGCCCGGCGACCCGCGACTGGTTGCAGGCCATCAGCGGCGAAAACCTCGCCGCCAGCGGCTTGCAGGAAGACCACGGGCAGACCCATCCTCTGGCCCAGCAGGTGGTGATGCTGCGTCATTCCCGGCGCTTCGGCGAAGGCAGCGGCATCGGCCAGCTGGCGCGCTGGGTCAACCAGCAGCAGGCCGATGAGGCGCGACGCCTGCTGGCGGCCCGCAGCCACGCCGACCTCTATGCCCTGAGCCTCAAGGGCGAGCAGGACCGTGCCCTGGAGCGCCTGCTGCTCGAAGGTCATGGCGACGGCCCGCAAGGCTACCGGCATTACCTGAGTCTGCTGCGCAGCCAGCGACCGCCGGCCGGCACCGCCCTTGAGGATCCGCTCTGGACCCGCTGGGCGCGGGACGTGCTCAAGGCCTTCGACCAGTTTCAGTTGCTGTGTGCGGTGCGCAAGGGACCGTGGGGCGTCGAGGGTTTGAACCTGCGGGTGACCAGTGCCTTGTTCAAGGCGCGGCTGATCGACAGCGAGCAGCAATGGTACGAAGGCCGTCCGGTGCTCATGACCCGCAACGACTATGGCCTGGGCCTGATGAACGGCGATATTGGCATTGCCCTGAAACTGCCCGAGCACGAGGGGCCGGAGGCCGGGCGCCTGGTGCTGCGTGTGGCCTTTCCGCGTAACGATGGCCAGGGCGGGGTGCGCTTTGTGCTGCCGAGCCGGCTCAATGATGTGGAAACCGTGTACGCCATGACCGTGCACAAATCCCAGGGCTCGGAGTTCGCCCACACCGCGCTGATATTGCCGGACGCCCTGAACCCGGTGCTGACCAAGGAACTGATCTACACCGGCATCACCCGCGCCAAGGACTGGTTCAGCCTGATCGAGCCCCGCGCCGGGGTGTTTGAAGAGGCCGTGCGGCGCAAGGTCAAGCGCCTCAGCGGCCTGATGCTGGAGCTGGGCTAGGCCCCGGGCGAGCAACCCGCCCCGTTACCCGGCACGGGTGCGTGGCGCCTCGCCTGGCGCTTCCAGGCCCATGAAGCGCCGGACCCGCTCGCCTGCGGCCTCCTGGCGGATCGCGCTCGGACTGGCGTCGAGCTGGATATGGCCGTCCTCCATAAAAATTACTCGGTCGGAAATCGACAGCGCAAAGTCCATCTCGTGGGTGACGATCAGCATGGTCATGCCTTCGCGGGCCAGGTCCTGGATCACATTCAACACGTCACCCACCAGCTCCGGGTCGAGGGCCGAGGTGGGCTCGTCAAACAGCATGATCGCCGGCTCCATGGCAAGGGCCCGGGCAATCGCGACTCGCTGCTGCTGGCCGCCGGACAACTGGTGCGGGTATTTGCGGGCGTGAGCCAGCAGGCCGACCTTGTCCAGCAGGGCGTAGGCCTGTTGCTCGCTCAGGCTCTGGCTGACCCCGTGGTAGCGCGGCGCCAGGGTGATGTTGTCGAGAATGCAGCGGTGCGGGAACAGGTTGAAGTTCTGGAACACCATGCCGATGTGGCGCACGCCGTCGCGCACCTGGGGGCTGTTGAGGTTGTCACCGGCGTTGATAAAGCTGTTGCCGAACAACACGATTTCACCCTGGTCGATGCGCTCCAGGCCGTTGACGGTACGGATCAATGAAGTCTTGCCGGAGCCGGAGGGGCCGATGATCGAGATCACCTGGCCGCTGGCAACCTGCAGATCGATGCCCTTGAGCACCTGGTGGTCGCCGTAGCGCTTGTGGATGTTCTGCAACTGCAAGGCCGGTGGGCTGCCGGGACCGGGTTCCGCGCGCAGCTGGATGGGTTGCTGCCGGGTGTGGGCCTTGAGCCGGGCGACGCTGGCCGCGTCCAGGGTCTGGGGCTTGCGCAGGTTCAGATCCAGGTGTTGCTCCAGGCGCTGCAGCAGCCAGCCGAACACGCTGACGATCAGCACGTAATACACCGCCACGGCGGCCAGGGTTTCCATCACCAGGAAGTTCTGCGCGTACAGGCGCTGGCCGACGGTCAGCAACTCGGTGAGGGAGATCACCGAGATCAGCGAGGTCAGCTTGACCACGGTGATGTACTCATTGATCAGGGTGGGCAGGGAGATGCGAAAGGCCTGGGGGATGACGATCAGCCGTTGCAGGCCCAGCAGGCCTATGCCCAGCGCGCGGCCGGCTTCCTTCTGCCCCTTGGCCACCGAGATCAGGCCGCCGCGATGGATCTCCGCCATGTACGCCGCTTCCGTCACCACCAGGGCGAACAGCCCGGAGTAGAAGGGGTTGGACAGCACCGCGCCGGTAACGGGAAACAACTGCGGCAGGTTGTAGACGAAGACCACCAGCACCAGCAGCGGGATGCTGCGAAAAAACCAGATATAGACCGCCGCCGGGGCTCGGATCCAGGGCGTGCTCGAGAGTTTGGCCGAGGCCAGGAGAAAGCCCAGCAGCATGCCGATAAACCAGGCCAGGGCGCTGAGCTGGACCACGGTGACGCAGGCGTGCCAGAAGCTCGGCAGGGAAAACAGGGAGAAAAAGTAGGACCAGTCGAATTGCATAACTACCTCAGCCGCTCGGATCGCAGGCTTCAAGACGGGCGCGGTGCCCTCGATCGCGGATCAGTCCGGAGCGCATCCTTGCGCGCCGCGCCGGTTACTCGGTCACCGGCTCCAGGTTGTATTTGCTGAGGATCGCCGCGTAGTCGCCGTTCTTGCGGCTCTCGGCAAAGGCTTCCTGCAGTGCCTTGTAGGTGGCGTCGTTGCCCTTCTTGACGAAGATGCCCAGGGTTTGCTGGTAGATCGGGTGCGCGGTGGTGACCACCACCCGCCCATTGGTGCGCTCGGCGATCATCTTCGCCGCGCCGGCGATTTCCACCTGGGCCTGGATGTTTTTCGAGAGCAGGGCCTGGGTCACTTCAGGGGCCGAGGGGTACTCGCTGACGCTGATCGCGCCCTTGTTGTTGGGCACGCAGTAGTCGCTGGAGAGTTTCTGCAACTGGCCGACCCAGGTGGTGCCCTGTTCGAGCCCGACTTTCAGGCCGCACAGGTCTTCCGGGGTCTGCGGGTTCAGGCCACTGTCCTTGGGCGCCATGATCGCCGCGCCGGTCTTGGCGTAGGCGATGGTCAGGGCCTGGGTCTGGCGCTCGGGGGTGATGTACATGCCGGAGATGATGGCGTCATAGCGCCCGGCGTTGAGGCCGAGGATCAGGCTGGGAAACTTGGTGTCCACGAACTCGGCCTTGGCCTTGAGGTGCTTGGCCAGGGCGTGGGCCAGTTCCGGGTCGGAGCCGATCACGTTCTTGTCGCTGTCATAGGACTCGAACGGCGGGTAGGTGATTTCCATGCCGATCTTCAGCTGGCCCGGGGTGGCGGTGCTGGCCAGGGCAGTGCCGGCGGCGAGCAGGCCGGCGGTGAGCAGGGTCAGGCGCACGAGGTTGTTTTTGTTGAGCATGGGGTGGCACTCCAGGGGTGGGCGAAGGCAATCAGGACGGTTGGGGCTGGTGTTTCAGGTGACCGAAACTCGATGGCTTGCGGGCTTTGTCCGGCAAGCGAATCTCGCCGTTTTCCACGCGCCGGCGCAGGTACTGGTAGGTCTGCAAGGCCTGGCCGTACATGTGCTCGCCAATGGCGATCTGTTCGTACTCGGCGTTGGCCTTGGCGAATTGCGGCAGCGGTTTGATCTGGGTATGGAAGTCGCAGGCATAGAACAGCGGGAAGGCATAGCGCTCCTCGCTGACGCTGCGCACGCGGTGGGCGGTCGCGACAAAGGTGCCGGCGGTCATGACTTCGAGCATGTCGCCGATGTTCACCACAAAGGCGTCGGCGATCGGCGGTGCGTCAATCCATTGGCCCTGGTCGTTCATCACCTCCAGCCCGGGTTTATCGGCCATGAGGATGGTGAAGCACTCGTAGTCCGTGTGGGCGCCAATGCCCGGGGCATCCTGGGCCGTGTCGTCGAACGGGTAATGGATCAGCCGCAGCTTGGATGGCGGGCGGGTGACCAGGGCGTCGAAGTAGTCCTCCGCCAGGCCCAGGGCCAGGGCGAAGCCGCCGAACAGTCGCCGGCCGAGGGCGAACACCGCAGCGTAATAGGCCTGGGCCGCGTCCTTGAAACCCGGCAGTGTCGGCCAGTCGTTGGGGCCCAGCAGCGGAGTGTTGGCCAGCACCAGCGGGTCGTCGGCCGGCACTTCGAAGCCGATGTCGAAGGCCTCCTTGTGGTCCGGTTTGCCCTTGGCGTACACCTCTTCGCCTTCGGGCACGAAACCCTTGTGACTCTGGGAGGTGCCGATGTAGTGCTGCATCTTGGCCGTCAGCGGCTGGGCGAAGTAGTCCCTGGCGGCCTGGCGCAGATCGGCGATCAGTTGCGGCGCGATGCCGTGGTGGGTGATGTAGAGAAACCCCACCTCGCTGGCGGCCGCGCCCAGTTGCTCGGCGACCGCCAGGCGATGCTCCAGCTCGACACTGAACAGGCCGGCGATATCCACCACCGGGATGCTGCTGAAGTTGGCCTTGGCGTGATTGGTTTTATCGGGCATGGCGCAAGCCCCTCATGGCTGGGTTGAGTGATGGAAACGGTCGAAATGCTGGCGCTCGGTACGGGCCATCCACTGGTTCAGCGACCACAGGTCGGCCACCGGGACATTGGTGAAGGGCAGGTGATGCAGGTAGCCGTCGGCGCCGAATTCCGGGGTCAGGGTGCTGACCGGGTAACCCCGGCTTTGCTGCGAACGCCAGATGGCCTCCCAGTGCTGCTGGTGGAACGCCAGTTCGCGGGCGTACTCCGGGGCGCCGGGGTGGGGGACCTGCGGGCCCTGGTCATAGCCGACCCGGGCCTGGATGTGGTGCACGCGCTCGACGAACGGGCTGAGGTCGTCATGGGGGTCGTCCAGCAGGCGCTCGCAGGTGACGATCCAGTGGCTGATGTCGCTGGTGAAGCGCAGGTCGGGCAGTTGCCGGATCAGGTCCAGGGTCAGCCAGGGGTTGAACAGCGAGCGCGAACGGTGGGTTTCAAAGCTGCAGAACTGGCCGTGCTTGCGCCCCAGTTCCAGGGCCTGGCCAAAGAACTCCACCTGTTGCGCCAGGCTCCAGCGGTCATTGCCCGCCAGCACGTTGACGAAACGCGGCCCCAGTTCGGCGGCCCAGGCCAGTTTGCGATCAAGGTCCTGCAAGTGTTCTGCGGGCGCCGCCGATTGCTTGGGCAGCACCTCGTAGGCGCTGAACACGGTGCTGATATAGGGCAGGTGATTGGCGCGCAGAAAGGCGCCGAATTCGGTGCGATCGCGGGTTTCCAGGGGCAAGCGCGCTTCCATGCCGTCGAAGCCGGCGGCCAGCAGCTCGTCCAGGGCCTGGGCCTTGCTCGCGGTATAACCCCAGAGTGTGCGGAATATTTCCAGTTTCATCGGCGAACCTCAAAGATGCCTCGGGCTACTCAAAGCACCACGGCGGCGGTTGGCCGGCGCAATGCTGTGTACGGCAGTAGCAAAAGACATGCTTTGAGCCGGGTCTCTGTGGATCCGGTCTCGTCGGGTGCAGCGCGCGGGCTGCTCACTCTGGCGTCGATCTTAAGCAGCCGGCGCGGTCAGGAAGAATAGGCAGGTTCAAATCATTAGTTCAGTTTTTTCTAAACCAATAGCTGGCTATTCATGATGCCTGTCTCCCTGGCATTTCCATGGCTGTGCTATCGTTGCGGCATCATTTCATGACGATCAAAGAGAATCCCTGCATGAACGTGGCTGTCTGGACGACAGGACGCTTTGCTGGCTGGAGGCGGGTACTGCTGGCGGCTGTTATCTGTTCGCTGAATGCTGTCGCTTTCGCGCAAACAGAGCCTGCGCCCAGCCTGGCCGAGCAGCGGGCCCAGGCCGTGACCCAAGTGGTCCTGGGCATTCTCAGTTATGCACGCTGGCCGGTAGAACCGGCGCAACTGCGCTTATGTGTGGCCGGGCCCACCGAATACACCGACGACTTGGTCAAGGGCACCACTCAGGCCACCGGCCGCCCGGTGCTGGTGCGACGCCTGTTGGCGGACAGCCCGGCGCTGGCCACGGAATGCGATGCGGTGTACATCGGCAAGCTGAGCAACGAGGAGCGTGCCCGGCTGTTCACGTCCCTGAGCGGTCGCCCGGTCCTGAGCATCAGCGAGGGTGGCGATCAGTGCACCGTGGGCAGCCTGTTCTGCCTGCGGGTCAGTGACGACCAGGTGTCGTTCGAGGTCAATCTGGACTCGGTGGCCCGCAGTGGCGTACGCATCCACCCCAGCGTGCTGCAGCTCTCGCGTCGACGGCCGGCGGCGTCATGAATCTGTTCAAATCCGATACTCGTCCCACGCTACGTTCGGTCATTGGCCGCGGGCATTTGACCGTGGCCCTGTTGGCGATCTCCATGGCCAGCGTGTCGCTGACCCTGCTCGGAGTGCTGGCGCTGCGGGTGTACGCCGACCACAACCTGCACCTGATCGCGCGTTCGATCAACTACACGGTCGAGGCGGCCGTGGTGTTCAACGACAGTGCGGCGGCGACTGAAGCGCTGGCGCTGATCGCCTCGACCGAGGAAGTGGCCGATGCCCAGGTCCTGGATAAGAACGGCAAGCTGCTGGCCAGTTGGGAGCGCCCGGAAAGCGGGTTCCTGACCGATCTGGAGATGCAGATCGCCCGGACCTTCCTGGAAAAACCGATTTCCATGCCGATCCTGCACCAGGGGCGCGAAGTCGGCACGGTCAACCTGAGCGGCCACGGCGGCAGCCTGATGCGCTTCCTGTTCAGCGGCCTGGTCGGCATCGTGCTGTGCACCGCCATCAGTGCCTGGGCCGCGCTGTACCTGGCGCGGCGCCAGTTGCGAGGGATTACCGGCCCCTTGCGCAGCCTGGCCGAAGTGGCCCACGCCGCGCGTCGCGAACGGGCCTTCGACCAGCGGGTGCCGCCGGCGGAAATCGCCGAGCTGGACAACCTCGGCAACGACTTCAACGCCTTGCTCGATGAGCTGGAAGCCTGGCAGACGCACCTGCAGAGCGAAAACGAAAACCTCGCGCACCAGGCCAGTCATGACAGCCTGACCGGCCTGCCGAACCGAGCGTTTTTCGAGGGGCGGCTGATCCGTGCCCTGCGCGGTGCGAGCAAACTCAATGAGCGGGTGGCCGTGCTGTTTCTCGACAGCGACCGCTTCAAGAGCGTCAATGACAACTTCGGCCATGCCGCCGGTGACGCGGTGCTGATCGCCGTGGCCACGCGGATCCGCGCGCAGTTGCGCGAGGATGACCTGGTGGCGCGCCTGGGTGGGGACGAGTTCGCGATCCTGCTGACTCCACTGCACCGGGTGGAGGATGCCCAGCGTATCGCCGACAAGATCATCGCCAGCATGGAAATGCCGATTCAGTTACCGGGAAACACCTCGATCCTGACTTCCCTCAGTATCGGCATCGCGGTCTACCCCGATCATGGCGCCACGCCGGGCGGCCTGCTCAATGCCGCCGACGCGGCGATGTACCAGGCCAAGCGCATGTCGCGTGGTGGCCAACACACCGTGGGGTCGGAGCACCCCGTCGTTCATGTTCAATCCAGGAGCTAATCCTTTGTTCTCGATGACTCAGCGTTCCTTACGCTTTTTTTCCGCAATCATGCTGTTGGCCGTATTGGGCCTGACCGGCTGCCAGAGCGTGCCCCCCAAGGGCCTGACCCCGCAGCAGATAGCCGTGCTCAAGCACGAAGGGTTTGAACTGACCGATGAGGGCTGGGCCTTTGGCCTGTCGGGCAAGGTGCTGTTTGGCAGCGATGTCGAATCCCTGAACCCTGCCAGCACCGAGATCGTCGAGCGCATCGGCAAGGCCCTGTTGGGGGTGAACATCCAGAAGGTCCGGGTCGATGGCCACACCGACGCGTCGGGCAAGGAAAGCTACAACGAACAACTCTCGCTGCGCCGAGCGAAAAGCGTGGCCAAGGTCCTGACCCAGGTCGGCATGCGTGAAGAGAACGTGCAACTGCGCGGCCTGGGCAGCAGCGAGCCGGTGGCCTCCAACAGCACCGCCGCCGGGCGTACGGAAAACCGTCGGGTGTCGATCGTGGTCATCGCCGACTAGTGGCCCGGCCTGCCTGGGCGGCAGGCCGGCAAGTCCGGTTTCAAGGGGCTGCTGGCGCTGCCGCCGGGGCGTCCTTGGGGTCGAGCTTGACCATCAGGTGCTTGGTCGCGTTTCTGATCATCGGGCCCAACACCAGGTTGCTGCCGATCATCACCACCACCGCCGCCAGCACCAGGCCGTCCGATTGCACCAGGCCGAGAAAGGTCCCGCCGAACACGCTGACCGCCAGCAAGCCACTGATCATCATGGCCAGCATCATGGGCTTGGCCGGGTTGTCGAAACCCAGGAAGCGCTGCTTCTCTTCAGCCGATATCACCAGCTCGACCTTGCAGCCTTTGCACGGGATGGGCTGGTCTTCGCGCAGCATGACCTGCTGCTTCTTGCCGATGGGGAATTCCTTTTCGCAGGCGTTGCAGTGCACTTTCATGCCGATGATAGTTGCGGGGGACGAACTCATCTTGATCCTTAAGATTGGGTGGGGTTGCCGCTGAACGGCGGCCATTGGTTGCGTGTTTGCGCGAGGCTCAGGGGCCCGCCTGGTCATGGGTTACCCGGCGGGTCGCCAATGCCGCCAGGCAGGTTGGGGCCGATCTCGGTCATGCCGCTGGAAACCGCGGGCCAATCCCTGGAACCCCATCTGAAGGGGCTGCCGTAACCGACCAAGTCATAGACTTCGCTTTCGCCCATCACCTGGCCGTTGCGCGGGTCGTTCAAGTGACAAGCCGCGCAGTCTACCTGCAGGCGTCAATCGGCAAAACGCATTTCCCGCGAGTCGCCCATCAACAGCGGCTGATTCTGTTCGGTCACCTCACGGATGTAGTCCCACAACAGGGTGATGCGCTTGAGCTTGCGCAGGTCCTCGCGGCAATACATCCAGAACTGGCGGGTGATGTTGATCTCTTCGGGCAGCACCGGCAGCAGCCGTGGGTCCTGGGCGGCGAGGAAGCAGGGCAGGATCGCCAGTGAGCGCCCTTGCTGCGCCGCCACGTATTGAGCGATCACGCTGGTGCTGCGCAGGTTGGCGCTGGCACCGGGCACGACATTGGCCAGGTACAGCAGCTCGGAGCTGAAGGCCAGGTCGTCGACGTAACTGATGAACGAGTGCTCGCTGAGGTCTGCCGGGCGGCGGATCGGCGGGTGCTGGTCGAGGTAGTCCTGGGTGGCGTAGAGCTGCAGGCGGTAGTCGCACAGTTTGCAGCAGACGTAGGGACCGTGCTCAGGGCGTTCGAGGGCGATGACGATGTCGGCTTCGCGCTTGGACAGGCTGATGAAGTGCGGCAGGGGCAGGATATCCACCGAGATCGCCGGGTAGGCGTCGACGAAATGGCTCAACTGCGGGGTGATGAAGAAGCTGCCGAAACCCTCGGTGCAGCCCATGCGCACATGGCCGGACAAGGCCACGCCGGAGCCCGACACCTGCTCGCAGGCCATGTGCAGGGTGCTTTCAATCGACTCGGCATACCCCAGCAGACGCTGGCCCTCGGCGGTCAGGATAAAGCCGTTGGTGCGGGACTTTTCGAACAGCAGGGTGCCCAGCGCGCCTTCCAGCGAACTGATGCGCCGCGACACCGTGGTGTAGTCCACCGCCAGGCGCTTGGCCGCGCTGCTGGCCTTGCGGGTACGGGCCACTTCGAGAAAAAACTTCAGGTCATCCCAGTTCAGGGCACCCAGGGAGGTGATGTTTTTTTGCATGATGGACCGGCTTTTATGTGCGTTCTTATTAGTAATTTGCACATCTATACTCCAAAAACAGTCCGATCACCAATTCGCGACGCACGCCTCATCTCAAGGCGACCTACGCCTTGGCTCTCTTGCATAACTACAAGATCTGGAGACCACCAATGAACGCATCGCTCACGTCTGCCGACACCGCTGTGCAACAGGCCAAACTGTTGATCGACGGCGAATGGGTCGAGTCCAAGACCACCCACTGGCAAGACATCGTCAACCCGGCCACCCAGCAAGTGCTGGCCAAAGTGCCGTTTGCCACCCCTGAAGAAGTCAACGCCGCCATCGACGCCGCCCATCGCGCCTTCCAGACCTGGAAGCTGACCCCGATCGGCGCGCGCATGCGCATCATGCTCAAGCTGCAAGCCCTGATTCGTGAACATTCCAAGCGTATCGCGGTGGTCCTGAGCGCCGAGCAGGGCAAGACCATTGCCGACGCCGAGGGCGATATTTTCCGTGGCCTGGAAGTGGTCGAGCACGCCTGCTCGATCGGCACCCTGCAGATGGGTGAGTTCGCCGAGAACGTCGCCGGCGGGGTCGATACCTACACCTTGCGCCAGCCGATCGGCGTCTGCGCCGGCATTACCCCGTTCAACTTCCCGGCGATGATTCCGCTGTGGATGTTCCCGATGGCCATCGCCTGCGGCAATACCTTCGTGCTCAAGCCTTCCGAGCAGGATCCGCTGTCGACCCTGCTGCTGGTGGAGCTGGCGATCGAGGCCGGGGTTCCGGCCGGCGTGCTCAACGTGGTGCACGGTGGCAAGGACGTGGTGGATGCGTTGTGCACCCACAAGGACATCAAGGCCGTGTCGTTCGTCGGCTCGACCGCCGTGGGCACCCATGTGTACGACCTCGCCGGCAAACATGGCAAGCGCGTGCAATCGATGATGGGCGCGAAAAACCATGCCGTGGTGCTGCCTGACGCCAATCGCGAGCAGACCCTCAATGCCCTGGTCGGCGCCGGTTTCGGTGCCGCCGGCCAGCGCTGCATGGCGACCTCGGTGGTGGTGCTGGTAGGCGCAGCCAAGCAATGGCTGCCGGACCTCAAGGCCTTGGCCCTGAAACTCAAGGTCAATGCCGGCAGCGAGCCGGGCACCGATGTCGGGCCGGTGGTGTCGAAAAAGGCCAAGGCGCGCATTCTCGAGCTGATCGAAAGCGGCGTGAAAGAGGGCGCCACCCTGGAGCTGGACGGTCGCCAGATCAAGGTCCCGGGTTTCGAACAAGGCAACTTTATCGGCCCGACCCTGTTCTCCGGGGTCACCACCGACATGCAGATCTACACCCAGGAAATCTTCGGCCCGGTGCTGGTGGTGCTGGAGGTCGACACCCTGGATCAGGCCATCGCCCTGGTCAACGCCAACCCCTTCGGCAACGGCACCGGCCTGTTCACCCAGAGCGGTGCGGCGGCGCGCAAGTTCCAGAGCGAAATCGACGTTGGCCAGGTCGGGATCAACATTCCGATTCCGGTGCCGGTGCCGTTCTTCAGCTTCACTGGTTCCCGCGGTTCCAAGCTCGGAGACCTGGGCCCGTACGGCAAGCAAGTGGTGCAGTTCTACACGCAGACCAAGACCGTCACCAGCCGCTGGTTCGACGATGACAGTGTCAATGACGGTGTGAACACCACCATCAACTTGCGTTAAGGAGTCGGCCATGAAGATTGCATTTATCGGTCTGGGCAACATGGGCGCGCCGATGGCGCGCAACCTGATCAAGGCCGGCCACGCGCTGAACCTGTTCGACCTGAACCAGACGGTGCTGGCGGAACTGGCGGCCCTGGGCGGCAGCATCAGCGCCTCGCCACGCGCCGCCGCCGAGGGCAGCGAGCTGGTGATCACCATGCTCCCGGCCGCCGCCCATGTACGCAGCGTGTGGTTGGGCGAAGACGGTGTACTGGCGGGTATCGCCCGCGGCGTGCCGGCCGTGGATTGCAGCACCATCGACCCGCAGACCGCCCGTGAAGTGGCGGCGGCCGCGGCCCGGCAGGGCGTGGCCATGGCCGACGCTCCGGTGTCCGGCGGTACCGGCGGGGCCCAGGCCGGGACCCTGACCTTTATGGTCGGGGCCAATGCCGAGCTGTTCGCCACCCTGCAGCCGGTGCTGGCGCAGATGGGGCGCAACATTGTGCATTGCGGTGAAGTCGGGACCGGGCAGATTGCCAAGATCTGCAACAACCTGCTGCTGGGCATCTCGATGATCGGCGTCAGTGAAGCCATGGCCCTGGGCGATGCGCTGGGGATCGATACCCAGGTGCTGGCGGGGATCATCAACAGCTCGACTGGCCGTTGCTGGAGCTCCGACACCTACAACCCGTGGCCGGGAGTGATTGAAACCGCCCCGGCATCGCGCGGCTACACCGGTGGTTTCGGTGCCGAACTGATGCTCAAGGACCTGGGGCTGGCCACCGAGGCGGCACGCCAGGCGCACCAGCCAGTGGTACTTGGCGCAGTGGCCCAGCAGTTGTACCAGGCCATGAGCCAGCGCGGTGAAGGTGGCAAGGACTTCTCGGCGATCATCAACAGCTATCGCAAGCCCCAGTAGACGGGGCGTTTCCGAGGGCCCGCGTCGGGCGCGCCCTCGGCTTTTTGCTCAGGCGAAAACGAAGTATTTGCGCACCGTCTCTACCACTTCCCAGGTGCCTTTCATCCCCGGCTCGACCACGAAAATATCACCCGCGCGCAAGTGGATCGGCGCCATGCCGTCCGGGGTGATCACGCAGTAGCCTTCCTGGAAATGGCAGTACTCCCACTTCACATACTCCACGTACCATTTGCCCGGCGTGCAGATCCAGGTGCCCATGATCTTGCTGCCGTCCTCGCTGGTGTAGGCGTTGAGGTTGACGGTGTGCGGGTCACCTTCGAGCTTTTCCCACTTGCAGGCGTCGAGTACCGGTAGTGGGTGCGTGTCGCGCAGAACGGTGATGGGCTGGTTCATGTGGGGCTCCGGGTGATGTGGCAGAACTGAAGCAGCACCCTATAGCGCCCGGCCTGCGGCCAGTTGTCTGAACTCGACATCGGGGTACCCAGAAGCGCAGCCCGGGAGCAGGTCGGCCCAGCGCCGCGAGGTCATTGATATTTCCGCGTGTGAAATAGCCTTTTCGTAGAAGAATTTGCGAAAGATCCGAGCGATGCCGAAGTATTTTGCAAGAATCTACACAGGCATCACTCGTATGATTCAGTTCGCATTGGTCGAGAGCAGCACAATGGAAAAAACCACAGCCTGGTGGGATATCAGCCCGCCCTTGAGCACCGCGACCCCCACCTGGCCGGGCGATACGCCGTTTCAGGAAGAGCGGGTCTGGCAGTTCGGGCCCGAGTGCCCGGTGAACGTCGGGCGCATCACCCTGTCCCCGCACACGGGTGCCCATGTCGACGCGCCCCTGCATTACAGCGCCGACGGCGCGCCCATCGGCGAGGTCTCGCTGGATGTGTACATGGGCCCGTGCCGGGTTGTGCATTGCCTGAACAGTGGGCCGCTGGTGCGGCCCGAAGACCTGCACGGGCACCTGGATAACCTGCCCGAGCGGGTCTTGCTGCGCACTTATCAACAGGCGCCGCTGAGTGAGTGGGATGCGGATTTCACCGCTGTCGCCCCGGAGACCGTCGAGCTGCTGGCCGGCCTGGGCGTGCGCCTGATCGGCATCGACACGCCGTCCCTGGACCCGCAGCAATCCAAGACCATGGACTCCCACAACGCCGTGGCGCGCCATGGCATGGCGATTCTTGAAGGTGTGGTACTCGATGACGTCGCAGCAGGGGATTACGAACTGATCGCCCTGCCGCTGCGTTTTGCCCACCTGGATGCAAGCCCGGTTCGGGCCATCCTGCGTCCGTTGCGACGCTAGTTTTCCACAACAACGAAGCGTGCCGTCGCCCGCTGCCGCGCCTGGATTGCATTCCTCGCGCCCCCGCGAACGGCACGCCACCCCCCTGACGTGAGGAGCCCACGCGATGAGTCAATGTCCCTATTCACCCAACCATCAGCCGGAAGAGTGGCATAACGCCGAGCTGAATTTTTCCGACTCCATGAGCTACGGCGACTACCTGGACCTGGGGCGCATCCTCAGCGCCCAGCATCCACTGTCGCCGGACCACAACGAGATGCTGTTCATCATCCAGCACCAGACCTCGGAGCTGTGGATGAAGCTGATGCTGCATGAGCTCAAGGCCGCGCGTGAGCATGTGCGCCTGGGCGAGTTGCCGCCGGCGTTCAAGATGCTGGCGCGGGTGTCGCGGATCTTCGACCAGTTGGTGCACGCCTGGGCGGTACTGGCGACCATGACCCCTTCGGAATACAAGTCGATCCGCCCGTACCTGGGGCAGTCCTCGGGCTTCCAGTCGTTCCAGTACCGGGAAATCGAATTCATCCTCGGCAACAAGAGCGCGGCCCTGCTGCGTCCCCACGCCCATCGCCCGGAGCTGTTGCAGTCCCTGGAGCAATCGATTGCCACGCCGTCGCTGTATGACGAAGCGATCGGCCTGATGGCCAAGGCCGGGCTGAGCATCGACCCGCAGCGCCTGGAGCGCTCCAGCACCGCACCGACCGAACACGACGCCAGCGTGGAAGCCGCCTGGCGCGAGGTCTACGCCGATCCTTCGCGCTACTGGGACCTGTATCAGTTGGCCGAGAAGTTCATCGACCTCGAAGACTCGTTCCGCCAGTGGCGCTTCCGCCATGTGACGACTGTGGAGCGCATCATCGGCTTCCAGCCAGGTACCGGCGGCACTGAGGGCGTGGGCTATCTGCGCAAGATGCTCGACACCGTGCTGTTCCCCGAGCTGTGGCGCGTGCGTTCGTCGCTCTGATAGCGAGCCAAAAAAAACGGCCCGGCATTCACTGAATGCCGGGCCGTTTTGCTTTACGCGGGGTTTATTGCAGCGCGGTTTGCGCGGCCTTGTTGGCCAGGCGCATGCGGTAGAAGCCCCAGATCACCAGGACCCAGACCGGGATCGCATACACCGAGACGCGGATGCCGGGGATCATCAGCATCACCACGATGATCATGGCCATGAAGGCCAGGCACAGGTAGTTGCTGAAGGGGAACCAGAAGGTCTTGAACGACGGCACCACGCCTTGCTCGCCCATGGCTTTGCGGAACTTGATGTGAGTCAGGCTGATCAGTGCCCAGTTGATCATCAACGAGGCCACGACCAGGGCCATCAACAGCTCCAGCGCTTCCTTGGGCGCCAGGTAGTTGACCACCACGCACAGCAGGGTGACCAGCGCCGAAACCCCCAGGGCCAGCAATGGCACGCCCTGTTTGTTGAGCTTCATCATGGCTTTTGGCGCGTCACCCTGTTCGGCCAGGCCGTAGAGCATGCGGCTGTTGCAGTACACGCCGCTGTTGTAGACCGACAGCGCCGCGGTCAGGACCACGAAGTTGAGGATGTGCGCCGCAGCGTCGCTGCCGATCAGGGCAAAGATCTGCACGAACGGGCTGCCGCTGTAGGTGTCGCCGGAAGCGTTCAAGGTTTCCAGCAACTGGTTCCACGGGTACAGGCACAGCAGCACGGTCAGGGCGCCGACGTAGAAGATCAGAACCCGGTAGACCACCTGGTTGATCGCCTTCGGGATCACCTTGCGCGGCTCACTGGCTTCGGCGGCAGTGATGCCCACCAGCTCCAGCCCACCGAAGGAAAACATGATGAAGGCCATGGCCATCAGCAGGCCCGTGCCGCCATTGGGGAAGAACCCGCCGTGGCTCCACAGGTTGCTCACCGACGCCTGGGGCCCGCCGCTGCCGCTGAACAGCATGTAGCAGCCGAGGGCAATCATGCCGATGATGGCCACCACCTTGATGATGGCGAACCAGAACTCGGTCTCCCCGAAGAACTTCACGTTCATCATGTTGATCAGGTTGACCAGCACGAAGAACACCACGGCGCTGACCCAGGACGGTATTTCCGGCCACCAGAACTGCACGTACTTACCCACGGCGGTGAGTTCGGCCATGCCCACCAGGACATACAGCACCCAGTAGTTCCAGCCGGCAAGAAAGCCGAAGTAACCGCCCCAGTATTTGTGCGCGAAGTGGCTGAAGGAGCCGGCAACCGGCTCTTCGACGATCATCTCGCCGAGCTGGCGCATGATCAGGAAGGCAATGAAGCCGGCAATGGCATAGCCGAGAATCATCGCCGGACCCGCGGATTTGAGCACGCCGGCAGAACCCAGGAACAAACCGGTGCCGATCGCCCCGCCCAGGGCGATCAGCTGGATATGACGGTTTTTCAAGCCTCGCTTGAGTTCACCCTGTTTCACAATTTGATCCACTAATTACGCTCTCTTTTAGTTGTTATCAGGACCGATCCGAGTAGTCGGGTGGTTCGATCATCCTGTTGCAGAAGGATCAGATATTACTCTCGGTGAACTTCTCGTAATACAGCTGAATCGCCTTATGTGGCTGTTCCTGCAGCCAGTTTCGGATGGATTCGACCATCGGCGGCGGACCGCAGACGTACATGTCGGCTTCGTTGTCGCGCAGTTCGCTGCTGTCCAGGTGCTCGGCGATATAACCGCGCTTGCCCGACCATTGGGCGTCGGGCTCGCTGAGCACCGGGGTGTAGCGAAAGCCCGGAATGCGCTCGGCGTAGGCGGCAATTCGCTCGCCTTCGCACAGGTCGGCGGCGCCGCGCACTCCGTAATACAGGTGCACCGGCTGCTCGCAGCCCATGTCGGCCAGTTGGTCGAGCATGCCCAGCAGGGCCGACAACCCGGTGCCGCCGGCCACCAGGATCAGCGGCTTGGCGACATGGCGCAGGTAGAACGCCCCCAGCGGCGCTTCCAGTTGAAGGGTGTCGCCCACCAGGCAGCGCTCGCGGATGTAGTTGCTCATCACCCCGTCGGGCAGCAGGCGGATCAGAAACTGCAGCTGGTTGTTGCTGTCGGGGCGGTTGGCGAACGAGTAGGAGCGCTTGTTCGACGTGCCGGGCACCGTCAGCCGCGCGTATTGCCCGGGCAGGAAGTCCAGGGTCGGCTCGCTGCTGCCCAGGTCCAGGTAGAGGATCGCGGTGCTTTCGCTGACCTGCCGGACCTCGATCACCGAGCCGCTCAGGGACGCGGGCCCGGAGCTGTTGCACAGGCTGGAGTCGAAGTCGAAATAGAACGCCGCGTCGGACTGTACGCGGGTCTGGCAACTGAGCATCTTGCGTTGCTCAAGGTCCTGGGCGGTGAGGGCTTCCTCGTCGACGTAATCCTGGCTGTACTGGCCCGACTCACAGCGGCCCTGGCAGGTGCCACACACGCCTTCGCGGCAGTCGAGGGGGATATTGATGCCGTTGCGCAGCGCGGCATCGAGCAATATTTCATTGGGTTTCACGGGGAAAAACAGCGTCTTGCCATCGGCAAAGCTGAACGCGACCTTGTGGTTCATGGCGATGTCCGCGGCGTCAGAGGTGATAGAAATCGAGCACTGAGTTGATGCTGTCGTTGAGCAGCAACACGTGCTTGCGGTTGATCAGCCAGCTGCCCTGGTGGGGTGTGAGGCGGTACGTGGCCTGGCCGTAGAACTGCTCGGACGTGGCCAGGCGATAGAACAGGGTGTGCCAGTTGAGGCGCACTTCGAGGCTGCCGTCGCCCTGTTCGGCGATGCGTACGTTGTTGATCAGGTGCAGGGTGCGTGGCATCGGTGTGGCGGAAGCGGCCTTGCCGGTGCGCAGGCGAAACACCCGGTCTTCCAGGCCGCCACGGTTGGCGTAGTAGATCAGCGACATCTCGCGCTTGGGGTCGCGGGTGTAGACGTGCTCGGAATCCCATTGCGGCAGGTGGAACTCGCTCTGCGGGTCGAACAGCGCCAGGTAGGCGTCCCAGTCCTGGGCATCGCACAGCTCGGATTTACGGTAGAAAAACTGCTCGATCTGGTACTGCAATTGCGCATTCATGGTCATACCTCCCGCAGCTTCAGGGATTGGGCGTCGAGGCCGTCGAGCAGGAACTTCTGCCAGTTGCTGTGCTGGTTGACGTACAGCCCTTCGTGGGTGAATTCGGCGCCGGTCATGGCCGGTTGAATGCCGATGGCTTCGCTGTTGGCCGTGGGCCCGGTGAGCCAGCGATGGTTGCCGCGGGAGATATCGCTCCAGCGTTCCAGGCGTGCCTGGAAACCCCGCTGGGCTTCACGGAATTCCACCAGGTCATCGGGGGTGCCCATGCCGGACACGTTGAAGAAATCCTCGAACTGGCGAATGCGGTTTTCGCGGTCGGCATCCGACTCGCCCTTGACCCCCAGGCACTGGCTGACGATCTCGGTCTTGTTCCAGGCCACCGGGCGGATGATCCGCAACTGCGAGCTGATCTGGTCGAGGAAGAACAGGCTTGGGTAGATGTTCAGGTTGCGCAGGCGGTGCATCATCCACTCGGCCTTGGCCTGGCCGTGCTCTTCGATCAGGCGCGGCATGATGGTGGCGTAACCGGAGCGCACGGCCGGGTTCGGCATGTCACTGAACAGCACGCTGTGGCCGTTGTTGAAGGCGAACCAGCCGTCGTCGGTATTGGCATCGCCGGCGCCGAGCTTGCTGTAGTCCAGGGTCCCGGCGCTGCTGGTGCCGTTTTCGCTGTTGACCTGCTGGCGGTGCTGCACGGTGGCCACGTAGTTGTAGTGCACGGTGCTGACGTGATAACCGTCGAGGCCGTTTTCGTTTTGCAGCTTCCAGTTGCCGTCGTAGGTGTAGGACGACTTGCCGGGCAGCACTTCCAGCTCACCGGTGGGCGACTGCGCGACCATCATGTCGAAGAACACCCGGGCATCGCCGAGGAAGTCTTCCAGGCTGTTGTCGGCGTTCACGTCGAGGCTGATAAACACAAAGCCCTTGTAGCTTTCGATGCGGGCCTTTTTCAGGCCGCGAGTGGCTTTGTCGAAGCCTTCCGGGTATTCGCCCGGGGCCTTGACCTTGACCAGGCGGCCGTCGCTTTTGTAGCACCAGGCGTGGAAAGGGCAGGTGAAGGTCGACTGGTTGCCCTTGCCGACCCGGGTCAGGGTGGTGCCGCGATGCTGGCAGGCGTTGATCAGCGCGTTGAGACGACCCTCGCCGTCGCGGGTGATGATCATCGGCTGGCGCCCGGCGCGCATGGTCACGAAGTCGTGATTGTTGGCCAGTTCGCTTTCGTGGCAGGCGTAGATCCAGTTCTTCTCGAAGATCAGCTCCATCTCCAGATCGAACAGCTCGGGCTCGGTGAAAATATCCCGGGCAATTCGGAACACGCCGTCGGCCGGACGAAAATCGAGGCAGCCCTCGATGAAGCTTTTCCATTGTTCTGTGGTTCTTGCACCATTCATGAGTCGGTACCTTTTTATTCAGGGCAATCAGGTGCGCTCATTAGAGGGAGTGACGGCCCCGGGTGGCTATCCGCTTAATTGCCCAAGGCCATCCAGAAAATTGCCGCCGCTCACCCCTGTGCCGCTGCCGAGCCCGCGACGCTGCGCTGTCCCTCACATCCACCCAAACAACTCCCTGCCCCCTCCGAGGTAACACCCCAGCGCTCCCGCCTGTGCGTCTAATACCCAACCCGGTGCACCACTCGACCAACGGCTGCACTGCGATGCAGCGATGGGCTAATGTGGCCGACAGCAGCGAGGCATGTTCAGGGGACGGCAGCCGGGTGTTATCCACTTAGTCAGGGATTGTTATCCGCTAAGTAGGCGGTGGTCGTTTCAGGCGCAGAACTTGCTGTTCAAGCGAGAGACGCGCCGTCAGAGCGCGCAAAAAAATTGCCGTGGGTGTACCTGATGAACAGCAAAGCCGATTCGCAGTTTCGCGATATCTGTATCGACCACTACGACCTCGAAAGCGCCAGGAGCTGGATGTCCGGCATCTGCGGGCCGCACCGGCTCGAAACCGCGAATCCCGAGCGCATCCGCTTTCACCACAGCGCCAATGTCTTCAAATCCCGCGCCACCACCCTGGGGACCATCGAGTACGGCACCGATGTGCGGGTCGATATCGAAGACGCCGAGCGCTTCAGCAGCTACAGCCTGAGCCTGCCCTTGAGCGGCGAACAGGAGCTGAGCCGGGATGGCCGCCTGCTCAAGTCCAACCGCGACCAGGGGGTGATCATCTCGCCCAACGAAAGCCAGGTGCTGTCGATCTCCGGTGACTGCCGCAAGGTCCAGGTGGTGATCACCCGTGCAGCCATGAACGAGGCGCTGGAAGTCCTGCTGCAACGTCCGCTGGACGCGCCCCTGCGCTTCGAGGCGGTGATGGATGCGGTGGATGGCGCGTCCGCGTCGTGGTGGCGCATGGCGCGTTATTTCATCGCCGAGCTGGAACGCAGCAACGTGCTCTACGAGCAACTGGCCTTTACCCGCGACATCGAAAGCTCGCTGATCAAGGGCTTGATCCTGGCCCAGCCGAACAACTATTCCGATGAGCTGGGCGAGGTGTTGCAGGTCAAGCTGCCGCACTACCTGGTTCGTGCTCGGCAGTACATCCACGACAATGCGCGCGAGGCCATTCACCTCGAAGACCTGGAGGCCGCCGCCGGGGTGTCGCGCTTCAAGTTGTTCGAGGCGTTCAAGAAGTACCTGGCCCTGTCGCCGATGGTCTACCTGAAAAAATACCGCCTGAACGCGGTGCGCCGGGAAATCCTCGAGCATGGCTCGGCGCGCAATATTTCCGAGATCGCCCTGGGCTGGGGCTTCACCCACCTGGGGCGGTTTTCCGCGGAGTACCGCAAGCTGTTCAACGAAGCCCCCAGCGCCACCCTGCAACGCAACGAGGCCCGCAGCCTGCGCCGGTTCTGACGACCGGGAGCAGGCCTTGTTGCAGCTATTTTCTGGGCAGCAGGTCCAGCATTTGCGAGCTTTCCTTGATCTTCTGCAGGACGATCTCGGAGCGGATATCGGTGACTCCCGAGGTGCGGTTCAGGTGATTGACGATGAAATCCGAGAAGTGCTTGAGGTTGCGCGCCTGGATCCGCAGCACATAGTTGCTGGCGCCGGTCACCACGTAGGCGGTGACCACTTCGGGCCACTGCTGGACCTTCTTGATAAAGGTCTCGTGCCAGTCGTCGACGTCCTGGCGCAGCGACACATGGACGATGGCCTCCAGCTCGATGCCGAGGCGCTCGGCATTCAGCTCGGCGCGATAGCCATTGATGATTCCTTCGCTCTCCAGCAGGCGCAGGCGGCGCAGGCAGGCGGAGGGCGACAGGGCGACTTTTTCCGCCAGCTCATGGTTGCTGATGCGCCCGTCCTGTTGCAGTACATGCAGGATGCGCAGGTCTGTGGAGTCGAGAATCATGGTTGGCATTTATCCGCGTTTTTCAGGGTTTAAGTCGAAGAATCTTCGAGTCAACTACGATCGGGTCGCTCATTTTGCACGAAAATTCTTTAAAGCATCGTTCATTATTTACCCAGCGTACAGGGGCCGCCAGCCCCTGGAGAGCGTCCCTCGACCCCGGCGCGAAGCGCAAGCCGCCGCCCGTCGAGACGCTGACTCATCCCTGACCAAGGAAATTTCATGACTACCAGAAACGCTTGCCTGGCCCTCGATGCAGAAGATTCGCTGGCCCCGCTGCGCCAGCAGTTTGCCTTGCCGCAAGGGGTGATCTACCTCGATGGCAACTCCCTCGGTGCGCGGCCGGTGGCTGCCCTGGCGCGGGCACAGCAGGTGATTGAGCAAGAGTGGGGCAATGGCCTGATCCGCAGCTGGAACAGCGCCGGCTGGCGTGCCCTGTCCGAGCGCCTGGGCGACCGGCTGGCCGGTTTGATCGGGGCGGGCGCGGGCGAAGTGGTGGTCACCGATACCACCTCGATCAACCTGTTCAAGGTGCTCAGCGCGGCGTTGCAGGTGCAGAACCTGCGGGCTCCCGGGCGTCGGGTGATCGTCACCGAAAGCAGCAACTTCCCCACCGACCTGTACATCGCCGAAGGCCTGGCCGAGATGCTGCAACAGGGTTATTCGTTGCGCCTGGTGGACAGCCCCGAAGAGCTGCCTCAAGCCATCGACCAGGACACCGCAGTGGTGATGCTGACCCACGTCAACTACAAGACCGGGCACATGCACGACATGCAGGCCACCACTGCGCTGATCCACGAGTGCGGCGCCCTGGCCATCTGGGACCTGGCCCACTCCGCTGGCGCCGTGCCGGTGGATTTGAAGCAGGCCGGTGCCGACTACGCCATCGGCTGCACCTACAAATACCTCAATGGCGGCCCGGGCTCCCAGGCGTTCGCCTGGGTCGCGCCGGCGCTGGTCGACCTGGTGAAACAGCCGCTTTCGGGCTGGTTCGGCCATGCCCGCCAGTTCGACATGGAATCGCGTTACGAGCCGAGCAGCGGCATTGCCCGCTACCTGTGCGGCACCCAACCGATCACCTCGCTGGCGATGGTCGAGTGCGGCCTGGACATCTTCGCCCAGACCGACATGGCCAGCCTGCGCCGCAAGTCCCTGGCACTGACCGACCTGTTTATCGAACTGGTCGAGCAACGCTGCGGCGCCCACGGCTTGACCCTGATCACCCCGCGCGAGCATGCGCGTCGTGGCAGCCACGTCAGCTTCGAGCACCCGCAAGGTTATGCAGTGATCCAGGCCCTGATCGCCCGTGGCGTGATTGGCGATTATCGCGAGCCACGTATCATGCGTTTCGGCTTTACCCCGCTGTACACCAGCTTTACCGAAGTCTGGGATGCGGTGCAGATCCTTGGCGAAATCCTCGATCAGAAGACCTGGGACCAGGCGCAATTCCAGGTGCGCAATAGCGTGACCTGACACCGACGCCCTGGAACCTGTTGATGATCTGCTGCGCTTCGCTCATGCGGCGTTAAACATCGCTGAGCGTCGCTCGTTAGATCGTCAACAGGTTCCTGTACGCGTTGAAATTCTCTGCCGCCACGGGTTTGCGCCCTGGCGGCAGAGGCGTGCTGCGACATCGATAACAATAAAGGGGCACAAAAGTGACCACGACCAATAAGGGTTTTGAGGCGATTTCCAATCGCGAACTGGGGCTGCGACGTCAGCTCACTTCGGGGCAGATGAGCATGATCGCCATCGGTGGCGCGATCGGCACCGGCCTGTTCATGGGCAGCGCCTACGCCATCGGCTATGCGGGCCCCAGCGTGCTGCTCAGTTATGCCATCGGTGCGCTGATCACCTTGATCCTGATGGGCTGCCTGGCGGAAATGACCGTGGCCCACTCGACTTCCGGTTCATTCGGCGCCTATGCCGAGTTCTATATCAGCCCGCTGGCCGGGTTCCTGGTGCGCTATGCCTACTGGGCGGCGATTGTGCTGGCGGTCGGGGCGGAAGTGACGGCCATCGCCATGTACATGAAGTTCTGGTTCGCCAACGTGCCGGAGTGGGTGTGGATCGTCGCCTTCTCCAGTGTGCTGATCGTGCTCAACGCCATCAGCGTGAAGACCTTCGGTACGTTCGAATACTGGTTCTCGACCATCAAGATCGGGGCCATCGTCGGCTTTATCATCCTCGCGGTGTATGTGGTGTTCGGCTCGGGCAACGCCGAGTACGGGGTGCACAACTACACCGCTCATGGCGGCTTCTTCCCCAACGGTTTCCAGGGCATGTGGATTGCGGTGATCGTCTCCATCTTCAGTTACCTGAGCGTGGAAATGATCGCGGTGGCCGCCGGTGAAGCCGAAGACCCGGAGCGCGCGGTGAAGAAAGCCTTTCGCGCGACCATTGTGCGCCTGGTGGTGTTCTACCTGCTGACCCTGGCCCTGATGCTGGCCATCGTGCCGTGGGTCCAGGCCGGCAAGGCCCAGAGCCCGTTCGTCACGGTGATGCAGACCATCGGCATTCCGGGGGCCACCGGGGTCATGAACTTCGTGATCCTGATTGCCGCGTTGTCGGCGATGAACAGCCAGCTGTACATCACCACGCGCATGATGTTCAGCCTGTCCCGCGCCGGTTATGCGCCCAAGTCCATGGGCGCCCTGAGCAAGAACGGGATCCCGCTCAATGCCTTGATCCTGTCCAGCTCGGGCATTGCCCTGGCGACCCTGGTCAACGTGCTGTACCCGGAAAGCTCCTTCACCTTGATGATGGCGATCTCGATGTTCGGCGCGATCTTTACTTGGTTCATGATTTTCCTCACCCACTACTGCTTCCGCCGCTACCACCAGAAACACGGCGAACAGAAACTGTCGTTCCGCATGCGCCTGTTTCCCTACAGCACGCTGCTGGGGCTGGTGCTGATGGGCGCGGTAATGATCACCACGGTGTTCACCGAGGCTTTCAGGATGACCCTGGTGTTTGGCGTGCCGTTCCTGGTGATCCTGTCCGTGGTGTACTTTTTCTGCTTCCGCAAACCGCGCGTCGAGGCCGGCTTGGCGCCGTTGCCCAAGGTGTAAGCACAACACTTAACCAGTGGCGGGCTGCCACCCTTGTGGCGAGGGAGCTTGCTCCCGTTGGGCAGCGTAGCGGCCCCAAGCCCGCCACTTCGGTCTATCCGGCACACCGCGCGCTCAGGTGTTACGGTCGCTGCGCAACTGAGCGGAAGCACGCTCCCTCGCCACACAGCCTCCAGTGTCGCTGCGGTGTTCTAGAGGGTGCCCAGGGGGCATTGATGGCGCGCGGTTTCCAGCTGGGCTTCGAAGTCATCGATGCGGGCGTGCAGCTGTTGCAGGGAAGCGATCTGCTGCGCCAGCTCGCGCTTTTTGCCGGCCAGGGCTTCCCGCGCCAGCTCCCAGGGGAAGTCCGGGCCGCTGTGCCGGGCCAGTAACCCTTGCAGTTCCTTGAGCTTGAAACCCAGTTGCTGGGCGCATTTGATAAAGATCAGCAGGTCGACGCTCTGCTGGTCATAGAGTCGGTAGTTGCCCTGGCGCTGTGCCGGCGGCAACAAGCCGATGCTCTCGTAGTGGCGAATGGTCTTGACCGTGGTCGCCGACAGCTGCGCGGCTTTGCCGATAAACATGCACATTCCCTTTTCCAATGCCGCCGACAGCGTGTAAGCGTCGGCGCATTATCCGAGAGAATCAGCGGCTGGCAAGCGCCGCCGCCTGCTCCAGCCAACCCTGTTGCCGCGCCTGGCTGGAGCCCAGGATCGGGCCGAAGGTCAGGGTCTTCAGTGGCCGGATACCGCAGAACGCCAAGGTAGTCTTGCGCACCTGATGCAGCCCGGGCATGTGGTAGACCCATTGGTAGTACCAGGGCGGGGTGTCCATCGTCACCAGCAGGTCGGCGGTGCGGCCTAGCAGCAGCTTTTCGGGGAAGGCCTTGCCCGGGCGGTACTTGAAGGCGAAGCCGGGCAGGAACACCCGGTCGAAGAAGCCCTTGAGCAGGGCCGGAATCCCGCCCCACCAGATCGGATAGACCAGGGTCAGGTGTTCGGCCCAGCTGATGTCGGCCTGGGCCTGCAACAGGTCGGCCTCCAGGGGCTGGATCTGCTGATAGCCCTCGTGCAGCACCGGGTCGAAGTCCAGTGTGCCGAGTCGCAGTTGCCGCACTTCGTGCCCGGCCTGCAGCGCGGCCTGCACGTAACGCTCGGTCAACGCGCCGCAGAAACTGGCGCTTGAAGGGTGGCCCAGAATCACCAGTATGCGTTTGCCCATTGCCGACTTTTCCTTGAATAGCAAAACCCCAGGTTAAAGCCGGCCCCTGGGGGGAGAGTCAAGCCGGGACCAGGGCCTCCAGCAAGGCACGGGCATAGGCCGGCAGGGCGCCGAGGTCTCGGGCACAGAGCAGCAGCTTGCGCTGGGCCCAGGGCTCCCCGAGCGGACGCACCTGTAGCGCCAGCCCCGGGGCGCAACGCTCCAGCGCCGCCTGCGGCACCACCGCGAGACCCGCACCGTGGGCCACCATGCGCAGCACGCCATCGAAACCATCGGCCCGGATCCGTATCTGCATCCGCAGCCCGGCGTGCAGCGCCTGTTCTTCCAGGTACACCGCCAGGGCGCTGTGGGCGGCCAGGCCGACGTAATCGTGATGCAGGGTGTCGCCAAAGCGCAGGTCCGGGTGGCTGGCCAACGGATGATGGGTCGGCATCACCAGCAGCAGCGGGTCGTCGCGAAACGCCCGGGTGTCCAGGCCCTGGGTGTCCACCGCGTCGGAGACGATGCCCAGGTCGGCCGCGCCCTGGCGCAGGGCGTGGGTGATGCGCTGGCTGGGCAGTTCCTGCAGGTCGATGTCGAGGTTGGGGTGTTGGCAGAGAAAATCCGCCAGCAGCTCCGGCAGGTATTCGGTGATCGCCGTGGTGTTGCACAGCAGGCGCACCCGGCCTTTTGCGCCTTGGGCGTACTCGGCCAGTTCCTGGCGCAGGTGCTCGGCCTGTTGCAACAGGATTCGGGCGTGCTGCGCCAGGGCTTTGCCGGCGGCAGTCGGGGTCACGCCGCGCCGGCCACGTTGCAGGAATTCTATCCCCAGGGAGGCTTCCATGGCCCGGATACGCGCACTGGCTGCGGCCAGGGACAAGTGGCTGCGCAGCGCGCCCGCGGTGATATTGCCGGCCTCGAGAACATTCAGGTACAGCCGCAAATCCACTAAATCAAATTGCACAGTCGCCTCCACCACTGCTGTCCTATAGGTCATAGCCTCTTGCTGGGAGAGAGGCTGGCTCAGTATATGGCAGATTTTCAGGGGCCTGCCCAGGGCTCAGGATAGGGCCATGAATACTCTTCTCGCGTTTTATCAGAACCTGGGCCAGGCCCTGTCATTGTTGGTGGTTGGCACCTTTTTGCTGGCCGGAACGATCAAGGGTGTGATCGGCCTCGGGCTGCCGACCATTGCCATGGGTCTGCTGGGTATGGCTATGGCCCCCACGCAGGCTGCCGCTCTGCTGATTATCCCTGCCACCCTGACCAACCTCTGGCAGCTGGCGTTTGGCGGGCATTTGCGCGGCTTGCTTGAACGCCTGTGGCCGTTGTTGTTGATGATCGTGCTCGGCACCGGGGCCGGCACTCTGTGGCTGGGGATCGACGGCGGGGGCGGGGTGGTGCGGGCATTGGGCGCGGCCTTGTTGCTGTACGCCCTGAGTGGCCTGTTGCTGCCTACGCTGCAGGTGAGCCCACGCCATGAGCGCTGGCTGGGGCCGCTGTGTGGCCTGGTGACCGGAATCATCACTGCGGCCACCGGGGTCTTTGTGATTCCGGCGGTGCCCTATCTGCAAGCCCTGGGGCTGACCAAGGATCAACTGGTCCAGGCCCTGGGCCTGTCGTTCACTGTCTCGACCCTGGCCCTGGCCGCCGGGTTGTTATGGCGCGGCGCCCTGGGCGGTGGCGAGTTGAGTGCATCGCTGCTGGCCCTGGCGCCGGCGCTGCTGGGGATGTGGTTCGGGCAATGGCTGCGCCAGCGCATCAGCGCCCGGTTGTTCAAGCGGGTGTTCTTTATCGGCCTTGGGGTGCTGGGGGCGCATCTGCTGGTCAGTGGCTAGGGACACGCCAGCCCTCAATTCAGGCCCGCGCGGGGGCAATAACGGCGCTCATCCAGCATTTTCGGACACTCCTTAACGCTCATCAGAAACACTTCGAATAGGGTGTTCGACGATGAAAAGGAGGGCCGCGATGGCCGATACCGTTCGATGACGATCACTGGCAACAACCGCCGCCTCCCTATGCCGGGAGGCCAGTAATTCATGCCCCGAGAGTCGTTATCGACCCTGGCGTTGTATGCCCTGGCATCGCTGGCGGTGTTCCTGGCGTTCTATCTGACCTCAAGAAGCATTTCAGGCGTTCACCGCTCGCCGCGCAGGTTCTGGTGTTTCTTTGTGCTGCTGGTGCTGTGGGGCGCAGGTCAACTGAGCGTGGCTCGTTACGGTTGCAGTGTTTTTCAACTCCCGTCCAAGGACTTTCCGGAACGCGACTGCATCATTCGCTGGGTGGCTTTTATAAGCGCCGCGCTGCAGATGTTTTGTCTGCCGAGTTCGGCCAATCCTGAACCGTGGTTTTCCCGAAAAGCCAGGCCTCGCTAATCAATCTCGCCCCGCTTGCTGCGCCGGCGCTATCAGCCATTCGCCGAAGATTGGCTCAGCATGTCGATCCGCCGAATCTCGAAATCCCGCTCCAGGTAGTCCATGCGCTGTTCGAAAAAACGTTTCATGTGCGGCAGGTTGGAATGCACGTCCAGGTGCGCCCGGGATTGCCAGATCTCATAGAAGATAAACAGCGTCGGGTCCTGCTGGTCGCGCAGCATGTGGTACTCGATACAGCCCGGCTCGGCACGGCTGGGTTCGACGTAGGCGCGAAACAGCGCCTCGAAGGCCTCGGCTTGTTCGGGGCGGGTTTTGGCATGCAGGATAAAACCGTGTTGCTCGGACATGGGGCGCTCTCGCTGAGTAGGATTTAAAAATCCTATAACAACAATCACCTGGTTATTCGTGCGTATAGGTCAAATGTATTTTGTCCGACCCAGGCTTATTCCCGCGCCTGTGCATCGATACCCTGCCGCCATCGTTTTTAATCTTTTCAACTCGGCGCCAGGCACAAGCCACGCGCCAACGGGTTGTTCCCGATGAGGCTGGATCATGAAAAAAGTACTGTTGCTCAACGGCGGCAAAAAGTTCGCCCACTCCGATGGCCGCTACAACACCACCCTGCATGAAACCGCCCTGGCGGTGCTCGACCGTGGCGGCGTGGACGTCAAGGTGACCCACATCGACGCGGGTTACGACATTCAGGAAGAAGTGGCGAAGTTTCTCTGGGCCGACGTGATCATTTACCAAATGCCGGGCTGGTGGATGGGCGCGCCGTGGATCGTCAAGAAATACATCGACGAAGTGTTCACCGAAGGCCACGGCAGCCTGTACGCCAGCGATGGCCGGACCCGCTCCGACGCCTCGCAGAAGTACGGCAGCGGCGGCCTGTTGCAGGGCAAGCAGTACATGCTGTCGCTGACCTGGAACGCGCCGCAGCAGGCGTTCGATGACCCTAGCGACTTCTTCGAAGCCAAGGGCGTGGATGCGGTGTACTTCCCGTTCCACAAGGCCAACGAGTTCCTGGGCATGGACGGTTTGCCGACCTTTCTCTGTGTCGACGTGATGAAGCGCCCGGCCATCGAGGCCGACATCAAGCGCTACGAAGAGCACCTCCAGACCGTGTTCAATCTGCCGGCGTAAATCCGACTACTATTGACGGCCTTGAAAGCGCCTATGCGCTTTCGTCGCGAGGGTTCATGCTCCCTCGCAGCGCCGTTAATTGTTGCCAGAGAGGGTTCACGTGAAAGCCAGATCCGACGAATTGCAGATTTTTGTCTGCGTCATCGAATGCGGTTCGATTTCCGCCGCAGCCGAGCAGATCGGGCAGACCCCTTCGGCGGTCAGTCGCACCTTGTCGCGGCTCGAGGCCAAGCTCGACACCACCCTGATCAACCGCACCACCCGGCGCATGGACCTGACGGAGGAGGGCAAGTACTTCTTCGAACAGTCCAAGCTGATCCTCGACCAGATGGACGAGCTTGAAGAGCGCCTCAGCTCACGCCAGCAGACCCCCTCCGGGCGCTTGCGGATCAACGCCGCGTCACCCTTCATGCTGCATGCCATCGTTCCCTATGTGGCCGAGTTCCGCAGCCTGTACCCGGATATCCAGCTGGAACTCAACAGCAATGACCTGATCATCGACCTGCTGGAACAGAGCACCGACATCGCCATCCGTATCGGCGTGCTGGCCGACTCGACCCTGCATGCGCGCTCCCTGGGCTGCAGCCCGCTGCACATCCTCGCCAGCCCGGCCTACCTGGAACGTCACGGCACGCCGCAGAGCGTGGCGCAGCTGAGTGAGCACACGCTGCTGGGCTTTACCCAGACCGAGACCCTCAACCACTGGCCGCTGCGCCACGTGCACGGTGATCGCTGGCAGATCGAACCGGGCATCAGTGCCTCCAGCGGTGAAACCCTGCGCCACCTGGCGCTGGAGGGGCAGGGCATTGCCTGCCTGTCGCACTTCATGACCATCGACGACATCAACGCCGGGCGTCTCAAGGTGCTGCTGGCCGAGGCCAACAGCGGCTACCGCCAGCCGATCAATGCCGTGTACTACCGCAACTCGCAGTTGGCGCTGCGCATCCAGTGTTTCCTCGACTTCATCCAGGGCAAGCTGGCCGGCTACGCCAACCCGGTGTTCAAGGGCTGATTCGTGACTCCCACGCAAGATTGAATTGGGCCAGCCTGGCTGTTTCCGCACGGAGCAGGCCTCGATACTGGCGGCATCACTTTTCAACCCTGGGAGTTACTCCATGAACGTATTCGTTACCGGCGCGGCAGGTTTTATCGGCGGCTCGATTGCCACGGGGCTGGTCAAGGCCGGCCACCAGGTCACCGGCCTGGTGCGCAGCGCCGAACAGGCCGCAGAACTGAGCGCGCTGGGAATCACCCCAGTGCTCGGCACCCTGGACGACCAGGCCCTGCTCACCGAGCAGGCGCGCAAGGCCGATGCGGTGATCAACGCCGCCAGCAGCGATCACCGGGGCGCGGTGGAAACCCTGCTCGCGGCGCTCAAGGGCAGCCACAAAACCTTCCTCCACACCAGCGGTTCAAGCATCGTCGGCGACGCTTCGGGCGGGCACGCCAGCGACCGGCTGTACCTTGAGGACCAACTGCCGCAGCCCACGCCGGACAAGGCTCCGCGGGTGGCCATCGACAACCTGGTGCTGGCGGCGGCCAGGGACGGGGTGAACTCGGCGGTGATCTGCAACACCCTGATCTACGGCCACAGCCTGGGGGTCAAGCGCGACAGCGTGCAGTTGCCTCGGCTGCTGAAACAGGCACGCAACAGCGGTGTGGTGCGCCATGTCGGACCGGGGCAGAACATCTGGTCCAATGTGCATATCGAAGACGTGGTGGCCCTGTACCTGCTGGCGTTGACCGGCAACACCCCGGGTACTTTCTACTTTGTCGAAAGCGCGGAAGCCTCTTTTATCGAGATGACCACCGCCATCGCCCAGGCCCTGAACCTGGGGCAGCCGCAGGATTGGCCGCTGGCCGATGCCGAAGCCGAATGGGGCTATGAAATGGCCAACTATGGCCTGGGTTCCAACAGCCGGGTCCGGGGCAAACACGCTCGCGAACAGCTGGGTTGGGTGCCCAAGCGCACCTCGGTGGTGGAGTGGATCCGCAACGAAATGCTCTGATGTGCAGCCGCGTGCGGCAATGCCGGTTGCGTGCTTTTTTGGCGAGGCGTGACCGCCCTCGCCATCGATAACCTGTTCACCCCGAGCTGATCGACCTCAGCCCGGGGCCAACTTTTGTTGTTGATCCGATTTGCCCCGATCGCGAATTTGGGCATAAGGTTCTGCCTGTTAAAAAACAATAAAAGGACGGACTTCATGCGCATTGTGCTGTTTAAAACCTTGGCCCTGACGGTGGCCATTGCGGCCAGTTCCCAGGCGTTTGCCGTGACCCTGGAGGGCGGCGCGGTGGCCGCGCCGAACCAGTACGGCGCCGATGTCGCGGCACAGGTCCTGAAAAAAGGCGGTAACGCGGTGGACGCCGCGGTGGCCACGGCCTTTACCCTGGCCGTGACCTACCCCGAGGCCGGCAACATCGGTGGCGGCGGTTTCATGACCCTGTTCATCGACGGCAAACCCTACTTCCTCGACTACCGCGAGACCGCGCCCAAAGCCGCGTCCCGCGACATGTACCTCAATGAAAAAGGCGAAGTCATCGAAAACCTGAGCCTGGTGGGGGCGCGCGCGTCCGGGGTGCCGGGCACGGTGATGGGGTTGTGGGAGGCGCATCAGAAGTTCGGCAAATTGCCCTGGAGCGAGCTGATCACCCCGGCGGTGGGCTACGCGAAAAACGGCTTCAAGGTGGCCGACAAGCAGTATCAGTACCGCGAAGATGCGTTGAAGCTGTTCAACGGCAGCACCAACTTCGGCGACTATTTCGGCAGCATGAAACCCGGTGAAACCTTCCGTCAGCCGGAGTTGGCCGCGACCCTGGAGCGCATTGCCGACCAGGGCGCCAAGGAGTTCTACAGCGGCAAGACTGCCGATCTGCTGGTGGCGCAGATGCAGGCCGACAAGGGCCTGATCACCAAGCAGGATCTGGGCGACTACAAGGTCCAGTGGCGTGAGCCGCTGCAAGTGAGTTTTCGCGGCAACACCCTGTACACCGCGCCACCGCCCAGTTCTGGCGGCGTGGCCCTGGCCCAGCTGGTGACCATCAAGGAAGAGCGCGCGGCGGCATTCAAGGGCGTCGAGCTGAACTCGGCAAAATACATTCACCTGTTGGCAGAAATTGAAAAGCGGGTGTTCGCCGACCGCGCCGACTACCTCGGCGACCCGGCGTTTTCCGAGGTCCCGGTCAAGCAACTGACCGACCCGGCCTACCTGAAAAAACGCGCGGCCGAGGTCAACCCGGACGCCATCTCGCCCACGGAAAAAGTCCGTCCCGGCCTTGAGCCGCACCAGACCACCCACTTCTCCATCGTCGACGCCCAGGGCAACGCGGTGAGCAACACCTACACCCTGAACTGGGACTACGGCAGCGGCGTGGTAGTCAAGGGCGCGGGCTTTTTGCTCAATGACGAAATGGACGATTTCAGCTCCAAGCCCGGGGTCGCCAATGCCTTTGGCGTGGTCGGCGGCGACGCCAATGCCATCGCCCCGGGCAAGCGCATGCTGTCGTCCATGAGCCCGAGCCTGGTGACCCGCGATGGCAAGGTCACCCTGGTGCTGGGCACGCCCGGCGGTTCGCGGATCTTCACCTCGATCTTCCAGGTGCTGAACAACCTCTACGACTTCAACCTGCCCCTGGAAAAAGCCGTGGCCGCGCAGCGCGTGCATCACCAGTTGCTGCCCAAGGACACGATTTACTTTGACGCCTACGCGCCGCTCACCGGCAAAGTCGCCGATGAGCTCAAGGGCATGGGTTACACCCTGGAAGACCAGGGCTGGGAGATGGGCGATATCCAGGCCATCCGGGTCACTGGCAACCGGCTGGAAACCGCGTCCGACCCACGGGGCCGTGGGGTGGGCCTGATCGTCAAGTAACCCATGGGCAGCGCCGGCTCGCCGGCGCTCAACCTGGCTGCGCCCCGCCCGCCGCCGCGCAGCCTGTCCGGGGGGCGGGACGTGATACCGCTCCCCGGCGCCGGCCAACTGGCCGAATCGCCCTCAATTCCGTAACATTCCCCGCCTTCTTCCCGCCACGCCCAGGCCCGGCACCGCCGGCCTGCATTGTAGGTAACCCATGAAAGTCACACGTCTGCGGGCCGATGCCCTGGCCGGACTCACCACCGCGTTCGCCTTGCTCCCCGAATGCATCGCCTTTGCCCTGGTGGCCCACCTCAACCCGCTGATGGGCCTGTATGGCGCCTTTATCATCTGCACCCTGACCGCGCTGTTCGGCGGCCGGCCGGGCATGGTCTCGGGGGCCGCCGGCTCGATGGCGGTGGTGATTGTCGCCCTGGTGGTGCAGCACGGCGTGCAATACCTGCTGGCCACGGTGTTGCTGGGCGGACTGGTGATGATCGCCTTCGGCCTGTTGCGCCTGGGCAAGCTGGTGCGCATGGTGCCGCACCCGGTGATGCTGGGCTTCGTCAACGGCCTGGCGATCATCATTGCCATGGCTCAGCTGGAGCACTTCAAGAGTGGCGAACACTGGCTCAGCGGCAATCCGCTGTATGTGATGAGCGCCCTGGTGCTGCTGACCATGGCCATCGTCTACCTGCTGCCGCGCCTGACCCGGGCGGTGCCGCCGGCCCTGGTGGCGATTCTTGGGGTGGGGGTGCTGGTGTACCTGTTCGGCCTGCCGACCCGGACCCTGGGCGACATGGCGCACATTGCCGGCGGCCTGCCGAGCCTGGCCTTGCCCCAGGTGCCGTGGACCCTGGAAACCCTGGGCATCATCGCCCCCTACGCGATCCTGATGGCCCTGGTCGGCCTGCTGGAAACCCTGCTGACCCTGAACCTGACCGATGAAATCACCGAGAGCCGGGGCTTTCCGGACCGTGAGTGCGTGGCCTTGGGCGCGGCCAATATCGCCTCCGGGATGTTCGGCGGCATGGGCGGCTGCGCGATGATCGGGCAGACCGTGATCAACCTGAGTTCCGGTGGCCGTGGCCGGCTGTCGGGGGTAGTGGCGGGGGTGATGATCCTGCTGTTTGTGCTGTTTCTGTCGCCGCTGATCGAGCGCATCCCGCTGGCGGCGCTGGTGGGGGTGATGTTCGTGGTGTCGCAGCAGACTTTCGCCTGGGCCTCGCTGCGGGTGATCAACAAGGTGCCGCTCAACGATGTGCTGGTGATCATTGCGGTCACCACCATCACCGTGTTTACCGACCTGGCCACTGCCGTGCTGTGCGGGATCGTGATTGCGGCGCTCAACTTCGCTTGGCAACAGGCCCGCGAGCTGTATGCCGACAGCCATCTGGAGGCCGACGGCAGCAAGCATTACCAGTTGCACGGCACCCTGTTTTTCGCCTCGACTGCGCCGTTTCTCAACCAGTTCGACCCGGCCAACGACCCGCCGCACGTGACAATCGACTGCCGCCACCTGAGTTTTGTCGACTACTCGGCCATTGCCGCCCTGATGACCCTGCGCGAACGCTACGCCAAGGCCGGCAAACACCTGCGGGTCCTGCACCTGTCGGAACGCTGCAAAAAACTCCTCAAGCGCGCCCGCGTGCAACACGACTGACGTAACCGAGTTGTAGTCGCTGCCGAGCCCGCGAGGCTGCGCTGTCTCTGCCAGACACCCGATTAGCCCCGGGAAATAATGTCGTCCCCAAGGGCAGCGCAGCCTGGCGGCAGCGGCTGCAGGTTTGCCGAATTTACGCGGGCCCGCCCCCCGAACACAGCCACTGGCCCCAGCAACGATTGCAAAAGGCCGCTATGAAAGGCGGCATTTTGCTGGCCCCCGGCACTGCGCTTCGTTGCCAAACTTGCTGTCTTTTCAGAAGCTTAGGTGTTGGCTAAATGCGGACTTTGGTATTGCCCCTGGCGCTGTTGGTCCTGGCGGGTGGCTCTTTTGAGGTGCAGGCCCGGGAGTTGAGCAAACGTGAGCGTTTTGCCTGCAGTTGGGGTTCGGGCATCGCCGCCGGAGCCCAGCAGTCGAAGCTGTCCGGGGTGTCGCTGTATGGCGCGCGCAAGCAGTTGCAGGTGCGCAAATTCCCCCAGCCGTGGATGCGCATGTCGGCCATGGGCATCACCGAGCAAACCTACAACAGCCAGTCGCGGCTCAAGCCGGCTGCGGTCAAGCAGACCTATTACGAACAGTGCACGCAGCATGATTTCGCCCGCCGCTAGGGCCTGAAACCTTTTCCCCGAGCCCCTTGCCTGCCGCCCCGGTGCACCGCTGTGCACCGGGCACAGCATCCCGAAATGGGATGAAAATACGCCTGCCGATTTTCATAACCGACGCTGGCGCATGTCGTTTCGCGACAAAGCGTATCTCTTCACGAAAGTTAGTTTCATATGGTTTGAAAGTTGCTCCTCGAAATGCTTTAAGAGTTTCACAACCATTCGACGTGACCCTGTCTTTCGAGGAGTAACGCATGACACCTGCATCGGGATACTGGCTGCTGGGCTATGCCGCCATGGCCATCATTGCGCTGATCGTTCTGATCGCGCGCTATCGAATCAATCCATTTATCGTCATCACCCTGGTCTCGGTGGGCCTGGCGCTGCTCGCCGGGATGCCGCCGTCGGGGGTGATCACCGCCTACGAGGCCGGGGTCGGCAAGACCCTGGGGCATATCGCGCTGGTGGTGGCCCTGGGCACCATGCTCGGCAAAATGATGGCCGAGTCCGGCGGTGCCGATCAGGTGGCGCGGACCCTGATCGACCGTTTTGGCGAACGCAACGCGCACTGGGCCATGGTCTGCATCGCCTTCCTGGTGGGCCTGCCGTTGTTCTTCGAGGTCGGGTTCGTATTGCTGGTGCCGATTGCCTTTACCGTCGCGCGCCGGGTCGGGGTCTCGATCCTGATGGTGGGCCTGCCCATGGTCGCCGGGCTTTCGGTGGTCCATGCCCTGGTTCCGCCGCACCCGGGGGCGATGCTGGCGGTGCTGGCGTATCAGGCATCGGTGGGGCAGACCTTGCTCTACGCGATTCTGATCGGGGTGCCGACCGCGATCATCGCCGGGCCGCTGTACGCCAAGTTCATCGTGCCGAGCATCCACCTGCCGGCGGACAACCCGCTGGAGCGCCAATTCACCGAGCGCGAACCCCGCGAGCGCCTGCCCAGCACCACGCTGACCCTGTGCACGATTCTGCTGCCGGTGGTGCTGATGCTGATCGGTGGCTGGGCCAACCAGTTGTCCACCCCAGGCACCGGCTTCAACCAGTTCCTGCAATTTATCGGCAACTCGGTGATTGCCCTGTTGCTGGCAACCCTGGTGAGCTTCTGGACCCTGGGCATCGCCCAAGGCATGAGCCGCGCCTCGATTCTCAAGTTCACCAACGAATGCCTGGCGCCCACGGCCAGCATCACCCTGCTGGTGGGCGCTGGCGGCGGCCTGAACCGGATTCTGATCGACGCCGGCGTCACCGAGCAGATCGTCGGCCTGGCCCACGAATTCCAGCTGTCGCCGTTGTGGATGGGCTGGCTGTTCGCGGCGCTGATGCGGATTGCCACCGGTTCCGCCACCGTGGCCCTGACCACCGCCTCGGGGGTGGTGGCACCGGTGGCGATTGGCCTCGGCTATCCGCACCCGGAACTGCTGGTGATCGCAACCGGCGCCGGCTCGGTGATCTTCTCCCATGTCAACGACGGCGGCTTCTGGCTGATCAAGGAATACTTCAATATGACCGTGGTCCAGACCTTCAAGACCTGGACGGTGCTGGAGACGCTGATTTCGGTGATCGCCTTCGGCTTGACCCTCGGTCTTTCGGAGTTGCTGTAGATGGACATCCTTTATCAGATTCGCGCCCGCCAGGACTCCTTCAGCGCCGGCGAAGGACGCATCGCCCGGTTGATGCTGGACGACGTCGGGTTCGCCGCGTCCGCCAGCCTCGACGAACTGGCGCAGCGCGCCGAGGTCAGCACTGCGACCCTCTCGCGCTTTGCCCGCAGCGTGGGCTGCCGCGACCTGCGTGACCTGCGTCTGCAACTGGCCCAGGCCAGCGGCGTCGGCAGCCGCTTTCTCGACCCCACCGGCGCGCCGGAGTCGTCGGGGTTTTACCGGCAGATCCTCGGCGATATCGAAACCACCTTGCATCAGCATCTGGCCGGTTTCGACGAGGCACGTTTCACCGATGCCGTGCGCCTGCTGGGCAAGGCGCGGATGATCCACGTCTTCGGCCTGGGTGGCTGGTCGGCCCAGTGCAGCGACGAATTGCAGGTGCGCCTGGTGCGCTTTGGCTATCCCATCGTGGCCTGCCATGACGCGGTCATGATGCGGGTCACCGCTGCGGTACTCGACGAAGAACACCTGGTGGTCGCCTGCTCCCTGACCGGCCGCACCCCGGAGATGCTCGACGCCGTGGCCCTGGCGCGCAACTATGGGGCCAAGGTCATCGCCATCACCCGCAGCGCTTCGCCGCTGGCGCAGTTGGCCGACGTGCTGTTGCCGCTGCAAAGCGCCGAAACCTCATTCATCTACAAGCCGACCGCCGCGCGCTACGGCATGCTGCTGGCCATCGACGTGCTCGCCACCGAAGTGGCGCTGGTGCTGCCCGAGGAAAACCAGGAGCGCCTGCGCCGGATCAAACTGGCCCTGGACGACTACCGCGGCGGCGATGACCACCTGCCGCTGGGAGACTGACATGCACTACGACACATTGATCCGCAACGCCCTGATCATCGACGGCAGCAACCGTCCCGGCTACCTGGCCGACGTGGCCCTGAGCGAGGGCCGCATCCAGCGCATTGGCGACCTGCAGGGCGCGCAAGCCAACCAGCAGATCGACGCCGGCGGACGCGTGCTGGCGCCGGGCTTTATCGACGTGCACACCCATGACGACACGGTGGTGATCCGCCAGCCACAGATGCTGCCCAAACTCAGCCAGGGCGTGACCACGGTGATTGTCGGCAACTGTGGCATCAGTGCCGCGCCGGTCAGCCTGCGCAGCGATCCGCCGGACCCGATGAACCTGCTGGGCGCGCGGGGAGCCTTTGTCTACCCGCGTTTCAGCGATTACCGGGCGGCGGTGGACGCGGCGGTTCCGGCGGTGAATGTGGCGGCGCTGGTGGGGCACACGGCGCTGCGCAGCAACCATCTGGATGACCTGCAACGCACCGCCAGCCCCTCGGAAATTGCCGCCATGCGCGAGCAACTGCGGGACAGCCTGGCGAGCGGTGCCCTGGGCCTGTCCACCGGCCTGGCCTACGCCAGTGCGTTTTGCGCCGAGACCGATGAAGTGCAGCAACTGGCCGAAGAACTCAGCGCCTCTGGCGCTCTGTACACCACCCATTTGCGCAGCGAATTCGCGCCGGTGCTGGAGGCCATGGACGAAGCCTTTCAGATCGGCCGTCACGCCCGGGCCCCGGTGATCATTTCCCACCTCAAGTGCGCCGGCGCCGGAAACTGGGGGCGCAGCCCGCAGCTGTTGGCGTCCCTGGAGCGGGCAGCACTGACCCAATCGGTGGCCTGCGATTGCTATCCCTATGCCGCCAGCTCCTCGACCCTGGACCTTAAGCAAGTCACCGATGCCCATCGCATCACCATCACCTGGTCGACCCCGCACCCGGAAATGGGTGGCCGCGACCTGCTGGACATCGCCGCTGAATGGGCTTGCCCGCTGCTCGACGCCGCGCGTCGCCTGCAACCGGCGGGGGCGGTGTACTACGGCATGGACGAGGCCGATGTGCAGCGCATCCTGGCCCATCCACTGTCGATGATCGGCTCCGACGGCCTGCCGGAAGACCCGTTTCCCCACCCACGCTTGTGGGGCGCTTTCCCCCGGGTGCTCGGGCATTTCAGTCGCGACCTGGGCTTGTTCCCGCTGCACACCGCCGTGCACAAAATGACCGGGTTGTCGGCGGCGCGTTTCGGCCTGGAGCAGCGCGGCGAGATCCGCGAAGGCCACTGGGCCGACCTGGTGCTGTTCGACCCGGCCCGGGTGCGCGACGTCGCCGACTTCAAGGACCCGCAGCGCGCGGCCGAGGGCATCGACGAGGTCTGGGTCAATGGTCTGCGCAGCTATGCCGCCGGCCAGGCCAACGGTCAGCGCGCCGGGCGTTTCTTGCCGCGCAAAGGCAGTTAGTGCCGGCCTGAATGGGGGGCGCGATGGCTGTGGCGGTACTCGCCGGGGGGCATGCCGCTGCGACTTTTGAAGGTGCGGTGGAATGAGCGCTGATCGGAGAAGCCCAGGTAGTGGGCGATGTCCTGGATCGGCAGATCGCTGTGCAGCAGGTAGTGCTCGGCCAGTTCCTGGCGCAGGTCATCGAGGATCTGCTGGTAGGAGGTGCCGGCCTGTTGCAGTTGGCGCTGCAGGGTGCGCACCGACATCGCCAGTTGTTCGGCCACCTGCTCCTTGCGCGGCAAGCCCTGCTTGAGCAACTGGCGCAGGGCGTTTTTGACTTGCAGCGGCAAGGCTGCATCTTCCAGCGACGCCATGAGGCCCAGGGCATGCTCTTCCAGGGTGCGCAGCAACTGCGGGTCGGCCTGGCGCAGTGGCAATTGCAGGTATTCCATGGGCGCCAGCAGGGCCGAGCAGCGTTGCTCGAACAGCACCGGGCAGCCAAAGAAATTTTCGTACTGTTCGCGCCGGGCCTTGTCCGGCAGCGGGTGCTCGAACCACACGGCGCTGGGCGAGAGCGGGGTGTCGGCGATCCAGCGCGCATACAGCAGCCAGGAGGCCAGCACATCCTCGACCATGTGCCGGCGGGTTTCGGCGCGCTGATGGCGGCAACTCCAGATCAGCCGCACCTGGCCATCGACCACCTCGGCGCGGCTGACCCCCATGTCGCCCACCAGTTTTTCAAAGGGCATGATGCGGTTCATCGCTTCGCCCAGGGTCGCGCAGTTCATGGTGATGTAGCCCAGCACACTCCACGAGTTGGGCAGGACGAACCGCGCCGAATGCAGGCCGAACAAGGGGTCGCCGGAGTGGGCGCAGAAGTAGTCGAGCAGGCGTTCGTGAACCTCCACCGGCAGGCGCAGGCTGTTATCGCTCAACTGCCCGGCCTCCAGGCCGGCAGCGGCCAATGCCGGAGCGATCGGGAGGCCCAATTGTTCGGCATGGCGCAGGTATTTGAGCAGCGGCGGGACCGAGGTGTAGCCAAGGGTCATGGCGAGGCGTCCTGGCGGCGAGTCCTTCACGTGGCGAGCTGCAAGGTAATTTGAAACCCACGACAAAGTAAATGGCCATCCCCAACCCCAACCCCAACCCCAACCCTGTAGCCGCTGCCGAAGGTTCGGGCCGTGTTCGGACGTCGGTTCGGAAGGACTGTGTGTTGGAGCAGCGATAAGTTCGACTGGCTAATGCGGTTTTTCTCTTTGATTTGTAGGGCTTTTCCGAGAGAATCGGCCGGTTACATTTCAGCTGTTTCACTGTCTTGCGCCTTCTGAATGTCCGGGCCTAGTCTTCGCCCGTCGCTGCCTATTCAGCGACCGGGTCTGCAAGCCCGAACAAGCAAGAAGCGCTAAGCGTCCACGCTGAATCACTGAGTTTTCAGTTCGATTTATGGTGGCTACGTGTGGGAGACCTTCGGGTCTGCCGGGCTTGCTTCTTCTTCCCGGTCTTGCAGACCTGCACGTAGCCGCCACCCATCATCTGCAAGTGATGCTGGCGGCCTTCATCCAAGAAGGAGCTGTGTGCCATGAAGAAGATCGTTCCCGGTCCACCTTTCCCGCAACCCAGTCGTGAGCTGATCAGCGCACTGGAAGTGCCCAATAAAACCCTACTCCAGGCTCTGCAAAGCAGCGATGCCACGCCGTCGTTGCATCACACCTTGAATGTCACGGGAGCCACGACCTTTGGTTGCCGCGACGGTGAAGGACGGCCGCTGTTCGCCGTACGCCCGGGGGTGAACGCCGAAGAAGCGCTGCTGCATGTCTCGCTGTTGCTCAAGTGTGCCGAGGAAACCGCCGATGAGATCACCAGCGCCAGCGGTATCGAGCGCGGTTTGATCTGGTCGATGATCCATTCCGTGGAAATGGCCAGAGCCATGGTCGATGCCTTGCTCGACGGTGTACCGCGCCCGGTGAGTTGAGGCCTGGCTGAGTTCCCGTCCGTGGAGGGCGAGGATGCAGCGGCTACGGGGGTTCGCCCTTGCAGCGGGGGCTGCAGGGGCTATGGGGGGAGGGTCAGACGCGGAAGTGGCTGACCATCATTTGCAGCTGGTTGCCCAGGCGAGCCAGTTCGACGCTGGAAGCGGCGGTTTCGTCGCTGGCGGCGGCGGTCTGTTCGGAGACGTCGCGCACGTTGATGATGCTGCGGCTGATCTCTTCGGCCACGGCGCTCTGCTGTTCGGCAGCGGCGGCGATCTGCTGGTTCATCGACTGGATGTTGGACACCGTGCGGGTGATGTTTTCCAGGGACACGCCGGCCTTGCGGGTCAGTTCGACGCTGCTGTCGGTCAGGCTGCGGCTGTTGTTCATCACATTGGCCACTTGCTGGGTGCCGTTCTGCAGGCCGGCCACCAGGGCTTCGATTTCCTCGGTGGATTTTTGCGTGCGTTGCGCCAGGGCCCGCACTTCGTCGGCGACCACGGCAAAACCACGGCCGGCTTCTCCGGCGCGCGCCGCTTCGATGGCGGCGTTGAGGGCCAGCAGATTGGTCTGTTCGGCCACGGCCTTGATCACGTCCATGACGCTGCCGATCTTGTCGCTTTCCTGTTGCAGCACGCTCATGGCGTCGGTGGAGCGCACCACTTCGCTGGCCAGGCGTTCGATCTGGGTGATGGCTTCGGCCACCACTTTGTCACCCTGGCGGGCTTCACCGTCGGCGGCGGCTGCGGCCAGGGACGCCTGTTCGGCGTTGCGTGCGACTTCCTGCACGGTGGCGGTCATTTCATGCATGGCGGTCGCGACCTGGTCGGTCTCGATTTTCTGGCTGTTGACCCCGGCGCTGGTTTCTTCGGTCACGGCCGAGAGTTCTTCGGCGGCGCTGGCGATCTGGGTCACGCCGTCACGGATGCCGCTGATCAGCTCGCGCAGGGTCACGCCCATGCGGGCAATGCCTTGTTGCAGCACGCCGAGTTCGTCGCGGCGAGTGACGCGCACATCCTGGGTCAGGTCGCCGGAGGCGATGCGTTCCACCACAGCCAGGGTTTCGCGCAACGGGCGGGTGATCTGGCGGGTAATGATCACCGCGGCCAGGACCCCAACCAGCAGGGCGAGCAGGGTGCTGATCAACTGCAGGCTGCGGGCCTGGGCGCTTTCGACATCACGACGGTCGAGCTGGATCTGGTACAGCTCGTCGCTGCGGGCAACGATGTCGGTGCCTTGATCGGTCATTTCCTTGCGTGCTTGAACCGCATCGCTGAACGCCGCCTTGAACGCTTGCAGCGAGGTGCGATAGGCACTCAGCGCGGCTTCCAGTTGGCGCAGGGCGTCCTGCTGGGTGCTGCTGAAGTGGGTGTTGAGCTGGGCCAGTTCGCCGATGGCGTTGTTGAGCTGGGCCACGGCTTTCTGTTCGGTTTCCGGGTTGCTGTTGGCGGTGTAGCCGCGCACTTCATAGCGCGCCAGCATAAAGGCTTCCTTGGCCTTGGTGATGGCCTGGAACTGCTCGAAGCGCTCGTCGCTCAACGGCATTTGCTGCACCCGGGTGTTGATCGCGTTGATCAGGCCGTTGGCGGTTTCGGCGTTGTTGCTCATGGCTTCGCGCGCGGTGTTGCCGGTGCGGTAGGCGCTGCGCATTTTGTTCAGCGAAGCCTGATAGGCGCTGATGGTCGCGCTCTGCTCCTTGAGCAGCTTGAGGTTGTCCGGGCTCTTGAAGCTGTTGAGCAGTTTCTGCTGCTGGGCGACGAAGGCATCGAGGGTGGCCTGCACGCTCTGCGCGGCGGTTTCGTCGCCATTGGTCAGCATGTATTGCAGGCGTGATACCCGCAGCTTGGTCAGGCCGGCATTGAGCTGGGTGATGTCGCTCATCCAGTTACTGCGGTCGATCAGGCTGCCCAGACTGGTCCAGCCGGTCAGGGCGAGGATGGTGGTCAGGGCCAGGACCAGGCCAAACCCCAGGCCGAGCTTAAGGTTGACACTGATGTTGGCAAACCAGCTATTCATTCAATTCCTCCAGGAACGTTGCGCTTCTTTATCGTTAGGTAGCCGGAAGATTGTTGTTTTTGGTGGCCAGCAAGGTGTGTTCGTAGGGGGATATCGGCGGCAAATGCGATTGCTAAAACGTTTTTGTCGGGATTAGCGCAATAGGCGGATGGTCGGGGTTGTCCGGGGGGCTCGGCTGCGGGTTGAGACTTTTTTCACATCCATTTCACCGCCGGCCTACGCCGGGCTGCTTAGAGTCTTGGCGTCACTCGGCGCTTGCCCGCCGGTTGACGGCGCCGTTGAGCGTTCAATTGTCATCCGGGCCAGGTAGCGTCTGCGCTGGCTGCTGGTAGTCCCGGTCATTGTCAGAGAGGCAGCGTGCACGTGGAATCAAGACTCGGTTTTGCCGTGACCCGACGCGTGCCGGATTTTGGCCGCCTGGCGCGTTTCAAAAACGCCGCCGTGGTGTTGCTGGCTGCGCTGCTGGTGCTGCCGCTGACCCTGTGGCTGCTCAAGCCGATGGCGGTGCCGGACCTGGCCCATGGCGATGGGGCGGGACTCAAGGCGCTGAATGCGGGCTGGGCCAGTGGCCAGATGATCGTCCTGGTGCGCCATGTGGAGCGTTGCGATCACTCCAGGGCCGCGTGCCTGGGAGCGGCCGACGGCATTACCGATCGTTCCCGCGATGTGGCAGTCGGGGTCGGGGCGCAGTTCGAACACCTGGGCCTGGACCGTGCCGATATCTACCACAGCCCGCTGACCCGTGCGGTGCAGACGGCGGGCTATATGTTCAGCGACGCCGGCAGCGGCGAGGACTGGCTGTTCAACTGCAAGAACACCATGTTGCGCGATGCCCTGGCGCACAAGGTGCCGGGGCGCAATCTGATTCTGGTGACCCACAGCGAATGCATGGCGCAGTTGGAGAAAGACCTGAAGCTGCCGGTTTCAAGCTTTGGTTATGGCGCCTCGCTGTTTGTCTCCAGTGCGAGCCTGGAGGCCGCGCCGAAGATGCTTGGCTTTATTGAAGCCAGCGACTGGCGTTCGTTGGGGCTGGACCGCCGCTGAACCGGGCGGGCTTTCAACCGGGCCCTGCGCGAGATAAAAAAAACGGCACCTGATCGGGGTGCCGTTTTTTTTGCCGTTGACTTCAGTGGCTGACGAAATAGTAAGCCTGGCGCCCGACTTTCATGCTTTTGACCACCCGCAGCGGAGCCTGGGGTTCCTGCTCGGCGGCCATCAGCGCCACATGTTGCGGCGAGGCCGCGAGGAAAGCGTGCAACTGGGCCTCGGTCTGCAGGTCTGGCAACTGGCTTTGGGTGTAGAACACGCTGGCACCGCCGACCCGCTCATTGGCTTGATAGATCCCGACCTGGTGCTGGTCAGCCTGCAGCGCCTGCACCTGATTCATCAGCGGCAGGAACGACAGCGTGCGGTCGGCCCGGGGCGCGGCCCACTGGGCGGCGGCCAGGTAGCTGCACACCACCAGCGTCATGATGCCCACTGCCAGGCCACGACGGTGCTGGCCCAGTTTGCCCAGCCAGCTGCCCCTGCCGGCCTGCCGGCCCAGGCGCTGATACAGCACGGCGGCGTATTCGGCGGCCAGGACCGCGGCGGCTGGCGTCAGCGACATCAGGTACACCGTGCGCTTGCTCGACGCCAGGCACAGCAGGGTGAACTGGGCCACCAGCCACAGACTGAAGAACAGCCGGTAGCGGTTCTCCATCAGGCTTTTGCGAAAGTGCCACAGACCCAGGTAGACCAGGATGTTCCACGGCAGAAAGGCCTGGGGCAGCTTGGCCAGGTAGTAGTAGAACGGCTCGTAATGCCCGGCTTCCTCGAAGGAGCCGTCGAAGCGCCCGACGCTGTTGGTCCACAGCACCTCGCCCAGGGCTTGCAGGCCGCCGCGCTGATACAGCAGGTAGAGCCAGATCAGCAGCGGGATCAGGCCCAGCAGGGTAAACAGCGCCGGGCGCAGCCAGTGGCTCGGGGCCAAGCGTTTTTCCAGCAGGCTGTCGGCGACCAGGTAGGCAAAAATCACCACCCCGGGCATCGCCAGGCCCAGCACTCCCTTGCTCAGGGTGGCAATGGCGATCCCGACGGCGAACAGCAGCCAGGCCAGCAGCGCCGGTTGCTGATCGGCCGCGCGGCGCTGAGCCTGGAAGAACGCCAGCAGCGCCAGGGTCACGCCCAGGCTGAGCAAGGCGTCTTCGCCCACGCCGCGCACGTTGCTCCAGTAACTGGCCATGGTCGCCAGCATCGCCGCCGCGACCCAGGCCACCGTTGTCGGCCGGCCAAAACGGCGCAGCATGGCGTACAGCAGCAGCACACTGAACAGACCGGCAAAGGCCGAGGCCAGGCGCACGGCCCAGGGGGTGCCGCCGAAGGCGCGGATGGCGCCGGCGTCGAGCCACAGGCTCAGCGGCGGTTTTTCCAGGAAGGGCTGGCCGAACAGGCGCGGGGTGACCCAGTCGTTATCCAGGTGCATTTGCATGGCGATCCCGGCGACCCGGGCTTCGGTGGAGCCTTGCAACTGATGATTGCCCAGGGCGAAAAAGAACAGCAGGCCGGCAAGCAGGAAGAGCAGCGGGGCGGGTCGCGACATGAGCTTGGGGCCACCAGTAGAGGATTGATCGAAGTGCCGCGAGGCAATCGACGAAGTATACGGGGCCAATTCTTAACAATTCGTGAACGGCGGGCGCGATGCTCGCGGGCTTCAGCCTTGCGGCCGCCAATACGCCGCCGCGTGCTGGGCGAACAGCTCGGCGTAGGGCGGCTCGCTGATTCCCAGGACCGTGACTTCCATGGCGTCTTCCCCGCAGTCGGCGGAAAAGTCCTGGATGTAGACACCCGCGCAGACCAGCGCTTGGCCCTGGTGCAGCACGCTCAGGTGCAGGTCGCTCTGATCGCTTTCGGCCCGGGCGCGGATCAGCGCCTGCACCTGGGCATAGGCCGGCGCCGGGATAAACAGGCCGAACGCCACGCCCATGGGCGGGTCGCCGGACTCCAGTTCGGACCAGCCGATCAGCTGTGCGTGATGCCAGACTTCAAAGCGCGGCATGGCCTCAGTCCTCCTCCTGAAACCAGGCGCAAGCGATGCGCCCGGGGGCCAGGGCCAGTACGCCGCTGTCGAAGGTGCAGTCGCTGACAGCAGTCCAGTTGACCTCGCCGCCGGGGTTGTCCGGGGTCTTGATCAGCGGGCCGTTGGTATAGAAGGCGGCGCCGGGGGCGGCAAGATGGGTCATCAGTTCGGCGGCGAAGCGCTGGGCCTGGGCCCTGGGCATGAGTTTCAGGCGGTGGACCATGTCGCGCCGCAACAGCCAGACCAGCACCTGCTCGGCCTCTTCGGCACTGATTGCGCGATAGATGCCGGGGTCGTCGAGCAGTCCGAAGCGGCGGGCGGCGTCTTCCACCGACCCGGACTCCCAGGCCTGGATGCCCATGATGGAGTTGCCGACATCGCGCAGGTCGAGAATCTGGTGTTCCAAGGCATCGAGGGAGCGGGCAACAGGCATTTCAGGTTTCCGGGCAAATCGCGATAGTCTCTGCCAGCGAGGCTGGAGGCGCAGGGCAGTGATGCTAGCGCACTCGGGCCTCGTTGCGCTGTATCAACCCCCTTTGCAACACCCGAGAAGGAGATGGACATGTTCAGGTTCCTCACGATTACTGAGCCGCCGCAAACCCCCGCGCATTGCCATGGAGGCTCCGTCAACGGAGCCATAGCTGCCTGGGAGCTGAAAAATCTGGCTCTCAATGCAAAGGGGTTTGTCTCATGTCCAAAGAGTTACTCGGAGTTTCTGCTGTAGGGTTGATGGTGCTGGGCGAGTTCTGCGCCATCTACAGTGAAGTGGTCGCCGCGCGCCTGGCGCATACCGGCAACACCACCTGGGCCGACCTGGCATTGCCGGTGTTGATCATGTGCTTTGCCGGTATCTGCCTGATTGGCGCGTACTGGCTGGGGTATGTCGCGGTCGGTGATATCTGGCTGATTACCGTGGTCTCCGTCACCTCGTTGCTGCTTCTGGAGCCGCTGGTGATCTGGGCGATCTTCCATGAGCAGCCGGGGCGTGGCGCCTTGATCGGGTTCTGCCTCGGGGCCCTGGGCATGCTCTCGGCGGTATTCCTGTAGAACGCTGCGCTGGGCGCAGCCACTCGCCTCTGGTCCGGCAGGCAATCTGCCGGTCCAGGATGTTCAGGCCCCCGGGCCTGGACTCACACAGCCTGTTTGGGAAAGTAGCGACTGGGCGCATCCCCCAGCACTCGACGAAACACACTGCTGAAGGCGCTCGGGCTGCTATAGCCCAGGTCGGTCGCGACCCGGGTGATGGCCTCGCCCTCGCCCAGGCGCGCCACGGCCGCCAACAGGCAGGCCTGCTGACGCCATTCGACAAAACTGATGCCGGTCTCCTGGCGAAACAGGCGGGTGAACGTGCGCCGGCTCATGTTCACCTCGCGCGCCATGCAGTCGATGCCGATTTCCAGGGACGGCTGGGCCAGCAAGCGCTGGCAGGCCTTTGCCAGGCGCGGTTCATCGGGCAGCGGCGCGTTCAGCGACAGCGGCGCCATGGCGGCTATTTCATGCAGCAGCAACGTCATCAAGTGCCCGTCGTGGCTGTCTTCGGCGTAGAGCGCGGGAATGTTCATGGCCCGCAGCAGCAACTGGCGCAGCAACTCGGACACACCGAACACCTGGCACCGCGCGGGCAGCTTGAGCGCGGTGGCGGCGGGGGGGCGGATGTAGGTGTTGAGCATGGTCACCGGGCCGCTCATCTGCATTTCATGGGGCACGCCGGCGGGCACCCAGACTGCCCGTTGCGGCGGCACCACCCAGTTGCCGGCATCGGTGAACAGGGTGATCACGCCACTGGCGGCCAGGGCGAATTGGCCGCGTTGGTGACTGTGGCGGGGGAAGTGCTGGCCAGCGTGGTAGTCGCTGGCGGTGACCACGGCGTCGCGTGGGGTGTTTTCGTAAGGATCGATATCTATCTGGCGCATGGCCCGAATTTAATGATCAATGGCCTGGCATTGCAAGCGGGCCATGGCCCGGGCTAGTCATAGTGACGTCTTCGCCGGCGCGTCTTTGCGCGGGCCTTTGTGCTGGAACGCGAGCTGATGCAGAAGCGACACTTGATCCTGGCGGTGCTGGTGACAGCGCTCTGGGGCTTTAATTTTCCGATCACCAAGCTTGGCCTGGCCAACCTCGACCCGCTGCTGCTCACGGGCCTGCGCTTTACCCTGGCGGCCCTGCCCTGGGTGTTTTTTATCCGCAGGCCCCATGTCGCCATCGGTTGGCTGGCGGCGTATGGCGTGATCTTCGGGGTGGCGATGTGGGCCTTGATCAACCTCGGGATCAAGCTGGGCGTGGCGCCGGGCACCGCCGCGCTGCTGATCCAGTTCAGCGCCTTTTTTACCCTGGGCTGGGGGGTGTTGCTGTTTGGCGAACGCTTGAGCCGAGGGCAGGTGCTCGGGCTGGTGCTGGCGGCGCTGGGGTTGCTGTGCATCCTGCAAGGCAGCCCGGGGCAGGGCACGTCACTGGGCTACGGGCTGTTGTTGATCAGCGCCCTGAGCTGGAGCCTGGGCAACGTGATCATCAAGCGCTCCGGGGTGCGCGAGATCTTTGCCTTTGTAGTCTGGTCAAGCCTGTTTGCGCCGCTGCCACTGTTTGCGCTGACCTGGCTGAGCCAGGGTTCGGCGCCTTTTGTGAACCTGGCGAGCGGGCTGGATCAACGCACCCTGTGGTCCCTGGCGTTCCAGGTGTATGGCGCCACGCACTTCTGCTACTGGGGCTGGAACCTGTTGCTGCGCGAGTACCCGGTGTCGCGGGTGGCGCCCTTGTCGTTGCTGATCCCGGTGTTCGGCGTGCTGGGCTCGGTGCTGCTGCTGGGGCATCAGGTCGATGCCCGGGAGGCGCTGGCCATGGTGTTGATTCTGTCGGCGCTTGCCGTGGGCCTGATCAAGGGCCGGCGCCCGCCCCAGGAGCCCTGCGCAACCCGATAGGCTTACGCCGGACCGGTGCCGGCCGCGGCATCGAACACTGCCAAGGCCATGGGCAGGGTGGCCAGCAGCCGTGGTTTTTCGATGCCGTCCCGAGCCTGCACCGACAACCCGTGCAGCAGGGTGGCGTAGCAGTCGCCCAAGGCTTGCACCGGGGTCTGGCGCGGCAGTTCGCCGGACTCCACGGCCTGTTCCAGGCGCTGGATGATCGAGCGGGTGCGGTCGCGCCGATGCCCGGCCAGCCACTCGCGGATGCTGTCGTTATCCAGGGTGCAGTTGGTCGCCGATGACACCACCATGCAACCCAGGGGCCCGTCGGGACGGGTGTAAAGCTCGATGGCGTCGCGCAGCATGCGCTCGATGGCCCCGCGCGCCGTGGGCTCTTCGCTCAGGGCCTGGTCGGCAAAGGCGCCTTCACCGTTCTCGTACAGGGCAATGGCTTCGCGAAACAGCGCTTCCTTGGAGCCGAAGGCGGCGTAGATGCGGGCCGAGGCAATGCCCAGGGCCTGCACCAGGTCGGCCATGGACGTGGCTTCAAAACCGCGCTGCCAAAACACATCGCAGGCCTGGCGCAAGGCCTGGTCTCGATCGAACTCCCGGGGTCTGCCGGCCATGCTGTGGATGCCTCGCCTGAATGAAGGGTGTGTGCCGGCGTGCATTATTGATCGATCGACAAAAAAATCAAGCCCGCGTATTGACGGGGTCCTGGCGCTGCCCCTATTGTTTGTCGACCGACAAATAATAGGAGTGCCCGATGAAAACCCTTAAAGGACCGAGCCTGCACCTGGCTCAATTCAGTGACGCCACGGCGCCGTTCGACAGCCTGCCGTCGATTGCCGCCTGGGCCGCCGGCATGGGCTTCAAGGCCTTGCAGTTGCCGGCCTGGGATGAGCGTCTGTTCGACGTCAGCCTGGCCGCGCAAAGCCAGGATTACTGCGATGAAATCAGCGGTGTGGTGGCCGAGCACGGGCTGGTGATCAGTGAGCTGACCACCCACCTGTTCGGCCAGTTGGTGGCCGTGCACCCGGCCTATGACAGCCTGTGCGACGGCTTTGCCCCGGCCCGGCTCAAGGGCAATTCGGCGGGCAAGACCCAATGGGCACTGGAGCGTTTGCAGATGTCGGCCAAGGCCTCGCGGCGTCTGGGCCTGACAGAAATGGGCAGCTTCTCCGGCTCCCTGGCCTGGCCGTATTTCTTTCCGTTTCCGCAGCGCCCCGAAGGCCTGATCGATTCGGCGTTTGCCGAGCTGGCCAAGCGCTGGCTGCCGATCCTCGATGCCTGTGACGAGCAGGGGGTCAACCTGTGCTACGAGATCCACCCTGGCGAAGACCTGCACGACGGCGTGACCTTCGAGATGTTCCTGGCGCGGGTGGGCAATCACCCTCGCTGCAAGATGCTGTTCGACCCCAGCCACTTCGTGTTGCAGCAGCTCAATTACCTGGACTACCTGGACATCTACCACGAGTTCATCGGCATGTTTCACGTCAAGGACGCCGAGTTCAATCCCACCGGACGCCAGGGTGTGTACGGCGGTTATCAGGGCTGGGCTGATCGTGCCGGGCGCTTCCGCTCCCTGGGCGATGGCCAGGTCGACTTCAAGGGGATTTTTTCCAAGCTGGCCCTGTATGACTACGACGGCTGGGCGGCGCTGGAGTGGGAATGCTGCCTCAAGGATCAGCAGCAGGGGGCTCGCGAGGGCGTGGCCTTTATCAACCAGCACATCATCCAGGTGACCGACAAGGTGTTCGACGACTTCGCCGGAGCCCCGGTGGATCAGGCCCAGATCAATCAACTACTCGGCATTGCGCCGGTCGCGGCATAAGGATGATGAGCATGAGTAACGCTGAACAATCGGCCTTTGCCGGACATGAGCCGCACCACGGTTATGAGCGTATCGACGGCCTGCGCCTGCACTACGTGACGCAAGGCCAGGGTCGGCCGGTGCTGTTGATACCGGGCTGGCCGCAGACCTGGTTCACCTGGCGCCACGTGATGCAGGCGTTGGCCGAGCAGGGCTACCAGGCGATTGCGGTGGACCTGCCGGGCATGGGCCTGTCGGATAAACCCCGGGACGGCTACGACACCGGCACCAGTGCCGGGCGCCTGCATGCCTTGATGCAGGCTCTGGGGCACGAGCGTTATTCGGTCCTGGGCCATGACGTGGGCATGTGGATCGCCTACGCCCTGGCCAGCGACCAGCCGCAGGCGGTGGAAAAACTGGTGCTCACCGAAGCCGTGATTCCGGGGCTGGCCCCGGCGCCGTCGATCTTCGCCCCGCCGGAGCTGAATATTTTCCTCTGGCACTTCATGTTCAACCAGTTGCAGGACTTGCCCGAGGTGCTGATCACCGGCCGCGAGGCGCAGTACCTGGCCTACATGTTCGAGAAGTGGTCGTTCCGCCAGGACCGGGTGGCGGTGGACACCTACGTCAAGGCCTACTCGGCGCCGGGCGGCTTGAGTGGCGGCTTTGGTTATTACCGGGCGATTCCGCAAACCATCCGCCAGAACCAGCTGCGGGCGGCGACCCCACTGGCCATGCCGGTGCTGGCGATTGGCGCGCAGCACGCCACCGACAATGCGCCGCTGGAGACCTTGCAGGGCAATGCCCTGGATCTGCGGGGCGCCATCGTCGCCGATTGCGGGCACTTCATTACCGAGGAGGCGCCTGAAGCGTTCATCGCCCTGGTGCTGCCGTTCCTGTCCGAGCAGAACTGACAGCGCCATCGCCGGTAAACCGGTGTTTGCGCAGCGGGCGCAGGCACTGCGCTATGGCAAGCGCCCCCCCTTGATCAGCGCAGGTGCCGGCCGCTGCGCCACCAGAATATCGCCCCCAGCAAGGCCCCCGAGGCGCCGAACAACGGCGCCAGGGGCCAGCAGCGCTCCAGGGTGCTGGGGGATACCTGCTCTTCGGCTGGATCGGTATAGAAATCCGGATCCAACTGCATCACCAGGGGAATGGTGGGCAGCGCACTCAGGGCGCCGCACAGCAGGTAGATCGCGATATGGCGCCAGGTAAAACGCTGGGCCAGCCAGAAGAACAGGGCGCAGGGCAGGGCCGCGACGGTGCCGACCACCATGACGCTCAAACACCCGATCGCCAGGCTGAAAGACATCACTGAAGGCAGGCTGCTCCACAGCGTGGGGCTGCCACCAAGCATCAGCAGGCCGAACGACAGGGCCACAACCAGGGACAGCGCCGCGACGCCGACCAGGTAGGTGATAAACCAGTCAATGGCGCGCACGGTACGTATGGGGGTGGAGGTTCGGAACATGGGGAAGCGGACCGTTGAGGGCTGATGAGCGCACCAGGCTATCGATAGCGGGCGCGGCACACTGTGGAGTTTGTGTGGTTTTCCTGTGGTGAATCGGGGCTGACGCCAGCCCGCACAATCGTACAAGACCCTGTTGCCTGAGCCTTGCATGCTGCCCGTGGGATATCGGAGGTGGTTATGCAAGGCAGTGAGTTGGAATGGACACCGGGCCGCTCGAGTGTCTGGCGCCGGGTGGCACCGACGGCGCTGGCCATCGTGCCGGTCAGCCTGCTGTTCGGGGTGCTGGCGGGGCGTGCGGATTGGTCCCTGCTGGAGGTGGCCTTGATCGGCGTGCTGGGGTTCTCCGGCAGTGGGCAATTTGCGGTGCTGCCCCTGGAGCAGTCCGGGGCGGGCTTTTTCACCATGCTGCTGGTCACCGCCTCGATCAACAGCCGCTACCTGCCGATTGCCTTTACCACCGCGGGCCGCTTGCCCCGGCCCTGGGGGCGCAAGGTGCTGGCCGCGCACATGCTCGGCGATGAAGCCTACGCCACCGAACGGGAACAGGACGGGCCCGGGGCGGTGCTGTTGATTCGGGCCACGATCTTTCTCACCTGGGCCGCCGCCGGGGTCCTGGGTGCGCTGCTCGGCCAACTGCTGCCGGCGCAGTGGGTCGGCGCCGAGGTCAACCTGGGCTACCCGGCCAGCGTGGTGCTGATGTATTTGTCGATTTCCCAGCTGCGTGGCCGCCTGCTGCAAGTGCGTGAGCGCTGGCTGCCGATGCTCGGTGCGCTGACGTTGTGCGTGCTGTGCGCCTGGGGGCTGATCCAGTGGCTGGGGCCGGTGTATTTCTGGATCCCCAGTGTGCTGCTGGCCACCCTGATCCTGACTTGGGCCAAGCTATGAACCCCTCGACGCTGATGGCCATTGCCGCACTGTTCACCGCCAGTTGCCTGGTGCGGGTCGTTCCGGCGCTGGTCCGGGTGCCCTTGCCCTGCAGCCTGCAACGCTGCCTGGAGCGGGTGCTGCCGGTGGCGGTGTTTATCAATTTTGCGCTGTACATCGCCTACAGCGAGATCAGCCGCGACCCCCTCGCCGCCAGCCTGTCTATGCTGCTGGTGGCAGGCCTGGCGCTGCTCACGGGGTGCGGGTTGATCAGTACCGCAGTGATCGGCACCGCCGCCTACGCGCTGCTGCTTCATCTGTATTGAAACCACTGTGGCGAGGGAGCTTGCTCCCGCTCGGCCGCGCAGCGCTTGTAATGGCGTGTTCGCGGCGCGTCATTGGGAGTGTGCCGTTCGTCATCGGGCAAGCTCTTCAGCACAACAAATGCGGGGTTTGCGGACGGCCGCCCGGATTTTTCAACGCCCGTTCAGGAGGCGTTCAGGGGCTGCCCCGGCACCATGGCCACGCCCATTGAGCGGCGAATCAACCTGACGGGTCAGCGATGGATCACAACACAAGGTATCGCGTCGAATCGTTCTGCATCCTGCTACTGGCCCTGGTGCTGTTCACCCTGGGGATCTGGGACCAGCAGCCCCAGGGGTTCGATGGACGCTGGGCGCTGTTCCTTCAGGAAATGTTCCGCCACGGCCCCAGCCTGTTCCCCACCACCTACGGCCAGCCGTACCCGGATTACCCGGGCACCGCGACCTTGTTCAGTTGGCTGTGGGCCCAGCTGTTCGGTGCGCCCAACCACTTGGCCAATGTCTTGCCCACGGCCATCGCCTCGGCCGGGGTGCTGGCGCTGTTGTATCGCCTGCTCGCGCCCCATGGCCGGGCCTGGGCATTGCTGGCGGTGTTGCTCACGGCGCTGACCACCCAGTTGCTGGAGAAGTCACGTTCGGTCTGCCTCGACCAGATGGTCTCCCTGCTGTGCCTGGGGGCCTTCTACCTGTTGCACAGCGGCGAGCAGATCGGCTCGCGCTGGCGGCGCCTTGGCGTGTTGCCGTTGCTGGTGCTGGCGTTCGTCATTCGCGGCCCGTTGGGGCTGATCGAAGTCTGCGGCGTGGCCTGTACCTATTGCCTGCTGGGCCCGCTGCGTTCGCGCGCCGAGCGATTGCTGGTGCTCAAGCGGGTACTGGCCTATGGCGTGCTCGGGCTGGTGCTGCTGGCGGGCTGCTGGTGGGGGTTGATGCACCTGGCGCGCCTCAGCGGCGGCCAGGCGTTTGCCGATCAGGTGTTCAACATGCAGGTCAGCGGTCGCCTCGATGAAAGCGGCGAGCCGTTCTTTTTCTACTTCCAGCTCAGCCTGTATCGCTACTTCCCGGTGGTGCCCCTGGCCCTGGCGACGCTGTTTGCCCTGCGCCGGCAGTGGCACCTGCGGCATGCCCAGGGCGATCTGCAATTGGTGATGCGCCTGGGGGCATGCGGCCTGATGCTTCTGCTGGGGCTATCGGTGCCGCACTTCAAGCGTGCCTATTACATCCTGCCCATGGTGCCGATGTTCGCGGCGGTGGCCGCTTACGGCCTGCTCAACGCCCAGGGCTGGATGCTCAAGGTGCGAGGCGCCTACACCTGGCTGGTGGCGGTGTTGCCGGCGTTGTGCATCCTGGTGCTGTTTGTTTGTCGGCACAGTTGGCACAAGCACGGTTACTGGCCGCCGGTGTCCCTGCCGCTGTTGGTGGGGACGTTTGTGCTTCTGCAACTGCTGGCCATCCAGGGCTGGCGCACCACGCGCCAGGCCCTGGGACGCCGCCTGGTGCTGCTCAGCCTGATCGCGCTGGCGGCGCAATGGTGGCTGTTGATCAAGGTGGTGGAGCCGGCCAAGGACCTGCAGTTCGACACCCGGGGTTTTGTCGATCAGGTCGAAGGGTTGCGCGCCGCCAATCCGGGGCCGCTGGTGTTTTTCAACCTCGGCCAGGACACCTGGGCCGTGCGCTACATGATGAACCTGGATCACGACGAGCAGCCGCTGTTTATCGCCAAGGCCCAGCGTGCACAACTGGACGCCCTGCCACGCGGGGCCTGGGTAATCGTGGCGCGCAAGGATCGGGCGCTGTTGCAGGGCAGCGTGCTGGCGCCATCCACCCCGGCCTTTGAAGGGCGCCTGAACGACAGCCCGTGTCTGGTGTTCCAGATGCCATAAGCCTTGGGCGCTGTACGAAAACTACCTGCGCTTGGATTATGCTGAGCAGTCAAGTGTGCGGTTTCATAGCGGGAGAAGTTATGCCGTGTCTGATTCGATTGGCCCGTGACAGCGATGCACCTGGAGTCAGCCAGGTGATTCTTGCAGCGTTGCTCGGCAGCAACGCCCAGGACTATCCGCCCAGTGTCATCGCCCGGGTCCAGCAGAGTTTCACTCCGGCCGCGGTGGCCGAACTGATGAAGAAGCGCCAGATGTTCGTGGCCTTGATCGGCGGCGTCCCGGTCGGCACCGCCAGCCTCGACGGGCGCGCCGTGCGCTCGGTCTTCGTCGACCCTAGGATGCACAAGCGCGGCATCGGGCGGCACCTGATGTTCGTGGTCGAGCGCGCGGCCCGCGAGGCTGGGGTGACGGTGCTGGCAGTACCGTCATCGTTGACCGCCCAGGCCTTCTACGCGCGGCTTGGCTACCAAGTGGTGCGCGAGATCGAGGACGACGGCGAGCGCACCATCGTCATGGAACGCGAGCTGTCCCCTGAGCCGTGAACGCGCAGCCTGTTGTGTGGCCGAAGCCTGTATTCTTTTCGCGCCACTGACGAAGGACCGCACATGCCCAACAACCGACTGTATGACCTAACCCACCTCGACCTGGAACCTCGGGTTCGCGCCCTGCTGGATGACGACCAACTGGACCAGGTCATCGTGCAGTTCTACCGCTCCGATCAGTACGACGCCGCGCTGCTGACCCAACTGGATGCGCTGTGCAAAGAGTACGGTCGGCGGATCAACGTCCGTTTTTACTCCCATTACCCGAATGATGCGTTCGACTGCGCCAACCTGCGCCTGCTGCCCCATGTCTGCTCGTTGACCCTGGACTGCGAAGAGACCCGCGGCGACCTTGGCGCGCTGGCGGGCCTGGCCGCGCTGACGGAGTTCGGGCTGCAAATCCGCATCGGCAATACGCCCGATATCCTCGGCTTGCCCAACCTGGGCCAACTGCAGGAGCTGCATGTCTCCCAGGACAAAGGCCCGCCGCTGGACCTGGCGCCGATTGCCCGCATGCCCGGGCTGAAGAACCTTTCAATCAGCGCGCAAAGCCACAACCTGCGGGTGCTGGCCGAGCATGCGGGGATCACCCGGCTGGCCTTGCACCGGTTGCCGGCCAAGACCTCGCTGGAGATGGTCAGCCCGATGCGCGGCCTGCGGCAATTGTCGGTGAGTTTTGGCAGCCGCGAGGCCATGCCGGAGTTGCACCACCAGCAACTCGACAGCCTGGAAGTGCTGCGGGTGCGGGGGCTGGCCGAGCTGGACCTGGGGCGCTTCGCGGCACTGAAAAAGCTCTACGTGGCCGATCAGGCGCAGCTCTCGCAGCTGGCGTTGGAGCGGGCGCCGCTGCTTGAGCAACTGCACCTGGACAACCTCACAGGCCTGACCGGGCTTACGGGGCTGGCCGCCTCCCGGTTGACCCAGTTGCGCCTGATCAAGACCCCGGGGCTGGACCTGCTGGCGCTGATCCAGCAGCCCCTGCCACCGGCCCTGAGCAGCCTGGCGCTGTGGACCGGCAAGCGCAAGATCGATGCCCTGATCGACGCCGAGCAGCAGCGCCTGGGGTTGGCGAAGGCGCGCGGGGTGTTCTGAGGTTGCCTGCTAGACCTCGCAGAGCATGCCGTCCGTGAGGCCGAAAGTGCCGTTGGCCAACCCCCTGGCGACATGCTCGATCAGCCCCTCGACCCCGGGCGCTACCAGGCTGCGATAGGTCTCGTCATGGAAGTAGGCGAGCACTTGGCCGGGCTGCCCGCCGGGTGCCGGGTCAAGGTCGACGCACAGATAATCGCCGCCGCCATTGGCCATGATCGGCAGCCATTGCGGCCACCACCAGGTCGGGCGAATACCGGCATCCACCTGCATCGGCTCATGGTCGGGGTCTTCTTCGTTGACCCCGCCCGGGAAGAACTCGTTGAGGAAGGCCGCGCGATCCACCACCTCGCTCAAGGGCATCCAGGCAAAAGCATCCAGCAGCGTGGCGGCGCCTTCGGTCTGGCCGTCGGCGATGGCATAAAGCGCGCGCAGCATGGGCGGCAGAGACAGTCCAAGCTGGCGTTCAGCCTCGGCCATCTCTGCCTCTGATGCGCCGGGCCGGAACATCGGCGGCAGGTCTGGCGCGTGTTGCGCAACCCAATGGGCGATAGCGGCCAGGGTCTGGGCGTGGGAGTGGGTAGCGCTCATGGGGTCAGCCTCAAAGGGGAGTGCACTCAGGTTTCTGGTTGATCGTCTTCCTGGCAGAACTGGGCAAAATCAACGCAGTCCTTGGGCACTGATGGATGGACCTGGACGTCCTCCAGCAGTTGCGCAAAACGCGCCCGTGAAATCAGGCCCAGGGCGTTACGCTCGGCGTCTTCGAGCTGCATTGTGCGGCTCAGCCAACCGAGGACCTGGCAGCTGGGTTGGCGCGCCAGGGACGCCAGCAGCGCCCCTTCATAGGCCGCAATGGCCTGGGCTTCGATCAGCATCCCGAACGGTCCGGGGCCGCCGTAATCCAGTTCCGGATAGGTTTCGACCAAGGCCAGGATCTGCTCCAGTACCTGCGGGTAGTCATGCAGGCGCAGGGCGTCGAGGTGCTGGTAGGCACAGTCGATGACGATCCATTTATCGCCCTGGGCGCGTGATTGTTCGGCGGCCTCGGCCAGGGTGGTGAAAATCGAATTCAAGGCTGTGTTCATGTTCAATCGCCTAGCGGTTGAAAAGGGTAGGGTCAGGCTATCGCCGCGACAAACACCGGGAGGATATGGCGCGTCGCCTCGGGCGTGTGGATCTGCCTCGGCAGTTCGTGCCAGTCGGCATACAGGCGCTGGGCGATGTCTTCGACCTGCTCGGTGCGCCGGGTCTTGCGCCCGAAGGGCAGGCGGCCGTGGCTTTGCGAGACCAGGCTGAAGCGCAGCTGGCGCACCTGGGCGTCGTGCCAGCAGTAGAACAGCATCGCGCTTCGGCCCAGGCTGGCGCGGCGGGCTTCGAGGATGGCATTGATAAAGCCACCGATGCCGGCCACGGTGATGCCCGGGGTCTGCTCGTCGGTGGGCGAAAACCGCCACAGGTTGCTCTGGGCTTCGTGGTTGATGTGCTCCGGATCGATCACCACCTCATCATCCCGGGCCAGGTCGAGCCACTGTTGCAGCACTTCGGCCCCCTCCAGCCGGTAGTAGTCGGTGCGGATGCGGGCCATGGCGTGGGCCACGGGCTCGGGGTTCCAGGCGGTGATTTCTTCCTGAAGGCGTGCATTCCACAGGCAGATGACGTCGATATCAGGGTCCAGCTGCACCGCGAACGCCGAAGGCCCGGTGCCGCAAACGGCCCAGACATCCGGCAGTTCACCGTTGCGGAAAAACCGCACCTGGCCTGTCAGTGAGGGGAAGTGCCGATACAGCTCGGCAAACAACGTTTCACCGAAGCCGCTGTAGCGAGCCAGGGCCTGCTGCTCGCTTTCGGCCTGGTAAGACACTGCCGGGTTTAATAGATCGTGCATCCTGCACCGGGTGTAGATAGGGGGCGGCAAGCTTATCAGAGGCCGAACCGACACCGGTACAGGGCGCAGCGCTCGCGGCTCACGGGGCCGGGCGGGCCTCGCCGATCAGGATGTCCTCGAAGAACGCACCGACGGCTTCGGTGGGATGGCAGAGCTGAATTTCCAGGACCCAGACCATCTCGCTCGGTACGATTTCCAGCTCGGCCAGTTTTTTATTGCCGAACAGGGCGTGGGGGAAGTCGGCGATGCGGTGCCCGGCCAGGTTTCGTTCCAGCATCCAGCCCTTCGCCGCCGCGCTGCGCTCCGCGAAATCGTAGAGCCCGCGACCGGTCAGCCCCCGCTGCCAGGCCTCGCGGGTTTCGTCGAAGACCTCATGCAAGGCCGTGACGCACGCCCGGTGCAGCGGGTGCTCGCCGAACACGAAAGTGTCGCCATAGTCGCCTTCATAGCCGTCCCACACCGGGCCGAGATCGACCACGGCGATATCGGTCGCGCGCAGCTGGCGCAGGGGGTCGATGCGCTCCCGTGGCGAGCGAATGGTGTCTTCGCCGAAGCGGATATAGGTCGGGTGCCACGTGTGGGATGCGCCCATCCGGGTCAGTTGCCGGTTGGCCATATCAATGGCTTCGGCGGTGGTCATGCCGACCCGCAGTTGGCTGGCGATCAAGGCCAGGGCGCGAACCGATTGTTCGCGGGCGGCCAGCATGCCGTCCAGGGAATAGCGCGGGCCGACCTTCTCCCACACGGGATCCAGAGGCTTGAATGTCGACACCGGGGCTGGCACGCCGTTGGGCACAAAGGCTTCCGCGACAAAACGGTGTGGCGCCAGGCCGGCAGCCAGGCATTGCGCGCGGACCTGGCTGATCATTGTGCTGTTGCCGCAGGCATAGACCTGGGCCTCTGCCCAGGGGTGCCCATGGCCGAGTGCGACCTGTTGCACCCGGGCTTGCGCCGCCAGCACCGGGTGCCAGGCAAACCCCGGGTGCTCGACGCCGGCCCGGTCGAGGAAGTCGCGGTCGTAAAAATCCGCCGGGCCTGAACCGCCCCAGTACAACGTCAGCCTGGCTCCCCGGGCCAGGGCATTGAGCAGGATCGGCTTGACCCCGGCATAGCCGGTGCCGGTGGCGAACAGGACGACCGGACGATCATCATCGTGCTGCCAGGTACAGGCGCCGAACGGGCCTTCCAGGGTCAGGGGCTGGCCAATCTCCAGGGTCGGCAGGATGCCCTCGGAAAACCACCCGCCGCGAACCTGGCGAATATGAAAGACCAGTTGCCCCTGATCCTCGGCCGGGAGGTTGGCGATCGAGTAGCAGCGGCTGTGGTCCTCCCCCAGACGAAACTTCAGGTACTGCCCGGGCCTGACGTCAAGTGGCTCCCGGGTGCCCGGCTGCAGCACCAGTTCGATGACGTCGGCGCTCAAGGCACGAAGGCTCAGCACACGGGCGTCGATCGCCAGGGTCGGGGTGTCCAGGGACCAGCCGGGGATCTCCAGGCGCATGTCCGCGCAGGCATGGCTCTGGCACAAAAGCAGTTCATCGGCCGCCAGGGGGAAGGAGGCAGGCGCACCATTCGCAGCCTGGGGCGTGGCGCGGTATTGCCCGCTTATCACCTTGACCTTGCACGACCCACACGCCCCGCGGCGGCATGAGAACGGCACCGGCAAGCCGCTGGCGAGCATGGCGTCGAGCAGCAGCTCATCCCCGGCGTCAAAGGTTTTCCCCGATGGCGACACTTCAATGACATGGCGTTGGTTCATAAGGACCTCGGGTAAGTGAGGCCTGATTGTTGCGCTAGACTAGGACCATTAGAACCTCCAGATTTGGATACTTCAGATGGTCCAGATGCGTAAATGGCGCCCCTTGCTGCAACTTGAGGGGAGCGAGTCCCAGGCGTCTTACCGGCGGATTGTCGACGGCCTGGTCAAGGCCATCGTCGACGGACGCCTGACCCCCGGGACGCTGCTGCCCGGGACACGGGAAATGGCGCAGCTGCTCGACGTCAATCGCAAGACCGTGATCCTGGCCTATGAAGAAGCCATCACCAAGGGCTGGCTGGTCAGCGAGCCGCGCCGCGGCACCTTTGTCAACGCGCAATTGGCCGCCCAGCCCAGCGCCCGCAGTGCCCAGCCGTCTTTCGCCCTGGAACTGCTGGCGCACCCCGCGGTGGCGTATTTCACCCAGGGCGACCAGGTGCCGGCCTTGCAGCATCGGCCCGGCACACTGTTCATCGATAACGGTGCGTGCGACCACCGCCTGCTGCCTCAAGCCGTATTGCACCGCTACTATCGCAACGCGCTGCGCAGCAGTTTCGCCTCCAATACCGTGCGTCACGGCAGCGAGCAAACCAGCCATCACCTGCGCCGCGCGCTGGCCGACATGCTGCGCCACAATCGCGGTCTGGCCGTTGGCGCCGAGCATATCTGCCTGACCCAGGGCACCCAGATGTCGCTGTACCTGACCGCCAGCGCGCTGCTCAAACCCGGCGATGTGGTGCTGGTGGAGCGCCTGAGTTATCCACCGGCGTGGGAGATCTTTCGCAAGCTGGGGGCGCAACTGGTGACCCTGGACCTGGACAGCGAAGGCTGCCGGGTCGATCAGATTGACGCGCTGTGCCGGGTGCACAAGGTGCGGATGATCTACCTCACGCCCCATCACCAGTTTCCCACCACCGTCAGCCTGCACGCCGGACGCCGGCAACAATTGCTGGCATTGGCCAGGCGCCATGATTTTTGTGTGATCGAGGAAGATTACGACCACGAGTACCACTTTGACGGGCGGCCATACCTGCCCCTGGCCAGCGACAGCACGCAGCGCCACGTGATCTACATCGGCTCGCTGTCCAAGGCCCTGGGGTCGACCTTCCGTTGCAGCTATGTGGTGGCGCCCACCAATGTCATCGAGGTGCTGGAGCGACATGCTGCGCTGACCCTGGGCCAGGGGGATGCGGTCATGCAGCGGATGCTCGCGGACCTGATCAATGACGGTGAACTGAAGAAGCACCTGCGCCGGGTTTCGAAGGAGTATCTGCGGCGCCGGGAAACCCTGCACAGTGGCCTGCTGGATGGGTTTGGCGAGCGGATTTCAGTTCGGGAGCCGGAAGGCGGGCTGGCGCTGTGGGTCGGTTTCGAGGCGGAAATCGATGTCGATCAACTGGTAAAAAAGGCCCTGGAATATGGCCTGGTGGTGCGCAACGGTCGCCAGTTTTCGCCGCTGGATCAACCGGAAAATGCCCTGCGCATAGGCTTCGCCTCGCTCAATCGGGAGGAAATCCGGCTGGCCACAGCGCGTCTGGTGCAGGCGGCAGCTGCCATCGCCCGCTAGGCAATGCAGGTTCAGCCGCTGCCGAGAGCGGGCTGCAGCGCGCCGCTGCAGGACTGTGGCCTAGGCCAGTGATCCCCAGACCTGCACCAGGCCGAACAGGTGCACCAGGCCATAGACCAGGCACACCACCGAGCTGACCACCACGAAGCGCACGCTGCGCCCGGTGCCGACCAGGGTGAAGGGCCCCAACAGGCCGCGCAGCAGGTAGACCAGGGTGATCGCGCACAGTGCCGGGCGCAGCAGGGGCAGGGGCTCGATGACGCCGGCCGCGGACAGGGCATACGCCGCCCATGCGCCGAGCACCAGGGCAATCCCCGCCGTGACCAGCGCCGGAAACCAGCGCCCGGCCTGGGCTGCCCGCACAAAGCGTTCGCCCGCGCCAAACAGGCGATACCAGGAAGGCCCGCCCACTATCACCCCGACATGCATCAGCGCCGCCAGCAGGCTGAGCCCGGCGCCGATCACCAGTGCCATGTTGTATTCGTTTGTCATGCCATCGCTCCTTGAGGCCCGAGGGCCACGCTGAGCCCCGAGGCGTTGCTTCGCCAGGGCTCAGGGTAGCCCCTTGATCAGCTGGTTGCCGCTTCGGCGCGGGTGCCGACGTCCATCACCTGGTAACGCACGTGACGCCCGCACACCGCCGCGGCCGCTTCCACGCCGCCGGTCATGGCGCCAAAGATGCCGTGCCCGGTACGGGTAGAGGCGCCACACAGGTACAGGTTGCGGATTTCGGTCTTGGCCCCCGGCCGGTTGTGCAGGAAGTACTCCGGGGTAAAGGCCAGGCCGTAGGAGGTGCCGCCTTCGGAGCCGATAAAGCGCGTCACCGAGAACGGGGTCGAGACCTCCTGATACACGATGTGCGCCGACATGTTCGGAATCACCCGCTCCGCCAGGGCAATCAGCTGGCGCGCGTAGCGGTCTTTCTTCGCCAGGTAGGCCGGGTTGGTGCGGTAGCTGCCATCGTCCAGCTCAGCCTGGGTCACGCCCCAACTGTGGGGGGTGGAGGGCACGACCGACATCAGTTGCAGGTTGTAGATGCCTGGCGGGGCGATGGCCGGGTTGTCCGGGTCTTTCATCGTCGCGTTGCCGATGAACAGATGGGGCTCGTCGGGGAACTCGCCGGCGAACACGTCGCGGTAGGCCTTCTCGTAGTCGTAGCCGGGGTAGAGGCGGTAGTTGGTGTTCTTCAGGCCCATGGCCTTGAGGTCCATGTCGATGCCCAGGTAGACCACGCCCATGGCCGGTGACATTTCGAATTGCTCGGCGCGGCGCACGGTCTGCGGCTTGAGGTGTTCACGGCCGATCAGGCCCAGCAGGGACTGCTTGAGGTCGGCATTGCAGATCACCGAGTCGGCCTTGACCACCCGCTTGCCCAGGTGCTTGTTGCTGAACTCGACGCCCACCGCGCGACCGTTCTCGATCAGGATGCGTTCGACCTTGGAGCGCAACAGGATCTTGCCGCCCTTGCGCTCGACCACTTCGCCGAGCTTGTCGGAGAACACCTGGCCGCCGCCCGAAGGGTAGTAGGAGCCCTGCAGGAAGTGGTTGACCACCGCCGCATGGCCGGCCATGGTCGCGCGGCTTGGCGGCTGGTGATAGACCCCCAGTTGCCCGGTCAGCACCGCCCGCAGGCGTTGGTTCTGGGTACAGGTGTCGAGGAACTGCTCCACTGTCGATTTGGCATGGCGCATCAGCATCCACGAACGTGGCAGCACCCACAGCGCGGTCAGCGGCCGCGAGTGGATGCCCATGAAGTCCCAGACCTGCTGCAGCATCTTGAAGTAGCGGTTGATCCCCGCCCGTTCCTCGGGAAAGGCCTCCAGCAGCTTCTCGCGAAAGCGTTCATAACCACGGGGCACCGCGAACTCGAAGGCGGGGAAGCACAGGGTCTCGAAGCCCTCCGGGTCCTGCTCGATAAATTTGATTTCGCCGTCATTGATCCCGGCGCCGCGCAGGATTCGCGGAATCAGGCCGTGCTTGCCGCAGTCCCCGATGTAGTGCAGGCCGACATCGAACTCGTAGTCCTTGCCCTTGCGGTGGAACACCGTGGCGCAGCCGCCCATTTCATAGTGCATGTCGAGCACCAGCACCTGTTTGCCGCGATTGGCCAGGGTTGCCGCCGCCGTCAGGCCACCGATGCCGGCGCCGACCACGATTACGTCAAAGGTGTCGCTCTCTAGGGTTTTGAATCGATCAAAGCTTTGCATGGGATAGGTTCCAGTCGCACATCAGGCATGGGCTAGGTGGTGGTCGCGGGTCGGGTCGACCGCCTCGGCCTCACGTATCAGGTGGGGCAGCTTGTTCGGCTGGCGGCTCCAGTGTTCGTGGTTAGCCAGGGGCGGGATCCGTTGCAGGATCACCGGCCAGTGCTGGACCAGCTCGGCATTGAGTTCGATGAAATGCCGGTTGCTGTCATCGAGCTGGTTCTCCGGCTGGATCGCTTCCTCGGGGCACTCCGGCAGGCACAGGCCACAGTCGACGCACTCCTGGGGGTTGATGGCGATAAAGTTCGGCCCTAGGTGGAAAGCATCCGCGGGGCAGATATCGACGCAGCTGGTATGGCGGCATTGAATGCAGTTGTCAGTCACTACGTAGGTCATGGTGTGTCTCGTAAAAGTCGGGTTTGACAGGGGGAGGGCGCCACTCAGAAGTAGCGGTCGACCAACAACCGCGCCGACAGCATCGTTCCGATGAAGCCTGCGCCCGGGAAGGTCCAGGCCCCGACCTGGTACAGCCCCTTGACCGGGTATTTCTGCGGGAAACGGTTGAACAGGCCGGATTGCCGGGTGTTCTGCTCGAAGCCGTAGATCGCGCCCGCCGGGTTATGGGTGAACTTGGTCATGGTCCGGGGCGAGCCGCTTTCGCAGACCTCGATGTGCTGCCTCAGGCCGGGAATGACCCGTTCGGCGTTGGCGATCAGCAGCTCGGTGAGTTCCTGCTTCTTGCGCCGGTAGTCGAGCTTGTCCAGGGACAGCCACTCCTTGGCGCCCGTCAGGGTGAACAGGCCCAGGCTCGACTTGCCGGCCGGGACCATCGACGGATCGACGTTGGAGAAGTAGTTGATCGACCAACTGGTGTTGTCGCCATGCAGCTCGCCGGCCTGGATGTGCTCGAACTGTTCGCTCTGGGTTTTCTCCGGGGCGAAGAAGTGGATGTACTCCTCGGGGCCCACGCCCAACTCGCTGAGCGGGCAATCGAGCCCCAGGTAGACCTGGAACCCGGACACCGACAATTTGAGCCGGCGCAGGCGCGAACGGTACTTGGCGTCGAAGTGCTGTTCGCCGGCCAGGGCTACCACCGCATGGGGTGAAATATTGGCCACCACATTGCGCGTCTTGACCCGGCCGGACTTGCGCGTCACCACGCCATTGATGCGCCCGCGCTCGATCACGATCTGGTTCACCGCCGACTCCAGTTCGACCCGGCCACCGTGCTGCTCGATCACTTCCACCAGGGCATTGGACAGGGCCTGGGAGCCGCCCTTGATCGAGTAGCCGCCGTTTTCCAGGTAGTCGATAAAGGGGTAGGAAAAGTAGCCGAACGCCAGGTCCTTGGCCGGCAGGCCGTAGTAGCTCCACTGCGCCGACAGCACTTCCTTCAGGCGTTCGTTGGTGGTGAAGCGCGAGAAGTAGTGGTCCACGGTTTCGTGGCCATACTTGAGCACCCGCGGATAGACCAGGGGCGTGGCCATCAGCCTCATCCAGAACGGTTTGCGCGAATACAGGAAGCCGCACAGGTCCTTGTAGTTGCGCTGGGACTCGTCGAACAGGCGATTGATGTTGTCGACTTCCTCGGGAAAGAAGCGGAACAACTCGCGCTTGTAGCCTTCCAGGTCGCGGTGCCCGACGGTGATGTCGACGTCTTGCGAGCGATAGCGGTACAGGGTTGGGTGATGCAGAAACTCGACCTTGTCCGCCACGCCGCAGGCCTCGATTACATTGAACGACTCGGCGCCACGCACCACGCCGTCGAACGAGTGCAGGGACACATCGAAGTTGAAATCCTTGCGCCGGAAATTACTGGCATAACCGCCGGGTACATTGTGTTTTTCCACCACCAGTACCTTCTGGCCGCGTTGCGCCATCAGGCTGGCACTCGCCAGCGCGCCAAGGCCCGCGCCGACGAAAACGGTATCGTATTCTTGACTCATTACATCTCCAGGCTCTGCGGCCGGATCGGGACAGCTCAATCAGACCGTCAGGCCGCCGTCGATTACGAATGTCTGGCCGGTGATGTAGTCGGCCTGGTTCGACAGCAGGAAGCTGGCCAGGGCCGCCACTTCACGCACTTCACCGAAGCGCTTGAGGGGAATGGTGTCGGTGATCGATTTGCGCACCGGGTCGGCGATCTGCTCGACCATTTCGGTGGCAATGAACCCCGGGGCGATGGCGTTGACGTTGATCTTGAAGCGCGCCAGTTCCAGGGCCATGGTCTTGGTGATGCCGATCATCGCCGCCTTGGTCGCCGAGTAACTCAACTGCCCCTTGTTGCCCTTGAAGCCACTGACCGAGGACATGTGCAGGATCTTGCCGCGCCGCTCGGCCGCCATGGCCGGCGCCAGGCATTTACTGAAATACACCGCCGAATCGAGGTTGGTCGCGATCACATCGCGATAACGCTCGATGTCGAACTTGAGCAGCAACTGGTCGCCGGTGACCCCCATGTTGTTGATCAAGCCGTAGGGCTCGCCGAGGGTTTCCACCAGCTGTGCGCACACCGCCTCGACCGACCCATGATCGCGGCCGTCACAGGCGTGGCCGTGGGCCAGACCACCGCTGGCCGCCACTTCCTGCTCCAGTTGCCGTGCCGAGTCGGCCGAAGACTGGTAGGTGAACGCGACTTGATACCCTTCCCGGGCCAGGGACGAAACCAGTGCGCGGCCAATGCCGCGACTGCCGCCACTGACCAGCACCCATTTACCGTTTGAAGCCTGCTGAACATCCATGATCTACATCCTTTAGCCTGATGGTCCTTGCCGTTGTTACGCGGGCACGACGGGTGTTTTAGCTTCTGCACGGTGGAAGAAATCGAAGATTTCCTCGAAGTAGCGGTCCCGATGCTTCTTGTGGTTTTCCAGATGGCGACAGCCTTCGAAACCGACCAAGTGCAGCGCCGCGCAATCGAGGCTCAGACCCGCGACGCTGGCCGCTGGGATAAAGCGGTCGTCGAGGCCGTAGAAATAGGCGATCGGTAGCCGGCCTACGCCGCGCAACGAGTGGTCGATGGCGCAGGTTCCGGTGGGCACTGCCAGGCGGCTGCCGCTGATCCAGCGCATGGCCAGTCGCAGTGGGCCACGGGTGAAATAGCTGCGCACCGACACCGGCACACTGTCCAGCACCGCCGAGGTGAAGGGCGTGGTATCCCGCGCCAGGGCATGGGACAGGTGATAGCCGCCAAACGAACAGCCCACCAGGTGGATGGGCAGGCCGGGGTTGTCCCGCTGCACCCGTCGGGCAATGGCCAGCACATCGTCGGCAAAGGCGTGGCCGCCGATGGTGCTGCGGCCGAAGCCTTTGAAGTTGAAGGCGACCACGTGATAACCCTGGTCGAGAAACGCCTGGTCCAGCTTGTTCTCGAAGAAGTAATGCATGCCGTACTTGAGGAACGGGTGGCACAACAGCACCACGCCCCGAGGGTGCATGACGGTGGTGCGCAGGGACGCCCCCTCCAGCCGACTGCCGTCGCGCGCGACTTCGACAAAACCTGCCGCGCGACTCGGGACGTCGCGCTTCCAGCCCTGGACCTGGCGGAACATGGTGCGGATGAACAGTTTGGAAATGGCCACACCCAGCCAACCCGTCGATTGCTCGTTTTTGCTCATGCTCGTTTCCATTGTCTGGCCTTCATCTCGGCATAACCGAATGCCGCTTCGTAGCTGGGTCCCGCCACCCAGGCGCTGAGGAACTGCACGCCCTGCACCGGGAAGCCGTGATGGAAGACATGGCCGCTCAGGTCCGTGCTCACCATCGCCCCATAACCCGAACCGTCGGTGTTGTTGGTGAACCGCACATAGGTGTGGGGCGTGGCCACTTCGGTATGCAGCACATGCCCGCGCAACCCCGGCACCTGGCTCAACAGACGCTCCACCAGGACGGCGCCGGCGCGCTGTTTCTTGGCCCGGTACTGCTCGGTACGGCGCTGCGGCCAATGAGCGATCGAGTCGAGCACGTTGATGCACACCACCAGGCCCGCAGCCGGGTCCAGGGCGTGATAGTTGGTGACCTCGACCGGCGACATTTCCCAGAAGGCCCGCTCACTGAGCGCCGCCTCATAACCGCTGCGCTCGGCAGCCATGCGCAGCTCGGCGCCGGCGCCCGGGTCCCCGGGGAACAGCATCGACTCGCTGTGCAGCAAGCCCAGTTGCGCCGGTGGCAGGTCGGTCACCAGGTACACGGTGGTGGTCGAGCGGGCCGGTTTCAGCGCGGTGAGTTTTTCCCGCGTGGGGGCCAGCTCCACATCCGCCGCGAACAGCGACTGCACCGCGTAGTGCGGTGAAGCGTTGATGTACACCCGCGGCGAATGGAACACGCCGCGCTTGGTGCTGACCCCCGTGACGCTGCCTTGCCCGTCGGTGAGCACTTGATCGACCGCCGTGCTGAGCAGCACCTGCCCACCGGCCTGCTCGATCCGCTGCGCCAGCAGGTTGGACAAGTGCTGCGACGAGCCCCTGACATAGGCGTTGCCACGGTTGAGGGTGGCGTACACCACATGCAGGTAGTACAGGTAACCCAGGTCTTCCGAGTAGCCGCCGACGTAGATGCCCGGCGCCGCCAGGATCTCGATCAGGTACGGGTCGTCGAACAGCTCGTGCAGCGCCTGGCGCACGGTCTTCTGCTTCAGGTGGCGATGGGCGAAGCGCAATTGGGCCATGTCCGGCTCAAAGGTGCCTTCCAGCATCTGGAACTGGTAATAGCCGTTGCGCCCGTAAGTCCGAACCTGTTCGAAGAAGGTCGCAATGCCCTCGGCCTGATGGGGAAAGCGCTCCAGCAACTGCTGTTGCGCGTCGTCCACATCGTTGGCCAGGGGCAAGGGTGTGCCGTCCTGGTAAGCGCAGAAGTAGTCTTCGGGATAGACCAGGTCCAGCGTGTCCTCCAGCTCGAGGCTGCGCAGGATGCGGATCAGGTTGCCGCCCTCGGCCATGCCGCTGAGCTTGTGCAGGCTGCAATCGAACACCGCCTCCTGCTTCGGTCGGCTGAACGTGGAGGCATACCCGCCGACGACAATATGCTTGTCGATCACCAGCAGGCGTACCCCAGGGTCACGTTTGACCAGCATGGCCGCACAGGCCAGGCTGGTGATCCCGGCACCGACGAAAATCGCGTCCCAGGACGGCTGGCTCATTGACGCAACCCCAGCTTGTCGACCCAGGCGTAGATCTCGGTGAAACGCACATCGTTGATCCGGGCGTTGTTGTCCGAGCGCCAGACTTCTTCGATCTTCGCCTTGTCGTCCATCGCGATCGGGAACTCGAACGACGTGTGCCGGGCGATTTCCGGGTTGTAGGTGAACATGTCGATCAGCGCCGGAATGATCCGACGGCTCATGGCTTTCACCTGGGCGATGGATTCCGCGCTCGCCGTTTCAAAGAACGACTCGCTGATCCAGCGACCGAAGGCGATGTGCCGGGCCTCGTCATGGTGATGTTCACGGAACAGGGTCCGGGTCATGGGTTCAATGCCAGGCCCCTGGGAGGTGTGCATCGCGCCCATTTCCGCCACCCACTCGATCAGCAGGGTGAACAGCACGCCCACCGCCGGCTCCATTTTCGGCAGGGTCACGGTCAGCAGTTCGTAGAGCCCTACCGGCGGGTTCCAGATCTCCAGGCCGGCTTTGACCATGAAGCGCTTGAAGGTCAGGGTGTGCACGATCTCCTCCTTGGAGAAGATCATCAGGTACTCCTGCAGGTCCTGGGAGATCCGATCGTGGAACTGGGTGATATAGCCCATGTACAACGACGGAATGGTCTGCTCCAGCCAGATGAACATGGAGATATCACGGCCGGTTTCCAGCCAGGCCAGCTCCAGTTTCTGCGCCTCGCTCAGGCCTTCACAGAAGCGCGTGCCATTGATCCACAGATGATCGGGGTCCTTGGGATAAAGGCTGCGATCGACTTCCTGGTTCCAGGGCAATACGGTCGCGTGGTCCATGGTCTTGTGATGCGAGACCTCACTCAGCTTGCGGACCTTCGATTCCCTTGCCTCTGAAATGGTGAGCACACTATTGGTCAGCGTGGACATTCCCTTGCTCCTAATGGGTAACGGTGGATCTGCCGGTCAGGCAGGTGCGGTGGCCGATTCCTTGACCTCGACCACGAATTCGCACAGCTGGCGCAACGTGGCGATCTGGCGGCTGGCGAACGAGTCGGGATCCAGCGCCACGCCGATCTTCTTCTGCACCACAAGCTGCATCTCGACGAAGTCCAGGCTGTCGAACGCCATCGATTCGATCTGGGTATCGAGGGTCACATCGTTTTCGTCGACGTCCTTGAGTTCCAGAATGAGGTCACGAACAACGGCAAATACTTTCTCTACGGTGGTCATTGCACAGCTCCTTGGTGGGGTTAAAGGGTTTTTGCCATCAGCCCGAGGGTGATGGTCATGACGTGGCGATCGCTGACATGCACCCCAAGATCGAGGGTGCCCACGGCCTTGCCGGGGCTTTCGATCAGGTTGATGTTGCCGATCTCACAGCGAATATCGGTCTGCAACCCGCCCAGGGAACGCAGCGAGGTGCAGAAGTTGATCTGGTGGCTGGTCTGCACCACCAGCAGGTCCGACAGGTCCTCAAGCCGGTTTGGTCTTTCCCGCTGCCGGAACTGCGCTGACAGGGAGTCGAAGACCACCCCCATGTGGTTGCGAATGAAGTGGGAAAAGATCAGCGCATCGAGCGCGACCCAATCATCGAAACCCTGGCCCAGGCCCTGGCGAAATTCCGCGAGCCAGGCCGTCACTTCCTCCCTGACCAGCAGAAAGCCCGCAGTGCTGGAGGACCAGAGCGGCGCGTCGACGATGCGCACGTGGCCGATCATGTGTTCGCTGTTGCCGATGCTCGACTGCAACTTGAATGCCGTGCTGTCACTGCGCTCGCGGGTCGACAGGGCGACCAGGCTGTCGCGCAGCACCGGCGTCTTGAGCAGCGCCTTGAACTGCATCCAGTCCTGGGGCAGCACCGGGTTGACGCGCCCCATGCGCTGCTTGACCGGCAGCAGCGCGAGCATGCCGTGCACCACCACATCGGCGGCGTCCATGCGGCGCGCCGCTTCCAGGTCGAAGTGAATCGGGTTGCGATCACCGGAGAGGCCGGCCCAGGCCTCGATCTGCTCGGCTGCAAATTGCAACTGCATGCTCAAACCACCTTGCGCAGCATGATGCCGGCGTTGGCGCCGCCGAAGCCGAAGCTCAGGTTCATCACGTTGTTCAGGCTCTGCCCATGCAGGTGCTCGTTGGGCACGTAGTTGAGGTCGCACTCGGGGTCGGCCTGATCCATGTGGATCGTCGCCGGGATGGTGCCGCGGGCCATGGCCTTGAGGCAGAACACCGCTTCCATGGAACCGGCAGCACCGATCAGGTGGCCGGTGTAGGACTTGGTGCTGGACATCGGAATGCCGTACGCGGCGTCCCCCAGGGCCAGCTTGATCGAGCGGGTTTCGTTGACGTCGTTGAGCGGGGTCGAGGTGCCGTGCAGGTTGATGTAGTCGATCTGCGCCGCCTGCACGCCGGCCTGCTTGCAGACCTCATTGATCACCCGTACCCGTGCCTGCATGTCTTCGGCCGGGGCGGTCATGTCGTAGGCATCCGAATAGTTGGCGTAGCCGGTGATCTCGCCAAGAATCTTCGCGCCCCGGGCCCGGGCCGACTCGTAGTCCTCCAGGCACAGCACCGCCGCACCCTCGGACAGCACGAAACCGCTGCGGCCCTTGCTGAACGGGCAGCAGGCCAGGCGGGTGTTTTCCTGCTCTTTGCTCAGGGCCTGGATGACATCCACCGACCACACGTTGAACTGCTCTTTCAGGGACTCGCTGCCACCGGCAATCATCACCTTGGCGCGGCCGCTGCGAATCGCCTCGTACGCTTCGCCGATGGCGATGGTGCCCGTGGCACAGGCCGCCACCGGGCTGTTCTGGATACCGCGCATGTTCCAGTTCATGGTGATGCCGGCCGTGGCCGCATTGCACATCGACATGACCGTGGCGAAGGAGGTGGAGATGCCGTGGGCACGGTATTCGTTGTTATTGCTGTTGGCGGTGTCCAGGCCGCCCCAACCGGTGCCCAGGATCACGCCGCGATCGAAGGGCGAGACGATCTCATCCAGGGGCGTATCACCGAACGCCATGCGGATCGCCTCGTGGGTCGCCACCAGGCTGTATTTGGCGAACAGCGGCAACATCTTGGAGATTTTCTTCGAAAACGGACGCATCGCCGCATGCCCGAAGTCATCGATAAAACCAAAGTAACGGGCGTGGATGCTCGGATCATCGAAGGTGTGCTGACGGTAGCCCACCTGGTAATCCATCATCGCGTCCCAGATAGCGTCGGCATTCTCGCCAAGCGAGCAGATGGCGCCATAACCGGTTACCACGACCCGGCGCGGTTCTGAAGAAGCAGACTTTTCCATGATCTTCCCTGTTTCGATGTCTTTGGCTTGAATGCCGCACAGCATGAAGAAGCCTGATCCAGACACTCAGACTGTCATTGGCATAGTTGGCGATAGAGGCAGATGGAGTACTTTCAATTACAAGCGATGACGGCAACTTAGAACAATCGTCCAATGTTGAAAGTTCAGCGTGCAGCGTCATCCGGGCTTAACCACTGCCCGGCATAAGTTGTCGTAATTGCCAGGGCAGGACAACTGTATCTAGGTACAGATAGGTGATTAAAATCAAAGTGCGCAGGCGCCAACTGCACTAAGGTACAGGTCGCTACTGAACGGATATTGATAAACTAAGGAAAGTCGTTGGGGGTTATCTTCGATGTGCGGAAGTTAATGCCTTGCGCTCCTGTACCCATCGCTCTACTTAGTACTTAAGTACTACATTCATGGAAGAACGTTAATAATATGAACGCTATCGATTTTTACACGCTTGACTATAGTGCGACGCCCCATGCCTGGGTCGCTGACTTGTATGGCCTGCGCAAGGAAGTATTCGCCGACCGTCTGAATTGGAAGGTCAATGTAAACAACGGCATCGAGTTCGATGAATACGACAACGAGCGCACCACCTACCTGATCGGCACCTGGGAGGGCATTCCCCTGGCCGGCCTGCGGCTGATCAACACCTTGGACCCCTATATGGTCGAAGGCCCGTTCCGTGATTTTTTCCGCTGCGAGCCGCCAAAGCATGCACTGATGGCCGAATCCAGTCGCTTCTTCGTAGACAAGATCCGCTCACGCCACCACGGCCTGGCCCAGGTCCCCCTGACCGAAATGCTGCTCTTGAGCATGCACAACTACGCCGCGGCCAAGGGCCTGGAGTCGATCATCACTGTGGTCAGCAACGCCATGGGGCGGATCGTGCGCAACGCCGGCTGGCACTACGACGTGCTGGATACCGGCGAAGCCTCGCCAGGGGAAAAAGTGCTGCTGCTGGACATGCCGGTCAACGAGCTGAATCGCCAACGCCTGCTGGCCACTATTGCGCGCAAGCAACCCCTGTCAGCGGCACAGGCCAGCCTGTGGCCGCGCCCTCTGCAGGCTGGCGACAGCCCGCTCGATGTGCCCGAGCGGGTCAGTGCCTGAATCAGAGGATGCCTTGGCGCTGAGCCTCATAAACCGCCTGTTTGGCATTGCAGACCTGTAGCTTGCCGGCGATGTTGGACATGTGAAATTTTACCGTCCGCTCGGAAATCGCGCAGATCAGCGCGATTTCCCGGTAGGACTTGCCCATCATCACCCACTTGAGCACCGCCATCTCCTTGGCCGAAAGCGGCCCGCTCTGAAGCTTGGCAAACCACTCATCGACCGTTCGCAGGCTCAGCAGCCGGCGATGAAAGCGGATCAACGCCATCTGGATCTGCGCTTCCTGGTCGGCCATGCGTCGCTCAAAATCGGCTTGCGGCCCTTTGTTGCAAAGGCTCAACGAACTGAACAGGCCGCAGGGGTCATGCAGGATAAAGGTGGCGCCGGAGCAGATTCGGTGCTGAGTGGAGCGGCGAAAAAACTCCCGGCTCTTTTCACAGGACGGGCTCTGCAATGCATCATCCCAGGAAAAGGGCGCGCAACTTTTAAGCGCGTGATGAATGATCGGGTCGATCAAATGATAGCTGGCGTCCTTATAAGCTTTGAGCCAGGGCAAGGGGTAGTTTGAAACAATAAGAGGCGCCGCCTCACGATTACGAGGAACGGCAAAGTAGGCATAACTTAGCCCTTGCAGCTCCCCCAGCTGCGTTTCAAGTTCAGATTGTAAACAGACGTTTGAATGACCTTCGTCGACTGGGACGAAATCAGCGTATTTAAATTGACTATCCATGTCATGAGCTCATTATCCATCAGGATTAAGCGAACTTTGCTCAAACATTGAAGACAATGCAAGATTTTTCATTGCGCCGAGCAAGTACGTACATGCCACTGACATACAAGGCGTTTAATGCCGGTACAACCGGACAGACGGTATTCGACCAAGGCCTAATATAAATCGACGAGACTAACTAGACGGTTTGTTTAGAAAACGATTGAAGTAAACAGTTGCTTTTAACAACCTTGCTGGTTGAGATTGAAAAACGCTGCCTTGATCCAAAGCCGGAGCATTTCTGCTCGAGGTTCGGTGATTTTTGCCGAGCTGTTCCGCTCAGATTGTGCTGGTGAATTTTTAACAAAATTTGCTCATCTTTCGGTCATCTGCCTCATGCCTCCAGCAACAAAAGTCCCATGCACCTCCCTAACAATCCACACCAGAATATCGGCGATCTTTATCGCGACCACCGCCAGCGCCATGGACATTCGCTTCGACCACCCGCAACGCCCAGTGCGCCTGGAAGCCGGCCAGCAGACCGATTTCAGCCGCGCCCTCATTTCGCTCATCGTCCCCTGAACAAGACGGGGATGTGGGGCGCTGGACGGTGGGGTGAGTTGGTATGAGAAACAAGAGGCCTGTGGCTGTGGACAGTTTGGAGGTCTACATCAGAATGAAGTAGCGATCGCCAGGGCCAGTTGTTGGTCGGTCATCAATGGCGGGGTGTATGTCGTACGGTAATACCGCACTGCTTGCTCAAACTGAGCGCCGCGAATATCGCCATCTGAACCGACGAACGCAAGTGCGTCGGCTTTTGCAGGTTTGAAATTTTTAGCAGCCAGCTCAGAAAACCCGGTGGTTGCGGAAAGGACCGTGGTTGGGGCTAGCGTTATCATGATCATCGATTTTTCATAGGAATCATCGGACCGCTCAGTGGCATGAGCGCTGATCGATAACGTAAGGGCGGCAGCCATAATCTTCCATGAATCCATTCTTCGTTGCTTCCATTGCGTTCCGAGGTCGCGACGATAGCAAATTAGGGTATCGCCAGAAACAAGAAGCCCGCGCAGTGGCGGGCTACAGAACACAGATCGGTAGCGTATCAGTCCGACTCCCAGGCCTTCAACCTGGTCAAGCCGAACTTTAGTAGCGGGATAGCGGCTTCTATCGCAATACAGTCAACTTGCTTTGGCCACAAACCAGCGGCTCGAAGTGGTGATGAGTCTCGGCTCCCATGACGAAGCCACAATCCAGCGTCACCCTGGTTCCATTCGGCAAGTTTTCTCCGTCGTCTAACGCGAACTGCACACGATCTGCAGTGACTACATTTCCGATATCGGTCCGAACGGTCTTCTGCTCATCCAGAACCAATGCGGTATATCCAATTTTTGCAGGAGGTTTGATTTGCTCCAGCGGGTCGTTTGCGGCAAGCGTAAAAACGCGTCCTGTAAACTGCATGGGATTTGGTCCCGGCGGCGTAGGTGTCTCAGCTGCTGATACCGCAAGTGAAAACAGCGCCGGAATGAGCAAAAGTGATTTCATGATTTTCCCTTCACAGATCGAAGCCAAGCGGCATGCAGCAAATATATGGCTATAAGCCACCTGTCAAGTCAATAGCTTGCCCAGGAGTTCGCGATGGGCGCCGGGCACTCTCCATGGTTAGGCAAACTTATCGAGAGCACGCCTGTACGCGTACCTCAAAGCCCAATTGATGCGCTCGCTTAGCCGCAAGGTTCAGTTGCGGGCATCGTTTTGTTCAGCCTTAGTAAAAGCAGATTGCTCTGCGGGCTTCCCAGGCTTACGGCAGGGCGTTTACCTGCGGACCTTCAAGCGCGGTCGCAAAAATTAGCATGACCTCGATTCGTGTTGGAAAAACGGGACACCCAGCGTGCCAATCAAGTCGGGCCGACTTGTTGTGGCACTACATACCCAATACAAATACTGTCATTAAGCTGGCATAACCGAGCCAAAACCATCCATTCAGGCACAAAAAAGGCACTTGCGATAAACGCTAAGTGCCTGATTTGTGTAGCTTGTTTGGTGGGCCGGGGTAATCTGAACAGGAAATGTAAATATATGATTTTGTTGTAAAAACACTGGTTTAATTTTTTCATGGAATACCGTTTGGAATACCAGTCTCTGATTTAACGCTTCCGGAGAGTCTGACCAAGGTGCAGTCCTGTATCTGCTTCGTTGAGAATGAGCCTCTCTAGGATTTTCGTCCTGGATATCTCATGCCCTTGGGCAAGCTTATCGAGGGCGGTATTGACATCGTTGGTGAGTACAAAATTGTACTGCTTCTTAGTGGGCGAATTCTCCCGTGTCTTTCGAGTGCCCCACCACCGCTTTATTTTGGCAACGAAGAGCTCTTTTTCACCTGGGGTAATGTCTCGAAGGTCGAAAAAGTCCAGTAGCTCGCTATAGCACCCCAAAGGGGGCGCGCGCCGCGTAAGTTGAGGCTGGTATTTCTCCAGCCACTCCCAAGCCATTGAGCATTTTGCCTGCTCGTCCGCTCCCTTAAACCAGCTGAATAGCTTGTCGTGCTGTAGGTGTTCACGCCACTCATGCTCAAGATCACTCAAGAGCATTTTCTTGTCGCTTAAGCGGGCCTCCCAGATATCAAAAATAGAAATGACTTGCTGCCGAATCAGCAGCGTTGCGATCGGTTGCGGAAGTCGAATTTTGCCTGTGGCTTGCAGGGCTTTTCGTACAAGCCAGGCCGGCTGTCTCCCATCTTTATCGATCCATCGGAAGTCATCGTCGAGTAGAAACTGAGTGTCCTTGGCGTGCTCAAGATTCCTCATTACGCCACGGGTCAGGTGCTTAGAAATCTGAAGGCGCATGACGGAGCTGTTGAGGCGGCACTCATCGAAGTCAACTCCATCATTAGCCAGCTCATGCCATAGCCAAGCAAGCTCCCTCAAATTGAACCTAAGTGCCTGAGCTATTTCGCTTTCGTCGTCCACGCCTTTAACCTTGAGTATATATAGATGTTTTATAGAATGTTTTTAGCATGTTAATAGATTTAAAAATAGATGCGTTATAGATGTAAAAAATACAGAACTGCCGAGATTTTAGTGCTTTTGCGTGGCTTGATGGTTCTTGCATGTGATGCACGGGCTGTTCCGTTCAACGTGGAAGCAGCTCCAGCAGCGGCAACCATGATCTTCTATTGCCATATGAAGGCGACCGAGCTGATCAAATGGAGCGCAAAGGTGACCGGCCGAATGCGCAAAAAGCTGGCCACAAGCCAAGCTAGTTTCGCTGCTGGTCGGGGGGGAGTGTTTGGGAATGAAAGCGAATTCGACCGGACTATACGAGTCGGGGTGTATCCAAAATAGGCTGGTGACGCACTTGAGTTCGTGGGTGTGCTGACAGGAGCGTTGTCATGCGCTACGTCAGTAATTGTCGAGTCAGGAAGCTGGTGTCATTCGGAATCCACTGCTTCAGGTTTTTTCTAACTACCTCCGCAGATCCTCTGAACGAATACGAGGAGCCCCGTTCATGAGGATCATCCGTTTAAAAGAAGTCATCGACTCGACTGGTCTGGCCCGGTCGACCATCTACAAATACATCGCGGAAGGTACGTTTCCGTTGCCAGTCTCACTTGGTAACCGCTGTGTCGGCTGGGTCTACAGCGAGGTCTGTGATTGGATACTCGCCAGGATCGAGGAGCGCGATTTAGCTTCAGACGTCCCAAGCCGCACGAGCCGTCTTGAAGTGGTCAGTAGTAACTAGCTTTTGCGCCATGACTGGCTTTGGCTGGTCATGGCGTTTATGCCGGCTTGTGCGCCAAGCATTCTCAGCTAACTCCCCCAAGAGGTATTTGCGAATTCCCTCGGCTGGCAAGGCAATGTTGCTCCCCATTCTCTTGCTAGGCTGGAATAGCTACTGGGGCTTCGGCGGGATCTAGTTATATAGCTCTAGACTATCAATCCATACCAATTCAATAGCATGAACGCTGATAGCTGTGCATCCACTACTACCCAGCCAGTGGAATAGGTCATCGATTCAATAAATACACTCAACGCACCTGATATGCCCACAACCAATCAGGTGCACAACGATGACCCAACTACACGGCTACACCTATCCTTCGCAGTCCAATATCGCTATCCGGATTGAGCGACTCATCAACGCTATTCAGCGTGCAGATAGCCAAGCCTTCCGCATCACTTACTCAAAGCTCGGGGATCAGCAGGTCACTGCAACCCGGCTGTCAAAATGTTTCTATGGGATCGAACAGATGGTCGCCTTGCTCGAATGCAACGAGGAGTACCAGTACAGCTGGCACTTGAACCTATTTCGAGAGGCCTACCAGTCCATTGGAGTTGAGCTAAGCCCATGCGGAATTACGTGCTTGAACGAGGGCGAAACGCGCTATCTGAGCACCAGTGAGACGTTGAACGAATTGACCAAGCACATCCGAATGCTTCTCAGCAAAAAGCGATATACGCGCCGTGAACACGATCAGCGTCACCAAGCGATTAAGCAGGAAATCGAAGTCAGTCGTTACGTTGATGCTGTGCTTGAACGCTACGCTCGTACCTGCGTGATTAGGGTTGATCTGTATTACCGCGCAGAGGCGCAAGCCAGGTTGCGTGTCGAGCGCGTCTTCGATGACCTGCGTAGGCTGATTGCTGAGCGTGAGCGTAACCTGATTTTTGAAAGTGAGACCGGCTACATATGCAGGGTTGAGCAAGGCGAGGATCGGGGGTATCACATCCATGCTGCTTTCTTTTTCAATGGTGCGGAGGTGAGTGCCGATATCCACAAGGCTAAGCGGATCGGAGAACTGTGGGAGCGTATTACTCGTGGCCAAGGCTGCTACAACAACTGCAACCTCGACAAAGACACATACCAAGACAGGCTAGGAATTGGCCTAATCCATAGGCGAGATCTGAATGCACGGGCTAACGTGCACCACGCCATGCGTTACCTGGTCAAGAATGATCAGCATCTACGACTCAAACCAGTGGGTGCTCGTTGCCTACGAAAGGGGCAGGTAAAGAAAGGGGGAAGCCGGCGCTGGTGATGCTGGTGGAGCTCAGGCCTGCCGATGGTTAAGACTCTGGCCATGACTCAAGGCTGATATGGGCGCTGCGGGATGGTAGAAAGTAGAGCGCTGCTGACAGCACTACCAGTCGGAGTACGAATTGAATCGGCCAGAACTCAGCAAGGGCCGTACTCTTGATGAATGCCTGCATCATTTCTTTGATCAACGCCTGGCAGGTAAGCACAAGAACCTGTCAGTAGCTGATCGTGCGCAAGGGCTGGCACCGGCACCACTTTGGTTTGATGTGGATGCGGTTGAACATCCGAACTCGCCAGCCTGGCCCTCAGTCACGCGCTGCATTCCGATAATGCATTCAGTGTCGGGCTGCTGTTGCACCTCGCTAGCCCACGAAGGCGTTTGCCGAATAGCAACTGGAGCGGATCTCCTGCTTGGGCTTGGGCTCGACTTCGCGCTCAATTTCCATACAAGCCAAAAACCGATAAAAGTTGTTTTTTATTGAAAAATTTGAGTTTGACTAACAAAATGTCGCGCCAAGAAGAGCGTCGCGTTACTCTCGGGGTTTCGTGAGAAGACAAATTGCTAGGGGGCACAGCCATGATCCGCTGCCACCTCGCCCGCATGATGGGTGAGCACAAGATGCGTATTGCTGATGTTGCCAGAGAAGCAGGGCTAAGCCGCGCCACAGTAACCCTGCTCTACAAAGAAACAGCACAGAAAGTGGATCTGGAAGCCATTGAGAAGCTGTGCCTACTGTTTGAGTGTCAAGTAGGCGACCTGCTTGAGCTGGTGCCAGCATAGACAGCACTGCTGTCAAAGATCCGGATCACACAGCAAGCGCCTTAACGGCATCCAACAAACGACTGAAACTTAGAAAGTTAACAAGGAAAATCATGACCAGCACCCAACAACGCGCCGCTTTGCAACGCCAGATATGGGCCATTGCCAACGATGTCCGCGGTGCCGTCGATGGCTGGGACTTCAAGCAGTATGTGCTCGGCACGCTGTTCTACCGCTTTATCAGCGAAAACTTCGCCAACTACATTGAAGCCGGTGACGACAGCGTCAACTATGCCGAACTGCCCGACAGCGTCATCACCGCAGACATCAAAGACGATGCCATCAAAACCAAGGGCTACTTCATCTACCCCAGCCAACTGTTTGCCAAGGTGGTTGCCAGCGCCAACACCAACGAAAGCCTGAACACCGATCTGGCCGCCATCTTTGCCTCAATCGAAAACTCCGCCAACGGCTACCCCTCCGAGCAGGACATCAAAGGCCTGTTTGCCGATTTCGACACCACCAGCAACCGCCTCGGCAATACCGTCAAAGACAAAAACCGGCGTTTGGCCAACGTGCTCAAGGGCGTGGCCGAGCTGGATTTTGGCCATGCGTTTTATGAAAAGAGTGACGCCAGCCACATCGACCTGTTTGGCGATGCCTATGAATTCCTCATCTCCAACTACGCCGCTAATGCCGGTAAATCCGGTGGCGAGTTTTTCACTCCGCAGCATGTGTCCAAACTGATTGCCCAACTGGCCATGCACAAGCAAACCAGCGTCAACAAGATTTACGACCCAGCTTGCGGCTCCGGCTCGCTGCTGCTGCAAGCCAAAAAGCATTTTGACGCGCACATCATTGACGACGGTTTTTATGGGCAAGAACTCAACCACACCACCTACAACCTGGCGCGGATGAACATGTTCCTGCACAACGTCAACTACGACAAATTCAACATCCAGCTGGGCGACACCCTGATCGACCCGCATTTTGGCGACGACAAACCCTTCGACGCCATCGTCTCCAACCCGCCCTACTCGGTGAAGTGGAAGGGTTCGGACGACCCCACCCTGATCAATGACGACCGCTTTGCCCCCGCCGGCGTGCTCGCGCCTAAATCCAAAGCCGACTTTGCCTTTGTGCTGCACGCGCTCAGCTACCTCTCAAGCAAAGGCCGCGCCGCCATCGTCTGCTTCCCCGGTATTTTCTATCGCAGTGGCGCCGAGCAGAAAATTCGCCAGTATCTGGTGGATAACAACTATGTCGAAACCGTGATCTCGCTCGCGCCCAACCTGTTTTATGGCACCACCATCGCCGTGAATATCTTGGTGCTCTCCAAGCACAAGACTGACACCACCACCCAGTTCATCGACGCCAGCGCCCTGTTCAAAAAGGAAACCAACAACAACGTACTGCTGGACGCGCACATCGAACAGATCATGCAGGCCTTCGACAGTAAGGCGAATCTGGACCACTTCGCCCAATCCGTCCCCTTTGAGAAGGTGGTCGCCAACGCTTACAACCTCTCGGCCAGCAGCTATGTCGAAGCCAAAGACACCCGCGAAGTGGTGAATATTGGGGAGCTGAATGCCGAGCTGGAAACAACCGTCGCGAAGATCGACCAACTGCGCAAAGACATTGATGCCATCGTCGCGGAGATTGAAGGCAAGGAGCTGGAGGCATGAGCAGCTTGAACTTCTTGGAAAAGCTGCTGGGTGGCGTTGCTGTGGAATGGACGGCATTGGGGGATGAGCGCTTTGTTGAAGTAGCGAATGCTGCAAGAAGGCCAGTAAAAGCTTCGCTACGTGTGCTCGGGGAGACGCCATATTACGGCGCAAACAACATCCAGGACTACGTGGATGGATATACCCATGACGGCGAATATGTGCTGATTGCTGAGGACGGTTCAGCAAGCCTTGAGAATTACTCTGTTCAATACGCGTCTGGGAAATTTTGGGCAAATAATCATGTTCATGTTGTACGCGGTAAGCGAGGACTGAACACTAAATTTCTCTACCACTATTTGCGTGTTGTTGATTTCATTCCTTACTTGCCAAACCAAGACAGGTCGAAACTGACAAAAGGGGAGATGGTAAAGATCCCTCTACCCATCCCCTGCTCAGACAACCCCCAAAAATCGCTGGAGATCCAGGCCGAAATTGTCCGTATTCTGGACGCATTTACCGCCCATACCGCCGAGCTTACCGCCGAGCGTACCGCCCGCAAAAAACAATACAACTACTACCGCGACCAGTTGCTGAGCTTTAAAGATGGGGAAGTCGAGTGGCCACCCTTGGGTGAGCTTGCAGAGAACCTTGATTCAATGCGAAAACCCGTAACAAGTGGATTGCGAGAGACTGGAGATATTCCGTACTACGGCGCATCTGGAATTGTTGACTATGTAAAAGACTATATTTTTGACGGTGACTTCTTACTGGTTTCAGAAGATGGCGCAAATTTGGTAGCCAGGAGCACTCCAATAGCGTTTAGTATCAGTGGGAAAAGCTGGGTAAATAATCATGCGCACATACTAAAATTCAAAACTTATGCTGAGCGTCGATATGTTGAGTATTACCTAAACAGTATCGACTTAACGCCTTACATTTCGGGGGCAGCTCAGCCAAAGTTAAATCAAAAGAATTTAAACAGTATTAAAATCCCCAATCCTTCGCCTGAAGAAAAAATTCGCATCGTCGCCATTCTGGATAAATTCGACGCACTCACAAACTCCATCAGCGAAGGTTTGCCCCGCGAAATCGAATTGCGCCAAAAACAATACGAGTATTATCGCGATTTGTTATTGCGCTTTCCAAAACAAGAAGAGGAAGCTGCCTGACATGAGCACGCTAACGGAAATAGCACAGCAATTACAAGCGGCTAATAAAAAAGTGCAGCTAATCTATGCTTTTAATGGCTCGGGAAAAACACGACTATCGCGCGAGTTTAAGCGGCATATTGCACCAAAAAAAGAACTAAATGAAGTTGATGCAGAGCAAGCCGAGTTGTCACGCAACAAAATCCTATACTACAACGCCTTCACCGAAGATTTGTTTTATTGGGATAACGATTTGAAAGCTGAAGCTGATCCTGTACCCAAGTTGAAAATCCAGCCAAATACGTTCACCGACTGGCTTATTGCTTTACTTAAAGATCTTGGGGAAGATGGCAATATTATTTCCAATTTTCAGCGCTATACGAGCAGTAAAGTTACGCCAGAATTTAATGAATCATACAAATACAAAGCCAAAGATCATGATGGTAAGGAGACGGAAATCACCGTTCCTGCCTTTTCTGAGGTCACTTTTAAAATAGCGGCCAAGCAGCTTGTAACAGTGAATGACTCCGCTGTCACAGCAGATGACGCTGTTAATGTAGTTCAAGGGCATTATGAAATTGTTAAAATCTCTAAAGGCGAAGAAAGTAACTTCTTTTGGAGTATTATTTACACATTTCTGGAGCAGGTAGTTTCCACTCTTAATGAGCCTGATGCCACGAATCGAATAACTGATAAATTTAATCAGTTGGAATATGTTTTTATTGATGACCCTGTGAGCTCTCTAGATGACAGTCATCTAATCGAGTTGGCAGTCGACCTGGCAGGACTGATCAAATCTAGCAAATCAGATCTTAAGTTTGTCGTCACAACGCACAGCCCACTTTTTTATAACGTGCTATGCAATGAGCTGAGCAATAAAGCTTATGAAAAGAAGGCAGATGGAACATACAGTCTTTCTTACAATGCGAATAGGGAGTTTAAGAAGTACCGATTAGAAAAGCAGGCGGATGGCAATTTTGATCTGTTAGAGCAGCCAACGGATTCTCCTTTCTCTTATCACCTATTTCTGTTGTCCGAACTAGAAAGTGCCATCAAGAGCGGAAAAGTAAGAAAGTACCACTTCAGCTTTGTCAGAAATATTCTGGAAAAGATGGCCACATTCCTTGGCTACAACTACTGGCCTGCGCTATTGCCGAAAATAGCTGAAGATAAACCCGATCCGTTTGCTAATAGAATTCTTAATCTGTCCAGTCACTCTGCCCATGCGGGCGAAGAAATCGCAGATATAGAAGATAAAGATAGGGAAAATCTTGAGGGTTTGGTGAACTACTTAATTCAAACCTATGGTTTCAGAAAGCAGGAAGAGCAAAATGGTTGATTACACCAAGCCGATTGCTGAAGCCAACAACTTCATTGTTCTGGACAAATACACCCAGGAATGGAAGGCCGCAGAAAGCTACCAGAGTGAAGGCGACCTAGAGCGCGAGTTCATTCAGGATTTGCAGAATCAGGGCTATGAATACCTGCCCGGTCTGAACACGCCAGTGGCCTTGCTGGCCAATGTGCGCGTACAGCTGCAAACGCTCAACAACGTGCAGTTTGGCGATGGCGAATGGCTGCGCTTCGTGGAAACCTATCTGGATAAACCCAGCGACGGCATTATCGACAAGACCCGCAAGGTTCACGACGACTACATCCATGACTTTGTGTTTGACGATGGCCGCATCCAGAACATCTACCTGCTGGACAAGAAAAACATCGCCCGCAACAAGGTGCAGGTGATCAAACAATTCGAACAAACCGGCAGCCACGCCAATCGCTACGATGTGACGGTTCTGGTGAATGGCCTGCCGCTGGTGCAGGTGGAATTAAAGAAGCGCGGCGTGGCGATTCGCGAAGCCTTCAATCAGGTGCACCGCTACAGCAAGGAGAGCTTCAACAGCGAACACTCCTTGTTCAAGTATTTGCAGCTGTATGTGATCTCCAACGGCACCGACAGCCGTTACTTTGCCAACACCACGACGCGCAACAAAAACAGCTTCGACTTCACCATGAACTGGGCGAACGCGGACAACAGCTTGATCCGCGACCTGAAAGACTTCACCGCAACCTTCTTCCAGAAGCACACCCTGCTCAATGTGCTGCTGCACTACTCGGTGTTTGATGTCAGCAACACGCTGCTGGTGATGCGCCCGTACCAGATCGCCGCCACGGAACGCATTCTGTGGAAGATCAAAAGCGCCTTTCAGATCAAAAGCTGGAGCGCGCTTGAGGGTGGCGGTTTCATCTGGCACACGACTGGATCGGGTAAGACGCTGACCAGCTTCAAGGCGGCGCGTTTAGCCACCGAGCTGGATTTCATCGAAAAGGTGTTCTTCGTGGTGGACCGCAAGGATCTGGATTACCAGACCATGAAGGAATACCAGCGCTTTTCACCGGACAGCGTGAATGGATCTGACAGCACGGCAGGCCTGAAGCGCAATCTGGATAAAGACGACAACAAGATCGTCGTCACCACCATCCAGAAGCTCAATAACCTGATGAAGGGCGAAGGCGACCTGCCGATTTATTGCAAGCAGGTGGTGTTCATTTTTGACGAGTGCCACCGCAGCCAGTTTGGTGAAGCGCAGAAGAACCTGAAGAAGAAGTTCAAGCGGTTCTATCAGTTTGGCTTTACCGGCACACCGATCTTCCCCGAGAACGCGCTGGGTGCGGAAACTACCGCCAGCGTGTTTGGCCGCGAGCTGCATTCGTACGTCATCACCGATGCGATTCGGGATGAAAAGGTGCTCAAGTTCAAGGTCGATTACAACGATGTGCGCCCGCAGTTCAAAGCCATCGAAACCGAGCAAGATGAGAAGAAACTCAGCGCTGCGGAAAACAAGCAGGCCTTGCTGCACCCCGATCGTATCCGCGAAATTACCCAGTACATCCTGAACAACTTCAGGCAGAAAACCCACCGCCTGCAAGCGGGCAACAAAGGTTTCAACGCCATGTTTGCCGTGAGCAGCGTGGACGCCGCTAAGCTGTACTACGAGTCTTTCCGTGAGTTGCAGAAGAACAGCGACAAGCCGCTGAGGGTAGCCACTATCTTCTCGTTTGCGGCGAACGAGGAGCAGGAGGCGGTGGGTGACATTCAGGACGAGAGCTTTGATGTCACTGCCATGAACAGCAGCGCCAAGGAGTTTTTGAGCGCGGCAATTGCTGACTATAACGCGCTGTTCAAAACTAACTTCAGCGTGGACAGCAATGGCTTCCAGAATTATTACCGCGATCTGGCCAAGCAGGTGAAGGCCAAGGAGATCGACCTGCTGATAGTGGTGGGTATGTTCCTGACCGGCTTCGATGCGCCCACGCTGAACACCTTGTTTGTCGACAAAAACCTGCGCTTCCACGGGCTAATGCAAGCCTACTCGCGCACCAACCGCATTTACGACGCCACCAAGACCTTTGGCAACATCGTGACCTTCCGCGATCTGGAGCAGGCGACAATTGATGCCATCACCCTGTTCGGTGACAAGAACACCAAGAACGTGGTGCTGGAGAAGAGCTACAAGGAGTACATGGAAGGCTTCACCGATGTGGCCACCGGTGAAGCGCGACGCGGCTTTGTGGAAGTGGTGAAAGAGTTGGAACAGCGTTTTCCTGACCCTTCAGCCATTGAAAAAGAGTCCGATAAAAAAGCCTTCGCGAAACTGTTCGGCGAATATTTGCGCGTTGAGAACGTGCTTCAGAACTACGATGAGTTTGCCCGCCTGGAGGCCTTGCAAAGTGTCGACCTGAATGATCCGGAGGCAGTTGAGGCATTCAAGGTCAAGCACTATTTAAACGATGAAGATCTGGCTGCGTTGCAAGCAATCAAGGTACCAGCAGAGCGAAAAATTCAGGACTATCGCTCAACCTATAACGATGTTCGCGATTGGCTGCGTCGGGAGAAGTCCTCCAACGACAAAGAAAAATCAACTATCGATTGGGATGATGTGGTCTTTGAGGTGGACCTGCTCAAGTCGCAAGAAATCAACCTGGATTACATCCTTGAGCTGATCTTCGAGCACAACAAAAAGATAAAGAGCAAGTCCGACCTAGTGGATGAGGCGCGTCGCGTGATTCGCGCAAGTCTGGGCAACCGCGCCAAAGAGAGCTTGGTGGTGGACTTCATCAAACAAACCGACCTTGACCAGATTGGCGATAAGGCCAGTGTGATAGACGCCTTCTTCATCTTTGCCCAAGCGGAACAACAACGAGAGGCTCAGGAACTGATTAGCGCTGAGAACCTTAATGCAGAAGCGGCCAGACGTTATATCACCACCGCCCTCAAGCGGGAGTTCGCCAGCGACAGCGGCACAGAACTCAACGCCGTGCTACCCAAGATGAGCCCGCTGAACCCTCAATACCTGACCAAGAAGCAGAGCGTGTTCCAAAAGATCGCTGCGTATGTCGAGAAGTTCAAAGGTGTGGGTGGGAGCATTAAATAAAATCGGTATGAGGCGGATAGGGAGCTCAGTAGCCCTCTGTCCAACTCATGCCGCTTATTCGATTTTTGGGTTCTTCAGAATGAGTAAGGCGACTGTTTTAGCCTGCGCAACGGGGCTCAGAACTGTTATTGCAACAGATAGCCCATCGGCTGGTCATCTTTGTCGAAGCAGAGGATGGTTTCACAGTGGCCACCTAGCTGGTCGGCATTCGATTCACTGATATCGGGCAACCATTTACCCAGCTCAGCGACTGGTACCTTCTTGTTGTTGATATAGCAATCGTCATCAGCTTGCGGGTTACACCAAGCGGTTTTGACCTCTGGCCATTCGGGCAGGGGAGCGGCTGGGGTATTCGTCGTTGTTGATGCAGTTCCGTTTTTCTCTTGATTCCACGCGGCCCAGCCACCGATGTAGCGCTTGTCGAAGGTCGAAACCAGTTCATTGTCCGGCACGCCTGCATCTAGGTAGAACTGCATCAATAGACTGCCAGCTTCAACGTACGATACTTGCCGAGTCGCGTCGGTGCGGTAGGCGACGGGCTTGCCATCGGTGCTACTGCCTATGCGATACCAGATGGAGAGCTGGAACGGAGTGTTCTCCTTCCAGTGACCTACCTCCGCACCTTGGATTCGGCAGTTACCCCGCTGACACATGCCATTGACCTTATTGGTGATACGGACGCTTTGCTGGCGCTGAGCGTCCCAGATATCTACGTAGCGCGTGCTGGTGAGCCAAGTACAAAAAAGCATCGGTTGACCCGTCGCTGCTGGACGGGTGACGCATGGAATTGCCTCCGGGAGGTTGTGCGTCGATTTCTCGTCGGGAAAGAAAGCCGCTGTACCTTGGTATGCGGAGATTTCAGCGTTGGCTTGGGCGCAGAACGCGAGAAGGAGAATGCTAAAAATACGTTTCATTGTCTGTTTCTTACTATGAAGGTGAGAGGGAAATAGGTCTTGAACAGGCTGCTATTGCTTGTAAACAACTTTGAGCTGCTTGTTGACGTAGTCCTTGATGATTTCGTAATCAGGGTTATAGGTAACGAGCGTATGGCCTACACCTGCTGTGGCCGTTAATGCTGCGATGGTCAATGTGGCGGGTGTTGTCAGGACGCTGAATACCGCACCCAGTGCGCCGCCTTGTACAACTGCACTTTTTACATCGCTTTTGACTCGACACTTCAGCCCCTGGCTTTCAATCTTGGTTTCGACCAGTTTGATGCCTGCCATGAAATTTCCCCTGAGGCCATGGATCTCGAAGGACGCTTTGCTTTTCACGAGGCCTTCAATCTGTGCTTCGTTTAGGCCGGTTACGACGATCATGGTTTTTCTGTGCTCCTTGTTTGAAGTCGTGGGTTAGATAAAAGTCGAATATCAACCTATTGGGGTGAGTCTCGGTTTGATGAGTCCTTCATGTCAATGGGTTGATGCTCAACCATCCAGGTTGTCCTGGAGGGTGAAATGTCAAAAACCAAATCGAAGCAGCTAGCGGAGTTTGTTGGGCAAGCCATTGCGCGCCAGCGCATTCGCAGCAAGTTGAGTCAGGAGCAGGTTGCGGAAAAGCTCGGGATTGGAAGCGAGGCCGTATCCCGTATTGAGCGTGGCGTTGTGATGCCTAACATCGAACGCTTAATTGAGCTGGCGACGGTCTTCGGCTGCGAGACTGCTGACCTGCTAACTGAGGGCAGCACGCGTCAGGAGGATCAGGCGCGTCGACTGCAGGGGCTGTTATCCGTGCTGGACTCAGGTGACCGTACGCTGGTGTTGGAGTTTGTGGAGAGTTTGGTGGCGCGCCTCAGCCGGGGTTAAGCCGCTCCTTGATTTCGGCTGCTTCGTTGAACAAAGCACCACAGCGTAGGCAGAGAGAGTCAAAGTCGGCGAAGTGGAACCGCACAACCTCATCTGCCTCTTTTCTGGCCGCTGGATAAGCAGGCATAACTGCGGCCAGCCCGCTGAGAAGAGCGAACTGGCCGCTCCTTTCATGCGGACGTTGAGCACCCTCGATTGCGCCATTAAACAACCCGATCAGCAAGGTCAGCCCTTTGGCGGCGTCACGTGTCAGCACGGCGCTGGAGTCGCAGATCAAACACTGTCTGTTCATTGTTATGTTTCCTATTGAGTTGAGGCGCTAGTGCATGCCTGACGCTCCTCAGACGTAGGGTTATTTCGGTGCTGCCGTGGTGGCATCTGCCGCTGCTGGCTTGGGTGCCAATGCCTTTAAGAGACGGCAGAACATCCAACACGCCAGCAGTACGGCGATCAGCAGTGGTGGGAACCGCACCATCAAAAGCACCAACAATAGAGTGGCCAAGCAGCCCGCAAGTATGCCGGTGAACATGAGTACGGCCGCAAACATGCGTAGTAGCTTCATCGTCGTGTTCTCCTTATAGATAGCCCTGCTCCGCCAGCGATACGCAGCCCTCGCGACCTACCACGATATGGTCCAGTGTTCGCACCCCAACCAGGTTCAAGGCCTCCTGTAGTTTGTGGGTCAGGGTGAGGTCTGCTTGGCTAGGTTCTGGATCACCGGAAGGGTGGTTGTGTACTAATACAGTTGCTGCAGCGTTGTGCTCTAGGGCGGTTTTGACGACTTCGCGGGGATAGACGTTTGCACTGTCCAGGGTGCCCCGGAACAGTTCGTGAAAGACGATTACTCGGTGCCGGTTATCGAGTAGAAGCAAGGCGAATACCTCATGTTCGTAATCGCCCAACAATGCTTGCAGGTGGCTGAAGACGTCCTTCGGCGAAGTTAATGCCCGTCCTCGGCGCAGGCGTAGATTTGCCAATTGCCGGGCCATTAGCAGAATGTCGGCTTCACTGATCGGTGACTCGATTTGGTAGGTACCAGTAGATTCACTGGCCTTCAGCTTGTGTAGACGCATGTGAAGTTCCTTGATGGTTATCTGTCGGTGAGGTGTGGCGCTGGGCTTGCGTGTCCAGCTTCTCGAATAGGCTGGGTTTCGTAGAGCGCGGGAAAATGCTTGTGGTTGAGAGTGGGATTTCTTCGGTGGGGTAAAACTCTTCAATCACTGCACCGGCGTCTTCTTCGCTGTCCTCAAAGGCACCATTGCCAAAGCCACGGCGCGCGGCTTCATCCAGCGCTGTCTGATCAAAGCCAGCCGCCTGTCGTTGCACATCTAGCTCACTCGCAGACTGCAGTGCTTCGGCCATGTCCATACCGCTGCGTACTGTGAGATCGACGTAGAAAATTGGTGTTCCATGGCTTTGCCGCGTTGACTTGCCACGCAGGCGCAACTCCAGCGGCAGGCAAGCCAATCGATTACCGGAAATAGCTTTGAAGTACTGCAGGCGAGCCGCTAGGGTGCGGATGCTGTTGAAGCCGGTGGTGCGGAACACGAAGCTGCCTAGCGGATCATCATCCCCAATCAGCACATTCAGCCGGCCGTAGGGTTTGCAGGCACCGCCTTTGGCCAGTGGGCAGGCATCCGGTGAAGGACATGGCAACGACTGCATGCCGTCCTGCGTAACCCGCTTACAGTGCTCACCATTGCCGATGCACAACGGTCGTCCTGATTGCCGATCAAACAGCGTGTAGTCCGCTCGAAAATTCAGCTCCGGCTCATTGAACAGCAAGCGCACAGGAATACTGCGCAACTTGTCGTCCTGGCCTTTGCGCAACTCATCGTTGAGTGGGTGTAGCAGCCAGCCGTCTTTGCTGTGTACCTGAGAGGTGATGGTAAATTGATCATCCTTTTCCGGCAGGCGTTTGCCGTTTTTTTCGATGACCTTGCCGATGGAGATACGTCCGAGTATCGGCGGTGTTAGGGCTAAGCCTTTCAACATGATGGTTCTCCTACAAACGATAAAGGCCAGCCACGCAGGGCTAACTGCATGGACTGGCCAAGGGGAAAGGGTTGAGTAAGGTGAAGATCAGCCGACAAAGAAGCGCCGACTGCCTTGCTTGAGCTTGGTGTAGCGAGCCTGCAGGTAAGGCTTCTCCTTCAGCATGTTTTCGACATCCAGCACGGTGCTGTCTTTGGACTTTTTCCAACTGATGAAGCCGTGACTAAACTCCGCGCGGCTAGCATCGCCCATGGCTTGCTGCAGCATTTGCTTGAGCTGGGCTTCACGCGTTTCCTTTTCAGCGATCAACTGACGTACCGCCTTCAGCTCGATATAGGCAGCAGTCAGCCCAGCATGATTGCTGAGATCTAAGCTCTGGCCATTGTCCTCCGGGTACAGGCAACGCAATGCCAGCTCAGCCGAGGCGGATCCATCTGCAGGTGGTGGTGTATCGGTTTCCACGTACTGCCAGAACCTGCGTTCCAGTTCGATCAGACGAGCAATCATCTGGTCGTCCCGTTCAATGCGGTGGATCTCCAGCGTTTGCCCGCCGAGCAATACCGCTACATCCGCAGCCTGCTTACCAGTGACGGCGAGCTGATGCATGACCTGTAATTGCACATACTCAGGAACACCGTTCTTCCAGAGACGTGCGCCATTTATGCCGGAGGTTTTGCATTCGAGAATCTGCACATCGTCGGTACCGATCACCTCGCGATCGATGTTGGCCAGCATCCAGGACATATCCGGATTCGGATGTTGCAGTACGGCGTTTATGCGCCGCACCTTGTTATTAGTACGCTTGCTGTAGTGCCAGGCCACGATTGGTTCCAGCACGTTGCCCCAGTACATCGGACTTTCTTCATCGTGCGGGTCGGCCTTGGGCAATGTGGTGTCGCGTCCCGTTTTCTCCAGCCACAGTTCTAGCTGTGATTTATAGGGATTGAGGCCAACGGCCGCGCCTGCATCCGAACTGCCGATGCCCTGTTTACGCACGGCCAGCCAATCTTCACGCGGTAACTCCTTGGTACTGATTAGGCGCAGCGCTGGGCGTGGCTTGTCGGTGCTGCGGTTCAATGAAGTGGCTTTCATAACGTTCACCTTGGGGAAATAGAAACGCCCGATCAGCTACCAGGCTGATCGGGCGTTATGGGGTGAGTATGTGGGCAGTCAAGCGACCAGTTGCAGGGCGGTTTCCAGGGCACGTTGTTTAATCTGCGCCCCCTGGCCGAACCAGGCCGAGTCCATGCGGTACTCGTTGCTACGTGCCCGCCGTTCGTGGTCGACAAACTCGGTCACGGAGTTGAGCAGGCCCCAGGCGGTGCCGCGTGCCGAGTCGAGCTGACTGCCCCGACCACGACCTTCGTACAGCTCCTGAACCTTGCGCAGAGCGCGTTCGTTTGGCAGTACCTCCGGCAGTGCGCCGGTTGGACTGGTCTCACACAGCACGGTCATGAAGAACCCCAGCGCCTCATGCCACTGCACCTTGCGCTCAGACAAGGTCCGCATGCGGTACATAAACTCATCCCACTGCGAGACGGCGATGCCGAGCTGCTTCTTCACTACTTTCGGGTCGAAGCGGGTGTTGTGCGGCACCTTGATCGCGCGGCTGGTGCCGTCCAGGGCGATGGTCAGGGTGTTGTTGCACACCACTCGCACGGTGGTTGGTGTTGCTGTGGTGGCCAGGGTGCCATCGCAGGATGTAGCCAGTAGCAAGTAGCCGTTGACCTGATCGTTACCCTTGAGTACTGCTCCTTGCCCGGTACGCGCCAGCGCCCAGAACTTGCGACCGCCCTTGAGTACCCCCGCAGTCTCCAACTCGTAGCCCGAGACCTCGGTGAGATCGCGGTAGAACTCCAGCACCTCTCGCGGCTGCACGGTGTGGTAGCGCTGGGAAACCACCGACAGCGGAGCCTTGGTGTCCGAACGGAAGAGCACCTTCTGCTCGGGGAAGGAGTGGATGCTGCCGAGATGGCCGACAGTGTCGGCTTTGAAGTGAACGGGGCTTTCTTGGATCGCCCAGTCCATTCCAGCCTCGCGTTGCCAGACTTCGATGGATTGTTTCTGCGTGAGCAGTTTGCCTAGGCCATGCCACGGTGCAGCGCCAGCGTAGGCCATAGTTTCGACGAGATGAGCCATGGTTGAGATTCCTTTGGGTGCAGGCCGGCATAAAGCGCCGCGCCCAGCGCAGCACCGTCCGGACCTAATAAATAGAAGTGACGTTGATTTGGTTAGGTCGGGAGGTTGAAGCGGTGTCCACATAGCAAGCAGAGGTTATGGGCCAGAACGTGGCGATCAAGCGACTCGCCCAGTTGTGCACCGAGAGCACAACCGCCGACACCGCCGGCCAACCCGCCGAGGATGGCACCCGATACAGAACCGAGGGTGATACCGACAGGGCCGGCGATAGCGCCAATAAGGGCCCCCGCTTGCCCCCAAGCCAGCGCAGCACTGACGCCGCGCGCAGCACCACCCACGGTGCCGATGGCCGCGCCGACTTTCATGGCGTGATGGAAAGAAGCGATTTTGGGGGAATGACAGCGAGGACACTGCAATGACATGGGACGAACCTCTTTGGTGGTGATGTCATAGCAGTAATGTGTGGTTGAAATTATTTTGAATCGAAAACCTCAACAATCGAGGCCTTGTAATCGGGCTATGGTCAGTAATAAGATCAACTATCGCTTAAGTGCGTGTGGTGCCTGAGCAACCACGGCTGAGCAGTTGCCTCCTCAGTTGATCAGCTCAAAGGGCCTTGCCCTCTCTCTCCAAATCCCTGCTGACCATGACCTGTTGCCTGAGGCATCACGGTGCGTTGTTGCCGTGGCTTTATTGGAGAGAGCTATGAATATGTCTGATTTGTTGCGTGCATCGCGTGACGTCCATGTCCTGACTGAGAAGCCGAACACCGAAGACGGGAGTTCTGAGCGCTTCTGGTCAATGCGAATCGAAGGCCTTCATCACGACCACATCCGTGGTGCTGTAGACGAGCTGCGCAGTCGTTGGTCGCGGCCTATTCCCAAGCAGATTGCGCGCTCCGTCAAATCGGTTGCGCTACAGGACGCTCTTGCCCGCACCCTCGGTGCGCAGTCCTATACCCACTGGCGCGAGGTCGAGCAGCAGAAGGTTGCCGACTTTCTGTGCGAGCACGGCATGTCGGTGCCGACTGATCTCATTAAGTGGTCGTATTCACCAAGAATGGCTGGTGCTCTAGTGGCACAGCAGGTTGCCGATCGGTTGTTCAACTCCGGTCTGGCACTGCCCAAGCGGATCTTTACCGGGGTGGGTTCTTGCCTGTTCGCTCCGCGCGCGTACGGTCGTCTGGATTTTGACCAAGTAGCTGGCCGCACATTTTGGACAGACCAGCAGCGATACGCTTTTTGTGAGCCGCATGAGGACAAAATCCTCATGCGTGCGGAGTACATGCAGGATGGCTGCGGTCTCGACTACCTCGATATGACCGGCCGGATGTTGATGCTCAATGCGGTAAGTGAGTTCATCGGCTGCATGTACAACATGATGGGCAACAATCTGATGGAGCCGGCAGTGGGTAAGCCGGTGATGCGCAGTTACAACATGTCCGAAGAAGATCTGGCGTTTGAGCTGCAGATGTTCCAGCTGTTCCGTAAAGAAATTGAAGGCTCCGATGAAGGCTGGGTGGACGTACTACCAGTTCCGGGAAATGCCAACCTTATATTCCTGAAGGGTGCCAACGGCGCTTTTGACTGGGTTGTTCGTGATCAACGCGACAAGAAGTTTTCCTCCAACCCGCTTTACCCGTTCTTTAATAAGGACGAAGTCCCCAAGGCTATGGACCGGAGCAAGCTGGACGGGCATTTGTACTTTGCAACCGGCACTTGGACGGAAAAGCTGGAGCACGATGCAGAATCGCGTCATTACAACGAAGGTGGAACGGCAGCCAATTGGCCTGGTTATGCGAAGCTGATTCAGCGTGAGCTCATTGCCGGCAAGGGGTACCGAACGCCACGCCCTGATACTGGGGTCTCATCCGATGACTTCATCCCGCACCGGCTCGGTGAGAGCTGCTTGATGGTTTCTCCCCTCGTTTCGATCGTTGATTTTTTCGATTTCTGTGCTCGGTCGAACTGGGGGCAGGCCAGGAAAGAGAAGGCGCTCAAAACAAGTTCGAAGGAAATCGACGACTTGGGCAGTATCAACATGGATCCCGCTGAGCTTCCGGTGAGCGTGACCTGGCTGGATGCTTTGGCCTATTGTCGTGACTATGAGCGGCTGACAGGGCTTTCTGTTCGACTGCTGAGTGTCGAAGAATGGCAGCAGATCGCCCCGCCGCCGATGGACTTTAGCCATGTGTCATCGGTGCGTAGCCTTGTCGTCAAAAAGGGAGAGATGCCAGACGATCCTATTTATGAACAGTTGGGCTGGGGCATTGTCGGTGGGGATGGCAGGCTGGGTGGCAATTCTTCGCATTGCTACCGGCCTGACGGCTCCATGCACTATGGACCGAACCTGAAATGGGTCGACAACGACGAAGGAGTCCCATTCCTCTCTGTGCCGGGTTTCGGCGAGTGGCTGTCTGACCACCTGCATGGAGCAGCGCCGATTGCCTCTGTAGCAACCGGCCAATCTATTGTCGGTGGCTCAATTGAGCGCAATCTCTGCCCTGTTCATATGACGATGAGCTACAAGGGCGTCAAAGTCGGGTTCCGGCTTTGCTATGTCGCTCATCTCGACGCCTAACCCTCTTTCACCAGGAGCTGAATCATGGTGTATCTCCGAAGTGGAGAGGGGGCTATGCGTCCTCATGTTTCCGAATTGGTTATCAACTGGCACATCACTGAAGCTTGTAACTACAAGTGCCGCTACTGCTATGCGAAATGGGATGGTGCCGGCAGGGAGTTGCTGCATGACTGGACTCGCGTCCGTAATTTGCTCGATGAACTGCAGGCATTCTTTCATCCGGAGAACGATGCCAATCCGCTCAGTCAGCACATGACGTGGTCCAGTATTCGTTTGAATCTGGCCGGTGGAGAGCCGCTGCTGTATCAAGATGCTCTGCTTCGCGCACTGGATTATGCGAGAACTAAGGGGATGGGTGCGTCCATTATCACCAATGGTAGCCGGCTCACAAACGATTTGATTGACCGGCTCGCACCGCTGGTTTCCATGCTCGGACTGAGTATTGACTCAGCGGATCCTACCAGGAACATCGGCATTGGCCGCCTCGACAGCCGTGGCTCTTTGCTGGACGTGGACTCGCTCCCCGAAATACTGGTGCGCGCAAAGTCGCAGAATTCGGCTCTGCGATTGAAGGTCAATACAGTGGTCAATGCGCTGAACCACCAAGAAGACATGTCGCCGATCATGCATGCGCTTATGCCAGATCGATGGAAAGTGTTGCGCATGCTGCAGGTAGTAACCAGTGATCTGGCGGTTTCGTCTGAGGATTTTCTCGCATTCGTTGCACGGCATGACATTTTTCATGACGTGATGTGTGTCGAGGGTAATGACGACATGACAGAGTCGTACATTATGATCGACCCGCTGGGCCGCTTCTTTCAGAACACAATCGGTCAGACGGGTTACTACTACAGCAACCCTATTGACGTGATTGGTGCTGAGCGTGCGTTCAGCGAATGGCGCTTTTCGGCCGGCGCCTATGCTGCGAGATATCGGGACGCATTGGTGGAGGGGCGATAATGAGAAGATACAGCTCATCCAAGGACATCAATCTGCTGATTAGGCGTCTTCTCGCTGAAGGTTGGTCATATCAGTCAGGGCGCTCTCATGGCCGCATTCGTCCGCCCGAAGGAAGAGGCTTTGTTAGCGTGCCTTGCACTCCAAGCGATTACCGCGCATTTGATAACTTCTTGCATGCTGTCAGGCGTCTGGTAAGTACGATCCATTACGTGCCAGATACTTAACACTTGTCGGGTGCCCCTGACCTGGAACGGCACTGCTTGCTCCTGGTCAGGGATAAGCTCGTCAGCGAATCGAAACGACTTTTCTGTCCCGATTTTCCGTTATGGCTGACACCGACATGTTGCCGGTGGCTGCTTCCTGAATGTGCTCGCTCCACCAAGCCATCATCGGGCGTCTGCGCTCGATATATTCCGCTCGGTTGTAGGCGCTACGAACCTCGTCCTTGTCGACGTGGGCAAGCGCCACCTCAATCAGCTCAGGATCCAAGCCGTGTTCGTTGAGAATAGTGCTAGCCATTGAGCGCATGCCATGGCTTACCAACCGACCTTCGAAGCCCATGCGCTTTAGCGCCATGTTAGCGGTCTGGCTGTTGCAATGGGTTCGAGGGTCACGGTCTGCAGGAAATACATACTCTCTGTGTCCGCTGTAGGGTTTGATTGCCTCCAGCAGTGCCAGTGCTTGATCTGTGAGCGGCACAATATGTATACGGCGTTTCTTCATGCGCTCAGCAGGAATCGTCCAAATTTTCTTCTCGAAGTCGATGTCCTCCCAGCGAGTGGTGGCTGCCTCTGCTGGGCGGGTCATGGTGTTGAGCTGCCATTCGATCAGGCAGCGAGTGGTCCTTTTTATGCTGGCATTGGCAATTGCCACCATGAGTTCTTTCAGCTCATCGGGAGCAAGTGCCGGCATATTCTTCTTTTTCGGCTTCTTGAAGACGGATCGAATCCCACTAAGCGGGTTTGCGTGAATCAGTCCCGAGTTGACCCCGTAGGTCATGATTTCGTTGAGTCGCTGTGATAGCCGTTTAACTGTTTCAAGACTGCCTTTGGTTTCGAGTGGCCGAAGCAGGTTTATGACTTGTGGTGCACTGATGGCTGAGATCGGTGTGGTGCCAAGGTCCGGAAAAACGTGCAACGTCAACGAGCGCCAGATGTCCTCGGCATAAGCAGGCGTGACCGAGTCTTTTTTGAGCTCGTACCAAGCAGTGGCTACGTTCTGAAATGTGTGTTCGGTTTCAGCCTTCTTAGCCTGCTTTAGATTATCTCGCTGCTCTTTCGGATCAATACCAGTAGCCAGAAGCTCCCTTGCCTCAATGGTCATTTTTCGTGCTTGGGCGAGAGACAGCTCAGGGTACGTGCCAAGCCCCATGTTGATGCGTTTCTTGGTTACAGGGTGGTAGTAGTTAAAGTTCCAGAGCTTCGAGCCATTGATTCTCACTCGCATCTGAAGGCCATCACCATCAACTAGGACGTAATCCTTCTCTAAAGGTTTGGCGGCTCTGATCTTGAGTTCAGAAAGGCGAGTAGCTTGAGCGCACATTGGTATTCCATGAGATGTTTTGGTATTCCAAAAATTAGCACTTGAAGGCTTGGAATACCATCTGGAATACCAAAAGACATAGATCTTGCTGGAAGTTCGCGGACACTAATGGCGCTGAAAGCCCCGTATTTACTTGATTTCAGGCACAAAAAAAGACGTCCGTGGACGTCTTTAGATGTTGAAGTGGTGGAGCCGGGGGGATTAAATATTTGTATCTAAGTTACTGTTTTAAAATGCATTTTTGTTTGTATTCTGCGTAAGTGCCCCCATAAGTGCCCCCGCGCACATATTTTCGATGAACGGCTATTTGAGGAGTTGAACTGGCGTCCTGAATTATCGTTCTGCGACAAGGCGGAGCTAGCCACTCACCGGCGGGCATTAGATGGTGTCGGTCGTGCACAGCATGGTATCGGTTATCTGGCGACCAGGGTTTGATCCTAGCCCAGGCCGGGGCGCTGGGTAGCTCGGGCCACGCAATTGGGTTTTTTCCGCGGTCGCGCACCATGGGCTCATCTAGGACGTCTGAGCTGAGGTGCGGTATGAAACACTCGATGGTTACCTGTCAAAACTGTGGCAAAGCGATGGTTCCGAGAGCGACATATAGCCGTGGCTTCTGGGGCTATTCGCCTTCGTCGAATCACTGTCCCTTTTGCCTGAGTGAGAATTGGCATGGCGGAAATCCGGGGTTAGGGACTCGGCTATTTGCGTTAATTGGCCTGGCTCTAGGTGTTCTGGCCTGTGTGTTGATGGGAGCGTTTCTGTTCAAAGTGCAGTGGTGGCTGGGCGTTGAAGGACAATGGCCTCTATTGAGCCTAACCACATGCGCAGTGTCAGTTATCGCGGGGTATCGATTTTACAACTGGTTTGTAGATTTCTGACTAGGCTTTGTACGAAAAGTATTGCCGCATGCAACGTAGGCTGCAGGCCAAGGTGACCATGGCTGCAAAGCTCTTGGCCAGCTTGTCATAGCGAGTGCCGATCCTGCGATTTTCTTTCAGCCAGCCA
>NZ_JCBCUS010000014.1:0-116098 GCF_059862355.1 Pseudomonas sp. MF09150 | reverse complement strand
ATCCGACCACGCAAGCGATTTAACTGGCTGTGTCCGATCGAGGTATTCACTCAGCTGATGGGCTTGCAACATGAGGCTCCTGCTTCAATTCAATAACCGTGTTGCACTCAGCTCCTGCAACCGCCCTTGAAGTAGGATCAAAACTATGCGGTTCTTAATAACTGGCGGCGCAGGTTATATTGGTTCACACACCTTGCTGGAGTTGCTCCAGGCCGGCCACCAAGCCGTGGTCCTGGACAACTTGTGCAACAGCTCCATGTCATCGCTACAGCGCGTGCAGCAAATAACCGGAGGTACACCGGTATTTATCCAGGGCGATGTTTGCGATCGGGCCACCCTTGACCGCATTTTTGCCGAACATGAGATTGACGTGGTGTTGCACTTTGCTGGCCTGAAAGCCGTCGGAGAAAGTGTAAAACAGCCGTTGTCCTACTATCAGAACAACCTCAGTGGCAGCATCACCCTGTGCCAGGCCATGGCAGCCGCAGGTGTATACCACCTGGTGTTCAGTTCTTCCGCCACCGTGTACGGCGATCCGGTGCAGAAACCGATTGTCGAGAGCTGCCCACTGGGAACACCCACCAACCCCTATGGCTGTTCCAAGTTAATGGTGGAAAAAGTCTTGCAGGACATGGCGACCGCCGATCCACGCTGGTCAGTTGCGCTGCTGCGTTACTTCAATCCGGTGGGCGCGCATCATAGTGGCCTGCTAGGCGAGGACCCAAATGGCCCGCCGGAGAACCTGTTGCCCTACATCAGCCGTGTCGCCGTGGGAAAACTCGAAAGGCTCTCCATCTATGGCAACGACTATCCGACGCACGATGGCACCGGTGTTCGGGATTACATCCATGTCGTTGATCTTGCCAAAGGGCATCTAGCCGCCGTGGACTACATTTCCCAACACTCCGGCATAAACGCCTGGAACCTGGGGACGGGTGTGGGTTACTCAGTACTGGAGATGATCCGGGCATTCGAAGCGGCCTCTGGCTGCAGCATTCCCTACACCCTCTCCCCCCGTCGGCAGGGCGACATTGCGCAATGCTGGTCAGATCCGTCCAAGGCACTTCACGATCTGGGCTGGAAGGCAGAACTCGGTTTGAAAGAGATGATGGAAGATACGTGGCGCTGGCAGTCGAACAATCCAGATGGATACAGGTAGTTTTAAATGAAGATTGCGCTGGTCGGAACGACTGCTGCGTGCGTTTACGGATTTCGTGCAGATCTGATCAAGGCCCTGGTTGCTGCCGGCCATGAAGTCTATGCATTGGCATTGGATTACGACGAAAAGAGCCGGGAAAAGGTCCAGAAACTTGGAGCCCTTACTGTCGACTACAGCTTCAGCCGCACTGGCTTGAACCCGTTTTCCGATATTGCCAACACCCTCAAACTGGCAAAGATCCTCAAGCAGATAAAACCGGAACTGGTGTTCTCCTATTTTTCCAAGCCGGTGATATTCGGGACCTTTGCCGCAGTGCTGGCTGGCGTCAAACGCCGGGTCGGCATGCTTGAGGGGCTAGGGTATGTCTTTACCGACACACCCTCTGGAACCGGCTACAAACTGAGGGTGCTAAGGCAAGTCCAGGCACTTCTTTATCGCCTGTCTTTTCCCTTTCTCGAGAGGATTATTTTCCTCAACCCGGATGATCCGGTCGACCTGATAGACAAGTACCGCATCACTGTAAAAAGAGTTGATGTGCTGGGCGCCATAGGCCTGAATCTTCAAGACTACCCCTACTCTCCCACCGTCGCTAAAGCACCCATTTCCTTTCTGTTTATCGGCAGGTTGCTTGCGGAAAAAGGCGTGAACGAATATGTGACAGCGGCTCGACTGGTAAAGGAGCGCTACCCGCAGACTCGGTTCGTAATGCTGGGCGGGCTGGACGAAGAAAACCCCGGCGGCCTATCGGCGGCGACGCTCAAACAACTGGTCGAAGATGGGCTGGTGGTACACCCAGGACATGTCTCCAATGTCGTGGACTGGATTATCGAATCCGACGTGTTCGTCTTGCCGTCCTACTATCGAGAAGGTGTTCCTCGAAGTACGCAAGAGGCGATGGCCGTGGGGAGAGCCGTAATCACGACAGATGGGCCAGGCTGCCGTGAAACGGTGGTCGATGGCGTAAATGGCTTTCTAGTGCCACGTTGGTCGGCGCAAAAGCTCGCAGAAAAGATGCTCTTCATCATCGAGCACCCCGAACGCCTGGAAAAAATGGGCCAGGAAAGCTATCGCATGGCCCAGGAAACGTTCGATGCGCAAGAGGTCAATCAGCGACTGTTGAACCTGTTGAATATCTGATGATGAATCCGACGGCATGCACTCCATGCCAATGGCCGGCAACTTATCCAGAGGAAGCTGCTCCGACGCAGCCAGCCTGAATGATCTGCACGGCCCGTCGGCCATCAGCAGAACTGCGGTGACGGCACCTCAAGATAGGTGACTGCTCCCTAGCATTGCTTACAATATCCCTCCCCCCATTTTCTAGGCTTATTGATGCCCTCCTCCCCTCCTTCCCACGTCGCGATTATCGGCGGTGGCCCCGCCGGCCTGATGGCCGCCGAGGTGCTGAGCCAGGCCGGGGTTCGGGTCGACCTGTACGACGGCATGCCATCGGTGGGCCGAAAATTCCTCCTGGCTGGGGTCGGTGGCATGAACATCACCCACTCCGAAGCCTATCCGGCCTTCCTTTCCCGCTACGCCGAGCGGGCGCCGCACATCGCCCCGTTGCTGCGGGAATTTGGCGCCGAGGCGCTGTGCCAGTGGATTCATGAGCTGGGTATCCAGACGTTTGTCGGCAGCTCCGGCCGGGTGTTTCCTACCGAAATGAAGGCTGCGCCGCTGTTGCGTGCCTGGCTCAAGCGCCTGCGCGATGCCGGTGTAGTTATCCACACCCGCCACCGCTGGCTGGGCTGGAATGCCGATAACAGCCTGCGAATCCATAACCCGGAAGGCGAAATTGCGGTACAGGCCGACGCCGTGCTGCTGGCCCTGGGCGGCGGCAGTTGGGCCCGGCTGGGATCGGACGGTGCCTGGCTGCCGTTGCTGGAACAGCGCGGCATCCCGCTGGCGCCGCTGGAGCCCAGCAACTGCGGGTTTGACGTGGCGGGCTGGAGCCCGTTGCTGCGCGAGAAATTCGCCGGCGCGCCGCTGAAAAACGTGGCCATCGGCCTCAACGACGATAAACCGCGACTGGGTGAATGCGTGATCACCGCCAGTGGCATCGAAGGCAGCCTGATCTACGCCTTGTCGGCACCGATTCGCCGGGCTATCCAGCAGCACGGCGTGGCCACCGTGCATATCGACTTGCTACCGGGCAAGGCTGCGGACAAAGTCCTGGCAGCGCTGAGCAAGCCACGGGGCTCGCGCTCCATGGCCAAGCACCTGCACAGCCAGTTGGGCATCGATGGACTCAAGGCCGCCCTGCTGCGCGAACTGACCGACGCCCAATGCTTCGCCGATCCAGCCTCGCTGGCCCAGGCCATCAAGGCCTTGCCCCTGAATCTGGTAAAAACCCGCCCGCTGGACGAAGCCATCAGCAGTGCTGGCGGCGTGCCCTTTGAAGCGCTGGATGAACGACTGATGCTCAAGGCCCTGCCGGGGGTGTTCTGCGCCGGCGAAATGCTCGACTGGGAAGCCCCCACCGGCGGCTACCTGCTCACCGCCTGCTTCGCCGGCGGGAGAGCCGCAGGAATGGGCATCAAGGGCTGGCTAAACGACAAGACCTAAGCCGCAAGCTTCAAAACTTGCAGCTTGCCCCTAGAAGCTTGCCGCTGCCCCTCAAGGCTTCCTTTTGCGCGGCCCCGTGTTGAAGACCGGCACTTTACGCACCGGTTTTACTGAAGGGGCTTCGGCCACTTCACCGCTTTCCACCCACTTGCCGAGGTTGCGCTTGCCACCGGAGGTCTTGGGTTTTTTCGGCTTTTTCGGTTTTTTCACCACTTGGCCGCTGGCGTCGGTTTCCGGCACCCGGTGCTCGGGCACAAAATCCGGCTCGTCATGGCGCTTGAGGGTCTGGCGAGTCAGGGTCTCGATCGCCGACAGCAGGTTCACCTCATCAGCGCACACCAGGGAGATCGCCTCGCCGGTGGCACCGGCACGCCCGGTACGGCCAATGCGGTGGATATAGTCTTCGGCGACGATCGGCAAATCGAAGTTGACCACCAGCGGCAGGTCTTCGATGTCGAGGCCGCGGGCGGCGACGTCGGTGGCCACCAGGATCTGCGTCTCGCTGGCCTTGAACCGATCCAGCGCACGCTGGCGGGTGGCCTGGGGTTTGTCGCCGTGAATACCATCGGCGTTGACGCCCATGCCCTGAAGTTTTTCCACCAGGGCATCGACCCCGTTACGGGTCTTGGCGAACACCAGCACCTGCTTCCACTTGCCTTTGCGCATCAGGTGCACAAACAGTTCCGGCTTGCGCTTCTTGTCCACCGTCACCACCCATTGCTTGACCGTGTTGGCAGCAACGTTGCGCGGGCTGACTTCGATGCTCAGCGGGTCGTTGAGCATCTGCCCGGCCAGCAGGCGGATTTCGTCGGAGAAGGTGGCAGAAAACAGCAGGGTCTGACGCTTTTTCGGCAGCACGCGGTAAATATTCGACAGCTCTTCCGAGAAGCCCAGGTCGAGCATCCGGTCGGCTTCGTCCAGCACCAGGGTTTGCAGTTGGTTGAACTTCAGCGCGTTCTGGCGGAACAGATCAAGCAACCGACCCGGGGTGGCGACCAGCAGGTCGACGCCCTTGCGCAGCTTCATCATCTGCGGGTTGATGCTGACGCCGCCGTACACCGCGTAGGTGCTCAGGGGCAGGTTTTCGGCGTATTGGCGCACGCTTTCGTGCACTTGTTCGGCCAGCTCGCGGGTGGGCACCAGGATCAGCGCGCGGACTGAGTTGGCGGTGACTTTCGGCCCTTCCATGGCCAACAGTTGCAACAGCGGCACGGCAAAACCGGCGGTCTTGCCAGTGCCGGTCTGGGCGGCTGCCATCAGGTCGCGACCGGCCAGTACGGCTGGAATAGCTTGCGCCTGCACCGGGGTCGGGGTCTGGTAGCCAAGCGTTTCGAGAGCACGCAGCAAGGGTTCGATCAGGCCAAGAGTGGCGAATGTCATGGGGGTACCGTAGGAAAAATGTCAGCACAGGGTGCAATGCGCGGCAGTTTACCCTAATTCAGGGGCGTTCTCCTGAGTCGAAACCCAGGCACGGCGGACAATCGCCGAGGTGGACGCTCGGCCGCCAGCCGAGCAGAATTGCCCTGCGCGGGCGGATCGATGCGCCCTGGTGCCCGTCCTATCGCGCCCCCAATGCCTTGCACCTCAGGAGCCACTGCCCCCATGGACAACGAAAACCCCTTCCAGGCCCCCGCGGCCGAACTGCTCGCCGACAAGACCCCCGCCCACAATCAGCGCCTCTACAGTGTGGCCGCCGTCGGCCTGGGCACCTTCTTCGGCACCTCGGTGGCGGGCGCCTACTTCATCGTCCAGAACCTCAAGGCACTGGGCCGTGAGTCCGAGGCCAACACCGTCTGGGCAATCGGCATCGGACTTTTTGTCGCCATGACCCTGGCCGGGTTTTTCCTGCCGGATAACATCCCCGCCGTGGTTTTCGTCCTGCCGCCTCTGTTTGCGATGAACGCTTATGCGCGTCAACTGTTCGGGCCGCTGTTGCTGGAGCACAAGGCGAGCAACGGTCCGTTCTACTCGCTATGGCGCGTCGCGGGTATCGGGCTGCTGTTTTCAGCGGCGGTGGTGGGCCTGATGGTCGCCGTGCTGATGCTGACGGGCTATGCCTGACCCCTGCGCGCTGAAAAACACAACGCCGGGCAATGCCCGGCGTTTTTTATGGGGCCCGGCATCAGCACGGGCACGGGCACGCCACCGGCCAAGTCCAGCTGTCGCCAACCCTCACAAACGGCGGCCTGCTTCAGGCCGCGGTCTGCTCTTCCACCACCGGCTTGGACCGGCGCCACTGCGGCAGGCCGATCAGCACCACGGCGCTGATGATCACCACCATTGCCAGGGCCTCTTCGGTGCCGATGGTCTCGCCGACAAACACGATCCCCAACAGCACGGCCACGGCCGGGTTGACGTAGGCGTAGCTGGTGGCCGCGGCCGGGCGCACGTGCTTGAGCAGGTACATATAGGCGTTGAAAGCGATGATCGAGCCAAAACCCACCAGGTAGGCCAGGGCGAGCCAGCCTTCCAGTGGCGGCACGCTCTCCAGCTGTTCGCCGCTCAGGGCACTGCCGATCAGCAACACCACGCCACCCACCAGCATCTCTGCGGCACTGGCCATGGCGCCCTGGGGCAGCGGCAAGTGCTTGCTCCATACCGAACCAAAGGCCCAGGCGGCTGCTGCGAACACCAACAGGCCCGCACCCAGTGGGCTGGCTTGCAGGTTGGAACCGAGGTTGAGCATGCCGATGCCGATCAGGCCAAGGACGATGCCGGCCCATTCCAGCCGCGTATTACGCGCGCCCCAAAAATAACCGCAGAGCAAGGTGAACAGCGGCACGGTGGCCACCGCCAGCGCCGCCACACCCGAGGCCACGCCGGTGTGTTCGGCCACGCTGACCGCGCCGTTGCCGCAGCTGAGCAGCAGAATGCCGATCATCCCCGCCGCCTTCCACTGCGCCCAGGTAGGTGCCGGCACGCCGCGCCAGCGCAGGAAGCCATACATCAGGCTGCCGGCCAGCACAAACCGAATCCCGGCCAACAACAGCGGCGGCCAGTATTCGATGCCGATGCGAATCACCAGGTAGGTCGAACCCCAGATCACATACAAGGCAAAAAAGGCGGCAATCAACGGCAAGGGAAAGCGGCGAAGGCCAGGCATAAGCAGCTCGGTAGGCAGGCAATGGGAAGGCTATTTTAGAAAGCCGGAGCAGGGAAATTAAGTTACAAAACCTGTTTATAAGGCCCGTACACTTTCCAAAATAGGGAGATTACGGCTATAAGCCATGCATTCGAAAGCCAGGGCGTTTGGGAGCCTTATCATGGACAAATATGACCGCATGCTCCTCGCTGCACTGATCGAAAACGGCCGGGCGACCTATGCCGAATTGGCGCGCAAGGTGAATCTGTCAGCCCCCGCCGTGGCCGAGCGCGTGGCCAAGCTTGAGTCCAGCGGGGTGATCACCGGTTACCAGGCCAACGTCGACATGGCCAAGCTCGGGCTGCCGATCCAGTGCGTGATCGAACTGCGCCTGGCCCAGCACGGCAACCAGAAGGCCTATGACGAACTGGCCCGGATCCCGCAGTTGACCGAGTGCTACCGGGTCACCGGCGACCCCTGCATGATCATGCGCGCCGCCGTGGCGTCGATGCCGGAGCTGGAAGACCTGATCAACCGGGTGGCGCAGTTCGGCTCCAGCAAGACTTCGATCGTGCTCTCCAGCGCCATCGAACGGCGGGTGCCCCTGGGCCAGTTGGAACACAACGGCAAGTAAGCGAGTTTCACTGACGGCGCCGAACGAACAGCCCTAGAACCCGCGATGGCGCTTGAGGTGGTCGGGAATTTTCGCCGCCGGGACTTTCTGCAATGTGCACAGGAAGTCATGGGACAGCTCGCGCAGGCCGTGGGTGCGGCGCAGTTCCTCGGCCAGGTGCGTGGTGAGGTTGGCCGCCATCTCGGCATCGGCCATGGCCCGGTGAGCCTGGCCGGTATGGGGCAGGCCGGCAAACTGGGTCAGGGTCCCGAGCTTGTGGTTGGGCGCTGCCGGCATCAGGCGCCGCGCCAGCAACAGGGAGCAGGCGAAGTTCTGCAAGCGGGTGCGCTTGATCCGTCCCAGTTCGAAATCCCAGAACTTCTGGTCAAAGGCGGCGTTATGCGCCAGCAACGGCGTGGTGCCGACAAACTCGTTGACCTCGTTCATCACCTGCTCCGCCGAAGGCGCGGTGCGCAGCATGGCGTTGCTGATGCCGGTCAGTTGCTCGATAAAGCCCGGCACCCGCACGCCGGCATTCATCAGGCTCTGGTAACGCTCGACGATGCGCCCCTGCTGCAGGATCACCACGGCAATTTCCGTGGCCCGGCAACTGCTGCTCGGGGAGATCCCGGTGGTTTCAAAGTCGATGACTGCAATGCGTTCCAAACCTGTCCAGCTCCGTACAAAAAATAATCAGTTCTTCAGCAGCAACGCGCCTTCGATCGGCACGTAGCGCGAGGCGGCGCGAATCAGCGAATTGGCGGTGAGCCCCGGCACGCCATAGGCGACGGCCTGGACCCCATGCTTGTGGATGATGCGTTCGAGCAGCATGTCGAAGTCACCATCGCCGGAGGCCAGCACCACCTCATCGACGTGAGCCGCGGCGTCCATGATGTCGATGGTGATGCCCACGTCCCAGTCGCCCTTGGCCGAGCCGTCGCTGCGCTGGATATAGGGTTTGAGTTTTACCGTGAAGCCCAGGTTGCGCAGGATCTGCTGGAACTGCTGCTGCTTGCTGTCACCGCGATCGATGGCATAGGCATAGGCTTCGACGATCTGCCCCTGTTTGCTGATATCAGCCCACAGGGCGGCGTAGTTGAAGTGGCAACCATAGGCCTGGCGCACGGTGTAATAGAGGTTCTGGACGTCGGCGAACACAGCGATTTTTTTCACCGCTAATCCTCATGGCGCTGGAGCGCGCAGGCTGGATCGGGACTCAAACCCCGAAAAGTCGCCCAGTATGCCAGCCATGGGGAATGTTCCGCGAATAATCGGTCCGGGGGCCATGGGCTCCCGGACCGAACGCAGATCAGGCGAAGGGATCAGACGAAGGAATCGTCGTCAGAGAACGAACTGTCGTCGCTGCCGTAATCGGCATCGTCCAGGCCGCCCTGGTCATTGCTGCCCCAGGAGTCGTTATTGGCCAGGCGCTGGTCGTCATTGCCCCAGCCACTGCCACTATCGCTGACCGGAGCCGGCTCTTCCTTGATCACTTCCACCACTTCCTGGGGTTGCTGGTTGCTGTGGAACAGGCTGCTGATGCCTTGCGCCAGCATCACACCACCCGCCACCCCGGCTGCGGTTTTCAACGCCCCACCGAGAAACCCGCTGCCCGCCGGTGCGGCTGGCTGCCCGTAGTTTTGCGGCGGCGCCGCATAATTTTGCGGTGCCGCACCAAAATTCTGCTGCGGCTGGGCATTGAAGGACGGCCGCGCCGGTTCACGCCAGCCACCGCTGGACGCCGGCGCAGCACTTTGCGTCGGGGCCGGCTGCGCGTCGCGGGAGCCACCAAAGATGCTCGACAGGAATCCCCCGCCGGTGCTCGGCGCCGGGGCGGCGGCCTGGGCCCTGGCTTGCTGCAGTTCGCTTTGCAATTGCTGGATTTGCTGGGTCAACTGCTTGTTCTGCTCATCGAGGCTCTTGAGTGCGGCCTCCTGCACCAGAATCGCCTGGGTCATGAAATAGCCCGCGGCGGGCTGGCGGGTCAGATGCTCCTTGATCCGCGCCTCGGCCTGGGCGTCGCGTGGGGCTGAATCCGTTTCGGCTTGCTGCAACCGTGAAAACAGTCCATCGATCAGGGCTTGCTCTTCGCTGTTCATGGCGACCTCTTTAGATTGCCGGTAGAAAACTGGCCCTTGTCCGTTGTGGATAAAGGGTTTGACCAGGAAACGGGCTGATGCCCGGATCAGTAATGGGGCTGTTGCCCGGGCTTTCAATAGGCTTTACCGAACGTTTACGTTTGCTTGCCCGGGGCCCGCATCGGTTAAAGTGGCAAACCGCTCTGCCACTGCGATACCAACCGATGAATCCGTTAGACGTGCTCCGCGACTCCTTGTTCTTCTTCCGGCGCAACCTGGGACAGATCGTGCCCTTGTGCCTGCCGCTGGTGGTACTCGAAGCGCTGTTGCAGCAAGTCGTCGATAACGCCCTGGGCCCCGATGCCTTCCCCGGCTACAGCGTGCTGGTGGGGCTGCTGGTCTACCCGCTGTACACCGGCGCCCTGATTCTGTTTCTCGATGCCCGCAGCCGTGGCGAATCACCTCGCACCCGTGACCTGCTGGCCATGTCCCTGACGCTGTGGCCGCGCTTTGCCCTGCTGACCGCCACCAGCACCCTGCTGATTCTGCTCGGGCTGTCGATGTACTTCCTGCCCGGGCTGTGCGTGATGGTGATGCTGGCATTCGCCGAATACCTGCTGGTGCTCAAGGGCCTGCAACCGCTGGCGGCGATCAAGGAAAGCCTGCGCCTGACCCGTGGTCATTTCCTGCGTATCCTGGTGTGCATCCTCTGTGTGATGACCCCGTTGTGGCTGCTCAAGGGCGCCAGCAGTGCGGCCTACCCGGACCCGCAGAACGCCTTCCTGGGGTTGGTGATCGACAGCGCCTACAGCTTCCTGCAGTTGTTCACCAGCGTGGTGCTGTTCCGCCTGTTCATGCTGATCAGCGATCTGCCCGACAAACGCTGAACCGACACCGGCCGCTCTGCCCCTTGGGCCGCGGCCCTGCTCTCGGTTATGCTCGCGCTCAATCCTGCAACGCCATAAGCCGAGCCGATGACCCGTCTACTTCGCTTCACCCTGCTGGGCCTGCTCCTGCTGGCCGGACTGTTTGCAAGCCTGGTCTACAGCCTGACGTGGCGCCCGGATGCCAAGGAATCGCTGCCCGTCAGTTGCGCGGCCAAGGCTCCGATCCTGATGCCCGGCCAGGCGCTGAAGGTGATGACCTGGAACGTCCAGTACCTAGCCGGCAAGCGCTATGTGTTCTGGAATGACCAGGCCCAGGGCCCGGATGAAAGCCCCACCACCGAGGACATGGCCTTCAGCCTCGACGAGGTGGCACGGGTTATCCGCGACGAGCAACCCGACATCGTCTTGCTGCAGGAACTGGACAACGGCGCCAAGGCCAGCGCTTACCAGGACCAGCTCAAGCTGTTGCAGGAACGGGTCACCGACCTCTACCCCTGCAGCACCCAGGCCTACGACTGGAAGGCCGACTTCATTCCCTCACCGCATATTTTCGGCAGCGTCGGCCGGCAACTGGCCACCCTGAGCCGCTACCAGATCGAGCACGCCGAACGCCTGCAACTGCCGATCGCCTCCGCCAACCTGCTGAGCCGTCAGTACCAGCCCAGGAACGCCCTGCTGGTGAGCTACCTGCCCCTGACCGACGGCGGGCAGATGGCCATTCTCAACACCCACCTGGAACGGGCGAAACAGGCCGACGAGACCTTGCCCAACCAGGTCACGGCCATCGCCAAGGTGCTCGACATGTTCGAAGGGCGCGGCACGCCCTGGCTGATCGGTGGCGACTTCAACCTGCTGCCCCTGGGCCAGTACCAGCGCCTGGCGCCGGAACAGCGCGCGCCCTACGCCGCCGACAGCGCGCTGCACCTGCTGTGGGACAAATATCCGATGGTGCCGACCAATACCCAGGCCGGCGGCATTGACCGCGAAAACTGGCTGACCCACTACCCCAACGACCCGAGCCTCAGCGGCCCTGACCGCACGGTCGACTACCTGTTCTACAGCCCGCGCATCAAGCGGGTCGAGGCCCGGGTCAGGCAGGACGACACCTTGCGCATCTCCGACCATTTACCGGTGATCGCCCGCTTCCTGCTGCCAGCCGCGCAATAACCCGCGTTTATTGACCGGGCTACTTGCGCGGCTTTGCCCGCGCGGTCGCTTCGGCCACCAGCGGGTCGTCCGGCCAATAGTGTTTCGGGTAGCGGCCCTTCAAGTCTTTTTTCACTTCGGCGTAGGTGCTGCGCCAGAAGTTGGCCAGGTCCTGGGTTACCTGTACCGGACGCCGGGCCGGCGATAACAGGTGCAGCTTGACCACCTGTCGGCCACCGGCGATGCGCGGGGTCTCGGCCAAGCCGAACAGCTCTTGCAGGCGCACCGCGAGAATCGGCGGCTGCTCGCTGTAGTCCAGGCGAATCGACGAACCCGAGGGCACGCTCAAATGCTGCGGCGCCAGCTCGTCGAGGCGTTGCGGCAGCGGCCAGGGCAACTGATTGCGGACGATGCTCGACAGGTCCAGTTGGGCGAAATGACTGAGCCGCGAGACCTTGCCCAGGTACGGCAGCAACCAGTGCTCCAGGCCCTTGAGCAAAGCGCCGTCACTGACATCGGGCCACTCGCTGTCTGACTTGGCGGCAAGGTCCAGTTGCCGCAGCAAGGCCACTCGTGCCTGCCACTGGCGCAACTCCGGGGTCCAGGGCAACAGCTCCAGCCCCTTGCGCCGCACCAGGTTGACCAGCGCCTGGCTGCGCGCCGCCTCGTCCAGCCCGGTCAGGGGTTCGCGACTGAGCACCAGTTCACCAACCTTGCGCTGGCGCTCGGCTCGCAGCACACCTTCGCGCTCATCCCAATCCAGTTGATCGACGGTGCGAACCTGCTCGGCCAAGACCGAATCGAACAGTGCCGGATCGAAATCGGTCGCCAGGTAAATCCGCTCCTCGCGCTGCCCCTGGCGGCTGCCCAGATCGGCAATCACCAGCCAGGCTTGCTTCATCAGGCTGTCGGCCTCGCTGAACAGCGCCGCACGCCCGTTGGCCAGGCGATACTCAGCCCCCCCGGGACGCCGCTGCTGAGCCACGCGATCCGGATAGGCCAGGGCCAGCAAAGCCCCCAGCCAGCGCGGATGCTCGGGGTCCGGCACCGCGACGCTGGCGTTGCCCCGCAGGTAGCCGCGGTACTGTCGCGCCAATTGCCGTGCCCGCTGCACCCCACCCTGGGCACCGCGAGCCGCACGGGCTTCGCCCGACAACAACACCAGGCGGCTGTGCAAGTCGGCACCGGCACCGCGCAGGATGTCCCGTTCGCCAAGCAGCGCGGCCACATCGCAGGCCATGTCCGCCAGCCCCAGGGCCTGGCCGCGCAGCAGCAAATGGGCGATGCGTGGATGGGCCGGCAATTGCGCCATGGCCTGGCCGTGGCGCGATAACGTAGCCTCTTCACCGGCCTTGGCTTCCAGGGCACCGAGGCGCTCCAGCAAGTCCCGGGCCTGGGTGTAAGCCGCAGTGGGCGGCCCATCCAGCCACACCAATTGCCCCGGAGCGACGCCCCAGCGGGCCAGTTGCAGGGCCAGCCCGGCCAGATCCGCCTGGAGGATTTCCGCACTGGCATAGGCCGCCAGTTGCTCATGCTGATCCTCGGACCACAGGCGATAACACACCCCGGGCTCCAGGCGCCCCGCACGGCCGGCACGTTGTGTGGCGCTGGCGCGAGAGATGCGCTGGGTATCGAGACGGGTCATGCCGCTGCCCGGATCGAAGCGCGGCACCCGCGCCAGCCCGGCATCGATCACCACGCGCACGCCGTCGATGGTCAGGCTGGTTTCCGCGATATTGGTGGCCAGCACCACTTTGCGCTGGCCGGCCGGCGCCGGGTCGATGGCCGCACGCTGGGCTGCAAGATCCAGCTCGCCGTGCAGTGGGCACAGCAGGATCTCGCGACGGTCCCCCAGGGCCTCGGCCAGTTGCTGATGCACCCGGCGGATCTCTGCCTGCCCCGGCAGGAACACCAGCAGGCTGCCGGGCTCATCGTTGAGGGCCTCAAGAACGGTCTGCACCACCCGTGGCTCGATAAACTCGCCAGGCTGATAAGGCCGCCCCCAACGCTGGGTCACCGGGAACATGCGCCCTTCGCTGCGCAGGATCGGCGCATCGTCGAGCAGTTGCGACAGGCGCTCGCCTTCCAGGGTGGCCGACATCAGCAGGATCTTCAGCGGTTGCTCATCACGAAACAGCTCGCGGCCATTCAGGCTCAGGGCCAGGGCCAGGTCGGCGTCGAGGCTGCGCTCGTGGTACTCATCGAAAATCAGCAAACCCACGCCATCCAGCGCCGGGTCGTCCTGCAGGCGGCGGGTCAGGATGCCTTCGGTGACCACTTCGATACGGGTGTTGGGGCCGATCTTGCTGTCCAGGCGGATGCGGTAGCCCACGGTTTCACCGACTTTCTCCCCCAGCTCGCTGGCCAGGCGCTCGGCCGCCGCGCGGGCTGCCAGGCGCCGTGGTTCGAGCATCAGGATGGTCTGTCCGGCCAGCCACGCTTCATTCAACAGGGCTAAAGGCACGCGGGTGGTCTTGCCGGCACCCGGCGGTGCTTCGAGCACCGCCTCATTGCGTGTCGCCAGGGCGGCGCGCAGTGCAGGCAAAACTTCATCAATTGGCAAAGAATTCATGCTGGCTCCAAAACAGAGGCGCGAGTATAACGGCGAACTGCCTGGCGTTAATCACGGTCTGAACTCAAACCGACAACGCTTCACCCCCTTTGGCTTCACGCTTTGCTCAGGAGATTTCCATGCGTATTCCCTTCCGTTTGATTGGCGGTGTGCTGGTCGCCACCCTGCTGACCCAGGTCACCGCCTGCGGCTCGATTTTCTTCCCGGATCGACGCGGCCAGATCGAAGGCAAGATCGACCCCCTGGTGGCTGTGCTCGATGCCGTGGGGCTGCTGTTTTACGTGATCCCCGGATTGATCGCCTTCGGCGTCGACTTCGCCACCGGCGCCATCTACCTGGAGCCCGGAAAAACCGCGCAGATCGCCCCGGAAAAACTCCAGCAAGCCATAGGCGCCGACGGCAAAGTCGATAACCGCAAACTGCAGGCGATTCTCGAAAGCGAACTGGGCGGCAGCTTTCCGCTGGATGATCCACGCCTGATCCAGCACAAAGGCAGCGTGCAACAGTTGGCGCTGTACGGCCTGCAGCCTGCGGCCTGAAGCGGCCTCTGAAGGAATTCGCCTCGTATGAGCACTAGTCCGGAACACGCGCGCCTGCTGCGCCTGGCCACCCGCGCATCATTGGCGGTGGCCAGCATCCTGATCGTGGCCAAGGCCGTCGCCTGGTGGCTCAGCGGCTCGGTGAGCCTGCTGGCGGGCCTGACCGATTCGTTGCTCGATGGTGCGGCGTCCTTCCTCAATCTGCTGGCGGTGCATTACGCCCTGCGCCCGGCCGATGACGACCACCGGTATGGCCACGGCAAGGCCGAGTCGCTGTCAGGCATGGCCCAGGCGGTGTTCGTCGCCGCCAGTGCGGTGCTGATCGCGATCCAGGCCATCGAACGCCTGAAAAACCCCGAGCCGCTGGGCGCGCCCTGGGTCGGTATCGGCGTGATGCTGCTGTCCCTGGCCCTGACCGTGGCCTTGCTGATGGTGCAGAGCCGGGTCATCCGCGAAACCGGTTCCACGGCGGTACGGGCCGACTCCCTGCATTACCGTTCGGACTTGCTGCTCAACGCCAGCATCCTGGTGGCGCTGGTGCTCGCCAGTTTCGGCTGGCACCAGCTGGACGCCTGGTTTGGCCTGGCGATCGCCGTCTACATCCTGTGGAGTGCGCTGCAGATAGCCCGCGAGAGCGTGGCCGTGCTGATGGACGAAGAATTGCCGCCGGATGTCAGCCAGCACATGCTCGAACTGGCCTGCGCCGTTCCAGGGGTGCTGGGTGCCCATGACTTGCGCACGCGGATCTCCGGCAGTCACTGGTTCGTGCAATTGCACCTGGAACTGCCGGGGGACTTGAGCCTGTCAGTGGCCCATGGCATCAGCGACCAGGCCGCCGATGCGATCCATGCCGCCTACCCGAGGGCCGAAGTGCTGGTGCACGCCGACCCACAGGAAGTGGTGCTGGCTGCCAGGGGTCAGTAAGTCACCTGATAACCGCGCGAGCTCAGGCAACTGCCCTGGGCCTGGCGGTAGGTCTGCACCACTTCGGGCGCAGGCGGATAGGTGGCCACTGCCGGATCGAAGCCACTTTGCTGCACGGCCCAGCGATAGCAGTCGTAACGGTCCTGATCGATCTGCTGCGGCGATTGCCCGCTGACCGGGTAAGCCACCACGTCATAACCATTGCCCGCCTGTTGCGGCGGCGGGCTGGCCACCGGCGGCTGCACCACCACGTAGTCCTGGGTGTTGGCTTCGTAGGTGTAGTAGGCGCCCGCCGCGAGAAAGAACAGCGCGCTGCCGATCCAGACTTCCCGGGCGTAATCCGGCAAATAACCCACGCGAATGCCATAGGGCGGCGTCACCACGACGTAGCGCGGGCCTTGCGGGCGATACCAATAGCCACCGGAGAAGAAGTAGTCCTGGCCCCGATAAGGCACGCGGTAATTGCGATCCGGAAAACGGTCGATCACATACCCCGGGCGATACTGCGGGCCTGGCCCCCAGCCGTTGCCATGCCCATCCGGGCGCCCCGGCCAGCGATGATCGTCGGCATGTCCGCCGCCCGGACGCGAGCCCGGCCCGCCCGCCTGCCAGTGCTGGTTGTAATCATTGCGTCGCGGCGTGTCCTGGTAGTAGCCGCGCTGCGGCTCCTGGGTCTGGCGCACGGTGTCGGGACGCCCCTGGATCGGCAGGTTGTTCTGCGGGCGGGTTGCCGGCTGCACGGCAGGCTGCTGCACCGGACGGCCCTGGCCGTTTGGATCGTGCTGGGGACGGTTCTGCCATTGTCCACTCGGGTTCTGGCTTCCCGGGTTCTGGCCGTTATGTTCGAACTGGCGGCTGTTATCGCCGCGAATGATCTCATTCTGCGGCCGGGCCTGATTATTCTGAGGACGGTTCTGGTTGTTTTCCGGACGCGGCTGGGCGGGTGCCGGACGCGCCTCTGGCGCATGTTCGCGCTGGCCGCCGCCATTGCCACCACCGGCGCCATGCTGAGGACGTTGTTGTGCCTCATCCCGCTCGTCGGCCAGCGACTGCGCGCTGACACTGATACACAGCAAACCAACACCTGCCAAACGCCAGATGCGCGACTTCATGCTATTCCTCACTGCGGATTAGGGCCTATAGATAAGACTGGAAAAGCACAGGCCGGTTCTGCGACAGGTTATCAGTCACGAGACTTATTTAGGGGCAATAAAAAAGGGGGACCCGTCGGTCCCCCCTTGAGATTTTCGTCCGTGCTCGGCGCTTGTGGCCCCGGCTCACCTCACTCCGTCTTCTGGACAGTGTGTAGCCCGGGGGCCGACTCAACCCTGTGGGGGTGGCGACCGCGGCTGGCCTGATTCGGCGGGCCGCACTGGACTCTATGTCCGGGCAGTGATTCTGGTGTTAAGAATAGGCCTGGAGCGTCGACACAGGATTGCGAAGATTGCTCAAATAAACATAGCTTGCGCAATTTTTAACTCAGGATAGATAATCTGGCGCAATAGTTATGACAAAGGCCTGTTCCATGAGCAAACTCGACCGTTACGACCTGAGCATTTTGGCTGAATTGCAACGCGACGCCCGCATCTCCAACCAGGAGCTGGCCGAGCGTATTGGCCTGTCACCCTCGCCCTGCTCGCGCCGGGTCAAGCAATTGGAGGACGACGGCTACATCTCGCGCCAGGTCGCCCTGCTCGATCGCAAGATGCTCGGCCTGAGCCTGACCGCCTACGTGCTGATCGGCATGGACCGGCACACCCCCGAGCGCTTCGAGAACTTTGAAGCGGCGATCCGCAACCTGCCTCAGGTCCTGGAATGCAGCCTGGTGACCGGCATGGACGCCGACTACCAGCTCAAGGTCGTGGTGCCCGACATGGACCACTATCAGAAACTGCTGCTGGGCCACCTGACCCGCATCGAAGGCGTCACCAGCGTGCGTTCGAGCTTCGTCCTCAACCAGGTACTCAACAGCACCGAACTGCCACTTACCCACCTGCGCGGCTGATTACGCCGCGCCAGCGAGCCTGCCTGTGGCGACGTAACGCACGCAGATCAATGCCCTGCCCATACCCCTTGGCGTATACTCGGCCGGCCTTTTTTGCCCTGCCTGCGCTGGAGATGTTCGATGGATCCTGCAGTTTTCGAAGAATGGATGATGACGGTCCTGGTCAGCATCCTGATCATTTTCATGGCGTTTATCGTCTGGGATCTGGCGAAGAAGTCCAAGGCCGGGCGCTTCGGCTCGTTCATCCTGTTCTTCGTCCTGGGCCTGGGCGTGGCCGCCTTCATTATCAAGAGCGTGGTCATCGGCCTCATCGAGTCCGGGGTTCTATAAACGCGCCGGGACTTCCTTCCACTGCCCCTGATCCAGCCCGTCCAACGTCCAGTCGCCAATCCTGACCCGCACCAGGCGCAGGGTCGGCAGGCCAACCGCAGCGGTCATGCGCCGGACCTGACGGTTGCGCCCCTCGCGAATCACCAACTCCAGCCAACTGGTGGGCACGCTCTTGCGAAAGCGCACCGGCGGATTGCGCGGCCACAGCTCGGGCTCATCAAGGGCTCGGGCCTCGGCGGGCAGGGTTGGGCCGTCATTTAGCTGCACCCCATCGCGCAGTTGCTGCAATTGCTCGGCGCTGGGCACGCCCTCGACTTGTACCCAATAGGTCTTGGCCAACTTGTGCCTGGGGTCGGCGATGCGCGCCTGAAGCTGGCCATCGTTGGTCAGCAGCAACAGGCCCTCGCTGTCACGGTCCAGGCGACCGGCCGGGTAGACGCCCGGTACGGCGATGAAATCCTTGAGGGTCGCTCGCCCTTGCTCATCATTGAATTGGGTCAGCACATCGAAGGGTTTGTTGAACAGAATCAGTTTCGGCTCGGTCGGCGGCGCCTTGGCGATACGGCGCGGCGCCTGGCCGGAAGACGGGCTGTTGCTGCCAGGACGGCGGGAAACGGGACGAGGGGGACGGGGCATGGTGAAAAGGACATTCAGCGATCAGGACCGACAATGCTAGTGGCCTGATCGCCAAATGACCATTCAATAAACACTCAGCGAAATGGCGGCTCGTCGAAGCTGCGCAGTTTGCGCGAGTGCAGCGAGTTGAGGTCGGTGCGCAGCAGGTCCACCGCTGCGATGCCGATCTTCAGGTGCTGGCTGACCGCTCGCTCATAAAAAGCGTTGGCCGAACCCGGCAGTTTGATTTCGCTGTGCAGCGGTTTGTCCGAGACACAGAGCAAGGTGCCGTACGGCACTCGCAGGCGATAGCCCTGGGCGGCAATGGTGCCGCTTTCCATGTCCACGGCCACGGCCCGGGACAAGTTGATCAGCGGTCGTTCCTGAGCCCAGCGCAACTCCCAGTTGCGGTCGTCATAGGTCAGCACGGTGCCGGTGCGCAGGCGTTTTTTCAGGTCGTCGCCCTTCTCCCCGGTGACATTGGCCGCGGCTTGCTGCAAGGCCATCTGCACTTCGGCCAGGGCCGGGATCGGAATATTGGGCGGCACCACCCGGTCCAGAATCCCATCGCGGCGCATATAGGCGTGAGCCAGCACATAGTCACCAATGGTCTGCGACTGCCGCAGGCCACCGCAGTGGCCGATCATCAGCCAGCAATGCGGACGCAGTACCGCCAGGTGATCAGTGATGTTCTTGGCGTTGGACGGGCCGACGCCGATATTCACCAGGGTCACGCCATGGCCATCGGAGGCCTGCAGGTGATAGGCCGGCATCTGGTAGCGGTGCCAGACCACCCCGGCGGCAATCGCCGAGGCTTCGCCGTGGTCCATGGTTTTTTCGATGACCACGTTGCCCGGCAACACCATGCGTACAAAACGCGGATCGCTGCGCAGTTGCTCCAGGCCGTGGGTAATGAACTGGTCGACGTAACGGTGGTAGTTGGTCAGCAGGATCCAGGGCTGCACGTGGCGCCAGTCGCTGCCGGTGTAATGCACCAGGCGCCGCAGGGAAAAGTCCACCCGTGCGGCGTCGAAGAGCGCCAGGGGCAAGGGGTCGGTGTTTTCCCAGTCATACAGGCCGTCGGCAATGCCGTCGGTGGCGGCGGACAGGTCGGTGCTGGGGAAAACCCGCGCCAGTACGGCGGCGGTCACGCCGGAACCGGCCAGCTCATCGCCCTGTTCGACCACATAGGGATACGGAATATTCTGCTCGCTGACGCCCACTTCCACGGTCACGGTGAAGTCGTGCATCAACGGCACCAGTTGCTCCAGCAGGTACTTACGGAACGCCGCCGGATGGGTGACCGTGACACTGTAAGTGCCCGGCAGCTGGACCTTGGCATAGGCCCGGGTGGTTTGCGGGACTTCGCCCTGGCAGAGGTAGGTCAATCGTAATTCGGGGTAGCGAAACTGCGCCCGTTGCTCGGCGGTGGGTTCGACGCGATCCTTGAGATAGCGCTTGAGCGCCTGGCTCAAGGCGGTGGTGGCCCGCTCATGCAGTTGAGCAAGCCGATCCACGGCTTGCTCGGCGGTTTGAACGACAATAAAAGCTTCGGTCACGATAAGCATCCTGTGTTCTGATCTTGCAGGCGTTCATCTTGCCTGCATCGCCGCCTCACGGGAACCGCCCAATCGCTACCAGCGCCCAAGGTTGATCAAAAGGATTGGGGCGTGCAGCGTGCCACTATCGCCGCGACATCCAGGCCCCGCGGCAAGGTGCCGTAGACGCGCCCGGCATTGCCCAGGCGACTGGCGATAAAGGCATCACTGACGGCCGCATTGCCCGCCTCCAGCAACAGCTTGGCCTGCAACCCGAGCGCAATGTCTTCAGTGAGCTGCCGCGCGCGGTACTGGATATCGTCGGTGTCCTTGAACGCCTGTTGCAGCGTGGTGATATGAGCGGCCAGGCGTTTATCGCCATGACCATCGCCAAGCTCGGCGAACAACACATCCAGCACCCCAGGCTCTTTCGACAGGGCACGCAGCACATCGAGGCACTGCACATTGCCCGAGCCTTCCCAGGTCGAGTTGACCGGCGCCTCGCGGTACAGCCGCGGCAGGATGCTTTCTTCCACGTACCCGGCGCCGCCCATGCACTCGGCGGCTTCGTTGATCATGGCCGGCGCCCGCTTGCAGATCCAATACTTGCCCACTGCCGTCACCAGCCGCGAGAACTTGGCCTCCTGGCCATCATCCAGGTGATCCAGGGCCCGTCCCATGCGCAGGCTCAAGGCCAGGGCCGCTTCGCTTTCCAGGGCCAGATCGGCGAGGACGTTCTGCATCAGCGGCTGCTCGGCGAGCACCCGGCCACCCACCAGCCGATGGGCGCAATGATGGCTGGCCTGGGTCAGCGCCTGGCGCATCAGTGAGCTGGAGCCGACCATGCAATCGAAACGGGTCATGGCCACCATCTCGATGATGGTCGGCACCCCGCGACCTTCCTCGCCCACCATCCATGCCAGGGCGCCGCGGAACTCCACTTCGCTGGAAGCATTGGAGCAGTTGCCAAGCTTGTTTTTCAGGCGCTGGATATAGAACTGATTGCGGCTGTCATCAGGGCGATGCCGGGGCAGCAGGAAACAGGTCAGGCCCTTTTCGGTCTGGGCCAGGGTCAGGAAGGCATCGCACATCGGCGCCGAACAGAACCACTTGTGCCCTACCAGCTCATAGGCCTGCCCGGGACCACCCGCTCCCACCGGATAAGCTTTGGTGGTGTTGGCCCGTACATCGGTGCCGCCCTGTTTCTCGGTCATCGCCATGCCGATGGTCACACCGGCCTTGTGCGCGATGCCGACGTTGCGCGGGTCGTACTCGGTGGCCAGCACCTTGGGCAGCCATTGCTCGGCCAGGTCGGGCTGCAGCTTCAACGCCGGGACGCAGGCAAAGGTCATGGTCAGGGGGCAACCGCTGCCGGCCTCGGCCTGGCTGTGCAGGTAAGTCATCGCGGCGCGAGCCACGTGGGCGCCGGGCTGGGCGTCGGTCCAGGGCAGCGACGGTAAACCATGTTCGACGGCAGTACGCATCAACTGGTGATAGGCCGGATGAAACTCCACTAGGTCCAGGCGATGCCCAAAGCGATCATGGCTGACAAACACCGGCTTGTTCTGATTGGCCAGGAAACCCGCCTCCATCAGCGGGCCACCGGCCAGCGCCCCATAGGCATCGATCCGCGGCTCGGCCCAGGCGCCGCCAAAACGCCGGGTCCACTCTTGCAGGGGCAGGTCGATACGATACAGGTTGATGCCATCCAGAGACGGCGGCTGGTTCGTAACTTCGTGGGTTTCAGCGAACTGGTGCAGGTTCATGACGGGGCTCCTGAAGGCGTGACTGGCCTCAGTTAAGCACCCCACTCCCGGGGTTCAAAGTGTCATATACGCCTAAATATCGGCACTTTCACCCTGCTCAGGACAGAGCACACGCTTGAACAGCACCACCTGCAACTCCTCGAATTTCACCGGCCGGGCCACGTGTTCGATCCAGCCATAAGCCGTGCAATGTTCGCGCTCGGCAGCATGGGTGCAAGCCAGCGCCACCAGCACCGGCAACCTGGCGCAACCAGGCAAGGCCTGCACCTGGGCGCTGAACGCCGTGGCGTCCTGGGCGCTGATCTGGCAATCAAGCAGCACCCCATCCACCTTCTCCACCCGCAGCTGCTCCAGGGCCTGGGCGGTGCTGTCGACGCTGAGCACCCGGTAACCGAGCTTGAGCAACATGCCACGCACCACCAACTGATTGATGCTGTTGTCATCCACCAGCAGCATCGTGCAATCCTCCGGCACCCGCCGGCACACCGAGCGCGCCTGGAACACCGAAGGGGTGTGCAGAGCGGGACTGACGTCCACCTCGAACTCGACCTCCAGGCGGAAGCAACTGCCGCGCCCCGGCTCGGACTCATGGGTCAGGTGGCCCCCCATCAGCTCAATCAACTGCCGGCAAATGGCCAGACCCACACCCAACCCGCCATATTCCCGGGTCATTGAGCTGTCGAGCTGGAAAAACCGCTGGTACAGGGTCGCCTCGTCCAGATTGACGAAGCCGATCCCGGTGTCGATCACGGCCAAGGTCAGCGCCTGGCGCCCATCAACCTCCGGCTTGGCGGTGATACGCAGGACCACTCCACCGACACGGGTAAATTTGATGGCATTGTCCAGCAGGCACTCCAGGCATTGATTGAGCTTGCCGCGATCACCCAGCAGGCGGTCCGGCACCCCGGCCGCCAGGTCGACATCGAACCCCAGGGCCTTGCCCGAGGCATTGGCCGCAAACTGCAGGCGCAGGCCATCAACCATCGAACGCAGGCTGAACGACTCGCGCTGCGCGCTGAGCTTGCCAGCCTGCAATTCGGTCAGGGTGAGGATGCCGTTGACCATGCGCATCATGTCCCGCGCCGAGCCGGCAGCGGTTTGTTGATATTGCTCAAGCTCCGGATCCAGATCGAGGGTCTGCATCAGTTCCAGGGAGCCGATCACCCCATTCATCGGGGTGCGCAATTCGTGGGTCAGGGTGGCCAGGAACTCGTCCTTGAGCCGATTGCTGTGGGCCAGTTGCTGGTTCAGCACTTCAAGCTTCTGCCCGGCATCGAACAGGGTCTGCGCCTGCTGCTCGCGCATCGAGTTGATACGGTCGGCCAGGGCCAGGGACAGCAGCGCCACCTCGATCGCCGAACCGATCTGGCTGGCGTACATGGTCAGGAACACGTTAGGCAGGTAACCGAGCACCATCAGGGTGTTGATCACCCCGCCGAACAGAAACGCCGACCAGGCGATGATGAAATAGCGCGCCACGCGCAAGCCTCGGTACCAGACCACAATCCCGGAAACGAAGATCACCACGGTAAAGATCAGGGCCAGGCCGGTCGCCAGGCGCAAGGCCAGGGCGTAGCTGGTCATCAGCGACAGGCCCAGCACCACGGCGCTGCAGGCGATCAGCACTAACAACAGGCGATCAACCCAACGGCTGTGGCTTGAGGTCTGCAGGAAACTGCGGGCGAACTGGCTGCCGAACAGCGCGGCCGAGGCGATGAAGAATGGCGTGGCGGCGTTGGCCCACCATGGGTTGTTCGGCCAGAAATACTCGACCGCCGCGCCGTTGACCGAGAGCTGGTACAGGCCAAACGAGGCGATATAGAAGATGTAGTAGAGGTAGCTGGTGTCGCGCACGCTGAGGTAGATGAACAGGTTGTAGATCAGCATCCCCAGCAGCACGCCGTAAATCAGGCCCAGTACGTACAGGCGCATCGGCTGCGCCTCGAGGTAGGCGGTGCTCGACCAGAGAGTCAGCGGGGCCTGGATCGAACCCTCGCTTTGCAGGCGCAGGAACACCGTCTTGTGCTCGTTGGGCGCAAAACTCAGGTCGAACAGGTAGTTGTTCTGGCGGATCTGCCGGCTGTCGAAGGGCAAGGCGTCGCCCGTTCGGCCAGCCAGGCGGTAGCCGGAGCCTTCATCGGGCAGATAGAGATCGAGATGATCCAGCGGTGGGTAAGCCAGTTCCAGCAACCAGGTGCGCTGTGCAGTGGGGTTGCCGGGCCGGTAATCCAGGTCGACTTTCAACCAGAAAACCGAGTGCGAGTAACCGGCATTGAGGGTGGGCTTTTCGTGGGTTTTGAAATTGCCAGCCAAAGCCTGTGAACTGACTTCGGCGATGGTCGCCTCGCCACTCACATCTTCGAACACCTGCATGACCTGGCCCAAGGGCAGGCGTTGAGTGAACTCGTCGAACTCGACCGCGCCAGCCAACATCGGCACACACAACAGCAACATCAACAAATAGCGCATAAAGCCCCAGCGTGGCCTGTCCGGTTGTGTCAAAAAGCCCCCATTCCTTTTGAGCAGACGTAAAACCGGCATTACCTGTTATTGGTTTGGATCCACTCTAGCATAGCCGCTGATGGCCATTGAGCACCATTGAAAATTTTAGTCTAAAGGCTCTAGAACGGGCATTTCAGAGCTATCCATTGAGCTAGAGCTGTTCGTTCAGTCAAGTCGATTCATGGGAAGCTGCGACTCGGCGCAAAGGCGCGCCGAGAGCCGCGAAAAAAAACGTTTGGTGGTAAGCTCGCGCACCATGAATATCTACAGCTCTCGCCCCGTTGTCCTCTGTCTCTCCGGCCACGACCCAAGTGGTGGCGCCGGCTTGCAGGCAGATATCGAAGCCCTGCTCGCCCAGGGTTGTCATGCAGCTCCGGCTGTGACCGCGCTGACCGTGCAAGACACGGTCAACGTCAGCGACTTCCGGGTCCTGGATCGTGAGTGGGTACTGGCGCAAGCCAACGCCGTGCTCAATGATTCGACCGTGGCCGCGGTCAAGCTCGGCATGCTCGGTTCCCTGGAGATGGTCGACACCGTAGTCGAACTGCTCCAGGCGCATCCGCATTTGCCGATGGTCTGCGACCCGGTGCTCAGGGCCGGCGGCGGCGGGCGCCTGGGTAAGGATGAAGTCGGCTATGCCATGCGCGAGCGCCTGTTGCCGATGGCCACCATTGCCACTCCCAACCTCCCTGAAGCACGAATCCTGGCCGAATTGCCCGAAGGCACCGCCGATCAGTGCGCTGAAAAACTCCTGCCGTTCGTCAAACACCTGCTGATCACCGGCGGCCATGGCGACGAGCACCAGGTGCATAATCGTCTATATAGTCGCGACGGCCTGCGTGAAACCTACACCTGCCAGCGGCTGCCCGGCAGCTATCACGGCTCCGGCTGCACACTGGCCAGCGCCCTGGCAGGCCGCCTGGCCCAAGGGGAACACTTGGCCAGCGCAGTGAAAACCGCCCTGGATTATACCTGGCGCACCCTGCGCGACGCCGAACAACTGGGCAAAGGCCAGTTCGTACCGCGCCGCCTACCCCTGGATTTCTGCTCGTAACGCCTTGAGGCTTTCAATGAAACTACGTGGCCTGTACGCCATCACCGACAGCCAATTGTTGGCCGGCAAGTTTCTGCAGTACGTGGAGGCCGCGCTGGATGGCGGCGTGACGCTGCTGCAATACCGCGACAAGAGCAACGACGAGGCCCGTCGCCTGCGCGAGGCCGAGACCCTGCAGCGACTGTGCGAGCGCTACACGACCCAACTGATCATCAACGACGACGCCGAGCTGGCGGCGCGCATTGGTGTCGGCGTGCACCTGGGCCAGACCGATGGTCCGTTGACGCCCGCCCGGGCCCTGCTCGGGCGCAAGGCAATCATCGGCTCGACCTGCCACAGCCAACTCGCACTCGCCGAGCAGGCCGCCAAGGAAGGCGCAAGCTATGTCGCCTTTGGCCGCTTTTTCAACTCCAGCACCAAGCCCGGCGCACCGAGCGCCGACCTTGAACTGCTGGACCAGGCCCGCGCCAGCCTGCACCTGCCGATCTGCGTGATCGGCGGCATCACCCTCGACAACGCCGCGCCACTGGTGGCCCATGGCGCCGACCTGCTGGCGGTGGTCCACGGCCTGTTTGGTGCATCGAGCACCCAGGAAGTGACGCGCCGCGCCCGCGCCTTCAACGACTTATTCAATTGCTGATTGCTGAGAGCCCGATCATGTCCCGTTCCGAAACTCTGTTTGCCAATGCCCAGAAACACATCCCCGGCGGCGTGAATTCGCCCGTTCGTGCGTTCAAGAGCGTTGGCGGTACCCCGTTGTTCTTCAAGCACGCCGAAGGCGCCTACGTCACTGACGAAGATGACAAGCGTTATGTCGATTACGTTGGCTCGTGGGGCCCGATGATCCTCGGCCACAGCCACCCGGACGTGCTGGACGCGGTACGCAAGCAGCTGGAGCATGGCCTGTCCTACGGCGCGCCGACGGCCATGGAAACCGAGATGGCGGACCTGGTCTGCTCCATCGTGCCGTCGATGGAGATGGTGCGCATGGTCAGCTCCGGCACCGAAGCCACCATGAGCGCCATCCGCCTGGCCCGGGGTTTCACCGGCCGCGACAGCATCATCAAGTTCGAAGGCTGCTACCACGGTCACTCCGACAGCCTGCTGGTAAAAGCCGGTTCCGGCGCGCTGACCCAGGGCGTTCCAAGCTCGGCCGGTGTTCCTGCAGCGTTTGCCAAACACACCCTGACGCTGCCGTTCAACGATATCGCTGCGCTCGAGAAGATGCTGGGCGAAGTCGGCCAGGAAGTGGCCTGCATTATCGTCGAGCCAGTGGCTGGCAACATGAACTGCGTGCCACCGGCGCCGGGCTTTCTCGAAGGCCTGCGCAGCCTGTGCGACCAGCACGGCGTGGTGCTGATTTTCGATGAAGTGATGACCGGCTTCCGGGTCGCCCTCGGCGGCGCCCAGGCCCATTACGGCGTGACTCCGGACCTGAGCACCTTCGGCAAGATCATTGGCGGCGGCATGCCGGTCGGCTGCTTCGGCGGCAAGCGCGAGATCATGCACCACATCGCCCCGCTGGGCCCGGTCTACCAGGCCGGCACCCTGTCGGGCAACCCGCTGGCCATGGCTGCCGGCCTGACCACCTTGCGCCTGATCAGCCGCCCGGGCTTCCACGCCGAACTCAGCGACTACACCAGCCGCCTGCTCGACGGCCTGCAACAGCGTGCCGATGCCGCAGGCATACCGTTCGTCACCACTCAGGCAGGCGGCATGTTCGGCCTGTACTTCAGTGGCGCCGACGACATCGTCACCTTTGACGACGTCATGGCCAGCGACGCCAACCTGTTCAAGCGCTTCTTCCACCTGATGCTCGAAGGTGGCGTGTACCTGGCGCCGAGCGCCTTCGAGGCCGGCTTCACCTCGATCGCCCACGGCGATGCCGAGTTGAAACTGACCCTGGACGCCGCAGAACGCGCATTTGCCGCATTGAAGTAAAGCCCGCCTCAACCGCCGCCAGCATTTGCGGGCGGCGGTTGTACCTCGTCACTCGCTGTTTGCGCCCCGCAAAGCAATAAATCCGCCGAAAGCTGCGGATATAGCGCCCGCGCAGCAGAAAAACGAGTAAAGACTTTGTAAGGTTGGCCCTGCTTATTTCATAATGCGCGCTTATTGGATCCCTCGATGGGTCCGCGTGCCCTCCAGAGGTAAGTCGATTCCCATGAACCGCACCGGCCGCGCCCTTGCATTGGGCTGCCTGTTGCTCCTTCAGCCCCTGCTCGCGCACGCACAAGCGGGCGGCAACTCGTTGTTGATCCCAGCGATGGGTCGCTGCACCCTGAATACTCAGCCGCAAGACCTGGCCGAGGCGCTCGCCGCCTGCCAGAAAGCGTCCGATGAAGGCGATGCACAAGCACAGTACGAGTTGGGCGAGTTCTATTACGAGGGCAAGGGCGCACCGCGCGACCTCAACCTGGCCCTCAGCTACTTCGAGAAAGCCTCACTGCAAGGCCACGCCCAGGCACAGTTCAAGCTTGGAACCATGTTTTTCCACGGTGAAGGCGTACCCGCCAATAACGTCCAGGCGTATATCGTGCTGAAAATGGCGGCGGTCAACGGTGCCGAAGATGCGCTGGATACGGCCGACGAAGTCGCCGAGCACATGCAGCGTGATGAACTGGAAGTAGCGACCCAGGTGCTGGGGCAGATCTTCCGCAAATACCTGATGGAGCTGCAGAGCGCCGACGGGCGTTCGCCCTTCTCCCCTCTGCCCTGAGCTGTATTCAGGGAGTGCAGCACTCCCCTCGAGCCGATCACGGCACTTACCTTAATGAATCGCAGGGGTAGATTTGCGTCTGCCTTGCTGTCGAGCGAGGGTACACGCCCTCGCTCAGCAACTGTGCCGATACTACTTTTCGGGCATCGGCATCGGGAACGGCATGACGTTGCTCATGCCGCGGGCTTCGCTGATCTTCGGTGTGCCCAGACGCTCCACTTCGTCGATGCGCACGATGGAATGCATCGGCACAAAACTGCGGACCACGCCTTCGAACTGCGCCTTGAGCTTCTCTTCGCTCGGATCGACGACCACCTGGGTGCGCTCGCCAAAGACGAACTCTTCCACCTCCAGGAAACCCCACAGATCACTTTGATAGATCTGCTTGGCGTACATTTCGAACACCTGGCCCTGGTTGAGGAAAATCACCTTATAGATTGGAGCTTCACGTTTGGTCATGGTGGGCGGGTAACACATCGGGGGATATAAAAGAGGGCGCGAACTATAGCATGGCACCCGATGCACAGTGCTAGGAACCTATCGGCATGCCCCCTATAATGCGCGGTTCTTTACCACCAGTTGACGATCCCCCAATGGCCAAGAAGCTTTACATCGAAACCCACGGTTGCCAGATGAACGAGTACGACAGCTCGCGCATGGTCGATCTGCTGGGTGAACATCAGGCCCTGGAAGTCACTGCCCGCGCTGAAGATGCCGACGTCATCCTGCTCAATACCTGCTCGATCCGCGAGCGCGCCCAGGACCGGGTGTACTCCCAGCTCGGCCGCTGGCGCGAACTGAAACTGGCCAACCCGGACATGGTGATCGCCGTCGGCGGTTGCGTGGCCAGCCAGGAAGGCGCGGCGATCCGCGATCGCGCACCCTACGTCGACGTGGTCTTTGGCCCGCAAACCTTGCACCGCCTGCCGGAAATGATCGACGCGGCGCGCATCACCAAACTGCCGCAAGTCGACGTCTCGTTCCCGGAAATCGAAAAGTTCGACCACCTGCCGGAGCCGCGCATCGATGGCCCAAGCGCCTATGTGTCGGTCATGGAAGGCTGCAGCAAATACTGCACGTTCTGCGTCGTGCCCTACACCCGCGGCGAAGAAGTCAGCCGGCCCTTTGACGATGTGATCGCCGAAATCATCCACCTCGCGGAAAACGGTGTGCGCGAAGTCACCCTGCTGGGGCAGAACGTCAACGGCTATCGCGGCCTGACCCATGACGGGCGCCTGGCTGACCTGGCCGAGCTGATTCGAGTGGTGGCCGCGGTCGACGGCATCGAGCGTATTCGCTACACCACCTCGCACCCTCTGGAATTCTCCGACAGCCTGATCCAGGCCCACGCCGAAGTCCCGGAACTGGTGAAACACCTGCATCTGCCGGTGCAATCGGGCTCCGACCGGATCCTCGCGGCCATGAAGCGCAACCACACGGCCCTGGAGTACAAATCCAAGCTGCGCAAACTGCGCGCGGCGGTACCCGGCATCTGCATCAGCTCCGACTTTATCGTCGGCTTCCCGGGCGAGACTGAAAAAGACTTCGAACAGACCATGAAGCTGATCGAAGACGTCGGCTTCGACTTTTCCTACTCGTTTGTCTACAGCCAGCGTCCGGGCACCCCGGCTGCCGACCTGGTCGACAACACCCCGGAAGAGCTGAAAAAAGAACGTCTAAATGCTCTGCAGCACCGATTGAATCAGCAAGGCTTCGAGATCAGCCGACAAATGGTCGGGTCGATCCAGCGGATCCTGGTCACCGACTATTCGAAGAAAGACCCTGGCGAACTGCAGGGCCGGACCGAGAACAACCGCATCGTCAACTTCCGCTGCGACAACCCGACCTTGATCGGCCAGTTCGCCGACGTGCACATCGATGCAGCCCAGCCGCACTCGCTGCGCGGATCATTGCTGCCTGCAACCGAGCAAAGCGGCACCGCGAGAGAAGTCGGTGCGCCTGCCACCGTGGCCTGAAGGATTGCCGCTCGCGTGAGCTGAACAACCTCACAACAGCCTGACCAGCGCTCACACTGGCCAGGCTGGGTTGCCGAGGACCGGCTCCACTATTTAAGTGCTTTCGCACCCGCGCCACTGGCGTTATCCTTGATTTCATCTTAATTGCCCCAGGGCGGCTTAAAACGACCTTGAACGCACCCATAGAACCACATCGCTTCCTCCTCGAGCCTTTTGAGGCTCGCCGCTTCGCCAACCTGTGCGGACAATTCGACGAGCACCTGCGCTTGATCGAACAACGCCTGAGCATCGAGATCCGCAATCGCGGAAACCAGTTCGAACTCATTGGTGAATCCAGACTCACCGCCTCCGCGGAAAACCTCATTCGCCGCCTGTACCGGGAAACCAAGGGGACCGAGCTGTCGCCGGAAACTGTGCACCTGTACCTGCAGGAATCCGCCGTAGAGGATCTCGCCAACAACCCGGTGGCCGAAGCCAGCGTTGCGTTGCGTACCAAGAAAGGCATGATTCGCCCACGCGGCCTGAATCAGCAGCGCTACGTCAAAGAGATCCTCAATAACGACATCAACTTCGGCATCGGCCCCGCCGGTACCGGCAAGACCTACCTGGCCGTGGCCTGTGCCGTCGACGCCCTGGAACGCGAGCAAGTGCGACGCATCCTGCTGGTACGCCCTGCAGTCGAAGCCGGTGAAAAACTCGGTTTCCTGCCCGGCGACCTGGCGCAGAAGATCGACCCCTACCTGCGCCCGCTGTACGACGCGCTCTACGAGATGCTCGGCTTCGAATACGTGGCCAAACTGATCGAACGCCAAATCATCGAGATCGCCCCGCTGGCCTACATGCGCGGCCGCACCCTGAACAACAGCTTCATCATCCTCGACGAAAGCCAGAACACCACCGTCGAACAGATGAAGATGTTCCTGACCCGTATCGGCTTCGGCTCGACCGCGGTGATTACCGGCGACATCACCCAGGTCGACCTGCCCAAAGGCACCAAGTCCGGACTGTCCCAGGTCATCACCGTGCTCAAGGACGTCCCGGGCATCAGCTTCACTCACTTCCTGGCCAAGGACGTGGTGCGCCACCCGCTGGTCCAGCGCATTGTCGAAGCCTACGACCGCTTCGAAAACCCTGCGCCCGAAGAGCCAACTGCAGAAAAAGGCCATCGCCACGATGCTTGAGCTTGATCTGCAACTGGCCAGTGACAAGCCTGCCCCCAGCGAGTCCCAGTTCCGCCAATGGTGCGAACTGGCCTTGCGCCAGCGCAGCGCCGACTCCGAGCTGACCATTCGCCTGGTGGACGAGCCTGAAGGGCGCGAGCTGAACCACACCTGGCGCCACAAGGATTACGCCACCAATGTGCTGTCGTTCCCGGCCGATGTGCCGGACGAGCTGCTGGATATTCCGCTGCTCGGCGACCTGGTGATCTGCATTGAAGTGGTCGAACGCGAAGCGGCGGAGCAAGGCAAGGAACTTGAGGCCCATTGGGCACATCTAGTCATTCACGGCTGCTTGCATCTACTGGGTTACGACCATATAGATGACGACGAAGCCGAAGAAATGGAAGCACTGGAACGAACGTTGCTTGCAGAACTGGGTCATCGCGACCCTTATGCCGACGACGAGTCTTAATTACATCCACCTGTAACAACCAAGGATTTAGAGTAATCGCTATGAGCGAAGATCGATCGAGCAACGGGCAGAAGTCATGGCTGGGTAAGCTCACCCAGGCTTTTGCCCATGAGCCGAAAAACCGCCAGGAGCTGCTGGAGCTGCTGCGCGAAGCCCATCAGAACAAGCTGCTGGACAGCGAAGCGCTGGCCATCGTCGAAGGCGCCATCCAGGTTGCGGACCTGCAAGTTCGGGACATCATGGTCCCGCGCTCGCAGATGATCAGCATCAAGGCGACCCAGACCCCGCGCGAGTTCCTGCCCGCAGTCATCGATTCCGCGCACTCGCGCTACCCGGTGATCGGCGAAAGCCATGACGACGTGATGGGCGTCCTCCTGGCCAAGGACCTGCTGCCGCTGATCCTCAAGGAGAACGGCGACAGCTTCAACATCAAGGATCTGCTGCGCCCGGCGACGTTCGTGCCGGAGTCCAAGCGCCTGAATGTGCTGCTGCGCGAGTTCCGCGCCAACCACAACCACATGGCGATCGTCATCGACGAATACGGCGGCGTCGCCGGCCTGGTGACCATCGAGGACGTGCTGGAACAGATCGTCGGCGACATCGAGGACGAACATGACGTCGAGGAAGACAGCTACATCAAGCCGTTGCCCAGCGGCGACTTCCTGATCAAGGCACTGACGCCGATCGAGAACTTCAACGAGTTTTTCGACAGCGAGTTCTCCGACGATGAATTCGACACAGTGGGTGGCCTGGTGATGAGCGCGTTCGGGCACTTGCCCAAGCGTAATGAAATCACCGAAATCGGCGCCTATCGCTTCCGCATCCTGAATGCCGACAGCCGCCGGATCCACCTGCTGCGCCTGACCCCTATCTCCCGCTAAGGACTGACATGCGTTGGATCACCCGCCCCGGCTGGCCCGGTAACCTGCTGGCCGTGGCGGCTGGCGCAATCACCACCCTGGCCCTGGCACCGTACGATATCTGGCCGCTGGCCCTGCTGGCGGTCGGCTTTTTCTACGCCGGCCTGCGTGAGCTGACACCCCGTCAAGCCCTGGGCCGTGGCTGGTGCTTCGGCTTTGGCCTGTTCGGCGCCGGCACCAGCTGGATCTACGTCAGCATCCATACCTACGGCGGCGCCTCAGCGCTGCTGGCTGGCCTGCTGATGCTGGCGTTCATTGCTGCAATCGCCTGGTTCTTCGCCCTGCCCGCCTGGCTCTGGGCACGCTGGCTGCGGCGCAATGAAGCGCCCCTGGCCGATGCCCTGGCGTTCGCTGCCCTGTGGCTGGCCCAGGAGGCCTTTCGCGGCTGGTTCCTGACCGGCTTCCCATGGCTCTATTCCGGCTACAGCCAGCTCGATGGCCCCCTGGCCGGGCTCGCGCCATTGGGCGGCATGTGGCTGATTTCCTTCTCCCTCGCCCTGACCGCTGCGCTGCTCTACAACCTGCCGCGATTGATCCGGGCCGGACGCAAAGGCTTTATCGTCGCCGGCCTGCTGCTACTGGCTGCACCCTGGGTAATCGGCCTCAGCCTCAAGGACCACGCCTGGACCAGCCCATCGGGCAAGCCGCTGTCCGTTGCCGCCATTCAGGGCAACATCGAACAGAGCATGAAATGGGACCCGGCCCAGCTCAACGCGCAACTGGCGCTGTACCGCGACATGAGCTTCAGTTCCAAGCCTGTGGACCTGCTGATCTGGCCGGAAACCGCAGTCCCCGTGCTCAAGGAATCTGCTGAAGGCTACTTGGCGATGATGGGCAACTTTGCGGCTGACAGGCATTCCGCGCTGATCACCGGGGTTCCGATTCGCCAGGAACTGCGCCACGAAAAACGCTTCTTCAATGGCATCACCGTGGTTGGCGAAGGCGATGGCACTTACCTGAAACAGAAGCTGGTGCCCTTTGGCGAGTACGTGCCCCTGCAGGACCTGCTGCGCGGCCTGATCGACTTCTTCAACCTGCCGATGTCGGACTTCGCCCGTGGCCCCGCCGACCAGCCGCTGCTGCAGGCCAAGGGTTATCAGATCGCACCGTTTATTTGTTACGAGGTGGTTTACCCGGAATTCGCCGCCGGCCTCTCGGCTCGCAGCGACTTGTTGCTGACCATCAGCAACGACACCTGGTTCGGCACCTCGATCGGCCCCCTGCAGCATTTGCAGATGGCTCAGATGCGCGCCCTGGAAGCCGGGCGCTGGATGATCCGTGCCACCAACAACGGGGTGACCGGGCTGATCAACCCGTTTGGCAAGATCACCGTGCAGATTCCGCAGTTTGAGCGCGGGATTCTCTACGGCGAAGTGGTGCCCATGCATAACCTCACGCCCTATCTGCAATGGCGCTCATGGCCATTGATCATCCTGTGCGGGCTGTTGTTTGGCTGGGCGTTGCTGGCCAGTCGTATTGCCAAGACCGTTTGACCCGACGCCGGCAAGCCGTTCCCGCCCGTGGCTGCGGGCCCTGGCTTGTCGGCCCTCAGCGATAGAACAGCTTGTAGCCCACCTGCCCCACGGCTTCGTTCAACAACTGGCCGCTCTGCCAGATCGACTTGAACTCCGGCATCCAGCCGCCCAGCGGCCGCGCATTATCCACCCCCAGAAAACCCACCGGCGCCGGCACCACGGTAAAACCTGCCTGCTCGAAGCTCCAGGCCGCACGCGGCATGTGCCAGGCCTGGGTCACGACCACCACTCGCTTGATGCCCTGGGGCAACAGCACTTCGGCGCTGAACTGAGCATTCTCCCAAGTGGTGCGGCTGCGCCCTTCCTGCCAGCGCACCGCCACCCCGAAGTCCCCCATCAACGACTCGGCCATCAGCGCAGCCTCGGTCGGCGGCGTGCCATAGTGCAAGCCGCCACTGGTCAATATCGGCAGGCCAGAGGCCTTGGCCAGTCGCGCGGCATAGCGCTCACGCTCGAGGCCTACACCGGTGGGCTGGTCGTACCCCCAGGCCGGATCACCCCGTTCGCGCCCGGAACCCAACACCACAATCGCATCCGCCCGCTCGGCCAGCGCCGCCCACTGATCTGTCGCCAGCGCCGGCTCGCGCTCCAGGGCTCTGGCACCCCACTCCACCATCACCGGCAGACTCATCAGCCAGAAACCGCCCAGGCCAAGGGCAAAACACAGCCCGGCCAAGCGTGGGCGCGTTTTACGAAACCACCAGGCAAGGGCCAGCAACAGCAATAGGACACCGGGCGGCAACAGCAATTGTTTGATGAAATAACGAAAGGGCATCGGGCATCTCCAAAGATGCCCGAAGCCTATGTGGATAGACGCCCTGCAACAACAGGCGCGAGATGACTTTCAAACCTCAAGGCCCGCGCCAGCAGCCGGAGGCAGACCAAAACGAGCAGCTCAGGGCTACTTGCACCTCAGGGAACGGGCCTTTACCTGCTCCCTCAATGGCAGCCTGTCTTTCAACCAGATGACTTTGGCTGAACGTGGCGCTGCGCACTGCCTCAAACTCTCCAGCACGCCTGCCTGCGTCATACGCTCACTGCGATCCAGATACGCCTTGACCAACTCGAACTCGGCGCGACTCAGACCTCGCAACTCCAGCTCCAGGGGACGCTCATCGCGCAAGCGACCCGCCGTTTTTGCTGCATCCAGCGCCAATGCCAAACGATCTATAAGCTTTTCGTACAACTCGGGTTTTGTAGCTTTTTGCTGCGACTCAGCCATCCGCTCACCTCATTGAAGATCAGTCTTGCTCCCCAATTTCAGCTTAGCCGGGCAGATGAAAGCGGCCTGGCGCCGCGACCAACGGCCCAGGGCGCGCAATCAGGGTTTCCCTCGGCAGAGCGCGGTCATGTATGCTACGGCGCTTCCTGTAACTCCACTTCCAGCTCGACTGGGCCTCGAAAACGCCGTATCTGGCGCCATCACCGCCCAACGTTGCAATGAAGAGGATTAGGCCACCCCTATTCAGTTCAAAAGTAGCCATGCACGAACAATATCAGCCCCGTGAAATTGAAGCCGCCGCCCAGTCATTCTGGGATGAGCAAAAGTCCTTTGAAGTCAGTGAACAGCCAGGCAAGGAGACTTTCTATTGCCTATCGATGTTCCCTTACCCCAGCGGCAAGCTACACATGGGGCATGTGCGCAACTACACCATCGGCGACGTCATCTCCCGCTACCAGCGCATGCTGGGCAAAAACGTCCTGCAACCCATGGGTTGGGACGCCTTCGGCATGCCGGCGGAAAACGCCGCGATGAAGAACAACGTGGCTCCCGCCAAGTGGACCTACGAAAACATCGCCTACATGAAGACCCAGCTGCGCAGCCTGGGCCTGGCCGTGGACTGGTCCCGTGAAGTGACCACCTGCAAGCCGGATTACTACCGCTGGGAACAATGGCTGTTCACTCGCCTGTTCGAAAAAGGCGTGATCTACCGCAAAAACGGCACCGTGAACTGGGACCCTATCGACCAGACCGTGCTGGCCAACGAGCAGGTGATCGACGGGCGCGGCTGGCGTTCCGGCGCGCTGATCGAAAAGCGCGAAATCCCGATGTACTACTTCAAGATCACCGCCTACGCGGATGAACTCTTGTCGAGCCTCGACGATCTGCCGGGCTGGCCTGAGCAGGTCAAGACCATGCAGCGCAACTGGATCGGCAAGTCCCGCGGCATGGAAGTGCAGTTCCCGTACAACGTCGACTCCATCGGCGAAGCGGGCGTACTGAAAGTCTTCACCACCCGCCCGGACACCCTGATGGGCGCGACTTACGTTGCCGTGGCTGCCGAGCATCCACTGGCGGCCCTGGCGGCCCAGAACAACCCTGAGCTGCAGGCCTTTATCGCCGAATGCAAAGGCGGCAGCGTCGCGGAAGCCGATGTCGCCACCCAGGAGAAGAAAGGCCTGCCGACCTCGCTGTTCGTCGAGCACCCGTTGACCGGTGAAAAACTTCCGGTGTGGGTCGCCAACTATGTGCTGATGCATTACGGCGATGGCGCAGTGATGGCTGTTCCAGCACACGACGAGCGCGATTTCGAATTCGCCACCAAGTACAACCTGCCGATCAAGTCGGTGGTGCGCACCAGCTCCGGTGATACCAACCCGGCACCCTGGCAAGACGCCTATGGCGAGCACGGCACGCTGATCAACTCCGGCGAGTTCGATGGTCTCGACTTCGCAGGCGCCTTCGACGCCATGGAAGTGGCGCTGATCAAGAAAAACCTGGGTGCCTCGCGTACCCAGTTCCGCCTGCGCGACTGGGGCATCAGCCGCCAGCGCTACTGGGGCTGCCCGATCCCGATCATCCACTGCGACAGCTGCGGTGATGTGCCGGTCCCGGAAGAGCAACTGCCCGTCGTGCTGCCCGAAGACGTGGTGCCGGACGGCGCCGGTTCGCCATTGGCGCGCATGCCAGAGTTCTACGAATGCGCCTGCCCGAAATGCGGTGCTCCGGCCAAGCGTGAAACCGACACCATGGACACCTTCGTCGAGTCCTCGTGGTACTACGCCCGCTACGCCTCGCCACACTATGAAGGCGGGCTGGTGGAAAAATCCGCGGCTGACCACTGGTTACCGGTGGATCAGTACATCGGCGGCATCGAACACGCGATCCTGCACCTGCTTTACGCGCGCTTCTTCCACAAGCTGATGCGCGACGAAGGCCTGGTGACCTCTGATGAACCGTTCAAAAACCTGCTGACCCAAGGCATGGTGGTTGCCGAGACTTACTATCGCCGCGAAGCCAATGGCGCCTACACCTGGTTCAACCCGGCGGACGTCGAGCTGGAGCGTGACGGCAAAGCCAAGGTGATCAGTGCCAAGCTGATCAGCGATGGTCTGCCGGTAGAGATCGGTGGCACCGAGAAGATGGCCAAGTCCAAGAACAACGGCGTCGACCCTCAGTCGATGATCGACCAGTTCGGCGCCGATACCTGCCGCCTGTTCATGATGTTCGCCTCGCCGCCTGACATGAGCGCGGAATGGTCCGACTCCGGCGTTGAAGGTTCGCACCGCTTCCTCAAGCGCGTCTGGCGCCTGGCGCACGCCCATATCAGCCAGGGTCTCCCAGGCAAACTGGATGTGGCCAGCTTGAACGATGAGCAAAAAGTCATTCGTCGCAGTACCCACCTGGCTATCCGCCAGGCCAGCCAGGACGTGGGCCAGAATCACAAATTCAACACGGCCATCGCCCAGGTGATGACGCTGATGAACGTGCTGGAAAAAGCACCGCAAATCACCGAACAGGACCGCGCACTGGTTCAGGAAGGCCTGGAAACGGTCGTCCTGTTGCTGGCGCCAATCACGCCGCACATCAGCCACGATCTATGGAACCGCTTGGGCCACAGTGGCGCGGTGATCGACGCCGGCTGGCCGGTACAGGATGACAGCGCCCTGGTACAGGACACGCTGCAACTGGTCATCCAAGTGAATGGCAAGCTGCGCGGGCAGATCGAAATGCCGGCCAGCGCCAGCCGCGAAGAGGTCGAAGCCGCTGCTCGCAGCAACGAGAACGTGCTGCGCTTCACCGAAGGCCTGACGATTCGCAAAGTGATCGTCGTGCCCGGCAAACTGGTTAATATCGTCGCTAGCTAATTGGATCAGGTGCCAGGTCATTGACCTGGCGCCGCATAAAACCTCCAGGGCCGCAGAGTCGGCCCACATGGTTTCAAGGGGAGCAACAAGATGATCAAACGCAATCTGCTGGTGATGGGCCTGGCTGTACTGCTAAGCGCCTGCGGCTTCCAGCTGCGCGGCACCGGCAACTACGACATGGCGTTCAAGGAACTCGACCTGAGTGCACGCAACGCCTATGGCGAAACCGTCACCCTCCTGCGTCAGATACTGCAGAACAGTGGCATCGAGATCCACACTGGCGCGCCGTACAAGCTGGTACTGACCAACGAACAGGAAAGCCAGCGCAGCCTCAGCTACGCCGGCGCCGGTCGTTCCACCGAGTATGAGATCACTAACGTACTGAACTACCAGATCCTCAGCAGCGATAACCTCGTGTTGCTCGATGACAAAATGCAAGTACAGAAGGTCTATATCCACGACGGCAGCAACCTGGTAGGTACCGACCAGGAGGCGATCGAAGTGCGCAAGGAAATGCGCCGCGACCTGGTGCAGCGCATGGTATTGCGCCTGCAGCTGCTGCACCCGGAGCAACTGCAGCAGCTTGAGCAGACGGCGAGGAACAAGGCCAAGGCCGACGCCGACGCCCTGGAAGCGGCACAGAAGGCTGAAGCGGAAACACCGCAACAGTCGCCAATGCAGTTGCCGAACCAGTAAGCCTTGCGGGGCGCCCAGGCGCCCCGCTTGCCCTTCTTTATGAAACTCGCCCCCGCCCAACTCGGTAAACACCTGCAAGGCAGCCTCGCACCGGTCTATGTGATCAGTGGCGATGACCCGTTGCTGTGCCAGGAAGCTGCCGACGCGATCCGCACCGCGGCCCGCCAGCAAGGCTATGACGAACGCCAGGTGTTCAGCGCCGATGCCAGTTTCGACTGGGGCACGCTGCTGCAAGCCGGCGCAAGCATGTCGCTGTTCGCCGAAAAGCGCTTGCTGGAGCTGCGCCTGCCGTCGGGCAAGCCCGGCGACAAGGGCGCAGCAGCGCTGATCGAGTACTGCTCACGCCCTGCCGAAGACACCTTGCTGCTTATCAGCCTGCCCAAGCTCGATGGCAGCGCGCAGAAGACCAAGTGGGGCAAGGCCCTGGTCGAAGGCGAGCAGACTCAGTTCGTGCAGATCTGGCCAGTGGACGCCAACCAGCTGCCACAGTGGATTCGCCAGCGCTTGTCCCAGGCTGGGCTTTCTGCCAGCCAGGACGCGGTTGAACTGATTGCCGCACGGGTCGAAGGCAACCTGCTGGCCGCCGCACAGGAAATCGAAAAGCTCAAGCTGATGGCCGAAGGCGGACAACTGACCGTCGAGACCGTGCAGGCTGCGGTTGCCGACAGCGCTCGGTTCGATGTGTTCGGGCTGGTGGACGCCATTCTCAATGGCGAAGCCGCGCACGCCTTGCGCATGCTCGAAGGCCTGCGTGGTGAAGGCGTTGAGCCTCCGGTGATTCTCTGGGCGCTGTCCCGGGAACTGCGGTTGCTGGGTAATCTGTCGCTGCAATTCAGCCAGGGCGTACCCCTGGATAAAGTCTTCAGCCAAGCCCGCCCCCCAGTCTGGGACAAACGCAAGCCGCTGATGAGCAAAGCCCTGCAACGCTATTCGGCGCAACGCTGGGGACAACTGCTATTGGATGCCCAGCGTATCGATGCCCAGATCAAGGGCCAGGCCGCTGGCTCGCCCTGGAGCAGCTTGAGCCGCCTGTCGCTGCTGATGTCGGGGCAACGCCTGGCACTGCCGGCGGAGTAACTGACAGTGCCTGCCCGCTCTCGATAAGCGATCACTGGCGAAATCACCTACACATCACAGGGGCTGGACAACAGCCGAACTCTGGCCGATCATCTGCGCCGTACAACTCACCAGCACAGCGAGAGATCCCATGAGCAAGCCATCCAAGCATGGCCCCAACAAGGCCAAATCCATCATTGCCCAGCCACTGTTCCGCAGCCGTCAGGAACAACCCGCCAAGGGCAAAGGCAGCTACCGCCGCGAAGCCTTCCAGTCTAAAAGCTGGGAGGCTTCTTACTTTCTGGCCGCCTGAAGGCAAGCTCCCCTTTGGCATGGTAAGGTCTGCACCTGATTCGTATTCCCTGGACCTGTGCATGCCCCTCCGTAATTCCCGTCATTGGCGCCTTCGCCAACTGGCCGCCGCCTCCAGTCTTATTCTGCTTGTCGCCTGCGCGGAAAAACCTACAGCCGCCGACGCCCAGCCACTGCCCAACCTTCAAGCCGCCCCGCTGGCAGCTCCTGCGACTATCGCTCCACTGACCGTCGACAATCTGGATATCCAACCCACCCAGACCTTCGCTGAATGGCAGGCCGGGTTCCGCGTCGAAGCCTTGAATGCTGGCATCCGTGCCGAACTGTTCGATCGCGCTTTCGCCGGCATTACTCCAGACATGAGCGTGATCAAGGCCGACCGTAGCCAGCCGGAATTCAGCCGGCCGGTATGGGAATACCTGGACGGTGCGGTATCACCGCTGCGAGTGCGCAAAGGCCAGGCCCTGCTCACCCAATACGCTGACACTCTGCAAAAGATCGAACAGCGCTACGGCGTCGACCGCCAGGCACTGGTGGCCGTCTGGGGCATGGAAAGCAATTTCGGCGACTTCCAGGGCAACAAGTCGGTCATTCGCTCCCTGGCAACCCTGGCCTATGAGGGACGGCGTCCAGCCTTCGCCAACAGCCAACTGATTGCCGCCCTGCAGATCCTCCAGCAGGGCGACATCCAGCCGGAAAAGATGCTCGGCTCCTGGGCTGGCGCCATGGGCCAGACCCAGTTCATTCCGACCACCTATAACACCCACGCCGTGGACTTCGACGGCGACGGCCGTCGCGACATCTGGAATAGCCCGGCTGATGCCCTGGCCTCGACCGCCCATTACCTGCAAAGCTCGGGCTGGCAAAAAGGCCAACCCTGGGGCTTCGAGGTGCGATTGGCCGATAACTTCGATTACTCACTGGCCGACGGCGCCATCCGTAAAAGTGTCGCCGAATGGGCAAAGCTGGGCCTGAAGCTGCCCAACGGCAGCAATCTGCCGGCGGGCACGGAACACCTCTCAGCAGCCCTGCTATTGCCTGCGGGTTACCGGGGACCGGCGTTCCTGATCCTCGATAACTTCCGTGCAGTGCTCAAGTACAACAACTCGTCGTCCTACGCGCTGGCAGTCAATCTGCTTTCCGAACGCTTCACCGGTGCCGGCCTGATCAGCGGCGCCTGGCCCAAGGATGACCTGCCACTGAGCCGCTCCGAGCGTATCGAGTTGCAAAACCTGCTGAGCGCCCGCAACTACGACGCAGGCACTGCAGACGGCATCATCGGCGCCAATACCCGCAAGGCGATCCGCAGCGCGCAGCAATCATTCGGCTGGCCGGCAGATGGCTACCCGACCCATAAGTTGCTGGAAAGCCTGCGCAATCAATGACCAGAGACGGCCAGGGAGCACGTCCCAGGCCCATCGCGCTACCTCAGCACCACGTCCTGCTCCAGGACCAGTTGCTGCTCACCCGCATCCAGCCTGACCAAAGCCCCGAGCGGCAAGGTCAGGTTGGGATCGCAATGGCCACTGCGCCACCCGGCAAGTACCGGAATGCGCAGGGGGGCAAAGGTCTGCTTGAGCAGGCGTGCAAGAGCCTCGGGGTCCACTCCCGCCACATCCCCGACCAACACCCCCCGCAACTGCTGCAGCTTGCCCGCGAGGCGCAGGTGAGTCAGCAGACGGTCGATGCGGTAGAGCGGCTCATTGATGTCTTCGATGAAGAGAATAACGTCCTGGGCATTGATCTCGTAGGGCGTGCCCATGGTCGCCGCAATCATCGACAGGTTGCCCCCCCGCAACTGGCCACAGGCAATTCCCGGCTCGATGGTGTTCAAGGGATAGGCCACCGGATGCGCCAGCACGCTGCCGGCCTTGAACTGGCCGCGCAGCATGCCGAACAACGAAGCCTCGGTCGGTGCCTGCTTGCCGCCCAACAGGTCGGCGTTGAGCATCGGCCCGTGAAAGGTCACGAATCCCGCATAACGGTGTATCGCCAGGTGCAAGGCGGTGATATCGCTGTAGCCGATAAACGGCTTGGGATTGCGCCGCAGCAGGTCGTAGTCGATCCGGTCCAGTAACCGCGGGCTGCCATAGCCCCCACGCAGGCAGAGAATGGCGCCGATCGCCTTGTCGGCAAAGGCCGCGTGCAGGTCCTGCAACCGCACCTCGTCGCTGCCCGCCAGGTAGCCGTCAGCCTCACCCACGCCCGGGAAGATCCGCAATGCATAGCCCCGCGCGCGCATCCATTGCACGGCTTTATCAACATCCAGGGCTGCGGGTCCGGCAGGTGCGATCAGGCCGATCTGCCCTTCAGGCAGCAGGGCCGGCACCGGCAGATGGGCGAGCAATGTTTCAATCGGCTGGGTGGTCATCCATGGTTCTCCCGACGTGGATTGTGTGGCTCACAGTAGACAGGATTGCTGAGCAAAAAAAGCCCCGGAATGCCTGGAAAGACCTGGGATTTATCTGCAAAGAAAGGTGATGTCGATACCGCAGAAACGAAAACGCCCACAAGGCAAGCCTTGCGGGCGCTTTTACCGGTCGCGAATCAGGAGACCAGGCTGGCCTTGACCAGTTTCGCCTGCTCGTCGGCGTGGTACGACGAACGCACCAGCGGGCCCGAGGCGACATTCTTGAAGCCCATCTTATAACCTTCCTCGGCGAACCAGGCGAAGGTGTCCGGGTGCACGAAGCGCTGGACCGGCAAGTGGCTGCGCGACGGCTGCAGGTACTGGCCCAGGGTCAGCATGTCGATGTCGTGTTCGCGCATGCGCTTCATGACTTCGATCACTTCATCGTCGGTCTCGCCCAGGCCCAGCATCAAGCCGGACTTGGTCGGGATCAGCGGCATCATCTGCTTGAATTTCTGCAGCAGGGTCAACGACCACTGGTAGTCCGAACCCGGACGCGCAGCCTTGTACAGGCGCGGTACGGTTTCCAGGTTGTGGTTGAACACATCCGGTGGCTCGGCAGCGGTGATTGCCAGTGCCACGTCCATCCGGCCGCGGTAATCCGGAACCAGAGTTTCGAGCAGTACATTCGGCGACAATTTACGGATTTCGCGGATGCAGTCGGCAAAGTGCTGAGCACCGCCGTCACGCAGGTCATCACGGTCGACCGAGGTGATCACCACGTACTTCAGACGCAGGTCGGCAATGGCGATGGCCAGGCTTTCCGGCTCGTTGACATCCAGTGGTTTCGGACGGCCGTGGCCGACGTCACAGAACGGGCAACGACGGGTGCAGATGTCACCCATGATCATGAAGGTCGCGGTGCCGCCGGAGAAGCATTCGCCCAGGTTAGGGCAGGAGGCCTCTTCGCAAACGCTGTGCAGCTTGTGCTTGCGCAGCAAGGCCTTGATGCGATCGACTTCCGGGGACACCGGAATCCGTACGCGAATCCAGTCCGGCTTCTTCGGCAGCTCGGTGGTCGGAATGATCTTCACCGGGATGCGTGCAACCTTTTCGGCGCCGCGCAGCTTGACGCCGGCTTCAACCTTGGCACGCGGGGCCGGGCGCTCGGTGATATCGAGCGTCGGGATCATGGTTTGCACAGCGTCTTGCGCAGTAGTCATATCAGTCGATTCCGCCCGTTAGGGTCGTCTGCTCAGCATAGTCGAGGTGTTTGACGAGCTGCGCGCGCAGCCGGGCACTTACCTCGGCAAATTCAATCGTCCCTGTGTGCTCGCACAGCTGGGTCATCGCCAGCCCGGCATAGCCGCAGGGGTTAATCCGTCGAAACGGCTCAAGATCCATATCCACATTCAGGGCCAGGCCATGAAAGGAGCAACCATGGCGAATCCGCAGGCCCAGGGAGGCGATTTTCGCCCCGTTAACGTACACGCCAGGCGCATCCGGCTTGGCTGCCGCTGTCACGCCATAACTGGCCAGCAACTCGATCAGGCAGCATTCCATCCGACTGACCAGCTCGCGCACACCAAACCCGAGCCGGCGCACATCCAGCAGCAGGTAAGCCACCAGCTGGCCGGGACCGTGATAGGTCACCTGCCCGCCTCGGTCCGCCTGGACCACCGGGATATCCCCGGGAATCAGCAGGTGTTCCGCCTTGCCGGCCTGGCCTTGAGTAAACACCGGTGAATGCTCGACCAGCCAGATTTCATCGGCGGCATCACTGCCGCGCTCATTGGTAAAACGCTGCATGGCGTGCCAGACCGGCTCGTAATCCATCCGGCCAAGCTCGCGAAAGCCGAGCGGTTGCTGCATCACAGCACCATGTGTACGAAACCGGTAGCCCGCAACTCGCTGTTGATGTCGTACAGCTGTTCTTGACCGGTGGCGATGATATGCAGCTGGATAGTCGTGTACTTGCCGTTGGTACTCTGGCGTTCGGCCAGGGTCTTGTGGTCAACGGTGGCGTGCTTCTCAAGGATCGCGATGATCTTGTCCTTGAAACCCACACCGGTGTCGCCAATCACCTTGATCGGGTAATCCGCGCAAGGGAATTCGATCTTTGGCGCCTTTACTTCAGTGTCTGTCATGGCAAAACGGCCTCGTAAGCCGTGGCGACGGACATGGGCCCTGGTCTGTTTCAGAGCAGGGCCCATGTCCGTCGACAACAGTAATCAGTTGAACAAGCCGTAGAAGAATAGACGGATGCTATCCCACATGCGGCGGAAGATACCACCTTCCTCGACCGCTTCCAGAGCGATCAGGTCGGCGCTGTGTACGACCTTGTCGTCCAGTTTGACCTCAACCTTGCCGATCACGTCGCCCTTGGCGATAGGCGCGACCAGTTGCGGGTTCATGGTCATGCTGGCGGCGAGCTTCTTCAGCTGGCCCTTGGGCATGGTCATGGTCAGGTCTTCAGCCAGGCCGGCCTTGACTTGGTGGGTGGTGCCTTTCCAGACCGGTGCTTGGGCCAGCTCGGTGCCTTTCTGATAGAAGGTCTGGGTTTCGAAGAAGCGGAAACCGTAGGTCAGCAACTTCTGGGTCTCGGCGGCGCGAGCCTGTTCGCTGTTGGTGCCGAAGACCACCGCGATCAGACGCATGCCATCACGCACGGCCGAGGACACCATGCAGTAGCCGGCCTCGTCGGTATGGCCGGTTTTCAGACCGTCGACAGTCTTGTCGCGCCACAGCAGCAGGTTGCGGTTAGGTTGCTTGATACCGTTCCAGAAGAACTCTTTCTGCGAGTAGATCGCATAGTGAGCCGGGTCTTCGTGGATGATCGCGCGAGCCAGCACCGCCATGTCGTGGGCCGACGAGTAGTGTTCAGGGTTCGGCAGGCCGGTCGGGTTCATGAAGTGGCTGTTGCTCATGCCCAGGTCGCCGGCCGTCTTGTTCATCATGTCGGCGAATGCGTCTTCGCTGCCGGCGATGTGCTCGGAAACCGCAACGCTGGCGTCGTTACCCGACTGGATGATGATGCCGTGCAGCAGGTCGCTGACGGTCACCTGCGAACCGACCTTGATGAACATCCGCGAACCGCCGGTGCGCCAGGCGTTCTCGCTGACGGTCACCGGGTCGTTCTCGCCGATCTGGCCGCGACGGATTTCCAGGGTCGCGATGTAGGCTGTCATCAGCTTGGTCAGGCTGGCTGGCGGCAGACGCTGGTCACCATTGTTCTCCACCAGCACGTTACCGCTGCTGGCATCCATGAGCACATAGGACTTGGCGGCCAGTTGCGGTGGCGACGGCATCGCCTCTACCGCCCAGGCAGCGGGCGTGATGATCAGCGGGACAAGCAGGCACAGGCGTTTGGCAAAGGTGGTGATGTTCATCCGTCTCTCGAAGTAGCTAATGGAAACTTGCCCTCTCGGGCAAAACTAATCAGACAGCCTTCTGACGGGCTGTCGCGTGTTCAGTTGTTCACTCACTGACCCTTGCCGGGTTTTTGTTGTTCACAGAGCCAACAACCTAGGCCACCCGCACGCGGGCAGACCCTGAATCAAAAAATCACTCGGCAGTCACGACGCTCGGCTGACCCAGATTGGCCAGGCGCACGCTGTTCTGCACTTGCTGAATCTCACCCGGCGAGCCGATCGGCCCCAGGCGCACCCGGTGCAGGGTCTGCTGATTACGCACGATCGAACTGATGAACACCGGGGCGCTCACCATTCCGCTCAACTTCGACCTCAGCAATTCGGCAGCATCCGGGTTGGCGAAGGCGCCCACCTGCAGATACTGGCCAGAGGCTGGGGAAGCAGCCGCTTTCTTGGCCTCCAGCTGCACCGGCACCACGGCGGCAGCGTGCTGCTGGGGCGGCGGCGTCCATTGTTCTACCGTGCCAGTCGATGCCGTGACCGTCGGCGCGGCATTCTGCGCCACCTGCGGTTCATTGAGCATCAACGGCGCCGGGCGACCACGCTGGGCCCACCACTCCTGGGGATCGATGCCTTCAACCTTGACCCGCGCCGTGCCGGTCTCGGCATACCCGAGCTTTTTCGCTGCGGCGTAGGACAGGTCGATGATGCGATCAGAGTAGAACGGCCCACGGTCGTTGACCCGCAGAATCACGGTCTTGTTGTTGTCCAGGTTGGTCACCCGCACGTAACTGGGCAGCGGCAGTGTCTTGTGCGCCGCGCTCATGCCATACAGGTCATACACCTCGCCATTGGCGGTGTTCTGCCCGTGAAACTTGGTGCCGTACCAAGAGGCCGTGCCCGACGCGACATAGCGCTTGGATTCGGCCATAGGGAAATAGGTCTTGCCCAGCACCGTATAAGGGTTGGCCTTGTAGGGCCCGGTGTGCAGGGTCGGGGTGGCATCGGGAATGCGTGAAACGTCGACATCCCACCAGGGCGCGCCGTCCTTGTGGGCACGGTTGATATCCAGGCCCGGGGCGGAACGCACCGCGGTCGAGGATTTCTGTTGCGGCGCTCGACTCGTCGAGCAACTGACCACCAGCAAGGACAACGCGGCGAAAGCCACCAGCTTCAGGGGTTTGCGAATTGGCGATGCCGGCATTACTTGACGCCCCGTGCTTGGACCAGCTGTTCAGACAACTGATGTACGGCCATGGCGTACATCACGCTGCGGTTATAACGCGTGATCGCGTAAAAATTCTTCAGGCCCATCCAGTATTCCGGGCCATTGTCGCCTTCCAGGCGGAAGGCGGTGACGGGCAAATCATCGCGCAGCGCATCATGACTCGACCAGCCCAGGGCCCGCAACTCCCCGACGGTTTTCGTCGGCTCGATGCCGGTGGTCAGGCCTTCATCGACCTGATCGCCGCGCACATCGGCGCGGCTGACCACCGGCTCGCCGGCAACCCAGCCGTGGCGCTTGAAGTAGCTGGCGACGCTGCCAATGGCATCGTCCGGATTGGTCCAGATATTAATGTGGCCGTCACCGTCGAAATCCACGGCGTACGCGCGAAAGCTGCTCGGCATGAACTGCGGCAGCCCCATGGCCCCGGCGTAGGAGCCCTTGAGCGTCAAGGGGTCAACCTGCTCTTCACGGGCCAGCAGCAAAAACTCGCGCAGTTCCTTGCGGAAGAACTCGGCGCGCGGCGGATAATCAAAACTCAGGGTGGATAAAGCATCGATCACCCGGTAATTACCGGTATTTCGACCAAAAAAGGTCTCAACGCCGATAATCGACACTATCACCTGGGCCGGCACGCCATATTCCTGCTCGGCACGGGCCAATGCGGCTTCGTGCTGACGCCAGAAGTCCACCCCGCGGGCAATGCGCGCGTCGGTGATGAACATTGGCCGGTAATCTTTCCATTGCTTGACGCGCTCGGCAGGCCTTGAAATGGCGTCCAGAATCGATTGCTTGCGTTCAGCCTCGCGGAACACACCCATCAGCTGCTCGCCTGCAAAACCATAATCGCGGGTCATTTCACCCACGAACTCGGCCACTTGCGGCGAACCCTCGTAATCGCCGGCCAACGCTTCCTGCGTTGCACCAAGGATGCCTACCAGACCGACCCACGGTGCATACCGAGCGGCCCAGCCACGCATTACTTGCATTGAATTCTTCACCTTTTTCAAACCTGCGCGATCCACTTACGATGGGTATGGATCGACATCAAAACCCCAAACGCTGACAGCAGTGTCACCAGCGAAGTTCCTCCGTAGCTAATGAACGGCAACGGCACCCCTACAACCGGCAACAGGCCACTGACCATACCGATGTTGACGAAAACGTAAACAAAAAACGTCATGGTCAGGCTGCCGGCGAGCAATTTACCGAACAGCGTCTGCGCCTGGGCGGTAATCACCAGCCCGCGACCGATCAACAACAGATAGATCAGCAGCAGCGCGCAGATGCCCACCAGACCGAACTCCTCGCCCATCACCGCAATGATGAAGTCGGTGTGGCTTTCCGGGAGAAAGTCCAGGTGCGACTGAGTGCCCAACAACCAGCCTTTGCCAAATACGCCGCCGGAACCGATGGCCGCCTTGGACTGGATAATGTTCCAGCCGGTGCCGAGCGGATCGCTCTCCGGATCGAGGAAGGTCAGGATCCGCTGCTTCTGGTAGTCGTGCATGATAAAGAACCACATCGCCACCGCCACCGGCACCGCCGCCGCCAGCACACTGAGGATCCAGCGCCAGCGCAGCCCACCCATGAACAGCACGAAGGCGCCGCCGGCGAGAATCAGCAGCGAGGTGCCGAGGTCGGGCTGGCGCACGATCAGAATGAACGGAATACCGATCAGCACCAGGCTGATCCCCACGTGCTTGAGTTGCGGCGGCAGGGTGCGCTTGGCCAGGTACCAGGCAATGGTCGCGGGCATGATGATCTTCATGAATTCCGACGGCTGGAAGCGAATCACCCCCGGGATGTTGATCCAGCGGGTGGCGCCCATGGCGTTGTGCCCCATGACATCCACCACCACCAGCAGTACCACGCCGAACACATAGGCCAGCGGTACCCAGCGCGCCATGAAGCGCGGCTCGAACTGGGCGATCACGATCATCGACACCAGGCCGATGCCGAACGAGGTCGCCTGCTTGGCCAGCAGGTCCCAGCTCTTGCCGCTGGCCGAGTACAGGACAAACAGGCTGCCGGCCGCCAGGGTCAGCAGCAGGATCAATAACGGTCCATCGATGTGCATGCGCTGCAACAGAGTCGCGCGACGCCGCATCACATCCTCGCTGGAGAGGATGCGATCAAAATTACTCTTCACGGGCCGTAGCCTCCGCGCTGATAGGGCTGGCGAACTCGGGCTTGAGCTGACCGTCCTGGCCAAGCAGCCAGGCATCCATGATCTGACGCACTACCGGGGCCGCGACGCCGGAACCCGACTCACCGTTCTCGACCATGACCGAGACCACGATTCTGGGGTTGTCCGCCGGGGCAAACCCGACAAACAGGGCGTGGTCGCGGTGGCGTTCCTGGACTTTGGAGCGGTCGTACTTCTCGCCCTGCTTGATGGCGACCACCTGGGCGGTACCACTCTTGCCGGCGATCCGATACTGCGCGCCGACTGCCGCCTTGCGCGCGGTACCGCGAGCGCCGTGCATCACCTGCTGCATACCGTGATTGACCTTGGTCCAGTCCGACGGGTCACGCAGGACGATGTCCGGCATCGGATTTTCATCCACCGGCTTTTCGCCCTCGATGGTCTTGGCCAGGTGCGGGCGGTTCCACTTGCCCTTGCTGGCCACCAGCGCAGTGGCCTGGGCCAGCTGCAAAGGGGTCGACTGCATGTAGCCCTGGCCGATCCCGAGAATCAGGGTTTCCCCCGGGAACCAGGCCTGGCGCCGGGTGGCGCGCTTCCATTCACGGGACGGCATCAGCCCTGGTGATTCCTCGAACATGTCCAGGGACACCTTCTGCCCGATACCGAACTTGTTCATGTAGGCCGACAACCGATCGATCCCCAGCTTGTGGGCCAGGTCATAGAAGTAGGTGTCGTTGGAACGCATGATCGCCGTGTCCAGGTCGACATAGCCGTCACCGGTGCGGTTCCAGTTGCGGTACTTGTGATCGTAATTGGGCAATTGGTAATAACCCGGATCGAAGACCCGGGTCGAGGCCGTGACCACGCCCGAATCGAGACCGGCAATCGCCACCGCTGGTTTGATGGTCGAGCCCGGCGGATAAAGGCCGCGCAGCACCCGGTTGAACAGCGGACGATCGATCGAATCGCGCAACTCGGCATAGGCCTTGAAGCTGATGCCGGTCACGAACAGGTTCGGGTCGAAGCTTGGCTGGCTGACCATCGCCAGTACTTCACCGGTGGTGGGATCCAGGGCCACCACCGCGCCACGACGCCCGCCCAAGGCCAGTTCGGCGGCTTCCTGCAGCTTGATGTCGAGGCTCAGGACAATGTCTTTGCCAGGAATCGGATCGGTGCGCTTGAGCACCCGCAGCACGCGGCCGCGGGCGTTGGTCTCGACTTCTTCGTAGCCCACCTGGCCGTGCAATTCCGGCTCGTAGAAGCGCTCGATACCGGTCTTGCCGATATGGTGAGTGCCGCTGTAGTTGACCGGATCCAGGGACTTCAGCTCTTTCTCGTTGATCCGCCCCATGTAGCCCACCGAGTGCGCAAAGTGCGCGCCCTGGGGGTAATGGCGCACCAACTGGGCCACCACTTCCACGCCCGGCAGGCGGAACTGGTTGACCGCGATCCGGGCGATCTGCTCTTCGTTGAGCTCAAACAGAATCGGCACCGGTTCGAATGGCCGCCGCCCCTGACTCATGCGCTTTTCGAAGAGCACGCGGTCCTCCGGCGTCAGCTCCAGCACCTCGACAATCACATCGAGAACCTGGCGCCAGTCGCCGGAGCGCTCGCGGGTCATGCTCAGGCTGAAGCTCGGCCGGTTATCCGCCACCACGACGCCGTTGCGGTCAAAAATCAGGCCGCGGGTCGGTGGAATCGGCTGCACATGGACGCGGTTGTTTTCCGACAGGGTCGAGTGGTACTCGTACTGGATGACCTGCAGAAAATACAACCGCGCGATCAGCACCCCGATCAGGCACACCACTGCAATTGCACCGAACACGACCCGGCCACGCACCAGACGGGCGTCTTTCTCGTGGTCCTTGATGCGGATCGGCTGGGACATTAGGGCGCAGGGCTACTTGTGATAAGGGTGCCCGGACAGGACTGTCCAGGCGCGATACAGCTGTTCACCGATGAGGATGCGTACCAGCGGATGGGGCAAGGTCAGCGGCGACAGCGACCAGCGCTGATCCGCCCGCGCACAGACTTCCGGCGCCAGCCCTTCCGGGCCGCCAACCATGAAATTGACCGTGCGCGAATCGAGCCGCCAGCGGTCCAGTTCTACCGCCAGTTGCTCGGTGCTCCAGGGCTTGCCGTGCACCTCGAGGGTGACAATCCGCTCATTGGGGCCGACCTTGGCCAACATGGCTTCGCCTTCCTGACGGATAAAGCGTGCCACGTCGGCGTTCTTGCCCCGGGTATTGAGCGGTATTTCCACCAGTTCCAGCGCCAGCTCGGACGGCAAGCGCTTGGCATATTCATGCCAGCCCTCTTCCACCCACTTGGGCATGCGTGAACCGACAGCGATCAGACGCAGGCGCACAGCCGTTCCTTATTCCTGGTCTTTGTTGAGCTTGTTGAAATGCTCGTGACCCACTTCCGGGCTGTGGTGCTTGCCATCGGCGGCACGGCTCTGCTCGGCGCCTTTCCACAGGCGCTCCAGGTCGTAGAACTGACGGGCGTTGGAGGTCATCATGTGAACGATCACGTCGTCCATGTCCAACAACACCCAGTCGCTGTCGCCCTTGCCTTCTTCACCCAGCGGCTTGACGCCCAGGGCCTTCACGGCTTCGCGAACCTTGTCCAGCATCGCGCCGATCTGACGGTTGGAGGTACCGGTGGCGATGATCATGTAGTCAGTGATGCTTTGCTTGTCACGCACATCGATGACCAGCACGTCCTGGGCCTTGACGTCTTCCAGGGCCGCTACGGCAACCTTGACCAGCTCTTCGCCCTTGAGGGGCTCGCCGATGATGACTTTTTCAGGCAGCGGGGCACTCTTGAACGTGCCTTTGCGCTTAACTTTGTTTACGTCGTTGTTCGTCATATAAAACTCGTTTTGCTCGTATGTTCGGGCGCTTCAATACACGACTATTCGTGCCTTCAAGCGCGCCTTTTCAGTTCGACGCACGGTAAAGCCCGTGCGCATCGATGTAGGCCAGGACCGCGTCAGGCACCAGGAAACGTACCGACTTACCGCTGGCCAGCAGTTGACGGATCTGGGTGGCAGACACCGCAAGCGGGGTCTGCCAGACGAATGCAATATTCCCGCTTGGCCCGGTCAGGGCCAAGGGGTCACTTACCGACCGCGCTGCCAGCAGGTTGCGCAAGGCATCCGGCGGTTCGCTGTCGGCATCCGGGCGTTGCAGCACCAGGATGTGGCAATGCTGGAGTAACTCCTCCCAGCGATGCCAGGTGGGCAGGCCGCAAAAAGCGTCCCAGCCCAGTAGCAGAAACAACTGGTCATCCGCGGCCAACTCGGCCCGCATCAGTTCCAGGGTGTCGATGGTGTAGGACGGTTTGTCCCGTTTCAGCTCACGGTCGTCCACCACCAACGGTGATACCCCCGTGACCGCGCACTCGACCATCGCCAGACGGTCCAACGCCGACACCTGCGGCGTGTTGCGATGAGGCGGCCTGGCACTGGGTGTCAGGCGCAATTCATCAAGAGTCAGCGATTCGGCCACTTCCAGCGCACCGCGCAAATGGCCGATATGCACCGGGTCGAACGTCCCGCCGAGTACGCCAATGCGTCTGGGCCGGGGTTCGCTGACGGGCAGAACGGCTGGCTGGCCAAGGTCGCCCAAGTCAGACCGACTCCTGTCCACGCAACTGGCCATCACCGACCACGATGTATTTCTCGCAGGTCAAGCCTTCGAGACCTACCGGGCCGCGGGCGTGCAGCTTATCAGTAGAAATGCCAATCTCCGCACCCAATCCGTATTCAAAGCCATCGGCGAAGCAGGTCGGGGTGTTGATCATCACCGAACTGGAGTCGACCTCAGCTACAAAACGCCGGGCTTCACCCTGGTGTTCAGTGACAATCGAGTCCGTGTGGTGCGAGCCGTAATGGTTGATGTGCTCAATGGCCTGGCCCAGGTCGTCCACCACGCGGATCGACAGAATCGGTGCCAGGTACTCGGTATTCCAGTCTTCTTCGGTTGCAGCAATCACGTCGATGATGGCCTGAGTACGCTCGCAACCCCGCAACTCGACACCCTTCTCGCGGAACTGCGCAGCCATCGCCGGCAAGAAATCGGCAGCCACCGCTTGATCCACCAGCAGGGTTTCCATCGCGCCGCAGATGCCATATCGGTAGGTCTTGGCGTTGAAGGCAATGCGCTGGGCCTTGGCCAGGTCCGCGTGAGCACCGACATAAACGTGGCAGATGCCGTCCAGATGCTTGATCACCGGCACGCGGGCGTCACGGCTAACGCGTTCGATCAGGCCCTTGCCACCGCGCGGTACGATCACGTCGACGTATTCCGGCATGGTGATCAAGGCACCGACAGCCGCCCGGTCGGTCACTTCGACCACCTGGACCACGGCCGCCGGCAAGCCGGCTTCGGCCAGGCCGCGCTGGATGCACAGGGCGATGGCGCGATTGGAGTGGATGGCCTCGGAGCCGCCACGCAGGATGGTCGCGTTACCCGACTTCAGGCACAGGCTCGCGGCATCGATGGTCACATTCGGCCGTGATTCGTAAATAATGCCAACCACACCCAGCGGCACGCGCATTTTGCCGACCTGGATACCCGAAGGCCGGTAGCTCATATCGCGGATCGCGCCCACCGGGTCCGGCAGGCTCGCCACCTGGCGCAGACCGACGATCATGCCGTCGATACGGGCCGGGGTCAGTGCCAGGCGTTCAAGCATGGCCGGTTCCAGACCATTGGCCCGACCGGCAGCCAGGTCCTGCTCGTTGGCAGCGGTCAGTTCTGGCCGAGCGGCGTCCAAAGCAGCGGCGGCAGCATTCAGCGCACGGTTTTTCTGCGCAGTGCTGGCACGGCCGATGACACGCGAAGCTTCGCGGGCAGCGCGACCCAAACGGGTCATGTAGTCAAGAACGGACTCAGTCATGGTCTGGTGTGGTCTTGGCAAAGAGGAAAGCGGCAGATTATAGCTGTCGCATCGGCCCACGGACAGCGGTCACGGGCGGATGGTCAAAATGGAGGGCAAATAGCGCGCGTTAAGCATGAGTTAAGGCTGATGTTGATATCATTGCGTCACATTTCTCGTCGCCCACCGTTGCCACCATGTCCATTCTGACCAACGCAGACCTGCCCAACGCCCTGCCTGACAGCTTCTTCGACCGTGATGCGCAACTGCTGGCCCGCGAACTGCTGGGCAAAATCATCCGGCATAAAGTCGACGGCCTGTGGTTATCGGCGCGCATTATCGAGACCGAAGCCTATTACTGCGAGGAAAAAGGCAGCCACGCCTCCCTCGGCTACACAGAAAAGCGTAAAGCTTTGTTTCTGGATGGCGGCCACATCTACATGTATTACGCCCGCGGCGGCGATTCGCTGAATTTCAGCGCCCAGGGCCCGGGCAACGCGGTGCTGATAAAATCGGCCTACCCCTGGGTCGACGCGGTCTCTGGCCCGGCCAGCCTGGCGCAAATGCTGCTCAACAACCCCGATGCCAGTGGCCGCCCCCGCCCCTCGCAAAAGCTGTGCGCCGGCCAGACCCTGCTGTGCAAGGCGCTGGGCTTGAAAGTCCCAATCTGGGATGCCAAGCGCTTTGATCAGGAGCTGCTGTTTGTCGAAGATGTCGGCACCCCGGTTGGACAGATTATCCAGACCACCCGCCTGGGCATTCCCCACGGCCGCGACGAGCATTTGATGTACCGCTTCGTCGATGCGTCCTACGCGCCTTATTGCACACGGAACCCCTTGCGGCGCGGCCAAGTCGAAGGACGCGATTACTTTCTGCTCGACTGAAATCCCGCAGCAACGAACCTGCCCGCGGTAGCGCTATCGCGATCTGGCGCGCTTCTGCGTTCAATGTGCACATGACGGAGTTGACTTTATGGGCCCATGGCTCGATGGCATGACCACCTGGTTGACGGCCAACCCGCAGTGGCTGGCCGCCGCGGTATTTATTGTGGCCTGTGTCGAGTGCCTGGCGATTGCCGGCCTGATCGTGCCCGGCACGGTGCTGCTATTCGCGATTGCCGTGCTGGCGGGCAACGGCGCGTTGTCCCTGGGCGAAACCTTGCTGCTGGGGTTTCTCGGGGGGCTGCTGGGCGACGTCGTTTCCTACCTGCTCGGCAGACATTTTCACCAGAGCATTCGTCGACTGCCCGGGCTGCGCCAACACCCGCAATGGATCAGCGGCGCCGAAGCGTATTTTCAGCGTTATGGCATCGCCAGCCTGCTGGTGGGTCGTTTTATCGGGCCGTTGCGGCCGATGCTGCCGATGGTCGCCGGCATGTTCGACATGCCCTTCCCCCGCTTTATTGCCGTCAGCCTGCTGGCCGCTGCCGGCTGGACCGTTGCCTACCTACTGCCCGGCTGGGCCACCGGCGCCGCGATACGCCTGCCGCTGCCCGAGGGTTTCTGGCCCGAGGCGGGAGTCGTGGTCGGCAGCATCGCCGTGCTGGTGGGCCTGAGCATTACCAGCAGCCTGCGTCGACACCGCAATGCCACCTTGATCATGAGTGTGATGAGCCTGGTGATCCTGGCCGGGCTGTTTATCGGCTACCCCTACCTGATCCAGTTCGATCAGGGCCTGATTGCCTTGGTGCAGGAGCATCGCAGCGCCTCCCTGGACCGGATCATGGTGATGGTCACGCAGATCGGCGAGTTCCGCACCATGTTCATCATCAGCGGCGTGCTCACCCTGCTGCTGTTGATTGCTCGCCAATGGCGGCAGGCGATTTTCGCCGGCGCCACGCTGATGTGCACCGCTCTGGCCAACACCGGGAGCAAGTGGTTCTTCGCCCGGGTCCGCCCCGAGGTGCTGACCGATCCACTGACCAGCTACAGCATGCCCAGCGGGCATTCTTCCGGCGCCTTTGCCTTGTTCCTGACCCTGGCGGTACTTGCCGGGCGCGGCCAGCCACCCAGGATGCGCCTGACCTGGCTGCTGCTGGGCTGCCTGCCGGCCGCTTCGATCGCCTTGTCGCGGGTCTACCTCGGGGCGCATTGGCCGACCGATATTCTGGCCGGCGCGATGCTCGCGACCTGCGTCTGTGCCGCCAGCCTGGCCCTGAGCCAGCGTCAGACGCCTTTGCCAGCAATGCCAGCCAGGGTCTGGTGGCTGGTGCTGCCGAGCATGATTGCGCTGTGCGCATTCATGGCCATGCGGCACCTGCCCCACGCCCTGCTGCGCTACGCCTATTGAGGAAATCCACTAGAGAGTGGTGGCAAGGGCCGTCACGCTGAACTTGCAGCCCAACATTCAGAGATCAGGCGAAAAGCTCGCCCTGCAACTCATCCAACAGCGCCTGGATCGCATCCAGGCGTTGCTGCGGATCATCCAGTTGCAGCAGGTCCAGCTTGTCCAGCTCTGAAAATGGCAGCAGATAGGCCAACTGGTTCGCCAGCGACTGCTGGCCGGTGGCTTCCGTGCCCATGTTCAAGGCCTCGACCATCGGATGCTCGGCCAGCGCCTTGAGCAAGGCGATCAGGTCGGCGTCCTCATCCTGCAACGGTTGCTCCGGAGCCTCGTCGAGCCACTCGACCTGGGCGACCACCAGTTGGTCCTTCTGCACCTCGCTGCTGAGCACCCGAAAACGCCGCCCACCCTTGACCCGAATGCCCAGCAGGCCATTGTCCTGCTGATGAAAATCGGTGATCAACGCTTCGCAGCCGATCAGCGCATAACCTTCCGGCACGTTGCCGACCTCCTCGCCTTCGAGGATGCAGACCACGCCAAAACCACTGCCCTGTTTCATGCAGCGGCCGATCATGTCCAGGTAGCGCGCCTCGAAAATCTGCAGATCGAGGATGCACTGCGGAAACAGCACGGTATTCAGCGGAAAAAGCGCCAGGCTCATAAAAAATCCTTAAACCACCAACGACACCGCCAGCGGCAGGAATACCGCCGTGGCCACGCCCATCAGACTCATCGCCAGCGCCGCAAAGGCACCGCACTCTTCGTTTTCCTGCAAGGCCACCGAGGTGCCCACGGCATGCGCCGTCATGCCCAGGGCCATGCCGCGCGCCTCGGGACTATGGACACCCAGGCGATTCAAAATGCTCGGGCCGAAAATAGCCCCGATGACCCCGGTGATCAGCACGAACACCGCCGCCAGGGCCGCCACACCACCGATCTGCTCGGCCACCAGCATGGCAATCGGCGAAGTCACCGACTTGGGCGCCATGGTCATCAAGATCATGTGCTCGGCGCCAAACCACCATCCCAGCAATACGCCAAGGCCGGTAGCGACCACGCCACCCACCACCAGCGTAGTAAATATCGGCCAGAACAATTGCCGGATCCGCCGCAGATTCAGATAAAGCGGCACAGCCAGCGCCACCGTGGCCGGGCCCAGCAGAATACTCAGGATCTCGGTGCTCTTACGGTACTCGGCGTACGTCAGGCCACAGCCCAGCAGCACGCCGATGACCAGCAGCATCGACACCAGCACCGGCTGCAGAAAGATCCAGCGGGTTTTCTCGAACGCCGCCAGCACCAGTTGATAAGCCCCCAGGGTAATGCCGATGCCAAACAACGGGTGGTGGATCACGGCCGCCCAGGCACCTTGCCAGTCGAACGTCATTGCCCTTCCTCCCGCCGCGCCTGGCGCTTGACCAGCTTCTGCATCAGCACGCCGACAAAGGCCATGGAAATCACCAGGGACAGCACCAGTGCACCGACAATCGCCCAGAAATCAGCGGCAATGTCTTTGGCGTAGACCATCACGCCCACGGCCGGCGGCACCAGCAACAACGGCAGGTAACGCAGCAGGCTGCTGGCCGCGAGGCTCAGGGGCTCCCCGACTTCGCCCCGTGCAATCAGGAAGATCAGCATCAGCAGCAGGCCGACGATAGGCCCCGGCAGTATCGGCAGAAACAGATGATTGATCGCCGTGCCGAGCAATTGGAACAGCACCAGCCATGTCAGACCGCGTAACAACATCCCCACTCTCCAGCAAAAACGCGTCGCGCATTATAAGCACGCAAGGGCTATGGACCGGCATTCGCCAAAAGCATGGATGGTTGACCCAAGCAATTGGCCATGATGATCTAAAGTGGTTGTCAGGGCACCGCCCCCACCTCGTGAAAAACTATAAAACCGATAAACCAAGGAGAGTCTCAATGCCCTACGTTCCTGTTGCAGAGCTCAAAGATTATGTCGGGAAGGAACTCGGACGTTCCGAATGGCTCACCATCGACCAAGAGCGCATCAACCTGTTTGCCGAGGCGACTGGCGATTTCCAGTTTATCCACGTCGATCCGGTCAAGGCTGCGCAAACCCCCTTTGGCGGCACCATCGCCCATGGTTTCCTCTCGCTGTCACTGATTCCCAAGCTGATGGAAGACATCCTGGTGTTGCCTGAAGGCCTGAAGATGGTGGTCAACTACGGCCTGGACAGCGTGCGCTTCATCCAGCCGGTCAAGGTCAACTCCAAGGTGCGACTCAAGGTCGACCTCACCGAAGTCACCGAAAAGAAACCCGGCCAGTGGTTGCTCAAGGCCACCGCCACCCTGGAAATCGAAGGCCAGGAAAAACCCGCCTATATCGCCGAGCCACTGTCGCTCTGCTTCGTCTGAAACACCGCTGATGCGAAACAGCTCACGCTGTTTCGCACGGCCTCTCTATATATAAGCCACATGGCTACGGCATACTCGGTCCCATAATTACCCGGATCCCGCTATGCGCCCACTTGTACCCCTGGTTTTGACCCTGTTGCTCGCCGCCTGCGGAGACGGCGAATCGCTGCTGCCGCCCGACGCCCGGCTGCCCGACGGCGGACGCTATCGGGGCGACGTGGTCAACGGCCTGCTGCAGGGCCAGGGGCGCATCGACTATCCCAACGGCAGCTGGTACGCGGGACAATTCGAAAATGGCCAATGGCATGGCAACGGCGAATGGCATGGCAGCAACGGCGAGGTCTATCGCGGCCAGTTCCAGCAAGGCCTGTTCCACGGCCAGGGCAGCCTGACCACCCAGGACAGCAGTTACACCGGCGGTTTCAAGTTTGGCCGCCGCGATGGTGAAGGCACCCTCAAAGAGGGTGGCATGACCTACCGTGGCGAGTTCAAGGCCGACCTTTATTCCGGCCTGGGGCGCTTGGAGCTGGAGGACGGCAGCCAATACCAGGGCCAGTTCGCCCACGGCAAGCCCAATGGCGAAGGCCAGCGCAGCGACGCCAGCGGCAATCAGTTCAGCGGCCACTTCGTCAATGGCCAGCTCGAAGGCAACGGCACTTTCAACAGTGCCGAGGGCGACATCTACGTCGGCGGCTTCAAGCAGAACCAGTTGCACGGCAAGGGGCGTTACGAAAACGCGGATGGCGACGTGTGGATCGGCCAGTTCAAAGAAGGCGCCCTGAGCGGCAAAGGTGAACTGATAGGCGTCGACGGCAGCCACTATGTCGGGCAATTCAGCGATTGGCGCTTCAGCGGCCAGGGTCGTCTCAACCTCAGCGACGGCAGTTTTTATATCGGCGGTTTCGACAGCGACAGCTACCAGGGCCACGGGGTGCTGGTATTGCGTGACGGCACCGTGCAAAGCGGCGATTGGATCAACGGCCTGCGCGTGCGCGATGCCAGCGGCAAATTGCTGCCGGACCCACTGGAGCTCGGCTTGCTGGCCCAGGGGCGTCTGCTCGAACAAGCGTTGACCAACGTTCCCGCCTCGACACCGGCGATAGAGCTGTACAGCCTGACACTGGCCGGTGACGGCAAGCAAAGCGTGTTCCTGCGCGAAGCCGACTACGTCAGCAACATGCTCGCCAGCCGTTTCGGTGCCTACGGCCAGATCCGCCTGGTCAACCACCGCGACCACCTGGCCGACCGGCCCATGGCCACCCGGGAGAGCCTGCACCGCTCGGCCCAGACCCTGGCCGAACGCAGCGGCCCGGAAGACCTTGTTTTCATCTACCTGACCAGCCACGGCACCAGCGCCCACGAACTGGTGCTCGATCAGCCGCGTCTGGAGCTGGCCGACCTGCCGGCCGATGAGCTGGCGACGGCCCTGGCCCCGCTGAAGAACCGCGACAAAATCATCGTGATCTCGGCCTGTTACTCCGGCGGCTTTATCCCGGCGCTCAAGGACGAACGCACGCTGATCATGACCGCCTCGCAGGCCGACCGAGTGTCCTTCGGCTGCTCGGAGGAAGCGGATTTCACCTACTTTGGCGATGCGCTGTTCGCCCAGGCGCTGAACCAGACCGATGATCTGGAGCAGGCCTTCAAACTGGCCCGGGCCAACGTCGCCGAACGCGAGCAGGCCGATAATTTCGAAGCCTCGGAACCGCAGATCTGGGCGCCCAAGGGGGTCTTGGCGCACTGGCAACAATTGCGAAAACAGCAGGCACGAAAAGCGCTGCAAAGTGTCTCAATCAACAGCAAGGAAGCAAAGAGCAACTAAGCTGAAACAGTATCAAGGGGGAAACACTATGTACTTGACGCCTCAGCATATCCTGCTCGCTGGAGCCACCGGCCTGACTGGCGAACACCTGCTTGATCGCCTGCTCAACGAACCCACCGTGACCCGCGTTCTGGCACCCAGCCGCCGCCCGTTGAGCGAGCATCCGCACCTGGAAAACCCGGTGGGCGACCCGGCTGTATTTTTGCCGCAACTCACAGGCCAGGTCGACATCGCCTTCTGCTGCCTGGGCACCACCATCAAGCAGGCCGGCTCGGAACAGGCGTTTCGTGCCGTGGACCTGGATATGGTGGTGGCCTTTGCCAAGCGCGCGCGGGAAATGGGCGCGCGGCACCTGATCGTGATCAGCGCCGTGGGGGCCGACGCCCAGTCTTCGATCTTCTACAACCGGGTCAAGGGCGAAATGGAGCAGGCGCTCCAAGCCCAGGATTGGCCGCAACTGACCATCTGCCGCCCTTCGCTGCTGCTGGGCGAGCGCCTTGAGCCACGCCTGGCGGAACAACTGGCCGGCCCCTTGTCCAAACTGATTCCCGGCAAGTACCGCGGTATCGAAGCCTGCCAGCTGGCTCGTGCCATGTGGCGCCTGGCCCTGGAAGAACAGGACGGGGTTCGGGTGGTTGAGTCCGACGAGTTACGCAAGCTGGGCAAATAGAACCGGGCTGGCGCGGCACTCCAGCAAGCGCCGCTACAGCCCGCCGGTAGCCTGGAACCCCACACCCAACACCGTCAGGACCGACAACGGCAACAGCAGCGTGTCGAGCACAGCGCTGGCGGGCAGGTCAACACCGGGATAGCTCGGCGCCTCGGCCCCAAAACGGTCCATGGCGCAGCAGCCACCCTGCATCGCGTACAAATCCAGGCGGGTTCCCGAGTACACCACCGGCGCTCCCGGCTGGGCGGCATTGAGAGTGCGCGCGGTGGCGCAACCACCCAGTTGCAGGGCGATCAACGCCACCAGCAACGCCCTACTCATCACTGCTCAAATGGTGCTCGCCCCAGCGCGGCAGCATGTCCTGGGGAATGTTCAGCAGGTTGAGAATCCGCGCCACCACAAAATCCACCAGGTCATCGATGGTCTGCGGCTGGTGATAAAAGCCCGGCGACGCCGGCAGAATGGTCACGCCCATGTTCGACAGCTTGAGCATGTTCTCCAGATGAATACTCGAGTACGGCGCCTCGCGTGGCACCAGAATCAACTGGCGACGCTCCTTGAGCGTGACATCGGCCGCACGCTCGATCAGGTTGTTGCAGGCACCCGTGGCAATGGCCGACAGGGTTCCGGTCGAGCACGGCACCACCACCATCGCCGCCGGCGAGCCGGAGCCCGAGGCCACGGGCGACATCCAGTCTTCCTTGCCATAGACCCGGATCTGCCCCGCCGCCGCACCGGTGTACTCGGTGAGGAAGGCTTGCATCATCTGCGTCTTGGGCGGCAGCGAGACGTCGGTTTCGGTGGCCATGACCAATTGCGCGGCCTTGGAGATCAGAAAGTGCACTTCCCGATCCTCACGGACCAGGCAATCGAGCAGGCGCAAGCCGTACTGGGCGCCCGAGGCGCCCGTCATGGCCAGGGTGATACGTTCCGGACCGTTGTTCATTGCAGGGCCTCAGCCAGTTTGCCGTGCAGGCCGCCAAAACCGCCGTTGCTCATGATCACCACGTGAGTACCGGGTTTGGCCTGGCTCTTCACGCGCTCGATGATGCCTTCCAGCGAGTCACTGACAATGGCCGGCACCGAGCACAGCGCGGCGGTCGCGCCCAGGTCCCAGCCGAGATTGGCGGGGGCATACCAGATCACCTGGTCGGCCTGGTTGACGCTTTCCGGCAGGCCATCACGGTGGGCACCCAACTTCATCGAATTGGAGCGCGGTTCGATGATGGCGATCAGCGGAGCATCACCAATGCGTTTGCGCAGGCCGTCCAAGGTGGTGGCGATGGCCGTAGGATGGTGGGCGAAGTCGTCGTAAATGGTCACGCCCTGTACTTCGGCGACCTTTTCCATGCGCCGCTTGACGCTTTTGAACGCACTCAACCCGTCGATGCCCATGGACGGCACCACGCCCACATGACGCGCCGCTGCCAGGGTGGCCAAGGCATTGGCGACGTTGTGTTGGCCAGTCATGTCCCACTCGACCACGCCTTGAACCACACCTTCAAACAGCACTTCGAAGCGCGAGCCGTCTTCGCTGAGAAGCCTGGCTTGCCATTGGCCACCCGCGCCGGTGGTCTGCACCGGGGTCCAGCAGCCCATGTCGATCACTCGCTGCAAGGCCGGCTCGGTGGTCGGATGGATCACCAGGCCTTCGCTGGGAATGGTACGCACCAGGTGGTGGAACTGCCGCTCGATGGCCGGCAGATCGGGGAAGATGTCCGCATGATCAAACTCAAGGTTATTGAGGATCGCGGTGCGCGGGCCGTAGTGGACGAACTTGGAGCGTTTGTCGAAGAAGGCGCTGTCGTACTCATCGGCCTCGATCACGAAAAAGGGTGTGTCACCCAAACGGGCCGAGACTGCGAAATTCTGCGGCACACCGCCAATCAGAAAACCCGGGCTCATGCCCGCGTGCTCCAGCACCCAGGCCAGCATGCTGCTGGTGGTGGTTTTGCCATGGGTGCCGGCGACCGCCAGTACCCAGCGACCTCGCAGGACATGCTCGGCCAGCCATTGCGGGCCGGAGACGTAGGGCAGGCCTTTGTTCAGCACATATTCCACTGCCGGGTTACCGCGGGACATGGCATTGCCGATGACCACCAGGTCTGGCGCCGGGTCGAGCTGCGCCGGGTCGTAACCCTGGGTCAACTCGATGCCCTGGGCCTCGAGCTGGGTGCTCATGGGTGGATAGACGTTGGCATCGGAACCGGTCACACGATGGCCCAACTCCTTGGCCAGAACCGCCATTGAACCCATGAAAGTGCCGCAAATACCGAGAATATGAATGTGCATAGTCGACCTCGTAAACATCGCGGCAGGTTAGCGTAGAGGGCTGCAATTCGCACTCTTTAGCTGCCGAGCAGATCGAACGCCGCAGCTTATGGCCTTAGCTGTAGCCGCTTGTCCTCCCCGAGGTATCCCCTACGGCGTGCTAGCGGGCGATGCCATGTTTGCGCAGCTTTCTATACAGGGTGTTGCGGCTGACGCCCAATTGCTCGGCAGTGTGGGTCATGTGCCAGCGCTGTTGCTCCAGGACGTTGAGCAGCGCCAAGCGCTCGGCATCATCCAGCGGGTGCTGCGAAATATCCTCGACCGTGGCCACCACGGGGGCCGGACGGCTGTGACGGATAACTGCCGGCAGATCTTCGAGGACGATCCGCCCATCCTCGCAAAGCGCCGCCAGTGTCCGCAGTACATTGCGCAACTGGCGCACGTTGCCCGGCCAATGAAAGTCCAGCAACGCCTGGCGCGCCGCCGCATCCAGCAGCACCGCCTGCTCACCGGCCTCTTCAGCCAGGAGAAAGTCCAGCAACTGGGATTTGTCACTGCGCTGGCGCAACGCCGGCAAGCCGATTTCCAGGCCATTGAGGCGGTAGTACAAGTCCTCGCGAAAACTGCCGTTGTGCACCCGCTCCAGCAGGTCGCGGTGGGTGGCGCTGATGATCCGCACGTTCACCGCCTGGGGCTCGCCGCCAATGGGCACCACCATCCGGTCTTCCAGCACTCTTAACAGGCGAGTCTGCATGGCCAGGGGCATGTCGCCGATCTCATCGAGAAACAACGTGCCGCCATCGGCCTGTTGCAACTTGCCGCGCATGCCTTCCTTGCGAGCGCCGGTAAAGCTGCCGCCGCGATAGCCGAACAACTCGCTCTCGATCAGGCTTTCCGGAATCGCCGCGCAATTGAGCGCGACAAAGGCTTTTTCCGCACGCTGGCTGGCGTGGTGCACGGCCTTGGCGAAGGCCTCTTTGCCGGAGCCGGTTTCGCCGTTGATCAGCAAGGGCACATCGCGCTCGAAAACCCTCAGGGCCTTGCGAAAATCGTTCTGCAGCGCCGCATCACCCAGGCATATGCCCGGCAGCCGCGGGCGTTCGAGCACAGGGGCCGGCATCACCACCGGCTGCGGCACCGCGCGCGGCTGGCCACGCAGCAGGGCGAACAGGTTGCGCCCATCACGGCTGCGCAATGGCCAACTGGCGCTGGCATTGACGCTGGCCCGGCTCAGTAACTCATCGAGCGAACAATCAAAAAACGACTCCACCGGTTTCCCCAGCAAACCGCCACGAACATGCCCCAACAGGTTCAGCGCGCTCTGATTCACCGCACTGATCCGCCCATCACCGTCGAACGCCAGCAGCCCTTCGCTGAACAGTCCCACGGACTCGGCCTGCAAATGAAAACGCAGCAACCACTGATTGTCGAAATAACGCAGGAAATAACAGCTCTCGATCATCTTCGCCGAAAGGTTGACCAGGGCCATGGTGTGGAATTGGCTTTGCCGCGAGACATCCTGGCGTGCCGACGATACATCGAGCACTGCCAGCAGCTCGCCATGAGGGTCGAACACCGGGCTGGCGGAACAGGTCAGGCCCGTGTGCCGCCCGCGAAAGTGCTCATCCTGATGGATGGTCAGCGCCTGACGCTCCACCAGGCAGGTGCCGATACCGTTGGTGCCTTCGCAGGCTTCGCTCCAGTCAGCGCCCAGCCACAGGCCGGCGCGCTCGAAGATTTTGCGCTCGGTGGGCGCGGTAATGCAGTTGAGGATGACCCCGCGCGCATCGGTCAACAGCACCGCATGGCCGGCACCGGACAATTGCTGATGCAGGCTGGCCATCTCGCTGCCGGCGATCTGCAGCACTTGCTGCAGGCGCTCGCGACTTTCCAGGACCCGCCCCTGCTCGAGCACGGTCGGCGCCATGGCCTGGGCCGGGTCGAGGTGGTAATCCTCAAGGCAACGCAGCCACGAGCGGGCGATCGACGGGTCGCTGCCCGGGCCCTGCAAGCGGGCCTTGCCCTGGGTAACGGTCAGCACTTGCTGGGCGTGCCGGGTCAGATGATTACTGCTATGCATTTCTTATTATTCTCCTGCTGCGCTGTCACGCTCAGACGGAACCACCTCTGGCCGCTGCCGCAAGATGGCTGAAAGCCCCTGGACCCGTTCGCAACCAGGCAGCAGCGACAGACGGGACGGGTGAATTTCACAAGCAAACCAGCATCCTCCTGCGGCGGATTCATTGCAATGCCGACTCGACTGATGAGTCACAGGTTGTGCCATACAGGTGACAAACTGTCACTCACCGCTGTGCCATATCCGTCACAGCCCGCCGCCAATTGCCTGTCGAAACACGACAAAACCCTTGATTCTGCGGGCCTGCAACACGCTGGCCCGACCTTTGCTCTAGGCTTAACAAGCGCAACAGCGCGTCCTCCCCTATAAGCACAAAAGCCAGGAGATACCCACCATGCGTTACGCACACCCCGGTACTGAAGGCGCTATCGTTTCGTTCAAGGCCAAGTACGGCAACTACATCGGCGGTGAGTTTGTCGCTCCGGTCGATGGCAACTACTTCACCAATACTTCGCCAGTCAACGGCAAGGCCATCGCCGAATTCCCGCGCTCCACCGCCAAAGACATCGACAAGGCCCTGGACGCTGCCCACGCTGCCGCCGACGCCTGGGGCAAGACCTCGGCCCAGGACCGCTCCCTGGTCCTGCTGAAAATCGCCGACCGCATCGAACAGAACCTCGAACTGCTGGCCATCACCGAAACCTGGGACAACGGCAAGGCCGTGCGTGAAACCCTCAACGCCGACATTCCATTGGCCGCCGACCACTTCCGCTACTTCGCGGGCTGCATTCGCGCCCAGGAAGGCACCAGCGCCGAAATCAACGAGCACACCGCCGCCTACCACTTCCATGAACCCCTGGGCGTGGTCGGGCAGATCATCCCGTGGAACTTCCCGCTGCTGATGGCCGCCTGGAAACTCGCCCCGGCCCTGGCCGCCGGCAACTGCGTGGTGCTCAAGCCCGCCGAGCAAACCCCGCTGGGCATCAGCGTGCTGATGGAGCTGATCGGCGACCTGCTGCCGCCAGGCGTGCTCAACGTGGTACACGGTTTTGGCAAGGAAGCGGGCGAAGCCCTGGCCACCAGCAAGCGCATCGCCAAGATCGCCTTCACCGGTTCCACTCCGGTGGGCTCGCACATCATGAAATGCGCCGCCGAGAACATCATCCCGTCCACCGTGGAACTGGGCGGCAAATCGCCGAACATCTTCTTCGCCGACATCATGAAGGCCGAGCCGCAGTTCATTGAAAAGGCCGCTGAAGGCCTGGTGCTGGCGTTCTTCAACCAGGGCGAAGTCTGCACCTGCCCATCCCGGGCCCTGGTGGAAGAGTCGATCTACGACGACTTCATGAAAGTGGTGATGAAGAAGGTCGAGCAGATCAAGCGCGGCGACCCGCTGGACACCGACACCATGGTCGGCGCCCAGGCCTCCGAGCAACAATTCGACAAAATCCTGTCCTACCTGGAAATCGCCAAGCAGGAAGGCGCGCAACTGCTCACCGGCGGCAAGGTAGAAAAACTCACCGGCGACCTGGCAACCGGCTATTACATCCAGCCGACCCTGCTCAAGGGCACCAACGATATGCGCGTGTTCCAGGAAGAAATCTTCGGCCCGGTGGTGAGCATCACCACCTTCAAGGACGAAGCCGAAGCCCTGGCGATTGCCAACGACACCGAGTTCGGCCTCGGCGCCGGCCTCTGGACCCGCGACATCAACCGCGCCTACCGCATGGGCCGGGCGATCAAGGCCGGTCGCGTCTGGACCAACTGCTACCACCTGTACCCGGCGCACGCCGCATTCGGCGGTTACAAGAAATCCGGTGTCGGCCGTGAAACCCACAAGATGATGCTCGATCACTACCAGCAGACCAAAAACCTGCTGGTGAGCTACGACATCAACCCGCTGGGCTTCTTCTGATCCACGCCCCCCCGGCGACCCAGGTCGCCGGGGGTTCCGGCCCGCCAGGGCCTGAAGCGCCCCTCCATCCTCCATCCGTTTCGGCGTCCACGACTGGCCGAGAGGAATGCTGCTGTCAAAAATTCCCGATTGGCCTCGCATCGGGCTGTCGTGCTGAAAGTCCACGCGGCTTTTAAAGAACAATAAGAACAAGGAACAACCTAATGGATCAGATCGGCAACTACGTGCTCTACCTCATCATGCTCTGCGCCGTGCTCGGGGCATTCGCCGCGATTTACGACAGCGACCGAGGGCTGGGCAAAGAATTCATGGAGGGCATCCACGCCACCGGGTACATCTTCGTACCGGCCGCCGGGATCATGGCCTCCATCCCCTACCTCACGGTGGTGATCGAAAGCGTTTTCGGCCCGTTCTTCAACTCCCTGGGCGCCGACCCGGCGCTGGCGGCGACCATGATCATCGCCTCGGACATGGGCGGCTATCAGTTGGCTTCGGCCCTGGCGGCCAGCAAGGAAGCGCTGGTGATGGCCCTGATCACCGGTTTCATGGGCGGCGCCACCATCGTCTTCTCGATTCCCATGGGCCTGGCGATGCTCGACAAGCGCGACCATAAATACATGGCGCTGGGAATCATGTCCGGGATCCTGACCATCCCCATCGGCGTACTGATCGCCAGCGTGATCCTGGCGTTCAGCAACCCACTGGTGCGCGACCTGGTGACCACCAATGGCGAAGCCGGTTATCAATTGGCCCTGGGCATGGGCAGTATTTTTGCCAACCTGCTGCCGATCCTGATCTTCGTCGTGGCCCTGGCCGTCGGCCTGCGCTTTCTGCCGGACATGATGATCAAGGGCTTCATCATTTTCGGCCGGGCCATGGACGCGGCGATCAAGCTGGTGCTGGTGTTTTCCATCGTCGAATACTTCACCGGGGTGTTCTCGCTGGTATTCGGCGGCTGGGGCTTCCATCCGATCATCGCCGACGCCGAGGACCAGACCCGCGCCCTGGAAACCGCCGGCTACATCGGCATCATGCTGGCCGGGGCCTTCCCCATGGTCTACCTGTTGCGCAAATACCTGGGCAAGCCCCTGGAAAACCTCGGCAGCAAGGTTGGCCTGAGCGCCGTCGGCAGTGCCGGCATGCTGGCGACCATCGCCAATATCCTGGCCATGTTCCGCCTGGTGCGCTTCATGCCGCCCAAAGACAAAGTGATCAACATCGCCTTTGGTGTGTGCGCGGCCTTTCTGCTGGGCGACCACCTGTCGTTCACCGCCAACTTCCAACCGACCATCATCCTCCCGGTGCTGATCGGCAAAATCAGCGCCGGATTCATCGCCGTGGGCCTGGCTTACTGGTTATCGGTGCCCAAGGCCCTGGAGTTGGAAGCCCAGGATCGCGCTGCCGGGATCATCGCCGAAGGCGAATACCTGGGCGACGCCGAGCCCGAGGCCCCGCTGCCCGCCGGACACAAGGCCACCGCCTGAGGACGGCCCGCAACACCGGCTTGTACGTACACGGGCAAGCGCCTGGAACAGCGGTCGAAAAAGGTGGCATTCTGACAACTGCCACCCCCACGACAACGCACCTTCATCGTTGAAACGGAGACAGAGATGGCCAGTTTTTCCCATACCGTCGGCCCCCAGACCTATCGCTTCGATAGCCTCAAGGAGGTCATGGCCAAGGCCAGCCCGGCGCGTTCCGGAGACTTCCTGGCCGGGGTCGCGGCCCTGAACGACGGCGAACGGGTCGCCGCGCAGATGACCCTGGCGGACATCCCCTTGAAACACTTCCTGCAGGAAGTGCTGATTCCCTACGAGTCCGATGAAGTCACCCGGCTGATCATCGACACCCACGACCAACAGGCCTTCGCCACGGTCAGCCACCTGACCGTGGGTGGTTTTCGCGACTGGCTGCTCAGCGATGCCGCCGACGAAACCAGCCTGCGCGCCCTGGCCCCAGGCCTGACTCCGGAAATGGCTGCCGCGGTGTCGAAGATCATGCGCGTGCAGGACCTGGTGCTGGTGGCGCAGAAGATCCGTGTGGTCACGCGCTTTCGCAACACCGTAGGGCTGCGCGGGCGGATGTCGACCCGCCTGCAGCCCAACCACCCCACCGACGAACCGGCGGGCATCGCCGCCAGCGTGCTCGACGGCCTGCTGTACGGCAACGGCGACGCCATGATCGGCATCAACCCGGCCACCGACAGCATTGCCTCGATCTGCGCCATGCTGGAAATGCTCGACGCCATCATCCAGCGTTATGAAATTCCGACCCAGGCCTGCGTCCTGACCCACGTCACCACCTCCATCGAGGCGATCAACCGGGGCGTGCCGCTGGACCTGGTGTTCCAGTCGATTGCCGGCACCGAGGCGGCCAACGCCAGTTTCGGCATCAACCTTAATGTGTTGCAGGAAGGCTACGACGCCGGCTTGAGCCTGAACCGCGGCACCCTGGGACAAAACCTGATGTATTTCGAAACCGGCCAGGGCAGCGCCCTGTCGGCCAACGCCCACTTCGGCATTGACCAGCAGACCTGCGAAACCCGCGCCTATGCCGTGGCCCGGCATTTCAAGCCGTTCCTGGTCAACACCGTGGTCGGTTTTATCGGGCCGGAATACCTGTACAACGGCAAGCAGATCATCCGCGCCGGCCTGGAGGATCACTTCTGCGGCAAGCTGCTGGGCGTGCCCATGGGCTGCGACATCTGCTACACCAACCACGCCGAAGCCGACCAGGACGATATGGACACCCTGCTGACCCTGCTGGGGGTGGCCGGAATCAACTTCATCATGGGCATCCCCGGCTCCGACGACATCATGCTCAACTACCAGACCACCTCCTTTCACGACGCGCTCTACGCCCGGCAGACCCTGGGCCTGAAGCCGGCCCCGGAGTTCGAGCAATGGCTGGCGCACACCGGAATCTTCACCCAAGCCGATGGCAAGGTGCATTTCGGCAATAACCTGCCACCGGCCTTCCGCCAGGCGCTGGCGCAATTGGGATAAGCGAGACACTTATGGACAAGCACCCCACCGACAGCCAGAACCCCTGGCTGGAACTGCGCCGCCTGACCCCGGCCCGCATCGCCCTGGGCCGCACCGGCACCAGCATGCCAACCGGCGCCCAACTGGATTTCCAGTACGCCCACGCCCAGGCTCGCGATGCCGTGCACCTGCCCTTCGACCATGCCGGGCTCAGCAGCCAGCTGGCCGAGCGCGGGCGTGACAGCCTGTTGCTGCACAGCGCAGCCGTCGATCGCCACAGCTACCTGCAACGCCCCGACCTGGGGCGACGTCTGAGTGATGAGTCGGCACAAACCCTGCGCGATTACGCCAGCGCCAACCCCGGCGGAGTCGACCTGGCAGTGGTGGTGGCCGATGGGCTTTCGGCGCTGGCGGTGCATCGCCATACCTTGCCGTTCCTGGCGCGAATGGAAGAGCAGACCAACGCCGAAGGCTGGTCGCTGTCGCCGGTGATTCTGGTGGAACAGGGCCGGGTCGCGGTAGCCGATGAAATCGGCCAACTGCTGGGCGCGAAAATGGTGGTGATCCTGATCGGCGAGCGCCCGGGCCTGAGTTCACCGGACAGCCTGGGTCTGTACTTCACCTACCAGCCCAAGGTCGGGCTGACCGACGCCTACCGCAACTGCATCTCCAACGTGCGCCTGGAGGGCCTGAGCTACGGCATGGCCGCCCACCGCCTGCTGTACCTGATGCGCGAGGCATGCCGGCGGCAGTTGTCGGGGGTCAACCTCAAGGATGAAGCCCAGGTGCAAACCCTGGAGTCGGACACACCGGAGAACATGAAGGGCAATTTCCTGTTGAGCCCACCCGAAGCGTGATTTTCAAGACGATTGCGCTTTTTTCCAGCTTTAGGCAGCATCCGAACACGGCTGCCCCGAGTAATGAACCGTTTGCCGTCATATCCACTTGCTGTTGAGGCCTACCATGCGGATTACTCAAGCAACCCTGGAACACCTGGACCTGTTGACGCCGTTGTTCGTCAAATACCGCGAATTCTACGGCGCGCTGCCTTACCCGGACTCGTCCCGGGCCTTTCTGGAAAAACGCCTGCGCCGCAAGGAATCGGTGATTTACCTGGCGCTGTCCGATGACGACAACAAACTGCTCGGTTTCTGTCAGCTGTACCCCAGCTTCTCGTCCCTGTCCCTCAAGCGTGTATGGATCCTCAACGACATCTACGTCGCTGAAGACGCTCGGCGCCAACTGGTGGCCGACAACCTGATCCGCACCGCGAAGAAAATGGCCAAGGAAACCCACGCCGTGCGCATGCGCGTTTCCACCAGCAGCGATAACGAAGTGGCGCAGAAAACCTACGAGTCCATCGGCTTTCGCGAAGACACCGAGTTCAAGAACTACGTATTGCCCATCAGCGATGATTGATCCGCTCGACAGCGGCCTTCGGGCCGCTGTGGCATTTACCGAATTTCCCGCCTCTGCCCGCCGCCAAACGATGCCTGGCCCTCGAAACGCCCCGCTACAATCTCAACGCGCATTTCACAGTTCACACTTTATAATGCTGACCTTTTCGGCAAGTAAGAAACGTCTGCCCTCGCTGTAAGACCTTACCCCGAGTCATTGCACAGGTCCGCCGAGCCGGGCCGTCACCACAGGTGCCTCCATGGATTTCAACCCGATCGACCTCATCCTGCACCTCGACGTCTACCTCGACTTGCTGGTGACCAATTACGGCCCATGGATCTACGCCATTCTGTTCCTGGTGATCTTCTGCGAAACCGGCCTGGTGGTGATGCCCTTCCTGCCGGGAGATTCCCTGCTGTTCATTGCCGGCGCCGTGGCCGCGGGTGGCGGCATGGACCCGGTGCTGCTGGGCGGCCTGCTGATGCTGGCGGCGATCCTCGGCGACAGCACCAACTATGTCATCGGCCGAACAGCGGGCGAACGCCTGTTCAACAACCCGAACTCGAAGATCTTCCGCCGCGATTACCTGCAAAAGACCCACGATTTCTACGACAAGCATGGCGGCAAGACCGTGACCCTGGCGCGCTTCCTGCCAATCATCCGCACCTTTGCGCCGTTCGTCGCCGGCGTGGCGCGGATGCCTTACCCGCGCTTCTTCGGCTTCAGCGTGGCCGGCACCATCCTCTGGGTAGGCGGCCTGGTCACCCTGGGGTATTTCTTCGGTAACGTGCCCTTCATCAAGAAAAACCTGTCGTTGCTGGTGGTGGGCATCATTCTCCTGTCCCTGGTCCCGATGATCATCGGCGTGGCCCGCAGCCGCTTTGGCCGCTCGACGTCAAACGCCGAGCCGCGCTGACCGGCATGTGGTCCCTCAGTGCCTGGCGCCGCAAGCGCATCCTGGCCAAGCATCCGATTGCCGATGACACCTGGCATCGGGTGCGCCAGCACTTGCCCTTCCTCGATGGCATCACCCCGGCCGAAGACCAATGGCTGCGTGAAGCCAGCGTGCTGTTTCTCGATGAAAAACACCTGACCGCCCTCCCCGGCGTAGAACTGCATCAGGAACAGCGTCTGCTGCTGGCGGCCCAGGCCCAGCTGCCATTGCTACACCTGGGCGACCTCAACTGGTACCAAGGCTTCCATGAAATCGTCCTCTACCCGGACGACTTCCTCAGCCCCCAGCGCCATCGCGATGCCAGTGGAGTCGAGCACGAGTGGGACGGCGAACACAGCGGCGAAGCCTGGCAACAAGGGCCGATCATCCTGGCTTGGCCCGGAGTCCTGGCCAGCGGCGGCTGGGAAGCCTACAACCTGGTGATCCACGAACTGGCGCACAAGCTGGACATGCTCAACGGCGACGCCAACGGCCTGCCGCCGCTGCACAGCGATATGCGGGTCAGCGACTGGGCGCAGGTGATGCAAGAAGCCTACGACGACCTCGACCGCCAACTCGAGCAGAACCCGGACGCCGAAACCGCCATCGACCCCTACGCCGCGGAAAACCCAGCCGAGTTTTTTGCCGTCACCAGCGAATACTTCTTCAGCGCCCCGGATTTGCTCAACGAGGCCTATCCGAAAGTCTATGAACAGTTGCAGCTGTTTTACCGGCAGAATCCGCTCGCCAGGCTGCGGCAACTTCAGGCCGAAGATCCGGTCTATCAGCCACACGACTAAGCGTTGTACGACCCTTGGTACGTGGCATCGATAGCGGAGTGTGTCTATAATCGCCGCCACTTTTTGGTCAATCCGGCCAAGTCATTTGGTCATCTAACGGGGGCACCGCCCAATGAGCTACAGCAAGATTCCGGCTGGCAAAGACCTGCCGAACGACATCTACGTCGCGATCGAGATCCCGGCCAACCACGCGCCGATCAAGTACGAAATCGACAAAGACAGCGACTGCCTGTTCGTTGACCGTTTCATGGCAACCCCGATGTTCTACCCAGCCAACTACGGCTTTATCCCCAACACCCTGGCCGACGACGGTGACCCCCTCGACGTGCTGGTCGTGACCCCGTACCCAGTGACCCCAGGCTCGGTCATCCGCGCCCGTCCGGTGGGCATCCTGAACATGACCGACGACGGTGGTGGCGACGCCAAAGTCATCGCGGTACCACACGACAAGCTGTCCCAGCTGTACGTCGACGTGAAGGAATACACCGACCTGCCGCCACTGCTGCTGGAACAGATCAAGCACTTCTTCGAGAACTACAAAGACCTCGAAAAAGGCAAATGGGTGAAGATCGACGGTTGGGGCAACGCAGACGCAGCCCGTGCCGAGATCATGAAGTCGGTTGCAGCCTATAAAGGCTGAGAAGCAGCGCTAAGCTTCCAGTCGTAAGCTGCAAGGAAAAGCCCCGGTGATTCGGGGCTTTTTTGTGCATGCCAGAAACCCGGTGCCTGGGGCAGGTAAAATTCCGTTGCACTATTTTGGCTCTCGAGGCCTCTGGCCGGCCCTTCGCGCTGGGAATTTGCGGCAAATATGCGTATGCTGCGCCCCACATTTGCGCATCGGCCCTTCCGCGGTCAGATCGCACGACGAAGCGGATGATTTTCTCGCCAAGTCCCACAGCCAGCCGCAAGAGCTGGGTGTACGTTTTGAAGGCTGGTGCGGTTTACCAAAAATGAACCAAGCCAGTCCCCGAGAAGCCGGCCACAAGCCGGCTTTTTAATTGTCCGAAATAATCCTACCCCATCCAAGAATCTTACTGATAGCGTAGCTATTCCGGGAGTTTCAAGCATTCCCCTGTCCGATGGCGTTCAAAGCCATTCGACCTCATCCGACGATGAAGTGGGGGGACAGGTGGGGGGACAAAACGGGCGACAGGGGAAATCCAATGGGTAAACTGAATCCGAAACAAGTCGAAAATCTGACCGAACCCGGCACCTATGAAGATGGTGATGGGCTTCGCTTGGTCGTCAAATCTACCGGGCGTAAATCCTGGCTGCTTCGCTTCCAGCTGGCGGGCCGTCGCAGAGAGATGGGCCTAGGCTCATTCCCTGAGGTGAGTCTCAAGAAAGCCAGACAAGACGCCAGCGCTAAACGCAGCCAACTAAGTGATGGCATTGATCCCCTGATAGCCAGAGATATAGAGCGCGCCGCTCAACGGGAAGCCCAGCGTGCAAGTGAAGCCAAGCAACTAAAATTCGAGACGCTCGCAAAGCAATACCGTGATGCTCACGGCGCGGCGTGGTCGGAAAAGTGGCGTAAAGGGTGGCTGCGGAAGCTGGAGCTGTATGCGTTTGATCACATAGGCAAGCTTTCAGCCGAAGACATAGGTACTCCCGAAGTACTTAAGATATTGCAACCCATCTGGGCCACCAAGACCAGAACGGCTGACGAGGTACGTGGACAAATAGAACAAGTCCTGGACGCAGCCAAGGCACGTAACCTGCGACAAGGTGAGAACCCTGCTCGCTGGCGCGGGCACTTAGACAATCTGTTGAGCCGCTCTGAAAAGAGGAAGGCTCGGAAGCGTGAGCACTTCGAAGCAATGCGCTGGCAGGAAGTGCCGGAACTGATGGTAAAGCTTAGGGTAAACGCCACACCTCCGTCTTGGGCCGCTCAACTGCTGATCATGACCAGCGCACGCGCCCACATGATTAGGTTCGCTCGTTGGGATGAGTTTGATTTGGAAGCATGCACTTGGTCACTGCCAGATGAGCGAATGAAGATGCGAGTAGCTTTCGTAATCCCGCTTGCCGAAGAAGTGGTAAAGCTTGTGAAGAGTATTCTGCGAGACGAAGGAAGTCCCTTTCTGTTCCCAGGCCAAGGCAAGACAGGGGTGATGCATGCAAATGCTATCAGAACCCTCCTGCACGACATGGGGTACGAGCACATCACTCGCCATGGCTTTCGATCTTCATTTCGTGATTGGGCTGGCGAATGCACACACTACCCACGTGAAGTCTGTGAAATGGCGCTGGCTCACGATGAGAGGGATCAAACAGAAGGGGCTTACTCGCGTTCAGACTTTCTAGAAAAACGCCGTGCTCTAATGGCGGACTGGGCTGTTTTTTTATCCTTACCATAGCCTACAATTCATAAATGAGCCTCCACACAATGAAAGACAATAAAACTCTCACCGAACTTCTAAATTCTCTATATTCGAAAAATAAACCTTTAAAGAAAAAAAGTAAAAATCTTCTCCCTCACCCAATAGAGGCAAAAGAAGAAAAACTAAACAACTTACTAAATCACACACACCTAATACTCAGAGCGACCCTGAAAAAAAACTGGCCAAAGGAATTAAACAGCCACATAGACCAGAGCATATCAAGGTTTTTAGAAACCCCAAAAATCACATGGAAGGACATTCTAAGCTGCTGGACAAACACATACGACGAAGAAAAAAGAAGCAAAATTAAATTGTATTTTTTCTACGCAAAAGTTTATTATCTAAGCGCAAAACTACAAGTAGAACAAAATAATACAGAGAAAGCATTTATCTATATATCGCATGCATCCTACTTACTAGGATTCCTTGATGGTTACAAGAATCATATTGACGAAGAAAAGTTTAGGCGCGAACGCGCAACTGAAGGCGGAAACCGGAAGGAATCAAAAATATCAAAAATAAGAGATCACTTCTCTCTACTGCTGAAAAACCCACCGAAAAATGGATGGGGCACCGAATCTGAAACCATTGAAGCAATTTATACCAGCATGAAATTTCAAAGTTACCTCTCAGAAATCCAAGCACAAGAAACGATTAAAGACCTAAAGAACTTCATAACCGAAGAGCTCATTCACAACACCTGCAATCAGGAAACATACAAGGCACTACGTAAAAAGCGACGCTAAATTAGGGGCATATAAAAAAGCCAGAGTACTACGACCCTGGCCTTATAAATTTTATTTGAAAAATACAGTCTCAAAGCTTTCTCGGCAGAAGAGAAAAGACCACTAGCTAAAATAAGTACCCCCTCCTTGAAAAATCCACCACCAACGTACTTCCTTGTTCAGAATAAGAAATTTCGCCTAGAGAAATAAGCTCGTCCAGCGCTGCATCAAGACGTATCTTACTTCTCAATCTTCGCGGCCCATACTGAAGAATACTATTCTTCCTCACATTTTCAAAGCCATCCTCACGATATTTGTCAAACCACGCGCGCAATTCATAAACATCTAAATCTATTTCCCTCGGAGGGACAAATAACCGATAAAACTCATCGGAACACCAAAGACAAAAGTCGATTGCGAAATTCAACGTCTCAATCGATATATCACTATCAAACCCCTCAAAGACATGTAACAACGCCGCTACCCGTGCAATATTATCCGCCAATTTTGAGGCATGATCCCCCGCGGCATAAAATCTGCCACCTTCCCTGATCTCTGACTCGATATCATTAAACACCTGAAGCCATCTCTCGCAAGCCGCAGGAGCAAATGAAATTATCTTACGTTTTTGATTAGGGGAATGCAAAAGCCCTAAATTATAAGAAAGTAATTCCTTTAATCGACCTGCATAATTGTTAATATGATCCCATGAAATTGTTGCACCGCTCAAAACCCTTGTCCCCTGAGTTGACTCAGGAAAACACACCAAAAAGCGCGCCCACAGCCCAGACCCACGAGACTTCTCACCATGGGAATCAATATACGACTTAAAAGCGCTAGGCTGCGTCATAAATGAAACAGTCAATCTAGCCCCATGAAGCTCATAGCTTTCCGCCGTTTTACGATCCACCACCACTGGATCACCGCTCCACATTGCGTTCTGCTTAGATAAATCGTTAAACGCCCGCCCCTTCAAACCACCTTCACTTGAAATAATACCTGCCGTTGGAATGTTTTGATAAAGCCCGCAAAACAGCGCCTCCGAAGTTGAGTCCTCATAAATCATTTTGCACTGCCTTGGTCTAACCGGACGAACCAAAGCATTCGCTATTAACTCTTGCTCAACTAGCTCAGTACACTCACCTCTACTTGATGCCTTTTCAACTCGTTTTAACAGCTCTTTGTTTTTAGCGAGCCAAATCTTATCCCTCACTTCCCACTCTCCTAGCTGCGCCCTCCACACAACATCTTGTGTTTTTTGAAACTCACGAACAGGCTCTAAGAAAACGTTTTCTGAAGACGACTTACGCTCACCTGAACTAGCTATCGCCAGCATCAATAATGACAGCGGTACACACTGCCCAATAGGCTTGCGCACATCAAACCTCCCCTGAGCCGCTACTGAGATAGCAGTCAAAGCCCCAAAAAATATTAACGGCCTTGGAGACTGTATATTTCTTTCAACCTCGTCAATTGCTGAATTAAGGAGGGGAAACTGCAAACTTGCTGGAAACTTGCTATTAATTGGGGGAAGGCCTTTACCCTTTGACTCAAACATTTCGCCCCCCTCCGCCCCCTGGGACAACTGAAAGCCTCGATTCAATCCATCGGCATATATCAGACTCCAACCAACCAATTGCCCCCCTGCCAGTTACACTCGAAAGTCTTATTGGCAAAGGAAATTCCTGATCATGCCTTGGAGACCTGGGATTCATCCAATCATATATCGTAGAGCGCGCCACTCCCAAACGACCAATTACCTGCTTAATTCGCAGTACCGCCTCCCTCGCATCAGACGTAGCAATCGCTGTTCTTTCATCTTCCCTTTCCATTTCACCCTCTCGTTACGCTCTGAATACACAGGGGAAATGTTATTAGGCCGCGCTCACAACCGAACCGCCCGCGCTTATAAAATTTAATAAAATTGTTAGCGCCAATATTGACTTTTACGAAAACAACTTAAATAGACCCACAACCTACCGCAAAAGGCTCCACGTGGATGAATCCTGGGCGAGGATGCAGTGACCGGAAGTCAGCGAGAAATTTCCAAGCACACATCTTGACTTATCGTAATAACGATTTTTAGAAATCGTGAGTTTGGCGCATACATTGGTAAAATAGCGGCTATTTTGGCTACGGATAGCCAAAATAGCCGCTATTTAGAGTAGATAGCTTGGAGAGATGGGGCGTCGCGCGCTCTAAGGCTTCAATTCGTATGCCGATGCTTGGTCTAACCTGAGCACTTCAATTCGAAAAGAATTCAGCCACACATAATCGCAGTGACATCACCCCCAAGGAGGTTCGCCCCATGTCATTGCAGTGCCCTCGCTGTCATTCCCCCAAAGTCGCTTCTTTTCATCACGCCATGAAAGTCGGCGCGGCCATCGGCACCGTGGGTGGTGCTGTGCGCGGCGTTAGTGCTGCGCTTGCTGGAGGCCAAGCAGGCGCGCTTATTGGCGCCATCGCCGGCCCTGTAGGTATCACCCTCGGTTCGGTATCGGGTGCCATCCTCGGCGGGTTGGCCGGTGGTGTCGCCGGCTGTGCTCTCGGCGCCCAACTGGGTGAGTCGCTCGATCGCCACGTCCTGGCCCACAACCTCTGCTTGCTATGTGGCCACCACTTCAACCTCCCGACCTAACCAAGTCAACCTCCCCTCTATTTATTTCGTCCGGACGGTGCTGCGCTCTGCGTGGCGCTTTATGCCGGCTTGCACCTAAAGGAATTAAAACAATGGCTCATCTCGTCGAAACTATGGCCTACGCTGGCGAAACTCCCTGGCATGGCCTGGGCAATCAGCTCACTCAGAAGCAACCCATCGAAGTTTGGCAACGCGAAGCTGGGATGGACTGGGCGATCCAAGAAAGCCCCGTACACTTCAAATCGGGTGCCGTCGGCCACATCGGCGCTATACATTCTTTTCCGGAGCAGAAGGTGCTCTACCGCTCCGATACTAAAGCACCGCTGTCGGTGGTCTCCCAGCGTTACCACACCGTGCAGCCGCGTGAGGTGCTGGAGTTTTATCGTGACCTCACCGAGGTCTCCGGCTACGAGCTGGAGACTGCGGGGGTACTCAAAGGCGGGCGCAAGTTCTGGGCACTTGCGCGCACCGGACAAGGCGCTGCCCTGAAAGGAAACGATCAGGTCAACGGCTACCTGCTGCTGGCCACGTCCTGCGACGGCACCCTGGCCACCACGGCAACACCCACCACCGTGCGCGTGGTCTGCAACAACACCCTGACGATAGCCCTGGACGGCTCATCTCGTGCAATCAAGGTGCCGCACAGTACCCGCTTCGATCCGAAGGCAGTGAAGAAGCAACTCGGCATAGCCGTCTCCGGCTGGGACGAGTTCATGTATCGCATGCGCCATCTCGCTGAACGCAAGGTCCAGTGGCATGAGGCTCTTGGATATTTCATGTCGGTGTTGTGTGAGGTAAATCCGAGCAATCAACTACCAGAGCAACTACCCAACGAACGCGCCCTACGAAAGGTGCAAGAGCTGTATGAAGGCCGTGGTCGGGGCAGCCAGCTCGAATCGGCACGCGGAACCGCCTGGGGCTTGCTCAATGCGGTGACCGAGTACGTCGATCACGAGCGCCGCGCACGTAGCAATGAGTACCGCATGGACTCAGCGTGGTTTGGTCAGGGTTCGCAAATCAAGCAACGCGCCCTGGATGCAGCGCTGCGTCTCGCAGCTTAACCCTTCTCGTCAATCGCCACGCCCGGTCAGCCTTGTGCTGGTCGGGCGTATTTATGCCTGCAAGGTGAACACGATGAAAGCAACCTCATTGAATAGTAGTACCCCGAAGCTCCGCCCTGCCCTTCGCCTGGTCAGCACCAAGGAACTGCCGCGCGAGGACTGGCTTGAAGTGCGTAAACAAGGCATCGGTAGTTCCGACGCAGGCGCTGCGGTTGGGCTCAACCCGTACAAGTCGCAGTTGGAGCTGTGGCTTGAAAAGACTGGTCGCGATGCCACGCTACCGAAAATAGATCCTCATGATGAAGAGAGTCCAGCCTATTGGGGCAATGTGCTGGAACCCATCGTCGCTTGGCACTACAGCAAGCGCACCGGTAAAAAAGTGCGGCGGATTAACGCCGTGCTGCAGCATCCGAACCCCGAACTGCCCTGGATGCTGGCCAACATCGACCGCGAGGTAATTGGCGGAGACGACGTGCAGATCCTCGAATGCAAGACCGCCGGCATAAACGGGGCACGTCTCTGGAAGGAAGGCGTGCCCGAGTATGTCCAACTTCAAGTGATGCACCAGCTCGCCGTCACTGGCAAGCAAGCCGCGGATGTGGCGGTACTGCTGGGCGGTCAGCACCTGGAGATTCATCGCATCGAGCGTGACGAGCAAATGATCGCTCGCCTGATCGAACTGGAGCGCAAGTTCTGGACCTACGTGGAAACCGATACCCCGCCACCGGCCGACGGTAGCGCATCGGCTGAAGCAGCTTTGCGCTGCTTGTACCCAGAAGACAACGGCCAGACCGTCGACTTCAGCAGTCGCGCCGGTTTAGCAGAGGCCTACCTGGAACTTAAGGCCGTTCGCCAGTCCATTGGCGAGAAGGAAACGCGCGAGGCCCAGCTCAAGCAGATACTACTGCAGGCCATGGGCGAGGCCACCCGAGCGGAGTTTTCCAGCGGTTACATCAGCTGGAAAAAATCCAAGGACAGTGCCGTACTCGATGTCCAACGCCTATTGCAAGAGAAACCGTACCTACAAGTTCGCTACACCAAAACCAAGGAAGGCAGTCGCCGCTTCCTGATCAACTGACTCCGCTATTACCTCCCCTTGGCCAGTCCATGCAGTTCGCGCTGCGTGGCCGGCCTTTTTTCATTTCCAGGAGAACCATCATGTTGAAAGGCTTAGCCCTGACACCCCCTGCGCTCGGACGCATCTCCATCGGCAAAGTCATCGAGAAAAACGGTAAACGCCTGCCGGAGAAAGATGATCAATTCACCATCACGTCCCAGGTGCAAGGCCGGGACGGCTGGCTACTACACCCACTCAATGACGAACTACGCCAGAGCAAGGAAGACAAGCTGCGCAGCATCCCGGTGCGCCTGCTGTTCAACGAACCAGATCTGAACTTCCGTGCCGACTACACCCTGTTCGATCGCCAGTCTGGACGACCGCTGTGTGTCGGCAATGGCGAGGCCTGTAAACGTGTCACGCAGGACGGTATGCAATCACTCCCCTGCCCCTCGCCGGATGCTTGTTCATTAGCCAAAGGCGGAGCTTGCAAGCCCTATGGCAGGTTGAATGTGCTGATCGGTGATGACGATCCGCTAGGCAGTTTCGTGTTCCGCACTACTGGTTTCAACAGCATCCGCACCCTGGCCGCTCGGCTGCATTACTTCCAGGCCATCTCGGGTAACCGGTTGGCCTGCCTACCGCTGGAATTGCGTCTGCGTGGCAAGTCGACACGACAGAGCCATGGCACACCGATTTTCTACGTCGACCTGACGGTGCGCGGCGGCATGAACATCGCAGAGATGCTGCAGTCTGCCAACGAACTTGAGACCCAACGGCAATCAGCGGGATTTGATCAGGTAGCGCTGGATGAGGCGGCTCGACGAGGCTTTAGCAACGGCGCTTTTGAGGACAGCGAGGAAGACAGCAGTGCTGTGATTGAAGAGTTCTTTTCGAGCCCGGATGCAATTGCCACCACGGAACGATGCAAAGCACTACAAACCAACTCCAACGCTCTGGCCGACAAGCTCGAAGCGCTCGCCACGCAAACCCATTGACCTGACACCTGCCTGACTTCAGGAAGACTTTGGAGACCCGAAATGGCCCTACTACGATTTCTGCTTTGCCTGTTTGCGTTCGTTGGCGCGTTGGCGGCAGCCGGCACGTTGGTCGTAAGCATTATGTTGATGTTGCGCTTCCCGCCACTGCTGGTCGCCGTGCTGTTGGCGTGCTGGATTCTGAATCGCCCGCTCAAGGTGTTGAGCGCATCGATCCAGAGCAATCCCAGCAAAAACACTGCCACCTAACGGTGGCCAAACAGCGCATAGCCACACTCACCCATTAGGAGAATGAACGATGATCAGCCAGTGTTTGATCTGCGACTGCCAAGCCGTCCTCACCCTGGAGGCCGCAAGGGGCATCGCCTTGCTGATCGGCCTCGCCGATGGAGCAGTACGGGGAGCTCAGAACACGCATGAGAGCCTTCAGGATCGTCCCGGATACTACTCACTACTGAATGGGCTGGCCGCTATTGTTCCCGCCTACCCATCAGCGCTGCGAGTTGCTGACGATGTCGGAAAGTATCAGTTCGCGGGGTTCGATTGCTTATGCCCGCGTTGCGGCGCGCTCTTCGACAAGGAGGCAGCGGAGCTAGTGCCTCCGCCGCCGTGAAACAGCTACTCAGCTACGAACGAGACGCTTAACAAGCCCTTCCACCATGCCCATGACGAGCGTACGGTCGCTCATGTCCAGCGTCGACAGCAGATCGTAAAGCCGGCACGCCTGATCTTCCGGACGTGAACTTCCCTCGGTCAGCCAGTCGGCTGTCTCACAGCCAAAAATGCCCGCTAACTCCACCAATCGCTCGACGTTGGGCATCACGATCCCGCGCTCGATACGCGACACCGCCTCACTGCCAATCCCAAGCCTCTCGGCGACCTGCTCCTGACTCAGCTTGCAACGAACACGCTGGCGAGCAATTGCTTGGCCCACCAGCTTCGCCAATTGCTTCGATTCGGTTTTTGACATGCCACCCTCCACTTCAACCTGGATAGTTGGCGATCAACCTAGTGACATGAAGGACCTCTCAAACCGAGACTCACCCCTAAAGGTTGATATGCGACTTTTTTCTCTAATCGACAACCTCTTGCAGGGAGCTCAGAAAAACCATGATCGTCGTAACCGGCCTGAATGAAGCGCAGATTGAAGGCCTCGTGAAAAGCAATGCGTCTTTCGAGATCAATGGCCTCAGGGGCAATTTCATGGCAAGTATCAAACTTGTCGAAACCAAGATTGAAAGCCAGGGACTGAAGTGTCGAGTCAGAAGCGACGTAAAAAGTGCTGCGGTAAAAGGCGGCGCACTCGGTGCTGTATTCAGCGTCCTATCCATACCTGCAACGCTGACCGTGGTAACGCTCGGGGCCGTCGCAAGCGTGGGGCACAGTCTAGTTACCTACAACCCTGATTACGAAATCCTCAAGGACTACGTAAATCAGCGGCTCAAGGTCACCTACAAGAAATAATCTCACTCATTCCCACAATTACCAACAGCGTAACCCTATTGTTTTGCAGGGCTCGTTTGCCTCTTCACCGGTCGTTAATTTCGCACGAAGCAACAAACTGGAGAGAACCCATGAAACGGATAATCAGCATCCTGCTGCTCATCTTTTGCGCCAACGCCAACGCCGTGGTGGACCATTACGCCTGGGGTGCTATCGCCTTCCCAGACGAGACTTCAACCAATGGCCTCCCCGAAGCGATCCCATGTATTGCAAAGAAAGCTTTCAATGGTCAACCCATGCTGAAATGCACGTGGATGGAAACCACCCGCGATGTGCTCATCTGGGATGCCCAGCGCAAACAGGACGTGCGCTATGTCAACCAGGTAAGTGGCCAGTGCCTGCGCGGCAAGTGCCGTATAAGCAATGCGATGGTGGGTGAATGGAACCAAGATGTTTTGTTCACATTATCAATCTGGTACCGCATCGGCACCAGCACCGACGGCAAGCCGGTGGCCTACCGTGTCGATACCTCTCATCAGGTGTCGTATGCCGAAGCCGGTTCTATCCTGTACCAGTTCTACCTAGATATTAGCGTCCCTGATAACCAACTTGCTTCCACTTTCGACAAGCGCTATGAGGGTGGTTATGCCGCCTGGCAAGCTCAAAAGGGAAATGCCCAGGAAGCAGCTCAGTCACCTTCCAGCTCGGCCCAGTCCGAATGGCCCGACGTCAAGACCGCCTGGTGCAACCCACGTATGGATGACGATTGCTACATCAACAGCAAAAAAGTCCCTATTGCCGAACTGGGCAAATGGTTGCCGGACATCAGCGAATCGAATGCCGACCAGCTAGGCGGCCACTGTGAAACCATCCTCTGCTTCGACAATGATGACCATCCGATGGGCTACCTGTTGCAATAACAGTCCTGAGCACAGCAGCACGGTCGATGTAATAGGGGGCGCAGGCCCCCTATTGATTCTCGTTCTATCTTTTTTCGACCTCAGCCGATTCCAATAGGTAGGTACTCGACCAAGTCCGCCTAGCAGCTACAAAATATTGCGCCGTTGCCCTTCGGTAAACGGGGCCAGGCTCCAGTCGCCCATTGGCGTAATTACCGCCAGTGTGTTGAGACTCTGTATTGCCAAACTGTTTTGGCGCTGATGCGTCGTTGATCCGGACTGCCGGAACTCATTGTCCCGCCCGAATACCCAGCAAACGATAGTCCTGGGAGTGGAGAAGCTGCAGTTGGATCAATCAAAATCAGCCGCCCGGTCAAAAATGCATCACCGCCAACAGTTCGGTGAAGAACTAGCAAAAATCTCCCAGTCCTCGGCGCGCTATCAGTGGTTCAAAGTTGACTAGAAAGTGCTGGTCGAAGTCGACTGGTCGGCCGAATCGATCAGCGACGGGCCGTTCGACTATCCTTGCCAGAGCCTTGTCAGGGAACAGTTTGTTCACCTCGGTTTGATCAAGATGACGTTCAAGGTTCTGGTCGTATCTGCTGCCCCAGACATAACCATCAGCCTGCGGCCGCACGAACGGTACAGCCACTCACGGCCGCGCCGACCACACTGCTGAAAATCCGCGGATTGGCGAACAGCTGAAAAAATTTGAGCCCCCGGATGTGCGCCGAATACAGATCGGCCACGACGAGATGCGTTACGAGATAGTGAAATCCACTATCTACCTACTGCGCCTGTGGCAAACCCGCGAGGATCGATAGGTTTGCGCTGGGCCAGGCGGAACACGTCAACCTGGCGGGCTTAGCCTCCAGGACGCGGAGGGCTTTTCAGCGTTTTTTCCGTCGGCTACGTCCGTTACTCACCAGATCGGCAACGTATAACTGATGATCAATCGATTTTCATCTTGATCGTTGCCAAAGTTGGTCGAGCGTACGGTCGCATTACGCCATTTCACCCCAACGTTCTTCAGCGGTCCTCCCTGCACGACATAACCAATGTCGGTATCGCGTTCCCATTCCTTGCCCTCGGGACGGTTGCTGCCCAAGTCAACGTTGGAGCCGTTGAGGTAGCGGGTCATGAAGGTTAGACCGGGTATGCCAATGGCCGCGAAGTTGTAGTCGTAGCGCGCTTGCCAGGACCGCTCATCCTTGCTGGCGAAGTCGCTGATCTGCACAAAGTTCAACAGGAACGGGTCGGTACCATTGATGTAGGCGAAACCTGTGTTGCCGCGCATAGCTTGATAACCAAGGCCGAAAGCGTGACTGCCAAGGCTGTAGGTGAACATCGCGCCAAACGCATTGTTATCGACGTTACTGCCGCCATCGTCTTTAGAACGGGCGAAGCGCAGATCCGACTTCAATGACTGGCCGGTGGTCACCGGCAATATGTAGGTTAGGTTGACCATGTGCTGGTCGTAGAAATTGTCGAGATGGCCGTAAGCGTAGCCGGTGGTGAGGTTGCCGGTCCACTTGTAGTTCAGGCTGGCGAAATCGAAGCTGTCGCTGTCCACCCGCCGACTGATGATGCCCTTGGCGCCGGTGCGGGTGATGCTCATGTCTTCATAGTCTGAGGAGTCGCGCTGGTTAACCTGCGTCAGCCGCCCGGCATCCACGGTCAAGCCATCGATTTCCAGCGAGGTCAATTGAACGCCTTCGAAGGTTTGTGGCAGCAGCCGTGAATCGTTGGCCAATACCGTCGGCAGTTTGGGCAGCAGCGTGCCGAGCTTAAGCGTGCTTTTCGAGGTGCGCAGTTTCGCCGTCAAACCCATTTCACCATATTCGTCCTGGGCTCCTTTGCGTGTGTCGCTGTGGCGTTTGAGCAGGCCAGAGCCGGCGCGATCAGGACTGGAGTCGAGCTTGACCCCCAGCAGGCCGATGGCATCGAAACCGACACCGATCAAACCCTCGGTATAGCCCGACTCATAACGCAGCAGGAAACCTTGCGCCCATTCTTCTTGTTTGGATTGCGCTGCGTTGTACTGGCGAAAATCCCGGTTGAAATAAAAGTTACGCAGTTCCAGGCTGGCTTTGCTGTCCTTGATAAAGTCAGCAGCGGCGGGAGTCGAGAGGCTGATGACACCACCCGCGAGCAATAGTCGGGCGGCGAGTATTCGAGTGTTGCATTCCATGTTGGAGCCCTCAGTTTTTATTTTTTTAGTTGTGGATCTCACACAGGGCGATGAGGCCCTGGGGTCGGTTGATGAAACAGATGCGAAGTTTTCCGAATAGCCGCGACTAAAGAAGCCAGCTCGCGCGGGCATGTATGTATGTCGTCGGTCCTTCAATGGATTGGATACCGTAACGGTATTCTTCTACGGCCTCGTGGGCGCTCGACTCGGACTCACGCTGCGCTCATGCACACGGATCTGGCTGATGTCATAGCGCCTGGACTGGTCATCACGACGTTTCAGATCAATTGATGTAGTTTTGGTACGGTTTCGAACAAGTCCGCCACCAGGCCGTAATCAGCCACCTGGAAGATCGGCGCTTCTTCGTCCTTATTGATCGCAACGATCACTTTGGAGTCTTTCATGCCGGCCAGGTGCTGGATTGCGCCGGAGATACCGACCGCGATGTACAGCTGTGGAGCAACGATCTTGCCGGTCTGACCGACCTGCATGTCGTTGGGAACAAAACCTGCGTCGACCGCAGCGCGGGAAGCGCCAACAGCCGCGCCCAGCTTGTCGGCCAGGGCGTACAAGTGTTTGAAGTTGTCGCCGTTCTGCATGCCGCGACCGCCGGAAACGACGATCTTGGCCGCGGTCAGCTCAGGACGATCGGACTCGGCCAGCTGTTCGCCAACAAAGGAAGAAATGCCCGCATTGTGAGCAGCTGCAATTGCTTCGACAGCAGCCGAACCACCTTCAGCTGCGACGGCGTCAAAGCCGGTGCTACGTACGGTGATTACTTTGACGGCAGCGTTCGATTGCACGGTGGCGATGGAGTTACCGGCGTAGATTGGACGTTTGAAGATGTCAGCCGATTCAACCGAAATGATTTCGGAGATCTGGTCGACGTCCAGCAGCGCAGCAACGCGCGGCAGGATGTTTTTGCCGTTGGAAGTCGCGGCAGCCAGGATGTGACTGTAACCAGCGCCCAACTCTGCAACCAGAGGAGCGACGTTTTCCGGCAGTTGGTGCGCGTAGGCGCCGTTGTCGGCCACCAGCACTTTAGCTACGCCTGCGATTTTCGCGGCGGCTTCAGGCACGGCGCCAACGTTCTGGCCAGTGACCAGGACGTGGATGTCGCCACCAATTTTCGCAGCGGCAGCCACGGTGTTCAGGGTGGCCGGGGCCACTACCTTGTTGTCGTGTTCTGCGATTACCAAGATAGTCATGATTAGATTACCTTCGCTTCGTTTTTCAGTTTCTCGACCAGTTCAGCCACCGACTTGACCTTGATACCCGCGCTGCGTGCAGCCGGCGCTTCGACTTTCACGGTCTTGTTGGTGGAGGCGGTGGAAACGCCCAAAGCGTCCGGAGTCAGCACTTCGAGAGGCTTCTTCTTGGCTTTCATGATGTTAGGCAGGGACGCGTAGCGCGGCTCGTTCAAACGCAGGTCGGTGGTGACGATGGCTGGCAGCTTCAGGGAAACTGTCTGCGCGCCGCCGTCGACTTCGCGAGTCACGGCAACGGTGTCGCCGGACACTTCGACTTTGGACGCGAAGGTGCCCTGACCGTAGCCGCTCAATGCAGCGAGCATCTGGCCAGTCTGGTTGTTGTCGCCGTCGATGGCTTGTTTGCCAAGGATCACCAGCTGAGGCTGTTCCTTGTCGACAACCGCTTTCAACAGTTTGGCCACGGCCAGGGAAGTCAGATCTTCAGCGGATTCGACGAGGATGGCGCGGTCGGCACCCAGAGCCAGCGCGGTGCGCAGCTGCTCTTGAGCGGTGGACGGGCCGACGGAGACGACGACGATTTCAGTCGCAACGCGCCCTTCTTTTATAGAGAGTTCTTTCAAGCGTACGGCTTCTTCCACTGCGATTTCGCAGAACGGGTTCATCGACATCTTGACATTGGCAAGATCGACGCCGGAATTGTCCGCCTTGACGCGAACTTTCACGTTGTAGTCGACCACCCGTTTGATGGCTACGAGGACTTTCATGACAGGCTCCAATGGTGAAAATTGACCCGACAGCTCAGGTGGCGTGCGAGGTCATGCATATCAGCGTTCGCCAAGTTGCTCGATGACGCCGCGTGCCTTCAACTCGGCCAGGCGTTCATCGTCCAGGCCCAACTGACGCTTGAGAACTTCATCCGTATGTTCACCCAGCATCGGGGCCGGGCGCAGATACTCCACCGGCGTGCCCGACAACTTGATGGGGCTGCCCACCGTCACGAAATCTGCCTTCAGCGGATGGGGGATGTTCACCAGCATATTGCGCGCTTTCACCTGCGGCTCATCCAGTGCCTGGGCAATGCTGTTGATCACCCCTATCGGCACGCCCTGCGGGTGAATACGTCGCACCCATTCATCGGCGGTGGCGCCGAGAAAATGCTGCGCAAGAATCTCGATGACTGCCTCCCGATTCGTCACTCTGTCCGCATTGCGCGCAAAGCGAGGGTCTAAAGGAAGGTCCGTCAGACCGATAGCCTCGCAGAGTCCAACGAACTGGGAGTCATTACCGCAGGCGATAACGAAATCCTGATCACTGGCGCGGAATACCTGATACGGCACGATGTTGGCGTGGGCATTACCGTAGCGGCCTGGGGCTTTACCGGAAGACAGGTAGTTCTGACTCTGGTTGCACAGTGTGGCGACCTGAACGTCGAGCAGCGCCATATCGATGTATTGACCCACGCCGCTTTTCTCGCGGCTGAGCAATGCAGCCTGAATGGCGACCGTCGAGTAGAGCCCTGTCATCAGGTCGGAGAACGCCACGCCAACTTTCTGCGGCCCTCCACCGGGTAGGTCATCACGTTCCCCGGTGATGCTCATCAGCCCGCCGATGCCTTGGATGATGAAGTCATAACCCGGCTCTGCAGCTCGCGGCCCGGTCTGCCCGAAGCCAGTCACCGAGCAATACACCAACCGCGGATTGAGCTGAGACAAGGAGGCATAATCCAGTCCGTATTTCGCTAAAGACCCCGCCTTGTAGTTTTCGATCAGCACATCACAGTCGGTGGCCAACGCGCGTACCAGCTCCTGGCCTTCGGCGCTCGCCAGGTTCAGCGCCACCGATAACTTGCCACGGTTGGTCGATTGGTAATAGGAGGCTTCACGTGTGGTCTCATCGTTTTGACCCTTCATCCATGGCGGCCCCCAACCACGGGTATCGTCACCCGCACCCGGTCGTTCAACCTTGATGACTTCGGCTCCCAGGTCGGCCAGGGTCTGGCCACACCAAGGACCGGCCAGCACACGGCTCAAGTCGAGCACGCGGTATCCAGTCAAAGCACCCATTTCATACCACCTTTTTTGCGCGCATTCAGACGCGCTCGATAACCATCGCCAGCCCTTGGCCGACGCCGATACATAGACTGACCACCGCGTAACGTTTGCCACTTAGCTGCAACGCCCGTGCGGTGCTCAGTGCCAATCGCGCACCCGAAGCGCCCAGCGGATGCCCTACGGCAATGGCACCGCCATGGGGGTTCACGCGAGGATCGTCGAAAGCAAGGCCAAGTCCTTTAAGACAGCCCAGAACCTGACTGGCAAAAGCTTCATTGATTTCGATGATGTCCATATCCGCCAAGCTCAGTCCGGCTCGCGCCAACGCCTTATGAATCGCCTCTACCGGACCGACGCCCATGATGCGAGGCGCCACACCAACGGCCGCTGCAGACAGGATTCGCACCATAGGTACCAGCCCATGGCGTTCGCCAGCGGCAGAGGAGCCAATCAGCAAAGCAGCGGCACCATCATTCACACCAGAAGCGTTGCCCGCAGTCACCACGCCGCCTTCGAGCAAAGGCTGCAAGCGAGTCAGTGCCGCGAAATCCGATTGCGGACGCGGGTGTTCGTCCTGTTCAATCACGTTGGGCGGAGTCTTTCGGCCGGTGGGTACGCTCACCGCAAGTAGTTCGTCAGCGAAGAAGCCAGCCTTGCGCGCTGCTTCGTACCGCGCTTGCGAGCCTGCGGCAAAAATATCGGCCTGTGTTCGGTCGATACCGTACTCATGGGCCACGTTGTCTCCCGTCTGAGGCATGCTGTCATTGCCAAATTCGGAGACGATTTTCGGGTTGGGAAAGCGCGCGCCGATGGTACTGTCGAAGACCGTCAAATCACGGCTGTAGGCGGCTTCAGCCTTGGCCATGACAAAGGGGGCGCGAGACATGCTTTCCACCCCGCCAGCGATGAAAAGTTCGCCTTCCTTGCAGGTCACCGCGCGGGCTGCGTCGATCACGGCGGCCAGACCACTGGCACACAATCGATTGACTGTCTGCCCCGGCACCGTCACTGGCAAACCGGCGAGCAGCGCCGCGTGGCGGGCGATATTGCGACTGTCCTCACCTGCCTGGTTGGTATTGCCGAGGATCACGTCCTCGATAGCGTCACCAGGGATGGCATATCGCGCAAGCAGTTCTCGAATCACATGAGCCGCAAGATCATCGGGGCGCACCGGTGCGAGTGCACCACCGTGACGACCGAAGGGAGTACGCAGCCCTGCGAAGATGTAGGCGTCGAGCATAAAAGTATCCTAGGCGTTAAGGTCAGGTCAGGTCAGTGTCGGCTCGGTGTGGCACAGCGATAGGCCGAGGGTCGCGCGTCGACGCAGCCAAGGGCTCGGCCGGTAACGCGGATCGCCGGTCAGTTCGGTCATGCGCTCCAGGATGGTCAGCAGGCGTTTGCTGCCAACGCTGTTACCCCAGGCCAACGGCCCCTTTGGATAACCCAGCCCTCGGCGAACACCTTCATCCAGGTCATCAACGCTGGCGATGCGCTGTTGGACGATATCGCCGGCCAGGTTGACGATCATGGCCAGCACACGCTGAGCGACGAAGCCGACACTGTCGTTGATCACGCTGACTCCGACGCCATCGCGAGCGAACACTGCATGTGCGGCATTTCGCATGTCGACTCGGGTGGCCGGGTTTAGCATCAACGTGCGGTAGCGAGCGCTGTCGAGCAGCGGGTCGATGCATACCGTGCGCGTCGGGTCGGTGGCAAAGCGTACCGCAGCGCTGGTGGCATCCAGGCCATAGGGCGCCAGCAGGCAGAGTGCTTCGCTGGACGGCGTGGCGTCCTGCTCTACCTGCGCGCCCAACTGCTCCAGCAACGCCATCAGGCTGACACGATCGGTCTCGTTCTCGGCCCCCAGCCACACCGGCGGTAGGGTCTCCATGATCGGCACTGCCTGCGCCGGGGGCGCATCGACCATTTGGCCATTGGCATACCGGTAAAAGCCTCGCCCGACCTTACGCCCGACGTATCCGGCCTCAAGCATCTGCCGAGTCAATGCGGCCGGGCGATAGCGAGGCTCCTGGTAAAACTGGTTATAGATCGACTCGATCACCGGGTGCGAGACATCCAGGGCCGTCAGGTCGAACAGCTCCAGCGGGCCCATGCGAAACCCCAGGCCTTCGCGCAGGATGCGGTCGATTTCGGCAGGCTCGGCCACGCCTTCCTTGAGTATTTGCAGGGCTTCGGTGCTATAGGCGCGTCCCGCATGGTTGATGATGAACCCCGGCGTATCCTTGGCCCGAATACCCCGGTGGCCCATGCGCGCCGCCAACGCCTGCAGGCGATCACCGACTAGCGGATCACTGGCCAGGCCGTCGATGACTTCGACGACTTTCATCAGTGGTACCGGGTTAAAGAAATGGAACCCCGCGACACGCTCAGGACGACGACACTCCCGGGCGATGCTGGTCACGGACAGCGACGAGGTATTGGTGGCCAGAATGCAATCGTCAGCGACGACAGCTTCAAGCTGGGCGAGCAACGCCTGCTTGGCATCGAGGCGCTCAATAATGGCTTCGACGACCAGGTCGACCTCCTTGAGCTCGGTCAACGCGGTCGCTACCTGCAGGCGATCAAGTGTGGCCTGTGCATCTGCGCCGAGGATCTTGCCCCTGCTCGCCAGCTTGCCCAACGTCTGTTCAAGGTTATCGCGAGCAGCCTGGGCGGCGCCTTCGCGGTTATCGAACAACAGCACCTGGATACCGGCCTGGGCTGCAATCTGGGCAATGCCGGTGCCCATGATGCCAGCCCCCACCACAGCCATACGGTTGATCTCGCGTGTCATGCTTCACTCTCCCGAGAAGGTGGCTTTGCGTTTTTCAAGGAAGGCATTGGCGCCCTCTTTCTGGTCCCTGGAATCGAACAGCAACTGAAACGCCTTGCGCTCCAACGCCAGGGCGCTGTCCAGGGGCAAGTCAGCGCCGAGCAGCAGCACCTCCTTGATCTGCGCCACAGCCAGCGGCGGCAAGGCGGCTATTTCAGCGGCCAGCTCGAGGGCGCGCGGCACTGTGCGCTCGTCACTCACCACCTCGCTGACCATGCCCATGGCCAGCGCTTCGGGGGCCGGGACCAGACATCCCGTGAGGGCGATACGCATCGCCTGGAATTTGCCGACGGCGCGAATCAACCGCTGGGTGCCACCGGCGCCCGGCATCAGGCCCAACTTGACCTCCGGCTGGCCAAAGCGTGCCGACTGCCCTGCAACGATGATGTCGCAGTGCATCGCCAGTTCGCAGCCGCCGCCCAGGGCAAAACCGTTCACCGCGGCGATCACAGGTTTAGGGCAACGAGAAATGGCCTCCCACAGGTACTCCGTGTGGCGGCGATACATCTCGATAGGGCTGGCCTCGGCGAACTCGCGGATATCGGCACCGGCGACAAAGCACTGTTCACCACCGGTGAGAACGATCGCACGCACCCGTTCATTGCCAGCCAGGGCGCGAAAGATTTCTGCCAACTGTTCGCGCACGGCGCTGTTGAGCGCGTTCTTGACCTCGGGCCGCTGGATCCGTACGACAGCGACGGCGTCATCGCGAATGTGCAGAGTCACTACAGCGTTGGGCTGGGAGTCCATACCTACCTCTTATTATGTTTCGCTATACGAAACTGAATACCGTAATAATGATTAATCATAGAGACGCTTATAAATCCCTGTAAACAGGCAAACTGATAAATATTGTTTAATCCTTTAAATACAGGGTCTTACTAAATAACTATAAATGAGTTGGTTTTTTTTAAAGCAGCGAATACAATTTCGCCAGGCGAAACTGTATTTTATTTTCTTGCATTTCTCGAAAGCGAGGTTCTACCATGGGTCGCAACAAGGCAGATCACCAGGCCGTGGACCAGTCGAAAGGAACGGATGAAATCGGCTTGCTGAAGATGGGCATGCTCGATCCCGCCAGCGCGCTGAGCGATGACGAAAGCACTGGCCAGTTCGTGACGGCGTTGGCCCGCGGGCTTGAGCTGATGCGCTGTTTCACGCCGCGGGACAATGTGCTCGGCAATCAGGACCTGGCGCGGATGACCGGGCTGCCCAAACCGACCGTGACGCGGCTGACCAATACGCTGATGCGGCTGGGCTGCCTCAAGCGTGAAGTACATTCAGGCAAGTATCAGCTGGACGTCGGCGTATTGGGTTTCGGTTACGCCATGTTGTCGAACCTGGCGATTCGCACAGTGGCCCATCCGTTGATGGAGGATTTGGCCAATCACGCTCAGGCGGCCGTCGCGATGGCCGCCCGCGATCGACTGCAGATGGTGTACCTGGATGTGGTCCAGGGTCAGGGCAACATGACCATGCGCCGGCAGATCGGCAGCTACTTGCCGCTGGCACAGAGTTCGGTGGGCCGGGCGTGCCTGGCGGCGATGCCGGAAACCGAGCGGGAATTTCTGCTCGACCACATTCGCCAGCGTGAAACGGAGCAATGGCCAGCCATCCGCAAGGGCCTGGACAGAGCGTTCAGGGATTACGCCGACTACGGCTTCTGCCTGTCAGTCGGTGAGTGGCACCGCGACGTCAACTCCGTCGCAGTGCCGTTGCTGCACCCGCAGTACGGGTTGCTGACCTTCAACTGCGGTGGACCGAGCTTTCAGCTACCCCGTGAGCAGCTCGTGGACGATATCGGGCCTCGCCTGATCAACATGGTCAATAACATTGGCGCCGCTGCTCGCTGACGCACGGAGTAACGGCGCCCTAAAAAACCGGCTCGCTTGCGAGCCTTGGGAGCGCACATGATCCGTGATACCGAAACCCTGCAGATACTGCTGGATTCCCTTCGTCAGTTCGTCAGCGAAGTACTGATTCCCCGTGAGAACGAGGTGGCCGAGACCGACAACATCCCGGACGACATCGTCGTGCACTTGCAAGAGATGGGGCTGTTCGGCCTGACCCTGCCGGAAGAGTTCGGCGGCATGGGCGTGACCATGGAAGAAGAGGTCAAGATCGCCTTCGAACTGGGGCGTACCTCCCCGGCCTTTCGTTCTTACATCGGGACCAACAACGGCATCGGCTCTATCGGCATTCTGCTCGATGGCAGCCCGGAGCAGAAAGCCAGGTACCTGCCCAAGCTGGCCAGCGGCGAGCTGCTCAGTGCCTTCTGCCTGACCGAACCTGACTCAGGGTCTGATGCCGCCTCGCTCAAAACCACGGCCGTGCGTGACGGCGACAGCTATACCCTCAACGGCACCAAGCGCTTCATCACCAATGCGCCCCACGCCAACATCTTCACCGTGATGGCGCGCACCAATCCGAACATCAAGGGTGCCGGTGGCATCAGTGCGTTCATCGTCGAGCGTGACACGGTCGGGATTTCCCTGGGTAAACCCGATCACAAGATGGGCCACAAAGGCGCTCACACCTGCGACGTGATCTTTGAAAATGCCCGCGTTCCCGCCAGCCAACTGATCGGTGGCGTTGAAGGCGTGGGTTTTAAAACCGCCATGAAAGTCCTGGATAAAGGTCGCCTGCATATTGCCGCCCTGAGCGTCGGCGCCGCCGAGCGCATGTTGGCCGATTCACTGCAATATGCGATTGAGCGCAAACAATTCGGCAAGCCGATTGCCGAGTTCCAGCTGATCCAGGCGATGCTTGCCGACAGCAAGGCGGAAATCTATGCAGCCCGCTGCATGGTCCTGGATGCCGCACGCCAGCGTGACGACGGACTTAACGTCAGCACGCAAGCCTCCTGCGCCAAGATGTTCGCCACTGAAATGTGCGGACGGGTTGCCGACCGTTGCGTGCAGATCCACGGTGGCGCCGGTTACGTCAGCGAATACGCGATCGAGCGCTTCTATCGGGACGTCCGTCTGTTCCGCATCTACGAGGGTACCACTCAGATCCAGCAGATCGTCATCGCCCGCAACATGATTCGCGACGCACAAGGCTGACCCCTCAAACCTTCAAATACGCGTTAAAGCCCCCCCTTCCCTATAAATACAATAAGGAAACGTTATGGAAGCTTCTGCTCATGTCGGCGCAAGTGCGCAGGCCAAGACAAACACTTGGGTGCTGGTATTTATCTTCTGCTTTCTAGGACTTTTGATCGACGGTGCCGATCTGATGTTTCTTTCCTACAGCCTCAGTAGCTTGAAAGCCGAATTCGGTCTGAGCAACATAGAGGCCGGCAGCCTGGGAAGCTTTACCCTGGCTGGAATGGCGATCGGGGGCATTTACGGTGGCTGGGCCTGCGATCGTTTCGGTCGAGTGAAAACGGTAGTCTGGAGTATCATACTTTTTTCAGTTGGCACGGCAGTGCTCGGCATGACGCATAACTATTGGCAATTCGCGATCACCCGTTTTGTGGCCTCGCTAGGGATCGGTGCACTGTATGTGGCTTGCAATACGCTGATGTCTGAATACGTACCCACTCGCTACCGCACAACTGTACTCGGCACGCTGCAAGCAGGTTGGTCAGTAGGTTATATCGTTGCGACGCTACTGGCGGGCTGGATCCTACCGATCCATGGCTGGCGCTGGCTATTCTACATTGCCATTATCCCGGTGATTTTGGCCGTAGTGATGCAACGCTTTGTCCCAGAACCACAAGCGTGGATCAACGCTCAGGCTGAGCGTGCCAAGCAAAAAATCGATGGCATCACGAAAGTAGCGAGCAAAAAAAGCGATAGTAAGTACAAACTTATTTTTAGCGACCCACAGGCTCGCCGCATGTTCATTTTTTGGGCTTTGACTGCTGGTTTTCTACAATTCGGCTATTACGGTGTCAACAATTGGATGCCAACCTACCTGGAAAGCGAACTGGGCATGAACCTCAAGTCCATGACGGCCTACATGGTTGGTACCTACACCGCCATGATCCTCGGTAAAATACTCGCAGGTCTGGCGGCTGACCGTCTTGGGCGCCGCGCCGTCTTCGCCTTTGGAGCATTGGGAACGGCACTCTTCCTGCCGGTGATCGTGTTATTTCAAAGCCCGGAAAATATCCTGTGGATGCTGGTGGTATTTGGCTTCTTGTACGGTATTCCATACGGTGTAAACGCCACGTACATGACTGAAAGTTTCGAGGCAAAATTCCGAGGATCTGCTGTAGGCGGTGCTTACAATATCGGGCGCCTGGGCGCAGCGATTGCTCCGGCAGCAATTGGATTTCTCGCCTCTCACGGCTCGATTGGCTTGGGTTTTCTGGTCATGGGCGCAGCCTATTTTATCTGCGGCGTGATCCCGGCGTTGTTTATCAGAGATAAGCAGTTCGACCCGCAAAAGCAATAGCGCTTTGTAATTCCGGGAGGCCTAGCGGTTCGCCGCCTCGCCTCTTTGCCTCGTGGCGGTGGAAACCTACGCGGCCTGGCACCATTGACTCACTCTGACGCCATCGGTTACCTGCTAATGCTGACGCTCGCTATGGACGTACTGCGGGCCCAGTCGCGTGCCATCTTGGTGAATAACTGGACGGCTGGTGACTGATTATTGCGGGCATGGATCATCGACAATGCCGTCGTCACATCACACCCTTCAATGCACCGAAACACCACGTCGGGCGGCATGAAAGTACGCGTCGATGCGGGCACGATTGCAACGCCAAAACCGGCCGCCACCATGCTGATCACGATCGACATCTGCGACGAAATGACTTCGACCCGCGGAACAAAGCCCGCAGCAGCGCAAGCCTTCATCGTTGTGTCATAGAAACCGATACCTTCCTTGCGGTGCACGCTGATGAGCGTGTCATCCTGCAAATCTTCCAGGCGCACGCGAGCCATTGCGGCGCAGCGATGATTGCTGCGCAGTGCCACCATCAACGGTTCGCGCAATACATCAAACAACGCCACCCCCTCGGGCAATGCAATGGGTGGACGAATAAACCCAACATCACACAGCCCCTTGGTCACAGCATCGATCTGTTCCTCCATATCCATCTGGTGCAGGACCAACTCGACGTGGGGCCTTTGCTGTCGATACAGGTACACGATACCGGGCAATGCACCTGACAACGCGGCCGAGGCGAGATAGGCGATCACCACCCGACCTGACCGGCCTTGAGCCACCTCTACGATGGCCGAATTGGCAGCATCGGCCTGACGTAGCATGGCAACCGCCTGGGCATAGAACACCTTGCCGACTTCCGTCAACTCCAAATGGCGTCGGCTACGCGACAATAGGCTGGCGCCCACGCGCTCTTCCAGTGCGCGCACTTGTTGGCTAAGTGCTGGTTGCGAAATGCCGCAGCGCTCGGCGGCCTTGGCGTAGTGCAACTCTTCGGCCAGCGCCAAAAAATAGCGGTAGTGGCGTAATTCAATTTCCATCACAAATAACCCATTTATCAACGGCTCTATAGACAGCCATTCCACCTAATTGTGATCCAGGTCGATACTGCCAGACATCATAAGACTAGCTTATAGAATCAAAACTTACGGTTGATTGATGTTATCAACTGCATTCCTGAAGATGAAGTCCTGCAAAGCGACGTGTTCAGGAGGCAATGCTGTGATTAACAAATATGTGGAGTCCCACACCGCAGCCATAGAGAACCTCAAAGATGGTTGTTGCGTGATGATCGGCGGCTTTGGCAGCGCTGGTTTGCCGACAGGGCTGCTTGAAGCAGTGCTCGACCAAGGTGCTCGGGATCTGGTGGTGATCTCGAATAACGCTGGCTACGACCGTGAAGGGGTGGCGATGCTGATCGCTGCCGGCCTTGTACGCAAGCTGATTTGCTCCTACCCCTTGACTGCGGGTGCGACCGTCTTCCGCAACGCCTACCGCGACAAGAAGATTGAATTGGAGCTGGTTCCGCAAGGCACCCTCGCGGAGCGGATACGTTGCGGGGGAGCCGGCCTCGGAGGCTTTCTAAGTCCAATCGGCATCGGAACCATGTTGGCCGACGGAAAAACCATTCACCGTGTCGGCGACGAAGACTACTTGATTGAGTTGCCCCTGCGAGCCGACTTCGCACTGCTGCGCGCGCGCGCGGCTGACCGTTACGGCAACTTGATCTATCACCTGACAGGCCGGAACTTCAATCCCCTCATGGCGACCGCCGCCGATCTGGTGGCCGTGGAGGTGGACGAGTTCTTGGAATTGGGGACAGTTGACCCGCAAGCCGTGGTCACACCCGGCATTTTCATCGACCGTGTTGTATTGGCCAATAAATCGGCAACTCAGGAGTACTTATGAACCCCGTTCTCAACCTTGAAAACGGGGTGACGCCGTGGACCCGTGAGCAGATCGCCGCACATGCCGCACAACACATACCGGATGGCGCCTACGTCAACCTGGGAATCGGTTTACCCACACTGGTCGGCAACCTGATGGCACCTGAGCGTGAAATTTTCCTCCACAGTGAAAATGGCATCTTGCATTTCGGCGCTCGCCCACCCGCTAACGAGGCCGACCCTTGCCTGATCAACGCCAGCAAGCAGCCCATTTCACTGCTGCCAGGCTCGGCCATTTTCGACTCGGCACTCAGTTTCGCAATGATGCGCGGCGGTCATCTTGATCTAGCGATTCTAGGCGCTTACGAAGTTGCTGAAAACGGTGATCTGGCTAATTGGACCCGGCTTGATCCTGGGACGCCTCCGGCCGTTGGCGGGGCCATGGAACTCGCCTTTGGCGCCAAGCAGGTATGGGTATTGATGGAGCACACCACCCAGGGTCGCCCTCGTCTATTGCGACGTTGCAACTTACCACTGACAGCTGCGGGTGTTGTGACGCGTATCTACACCAATTTGGCCGTGCTGGACGTCACCCAAGCCGGCCTACAAGTCAAGGCCATGGCGCCCGGCGTCACGTTCGACTACCTGCAGAGCCGTACCGAAGCCAACCTGCTGGCCTGACACCCACTACCACACGACGCTTAATCAGGAGACCTCATGTTATCAACCAACTTCACCCGAACCTTCGGGGTCATGCACCCCATCATCCAGGGCGGCATGCAATGGATTGCCCGCGCCGAGCTGGTGGCCGCCGTTGCCAACAGTGGCGCTCTGGGTTTTCTCAGCGCTCTGACGCAGCCCAGCCCAGATGATCTGCATGCGGAGATCGAGCGCTGTCGCCAGATGACGACTCAGCCGTTTGGCGTCAACCTGACCTTCCTGCCGGCGATCCGGCCGATCCCCTACGACGAGTACATCGACGTCATCATCCGCAGCGGCATCAAGATTGTCGAAACTGCAGGCAACAATCCGGTCGCCTATATGGACCGCTTCAAGACAGCCGGGATCAAGGTCATCCATAAATGCACATCGGTGCGGCACGCGCTCAAGGCCGAGCAGATCGGCGTCGATGCAGTCTCGATCGACGGCTTCGAGTGCGCCGGCCACCCGGGCGAGGATGACATTCCCGGCTTGGTACTCATCCCTCGTGCGGCCGACTCAATCAAAATCCCTCTGATCGCTTCGGGTGGTTTTGCCGACGCCCGCGGCCTGGTGGCAGCCCTGGCATTGGGCGCCGACGGCATCATCATGGGCACACGCTTCATGGCCACCCAAGAGGCGCCGGCTCACCCCGACATCAAGCGTCGTCTGGTCGAGGCTGACGAGCGCCAGACCGAGCTGGTTCTGCGCAGTTTCAATAATACTTGGCGCGTGCACAAAAATGCACTGACCGAACAGGTAATCAGTCTCGAAAAGCAGACGGGTACGCAGTTCCCGGATGTGGCGCCGTTGGTGGCCGGCACGCGTGGCCGCGCGGTCTACAGCAGCGGTGACTGGGACAACGGGGTATGGAGCGTCGGCATGGCCCAGGGTCTGGTTTACGACATCCCCACCGTCGAGCAATTGGTCTCGCGCATTGTCGGCGACGCGGGAGACTTGATTGCCAACCGGCTGGCTAGCCTGCGGACTGCCTGACCTTAGTCCGCCAGCCATCCTATTAAAACAATTAGAGGACGCAATCATGGCATTGGTAAAAGCCCAAATTGACACCTTAGCGCCTACGCAAGACAGGAAATAGATGCTGGTGTTCGGGTTTGCCTTTCTCGGTCTGATGGTCGATGGCGCCGACCTGATGTTTTTGTCGTACAGCCTGTCGAGCCTGACGAAAGAGTTCCAACTGACCAGTCTTGAAGCAGGCATGCTCGGCAGCATTACGCTGGTCGGAATGGCGATCGGTGGCATTTTCGGCGGTTGGGCTGCTGACCGCTATGGCCGGGTGCGGACTGTGGTCTGGACCATCGTCGTCTTCTCGGTCGGTACTGCCGCGCTCGGCATGACCCACAGCTACACCGAGTTTGCGGTATTCCACTTCATTGCTGCACTAGGCCTGGGTGCCGAATACGTGGTCTGCAACACGCTGCTGGCCGAGTATGTACCGACTAAGCGGCGCAGTACTGCCTTGTGCGCACTCCAGGAGACGTGGTGGCCACACTACTGAGCGGCTGGATCCTGCCGACCTACGGCTGGCGCTGGTTGTTCTACATCGCAATCATGCCAGTGTTAATGGCCGTAGTGATGCGCCGCGTTATTCCTGAACCACCTGCCTGGGTCGCTGGGCAGGCAAAAAGCGATGGTCAAAAGCACAGCGTCAGTCAGGAAAAACCTGAAAGCGCGATCAAGCTGATCTTCGGCAATCCGAAGCATCGCCGTATGTTCATTCTATGGTCGCTGACCGCCAGCTTTCTGCAGTTCGGCTACTACGGATCCAACAACTGGATGCCGACCTACCTGGAAAAAGAACTGCACATGAGCTTCAAGGCGATGACCCTCTACATGGTCGGCACCTATGTCGCCATGATCCTCGGCAAGGTGGTCGCCGGCTGGCTGGCCGACAAGTTCGGGCGGCGCGTGATGTACTCCTTCGGCGCGCTTGGCACTGCGCTGTTCCTGCCACTGATTGTGTTCTACCAATCGCCAGAAAACATTGCCTACCTGCTGATCTTCTTTGGCTTCCTGTACGGCATCCCTTATGGCGTGAACGCCACCTATATGACCGAGAGCTTCGAGACCAAGATTCGCGGCTCGGCCGTGGGCGGTGCCTACAACATTGGTCGCGTAGGTGCTGCGATTGCACCGGCCGGTATCGGCTATCTCGCCACCGGCGGCTCAATCGGCATGGGTTTCCTGGCGATGGGTGTTGCCTATCTGTTCTGCGGCCTGATCCCGGCGCTGTTCATTAAAGAGAAGCAATATGACCCGATGCACTGATGCCGGGCCCGCACGGCCCTCCTCTGACCAGCAACCTTCATCTTTAGCAGTCGGCCCCGTTCGAACCTGCGGAGAACACTCGATGAGCAATGCACAGATGCAATCGGCCAGCAACGCAGTCACTCTGGATCAATGCGGTAGTGTGCTAGTCGTCACGATGTCCGTGCGCAGCTTGACAGTTACATCCAGCAATCGGCGGCGACCTGCGCCGTAGCACTCAAAGGCGAAGTGAACGATGTTGCACTGCATCGGCTCTTTGCCAAGGCGATAAATCTGCATACCGCGCTGGAATACTCGGCGGCAGGCTCGACGGTCATGAAACACTCAATGGGCAGTTTTCAGGTCTGCACCGCAGCGACGTTTGCGCAATTGGCTGCGGCCCAGTCGCTGCAGGTAAAGCTTTCAAAAGCATCGCGAGTTGGCGGACTCGAACTGACGGGTGAATCGCAGGCATTGCTGGAAGCTATCGCCGTCAATCCATCAGCCATGCACATGGCTGTCGCATCACTGAACGAACGTGTCAAAGTGGCTTACTCGCGGGAAGCGCTCACCGTAGAACAGTTGCCCACGTCCAGGCTAATTTTGCTCGACCGGCTGAGCGTATTGCTCGAATCGCTACACCAGTCATTGGTACAATGGGAGTCGCTCGCTCATGGGAAGGCACGTGCGTTGCCATTGGCTTTTCACATCGATTCAGTCGCGCTGTACACAATGGTTTGCGAACGTTTCTTACCGTACTGCGGCAGCGTTGTTCTGCATTGTTACCGGCTGGTCGTCCGGTCCTGGTTTCGTGACGATCGTGAGTGTGATGTGCTCACTGTTTGCCACCCGGGCGGACCCCGTGGCGGGCGGTATCGGCTTCATGTCGGGCGCGGCTTGCGCGGCCGTCGCTGCGGCGCTGTGCAATTTCGTGCTGCTGCCTGCTGTATCCGACTTTGCCATGCTGGCGGTCATTACAGGCGGATTCATGTTTGCCGCAGGACTGGCAATGCGTCATCCACGTACCGCTGCGCCGGGGGCCAGTTTCGCGATTATTTTCTGGAGTCTGTCCCACCGCAAAACACATCGCAGATGTTCGACGCTGCCGGTTTCTTCAATGGTGTGCTGATACTGCTGCTCGGCATCGCATGCGGCACGTTGATTTTCGCCCTGATCTTCCCCTCCAACCTCCTTGCAACCCGATATCGGCTGCATCGCGCCGTCCGCAGGGATTTTAGGCGTATTGGCCGCCATCCGAACAGATGGTCTTTCAGGGGGTGGCAGACCCGGACCGCGGACCGTCTGGGCCGCCAACTAGCGACCGCCAACGGCGACATCGATACCCAGGCCGAACGTGAACTCCGAGGGCTCTTGGGCGCCTGGACGATAGGCTATGCCACCATTGCGTTACATTATCTCGCCGAAGATTTTCACCCGGTACGTCGGCCTGTGGTTGTCATCCTGGGGCGGCTCACCAACGCCGATTCATTGCGCCTGGCCACCGCAGCCCGTTCCAGTGCACGCAGTTTCACCTGGCAATCTCGTGGCGCCAATGAACGCAAACGCCAGGACCTGTTGCGCGCGGCAATTCTATCGTTATCCATTACCGAGGCAGCGACAGAACACGAAGATTTTCTGGGTGAGTGATCGCTTGAAGTATTGATATCACGTTAGGCGCCGATCCTGCAAAAGGCCTGAAGGAGGCTCGACAAAAAAGCAGTGATAGATGTCGTTTACTGCGAGATGGCATTGACCCCTTACAAGCTCGTGACAACGAACGAGCTGTGCAACTCACTACTGAACAGCAACGAAAAAGCAAATCAATCAACTTCCAAGACGTGTCAGTCGATTAATTAGAGGCCCATCGTCCCGGCTGGGAAAACGTAAACCATTCTCAGCAATGGACAAACACACTGGCGACTTATGCCGCCCCCCATTATCGGTGACCTCGCAACAAACCAGATCACCACCGAGCATATTCTCGAAATTTTCAAACCCATCTGGGCCAGCAAAGCCGAAACTGCTAGCCGGGTACGCAATCGACTCGAATTGGTTCTCGATGCAGCTAAAGCACGCGGGTTGCGCGATGGTGAAAATCCAGCACGCTGGCGTGGACACCTGGACAAAGTGCTACCTTCAACATCCAAGACGAAACGGACTCAAAATCATCCCGCATTGCCCTACTTAGTGTTGTCTCGTTTTATGCGAGCGCTTGACCGTGTCGAAGGACAATCCGCTTGCGCACTCAAAATGACCATTCTCACGGCGTGTCGAACCAGCGAAGTCCTTGCCGCCCGCTGGAGTGAAATCGACTTGAAAGCCAAGCTATGGCTTATTCCCGCAGAGCGCATGAAAGCTGGCAAAACTCATACCGTCCCGTTCAGCGAAGCACTCGTAACATTGTTAAACGGGTGCCCCGATTCAACGATAGCTCGCTTCTATTTCCGGGTACACGCACGGGTAAGCCGATCATCAATATGGCCATGCTCATGACATTGCAACGCATGGATCAGAGGGATTTGGAAGATGGCGGTAAAGGTTGGCGTAACAACAATGACCGAATCATTACCGCGCATGGGTTTCGCAGCACATTCCGAGATTGGGCCGCAGAGAAAACCGACTACGCACTCGAGGTTTGCGAAATGTCTCTGGCTCATGTGGTCGCGAGCGGAGCAGAAGCTGCTTATTGGCGCAGTGATTTGCTAGAAAAACGCCGTAGCTTGATGGCTGACTGGGCCACCTTCGTGAGTTTAAAGTATGAAATTCAGTACTAAGCAATAGCTAGACGGGGAGCGAGGCTGCGATAAAGGCTGCGGTTGCCGTCAAGGGAAGGCCGCGAAATGGTCAGCACTAGCGCGAAGACAATGAGCTTCACCAGACGACTTCCACTCTGACTTCTTAGAGAAACGCAAAGCAGTAATGGAAGACTGGGCAGCATTCTGCTCGAATACGCAGATCGCACCATTAAAAGGCGCATAAATACGAGTAAAACTCTCCCAACGACTGGATCGTCCGCAGTCAAGCGAGCTTGAAGAGTATCTCGAAAACCCGGGGCGATTCAGCTAGATGCGTTTTTTTTGATTTCAAACCCTTGCGCCGGGCAATAGAATACTTATTGAACATTTCGTAAAAATCCGTAACATTGCCCGCCATGATACTCGAACAGCTCAAAGCCCTGGGCAATGACACTCGCATGCAAATGATGGAGTGGCTCAAAGACCCTCTCAGTAATTTCCCACCTCAGGATCATGGCGATCCTGCCATAGGGGTGTGCGTAACCCATTTGCAGCACAAGGCACGGCTTTCACCTTCTACCGCGTCTGCACACTTAGCTATCTTACAACGTGCAGGCTTCGTGCTAACCACACGCATCGGAAAATGGACTTATTACCGACGCAACGAGGAGGCGATTGATGACTTTGCGGCTAGGCTGACCAGCGATTTGTAATTTTTAACCTTTCATTTCGTTATTTCGCGTAATTAGAAAACACAAGGAAACCCCTATGAGCAGCAAAACAATCTTCGTCCAACCCGGTGGCGGCTATGAAAAGGTTGTGGTTGGCAGCAGCGAAGCCCGAGCCGCAGCCCATGGCGAAATCACCGTGCGCCTGCACGCCAACTCGCTTAACTACCACGACTTCGCGGTAGTCAGCGGTATGTGGGGCCCTAGCGAAAAACGCATCCCCATGGCCGATGGTGCAGGCGAAGTCATTGCTGTCGGCCCAGATGTCACTGAATTCAAGGTGGGTGACTCGGTCGTCAGTACCTTCTTCCCGGAGTGGATCAGCGGCGCACCACTGGTTGAAGGCTTTGTTAGCGTGCCAGGTGATGGCATTGACGGCTACGCTCGTGAGCAAGTGACTGCCCAAGCCACATCGTTCACCCTCGCGCCGACCGGATACAGCCACGCTGAAGCGTCGACGCTCACCACCGCCGGCCTTACTGCATGGCGCGCTCTGATGGCCGATGACTCACTCAAGCCGGGCGACACCGTGCTCGTTCAAGGCACTGGTGGCGTTTCAATTTTTGCCCTGCAGTTCGCTAAAATGGCCGGTGCTACCGTCATTGCTACCTCTTCAAGCGACGAAAAACTTGAACGTCTGAAAGCACTAGGCGCTGATCATGTGATCAATTATCGCAAAGACCTTAACTGGGGCGAAACTGCACGCGCTCTAACGGGGGGCCGCGGTATTGATCACATCATAGAAGTCGGCGGCCCTGCGACGCTTGAGCAATCGATGATTGCAGTTCGGGTTGCTGGTCACATCTCCGTCATCGGGATACTGAGTGGCGTAAGCGGTGCAATGAATTTTGTACCGGCACTGATCAAGCAAGTGCGCCTGCAGGGTGTGTTGGTAGGCAGCCGCAGCCAGCAGCAAGACATGGTCCGAGCCATCAACGTTAACGGTATACGCCCGATTATTGATCGTCATTTCCCTATGAGCGAGATTGTAGAAGCGTTCAAGTATCAGGAAACCAACCAGCATTTCGGCAAAATTTGCCTGGATATCTAAGCGCGCATGAATGGGCAAGATCCGTATGCCCTCCTCAAAGTCGTGTCGAGGTGGCTGCCGACGCAGCGCGAGACGGATTTGCCCATTGCTGTCTGTCGCAACCGGCAGCATTGGGTCGACTCACCCATGCTGTGCTCCGAGGCAATCAGCTAAGAAGCAGTCATTCTAAGTGTCATGAAAACGATTCGATTTAGCCCCTCTAGTCAAAGCAGAATCATTAGGGCTACAACAATTTTGTCATGCAGTTATTGGGTTGAAGAATAGACAATCGCAGGCATTCTCACAGAGCCATGGTCGCTCTCTGCCGGTCATGGTTCACGCAACGTGATGGTGAAATCCGAGGCAAATGCTTGGTCAGGTCGAATGCAAATGGCTGGGCAAGCCTGTGCAATTACCCACTGTTCCAGTCCACAGATCCGGATAATCCGCCCAGCAGCCGTTCCGACTCAAACCACAGTGCAGGCAGCGCGCTATTTTTCGTCAAATTTGATGCGTACAGTTCGTTGTCCAAAACTATGGCGAGCCGCTTGGTTCACGATGGATGTCAAAACTCGTTCCCAGCCTAAGCAATGCTGTAGCAAAATCAGCTCGGTTCAAGAAGAGCTGCAATTTGCTCCCCTCCAACGAGCATCATAGATCTTTCTTCCTAACGCGGCGGCGATCATCGCACCGACATAATGCTGCGCATCAAATGAAGTGATGGCTGGCTCACGAACTGCGATTACCAAAATTTCGTTGAGGGCTTGCTCAAAACCCAAAGTAGACGACTGGTCTAATTGTTGATATGGTACATCCATGAATACGATGACAACCACCGATGTACGGCAACACATCCTCGACACTGCTCAAAACATCATCGTCGGGCGAGGATTCACAGCTGTTGGTTTGAGCGAAATCCTTCTATCTGCGAATGTGCCAAAAGGTTCGTTCTATCATTACTTCAATTCCAAGGAAGCCTTTGGCGAGGCGCTCTTGGAGAGCTATTTCAGTGACTACATGGTGCAATTGGAAACGCTATGAACCGTCCAAGTGTATCAGCAGCACAACGCTTGCTGGCCTACTGGGCTACCTGGATTGAAACCCAATCAGCCTGTTATCCCGAGGGGAAATGCTTGGCAGTGAAGCTTGCAGCGGAAGTCAGTGATCTATCGGAGCCAATGCGCATGGTGGTCCAGGATGGCATGGAAGGAGTAATTACTCGTCTAGCCAATGCGGTGAGTGACGCTGTAAACGATGGATCTCTGCCGGGCGGTACTGACACCCGTGGCTTGGCGACCATGCTGTACCAACTTTGGCTCGGAGCCAGTCTAAGGGCCAAGGTCACGCGTGATCAGATGCCTTTGCAGGCGGCCTTCGAGACTACTTCTCTGTTACTCAGTCAGATATCCGACCGATGAGATTTTCAATGTAAAAAATTTACTCAAAAAATATACGACTGGTCTATTTAATCGGAGTTAAAGCAATGTTTAATTTTGACTTCTACAACCCTACGCGAATTGTCTTCGGCAACGAAACCATCAGCCGCCTGGATGAACTGGTTCCGGCTGCGGCCCGCATCCTGCTGCTCTATGGTGGCCAGAGCGCTCGTGCAAACGGTACGCTCCGCGAAGTCCGTGACGCATTAGGCTCTCGGGAAGTGCAAGAATTCGGGGGTATAGAACCAAACCCCAGCTATGAAACGCTAATCAAGGCTGTTGATCAGGTTCGCACCCATCGCTTGGATTTTCTCCTGGCTGTCGGTGGAGGTTCGGTCATCGATGGCACCAAGTTCGTTGCCGCTGCTGTTGGCTACGAGGGTGATGCTTGGGACATTCTGGAAACGCGGGGTGCAAGTATTCGACGAGCGCTGCCATTTGGCACCGTTCTGACCCTACCGGCAACTGGCTCGGAGATGAACAATGGAGGCGTGGTTACTCGCCGGGCGACACAAGACAAGCTGCCGTTTCGAAGCGCTTACATGTTTCCACAATTCTCGATTCTCGATCCCACCAAAACCCAAACCCTCCCCACCCGTCAACTCGCAAACGGCGTTGTCGATGCGTTCGTGCATGTCATTGAGCAGTACCTGACCTACCCAATCGATGCGCGCGTCCAAGATCGTTTTGCCGAAGGTCTTTTACAAACGCTGATCGAAATTGGCCCACTTGTACTGAAAGAGTCCGCGGACTACAACACGCGTGCCAACCTCATGTGGACGGCCACTTTGGCGCTCAATGGCCTGATCGGAGCGGGCGTACCACAGGACTGGTCCACCCACATGATCGGCCATGAGCTCACCGCACTGTACGGCATCGATCACGCACGGACCCTGGCCATCGTGCTTCCTGCGAACCTAGAGATTCGTCGTGAAGCCAAGCGCGCGAAGCTGCTGCAGTACGCCGAGAGGGTTTGGCAGATCAGCCAAGGGGACGAAGAACAACGGATTGACACGGCCATACAACAGACCCGGATGTTCTTCGAGAGCCTGGGCTTACCGACGCACTTATCCGCCTACAAGCTCGGCACTGACGCTATAGACGCGCTAATAAACCAGCTCGACACACACCACCTCACCGCACTCGGCGAACACAAAAACGTCAGTTTAGACGTCAGCCGCCGTGTGCTTGAAGCGAGCCTATAAGCCAACTTCCCGCACTGCTTATCCACACAGGCAGCGCATTACAAAACATCCACAAGCACGCACAACTGCAAGGTATACGACATGAAGATTCTCCTCGTTCTGACTTCCCACGACCAGCTTGGTGACACTGGCGAGAAGACCGGTTTCTGGCTCGAAGAGCTGGCCGCGCCTTACTACGCCTTCATCGACGCTGGCGTGCAAGTGACCCTAGCATCGCCGAAAGGCGGCCAACCACCCATCGACCCGAAGAGCAATGAGCCCGACTTCCAGACAGACGCCACCCGTCGCTTTGAGACCGATTCAGTCGCCACTCACGCGCTGACCAACACCGAGAAACTGAGCGACGTGATCAGTTCCGAGTTTGATGCGGTGTTCTACCCTGGCGGCCATGGTCCGCTGTGGGATCTTGCGGAGAACACCTTTTCTATCTCTCTGATCGAGCAATCAATCCAATCCGGCAAACCTGTCGGAGCGGTTTGTCACGCACCAGCGGTTTTGCGCCATGTCAAGTGTGTAGATGGCAAACCTCTGGTTGCAGGCAAGAAAGTAACCGGTTTCAGCAATAGCGAGGAGGCTGCGGTGGGTCTAACTCAAATCGTGCCTTTCCTGGTAGAGGATATGCTCAAGGCAAATGGTGGGCGCTATACCAAGGGTGCTGACTGGAGCGTTCATGTCGAAGTCGATGGGTTGCTCGTAACTGGCCAGAACCCAGCTTCCTCTGAAGCTACGGCTCACTCGCTGCTCAAACTGTTGGCCTGAGACTACGTCAATGTCCGCCTACGTAGTCTTCACACGTGAACACACCACAGACGAGGCTGAGTTGAAACTCTATGCCCGTAAAGCACCGGCGGCACGCCAGGGTCGGAACCTCACACCATTGGCCTTCTACGGCCAACTGGAGGTGCTCGAAGGCGGACCGATTGAGGGCGCAGTCATTCTTCAATTTCCGGACATAGCAGCAGCTCGAGAGTGGTACTCCAGCCCCGCCTACCAAGAGGCACTGCAACATCGTCTTAAAGGTGCGGTTTACCGAGTATTCCTGATTGATGGCATCAATCATTAGTAAATGCACCAAAATATTCCCGCAGTTTAGGTTCTGTCTACTTACCAGTCTCATTAACAAATCAAATTTACTTAAATTACTGGAGAAACAGCATGGCATACGCATCCGTTAATCCCTATACAGGTGAAGTTCTAAAAAGTTTTCCAGATGCAACAGATATTCAGATTGAACAGGCTCTTGAGGCGTCTCACAACGCATTTCTTGTCTGGAAGAATTGCTCAATCGCAGAGCGTGGGGCCGTCCTTCAGCGAGCTGCCGACCTGCTGCGCGCGCGAGCAAACGACTATGCCCGGTTGCTAACACTGGAAATGGGCAAGATCACTGCCGAAGCATTAGGTGAAGTAGAAATCTCAGCAAGTATCTTTGAGTATTACGTTAAACATGCAGAAGCGTTGTTAACTCCGCAGAAGCTGCCGGTAGCCGACCCAGCCGAGGGTGAAGCAATCTTGGTCCATGAGCCGTTGGGCACTATCCTGGCCATTGAACCATGGAACTTTCCTTACTATCAAATTGCTCGCATTCTCGCACCGCAGTTGGCAGCGGGTAATACCGTGCTGCTCAAACATGCTTCAAACGTACCGCAATGTGCCGAAGCTTTCGAACAACTACTGCTTGATGCTGGTCTACCTGTTGGCGCATTCAGCAACATGTACGCAACTCGCCAGCAAATCGAGACAATCCTCAACGACTCTCGAGTACACGGTGTGGCACTGACCGGTTCCGAAGGCGCAGGTGCCATAATCGCCTCCCAGGCTGGCAAGGCACTGAAGAAATCTACATTGGAACTGGGGGGGGCAGATGCCTTCATAGTTCTGCGCGACGCTGAACTGAAAAAGACCGTGAAGTGGGCTGTTGTAGGCCGTCACTGGAATGCTGGACAGGTGTGCATATCATCCAAACGCATGATTGTAGTGGAAGAAGTCTACGACGAGTTCCTGCGCCTTTATGCCGAAGGTGTAGCACAACTGAAGGCCGGCGACCCGTTCGATCCGGAAACAAATCTAGCCCCCCTGTCATCTCAAACTGCCGCCGACGAAATCCGCGCGAAGATTCGTGAAGCAGTCAACTACGGTGCTACGGCCACCGAGGTTGGGCCCAAGGTACCAAGCAAGGGTGCATTTGTTCAACCGACCATTCTGACCAACCTGACGCCTGATAACCCTGCCTACTACTGGGAGTTCTTCGGTCCGGTCTCGATGATCCTACGAGCTAAAAACGAAGAAGACGCGATAGTTATCGCCAACGACTCTCCGTTCGGGCTCGGTGGTTCGGTATTCACCGCAGACGGACAGCATGGTGTTGAGGTTGCTAAGCGCATCGAGACAGGCATGGTGTTCGTCAATCACCCAACGTCATCGAAAGCCGACCTACCTTTCGGCGGAATCAAAAGATCTGGTTACGGTCGCGAGCTGATTGGTTTGGGAATCAAGGAATTCGTCAACCACAAGCTGATTAACGTCATGGATATCGACGCGCCGTTCTAACTTACATCTTCACCTCAACGCAAACAGGCCTCAGTGCTTTTATGCAGCAGCCCCCCCTCCTTGATGAAGAGATCGGGGGGGGGGCTGGACTACGTAGCAAAGCCTGGCGCGCAGCACAGCGCGCTCCCCGCCGATCCAGAAGCAGGCTGAAAAGGTGCGGCGATAGGAATGCCTGCGCAAATACACAACTACATATTGACATATATCAATATCTAAAATAATCTCAACCAAACCCATCGCACTTACCTCAGGAGGTAACCCATGCAAAATTCCAGTGATACCCATCCGAGCTACCTTCCCGACAACAGCTACGGCCTGTTTATCGACAACCAGTGGGTGGCGGCCGAAAACGGTGAAACCCTCGACATTATCAACCCCGCCAACGGAAAAATTCTCACCAACATCCCAAACGCCACAGCTGCCGACGTCGACCGCGCGGTGCAGGCCGCAAAACGCGCCTTCGTGACCTGGCGTACCACCTCGCCAGCGGAACGCGCCAATGCGTTGCTGAAGATCGCCGACCTGCTGGAAGCCGATGCCGATCGGTTCGCCGTTCTGGAAACCCTTGATGTAGGCAAACCCATTCGTGAAAGTCGCTCCGTCGACATCCCACTGGCGATTGATCACTTCCGCTACTTCGCCGGCGCAATCCGCAGCCAATCGGATGAGGCGGTCATGTTGGATGAGCAAACACTCAGCATCGCTCTCAGTGAACCCCTCGGCGTCGTGGGCCAAGTGATTCCGTGGAACTTCCCGCTTCTTATGGCCGCCTGGAAGATCGCTCCAGCCATCGCGGCGGGTAACACCGTAGTCATCAAACCTTCTGAGCTAACCCCGGTAACCATCCTTGAACTGGCGAAGATCTTCGCCAAGGTACTTCCGGCCGGCGTGGTCAACATCGTCACAGGCTTAGGCACCTCAGTTGGCCAGGCGCTACTGGATCATCCAGACCTGCGCAAGCTTGCCTTCACTGGCTCGACGCGTGTCGGCGAACTCGTCGCCAATGCGGCAGCGAAGAAAATCATTCCTGCCACCCTTGAACTGGGCGGCAAGTCAGCCAACATCGTTTTCCCCGATGCGAACTGGGACAAGGCCGTGGAAGGCGCAGTCCTCGCCATCCTGTGGAACCAAGGCCAAGTCTGCGAATCCGGCGCACGGCTGTTCGTTCACGAGTCCATCTACGAGCAATTCCTGGCTGAGCTCAAGCATAAGTTCGAAGCTGTGCGTGTGGGTGACCCACTGAACCCAGACACCATGATGGGCGCACAGGTCAGCAAGACCCAGATGGAACGGATCCTCGGCTACGTTGATATCGCCAAACAGGAAGGTGCCGAGGTACTGATCGGCGGCGGTCGCCTTACAGGTGCCGATTACGATGCCGGCTTCTTCATCCAGCCAACGATTCTGGTCGGTGTGCGCAACGATATGCGCGTCGCCTACGAGGAAATTTTCGGCCCTGTTCTGTGCGTCATTCCTTTCAAGGATGAAGCGGAGGTCATTGCCATGGCCAACGACTCCGAGTACGGCCTAGCGGGCGCAGTCTGGACCCAAGACATCAACCGGGCGTTACGTGTGGCACGCGCGGTGGAAACCGGACGTATGTGGGTAAATACCTACCATGAGATCCCTGCCCACGCCCCCTTTGGTGGCTATAAGAAATCTGGCCTAGGACGGGAAACTCACAAGTCAATGCTGGAAGCCTACAGCCAGAAGAAGAACATCTACGTCAGCCTCAACGAAGCACCGCTCGGGCTCTTCTGACCTCGCTGATCCATGTTTTTTTGACCTATAACATCGAATATTTTAGATATGCAGGTAAACGAAATGACACAATCAGAACTTTTTAAAACCACTCAGCTGGGCCCATACACCCTCAAGAACCGTATCGTTCTGCCGCCACTGACGCGTTCGCGCAGCTCCCAACCCGGCAATATTGCGAACGACCTAATGGCCACATATTACCGTCAGCGCAGCGGTGCTGGCTTCATGGTGACCGAGGGCACACAGATCGAACCCCGAGGACAGGGTTATGCCTGGACACCCGGCATTCATAGCCCAGAACAGATACAAGGCTGGCGTAAGGTCACCGACGCTGTTCACGCCGAAGGGGGGGTGATCTTTGCTCAACTTTGGCATGTAGGCCGCGTGTCACACACATCGCTGCAACCCGGTGGTGAAGCGCCCGTCGCGCCATCAGCCATCCGCGCGGAGAACGTCAAGGTGTTCATCGAAACTGGACCCGGCACGGGTGCACTGGCCGACCCATCGACCCCACGAGCCCTGTCCACCAAGGAGGTAAAGGAACTGGTTGAGCTCTACGCCCAAGCAGCCCGAAATGCTTTGGACGCAGGTTTTGACGGGGTGGAGCTTCATTGCGCGAACGGGTACCTGGTAAACCAGTTCATTTCGGCCCATACCAACCAGCGTGATGATGAATATGGCGGTTCGCTGCAGAACCGTCTTCGCTTCCTGCGCGAAATCACCCTGGCCGTTGCTGGTGTCGTCGGCAAGGAGCGCATGGGCGTTCGCTTCGCCCCGCTGTTCGCGACCACAGACGAAGACCGCGTATACCTTGGCCTGGTCGAAGAAGATCCTCACCAAACCTACATCGAGGCAGTGAAGATCCTCGAGGAAGTGGGCATTGCCTACCTGTCGCTCGCCGAAGCCGATTGGGAAAACGCACCCGAGCTGCCTGAGACGTTCCGGGAAGATGTTCGTAAGACCTTCAGCGGCAAGATTCTCTATGCCGGCAAGTACACCGCTGAACGAGGAAATCGCGTGATAAAAGCTGGCTGGGGCGACCTGATCGCTTTTGGTCGCCCCTTCATTGCGAACCCCGACCTGCCCGCTCGTATCGCCAACAACTGGCCGCTTAACCCAGTTGATCCAAGCAGCATGTACGGCGGTACCGATAAGGGCTACACCGACTACCCGACTTACAAATCCTAAACGCTCAATGCCACGCCCCATAACTCAGGGGCGTGGCTCAGCGTTTGCTGACCGAGGAAGTTAAGCATGTACCAACCGAGCACGATCCCCTACCAAGAGCATAGGGGATTCAAACGAACCTTCAGGCAGGGTCATCTAAGCCTTGGGCTGTTCTTTCCCCTAGAGGCTTTCGAAGGTGATACACCGAGCATGCTAGATCAGGTCGCGCTGGCCAAACGTGCAGAGGCACTTGGTTTTTCGGCGCTCTGGTTTCGCGACGTCCCACTCAGGGACCCTAGCTTCGGCGATGTCGGCCAGGTTTTCGACCCTTGGGTGTATCTGGGCTACATGGCAGCCCATACAACAGAAATCGCACTAGGTACCGCCTCCATCGCCCTTACTTTGCGTAATCCCTTGCACACGGCAAAGGCCGCAGCGAGCATTGATCAGTTGAGCGGAGGTCGCTTGCTCCTGGGAGTAGCCTCTGGCGATCGTCCCGTGGAGTTTCCCGCATTCAGCATTGATCCAGAAAAGCGTGGCGAGACCTTTCAAGAAAACTTCAATGTGATACGCCAAGCCCATCGAACACACTTCGAGCCCATTCGCTGGAGTGGCGGCGAGTTAGTGGGGGCCGACCTCGTTCCCAAACCTACGACTCGGGAAATACCGCTATTCGTAACCGGACACAGCCGCCAGCCGCTCGATTGGATCGCACGTGAAAGCCATGGATGGATCAACTATCCACGTCCGCCAAAAATACAGCGACTGATCGTGGAGGATTGGCGACAGGAAATATTAACCTGGCAAATAAATAGGGCATATTAGATAATCTGTCTCCATGAAAATAGATGCCCGTAAACTCAGCCCCCAAGAACAACGTGAAAAGCGCTCCACGGCCCTACGCATGCGTGAGCAGGGTT
>NZ_JCBCUS010000013.1:0-149662 GCF_059862355.1 Pseudomonas sp. MF09150 | reverse complement strand
CATCCGACCACGCAAGCGATTTAACTGGCTGTGTCCGATCGAGGTATTCACTCAGCTGATGGGCTTGCAACATGAGGCTCCTGCTTCAATTCAATAACCGTGTTGCACTCAGCTCCTGCAACCGCCCGCCTACGGGCTGGCGACGCTCCTTTTCACTGGGCCGGACGTCATACAGGGTGTGCAGCCTAAGTATGGTGAGAGCCTCACTGCGTCATCCTTCATTCTGTTAATGCTGGCCATTGCGGTACTCATTGGTGCGTTCTTTGCGTGGATTGTCTCTGAGCCTCAAGTGCAGGCTTTCACGTTCGACGAAAAGCAGCAGCTACTGACCCTCACGATTACTCGTCGTGGCCGAAAAGCCACTGAAGTGCGCGTGCCATTTAGCCAGATCATTTCCATCCGTCCTTACGTACTCGCAACGTTTGATCACGATGGTCATTTTCTCGTCGTTTATCGCGGGGCGAAGGGCAAGCTGTTCGAACATCGATTGGCTGATGGTACTTCTCTGGAACAAATTGAGTTTCATAGTGCGTGGTTGCGAGGAATGATAGGAGAGCGGATGCGCGAGTTGATAAATCTCGACAAATGAAAGCAGCCTTTAAATTCAACTACTAAATGCTGTGATTCAACTCAACTGCGCAGCTAATTATTGGATTTCAGTACGAACTCTAAGTCCCGTCTGACCCACTGATCGATTGGTCGGCCCAGCATGTATTCAGTCGTCATGCGGAATTTCATTGCCAGCCTTGTCCAGGCGATGGGTGCTACGAGTACGCTTCACTCAAAAGAGCAGGCCTATGACAAAGCACGGTATTTATGATGGGCACGAAGGCTTTCTGCTCTGGAACTACATGGCGTGAGGGCCGGGAGACCTGACGGATCAACGTCGAAGTGAAGCGGGGCGGCTAAGTGGTGGTGCCGGTTGTCGCGGGTGATCGCCCCTTTCCTGACGGTGGCCTGGCACAGGTTGCTGGGCGAGAGATGGGTGCCAGGCTGGTAGCCGCCGGAGGCTAAAGCTGCTGCAGTATTCGACGTCCGATCCAGCGCACCACCGTGACGGCTTTGGAGTTACCGACCACCTTCAGTGCAGGTGCTTTATCGCCACCGCCGCCGGATGCTCGTAAGCAGTTCTGCACTTCACCACCCAGCTCAGCTGTCCCGATACCGGACTAAGAGCAGTCCTCCGTTACCGGATGCAGCGAGCAGTGTGGATTATGCGGAACTAAAGTCGGCAATACCGTCTACCTTTCAAGGGGGCATTCCCTTTCAGAGAAGACGGTCATGTTTAATTCTCGCTCGCTTGTAGCCGCTGTTACCTGCCTTGCTTTGGCCGTAGGCTCAGTGACGGCCCTGGCCGATCCTGGCAACGGAAAAGGCCAAGGAAATGGGAAGGGCAACTCCCAAGGCGGCCAAGGCCATGGCCACCAGGACAACAAGGGGAAAGGTTCCAGCTCAGATGATTGGGATCGCGGGCCCAACATTGACCGGGGCGGTGTACTGGGCGTGGTCGGTGGCTACCGTGATTATTGGCGCCCAGGTCCTTCACTGCCGCCTGGAATACAAAAGAACCTAGCTAGAGGAAAATCTCTTCCTCCAGGCATTGCAAAGAAGCTGGATGGTCGCTTGTTGGGCAGGTTGCCCCACTACGACGGCTATGAATGGCAACAAGCGGGCACTGACCTGATACTCGTCACAATTGCTACCGGCATCATTTACGAAGTTCTCAACGGAGCCTTTGATTGAGCTGCTTTGGGATCAATGATCTTGTCGGCGCGGGTCGCGCCTCAACTCGCTTAAGCGTTGAGTATGAAATTCCCGCGTCACGTTTTCGCTAATCACAATTTCGTGGTGCGGATAGCTCAAAAACTCGAGCAACTCGTCGTCGCCCATCAAATCCAACTTCATGATGGCGATCTGCGCCGCTTGCAGTGAGCCGGAGCGCTGGATATCGGTCAGCAGTTGCAGGGGCTTGGCGCGCACGGCGGGGTTCAGGGCCAGGTGCCCCAATGGGGGGCTGGAGTCGCGATCGCTCATTGATGTATCGCCTCTTCCGGGCTGTTAAAAAATGCAAATAGGCTTAGTTGCGCAGAGCGTTTTGGCTCCGTACGTGCTGTGCTGTGGAGTAGAATTAGCGCCTCACTCATTTGGATAGAGACAGATGCGAATGGAAGCGTTAGCTACTTTTTCCACTAAGAATTTCAAGCCGACAGGCCTGAGCCCAACCCCTGAGATTACAACCTCCTTGCCAGTGTCGATCAGCACCATGGAGAAATGCTACTCGGGTGCTGTCGACGGTGTTTCCTCAACAGTTTTTACTGCGGCGTTCGACCAGACGACTAGGACGGGCAGTTACATTGCAATTGAAAGCTTCAAAGGTGCGGTGAATGGGAAAGAGGGCGCCTTCAACTTCATCCACTCCGCCTCCACCACAGGCACTGATCGAGCAGATGAGTTTTTCTGCATAGTCGGAGGCAGCGGTACAGGCGATTTGAGAGGGATATCAGGATCAGGAGGGATCAGAATCGACGTCGATGGCACGCACCATATTTGGTTGAATTACCAAATCGAATAGGTCGGAAATAGTTTTTAGGTACTGCCGTGAGGGCATCGTTGCTCTGAATACTGCATCAGGTTAGGTGTGTTCACCGTACGCTTACGGTGTACCCGTCTAGGGGGGGCTGGTTTCCACGGACATAAAACAGGCCCCGCACCCGCTCTCCTTTCTAGAGCCAACGTCTAACCCGGCTGCAGTATTGAGTGAATGCTCTCCCGAAAAGACTGGCAAGGGCTCGCTCCTCCGGCCCGATCTGGAAGAGGTTCATGTAAATCACGAAGCCCAGCACGCCCAGGAGCGCCGGCGGCCAGGCCAGGAAGATTGACCAGGCTGTTAGAACTGTGGCGAAGCCTAAATACATTGGGTTGCGTGTGTATTTGTAGACCCCCGAGCTGACGAGTGCCGAAGCCGTTTCCGGCTTGAGTGGATTGACTGTGGTGCGGGCGCGGCGGAAGGAAAGCACGCCGGCTAGACAAATAGCTATGCCTGCTAGCAAAACCACCAGCGCCAGGCTGGTGCGCCACTCGATAGGCAGCTCCAGGGCTCCCGGTAAGTGTCGAGCAGCCAACCACATCAGCAGACCGAACAGGGCAGCAACCAGCGGCGGAGGGATGCGGTTGTCCATGATGAATCCCTATTAAATGCGAATTTGCTGCCAGCGTGAGGGTTATAGCCACTACAGGGTCAAGCACCATGAGCACTATAGAGACCGCGGGGCGGTAGCTCGTATCACCGAGATCAAAACAGTGAACATCCGTTACGAGCGTCACTGAATCGCCCTGGGTTTCTTAGGGAGTGGGCGACCGCTTTTGGAGCAGTCATTCAGCGTCTACTAAGCCAGAGGGAACTCAATTCGATTGGCATTGCCGGTCACGCGTAGCCTGGTTAAATCTTGAATTGCCTTAACAGACCTTCAAGGCGATGGCCTATGGCGTATAGCTCATCGACAGTTTTCACGCCGTTTTGGGTCTGGTCCGCGACGCTTTCAATCGCGCGAGCAATTTGATGGACGCTACGGTTGATTTCTTCGGCCACTGACGTCTGCTCCTGAGCGGCACTGGCAATGTGCGCGTTCATCGTATTGATGGTAACGATCAGTTCGACTGCTTTGCCCAACGATTGGCCAGCCTGCTCAGCGTGCAGGCTTGCGCCATTGCCCGCTTCGCCGGAGTGGCTCATCGCGGTGACGACCTTGGTCGTGGCCTGGTTCAGCCGCTCGATCATGGCCTGAATTTCCTGGGTGCTTAGTTGCGTCCGGCTTGCCAATGCGCGTACTTCATCGGCTACCACTGCAAACCCGCGCCCCGCGTCCCCGGCCCGTGCCGCTTCGATAGCAGCATTGAGTGCCAGCAGGTTGGTCTGCTCGGCGATTGAGCGGATGACATCCAGCACCGTGACAATGCCTTCTACATCGCCTTGCAGACTTTTTAACGACACTCCGCCCGTGGACAGGTCAGCGGTCAGCGCGTCCAGGCGGGCGATGCTTTCATTCACGACCTGCCTGGCATGCTGGGCCTGCTGGTCGGTTTCGGCTGCTGCATCTGAAGCGCTCTGGGCACTGACGGCCACCTCATGCGCCGCGGAGGACATCTGATTGATTGCTGCAGCGACCTGATCGGTTTCCTGGCGCTGTTGCTCCATGACGTGATCGATGCACTGGCTCTGTTCTGCTACTTGGGTGACCGACTCATTCAGCTCCCGGGCCATGCTAATGATCTGGCTGACCAGCCCGTGAATCTTGTCGGCAAATGCATTGAACGACACCGCCACCTGTCCGAACTCATCGCGACTGCTGGGTAAGCGTCGCGTCAGGTCGCCTTCGCCCGCTGCGATTTCATCGAGGTGTTCGCGAATTCGCGACAGGGGACGCAGGCTTTTTTTCACCAATAACAACGCGAGCGCGCCGATGATTCCCAGCGCAATCAGGGCTATGACGGTTATCCCATAGACGAGGCTGCGCACACGCTGATGGATTTCCCCTCGCACCTGGGCCACCTGGTTTTCGATGGTGTCGAGGTTAATGGCCGTCACCACCACCATGTCCCAGGCCGGCAGGTAAAGACTGTAGGCCAGTTTTGGAACGACTTTATCCGTGTTGATCAGGGCTCCGGAATAATTGACGAAGTGGCTGCCGTTCTTCGCTGCGGCAACCATTTCCCGATTCAGGTAAATCCCGTTTTTGTCTTTGCGGTCACTCATATTGGTGCCGACGCCTTCGCTGCTGTCGCCACGAAACAGGCGCACGACCTGACTGTCGTAACCGATAAAATAGCCATCGTCGCCGAACTTCATTTTGGACAGTCGCGCTATCGCCAGCTCACGTGTTGCCTTGTCCCCTGCCTCAGCCTGCGCATACAGTTCCGCCACAGAGGTTTGCGCAAGCGTGGCGTAGTCTTTCAAGCGTTCCCGGCTTTCATCGAGCAGACGCTCGCGGGTCACCGTGACTTCGTGCTCGGCGCTCGACAGCAGGGTGGCGCTTGTTGTCAGTGCCAGCACCGAGGACAACAGCACCACGGGGGCCAGCACCAGGATCAGTACTTTGTTCTTGAACAGCATGTAGGGGATTCCTCACCTGAACCTTTAGGAAAGCGGCCGCAAGGGCCGCAATCGTCGACTTACCAGAGGGCGATGTCATAGGTGAGGTAGAGGCGATTGCTGTCGCGCCCTCGGGAGAACTCAGAGCGGTAGACATAGTTGCGCATGCGCACACCCAGCCCCTTGAGCGTGCCGGTTTGCACAACGTAGGCCAGCTCAGCATCACGCTCCCATTCCTTAACCGTGGTCGTGGACTTGCCGTCATTGCCGCTCAGGTAGCGCGTAGAGAAGGTCAGGCCGGGCACGCCGACGGTGGCGAAGTTGTAGCCGTAACTGAGCATCCAGGTCTTTTCGTCTTCCTCGATGAACTTGCCAATGCCGGCGTTGCTGAACGAGTACACGGTTGCGCCACTGATGTAGGGCAAACCGGCGTCGCCACGCAGGCTCTGGTAGCCCCCACCGACGGTGTGGCCAGCGATCGCGTAGGACAATTGGCCGCTGAGCATGTTGTTATCGATTTTACCTGCGTAGGCAGAGCCGCTATCCACGCTGGCGAAGTAGCGCAGGTCACCGGTCAGCACGCCACCGGCCAGTGGCAGGTCGCGCTGGATGCCGGCGAAGTTCTGCCGGTAAAAATTCTCCAGTTCCCCGTAGAAATAACTCAGGCGGGTGTTTTTCCCCCATTTGTACTCGGCCCCAACATAGTTGAAGTCCCCCGATTCCCCCCCGCTGTAGCCGTCAGGCACGATCGGCACGCTATCGGTGGAGTCGCGTAATTTGAAACGGTCCAGGTGCCCGCCGGTGACGGTCAGGTTTTCAATGTCGTTGCTGCTGATCTGAGTGCCCTGATAGGTCTGGGGCAACAAGCGCGCGTCGTTGTAAATCAGTACCGGTGTTTTGGGCAGCAGGGTGCCGTACTTGATGGTGGTTTTGGCGAACCTCGCTTTTGCGGTGGCGCCAGCGCTGGCAAATTCGCCGGCTGCGCGGCCGTCGTCATGAACCGGCATTAGCCCGGTGCCGCTGCGACCGCGTCCTGAGTCAAGCTTTACGCCATACAGCCCCAGGGCATCGACGCCAAAGCCGAGGGTGCCGGCGGTGAATCCGGACTGATAGTCCAGCAAGAATCCTTGGGCCCATTCAGTGCGCTCGCTTTTCGCCGTTCTGGCCGCTCGTGCACTCAAGCCGTGCTCGTCGCGAAAATTCTCGTTGAAATACACATTGCGCAGTTGCAGTTTGAGTGCGCTGTCATCAATAAAGCCTTCGGCACTGGCGCCGGCGAATGGCACTAGACCGAACACGCAAAACAGGGCCCGACGGGCATACACAGGGTTCATGGCAAATGTCTCATTGTTGTTATTTGGAGTGCAGGGCAGCACGCGCCCCGAGGGGAGGCGCGTTGAAAGGCCGCAGGAGGTGAATCAGGTGAACAGGCTGATGGCCCCGGTCAGTAAGGCCAGCGCGGTGACGACCAGGGAGGTCAGCACCGCCCATTTGACGGTGGCTTTCTGGAAGTCGCCGATGTCGCGGTCGACCATGCCAACCAACAACAGGGTCGAGGCAACCAACGGGCTCATCAGGTGCACGGGCTGCCCCAGAATCGAGGCCCGCGCGATTTCTACCGGATCGATGCCGTAAGCCGCGGCGGCATTGGCCAGGATCGGCACCACACCAAAGTAGTAGGCGTCATTGGAGAGCACGAAGGTCAGCGGCATGCTGGTGATCGCAACCACCAGTGGAAACAAGTGGCCCCAAGACGGCGGGATCCAGTCGACCAGGGTCTGGGCCAGGGCATCGACCATCTTGGTGCCGGAAAAAATCCCAGCAAAAATCCCGGCGGCAAACACCAGTAGCACGACGGTCATGGCATTGCCTGAGTGCGCCAGGATGCGTTCTTTCTGAATATCCAATTGCGGGTAGTTGATCATCAGCGCGAGCACAAAGCCGATCAGGAACAGGATCGCGGAATGCATCAGCCCCATCACCAGGGCCGCCATCACCGCGATAACCAGAGCCAGGTTGACGTAGGCCAGTTTCGGACGCTTGTGGGGGGTGTCCTCAAGAATCGCGTTGATGTAGCAATTGCCGCCGCCGCTTTGCAGTTGCACGTTGCCGATACGCTTGCGCTCGGCTCGCCCCAGTATGAAGGCCGTGAAGACCACCCACATGGCGCCGCCGATCATGGTTGGCAGCAACGGCACGAAGTATTCGCCGGCATCCAGGCCCAGCGCGGCGATGGCCCGCGTGGCGGGGCCGCCCCAAGGTGTCATGCCGCTCATGATGCTCAGCGACAGCATGGAAATGGTCGCCAGGATCATCGGATTCATGCCGATACGCTTATACAGCGGCAGCATCGCCGCGCAGGTAATCATGTAGGTTGTGGTGCCGTCGCCGTCGAGTGCGACCAGCAAAGACAGGAGAGCGGTGCCCACCGCGATCTTCATCGGGTCACCATTGACCCGCTTGAGGATCTTGCGGATCAGCGGATCGAACAAGCCTGCGTCGATCATCAGGCCGAAGAACAGGATCGCAAACAGCAGCAATGCGGCAGACGGCGCGACCATCTTCAGGCCGTCGAGCATCATTTTGCCGGTGGTGCCGCCGAAACCGCCGATCACGGCGAATACGATAGGTACAACGGTGAGCGCGACGATTGGCGACAAACGCTTCGTCATGATGAGGACGGTGAATACGATCACCATGGCCAGGCCAAGGAAAGCGAGCATAGGACGATTCTCTTGTTGTTATCGTAAGAATGGCTAACGCCGAGGCGCACGAGTCCTGACCCGCCTGGCTGCACAATGGCGCCTGGCGGGGAGGGGAGCAGTTAAGTGAGGGGAAGCTGTTTGCGGCTTTCGCTAGATGCGTTTGGCGACCTTCAGGTCTTGCCAGGCTTCTCCGGTTGCAGGATCGGGTTTTGCGTCGAGCACCCGGGACAGCGTTTCGCGGTGGCAGGCATTTTCAGACATCGAAATCACCACCGTCGCAACAGCGTTACTGGCCAGGCTGGTCAGGGCGCGCGCTTCAGACATGAAGCGGTCAACGCCGATCAGTAACGCCAGGCCGGCCAACGGGATGTCGTGAATGACCGTCAGTGTCGAGGCCAGTGCAACGAACCCGCTGCCAGTAACGCCGGCGGCGCCTTTGGAGGACAGCAGCATGATCGCCAGCATGGTGATGATTTGCGTCAGGCTCAGGTCAATATTGCAGGCCTGGGCAATGAAGATCGCCGCCAACGACAGGTAGATGGCGGTGCCGTCCAGGTTGAACGAGTAGCCGGTGGGCAGTACCAGGCCCACGACCCCTTTTTTGCAGCCCAGTGCTTCGAGTTTCTCCAGCATTCGCGGCATGACAGGTTCCGTGGACGAGGTCCCGAGCACCACCAGGAACTCTTCGCGAAAGTAACGAAGCAGTTTCCACAGGCTGAAGCCGTTGGCGCGGCAGATGCTGCCCAATACTACGAACACGAAGAAGCCGCAGGCGATGTACAAGGTCATGATCAGCTTCGCCAGCGAGCCGAGCGATGTGATGCCGTACTGGCCGACGGTGAATGCCAAGGCCCCAAAAGCGCCGAACGGTGCAAAACGCATCAGGTAGGCGAAGATCTTGAAGACCATGTGCGAGGCCGATTCAAGTACGTCGAGAACCGGCTTGCCACGCTCGCCCAGTGATGACAAGGCAAAGCCGGACAGCACGGCAATGAACAGCACCGGCAGCACTTCTCCTTTACTGAAGGCACCGATAAAGGTCTCGGGAATGATGTGCATGAAAAACTCCACAAACCCAAGCTTTGCGGCCGACTCCGTGTATTGGGCCAGGCCTTTGGTGCTCAGTTGGCTGGGATCGATGTTCATGCCAGCGCCCGGCTGGAACACATACACCGCCACCAGGCCAATGATCAGGCTGATCACCGTCAGTACGAAGAACAGCAACATGGTTTTGCTGAGCAGTCGGCCGAGTGAGCGTTTGTCACTCATCCCGGCGATGCCGGTGACGATGGTGCAGAACACCACGGGGGCAATCATCATCTTGATGAGCTTGATAAAGGCATCACCCAATGGTTTGAGCGCGATGGCCTGCTGGGCCCAGAAGTGTCCGACCACGATGCCCAGTACCACGGCGCAGAGAATCTGGAAGTAGAGCGATTTAACAACTTTCATGGCATCACCCATTTTTAGAATTGTGCGGATGCAAAAATGCCAACGACCACCGGGGTTATCCGGCGAGGCGCTGAGAGTCCGCGGCATAGACGAAGCCGGAGAAAAGCCTGCGGGCAGTGCGTACGACAGAAGCCTGGATTGTCTCACCGTTGACGCCGGTGTATGACAATACGACATCAATTGCGCCGCTTGGGTGCTCGATGCGCACCGCTTCCAGGCGCGGTGTACTGATCCCGCCGAGCATCTGTGCGACGACGCTGTCTTCTATCACGCACGCGGTCGCCAAACCAATCGAGCCGGTAATGGCAAGGGCGCGGTGGCAGCTATGTGGCATGAAATAGCGAACCTGGATCGTGCCGCCGGCTTTTGGGGGTGAGACCAGCACCGGCTTTGGAATCACTTTGTCGCCGACATCGCCCAGGCCCATGGCCAGGCCCGCCTGAAGCCGCAATGACTCAAGGCGCTGCAGGAAATCTTTATCGGCGTCCAGTTCTGCGGGACTTTCATCGCCACGCTTGCCCAGTTGACTGGCCTCGATCAGCACCATGGGCATTGCCATATCGATGCAAGTCACCGAAATGCCATCGATCACGTCTTGCGTATTGCCGGTAGGGAAGAGCTTGCCGGTCTTGCTGCCGGCCGCATCGAGGAACGTCAGTTGTACGGGCGCTGCGGTACCCGGCACGCCGTCGATGGCGGTGTCGCCCTCGTAACTGACCTTGGCATTCGGTGTGTACACGTCGGAATTGACAAAGGTCCCTGTGTTTACGTTGCGAATGCGGACACGGGTGCGGCCCGGGGTGCCTTTGACCAGGCCCTGCTCGATAGCGAAAGGGCCGACAGCGCACAGCATGTTGCCGCAGTTGGGCGCGCTGTCGACCCTGCGTTGCGAAACCATTACCTGGACGAACAGGTAGTCAACATCCGCGTCCGGGTGCAGCGAAGGGCTGACAATCGCAACCTTGCTGGTTTGCGGACTGCCACCACCGATCCCGTCGATCTCCAGCTCGTGGCCGGAGCCCATCAAGTTGAGCAGAAGTTCGTCACGGGCCTCAATGGCTGCCGGCAAATCCCAGTCGAGAAAAACCGGGCCTTTGGAGGTGCCACCGCGCATCAGCACACAGGGAATTCTTTGCATGAGACCGACTCTTGTTAATCAATCGAGGTAATTGATGCTCCGGAGGCAAGAGTCTCAAGCTTTGAAAAATGTTTCCAATGCAAAGATTGACGTGATTATTGCGTTTTACGAATGATAAATTTGCGTTAAATTGCTGCCCGACTTCTTCTGCAGATGAGACAAGACATGGACTATGAGCTCAACGATATTCGATCTTTCGTGAAAATCGCCGAACTAGGCAGCTTCCACGAAGCCGCCGATGCCTTGCACTTGTCTCAGCCTGCGCTCAGCCGCCGCATCAAAAAACTCGAGGAAGGGTTGGGCACCGCGTTGCTCGATCGCACCACGCGCAAGGTCAGCCTGACGAGTGTCGGACGCGACTTTCTGCCTAAGGCGCGTCGATTGCTGGATGACTTCGATGAGTCGATTCTCAATATCCGCGAACTTGCCGAGCGGCAGATTGGCCGAGTGACCCTGGCGTGTATCCCTACGGCCGCGTTCTATTTCTTGCCTTCGGTGATTCGTCTGTACAACGAGCGCTACCCCCAGATTCGCATCCGCTTACTGGATTTGAGTGCCAACGAGGGGCTTGAAGCGGTGTTGCGAGGAGAAGCTGATTTCGGGATCAATATGATGAGTGGGCAGCATCCGGACATCGAGTTCGTGCCCTTGGTCATCGAGCCGTTTGTGTTGGCCTGCCGACGTGATCATGAGTTGGCTGGACGCACTTCGGTCACTTGGTCTGAGTTGAGCGACTACCGCCTTATCGGGGTTGGGCGCCTGAGCGGCAACCGCATGCTGCTGGATCACGCCTTGTCCGGCTTGAGTTGGCGCCCGCAGTGGTTCTACGAGGTTCAACACCTCTCAACCTCCCTGGGGTTGGTGGAAGCCGGGTTGGGCGTCTCAGCAATGCCAAGCCTGGCCATGCCGGCACAGGATCATCCCACCTTGGTCAGCGTCCCCTTGATCGAGCCGGTGGTGAACCGTTCTTTGGGCCTCGTCTACCGCCGCGGGGCATCGCTTTCGCCGGCGGCGGAGAAGTTCGTCTCGATCCTGCTTGAGCAATGGCCACAATGAGCCAGGCAGAGCATCTACTTCCATAAACCAGCGACAAGTGACTGAGAGAACATCACATCCGAGAGCTGTTTCCGGCGATTCTTGATCCCGATTTGTCTGATCTGGATCTTAGGCGCTGTACGAAGACGGGCTGATCGACACGCGGCGACTTCACCTACGGGCGCAAATTTACACAACAGCACTTATGTAACCCGACAATACGCCGATACCTCGCAGCAGCACGCAAGTACGCAAGTACGCAAGCAGCACTTACTCCATCGAAGGCAGGAAACCGAACAATGTGGGAGCACATCTGGCGCAGCATCAATTCCCCGGGCTACTTTCCCAACGTACTGGACTGGATGATCAATATTCTCCTCAACCCATTCATGGTGATTATGTGCCTGATGGTCGGAGCGCTGGCCGGTAGGTGGTGGAGAGCCGCCCCCTATGGCAGCCTCATTTGTTATGTAGTGTTCCTGAGCCGCTCGCCATTCTATGGGTGGGGGAGCATTTTCCCGGAAGCCGGGCTGCCTGCGCTGTTGATTGATGGCGCACTGCTTGCCCTCCTTGGCTTCTATTTGAAAGGCGTACTCAGAACCCGCTCAGAAGCAAAGCCCGAAGGCCATTGGTTGCGCTGGCTTTATCAAAGCCTGAAGGTCGTCATGCTGATAGTCGTGGTGATGTTCTGGGTTCTCGTCGTGCTGTTTATCGTGATCTTCACCGTCTCGATCGCTACCCAACCGTCAGTGGCGCACTGACCCGCGCTTCACCCCGATCGACATTGCCGTGGCGATTTGAGTGGCGGTGAGCCTATTTTCAGCATGCTTGCAGACCTCAAGGGCCAGGCGCATCCATTCGGCCTGGCGGCTCAATTTCGCGACGATGGCATCGCGCGAGTTGGCCATTGGTATACCGCTTATTGCTGGACACCATAGTGGGCGCGCACTGCACCTGGTCATGGCATTCAGTAAATCAGGCGAGTTACCAGGGTGAGGACGTGCCCAGTGCTCCTGAGATAGAGCCCCATCCAAGTCATTGAATTTAAGCGCTGTGTGCTTTTTGCTTACGCCTGGCGGCGGCAATCTCCTCTTTAGCGGCACGAACAATCCGCCTTGAACACTCATTGAAATGCTCAATACTTCGCAGCGCCATCTGGCACTTTGTACACACCCAACGAGGGATGCGAGTATGACGATCAAGGAAGAACTGAACCAACCCCAAAGTCATTCGATTGAACTTGACGATCTGAACAGCGAGCAAGGAAATGCCCGCGCCATTTTGACATCCAACTTTGCCGGCAGCTTCGATCAGTTCCCGACTAAGCGGGGTGGTTATGCGATAGACAGTTACCTGCTGGATTACAGCGCGCCCAAACAAGGCTGCTGGGTAGATGGCATCACCGTCTACGGCGACATCTTTATCGGCAAGCAGAATTGGGGCACCTACACTCGTCCGGTCTTTGCCTACCTGCAGTACATGGACACCATTTCCATTCCGCAGCAGGTGACACAGACTCGCAGCTACCAGTTGACTAAGGGGCACACCAAAACGTTCACGACCAGTGTCACTGCCAAATACAGCGTTGGAGGTAGCATTGGTATCGTCAACGTCGGTTCTGATATCTCCGTTGGATTTAGCAGCAGTGAGTCCTGGTCTACTACTCAGACGTTCAGCGAAAGCACTCAATTGGCGGGGCCTGGCACCTTCATTGTCTATCAGGTTGTTCTTGTTTATGCGCACAACGCCACTTCGGCGGGCAGGCAGAATGGTAATGCCTTCGCCTATAACAAGACCCAGACGGTGGGCTCGCGCCTGGACCTGTACTACCTGTCGGCCATCACTCAGAACAGTACGGTCATTGTCGAGTCCAGCAAGGCCATCGCGCCGCTGGATTGGGATACTGTTCAGCGCAATGTACTGATGGAGAACTACAACCCGAGCAGCAATAGCGGGCACTTCAGTTTCGACTGGAGCGCCTACAACGATCCTCATCGCCGTTACTGATCTATTCTGACGCATTGTTCGATGGCCCCTTGTGATGAGGGGCTATCGTGCGCCAGGCCTTCTAAGACCTTACTGCCGGTCACTATCCCATCAGCAGATGTTCGGCGTGCGCCTCAAGCCCTTTCGACTCGGCTAGGCCGTTCTTGCTTATCGGTGGAAGCACACAGTTGTCGTGTGCGAACTGTGCTCTGTGTAGTCTCGAGAGGCTTGTCTCCAGTGCGGCAGATGCTGATCCTTCAAGACTCGGATGCACGCTTACACTCCACTGGATGCCAATGGGCATGGAGCGGAGCGCATGCGGATTCGGTCGGGGAAGAGGGCGCTTCTATTGCCGGGAGTCGTGCTGCAATCTGCTAGGATTCAGACCGCATTGAATGGCTATCTAGGGAAAAATATGTCGGTCTACTCAGTTACCATCCCCTGTTTCGCGCAGATGCTGCGAGCGTTGTCTTCTCTTTTGTCTAAGGGCGAAGCCACTGCTTTAGAGCGTGGTTACGACCCACACATTCTGCTTGAATCTCGACTCGCACCGGATATGCACAATCTTGCCCAGCAAGTTCAGTACGCCTGTACGCAGGCGCAGGAGGCGGTCCAGCGACTGACGCAGCAGCCAGTAAAATCGTTCACTCCTCCCGAAACCCTGGCAGCAGCGAAGGTGTTGATCGAGCGTACGCTGGCAGTTCTTGATTCGGCGGACCGCACTCAAATAGAGGAAGGGGCTGAGCGCGAAATCGCTATTGAGTTACCAAATGGCATGGCCTTCGATATGACCGGTAATGAGTACGCTGTGAACTGGGCTACTCCACAGTTCTACTTTCACCTGATCACGGCATACAACATCTTGCGCCATAACGGCGTACCTCTCGGAAAAGCCGATTATGTACAGCACATGTTCGCCTACCTGCGACCCTAGTGTCTCTGCTTGACGTCCGGTAACGGCGCAGCCTTCAAGCTTGCTGCGCCACGTGCGGTTGTGGGCGGGCAGGTCTTCAGCCGAACGCCGCGACCCCGCTGGTACATCGCCAAGGCTCGCGATGAAAGTGCAAGGGATCGGTTGGCAGTCCCTTGTCGGATTGCGGTTTCGGTCACGCTGGCTGAGCGCGGCGCCGATAAAAAAGCCCGCGATAGAGGCGGGCTTTAGGTACTGATTTTTAGAGGCAGTCGGACTTGTCTATCTGAAAGACCGCTATAGGTGAGTTGCTTGAGTCGTTGAAGGTGTAATAAACCAACAGTCCTGACTTCACGAAAGTTCCTAGCCCTTTTTCATCGCAGGATACAGACGCCGCAATGGCTTTTCTTTCCTTCTTAAATGCATCGGCCTCAACTTCGTTTTTCGAGACGGTGGTGAGCGTGTATGAGATCCGCATGATCCCATCTTTGTAGGTTACCGAATCGAGGCGATTTGATTCATCGAGCATCTTTGGGGTCCCCGCATTCATGATGAGCGCGGTCCCTCTAAGCTGGCGTTCTTGCTCTTGTTTTTTCTCTTCCGGAGCAGACTGTGCATGCCACACCTGGGCCAGGACAAAGAGTAGAGTCGCTGCCGAAAAAAAAATGATTAATCCGCGGTACTGCTTCAACTGAGAGCTCCATATCAAAAGGCCATCATCTATTTGAGCATGGCACTGCCAGCATCTCAAGTTAGAGAAATGCCGGTTAGGTCTCCGGCGCCAAGCTCCATGGCCGTTTTCAGTTCGCCAGTGCTCATGACCTGCCCAGGAGTCGAACCTGGAAGACTTACGCGCTTGCTATCGGGCGCCCATCGGCTTGCGCGGCATCTCTCTGGCGATGTCGGCCCCATAGTGTCGAATCGATTCACAGATCAGACTCCGATGCAGCCTGCCGAGAAGCACAAGCGACAGGCCGTGGTGATGTATTCAAGGTCGGCGCGCAATTGAATTGCCATGCGACCCGATCAGCAACTGCGATTGCGAGTCGGATGCATGCCGAGCCTTGCATGATAGGAAAAGTCGCGCCTCCCTGGGCATTGCGGTTGAGTGGTGGCAAGCAGTTAAGGTCGCAGGAGATCTAAGAAAGCGGGCCGACTCTTCCGTGGGGCAGCCGCCGAAAGCGGCTGACAGTTGAAGTGATGGCTAATTGAAACTACGATCGCGCCCCTTTAAAGGGAGTCATTCGATGTTTCCAAGATATTTCCGCTGGATTTCGGTGCTGGGCATCCTTGCCGCAGTTGTAGTCTTCATAATCGCCAGCCTGCAGATAGTTACTGGCTCGGCGCCAGCAACAGACCTGATACGGCCCAGCATTGCCGCTATCGCATTTGGCTGGGCTTTCACTCAGTCAACCAAGGTCTGATCTAAATCACTGACTTCATCGGCGGGGTCACGCTTGAGCTCGTATAGCGTTTATTGTGCAAGTCCTGCGCTAATACCAATTTCGTTTATGGGTAGCTCAAAGTGCTACAGTCCCGCCAAATCAAGATGAGGGAGCGGTATGGAAATTATGAAGCGTGGGCTGATTCAATGGCTGACAGCAGTGGGTGTTGGCGCAGTTCTAACGGTTAGTAATCTCCAGGCTCAGACGACGCCGCAGGCCACGCAGGAAATAAACGGCTTGCTGAGCTTTGTTGAGCGCAGCGATTGTTTGTTCGTACGCAATGGGACCGAATACCCAGCACCGCAAGCACGGCAGCACCTCGAGAAAAAGCTGAGTTATCTCGAAAACAAAAATATGGTGAGCAGTGCCGAGGACTTCATCAATCTCGCCGCCAGCAAAAGCAGCATCAGTGGAAAAGCTTATGAGGTGCGATGCCCTTCAGGGACGCAACCTGCAAGTACTTGGCTACAGACCGAACTGCGGCGATTACGCCAACCTCGGTAGTTCGTGTCCAAATAGCCCAGCCTCCTTAGCAAGGGCGGCCGTATTTGCTGTCGTTCCATATAGCGAGTTTCAGAATTTTCTGATTTTCGCCGGCGTCACGCCTCGTTATGGTTCCTGCGCTCTCCCGGCCCATAACTTGCCTACTGCCTATGGTTCAACGTTGCAGGGCCGGGCGAGCTTCTCAAATGAGCTGAGCAGGAATACTGACTGCGATGCTTTCCGGTGTTGACGATAAGTGCAGTTGGCGGGTTCAGGTAACCTCTTGGCCTTACTTGTCATCTCGCTCAATTGCTGGTCGTCACCTCCAATTCGCCCCTCTATAAATGTGATCTGCCTCGCGCTTGCCGTCGAGAACGGCAGGGCACAGCCTTTAAATGCCTACGCGAAGTGACGCACAATAATGCCCGTCTCTGAGGCAGACGCTCGATCGCGTCGTCACAACTAAGGATGGTGACCATGAATTACAAACATCTGCTGCCTGTAATCCTGTTGGCCGGTTGTGTTTCGCAACCCAACCACAATGGGGTCAATTGGGGTGAGGGAGCTTGCCCTAAACCGGCGCCGGAAAGCATCTCCGCCACCCATCATTTGGTGATTGAGGACGGTAAAACGCTGAAGTGCCAAATCCGCCCTTATGTCTGGAATATGGCTTGCCAAGGGATTGTCGATGGCGAGAGTGACGGCGTTGTTTGCCAGGATGGCGCAGGGAACCAAATGATTTTCCTGTTTGATAACAATGGAATGCTGACTACTCATCGCAGCCTGAAGGCAGGCCGGGGCATTTAGATAGGGAATGCTGGCGCTCGTGCCTCAGCAAGACAAGCCTCTATGTCCAAGCAAACTCAACCCTGTGTGACGGGCATAGAGGATCCTCGCCGGCTGGCATGAGTTGTTGAGGTGGGTGATATGCTTCGCTGCTTTTCAAACAAGGAGCGTAATGATGGCCAGTGAAAAACCTGAGGTCTTTCAGGAGTGGTTCACCGCCAAGCGTCGGCGTCGAGTTGGCGGCGTTTTACTTGTCGCGTGGATCGTCGGACTGGTTGTGCATCCAAGTACTAACTGGATCTACTTAATGATTCCCGGAATCATATTTTTCTTCAGTGCCTGGCCGGCTGAAGTTCACGATAAGCGTTGAGGCGTTCTAGGACCGCGCAGCAAGAGCGATCTGCGGCGGTATTCAGAACCTCGACTGCCATTTTTTGATAGGAGTGTTTTCGCAATGGAACTGAAGTCATCGAACAAAAATATCCGAATCGTAGGCTGTGCCGGGATCGTCGCAGGCGCGGCCATGGTCGCAACCAGCCAGGAGAGTTTCGTACATACTTTCGGGATGGGCATTCTTGCTGGAGGCTTGGTTTTTCTCGTGCTTCCGTTTTTCAGGACGACTTGGCGAAAGTAATCAAAACTCCAGTCAATCCAAAGCAAATAGCTTAATTGCGGACCATAAACACACAGGTGTCTGCATCTTGCCGCGAGTGTTGGCAGTAACCGCTGCCGGCGCTGGCTCAGTCTGTTGGTAATCTGCCTTAAGGTCGATTCACCCAGCGCTTAGGCATTAACCGCACAAACCGGAAAGAAGGCATGAAAAGGATAGGAATGATCATGTTGGCTGTCGCAGCGCTTGCAGGCTGTGGCTCTCAACCGATCGATTACGCCGCTAAGGCGCAGCCGGGCATGACCCGGGAGCGTGCTGTATCGGTGGTTGAACAGGTGTTCTATGAGGACTTCAGCAAGAAGCGTCCTCAATATGTTGAGGTCACAGACGAATTTATCCTGCTTTCTGATGGGACTATTTCCAAAAGCTCGGGTTTTGCCACGGCCGCTCCTATTGGTAACGGCGCAATTGCCGCGGGCAACAGCACCACGGTCACCAAAGCGATGGGCCAGCGTATCTATTTCCGCTCGCTGGGCACTACCACCATTCACAAAACTCGCGGCCGCGAAGGGCGCTACACCGTCGTGATTCGCAGTGTTGACGGCAGCGGTCTGCGTAATGTGCACATGCGAACCCAGGCGACCGCCGAACAGTTTATTGATGCGGTGCAGTTTTTGAAGACCATCAGCCGGTAGCGAGCAACCATTGGCACCAAGACCCGCTTCGGCGGGTTTTTTTGATCCCGATGTTCACGAGGTCTGCGCTATGAGGCATGAAAGAAAGGGGAGATAACCCCTTGCAGTGAACGCCACAAAAACTAGATACAAAGCGCAAGATCAAAGTGAGCCTCTCCAGAGGTTACTGGAGAAAACACAATCTAAGAGCCCGTAGCGAGGACCAATATGAGCTTATCGGCGAGGGTGGAACGCTCGGCTCTGGGTGATCGCGTTCTGTATTGATGACGATTTGGGTAGATGATGGCAAAATGACGCCTCTTTTTTGGCGAGTCATTTCTCGCCCCAACCACTGACTCATGCGTACAGCGCGCTTCGCGACGGGCGTCAGAAACAGATAGCAAGGACACTATGAATCCCCTGTTCAAACTAGCGGCGGCTGTTGTTGCCGGTTCACTCCTCGCCGGCTGCGGCGGCGATAACTTCACAGGCGCTTACCGATTCAAGTCCCCCAACAGCGAGAGGACGATGGTCCTCAATGTCCACGGCGATGAAGCAGAGATTTTCGGGCAGGAGGGGGCAGAGGGCCGTATCAAACCCTTGGTCAAAATGAAGGTCTCGGTCAAAGGTGAGAAGCTTCTTCTCGATGATGTGAACGGTACTGAGCGCCTGGCGCTGAAGCGTAACGTCGACGAGCGAAGCCTCGACTGCCTCAACTGCAAGGTGCTGGGCATCAAGGACGAGACGCTTTGGAAGTTTGATCCCAAAGGGCCTTATGACGTAGAGCAAATGCTCAAGGATCAGGCGCGCAAGGATGAGGAGGCACTGAATGCGAAAATGCAAAAGATGCAGGAGCAAATCCTGGAAGACGCCAAGCGGGGGCAGGCCGCTGCGAAGCTTGGCCCGTATGAAGGCGAGTGGGTCTACCAGCGCGTCAGCAAACAAGACCCGCTCAGCATTATGACCATTTTGCGCAAAAGCCAGATCAAACAGTGGTCGTTCAACTTTGAGAGCATGGATCGTCTGTCGCAGATGAATCCTGGATTTGAGGTCACCGACACTGGGCTGAAGATTGGAACTGAGCCAAAGGCTCATCTTTATACCCTCAGCGCTGACAAGAAATCACTGAGCTGCGTGGACTGCCCGCAACCACAGCGCTGGGCCAAGGCCGATCCTAATAAAGACCTTAGTGATCGACATTACGCTCGCCAGATGGCCGGCAGACCCTAACCAATAAGGACGCGCAGCGAGGCTTGGCGAGGCCGGCGGGCTTTCTGAGTTGCGCTGCGTTGTGGCTATCCCGGTAAGGCCTTTCGCGGGAAAAGCGGGCACCGGCGCCAGAGCACGTTCATTGTCTTTTGGCGGCCCTTGGCTGCGGCGAGCACACCTGTTTGGATCGTCAGTCGGTATTCAAAATGGCATACATTTCAAAGTTGCCAGGGCGTCCGCGAACCATGCGAAACGATCTCAGTTTTCCTTCGTATTGGAATCCACACTTCACAAGAACCTTGGCTGAACCACGGTTGGTTTCAAGAACTGTGCCTTGCACCCGTATAAAGCCGTACTCCGTAAATGCCCATTGCGTTACAGACGAACAGACAGCGCTCGCAATGCCTTTTCCCCAATACGCAGGCGCTAGATCATAAGCAATCTCCGCGCTTCGGTTTGCTTCAGAAATGCTGTGGAAGCCGATGGTCCCGATCAGATCACCACTGGCTTGATTGATGATTGCCAGCCGTCTTATCGAGGAGGGTTGTGTCGAGTCTATCTCGTCAAACATGGGAAAAAGATCTTCCTCGGCACGCAAATTCCAACTGGTGTGTTGGGTAACCTCGCTGTTTGAAAGGTAGGCGTACCAGGCTTTTACATCCGTTCGCTCCAGTTGTCGGAGAGAGATATTCAGGAAGTCCACTGTGGGCGCTGTTGGAATCCTCATACTGGGTAACTGATCCTTAGTTTGAGTGGAAACGTATTCTACGTGGTTTTTTAGCCACGACCTGAGTTCGGGAGTTGCAACGGGGCTGCATCTGCGTAGCGTGGTGGCGTACTGTGTCTTTCCTCTCCAACGTTGCGGTATTACTTATGTCTGATGAAGTTCGGCTGGTGGTGATCATTAATACCCAGTCAGGTCGAGGTTCCGAGCAACTGGCGGCTTTTGAACTGCTTGCGCCCTTGGTCCGAGCTGAGCCGGGGTGTATTCAATACGACATGCACCCTGTGGCCGGCAACAGCGACAGTTTTGTGTTGATCGAGAAATGGGCATCAAAAGAAGCGCTGGCGGCTCACAATCTTGCGCCACATATGTTGGAGGCAGCCAAGCGTAACCCAACGTTTCGCGCGGGGCCGGCTACGGTGTTGCTGTTGCAGCCGGCAGTCTCTGTTTCATAAAACCATAGGTTGTCTTGGCCGCTTCTGGCTCATGCGCTGGGTGTTCTGCATAGGGCTGACAGGCAGGCGGAATTCCCAGGGTCAGCTCTTCGGCGAAAAGATCACCTTGACCGGAGCATCGTGTTTGTAAGTCACGGCAGCCGGCCCATAGCCGGGATTGAAATCCGGATGCCAGGCTCTGAGTTCGGTATCTGAAACCCATTCGAGTTGCAGCTGGCTCTTAGGCACGCTGGCGTCGAACTGCGCCAGCGCGTTCACCGCTGATTGGCAGTCTGCCGATAGGCCGGATTCAAGAATGGAGACCTGTATCTTCTCGCTCCAGGTGATTGCACCGCTTTGGGGGCATTGGCGGACCTCGACATGGTATTGCCGACTTGGCGAAGGCAGGTCGGAAACGAGTTTGTTGGGGCCGCAAGCCGCCAATAAAACTGATAGGAAAAGCAGGCCTAGGGTATTTTTCTTCATCGCAGCATTCCAATTGCCAAGGGTTTTCTGGGTGACCTGTCCGTAAGAGCTCCAGCCATCAGCTATTCCTGGCGTTGCTCCTGCTGGCACTGCTCGGAACCAGAGCCTGAAATGGACAGGCCGATGCTGACCGGGTCGACATCGCGCCTACCCACCGTCAGTACGGCCTCAGACGCGCCTTCCAGACTCGCTCCGCGAGATGCCAGCCACTGGGATACTAAAACCTGCTGGCGCTCGTCATCGACGGCTTGGTCGATGGCGACCGAAGGCGGGCCATATCGCTGGGCGAGTAACCGGCTCAGTTCTTCGAAGCGGGCGCGGATAGCCGAGTCCTGCGTATCTCCCGGGATCTCGACCGCCGTGTAGATTTCGCAGAGGCCAACCTCTTTACCGAACTTGAGGGACAACTCCTCAAACCCGGCAATGGGCCTTGGTGGGCGTTCCACCAGCAGAACGTTGCGTCGAGTGTTGCTGCCCAAGACCTGGGTGACGGCCCGGGCCTGCTCGATGGTCATTCCCATCTGCAGGCCGAAAGGCCCGGTATAGATTGCCGCCGCTTCCTGTTTGCAGCCGGTCGTGGCCAGGGTGAGCAGCGACAGCAGAAGCGGGGCCAACGTGTATTTATTCATGGGAATTCCTCTTTCCAATGGCAGGTTAGCCGTTGCTTGACCGGGTCAACCAAGCATTTGTTTTGGACGTTGTACACGGCAATGCCAACCTGTGCTCGACACACTCCTTTGTTCCCTCGCTCAGGCAGGGCTTGAAATGAGGGTCGGGTTGCGAGTATTGCTTGGCGCCAATCAAAGGCAGGGAGCAGGCAGTGATCACAATTCGAGAAGCGACTACCGAAGATATTCAAGCACTGAGTGATATTGGCATAGAGACTTACCGAGAGCATTTTTCGGACATCTGGACTGCCACAGGCATGCAAGATTTCCTGAACCAGGACTTCTCAATCGACGCACTTCAGAAGTCACTGCAGTTGCCCGCCGCCCATCGCTGGCTCTTGGCATCCGACGCAGAGGGCCGTGTTGTAGGCTTTGCAAAGATCAACTGGTCTAAACCGATGCCTGTATCAGCAGAGGTGGGCGCGGAATTGCAGAAAATCTACTTCCTGAAATCACAGGCAGGCAATGGCTACGGGAAGCAACTTCTACAGGTCATTTGCCAGATGGCAAAAGAGCGTGATGAAGGCTTTATAGCGTTGGATGTTCTGAGGACCAATGCCAATGCGCAGCGCTTCTATGAACGCTTCGGGTTCGAGGCAGTGGGCGAAATACCCTTCAGTACCGACAAGGCTGAAATCGGAATGGTGGTGATGCGCCGCGACCTTTCCCGGTAGCGAACTTCACGCTCTACGGGCGCCGCACTCCGAATAGTCTGTCCGGGTATCCAGCATGGATGAAAGCCCAGTAGCTGAAAAAGTGGGAGCCGTAGTAGCGTTATGCCTCCACTCAAATCGAAGGGATATGCCATGAGAAATCACATCAAGGAACCACTGGACCGCGTCAAAGCTCGATCTACATTTGCCTTGCAGCAGGCCAGCAAGCACAGCGACGAGATGCTCATCATCGTCAAGGCGCTGCATGACGCGATATCAGGTCTGAGCGAGTCCATCATGGTGCTCGAAAGCCACCTTGGGGATGTTGAAAAACAGCTTCGCTGATGGAGCGTTTCGCCCTTGGCCTACACATGTCCTGACTGGAGCTGCAGCCGTTCCGGTATGAATTGAAGGCCTGCAAGGTCAACAGGAACGGCGTTCACCGTCGAGCATTTCCTGGCCTTGGTTGGGCAGTCGTCATGAAAGCCGCCACGGGAGTACGCCGCTGGCGGTTTTTTATGGGATTCAACTCGAGGAATGAACAGAGCAGCAGGATGAAACGCCATTCAAGGGACTACGGGCAGGGCTCAACCATGGGTGATGAGCTGCTGCTGATAGCCACCATTATCGACCGGTGCAGGGTATCGGCTTTCATCGATCAATGAGCGCAACTGCTGTGAGTGACTGGATTGCCTGAAGGCCACCTGACATTCGGCTGCGTCGAAAAAGCGTCGCAGATAAGGCAGGGCCAAATGGAGCACGGCTGGCTCGATTTTCAATGAGGCGCTCACGATGTCCAACTGATCGGTCAGGTCACGATATAGATCAATAACCAGGAAACTTTGCTTATCAGCGCACGGGTAAATATGCACGTCGCCGGCGCCAGCAGGCGTGTCGTCGAAGTAGGTATCGTAAAGTTCGGTAATGTTCAGCGCGATTCCCACGGCATTCAATGCGGCCGACAGATCGGCGTTGGGGATGTGCTTGTCTTCGATCCATGTGACCAGGTCGGGCATTGAGACGCAGATGTCGAACTCATTGGCACAGATGATAGGTGTCATGGAAGGCAGATCCTGGCAGTGAAAGCCGGTAATCGTAACACCTTGAGAGAAGAGCTCTTTTGCCAATCGCGTCGATGCGGTTATTTGCTGGGGGCTTGTGCAGCGTGCTCAGGGTAACGTCAGTCTCAGAAGGCAATGACTACAGCCTGCGGCATCTGACGGTGTCCACTCAATGGCAGGATGTAAAGGAACATTGGGTACAACGCACCTTTGTCTGTGCACCGGGTAATCGCAATAACAATGACATGCTTGCAATGGGCAAGATGGAATACATGCAAATGATTCAGACCGCCCAGGCAATGTTCGAAAAGATGGGGCCGAGCCAGAAAAGGAACCAGATGATAGATGACCTGGACACCCTGTTGGGCAATGAAAAATAAGTGGGAATTGGCGCATTGATCAGTAGCAGGAGTCGCCAGTGTTCTTCCTTACATTCACCGGTCTTGGCGGGTCAAGAACCCGTCTTCAACATTTTTGTCTTGCCTATGATAAAGGAAGTAGTGATGTGCAAATGGATTAAGGCATTCTCACTGATATTCATCTTGCCTAGTGTTTTGCTTATCAACGGGTGCCACTTGATTGCCCAGTCTCGCTGGGAAGGACGAGACGTCCAGGAAGCCCTGGATTTATTTGGCAAACCCGATTCAATGCAGAAACAGAACGGCGCTGGCGGCGAAACGCTGGTTCTTCTGACTTGGTATAAATCTTCCAGCTGGACAACCACCGAAGCGGCCGGAACTTCAATGAATCACACGGGCAATGGGATGGTTTACACCGAGTATTACCCAACCGTTGGGCACAGCTCTGATTGCAAACTTGAGGCGACCGTCAATAAAGCCAAAAAAATCGTACTGTTCAGAATTGAGGACGGACGAATCCTGCATGGCAAATGTATAAATGTTCCTTTTGTACCTGGATACATTCCGCCTGGGTTATAGACCAGGTATGCAGAACATGCCCGCCTGAATTAGCCGTGGTGGCGGGCCGGCGCAAGCCGGCCAAGCCGTATTGCGTCAGCAGCCCTGCGGAGTTTCTCCACGAGCAAGGCGGGCATTGATGTCATCGATGACTGTCGGCAGTTCGACGATGGTGTCGATCAGGTAGTGCGGGCGGGCGCCTTCGAACATGTGGGCGATACGGCCACGTTCTGTAGCCAGTTGCTCGTGAGGCAGCGCCTTGTACTGGTCGTAGGTCAAGCCCAGCGCGTTGCCGGAACAGGTCAGGGCGACGGTCCACATGCCGGCACTGCGGCCTTCGAGAATGCCGGGCCAGGTGTCGTCGACCTTGACGCAGGCGGCAACGTCACTGACTCCCAAGGCAATCACATTGGCCAAGGCCTGAGCTGGGTGCGGGCGTCCATTGGGCACTTCATCGGTCGCTACTACATGGTCGGCGACATAGCCGTTTTGTCGCGCCAACTCCACCACTTTGGCCATGACGACTGCCGGGTAACCGGAACACGAACCTATTTTCAGGCCCCTGTCACGCAGCGCGCCGATGGCGTCCAGGGCTCCCGGAATCAGCGCCGAGTGCAAGGCGATCTTTTCGATCTGAAGCGGCATGAAGCGTTCATACAGTGCGGTGACGTCGGCATCGGTCGGCAGGCGACCGAAGACCGCACGATAGCGTTCGGCGATCTGCAGTTGGTTGCACAAGGTGCGGATGTGGTCCCACTTGCCCATGCCCATGGGGCCGCGGGCTTCTTCAAGCGAGACGGCAACGCCGAATTCACCGAAGGCTTCCACGAAGATTTGAGTGGGGGCGAAGGAGCCGAAATCAACGACGGTACCTGCCCAGTCCAGGACCACGGCTTGCAGTTGGGTAGGGTGTTGGTAGTGCATGGTGAGTCTCCATTTTTGCGGTAGGGTCCGGCCGTCCCTCTCATCTGCGAGAAGTAGGCCTTTGAATGGTGCAGCGCGTTAGTGGGTCAGGTTGTCGGCGTTGGACTTGAGTCGAACAGCTCGGCGATCATCGGCCGATTTCGGCGAATACCGAGGCAGCACAGGTGATAGTCGATGGAGAACGGGTGGTTAACAAAGGTGATCGGTTTGGTTCCCGGAGTTTCTGCGTACTCCACGGCGGACACGAAACCGATGCCGATGCCCTTGGCGATGGCGTGGACAATGGCTTCGCGACTGTTGAGCTGCATGACGCAGTTCAGGTCTACGTCCAGCCGCTTGCAGCTTTCCTCGACTAATTGACGGGTGCGTGAGCTTTTTTCGCGGAGTACCCACTTCTCGCCGCTGATTTGCTCGACCCGAACCTCGTCCTGGCTTGCCCAGGGGTGGTCGTCGCGAACCACCGCAATAATCGGGTAGCGTCGGTAAAGCTGGGTATCAAAGCGCTGGTCGAATTCGGAGAGTGCAAGAATTGCCACATCGATATCGAAGTTGAACAAGCGGTCCAGTGTCTCTTTTTCAGGAGAAAACGACGTTTCCAGTTCAATGTCCGGGTGTTGCTGCATCAGCTCATACGTCAGGTTCATCGCAATCGGTGGGGAGACCGCACCCAGGCGCAACATGCCGGTCTTGCGTTGCTTGAAGCTTTGCAAAAGTTGCACGGCTTCATCTTCCTGGCCAAACAGGCCCTGGGTGATTCCATAGAGCTTGTGTCCCGCCGAACTCATCTCGATAAAGCGTCCACGACGATGGAAGAGCTCCACCGAGAATGTTTTCTCCAGCGCGTTTACCTGTTCACTGACCGTTGGCTGGCCGACGCTCAGGTATTGGGCGGCGAGTGTGAAGCTGCCGGTCTTCGCCACTGCATGAAAGGAGCGTAACCACTTGTGGTACTGGTACATGAAAAGATCCTGTTCGTGAGTGGTCAGCCGTGAGTCGCGTCTCTATGTCGAATAGTCAGCGTCGGATGAAAAGCGCGACCGCTGCACTGCACACACATGCCGACGTAACCACGATGAAGATCAACGATGTATTGCCGGTACTGTCGAGCATACTGCCGATCAACGGCTCTGCCAGGCCGGCAAACAGATAGGACGAGAAGTTCATGACTCCGGTTGCCGTGCCGGCCCGTTTTGCTCCGACCAGGTCGGGGCACAGGGCCCAGAAACTCGATGCGGGGCCGTAGACAAAGAAGCCGCAGAGAAACAATGCCACAAGCCCTATTGCGCTATGGGGGGGCAGGCTCCACATCCACAGGCTGGTTGCGGCGCCAAGGAACATGTAAAGCATGATTGCCAGGTAGCGCTTGGAGCCAAACAGCTTGTCCGAAACCCAGCCGTTACTGAGGGCACCAATCGCCATGCCCACCGGCAGGGCAACGGTAATCCACTTCGGATCGATCATGCTGTCGCCGCTTTTCCAGTTGGCCCCCAGAAAATGCACCGGCACCCAGACGATCAGGCCGTAGCGCGCAGCGTTCTGAAACCCCAGGGAGATGGCGGCGACGATCAAGCGGAAATTCTTGAGCACGGCTTTATAGCGTTGCGCGGAGGATTCGACTTCGCCGTCTGCCACCTCGTGGTTTTTATCCTCGGCATTGGCGACGCCGGTATCGGCCAGCGCTTCGAAGCCCAGGTCCTGGGGGCGCTCACGAGCCACCAGGTAGAAAATGATGCCGCCGGCCAACATCAATAAAACCGGCAGCCGAAAGATCCAGCGCCATTCCAGTTGCAGCACCTCAAGCACAATGATTGAAGTCACGTAGGACAGGACTGAGGCGCACCCGGCGGCAAATACATAGAAGCCATACACCTTGCCGCGCTCGCCGGCACTCCACCAATTGGAGATCAACCGACTCCCCGGTGCCCAGCCCAGGGCCTGGAAGTAGCCGTTGATCCCCCAAGGCAAAATAAGACCGACGAAGCCCGAGGCAAAGCTGGTCACCCAGTTAGCTGCACAGGACAGGACGGCGCCGAGGGTCATGATGCGACGGCCGCCGAATTTGTCGGCGAGGTTACCGTTAATGGCTTGGCCGATAGCGTAGGCCCAGAGCATGGCCGCAGACGCCCAGCCCAGTGTTTCCTTGCTCAAGCCGAACTCGGCCTGGATCCCCGGAATGGCGAAGCCGAATGTTTGCCGTCCGGTGTAGAAAAACAAATAGCAGAACATGGCCGCCAGCAGCATGCGCCATTGGGCGACTCGGAACGGTGAAGTGCGGACGGCGAGACCAGGCATGGTGTAGGCACGATTCATGATCTTTTCCTTATTATTGTTCGTTCCCGCCGAGTGAGTTCGGAGGGTGCACTCTTTTCAGGGGCTGCAGGAAATCGTCGCGGCTCGTCATGCCGCTGACAGTGCTTGGGGGGTGGTTGGGCTCTAGGCGGCTTGTGTGCCGATGAAGTTTTTGCCTCTGGCGCCCTGCATGGCGAAGTTGACCATGTCTTCGGCCTCCGATGCCGTGACCCCATAGTCGGAAAACTCGGTTTTTACATCCAGGCTGTGCAGGAATTCACGTAACTGACCCTGAGCCTTTTGCAGGTCGTTACCGAATATGCGCTGCAAAGTCCGGTCGCGTGCGGCGTCGTGGCCCCAGGCCAGGCCCAGCACCAGCGGCAGGGTGAAGGAGCAGGCTATTCCGTGTGCCAGGCCGTAGCGCAAAGTCATTTCGTAGGAGATCGAATGGGCCAGTGCGGTTTTAGTATTGGAGAACGCCAATCCGGCCTTTAGCGCGGCCAATGCCATGCGCGAGCGCAGTTCATGGTTGGATAAGTCACGGCGCAGTTGCGGCAGGCATTCCAGAATGTCCTCGATGGCAGAGACGGCCAAGGTGTCCGAAACCGGGTTGGCATTGATGTTCCAGATCGACTCAAGGGCATGGGACAGCGCATCCAGCCCCGTTGAAACCGTGACCCCCGCCGGAACCGTAAGCATCAGTTGTGGGTCGATAATGGCCACTTTGGGCCAGGTGCATTCCAGGTGCAGGGAGTATTTCTTGTGGCTGGCCGAATCCCAGATCGTGGCCCAGGGAGTGACTTCGCTGCCGGTGCCCGCCGTGGTCGGGGCCGCGATCAGTACCTTGCTACGCACCGGGACGAACGTCTTTCCCGTGGACAGCAGCGCGAGCAATTCATCAAAGCGCCCCGACTCGGTGCCCACGATCAACGCTTTGGCCGTATCGATCGCGCTGCCACCCCCGACGGCGATGACCGTCTGGCAGTCGCCGGCCTGTTGCCAGAAACGATCGTAAGTGTCGCGCAGGTGGGCCACGTCCGGGTTGGGTTGGACATCGTCGATGACGTACACCAGGCGCTCGCCCAGCAAGTCATGAATCCGATCGAGCAACCCCAGGCCGCGAGCTTCAGGAAAGGTAACGAGGGCGACTTTCTGGTTTTCGGTGATAGCGACCAGTTCAATAAGGCTGTTCCAGCCAAAACGGGTGTCTACAGGGTTGTGGAATCGGGTGGTCATGGTGAGTCCCTGGTTTTTGTTGTTGGAAGTGGCCCCATACTCGGGGCCCTTCAACAACAGCTCAAATCGATAATTCGCAGGCTTTAATCGGCTGGCCCGATACCTGAGCCAGCAAGGTGCTTGTGCATCCGCTGGCTTCAGCGATGAGCTCCTCGCTGAATCGCATTGCGCAATCTCCCGGAGACGGCATCGGCCGCGATCACCATCAGGGTGATGACGATGATGCAGGTGGCGGTTTCCTGATACTTGAAGAGCTTGAGACTGCTCACCAGCTCAAACCCGAGCCCGCCGGCACCGACCATGCCGAGCACGGTGGCCGAGCGCAGATTGACTTCGAAGCGGTACAGGATCACGGCAATCCAAGCGGTGATGACTTGTGGCAGCACGCCAAAAACGATGACCTGCAACGGTCGGGCACCGGTCGCCTGCAATGCCTCTATCGGGCCCTGATCAATCTCCTCGATGCTTTCGGCAAAGAACTTGCCCAGCATGCCCAGGCCGTGCAGCGCCAATGCCAGTACGCCAGGGAAGGGGCCCAGGCCAACGGCCGAGACGAATATCAACGCCAGGATCAGTTCGTTGATGCTGCGGGTCACGTTGAGGAACTGCCGGGTCGCATGGAACACCAGGCGATTCCGGCTCAGGTTGCGTGCGGCGAGAAATGCCAGCGGGATGGCCAGTAACACGCCGAGCAGTGTGCCCCAGATCGCGATTTGCAGCGTTTCAACGGCGGGCGCCAGCAATCTTGGGAGGATGCTCAGGTCTGGTGGAACCGTGCGCGCCAGGAAATCGCCGATTTGCGGCAGACCGGCAGCCAGTTCACCCACGCTCAACTGCGCGCCCGCGGCGCTCCAGTGAAGTGTCGACACCACGGCCAGTACAACCGCGCACGTCGATAGCCAACCGCGGGTTCCGCGAGGCAGGTCCACGGTCCACAGATAGTTTTGCTGTTTCATGTTCAAACCCTCAGCTCTGTGGCTCGGATCAGCGGCTTGGCCGCTGTCGCCTCTGCATCCTCTGCCGACACTGCCTGGCCAGGGTAGATGCGCTGCAGATCAGCTTCGGTCATCTGGGCCGCGTTGCCGTCATACACCAGCTTGCCGTGGGCCAGGCCGACAATCCGATCCCCAAACTCGCGGGCGTAATCAACCTGGTGCAGGTTGCACACCACTGTGATCCCCAATTCACGGGTGGCATCGCGCAGGTATTGCAGCACCAGGCGCGCCGTGTTCGGGTCGAGACTGGCCACCGGCTCGTCCGCCAGGATCACCTTCGGTCGTTGCGCCAGGGCCCGGGCAATGCCTACCCGCTGCATCTGCCCTCCAGACAGTGCATCGGTGCGCTCCCGGGCTTTATGCACCAGCTCCACGCGCTCCAGGCATTGCATGGCCAACGCCACATCTTCGCGACTGAACAGCTGTAAGATCGAGGTCAAGGTAGACACTGCGCCCAGGCGGCCGGTGAGCACATTTTTCAATACGCTGAGGCGTGGCACGACGTTGTGGTGCTGGAAGATCATTGCCGCCTGACGTCGCAGGGCGCTGGTATCGCGACAGGCCAGTGCATCCATGCCCGCCACGGTAAGCGTCCCGGAATCAGCCTGGACCAGTCGATTGATACAGCGCAGCAACGTCGACTTGCCTGCGCCGGATTGGCCCAGCACCACCACAAACTCACCGGCGGCGACGTCCAGGTCGACACCGCGCAAGACCGTGTTGGAGCCGTAATGCTTGGTCAGTTGGCGGATGCTGATCATTTCAGTCTCCGCAAATCGAGGTCGAGGACCTTGGCGGTTTCGCGCACCACGTCGTAAGCCGCATCAGTGGTGGGCTGGAAGCCATCCAGTTGGCCTTGGTCACCCCAAGGCACGTCCTTGATCGAAGCCAGGGCCGCAGCGACTTTCTCTTTGAGCGCCGGGTCGAGATTTTTGCGCCAGACCATTGGCGACTCCGGAATCGGCCGCGAACTCCAAACAATCTGGAGGTCATCGTCTTTGACCAGGCCTCTGGCCACTGCGTTGGCAAGAATGCGGTCGGCCACTGCGGCGGCGTCGACCTTGCGGTTCGCGACCGCGAGGATGCTGGCGTCATGGGAGCCGGAGAAGATTACCCGTGAAAACAGTTTTTCCGGATCGAAGCCGGCCTGCTCCAGCCCGGCCTTGGGGAATAGGTGACCGGATGCAGAGCTTGGATCGACAAAGGCGAAGGTATGGCCCTTGAGGTCGGACAATTCACCAATCCCACTGTCCTTGTGCGCCAGAATCAGGCTGTGGTAGGCGCTCTGGCCGGTTTTTTTGGTGACCGCCACCGCGAAGGCCTCGACATCGGCCACCGACGTAGCCAGCACATAGGAGAACGGACCGAGATAGGCCACGTCCAGTTTGCCGGCCCGCAATGCTTCGATGATGCCGTTGTAGTCGGTCGCAACAAAGGGCTCGACGGGCATGCCCAGCTTTTTCTCCAGACTGCTGAGTACCTGCTTGCTGGACTCGATCATTGCCTGGGAGTCCTCTGATGGGATCAGGCCAATTCTCAGCTTGTCGTTCGCCGAGGCTTGGCAGGCAGCGCTTATCGAGAGGCAGGCAATAGCGGCGATACGCAAGAATCTGGAGAAATTGTTCATGGCATTCCAGGAGGTTGGTTGAAGTGGCCTCAGGCTAGAAATGTCACGTGACAGTCATACGATCAATTCAATATGGATTTCAGCACTCAACTATTGATGGGATCTATGGATGTCCACCGCAAAGATGCGCGCCTTTCTCGCCGTGGCCCGCCACGCAAGTTTCAGCGCCGGCGCACGGGCGCTGGGGCTCAGCCAGCCGACGTTGACCACCCAGGTACAGAGCCTGGAGCGCCAGTACAATCTGGAACTGTTCAATCGCCGGGGACGGCGCATCGAGTTGTCGGATGTCGGCCGGCAGTTGCTGCCGATCGCTCAAGCAATGGCGGCGCTGGACCTGGATGCGCACAATCTGCTGCGTGACTCCGGTCAGCTGGACAGTGGCCAGTTGAAGCTTGGCGCGGTCGGCCCCTTTCACGTGATCGAAATGGTGGATAACTACCTTCAGCGCCATCCGCGCATCGACGTGTCGATCCGGGTCGGCAACTCGGCCCAAGTGCTGGCTGATCTTGAAAACTATGTGACGGATATTGCGGTGCTTGCCGGTCGAAACGATGATCCAGGGCTCTGCTCGGTGCATTACGCGCGCCACCCGATCATTCTGTTTGCCCACCATGAGCATCCTTTTGCCGGGCGTGGTTCAGTGCGCCTGGAGGAGCTGGAAGGTCAACGGCTGCTGCAACGCGAGCCCGGGTCGACCACACGTCTGGTCCTGGAACAGGCGTTGCTCGCGGCAGCAATCGTTCCGCGCATCGCCATGGAAATCGGCAGTCGCGAAGCCTTGCGCGAGGCCGTGGTGCGGGGGCTGGGGCTGGGTGTTGTCTCCGAGGCCGAGTTCATTGCCGATCCTCGTATTCGCACGATCCGCATTGCGGGCGATCCGCTTTACACCGAAACCTATCTCTATTGCCTGGCGGAGCGACGTACCAGTCGGCTGATCAGCTCATTTTTCGATGTGGTTCTGGCTTAGCCGGTAACTGCCCGGGACCTGAGGATGTTACTGCCCCACAGCATGAGCTCAGATGCGCTCCAGCATGGAGAATTGACTGCTGAGCCAACTGTAGAGCTGAGTCACCGCTGGCGAAATCTGTTTACGGTGCGGGCACACCAGGCTTAACGGCGAAGCGTCGCCGGGGTACTCAGGCAGTAGCACCACCAGGCGTCCAGCCGCTACATCGCTGCTGACATCCAGCCAGGATTTGTTGGCGATACCTTCTCCGCCCAGGGCCCAGCGTCGGACCACATCGGCGTCGTCACTGAACAGTGGGCCGCTCACCTGGATCGACTGGTTACCCAGGCGCCACTTGTCGTAGACCCGGCCGTTTTGCAGGTAGAGCAAGCACGGATGGCGGCTCAGGTCATCCGGGGTGCTCGGGTATCCATGGCGCTCGACATAGTCTGTGGAAGCGACCAGCACCCTGCGATTCCAGGGCGCCAGGGGCAGGGCAACATAGTTGGCATCCTCATTCGATCCGTACCGTATCGCCACATCGACCGGTTCGCGAAACAGATCCGCCACCTGGTCGGAGAGGACAAAACGCAAACTGAGTTCCGGATGCTGGCGGCGGAATGCCGAGAGCCATGGCAGCAGAATATTGCGCCCCAGATCGGACGGTGCCGCCACTTGCAGTACTCCACGAAGACGGGCATTTGCTCCGTGCAGGCTTTCCTCTCCTTGCTTCAAGGTCTCAAGCACAGAGAGGGCGGTGGGCAGGTACTGCTCACCCTCGGCAGTCAATCTGAGGCTGCGGGTGGTGCGGGCGAACAAACGCACATCCAGCTCGCGCTCCAGGCGCTTGATCGCCGCTGCAACCTGGCCAGGTAACAGATCTGCTTCCAGTGCTGCGGCGGTGAAGCTGCCCAGTGCGGCGCTGCGCACGAACAGGCCAAGGTCATCAATACGGATCATTTTCACTCCTGCAGTGAAAGTGTTGGCGCATTCTGCAGGTTTTTCTTTGCCCATGGGAAGCCGAAGATGATCGCAATTGAGCGCATCAGCCCTTCATACAGCGAGTGTCCATGAAAGCGATTTCCTTTACCCAACACGCCTTGCCCATCGAAGATCCTCAGGCACTGCAGGATATTGACGTTCCTGTGCCGACTCCTGGCCCCAGGGATCTGCTGGTGGAAGTGCAGGCGGTTTCAGTCAACCCGGTCGACACCAAAGTGCGTGCTGGGACTTTCACCAGAGAACCGAAAATCCTGGGCTGGGATGCCGCCGGTATCGTCCGTGAAGTGGGCGCTGAAGTGACACTGTTTCATCCCGGCGATGAAGTGTTCTACGCGGGCTCCATTGTCCGCGCCGGCAGCTATAGCCAATTGCACCTGGTGGATGAGCGAATTGTCGGGCATAAGCCGCGATCGTTAGGTGCAGCCTCCGCTGCAGCGTTGCCGCTGACGTCGATAACCGCCTGGGAACTGCTGTTTGACCGCCTGGGGGTCGCCGAGGAGTCAGGGCAGGGCGAGTGTCTGCTGATCATCGGTGCGGCCGGTGGCGTTGGTTCGATGCTGGTGCAACTGGCCCGCCAGTTGACCCGGCTGACCGTTATCGGTACCGCTTCGCGGGCGGAGACCGCAGATTGGGTTCGGCACATGGGGGCCCACCATGTGATCGACCACAGCCAGCCACTGCTTCCCCAGTTGGAAGCACTGGGAGTGGCAGAGGTCAGCTATGTGGCCAGCCTGACCCATACCGAGCTGCACCTTTTGCAGTTGATCGAGGTGCTGCGTCCGCAGGGGCGCCTGGCTGTGATCGACGACCCGCAGAGCCTGGATGTGATGCCCCTCAAGCGAAAGTCCCTGTCGTTGCACTGGGAACTCATGTTTACCCGCTCGCTGTTCGAAACCCCGGACATGATCAAGCAGCACCACTTGCTCAATCGCGTCTCCAACCTGATCGATCAGGGCGTTTTACGAACCACCCTCGGGGAGCACTTCGGCCTCATCAATGCCGCCAACATGCGCCGCGCCCATGGGCTGGTCGAGAGCGGCAAAGCCAAAGGCAAGATCGTTCTCGAAGGTTTCTGATCATCGTCCCCACACCTGCAGGTGGGCCGCTGACAGGCCCATCGGGAGCACACCATGCGCATTAAAAACCTACCCGCAGTACTCGCGATAGTCTCGGCAGCGGTGTTCGCCGTGCCGATGACCCATGCAATAACCGCCGTCGGATTGGCTGAAGATGCACCCGCCGACAAAGCCTTCGGCAAGCTTGAGCAGGTCCATGCTTTTTACGATGCCATGCCCACGGGGGTGACCGTCAGTGAGACCGGACGGATTTTCGTCAACTTCCCACGCTGGGGCGACACGGTGCCGTTTACGGTGGGTGAAATTCGCGATGGAAAGGTGGTGGCCTACCCCAATGCGCAGATCAACCAGGAGAACCCTCGGGATCCGGGCGATGGTTTGATCAGCGTGCAAAGTGTCGTGGCCGATGGTCAGGGCCGTGTCTGGTTGCTCGACACCGCGGCTCCCGGGTTCTCGGATCCGAAGCCGCGCGGGGCGAAACTGGTGGCGGTGGATCTTGCCAGCAACCGTATCGTCAAGCGGCTGGTGTTTCCGGATAACGTCATGTTGCCCAGCACCTATGTCAATGACATGCGCTTTGACTTTCGCACGGGAACGCAAGGCACGGTCTATATCACCGACTCCTCCCTGCGTGGCCCCGGCGCGATCATTGTCATGGATATCGCCAGTGGACGTGCCATCCGGCGCTTGAGCGGCGCCCCGGCCACCTCGGTTGCCCCAGGATTTGTGCCGGTCGTCGAAGGCTTGCCGGTCATGGTCGATGGACCGAATGGTGAGCGCAAGCCGCTGGCGGTAGCCTCGGACGGTATCGCCTTGTCAGCAGACGGGAACACCCTCTACTTCACGCCACTGTCCAGTCGGCATCTGTTTGCTGTCTCCACGGCGTTGCTGCGCGATGCCAACGTCAGCGAACAGCAGCTTGCCGCCGCGGTGCAGGACCTGGGGGAAAAAGGCGCCTCCGATGGTTTGGAAGCCGACGCCGACGGCGCCATTTACGCGGGGGACTACGAGCACAACGCCATCCGCAGGCGCCTGCCTGACGGGCGTTGGCAAACACTGGTGCACGATCCCCGGTTGCTCTGGCCCGACACCCTGGCAATTGGTCCGGATGGTTATCTGTACTTCACCGCGAACCAATTGCACCGCCAGGCAGCGTTCCGTTCCGGCCAGGATCAGCGGGAAAAGCCCTACAGCCTGATGCGGCTCAAAATCGACGCCGCGCCAGCGCCAACCCGCTGATCGCACCCCATGCCACCGTTTACATAATGCGAACCCTGGAGAGTTTGATGATGAATGCGTCCCATCAGGCAGTGGTCTCGATTGCAGTGCTCAAGGCCAAGACCGGCCAACGGCAGGCGTTGAAAGAGGCGTTGTTGGCACTGATAGAACCGACCCGGGCGGAACCTGGAAACCTTGATTACGTGCTGTTCGAGCTGCGCGATGAGCACGGAACGTTCTATATGCGCGAAGCCTTCAAGGATCAAGCCGCGCTCGATGCTCATTTCGCCATGCCGTACTTTCAACGCTTTGCCGCCACGGCCGGCGCGCTTTTGGATGAGCCGTTGCAACTGATATTTCTTGAGCAAGTTTCGGCCTAGCCCAGTTGCCAATTTCAGTCGTCCACTCAACCTCTCAGGCACGCTAGCGTGCCGGGTGGTTGCTCCTGTCTGTCGGGGTGCCCTGCAATGAAAGACTTCACGCAACGTCCAACCCATGGATCACCTGTCGACGACGATGTGGACGTCAGTGAAACCAACGAGTGGCTTGAAGCCCTGAAGGGCGTCGCCCGGGTAGGGGGCCGGCCGCGCGTCCGGTACTTGCTGCAGCGGTTGGCCGAGCAGGCCAATCGCCTGGGTGTCCCGGGCGCCGCGAATGCGTATTCGCTCTACCAGAACAGCATTGCGCTCGAACAGCAGCCGGTTTACCCCGGCAACCTGGTGATGGAGGAACGGATCACCTCGATCATCCGCTGGAATGCGCTGGCCATGGTCGCCCGGGCGAACAAGGCCTATGGCGAGCTAGGCGGTCACATCGCCAGTTACGCATCGGCCGCCGAGATATTCGAGGTAGGGTTCAATCACTTTTTTCGGGCTGACAGTGAAGAGGGGCGGGGCGATCTGGTTTACTTCCAGGCCCACTCTGCCCCCGGCGTCTATGCGCGGGCCTTTCTCGAAGGGCGCTTGCAGGAGGCGCAACTCGAGCGCTACCGGCAAGAAGTGCAGGGCGCAGGGCTGTGCTCCTATCCGCATCCGTGGCTGATGCCCGATTTTTGGCAATTTCCTACCGGTTCCATGGGGATAGGGCCGATCAATGCCATTTACCAGGCGCGGTTTCTGCGTTACCTGCAGCACCGTGGGTTGGATTCGACTGCGGGGCGTCATGTCTGGGGAGTCTTTGGTGATGGTGAGATGGATGAGCCGGAGTCCATGGCTGCGTTGTCATTGGCCGCACGGGAAAACCTGGACAATGTCACGTTTGTGATCAATTGCAATTTGCAACGCCTGGACGGCCCCGTGCGAGGCAATGGGCAGATCGTCCAGGAGCTGGAATCGTTGTTCAGCGGTGCCGGATGGAATGTGATCAAGGTGCTTTGGGGGTCGGATTGGGACCCACTGTTTGCCCGTGACGAGGGGCAGGCGCTGTTACGTCATTTCGCCGGAATGGTGGACGGCCAGTACCAGAATCTTGGGGCCAATGACGGCGCCTATAACCAAAGTCACTTCTTCGATCAGGACCCGCAATTGCAGGCACTGGTGGCCGACATGAGCCCGGATCAGATCGACGCGTTGCGCCGGGGCGGACATGATTTTCGCAAGTTGCATGCTGCATTCGACGCCGCCAGGCGACACCAGGGGCGACCGACGGTGGTGCTGGCCAAAACCAAGAAAGGCTATGGCATGGGCCGGATCGGCGAGTCGCGCAATACGTCCCATCAACAGAAAAAACTGGATGTCGAGGCGCTCAAGGCGTTTCGCGATCGTTTTGCCTTGCCGCTCGATGACCAGGCCGTGGAGGAAATGCGTTTTTACCGGCCAGCCGAAGACAGCCCCGAGTTGCGTTACCTGCATCGGCAGCGCCAAGCCTTGGGCGGTTATCTGCCCAAGCGCAGCAGCCAGGTTGCCTCGGTCGAAGTCCCGCCGCTCGACAGCTATGGGCGCTTTGCCCTGACCGCCGATGAGCGGGAGATATCCACGACAATGGCGGTTGTGCGCCTGTTCACCCAACTGATCAAGGACAAGCAGTTGGGGCCGCGCATCGTGCCCATTGTGGCGGATGAGGCGCGGACTTTTGGCATGGCCAACCTGTTCCGTCAGATCGGCATCTACTCGGCAGTGGGGCAGTTGTATGAGCCGGAAGACGCCGGTGCATTGCTCTACTACAAGGAAGCCGTCGATGGGCAGTTGCTGGAAGAGGGCATCACCGAGGCGGGCGCCATCTCTTCCTGGATCGCCGCTGCTACTTCGTACAGCGTCAATGGTGAGCCGATGCTGCCGTTCTATATCTACTACTCGATGTTCGGTTTTCAGCGCATTGGCGACCTGATATGGGCCGCCGCTGACCAGCGGGCCAGGGGATTCCTGATCGGTGCGACTGCGGGGCGTACCACCCTGGCGGGCGAAGGGTTGCAGCATCAGGATGGCTCCAGCCAACTGATGGCAGCCACGGTCCCCAACTGTCGCGCCTACGATCCGGCATTCGCCAGCGAGGCGGCTGTGATTATCGATCACGGCAGCCGGCGCATGCTGGAACAGCAGCAGGATGAGTTCTATTACCTGACAGTGACCAACGAAAACTACGTCCAGGCTTCACTGCAGCCCAGCGAACATGAAGACGTCATTCGCGGCATGCGCCTCTACGCTCGTTACGGTGACCAGGTGCCTTCGGTACGCCTGCTCGGTTCGGGGGCCATTCTGCGCGAGGTGATCGCTGCGGCACGGATGCTGGACGAAGAGTGGCAGTTCAGTGCGGAAGTCTGGAGCGTGACGAGCTTTTCCGAACTGGCCCGTGAAGCCCGCGAAACGCAGCGTCAACAGATATTCGGTGGTGACGTACAACAACCCAGTCACTTGCAGCGCTGCCTGCCGGGTAGCACCCCGATCGTGGCGGCCAGCGATTACGTACGGGCCTATGTGCAGTTGCTGGCCCCCTATTTACAGGCGCCCTACATCACCCTCGGGACCGACGGTTTCGGGCGTAGTGACACACGTGCGGCTTTGCGCAGTTTTTTTGAAGTGGATCGGTACCACATCGTACTGGCGGCGCTGGCCTTGGTTGATGCCGACGCCCATGCCCGTGCACGTGCGAAATATGGCATCGATGCGAAGGCTCAAGCCCCCTGGAATTGCTGAGGCGCGAGCATCCATCTGCTGCGCAAAGGCCCGGTTGTCGGTCCTAACGGCACCGGAAGTTGCAACGTGGCAGCCGATGAGGTTCAGGCCATAGGTTTGCCCATGGCTCATCTGTTAGTGTGTGCACGCTTTTTTCGATCCGCTCATAACCTGATGTCCGTCGGCTCTCACAAGGAATTTCGCGCATGGCTGCGTCCAATAAATGGCTGATGTCTTCGCTGGCTTATTACCTCGATTTTTTCACCGCGCCGTTGTTTGTCCTGCTGGCGCTGTACCTCGGGCCCTTTCATGTTGGCCAGGCGCTGGCCGGCCTGCTGGCCTGGTCGCTGGTCGAGTATTGGGTGCACCGCTCCCTGTTTCACTCGCTGTACCGCCGTGAACACTGGACGCACCATGTCGACGTCCTGGCTTACATCGGGGTGTCCAGCTGGAAAACCAGTTCGGTGTACGCGCTGCTCTTGCTGCTTGCGTGGTGGACGGACCTGACGTCAGTGTTTGCCGGGGTGGTGGTGGGTTACTTCTGCTACATCTCGTTGCATTACGTGATGCACCGTCCGGAGCATTGGGCCTACCGCTTTATTTCCGGGTTGGTGGCCAACCACGACCTGCATCATCGCAAGGGCATCGAGAAAAACTTCGGCGTGTCCTCGCCGCTCTGGGACCACGTGTTCCGCACCTATATACAGCTCGATGCGCTGCCATCCGACGGGGAGCGCACGCAGCCTTGAACGTCGTCCCCGTTGTGCCGGCCTATCAGGAATGATGGGCCGTCAGCAGTTGAACACTGGCGCGTAGCGTTCTTCGCGCTTCTTGAAGTGGATGGGCGCCATGGGGACTTTCTCGCCGTTGATGAAAAGGTCGGGGAAGGTGAGGGTGAAGTCGTCCATGTCGCCTTTGCCCAGGGGCGTTCCTTTCCACCCGCTGTGAAATTGTTCTCGCGGATCAAAGCCGGTTTTCAGCTGTTCGATACTGACTTGATAGCGCTGCCCGGTCGCCAGCGTCACCGTGACTTGCGGCGATGCAGCGCTGATCCACAGTGCTGGCGGGGTCTGTCTGTAGGCCGCTCTGCGTTGCTCCGGGGTGTTGAGGTTGCGCAGGTAGGGAGGCGTGTACAGGCGACCAAACAGGCGCAGTTCAGTGTCCGTCGAACGTTGGTTGCCTGGCCAGCTTGAGGTTCCTGGCGGCGCCACATAAACCAATAGGTGCACCCAATTGAGCTCTTCCGATAACGGGGCAAAGCTCATCGCTGCCTTGGGTCCGGGGCAGGTGCGTGACAGCAGCGCGTTTTCGCCCAGGGGCGATTCCGGATGTAAATAAGGCCCCGTGCTGCATCCGGCAAGCAGTGCAAGCAGCGGATACAGGATGTACTTCTTCATAAGGGCAACTCCATTTGCTGTAGGGCGACGTTGCTTTGGAACGTGCGGGATTATTGCACGTGTCGGCGACAGCGTTATCTCTATAAGTACGGCTCCAGGTGGGCTGGCCCCAAGCATTTTCGAGGGTTGAGGAACGCCTGCCAGGCCGCAATCAGTGATAGGTTTGAGCACTTTGGTCAGTGGCGCCGGGCTGAAGACCGATGAATCCCATTTCAGGAAAAGGGTGAGGCCGTTGAAATTAAAATTCAGCCACGTGGATGTTCTGGTCAAGGATCTTGAGGAAGCCTGCCGGTATTACGCTCGAGTCTTTAGCGCAAGGATTTCAAAGACGCTCGACTGGCAGCGTGGCGACCTGCACGTGCGTTTTGCGATTGTGATGTTTGGAACGGAGCGCCTTATGCTCGTGCAGCCGTTTACCGGCAATCTCAAGGTGCTGATGGACGCTAACGGCGAAGGCATGATCTACCGCCATTGTTATTCCACGCCGGACATTGAGGCAGCCTACGACGAGTTAGTCGAGGAGGGTGTCCAGCCGGAAGATGAAAACGGCAATCCGCTGTCTCGCGATAATCTGCAATCACCCAGTGGCACACGCATCATCTGGTTGCCGAAACGCTTTGGGCATTTTTCCATTGAGCTGCTTGAGGAAAAGGAACTGGAGGCTTTTATCAAGGACGCGTTTGCCGAGGAGGCATGAGGCCCAACCGCCTCCTCATGCCCGTCCAGGGGGCTCCAGGTGCCGTGTTATGCCATCGTGATCAGCATTATGGTCAGGTTCACCACGATGCCCAGGATCACCCAGCCCGCAGCGATCAGGACCTCGTAGGGGTTGCGTGACGGTGCGACACTGGCGAGCAGTGCTCCAACCAGCACGCCAGGGAAGCTGAACAGGTAGAACAGCCATGCCATGGACTCGGTGGCCCAGCTGTCGAAAAGGTACAAGTACAGCGCCATCGTCAGCGCGACGCCACCGAGCACAGCCCGTGACGCCTTGAACAGCATGGCCATGGCACTGCCGCCTGCGGTAACCAATAACCTGCGAAGTTACTCCAGAAGTACGGACCTTGTGCGCTGATGCAGAGTGCAACGGCCAGGCCCAGCGCAACGCCGATGATGGTAATCGAGGGGCGAGAGGGTACTGGATTGGTGTTTTCTGCTGATCTCATTCCTTTGACCCAAGTGACTACCAAGTGACTAGGTAAGCCCTTACCTGTGTAAAACACGGGCGACTGCCTGAGGCTACAGCGTGCTGCCAGCCTCGAGGGTTTATTGCCTGGCCCAGGTGGCTTGCCAGGCCTTGTATTCCTCGACGGTGGCGGGCGAGTTCAGGCGGCTGAGATTGGCCAGTTCGACGGCGGGATCCGGGTCGTCATCCGACACGGCGAACACCAGCAGAAAGTCCTCGCCGAACCCGGAGAAAACCCCTTGGTTGCGCAAGTTCTCCAGGGCCTGGACGCAGGTCTGGTACAGCTGGTCGCGGAAGGCACCAAAGCCGGGGTCGTCCTCGATATCCAGGGCGCGTTCCCGCAGTCGGGTGCAGATCTGGCCGATTTCCTGGTCGGCGCCCTGGCCTTCGAAACGCCACTCTGCCGGTGAGAATTTGTAGTAGGCCTGGTCATCGGGGTTTTCGGCCTGATGACGCTGCTGGTGACTCCGGGTATTGCTGGCGATACAGGCGGTCATGGCCCCGCAATCGCTGTAGAGGGCGAAGCTGCACAGTGTTTCTTCAGGGTGGGCTTTGGCGATCTGGAGCAGCGCCAGCCTCGAGGCGGACTCAAGGTCAGCCTGCAATTGGGCAAAATCAAACTCACTCATGGGCGCGGATCTCCTTATGGGCGGCCAATAAAAAACGCCGCCCATGGTAATTCAAAGGTTGGTCAATGCTCGAACGAATGGCGCAATGTTTTGCTCATGGGGACGCAGTCCAAGGAGATACCGAGTGGCGACTCATAGGTCGCGATCTGCTCTCCCGCGTAGCCACAGTGTCGATAAAACGGCGCGGCGTTAAGCGTCGACTCCAGGCTTACCTGGTGCAGGTGCCTCTCCCGGGCAAGTTGCTCCAGGTGCGCCAGCATCTGCCGGCCTACACCCAGGCCCATGAACGTTGGCCTGATAAAAATGGCATCCACTTTGCCGCTCTGCAGATCGATCATCCCGGTGCCGACGATCTGCTGCTCAATACTTGCCAACTGGTAGTGGCGCTCGACCATGGCGGCATAGGCGGGGGACGGGCTGTCGCTGGTCCAGATACGGATCTGCTCGGGGCTATACACCCTTGAGCAGCCGGCTCTTATGGCCTCAACCCGGATGTCCCAGCAGGCCTGGGCATCCGCTTCCCTGGCGGGTCTGAATGTGAGCATGGCGTTTCTCCTTGACAGCCAGCAGGACCCGGAAACCAAAAGGCCCCGTCCATCGCTGGCGGGGCCTTTTGGTCATACGTCAACACCGCTGCGTATGCCCTCACGACCCGCCGAAGGCGGTCATGTACGGGCGCATCATGGCGGTGTGGCGAATGTTGTTCATCGGCGGATCCTGGCGATGTGCTGTCGAGAAGTCAATGTCGGCGCGAGGCGGTGACCCTCATCGCGCTGTGCGGAATCAGCAGACTTGGCCGCCGCTTTCTGCAATATCGGCCTGGGTGTTCCAGGCACTCAAGGCGGCGATTCGCAGGCCTTCGACCAGTGTTTCCAGAGCCAGTGAAGGTTGCCCGGGTGCACTGCGCGCAACCTGTTCGGGCAGGTAGGGCACGTGGATAAACCCGCTGCGGACCCCTGAACCGACCAGGGCGTGCTGCAGGCTGTAGAACACCCTGTTGCAGACGAAGGTGCCGGCGGTCTGCGACACCGCCGCAGGAATCCCGGCCTCGCGCAGCGCCTTGACTATGGCCTTGATCGGCAGCGTGCTGAAGTACGCCGCCGGGCCACCAGCCTCTACCGGGGTGTCTATCGGCTGATAGGCCAGGTTATCCGGGATACGCGCATCGTTGAGGTTGATCGCCACGCGCTCGATGGACAGTTCGCTGCGACCCGAGGCCAGCCCGGTGGCGATGACCATCTGCGGGCTGTGCTCGGCGAGCAGTTCATTCAAGCGCGTACCCGAGGTGACAAATGCACAGGGCAACTGGCGGGCGATGATTCGTACGCCATCACACAGGTCGGTGCCGTCCAGGCGGCGCACGGCCTCCCAGGATGGGTTGATGGTGTCTTGGTCGAAGGGTTCGAAACCCGTCAGCAGCACAGTACGCATCATTGCCTCACATCAGCAGGTAAAGAAGAACGATATTGACCAGCAGCATCATCAGCGCGGTCGGCAGTTGGGCCTTGATAACGGCGTTCTTGTCGGGCAGTTCGAGCAGGGCAGCCGGCACGATATTGAAGTTGGCCGCCATCGGCGTCATCAGCGTGCCGCAGTAGCCGGAGAACATGCCGATCGCCGCCATCACTGCGGGGTTGGCGCCGTACACGCCCACCAGTACCGGCACGCCGACACCGCCGGTCATGACCGGAAACGCAGCAAAACCGTTGCCCATGATCACCGTGAACAGCGCCATGCCCAGCACGTAGACCATCACCGCAACCAGACGGAAGTCCAGGTTGATATAGGTGGTGGCCACGTGAGCCACGGCATTGCCGACACCCGCGTCATTGAACAGCAGCCCGAGCATCGCCAGCATCTGCGGCAGGACCATGGTCCAGCCCAGCGCTTCGGTGAGACGCCGCGATTCGCGCAAGGCTTGCAACGGCGTGTCCCGGGTCAGCCAGCAGGCCAGCGCCAGGGCGATCAGGCAGCCCAGGCCCAGGGAGACAAAGGTTGTGTTTTTCGGGTCAAGCAGCGGTACGCCGCCAATCTCATAGTGTTTGAGCAGTACCGAGCCGATTACCGTGGTCAGCGGGATCGCCAGTGCGGGAATGAACAGCTTGTGCCCCAGGCGTCCGGCACTGGCTCGCGCCGCCTTGACATGCAACTCGGCGTGAGCGCCGCGGCCCACGCCACCCAGGCCGGCGATCAGCGCCATCAGCACCACGCCGGCGCCTACCACGACCGTGGGCAGGCGCTCGCCAATCAGGAAGACCATGGCGAACAACAGCCAGAACAGGCCGCTGGACCAACGTTTGGGATGGCTGCGGTCAACCAGGATCATGCCCGCGGTAATCAGCAGCAGCACCCCGGCCAGCCAGTACAGGTACTCAATGGAGATGATCATGCTGCGGTCTCCACTGGGGAGGCATGGCGGTCGGTGGCCGACAGTTTGCGGCTCAGCATGCGGTCGAATCGGTGCAGGCGTATCGCGTGAATGATGAAGGCGCAAATCGCGGTGGGAATGCCCCAGAAGGCGATATGCAGCGGCTCGACATCAATCCCCGAACCCAGCAGGAAGGTGTGCATCAGTGCGATCGCGCCGAAGGCAACAAAGATGTCCTCGCCAAAAAACAGTCCCACGTTATCGGTGGCAGCGCACATGGCCAGGACCTTGTGACGCAGCACTTGCGGCAGCGGGCCATAGCGTTTTTCCGCGGCGCCTTCCGCCATGGGGGCCAGTAACGGGCGCACCATTTGCGGGTGACCGCCAAGGCTGGTCAGGCCCATGGCGGCCGTGCTTTCACGAACAAACAGGTAAATGATCAGCAGGCGCCCGACGGTGGCCCGTTCGAAGCGTGCAATCCAGTTCTGCGCGTGCAGGCGCAAGCCATGGCGTTCAAGCAGGCCGATGACGGCCAGGGGCAATAGCAGGATCAGTTGCAGGGCACGGGTTTCCATGAAGCCGTCGCCCATGGCGGCGAGGATTTTCTCCAGGGAAAAGTCAGCGGCAACGCCCGTGGCAATCGCGGCGGCGGTCACCACCAGCAGCGGATTGAAGCGTAGGACAAAGCCGACCACGATGACGAGCACGCCTATCAGCGGCCATAAGTTCACAACAGTTTGCATGGAGTGGAGGTCCTTAGCAGCGTGCCGCGGCGCCAGAAAAGCCGGAAGTGAAGAAGACCAGCAGTCTGGTTCGCTTCCTGAGCTTGGCGGGCAGCCCGACTCGGTTTTTTATTATTTGACCTGGAAGGTCGAGCGTCAGTGGCCCGCATCATTGCGGCTCGGGGGGGAGGCGTCCAACAAATAAACTTGTTGCTGCACAACAAGAAAGTTTATGAGCGTGTGACGCCCGCAGAGGCGAGCTAAGGCGGGGAATGGCACGCAAGAAGAGGGCTAAACAAGCGCAGTTTCAGGTTTATTTGAAGCTCACGTTCAGCGCTGAAACAACGCTAACAGCCTGTTGGCACTGTCAGCGTTGAACGCGCACCGAGTATTCGGCGACGGAGGCTGTCACTCGACGCGGCATACCCAGCGATGGTTGTGGCGATAGGGCGCGCGGATAAAGTTCACATCGCAAACCAACACCAGGCCCTGGTGTTGAAGCGCTTCGGCGAGTTGGACAAGTGTCTCTGCTTCGATGGTCATGGCTCTTACCTCGTCAGATTGACTGTGCTTACTCTTCTTGACCTGGCCCCGTCTCACGAAATTCAAATTTTTTGCCCGCAAAGCGCCTGACACGTCTTTTTGCGACACCTCCCCGGGTGGGCATTTTGGACGCAGGAAGGAAAGAATCGGCAAATATCGGGCTGTTGGTGCGCGCACTTTTTTGGGGCGTTTTATACGGTGGGGCCTTGCATTTGCTGCCTTGGACAGAAGGCTGTTATTGCCATTGGTTTTATCGAACTTCAGCCACCGTTTCAGCCCCTTAAAAGTGCGCCAAAACAGGGAGATAATTAATCCCTGTAAACCGTACACCTTTAAAAACATGTGGTTATTTAAGGACTTAGGTGATTTTAATTCCGACGAAAGGCGTCAAATATCTTGTTACATCTGCTGCCGATAAGATAAGATTGCGTCGCGTTCACCTACCACGGTTTATGCATTTTTAATCCCAAGTTTCCATCAGCTACTTGGGATTTTTTTTGCCTGAAATTTAGTCGCAGCCACTGTTTCACCTTCACAATTGCGCACATTATTGGTTGTCCGAGTGAACAGGTTTTATCGGCCCGCACTGCAAACTTCCCCCACCGGCGCATGCCCTTCGGCATGAACTTAACCCTGCCTTGAACGTCCGATAGGGACGATCAATTTTCCAGGGTTCAGCCCATGCTTTCTCAACGTTTCAGGTTCGCTGCTTTGCTGGTGTTTCTGGCCTCGCCATTGTTGAGCCACGCAGCAACGGACGACCTCGATCAGGCCGATGACTCTCAAGAGCAGGGCGCTCAAAGTACGGTTGCTCGCTACCAGTGCGAAGGCGGAATGCGCATCGAGGCGGCTTATCTGAATCTGCCCAATGGCGACTCGTTCGCCACGCTTCAGTACAAAGGGCATCTGATTCCCATGCACATCAGCCAGTCCGGCTCCGGTGCGTTGTATGTGGCCGATGATGAACAGAACAGTTATCGCTGGCACACCAAGGGCGACCGCGGCATGTTGTCGTTTATGGCTGCCGACCACACTGCCGAGGAAGAATCCATCTTGAAGGACTGCAAGGAGCTGCCTGGTCTGGAATGAGGCGGGTCGAGGCATACGTCAGTCCGGACCTCGGTCTTTTGAACAGGCAAAAAAAAGCCCGCGGGAGAGCGGGCGAACGTAGTTTCTTGAATGAGCAGGCGGACTATAACCAGCGATGGCACCGGGCACAGTGAAAGAAAATTCATCTTTGCCTGATCCACGGCAAGGATGTGAGTCATTTCCTGGTCAAGGTGGCCTGCGGGGCCGGGGTATCCGCCGACAGATGTTCTACCCTGAACAAGGCTGGATCTGACCCTTTGCAGGAGAGCTGGGCATGACTAACGAGCATAAAAACCACCCTCAACAGCCGCAGGACCAGGACCTGGATCGGGACCTTGTCGAGCACGATGAGCCGCCGCCCCAGACCTGGAAGCACCCGGACGACGGCAAGAGTCTTTCGGAGCGCGATGAAGAGCGGCCCCTGAAGCCTTGAGACGTGCCCCGCCTAAGAGCGGGGCTTTTTTATTGCCCACCTTGCAGCGATGCCTCCGGGTGTCGATAGCTTTTTACGTGCGCCGCCGTATTCACGCTGGCGCGCAGGTTGGACCAGGGAGAACAGCATGATCTTGACCACCACCCACAGCATTGAAGGCCGGACGATTGCCGCCTACCTGGATATCGTCAGCGCCGAGTCGGTCCAGGGCATCAACGTCGTGCGCGATTTATCTGCCGGCCTGCGCGACTTCTTCGGCGGTCGTTCACAGACCCTGGAGCGTGCCCTGAAAGAGGCACGGGCCCAGGCCACCGAGGAAATCCGCCAGCGCGCCGAGGTGCTTCAGGCGGACGCGGTGGTTGGCCTTGATTACGAAATCAGCATGTCGTCAGGTCGTGGTCGGATGGTGGTGGTGTTTGTCACCGGCACCGCGGTCAAACTCAGATAGACGCCGCAGGTTCAGGGGTGGATCGGGGTACACAACTCCACCAGGGTCCCGTCCGGGCAGCGCAGGTAAGACACCGTCTGCCCCCAGGGCTTGGCGCTGGGAGCCGAGAGTTCGCTGGCGCCCTGGGCCAGGGCCTTGGCATGAGCCGCAGGGACATCGTCGGTGACCAGGCCCAGTTCGATACCCAGGGGCTGCGGCGAGGAGTGTGCGGCGACGTGACCGGTGGTGAAATTCATGGCCGCCAGTTCATGGGCGGCGAAGGCCAGGGTGGTGGCGCCGCTCTCCAGCTCGCCATAGGTGCCGGACTCATGCAGGAACCGGCGGCTGAAGCCGAAAGCCTGTTCAAAGAATGTCAACGAGGCAGCAACGTCGGGGACGTAGACGATGGTGTAACCGAATTTCATGGTTTAACAGTCCTTGTTGGTGATGGGCGGCGGAACATTATCATGTGGCCCGCCGTCGCACGGTATTTTGCTGTAAGGCCGTATGACTGAAACGTGGGCTGCAACCGTACGGCCGGGCAACGGATTCATGGCGTGACCTGGGTAAAGACCCAGCCCTGGATGGTCCATTGCAGTTGATGACTGGGCGCCAGGGCCGCCAGAAAATCCTCATCGTGGGACGCCACCACCATCGCCCCGGGAAAGCCCCTCAGCGCCGCTTCGAAGGCCTGTACCGATTCCAGATCCAGGTGGTTGGTGGGCTCGTCCAGCAGTAGGAGCCTGGCGGGAGTTGCGCTCCACAAGGCGACCGCCAGCGCCGCTTTCAAGCGTTCGCCGCCACTCAATTGGCCGCAAGGCTGGGTCACCCGCCGGGCATCGAGTTGCAGCTGTGCCAGGCGACTGCGCAGTTCGCCTTCGTTCAATGGCGTATCGAGCACACCCAGGTGCTGGATAATCGACCGCTCGGGGTCGAGCAGGGCCAGTTGCTGGTCGAGATAGGCTCCCTGAACCCCGACCCGGCACTCACCACTCAAGGGCTGAAGGTTGCCGGCGAGCATATTCAGCAGGGTCGATTTGCCGCAGCCATTGGGCCCGCGAAGGGCAATCCGCAACGGCCCGCTGGCGCTGCAGGTGACGTAGCTCGAAGGTGCATTGGCGGGCAGCCAGGGCAGTTGTGCGGCAGTCAGGCAGAACAGTTGCTGGCCGCCAGGCACTGCGGTTCCGGGCAGTGTGACTACAGTCGGGGTGTCTGGCAGCACCCGGGCGTAGGCCTGGCTGACCTGCTGGTCGAGCTCGGTTTTTTGCGCCTGATGGGCATGGCGCACGTGGCCCATGATGTCCTGCGCCGCACCTTTCATCTTGGCCCGCTCGAAGCGGGAAACATTAGCGGTATCGGCATTTTTGCGGGCGCCGGCGGCGTGGCGCAGGATGGTGTCGTGTTCGCGCCGCAGGCGTTTGCGCTGCCGGCTGCGTTCGGTTCGTGCCTGCTCGAGGGCGGCCTGGGCTGCGTCACTCTCGGTCAGCCGCTGTTGCTGGAACACGGCATAGTTGCCGCCATAGACCCGGGCACCCTGGGGCGTCAGCTCGACGATGCGCTGCATGTGGGCCAGCAGGTGGCGGTCGTGGCTGATCACGATCAGGCCGCCACGCCACTGTTGCAGTTGTGCCAGCAGCCAGCGCCGACCCTGGGCATCGAGGTGGTTGGTCGGCTCGTCCAGCACCAGCAGATCGGCCCCGCTCAGCAGGGCGCCGATCATGGCGACGCGGGCCAACTGGCCACCGCTGAGGTGGGCCGCCGCCGTGCCTGGCCCGATATCAACGAGGTCGGCAGCGTCCAGCTGGCGCCGCAGGCGTTCGGCCAGATCCCAGCGTTCATCCAGTTGCTCCAGGTCCTCAAGCGAGGCGTTGCCAGCGCCCAATCGATCAAGGGCGTCCAGAGCCTGAGCCAGACCTGCGACCTGGGCGACGCTGTGGCAGGGCGCGGTGTCCTGTTGCTGGGCGAGGTATTTCACCCGGGCGCTGCGATGGATGCTGCCGATGGCAGGGGCGAGTTCGCCGGCAATCAAGCGTGCAAGCACGGATTTGCCCACGCCGTTGCGCCCGACCAGGCCGGTAGGCTGGTGGTCGAAACTGAGGTCGAGGGCTTCGAACAGGGGTTGGCCATTGGCCAATTGAAAACTCAGCTGGTGCAAAGAGACCAGCGCAGGCAGCCGTGTGACGTGAGTCATCAGCACCTCCAGAAAATGTCGAAAAAAGCCAACAAGCGCCAGAGCGGCTTGTTGCGAATACATTTTGGAAGGCTTAGTTGTTCACGTCGGCAATCGTCCTGGAACGGGGGAAGGCGCACAGCCTAACGCGCAGCCCGGGCCTTTGACAACCCGGGTTTGCTTCAACTGGCGGCGACTTGATCCACCAGGCTTTCCAGAAACATCGCCAGGCCCACCTCTTCTGCCTTGAGCCCCTTGCGAGTCCTGGGCTTGGGCAGCTTGGCCAGGTCGCCGAGCAGGAAGCTGTCGAGCACGGCGGGGTGGATGTAGCACTTGCGGCACACGGCCGGGGTGTTGCCCAGTTGGCGGGAGACGTCCTTGACCATCTCGACGATGTGTTTTTTGGCCTCGGTTTCCGACTCCCATTGCAGTTCGCGCAGTACCGCCAACGCCAGGGTGCTGCCGGCCCAGGTGCGGTAATCCTTGGCGGTGAAATCGGCGCCGGTCAGGGTTTGCAGGTAAGCGTTGACGTCCGAGGAGCTGACACTGTGGCGCTCACCGTTTTCGTCCAGGTACTGGAACAGGTTTTGCCCCGGCAGCTCCAGGCAGCGCTTGATGATGCGGGCCAGGCGCTGATCCTTGATGGTGATCTGATGCTCGATGCCGCTCTTGCCGCGAAACTGGAACAGGATCGCGCTGCCTTTGACTTCAACGTGCCGGCTACGCAGGGTGGTCAGGCCGTAGGAACGGTTGTCGCGGGCATATTGGCTGTTGCCGACACGAATCAGCGTGGCGTCGAGCAAGGTGATGACGGTGGCCATGACCTTGTCCCGGCTGAACCCGGGCGCCGCCAGCAGCGCCTCCAGTTGCCGGCGCAGTTTTGGCAGGGCGCCACCGAACTCCAGCATGCGCGAGTATTTGTCGGCATCGCGCACTTCGCGCCAGCGCGCGTGGTAGCGGTACTGCTTGCGGCCCCGGGCATCACGGCCGGTGGCTTGCAGGTGGCCGCGCGGATCGGCACAGATCCACACATCGCTGTAGGCCGGCGGCACAGCCAGGGCGTTGATGCGCTTGATCTCGTCCGGGTCCTTGATACGTTGGCCATCGGCGTCGAAGTAGCAGAATTTGCCGCGCAGTTTTTTGCGCCGGATACCGGGCTGGCTGTCATCGACGTAATGCAGGTCGGGTGGCAGGTCGACGGGCAGTGTAGTGTCGGGCATGGCAGTAATCCTTGGCAAAACGAGCGGGCCTGTATCGGATTGACCACGGCGCCCGGCAGTCGTGCCAAGGATTTTCGAGTGCCTCAGGCGAGGACCGCGACCGCCTTGATTTGTGCCCACAGCTGCTGGCCGGGGTGCAGTGCCAGGAGGTCGCGGGAGAAGCGGGTGATCCGTGCCAGCAGCGGTGTGCCGGCGGCATCGAGGCGCACCAGTACGTGAGCGCTGTTGTCGGCGGCAGTTTCCTGGCTGACCGTGACCGGCAGGCGATTGAGGATGCTGCTGTGTTCGCCGGCTTGCAGGCTGAGGCTGACGTCCCGTGCCTGCACCTTGAAGCGCAGGCTCTTGCCGATGGCCAGGGGCGCATGGGCCACGCGTATCGTCAGTTGGCTGCCGGGCAGTTGCAGGGTCACCAGTTGGTAGTTGGCATCGTAGTGGCTGACCCGGCCCTCGATCACCACGCCGGCGTCGTCGCCCAGGGCCAGGGGCAAATCGAGCCGGGCCAGGGTGTCGCCGATGGGGCCGCTGGCCATTGCCTTGCCCTCGCTGAGCAGCACGATATGGTCGGCCAGCCGCGCCACTTCATCCTGGGAGTGGCTGACGTACAGCACCGGAATATCCAACTCGTCATGCAGGCGTTCGAGGTAGGGCAGAATCTCGCTTTTGCGCTTGGCATCCAGCGCCGCGAGGGGCTCATCCATCAGCAACAGCCTGGGGCTGGTCAGCAGGGCGCGGGCAATGCCGATGCGCTGGCGTTCGCCGCCCGACAGGTTATGTGGATGGCGTTCGAGCAGGTGGCCGATGCCCAGCAGGTCGGTGGCGTGGGCCATGTCGACTTTGCGTTGGGCGCGGGGGATGCGCCGCAGGCCGAATTCGAGGTTGGCTTGCACCGACAGGTGGGGAAACAGGCTGGCTTCCTGGAACACATAACCCAGGGAGCGCTTATGGGGTGGGACGAAGATCTTCCTGCGGCTGTCCTGCCACACCTCGTCGTTGATCTGTACCAGACCTTGCCCGGCTTTTTCCAACCCGGCGATGCAGCGCAGGCACGTGGTCTTGCCCGAGCCGGAGTGCCCGTACAGGGCCGTGACACCGCGCCCCGGAAGCTGCAGGTCGAGGTTCAGGGCAAAGTCTTGATAATCCAGGGTGAGGCTGACGCGAATCTCGGAACTCATGGGGTTCAACTCCAGCCAGCTTTGGTCTTGCGGCTGGAGTAGAGCGCCAGCAACACCAGGAACGAGAACACCAGCATGGCCCCTGCCAGCCAATGGGCCTGGGCGTATTCCATGGCTTCGACGTGATCGTAGATCTGCACCGAGACCACTCGGGTCTTGTCCGGGATATTGCCGCCGATCATCAACACCACGCCGAACTCACCGACGGTATGGGCGAAACCCAGGATCGACGCGGTGATGAACCCGGGGCGAGCCAGGGGCAGGACTACGCTGAAGAAGGTGTCCCACGGGTTGGCGCGCAACGTCGCCGCCACTTCCAGTGGGCGGGTGCCGATAGCCGAGAATGCGTTTTGCAGCGGTTGGACTACAAACGGCATGGAGTAGATCACCGAACCTATCACCAGGCCGCTGAAACTGAAGGTCAGGGTGCCCAGCCCAAGGGACTGGGTGAGCTGGCCGAGATAGCCGTGGGGGCCAAGGGCCAGGAGCAGGTAAAAGCCGATCACCGTCGGTGGTAGCACCAGGGGCAGGGCCACCACCGCGCCGATCGGCCCGCGCCACCAGGAACGGGTGCGCGACAGCCAGAGGGCGATCGGAGTGCCGATGACCAGCAGGATCAGGGTCGTCAACGATGCCAGCTTCAGGGTCAGCCAGATCGCGGAAAAGTCGGCACTCGCCAGCGGCATTTAGAGCTGGTAACCGTAGGATTTGATGACGGCGGCGGCTTTCGGGCCTTTGAGGTAGTCAACCAGTGCTTTGGCGGCCGGGTTGTCCTTGCCTTTGTTGAGGATCACCGCGTCCTGTTTGATCGGGTCGTGCATCTCGGCCGGAACGATCCACGCCGAACCGCTGCTGACTTTGCCGTCCTTGTAGATCTGCGACAAGGCGACAAATCCCAGCTCGGCATTGCCGGTGGACACGAACTGATAGGCCTGGGTGATGTTCTGGCCTTCAACGATCTTGCTCTTGACCTGGTCGGTCAGGCCGAGCTTGGCCAGGACCTGAGTCGCAGCCAGGCCATAAGGTGCGGCTTTCGGGTTGGCAATGGACAGGTGCTGATACTGGTTGTCCTTGAGCACTTTGCCTTGGCTGTCGACATAACCTTCCTTGGCCGACCACAGGGCCAGGGTGCCGATGGCGTAGGTGAAGCGCGAACCTTTGACGGTGTCGCCTTCGGTTTCCAGTTTTTGCGGCGTGGTGTCGTCAGCCGACAGGAACACTTCGAACGGCGCGCCGTTTTTGATTTGGGTATAGAACTGCCCGGTGGCACCGTATGCCGCGACCAGTTTGTGTCCGGTGTCCTTTTCGAAGTCAGCGGCAATGGCCTGGATCGGCGCGGTGAAGTTGGCGGCAACGGCGACTTGCACTTCATCGGCCTGGGCCGAACCAAAGGCAAACACGGCGAGGAGGGTGGCGAGGCAAGTCGGGGCAAATCCTGAGGCACGAATGGTCATGAAACGGCTCCGTTGAGGGCAAGTGCGCTGGGCAGTTTGTTGTTGGAAGTGGACTGCACCGAAGCAAGGGGGGTAATCGCTGTATAGCGGAATATATAGCGAATCGCCGACGAACGGAACTCTGCTGCTGGATGGGGTGAACGGCGCGCCACCACGGGTGCAATCGTGGTGGCGAACCCTCAGCGCCGGGCCAGCTTGGCCAGGGCTTGCTCAGCCAGGCGCCGGGTCAGTTCATGGGTGGATAACTCGAGCCCCAGGCGCAGTGCCTGGCCTGACCAGAGGTTGGCGAAGTCGGCGTCGTCCTTGGCGCGCAATGGCATCAAGGCGCCACCGGCCAGTGGGAAGGCCGGGGCCAGAGGGTTGATCGGACCGATTTCACGCATGATCCGGTTGACGATGCCCCGTGCCGGGCGGCCGGTGAACAGGTTGGTCAGTGCGGTCTGGCTCTCTTTGGCACTGCGCAAGGCCTGGTGATGGGCCGCGCTGATCTTGGCCTCCGGGGTAAACAGGTAGGCGGTGCCCAATTGTACCGCCGAGGCGCCCAAGGCAAACGCGGCCACAATGCCCCTGGCATCGCCGATGCCACCGGCCGCGATCACCGGCAGGGTCACCGCGTCGACGATCTGCGGCACCAGGGCCATGGTCCCGACCTGGCTGTTGAGATCCTCGCCGAGGAAAATCGCCCGGTGGCCGCCGGCTTCGTAGCCCATGGCGATGATCGCGTCGCAGCCATGCTGTTCGAGCCAGACGGCCTCATCGACAGTACTGGCCGACGACAGGATTTTCGCCCCGGTGGCCTTGACCCTCTCCAGCAGTGAGGGCTCCGGCAAACCGAAGTGGAAGCTGACGATTTCCGGGCGCAGTTCTTCCACCAGTTCGCAACTCACGTGGTCGAAGGGCGCGCGGCTGCTGACCGGGGTTGGCGCGTCGAAGTCGGCACCCAGTTCGCGGTAATAGGGTTGCAGCAGGTTTTTCCACTGGGCATCGCGCTCGGGATCGGGTGCAGGCGTCTGGTGGCAGAAGAAGTTCAGGTTCAGAGGGGCCTGGGTGGCCTGGCGAATGTTTTGCACTTCCTGGCGAATCTGTTCCGGGCTGAGCATGGCGCAGGGCAGGGAGCCCAGCGCGCCGGCCTGGGCCGCCGCGATAACCATGGCGGAGCCGGTGGCTCCGGCCATCGGAGCTTGAATGATCGGCAGTTCGATCCCCAGCAAGTCAACAATTCGGGTGTCAGGCCATTGGCTCATGTGCAACTCCTCTGCGCAGTAAAAGTAATGACGACAGCGCCAGGGTTTGTAGCAGGAGTCACCTGGAAAAGGCCAGCCGACTTTATCGCCTGAGAGGTCAAAAGGCTGCCCGGGTCCCGATAGAGCCCAACTGCAGCGGTTACTTCGGCAGCCAGGGCGCTGCCAGCTTCAACGCGCCATGCCCGCCGCGGCGTACGCAGGCCAGCACCGGCATCCAGTCCAGTTCGGTGGGGCGTACCTGGTTGGTGCTGACCAGCCGCACCTCACCGGACGAGCCGCCCGCCGGCCCGGCGTCCGGGATGTACACCGAGAGCCATGTGCCCTGGCTTTCCAGGACCAGGCAAAACAGCCAGCCCTCGTCTTCGCAGATCAGGCCGACTCGAGCGCCTTCGACGTTTTCCAGGCCAGCCAGGTGCGCCGTGGCGTCTTTGAGCAAGCCGTAGCCGGGGATCTTGCCGAGGACGTTTTCTTCCAGGGCATTGAGCAACTTCGAAGCCGGGCCGGTTTTGGCCAGCAGGCCGGCGATAAAGCAGATCAGCACCAGCATCAGCAGTGCTACCAGGGTGAACAGGGTCACACCGGCGATGCTGTACTGGGCGAACATCGGCAACAGTTGATGGATCGGGCCGCGCAGCAGGTGGACGGCTTTTTCCAGCAGGATCACCACCAGCACCAGCGGCAGGATAAACAGCAGGCCTCCGGCAATTGTGGTCTTGATGAAGTTGAACATTGCTATCCCTCGCAGGTGACTGGGTGGTTGCCGAGGTCAAAGCATAGTCGTGGCAGGATGTCTGGCGAACGGTCTTTGCTGCGGCCGAGCGGGAGGTCGGTGCCTTGTGATTCAAGGTCGAAGTTCATTACCCTGCCACGGGCAATGAGAGCCACGGGGCCATTCGGGAGACAGTCATGTTCAACGGCATTTTGATCGAGAAAGACGAGCAGGGTTATCGCGCCAATCTGCAGCGGATCAGCGACGAGCAGTTGCCGCCGGGAGACGTTACGGTGCGCGTGGCCTACAGCACGCTGAATTTCAAGGATGGCCTGGCCATTACCGGCAGCAGCCCGGTGGTGCGCAGCTTCCCCATGGTGCCGGGGATCGACCTGGCCGGCACGGTCGAAGCCAGCGCTCATCCCGACTACCAGGTGGGTGACGAGGTGCTGCTCAACGGTTGGGGTGTCGGTGAGGGGCATTGGGGCGGCCTGGCTCAGAAGGCCCGGCTTGACGGAAACTGGCTGATTCCGTTGCCCAAGGCCTTCAGCGCGGCCCAGTCCATGGCCATCGGCACCGCGGGTTACACGGCGATGCTCGCGATCCTGGCGCTGGAACGTCATGGCGTCACGCCGGAGCAGGGCGAAGTGCTGGTCACCGGGGCCAATGGCGGGGTTGGCAGTTTTTCCATCGCACTGCTGGCACGTCTGGGGTATCGGGTGGTGGCCTCAACCGGGCGGACCGCAGAACACGCCTACCTGCAGCAATTGGGGGCCAGTGAAATCATCGATCGTGCCAGCCTCTCCCAACCCGGCAAACCCCTGGCCAAGGAGCGTTGGGCCGCGGTTATCGACTCGGTGGGCAGCCACACCCTGGCCAATGCCTGTGCTGCAACTCGGGCCAATGGCACGGTCGCTGCCTGTGGCCTGGCCCAGGGCATGGACTTCCCGGCATCGGTTGCGCCGTTTATCCTGCGCGGCGTGACCCTGGCGGGGATCAACAGCGTGACTCAGCCCAAAGCCTTGCGGATGCTGGCCTGGGACCGTCTGAGTCAGGACCTTGACCCGGCGCTGCTGCCGCTGATCAGCCAGGAAATCGGCTTGAGCGAAGCCATCGAGGCCGCTCCGCGCTTGTTGGCGGGCCAGTTGCGCGGCCGGGTGGTGGTGGACGTCAACCGCTGACCTGCTGGCCAATAATCAATTTCAATCAATACCTGAACAAGGAATAAGGCCCATGGATGTAAAAATGCGCGAGGTGTTGCCGTTCAGTGTTGCCGGTTTGCAGGTGCGAACCCTCAACGCCACTGAACAACAGCCGGAGACGGCGCAGATCGGCCCGATGTGGGCGCGTTTTTTTATCGAAGGGCTGTTCGAAAAGATCGAGCCTCGCGAGCCTGATTCCTTTGTCTATGGCGTGTACTCCGGTTATGAGTCCGATGCCACGGGAGCCTTTGATGTCACCGCCGGGGTTGAAGTGACCGGTGCGGCAGAGGGCTATCAGTCGGTGCAGGTCGAGGGTGGCCAATACCTGGTGTTCAACGCGAAGGGGCCGCTGCCCGACAGCGTGATCCAGACCTGGGGCCTGGTCTGGGCCTACTTCGAAGACCGTCCACAGTTGCGCCGCAAGTTCGCTACGGATTTCGAGGTCTACACCGGCCCGGACTCGGTTGCGGTCTATATCGGCGTTCATTCGACGGATGCAGCGGCTGCCAGTCACTGATAACAGGTCACGCCCCTGGCAATGCGTGAAAGCGCGGTTGCCAGGCGGTTGCGCTGTAGGCTGTCGCAGCTAGCCGACTCTTCAGCCCGCGTGGCGAAACGTCAGGTTGATCCGCTGCTCGCCTAATTTCTCGTGGCTGCCAGCCTTGAGCGGCAGCACACCATGAAAGCGCAGCCGGTCGACGCCACCCCACACCACCACATCACCGTGCAGCAACGGGACCCGCAGTTGTCGGTCGCTACGCTGCTCGCCGCCAAACAGGAACATCGCCGGCAAACCCAGGGAGACCGAGACGATGGGCGCGCTGTAATCGCGTTCGTTCTTGTCCTGGTGCAAAGACATCCTGGCCCCGGCGACATAACGGTTGATCAGGCAGGAATCGGGGCTGAAGCCATCGAAACCCGCCGCCTGGGCCGCGGCCCGGGCCAGCTGCTCGAATACTCCGGGCATTGCCGGCCAGGGTTGGCCGGTCTGCGGGTCGAGGCGGGCGTAGCGATAACCACTGTGGTCGGTGGTCCAGCCCAGGTTGCCGCAACTGCTCAAGGCCACCGACATGGTGAAGCCGCCAGGGGTAACCATACTGCGAAACGGCGCAACGACAAGCACCGACCTGAGGGCCGGCAGCAGGCGCTCGACCCAAGGCAAGGCGAAGCCCCTCAGCACCCGGGACTGCTGGCCGATCTGTTCGGTGCGTGCGGGTTGTGCCAGATCAGTCTCGGTAAACAGGCCGAGACTAGGGGAGGGGTCGCTGCTGTGACTACTCAAGGGACACTCCGAGGAGATGCCGTCTCGGCGCCGTTTGAATGGGGCGTCGGACAGGGCGCGGGCGTTACAGGGCTTTACTCACGCTGACATCGCTGATCACGTCTTCGGACTGGCCATGCAACGCCAGCAAGGCCGCCTGTGCCTCTTCCTGGGTGCCGGTCTCGAGTTGGGCGAATTCGAAGCGACGCTCGCCGTTGAGCTTGTATTTGATGACGTACTTGGTCGTTTGAGCCACGGGCGTACCTGTCTTGGGTTGGCGAGGTGAGAGCGGAATCAGCGCAGTTTAGAGCTGGAGCGGCGGACGATCTTGATCGAATGCTTCAGGCTCGGTTTGCGGGTAACGCTGATGGCGCGGGTGGTCACGGTGTCGATGGTGATGTTCCAGAAACCGGTACTCGGCGCGGTGATCTTGGCCGGGAACTTGTCGAAGGCCCCACCGTGGTAGCTGTGGCGACCGCCATTCTTGAAGCTGCGGAAGTTGGCGTCGCTCATCAGGCGAATGTTGCAGGTCTGGGAGCATTCGATGACGACAATATCGTCCTCGTTGAGGTGCTCGCGCTGGTGGATAAATTTCATGGGCGCCTCCAGAAGGGCTTTTTCTACAAAATCAAAACGATAGCTGAAAGATGGCGCAGTTTATCAGGCCGCACGGGGTAGTAGCGGGCCGCTCCCGCCGGGTTTGACAATTTAAAACAGTTATTTACCGATTTATGAGCGATAAAACCTCCCGCGCCGGAGAAAAACACCATTTACACTGTCGGACGGTTTTTATTGGAGGATTTGTATGAAGTGGGGTGTGTTGATTCTGGCTCTGGCGATCAGCGGTTGTGCGACCGTCTCGGATATTAACCAGGCGCCGCCCACCCTGAACGTGATTTCGGGGAAAAAGCCGCCGGAGTACGCCAAGTGCGTCACCGAGAAGTTGGCCGGCAGCCGGGGAGCCTTGCAGGTCGAGCCGCACAAGGACGGCATGCGCATCATTGTTCCGCAGAAAGTGTCTTCAGGTCCGACTGCGGTGTTTGATATTGAAGAGCGCTCGGGAGGCAGCAGCATCAAGCTGCACGAGAGCATGTCCAACGTTCCGATGCGCCCTGGCGATATCCGCAAGGCCGCCGAGGAATGCATTTCCGGCTGACCGCCTCTCGATTTTTTTCAACAGCCTGCCGCGCTTCGGGTCTCGAAGCGCCGCGGGCTTTTTTGTGGATGAATATTCAGGCGTGCGGTGGCTCGACTCCGATTTTGCAGTTGTAGCAGTGATAGCTATTTGCCAACTGTTTTTAGGCTTATATTAAGTAGGCCTAAGCATATAACTAAAATAATGGAGTTCGACATGATCCCACTGGATCGAATACTGCTGAGTAGTCTGATGCTGTTGTCCGTTCAATCTGCCCACGCCGTGGAGGGGCAGAAAGTCTTCACCCAGGGTGGCGCGCAGCCTGCCGCAATGGCCTGTGTCTCGTGCCACGGAGCCGATGGCATGGGCCTAGCGGCAGCCGGCTTTCCCCGTCTGGCAGGGCTGCCGGCCGGCTATCTGAGCAAGCAGCTGGAAGATTTTCGCAGTGGTTCGCGCATCAGCCCGGTGATGCAGCCACTGGCCAAGGCCCTGGCCGAGGACGAAATCCGCGCCGTCACTCAAACCCTCGCCGCCATGCCTGCCCCGGCGACCCCCGCCATTTCCCGCAGTGCAACGCCCAATGGCCTGGGCGAACGCCTGGCCCTGCGTGGGGCCTGGGATCGACAGGTACCGGAGTGTGTGACGTGCCACGGCCCGGGTGGCGTGGGGGTGGGGCAGACCTTTCCGCCTTTGGCCGGGCAATCCGCAGCCTACCTGACCGCCCAACTGAACGCCTGGCGCGATGGCACACGGCGCAATGACCCGGACGACCTGATGGGGCACATCGCCAAGTCCTTGAGCGCAGAGGAAGTGACAGCAGTGGCTGATTATTTTTCCAAAGTGAACAGCCAGGAGAGCCGGCCATGAATATTCGTTTTTCGTTCCCGTTGGCCTTCGGTTTGCTGGCAACTTCTGTACAGGCGGCATCCATTGCCATGGAGGATCAGAGCCAGTTGCAGACGCCGGCCGCTGCCAGCCACGGGCAATACTTCCAGCCCCCGGCTGAAAGCGAACTGCCGAACAACGCCTACGGCAAGATGGTACGTGACGGCTATGCGCTGTTTGTCGACACCAAGCGTATGGCGCCCAATTTTGTCGGCAACGGCCTCAATTGCAGCAACTGTCACCTTGGCCAGGGTCGGGTCGCCAACTCGGCGCCGCTTTGGGGGGCTTACCCGATGTACCCGGCGTATCGGCAAAAGAACGACAAGGTCAACACCTTTGCCGAACGCTTGCAGGGCTGCTTCCAGTTCAGCATGAACGGTGGGACGCCGCCCGCAGCGGACAGCAAGGAAATCACTGCGTTGTCGGTGTACGCCTACTGGCTGGCGAGCAAGGCGCCGCTCGGCGTTGAACTACCGGGGCGTGGCTACCCTGAAGTGCCCAAGTCGGCCCAGGGCTACGACATTGCGCGTGGCGAGCAGGTGTTCAAGGCTCAATGTGCGGTTTGCCACGGCGATAACGGCCAGGGGCAGAAGGTCGGGCAGGATTATGTAATGCCACCGTTGTGGGGCAAGGACTCCTACAACTGGGGCGCGGGGATGCACCGGATCAATACGGCGGCGTCTTTTATCAAGCACAACATGCCTCTGGGCAAGCCCGGAACCCTGAGCGATCAGCAGGCCTGGGATGTGGCGGCGTTCGTCAACAAGCATGAGCGGCCGCAGGATCCGCGGCTGGTGGAAGGCTCGATCGAGAAAACCCGGGTCAAGTTTCACGCCAATGATGGGGTGAATTTGTACGGTCAGACGCTGGATGGCGTTTTGATTGGCCAAGGCATCCGATAAACTGTCGACCATCGTCACTGATGCCGTCAAAGCCTATGCTTTGGCGGCATTGTCTTTTTGGGAGCAGGCATGAAGCGTGAGCAAGTAAGGGAGCGGCATGCAGAGGGTAATATCTCTGCGACCCATGTGATTCAAAATCCGGCGAATTCGGGAGAGTGGATCGTTTTTTTCAAGAAGAGCGCTGGGCGCAGCTATTTCCTGGTGGATGACAACGATGAGGTCGAGTCATTCTCGCGGCTGGACGAGCTGGTCGAGACGATCCGTGGCCTGGGTATCAAGTTCGCCGAAATTCATATGTAGGCCGGCAGGTGCCGGTTATTTGCACACCACCACCACGCTGCGGCTCTTGAAGTTGCCGACATCGACGCCCAGAGTCTTTTCACTCTCTTTCAGAGAGGGCGTGCCTTCAGTGCCGACGATTCGGTAGCCCGTGCCCGCACAAGAGGCATCAGCCTTCTCGTAGCAGCTGGCCCAGGAGCTGGCTTCGCCGGAGCAATCGATGCTCAGGCCTTGTTCGCCGTTTGCCAGGTAAGTGTTGGAGGCCGTCGCGCATCCACTCAGAGCCAATACAGCGGTCAGTGCCAAAAGTCTGTTCATATAGGTTGTCGTCATTCAAGAGTAGGGGCGGCGCGGTTGCCGAGGCCAAGGCGCAATGCCATAGCCAACGGCCATTACGGTACAGACAATCAAAAAGCCCTGCTAGTTGCAGGGCTCGATGCGGTTATTGCGGGCTCAGGGCTTGGCGTTGCGCCGCCGGGCCGGGGGCGGAGGCTGATCCTGCAGGACTGAAGCCACTTCAATCGCCAATGCTTCGGAGGCGAACGGCCCGGCGATGTTTTCGCCGTTGCTGCTGGTCACCCACCATTGGCCGTCTTGCGCTTTACTGATCAGGTAACCGTTTATGCTTTTTGCTGCCGACATCTAGAGGTCTCGTGAGCGGGATCAAGGGCGTAATCATAGCGGCAAACGCTCCTCAAGGGCGTGGCATTTAACGCTCGGGGCAACAGGGGATTGATCTGAAACTTCCTCCGGCCAGGGCGGCGGCGATTTACCTGGGGAGCGATCTGCAGGATGCTGTGGAACTATCTGCTTGAATATTTCTCTATGATGGCAGCGGTTAGCCAGCGCGGGGCATTGTAAGGTGCTCGCCGCCTGATTAGACTGCGCCGAACTCGTAAGCACAGCCCTTTTAAGGACTCATATGATCAAGAAATGCTTGTTCCCAGCAGCCGGTTACGGCACTCGCTTCCTGCCAGCGACTAAGGCCATGCCTAAAGAAATGCTGCCAGTGGTGAACAAGCCACTGATCCAGTACGGCGTTGAAGAAGCGCTGGATGCCGGATTGAACCAAATCTCCATCGTGACCGGTCGCGGCAAGCGCGCCCTCGAAGACCACTTCGACATCAGTTACGAGCTGGAAAACCAAATCAAGGGCACCGACAAAGAGAAATACCTGGTCGGTATCCGCAAGTTGCTCGACGAGTGCTCGTTCTCCTACACCCGTCAGACCGAAATGAAAGGCCTGGGCCACGCCATCCTCACCGGCCGTCCACTGATTGGCGACGAACCTTTCGCCGTGGTCCTGGCGGATGACCTGTGTGTGAACCTTGACGGCGACGGCGTGCTGACGCAGATGGTCAAGCTGTACAAGCAGTTCCGCTGCTCGATCGTGGCCATCCAGGAAGTCGACCCGCAGGAAACCCACAAGTACGGCGTAATCGCCGGCGAAATGATCCGCGACGACATCTACCGCGTACACAGCATGGTCGAGAAGCCAAAGCCGGAAGATGCACCGTCGAACCTGGCAATCATCGGTCGTTACATTCTGACCCCGGACATCTTCGACCTGATCGAGCAAACCGAACCAGGCAAGGGCGGCGAAATCCAGATAACCGACGCCCTGATGAAGCAGGCGCAAAACGGCTGCGTGATGGCCTACAAGTTCAAAGGCAAGCGTTTTGACTGCGGTGGCGCCGAAGGCTACATCGACGCAACCAACTTCTGCTTCGAGAACTTCTACAAGACTGGCAAGGCTTACTGATAGCCCTGGCGGGACCCTGTACTGAAAAGCCACCTTCGGGTGGCTTTTTCGTTTTCTACCCCGATGTTAAATGCACTGCGCTGACCGTATCGATAACTGCGGTTATGCTGTCAGCCTGCCTGGGAGAGTGAAATGGCCTACGATTTTGATCTTTATGTAATTGGCGCCGGTTCCGGCGGTGTGCGCTCGGCGCGGTTTGCCGCAGGTTTTGGGGCGAAAGTCGCCGTGGCCGAGAGTCGCTATCTGGGTGGCACCTGCGTCAACGTCGGCTGTGTGCCGAAGAAGCTTCTGGTGTACGGCGCACACTTCGCAGAAGACTTCGAGCAGGCCCAAGGGTTTGGCTGGACCCTGGGTGATGCGAGCTTTGACTGGCCAACCCTGATCGCCAACAAGGACCGGGAAATCCATCGCCTCAACGGGATCTACCGCAACCTGCTGGTCAACAGCGGTGTCACCTTGCACGAGGGCCACGCCAAACTGATCGATCCCCATCAGGTGGAGGTCAATGGCCAGCGCTACACCGCCAAGCACATCCTGATCGCCACGGGCGGCTGGCCGCAGATCCCGGATATTCCGGGGCGCGAACACGCCATCAGCTCCAACGAGGCGTTCTTCCTCAAGGAGCTGCCAAAGCGTGTCCTGGTCGTCGGGGGTGGTTACATCGCCGTCGAGTTTGCCGGGATTTTCCATGGCCTTGGCGCGGACACCACGTTGCTGTATCGCGGCGAGCTGTTCCTGCGGGGCTTCGATGGTGCGGTGCGCAAGCATTTGCAGGAAGAATTGACCAAGCGCGGGATGAACCTGCAGTTCAATTCGGATATCAAGCGGATCGACAAACAGGCCGATGGCAGTCTGAGTGTCACTCTCAAGGATGGACGAGAGCTGGTGGCCGACTGTGTGTTCTATGCCACGGGGCGGCGGCCGATGCTCGACAACCTGGGCCTGGAAAATACCGGGGTCAAGTTGGATGAGCGTGGCTTTGTCGAGGTTGATGAGCAGTATCAGAGCGCCGAGCCCTCGATCCTGGCCATTGGCGATGTCATCGGCCGCGTGCAACTGACGCCCGTAGCCTTGGCCGAAGGTATGGCTGTGGCGCGACGCCTGTTCAAGCCTGAGCAATATCGTCCGGTGGATTACCGGATGATCCCTACCGCCGTGTTCAGCCTACCCAATGTCGGTACGGTCGGCCTGACCGAAGAGCAGGCGCGGGAGGAGGGGCACGAGGTGCAGATTTTTGAAAGCCGTTTCCGGCCGATGAAACTGACCCTGACCGAATGCCAGGAGCGCACCCTGATGAAGCTGGTGGTGGATGCCAAGACCGATAAGGTCCTGGGCTGCCATATGGTCGGGCCCGACGCGGGTGAGATCGTTCAGGGGCTGGCCATTGCCTTGAAGGCTGGCGCAACCAAACGCGACTTCGACGAAACCATCGGCGTGCACCCGACTGCCGCCGAAGAGTTCGTCACCATGCGTACCCCGGTCGGCGCCTAAGCGTTCGGCGGTGGTTCCTGTGCATCTGGCTGCGCCTTGTGTGGCGTGGCCAGACGCAGGGCTTCAAGGCCGGCCTCGGCCTTGGTCGCGCGCAATTCCAACTCCTTGTTGCTGCGGGCCTGCTCTTCAGCTTGCTGCTTGAGTGCGTGGCTCTCCAGAAGGGCTACGCGCAGGCGTTCCTGAAGCAGCGTCCGGTCGCTGTCCATACGGCCTGATTGCTCCAGCAGTTGCTCAATCCGCGCATCACTCTTCTTCGCCTGCTCCTGAGTCTGCTTCAGCTCTTTTTGAGTGGCGCGGTTCTCACTGAACAGTCGCTCATTGTCTCGATGCAGTTGGGTGATCTCATCCTGGCGAACCAGTGCACTTTGCTGTGCCTGGCGCAGCTCCATCTGGACCTGTTGCAGCTGCCCTTCGTGACGTCGCTGCTCCTGTTCGCGCTGATCCTTCACCGCGCTGCGGTAGTGCTCCAGCGCGTCACGGGCATGCAGGTGCTTGTCTTCCAGGGAGCTGATTTGCTGGTCCTTGTCATTCAGGCGCAGTTCGAAATCACTCAAGGCCTGGTTCAAGCCAGCATTGCGGGTCTGTTCGCTCTGTAGCGTGGAGCGGGTGCTGAGCAGGGTGGCGCTCTCATTCGCCAGTGCTACGCCTTGAACGTCCAGTTGCTGCTGCAGTTGAGCCCGTGTGTTTTCAGCTTCTGCGAGACGCTCTTCGAGGGCCAGCCTGTGCGCCGCAAATTGTGCCTGGGCCTGCTCGATGGGCTCCTGAGCTTGCTCTCGCAGACGCTCTGCGAGGCGCGTAACCAGCTGTGCCAGTTCGTCCTCAAGCTCCTGGGGCGGGGTGCCCGTGCGTGCAACCCCGTCATCCAGCTCCTTCAAATAACGATGAATAGTGGTTTTTGAGCCGGTATTGCCCATTTCGATGCGTACTGCGTCGATGCTCGGGTGCTCGCCGCGCGCGAGGATCGCCAGGCGTGCCGTTTGCACCACCGCTTTATTTATGCCGCCGCGAGCCATGTGCTCTCCTACGATTTCGTGTTGTGGTATGTACCATGTAATTACATACAATATAGCGCATTATTTTAATAAAATCTTTTACGTTAATGACATGGGATATAGTGGTATTACCCCGTGTCAGTAGCGATTTGCGCTTTTCTTCTCGAGTTTCCGTACGTTTAGAGCGAAGCATCCCCATGAGTGAGCTGGATCGTTACCTGCAAGCCGCGACGCGTGACAACACGCGGCGCAGCTATCGAGCCGCCATTGAACATTTTGAGGTGAGTTGGGGTGGGTTCCTGCCCGCCACCAGCGACAGTGTGGCGCGCTACCTGGCGGCCTATGCCGGTGAGTTATCGATCAACACGCTGAAGCTGCGGCTCTCGGCCCTGGCGCAGTGGCATAACAGCCAGGGTTTTGCCGATCCGACCAAGGCGCCTGTGGTGCGGCAGGTGTTCAAGGGGATTCGCGCTTTGCATCCGGTCCAGGAAAAACAGGCCGAGCCTTTGCAGTTGCAGCATCTGGAGCAGGTGGTCAACTGCCTCGCCCTGGAAGCTCGGCAGGCGATTGTCGATGAGGACACGCCGGCCCTGTTGCGTGCCCGACGGGATACGGCGCTGATTCTTCTTGGCTTCTGGCGCGGCTTTCGCAGCGACGAGTTGTGTCGCTTGCACGTCGAACACGTGCAGGCCATTGCCGGCTCCGGCATCAGTGTGTACGTGTCGCGCAGCAAGAGTGATCGAGAGAACCTCGGCAGGACCTACCAGACGCCGTCGTTGCAGCGGCTATGTCCGGTTCAGGCCTATATCGAGTGGATCGCCAGCGCGGCGTTGGTGCGTGGTCCGGTTTTTCGCAGCATCGATCGCTGGGGCAATCTGAGCGAGCAGGGGCTGCATGCCAACAGCGTGATCCCTTTGTTGCGCCAGGCGCTGGAGCGGGCCGGGATTGCGGCCGAAGGCTACACCAGCCATTCACTGCGCCGCGGGTTTGCAACCTGGGCTCACCGCTGTGGCTGGGATCTGAAGTCCTTGATGAGTTATGTCGGCTGGAAAGACGTGAAGTCAGCCATGCGCTACGTCGAGGCCAGCCCGTTCCTGGGCATGGCCCGTCTCGAAGAAAAACCGGTCGAACAGTAGATTCGGGTTTCTTCTATTAATACAGTCCGCTGATAGTCAAAACCAATCGGTAGCATCAGGTTTGCCAATGAGCGCATCGGCGGCGGGTTGGCTAAGATTCTCCCCATCAAGTTTTCAACCACTGACGGAGAGTCAACGATGCCTATCATCAACAGCCAAGTTAAACCGTTCAAAGCAACCGCATTCAAAAACGGCGCATTCGTCGAAGTGTCGGACGCCGATCTGAAAGGCAAATGGTCTGTCGTATTCTTCTACCCAGCTGACTTCACCTTCGTTTGCCCAACCGAGCTGGAAGACCTGGCCGACAACTACGCCGAATTCCAGAAGCTGGGCGTCGAAATCTACAGCGTCTCGACCGACACCCATTTTGCCCACGCTGCCTGGCACAACACTTCGCCAGCCATCGGCAAAATCCAGTACACCATGATCGGTGACCCAACCCTGACCATCTCCCGCAACTTCGACGTACTGATCGAAGAAGCCGGTCTGGCTGACCGTGGCACCTTCGTGATCAACCCTGAAGGCCAGATCAAAATCGTCGAAATCAACGATGGCGGTGTAGGCCGTGACGCATCCGAGCTGCTGCGCAAGATCAAGGCCGCTCAATACGTTGCCGCCCACCCAGGCGAAGTCTGCCCAGCCAAGTGGAAAGAAGGCGAGGCCACCCTCGCTCCATCCCTGGACCTGGTCGGCAAGATCTAAGTCCGTGAAGCACCTCAGGGCGGGTTTTACCGCACCTTAAGTAAGCTGCACCGCCCTCAAAACGCCCGGGCGACCTTCGCTCGGGCGTTTTTTTTTACCGAATTAAAAGGAAATCGCCCGTATGTTGGACGCCAATCTTAAATCTCAGTTGAAGTCATACCTGGAACGGGTCACCCAGCCGATCGAGATCGTAGCCTCCCTCGACGACGGTGCGAAATCCCAGGAAATGCTTGAACTGCTCAAAGAAGTTGCCAGTCTTTCGAGCCTGATCACCTTGCTCGATAACGGTACCGATGCGCGCAAGCCTTCGTTCTCGTTGAACCGCCCGGGAAGCGATATCAGCCTGCGTTTTGCCGGTATCCCCATGGGCCACGAATTTACTTCGTTGGTGCTGGCCTTGCTGCAAGTCGGCGGTCACCCTTCGAAAGCCAGTGCTGAAGTGCTGGAGCAGATTCGCTCGCTGAAGGGCGAATTCAATTTCGAAACCTACTTTTCGCTGTCCTGCCAGAACTGCCCCGACGTGGTCCAGGCACTGAACCTGATGGCGGTGCTGAACCCGAATATCCGCCACGTGGCCATCGACGGCGCGCTGTTCCAGGACGAGGTCGACGAGCGTCAGATCATGGCTGTTCCCAGCGTGTACCTGAACGGCGTGAACTTCGGCCAGGGCCGCATGGGGCTTGAGGAAATCCTCGGCAAGATCGATACGAGCGCGATCGAGAAACAGGCCGAAAAAATCAACGCCAAAGACGCCTTTGACGTGCTGGTGGTCGGCGGTGGCCCGGCGGGCGCCGCAGCAGCAATCTACGCGGCTCGTAAAGGCATCCGCACGGGTGTCGCCGCCGAACGTTTTGGCGGCCAGGTGCTGGACACCATGGCCATTGAAAACTTCATCTCGGTGCAGGAGACCGAAGGCCCGAAACTGGCTGGAGCCCTGGAAGCCCACGTTCGTCAGTACGATGTCGACATCATGAACCTGCAGCGCGCCAGCGCCCTGATCCCGGCAACCGAAGTGGGCGGGTTGCATGAGGTGCGCTTTGAAAGCGGTGCCAGCCTCAAGGCCAAGTCGCTAATCCTGGCCACCGGTGCCCGCTGGCGTGAAATGGGTGTGCCGGGCGAGCAGGAGTACAAGGCCAAGGGGGTGTGTTTCTGCCCGCACTGCGACGGCCCATTGTTCAAGGGCAAGCGCGTAGCAGTGATCGGCGGTGGCAACTCTGGGGTTGAAGCGGCCATCGACCTGGCGGGTATCGTCAGTCACGTGACGTTGCTGGAATTCGACGGCAAGTTGCGCGCCGATGCGGTGCTGCAGCGCAAGCTGCACAGCCTGCCGAACGTCAAGGTCATCACCAGCGCCCTGACCAGCGAAGTGAAGGGCGACGGCCAGAAAGTCACCGGTCTGGTCTACAAGGACCGTGACTCGGGTGAGTTCAACACCGTCGAACTGGAAGGGATCTTTGTCCAGATCGGCTTGCTGCCCAACACGGACTGGCTCAAAGGCACTGTCGAGTTGTCGCCGCGGGGCGAGATCATCGTCGACGCTCGCGGTGAAACGTCTCTGCCCGGGGTGTTCGCTGCCGGTGACGTCACCACGGTGCCGTACAAACAGATCGTGATTGCGGTAGGCGAGGGGGCCAAGGCATCTCTCAGTGCTTTCGACCACTTGATCCGGACCTCGGCTCCGGCGTAAAGCGGTGACGCAAAAAACAAAACCCCATGAGCCAGGCTCATGGGGTTTTTATTTGCCCGTTAAAACGAGTTGCTACAGCGGGGCCGGCTGGATGATTTCGACCCAGTAGCCGTCCGGGTCCTTGATAAAGGCCAGGCTTTTCATGCGGCCATCGGTCAGGCGTTTCTGGAAGTCGCAGCCCAGTGTTTCGAAACGCTCGCAGGCGGCAACGATGTCCGGTACCGAGATGCAAATGTGGCCAAAGCCGCGAGGGTCAGTGTTGCCATTGTGGTAGGCGAAATCCGGGTCGTTTTCGGTGCCGTGGTTATGGGTCAGTTCGAGAATCCCCGGGATCGACTTCATCCATTGGGTACGCACTGCGGCGTCAGCCGGGATCTGCGCCTTGTCCACCAGGGCCAGGAAGTACAGGCTGAATTCAGCCTCGGGGAAGTCGCGTTTTTCTACCAGCGAGAAGCCCAGGACACGGGTGTAGAAATCCAGGGATTGAGTGATGTCCTTGACCCGCAGCATGGTGTGATTGAACACAAAGTTGGCGGTGGCGGAGTCAGGCTGGGCGGTAACGCCGGGGAAAGTATCAAGTTCGTGCAGGCTCATGGGCCCTCCGGAAAAAAGTGGGGCAAACGGCGCTCGGGCAAACGAGCGGTGCCTTGGCTTGCGATGATTCATGCATCCTTGGGATGCGCAATGATACGCAACAGCCGTCCTTGGCGCCAAACCCAATGCTCCTGATCTATTGCCCAATCCTGGCGTCACCTGCAAACTTTGAGACCCGTTTCTCAGGTATTGCTGACAATGCCCTTTTTCGTAAAAACCGTCGCCCTCACATGCAGCCTGCTGCTCTGCGCCCTGGCCCAGGCTGCGGAGCCGGTGATTGCCTGGCCCAGCGGGTGGCAAGTGGAGGCGTTGCCCGAACAGCCGGCCGAACCGAGTTCAAAAGTCTCTCGTCAGCGCGCAGTGAAAAATGATGCCGGCGGCACCCCGGTACTGGTTATGGAGTTGACGATGACGGAGGTTGAAAGTGGTCATGCAGTGAATCTTCAAGGTGTGGTGCTGGAGATGCGCAAGTCAGTGCAAAAGGACTTTGCACAAGGTGGCTATCAAAGTGTGTGCAATCGGATTCATGAAGCGCAATTGAGTCGCCTCTCTGCTCTTGAAACCACCTGCACCATTACTCAGAACGGTCGGCATGTGTTGTCGCAAACACTGGTGGCGGCGTTGGATGCCGATAAGGCCTATGTACTTTCTTACGCTGGCCAGGCGGCGGCTTATGCAGAGAGTCAGGATGAAATACTCGCTACCCGAAATAGCTTGAAACTTTAACCTTGCTCTTGGCAGGGTATTTCCATTGGCAGAGAATGCTCCGCATCCATGACAACGAATTAAGCACAAAGTTATGGGGTGGCTCTTGTGCAATGCGCGTGATCTGGAACGCAGGTGCCGATTCTCGCCAAACCTTATTGCGGATGCTTGAGGTTGTGAATATTTAGCCGGTTGTAACTAATGCAATTGGCTATAAATGAAACTGCTAAAAAGCAAAGGCCCCGCCAATGCGGGGCCCTGGTGACCGAAGCGTTGTTAACCGCGCAGCCAGGAATCTACAGTGGCAGCGCCATACTCTTCTTTCCAGGCTTTGAGCCCGCGATGATTGCCGCCCTTGGTTTCAATCAGCTCACCGGTGTGTGGATTCTGATAGACCTTGACCACGCGAGCGCGACGTTGTTTCGGGGCAGAGGCTGCTGGCTGGGACTTGCCCGGGTTCGGATCGAGAATCGCGATGATGTCGCGCAGGCTCTTGCCGTAGGTTTTCATCAGGCCCTGAAGTTTTTCCTCGAACTCGATTTCCTTTTTGAGCCCGGCATCGTTCTTCAGGGATTCCAGCTGCGCGAGCTGTTCTTGAAGTGCTTTTTCTGCTGCACGAAATTCAGCGAGTCTGGACAATATCTTTACTCCAATAAGGTATTTGGCTGATACCAAGCACATACAAAACGATGAGGCCAAGAGCCGGGGAACGACTCAATTTAATGACCTATCGGTGAATCTTGTACAGGCCAGAAAAATTGTAGTAGTTAACGGGGCAAGAGTAAATCATGTTGTTCTTGCAAGAATCAATTGCTAATGATGATTCAAATTGGTGCATGACAATGGCAATGCATTGTGTGTTTTTTTGCGCAAATGGCTATTTAGTGGCGCGCCAACTCAGTTAGGAATTCATCCCCCGGCATCGGTCGACCAAACAAGTAACCTTGCAGGAAATCGACGCCTTTCCCCGCCAAATAGTCCCGTTGTTCTAGTGTTTCAACACCTTCGGCGACGATGCCCAAGTCCAGCTTCGCCGAGAGCTCGATGACACTGTCGAGTATATGGCGCGAAAGGGCGTCAATACCGATCATGGCAACGAAGCTCTGATCAATCTTCAGATAGTCGACATTAAACTGACGCAAGTACGCCAGGCTGGAATGCCCGGTACCGAAGTCGTCAATGGCGATCATTACCCCCAACTTGTGCAATTCTTCGAACAGTTTGTGGGTCATGGCGGTGGGTTCCACCAACTCGCGTTCGGTCAGTTCCAGCACCAGCACCACCTTGCCGGCGGGGAACTGGGCGAGAAAGTCGCGGCAGTCATCGAGCAGTTGCAGGTCATGGCAGTGGCTGGCGGTGATGTTGATGCCAATGTGAAAGTTATCGCTGAAGCTTGAGGCGTTGGGCGCCAGCAGCTGTGCGGTCTGCTGCATCAGGGAGCGGGTCATGGGTACGATCAGGCCGGAGTGCTCGGCAAACGGAATGAACAAATCCGGGCGCACCAAACCTTCCTTGGGATGCTTCCAGCGCATCAGAACTTCAAGGCCTGCCCACTGCTCGGTATCGCCACGCACCACCGGCTGGAAGTAGGGGATGAACTCCGCGGCGCCCAGGGCCCGCTGCAGTTCGTGACTGGGTGATGACGAGCGCTTTTGCCACCAGTGGCCGGCGAATCCCGAGAGAATTCCAAAGAACAGCAGAAGGCTGAACAGCGGCGGGTACTGGGCCTTCATATAGAGCCAGACATCGCCTTCGGGAAAGCCGGCGCTGACGCGGTAGGGGTAGCGCGCGGAGTCCAACTCCTGGTGGGCCACCGGCGCGGATGGCACAGGTAGCCCATGGACCTTGCCGTCCGCTGACAGCCAACTGTTGCCCACTTGCAGTTTCAGGTCGGCGTAACGGCTGATCAGGCGCAGGGCGTTCGTCAGGTGATACCCGTCGATGGTCGCCAGCGCGGAGCGCTCGCCTTGGCTCAGGCGGTAGATCAGCAGGGCAGTGTCGGGTGTGATCGGGTTGCCATTCATCAACCACAACCGACCGTCGACATAGTCTCGTGGGTCCAGGGCGGCTGAAAAACGCCCGAGCAATGAACTGCAGTAGTTGTCGTTCCGCCAGACCAGGTTTGTCGAGCGCACGAACGGACGGCGTGTGACCTGGTCGCGCAGCGCCAGTTGCCGGGTCTCATCGCAAGGCTCGCCAACCAGAGGCAGCAACACGCGGGCGGCGATATCGCTGTTGTCGAGCATCAGGTCGAACTGGCGGATCGCTTCCTCGGCGGTTTGCTGGCTGCTCTGGAGCAGCGCCCGCTCAGCCTGCAGGTACAGGATGATCATGCCCAGCAGCACCGGCAGCAAGCCGATGAGCAGCGTGCGCAGGGCACGGGTCGAGCGTTTCTGCGGACCTTTTACGGTCAATGGCATAGACCAAACCTATAACGGGACGGCGCCTGGACACTGGCGCCAGAAGAAGGGGGATCGCAGTGGGTACATATCGAACCCGGGTGAGGGGGAGGATAGACGGGATGCCTATTTTGCGCCCTGGGATCTTGGGTACAGGCGCTGGGCCTGCTCGATAAACGCCAGCGTCGCCGGCGATGACTGGCGCCGATCCAGCACAGCTATGCCGATCTGACGTTTGGCTGGCTGGCTCAGGGGCCTGCGCACATAGCGCGGATCGTGCATGGTCGGCAGTGCCAGCTCGGCCACCAGGCTCACGGCCTCGCCACGGGCCACGGTTTCCAGGGTGCTGAGCAACTGCGAGTTGCGATAGCGGATGTTGGGGCTGAGGCCGACTTGATGAAACAGCCGGGTCACCAGCTCGGCTGACCCGGCCTCGGTGAGCACGAAGGGGTCGACGCACAGCTGGGCCAGGCTGACGGCGCTTTCATTTGCCAGTGGGTGTTGAGCCGGCAACAGGGCTACCCATTGATCCTGCAACAAGGCAAAGGTATCGAAGCGCTCCTGGGGCAGCACCACGAAACCCACGTCGATGCGTCGCTCCTCGAGCCATTGCACGACCTGTCGATCCGGGCCTTCGTCGATGTGCACTTCGATGCCGGGGTAGCGGCTGCGGTACTCGGCGAGAATGGCCGGCAGCAGTTTCATCGAAGAGGTTGGCCCAAACGAGCCGATGCGCAGGGTGCCGCGCTTCATGCCTCGGGCATCGGCAGCTTCCTGGTGCATGGTTGCGGCCAGGCCCAGCATGGTCCGGGCGCGCAGCAATAGTTGCTGGCCAATATCGCTCAGCTCGACCTGTGCCTGATGGCGGCGAATCAGCTCCACACCCAGCTCTTGTTCCAGCGCCTTGATGGCGTGGGACACCGCTGACTGGGTGATTCCCAGGCGGCTGGCGGCCGTCGTGAAACCACGCAATTCGGCGACCAGGGAAAAAATCTCCAATTGAGTCAGGGTCATGAGTGATTGCTCATTTTACGATGATCTTTGATTAGACGAAGAATAAGCCCATCCCAGGTAAGCCGGTGCTGAAATCTTATGAAAACGTTCGACCAAACACCCTCCGGTCCTTCTGACAGAGCGGTCTATTGCAAACTCATCGCGGTCACCATGATCTGGGGCGGAACCTTTGTCGCCGGACGCCTGCTGTCAGGGGCGCTGGAGCCGCTGCTGGCCGCCAGCCTGCGGTTTCTGCTGGCGAGCCTTGCGCTGTTGCTGTTTATGGCTTGCAAGCGGATCCCGCTGGTGCGGCCGAACCTGCGCCAGTGCGTGCAACTGCTGATCTTGGGGTTCTTCGGGATTTTCTTTTACAACCTGTGCTTCTTCTACGGCTTGCAGCGGATAAGCGCGTCGCGGGCGTCCTTGATCGTGGCCTTGAACCCGGCGGTGATTGCCTTGGCTTCGTGGCTGCTGTTTCGTGAGCAACTGAGTCGGCGCCAGGTTCTGGGTATCGTTGTTTGCGTACTGGGCGCCGTGCTGGTGATCCTCAGTCGAGACCCGCAGGCGTTGCAGGGCACGGCCGACGGTGGGCTCGGCGACCTGCTGATCTTTGGTTGCGTGCTGGGGTGGGGCGTCTATTCGCTGTTTTCCCGAGGGCTCAACCAGAGCCTTGGGCCGTTGCACACCGTGACGTATTCGATTGTTCTGGGGACTCTCATGCTGGGTGCCGCCACCGCCCTGCGCGGCGAGCTGAATCCGCAAGCGTTACTGGACTTGAGTGCGGTGCAGGGCCTGAGTCTGCTGTACCTGGGCCTGATGGGGTCGGCGCTGGCCTACATCTGGTACTACGATGGCCTGCGCCAGATCGGCGCCACGCGCTCTGGCGTTTTCATTGCGCTCAACCCGCTGACGGCGGTGATCCTGGGGGCACTGCTGTTGGGCGAGCAGTTGACCCTGAGCATGGGCCTGGGCGCAGCCTTGATCCTGCTGGGGATCTATCAGTGCAACAAACCCCTTGCGACTCTGGGCAAAAAGCGGATTTTATAGAGATTGCGGACAAAACTATTTACGCTGTGTAGAATCTGGTTACGCATACAAGAATAATGTCTTCTGGCAGCAGAAGCCTCGCCCGCAGCCTGTAAGCAAGTCAGGGTCGAAATGAAGATACTCGGGTTCCAACTGATCTACGGTGATTTCCTCGCCCGCAGCGTGCGCGGCATCTCTTGCGCGCCACCTCCAGCCCTCAGCATTGATAGCAACTAGCAGCCCGCGACCGCGGACGTTAATTCTAAAAATAATGATGAGGCGCCAACCATGGCAGATATCTTCGAAAACCCAATGGGCCTGATGGGCTTTGAATTCATCGAATTCGCATCGCCTACGCCAAACACCCTCGAACCGATCTTCGAGATCATGGGTTTCAGCAAAGTCGCGACCCATCGCTCTAAAGACGTGCATTTGTACCGTCAGGGCGCCATTAACCTGATCCTCAACAACGAGCCCCACAGCGTGGCCTCGTACTTCGCCGCCGAACACGGTCCGTCGGTATGCGGCATGGCCTTTCGCGTCAAGAATGCCCAGCAGGCGTACTCCCGTGCCCTGGAGCTGGGGGCTCAGCCGATCCATATCGCCACCGGCCCGATGGAGCTGAACCTGCCGGCGATCAAGGGCATTGGCGGCGCGCCGCTGTACCTGATCGACCGCTACGGCGAAGGCAGCTCGATCTATGACATCGACTTCGTGTACCTGGACGGCGTCGACCGTAACCCGGAAGGGGCGGGCCTGAAGATCATCGATCACCTGACCCACAACGTGTATCGCGGGCGCATGGCCTACTGGGCCGGTTTCTACGAGAAGCTGTTCAACTTCCGCGAGATTCGTTATTTCGACATCAAGGGCGAATACACCGGCCTGACCTCCAAGGCCATGACCGCGCCGGATGGCATGATCCGTATCCCGCTCAATGAAGAATCGTCCAAGGGCGCGGGGCAGATCGAAGAGTTCCTCATGCAGTTCAACGGTGAGGGGATTCAGCACGTGGCATTCCTGACCGACGATCTGGTGGATACCTGGGACCGCCTGAAGAAGATCGGCATGCGCTTCATGACCGCGCCACCGCAAACCTACTACGAGATGCTCGAAGGCCGTTTGCCGAATCACGGCGAGCCGGTGGACGAACTGCAATCGCGGGGCATTCTGCTGGATGGCTCGTCGGAAGCCGGTGACCGCCGCCTGCTGTTGCAGATTTTCTCGGAAACCCTGATGGGCCCGGTGTTCTTCGAATTCATCCAGCGTAAAGGCGACGATGGCTTCGGCGAAGGCAACTTCAAGGCGCTGTTCGAATCGATCGAACGTGATCAGGTTCGTCGTGGCGTACTCGCCACCGAGTAAGCCAGTGACCGATTGAAAACAGGCCCGATCGAAGGTTCTTCGATCGGGCTTTATTTTGCCCGGGAATTGCTGATAGTGAATGTGTTAATGTTTATTTCCGCGACGCCTAGCGTTGATTCCCAGCCTGTTGACCGACCTTTAGATGACGACGCCAAGACCTTCCCTGACCTTAACGCTGCTCCAAGCCCGTGAAGCGGCCATGGCTTTTTTCCGGCCGTCCCTCAACCAGCATGACTTGACCGAACAGCAGTGGCGGGTGATCCGCATCCTGCGCCAGAACGGCGAACTGGAAAGTCATCAACTGGCCAAGATGGCGTGCATCCTGCCTCCAAGCATGACCGGGGTGCTCACGCGCCTGGAGCGTGACGAGTACGTCAGCCGCCGCAAATCACCCGAGGACCAGCGCCGCCTGTTCATCACCCTGACTGAAAAGGGCCAGGCCTGCTTCGAGTCCATGAGTGGCGACATGGAAATCAACTACCAGAAGATCCAGCAGCAATTCGGAGAGGAGAAGATGCAGGCGTTGCTGGCCTTGCTCAACGAGCTGAAACAAATCAAGCCTTGAGTTCGCGCGGTATCTGAGGCGTTGTCTGTAGCCGCTGCCGCAGGCTGCGCCGGCCCTGACACTCGTCTCAGGGCCAAGCGTACCAAGGGCGTCTCAAGCCCGACGCTGACGCACCAGATGTTTGAACCCTTCAAACACCAACACCAGCACCGCCATCCAGATCGGCACATAGGTCAGCCACTCGCCGGCCTTGATGCTTTCCCCCAGCAGCAGTGACACCCCTAGCAGCAATACCGGCTCGACATAGCTCAGCAGGCCGAACAGGCTGAACGCCAACAGCCGGCTGGCGATGATGTAGCACACCAGTGCCGAGGCGCTGATCACCCCCAGCAACGGAATCAACAGATACAGCCAGGGCCACAGGTCGAACACCGCAAAGCCTTGCTCGCCGCTCTGTACAAACCACAGGGCGACAGGCAGCAGCAGCGCCATGTCCAGCCACAGCCCGCCGAGGTTGTCTGCGGCCAGGCGCCTGCGCAGCACGAAGTAGGTTGGATAACCGATGGCCACCAGCAGCGTGGCCCAGGAAAAACTTCCCACCTGATACAGCTCGTTGAGCACCCCCAGGCAGGCAAAAAACGCAGCGATCTTCTGCAGGCGCGAGAGGCGTTCGCCATACACCAGGCGCCCGGTCAGGACCATGGTCAATGGCAGCAGGAAATACCCCAGGGATACATCCAAGCTGTGGCCATTGAGCGGCGCCCACATAAACAGCCATAACTGCACGCCCAACAGCCCTGACGACAGCAACAGGCCCAGCAGCAACAGCGGCTTGCCCGCCACTCGCAGCAGCACTTCGCGCACCCGGCGCCACTCCCCGGAAACCACCATGAAGACCGTCATGCACGGCACCGTCAGCAGCATTCGCCAGCCGAAGATTTCCACCCCGGTCAGCGGCTCCAGCAAGGACGTGTAGAAATACATGACGGCAAACAGCACCGACGCCAGGACCGATAAAACAATACCTTTAGACACACTGTCCTCGTACGACCAGAGTCATTGAGCGAATGGAAAAAGCGGTGATGAACCGTGGGGGGAATATAGAGGGTTTGGCCCGAGAGGTTTACTCGGATTAAGCGTGGGTTACGGGAAAATATCTCGTTTGCCCGCTGCCTTCGACCAATGCCTGCGCAGAAAGAGCGAACAAGGTCGAAAAGACGGTGGCCGCTGTCAGGCAGCAGCCACCGTCGAGTATCAACTTGGGAAAGGCGTACGTCCGGAAACGAAGTGGCTGACATCGTTAAAACCAGGAGTGGAAGCGTGGCCCGGGGTCACCAGCGAATCGATAAAGGCTTCGTCTTCAGCGCTGATGCGCACGCTCAGGGCCTTGGTGTAGGCATCCCACTGTTGCTCGGTCCGTGGGCCGACAATCGCCGAACTGACGGCGGTATTGTTCAGCACCCAGGCGATGGCGAACTCGACCATGCCGACCCCGCGTTGCTGGGTGTACTGCTGAATCTGCTGGGCAATACGCAGGGATTCGACCCGCCACTCGGTTTCGAGGATGCGCTTGTCCTGGCGCCCGGCGCGGCTGGCGCTGTCTGGCGTGACGTCCGGCGCATACTTGCCGCTGAGCACCCCTCGGGCCAGCGGGCTGTAGGGCACCACACCCAGGCCATAGGCCTGGGCGGCGGTGATCTGTTCGGTCTCGGCCTGACGATTGACGATGTTGTACAGCGGCTGGCTGATCACCGGCCGCTCGATACCCAGCTCGTCGGCGAGGCGCACCACTTCGGCGATCCGCCAGCCACGGTAGTTGGACAGCCCCCAGTAGCGGATCTTGCCCTGGCGCAGCAGGTCACCGATGGCCGCCACTGTGACCTGCAACGGCGTGTTGTGGTCTTCGCGGTGCAGGTAATAGATGTCCAGGTAGTCGGTGCCGAGGCGGTTCAGGCTGGCTTCGATTCCGTTGAAAATATGCTTGCGGCTCAAGCCGCTGCGGTTAGGCACGCCGTCGGCCGGACCGAAGCCGACCTTGGTCGCCAGGACCCAGTCGTGGCGATGCCGGGCGATGGCTTCGCCGACGATCTCTTCGGAGCGACCCTGGGTGTAGACATCGGCGGTGTCGATGAAGTTGATGCCCTGGTCCCAGGCCTTGTCGATGATGCGCAGTGACTCTTCGGTACTGGTCTGTTCGCCGAACATCATGGTGCCCAGGGTCAGCGTGGAGACCTGTAGACCGGAGTGGCCGAGGAGGCGATAGCTCATGGACGAATTCCTTGTGCACGGGGTTGGAGCCAGGCGAAAGGCGCCTGGCCAGGCCGTCCATCAAATACCAGAACAATCGGCTTGGGCAAACTGAATCGGCGTTGGGAGGCTGCGGCGTGTTGGCGCGCAGAAGGGGCCAGACGGCGTTAGGGGCCGGGTGCGCGGGCATTATCCGGCCTTGGATTCGCTTGCGAGGGGGGGCGCCGGATTTGAAAAAAAACCGGCGCCCCGCGTGCGCAATCAGCTGTTGCGCAGGTTGCGGGTCATGCGCAGGGCCAGCAGGCTGCCGCCAATGATCACGCCTGCCAGCAGGTACAGCGCCAGGTTGGTAGAGCCGGTGGTGTCTTTGACCCAGCCCACCAGGTACGGGCTGAGGAAACCGGCCATCTGACCCATGGAGTTGATCAGCGCGAGGCCTCCGGCGGCAGCGCCGGCGCTGAGGAGTGCGGTCGGCACCGGCCAGAACATCGGCAGGCCGGTGAGGGCGCCCATGGTGGCGATGGTCAGGCCGAGGATGGCCAGCACCGGGCTGGCGGCAAAGTTGACAGCAATCAGCAGGCCGACGGCGCCCATCAGCATCGGTACCACCAGGTGCCAGCGGCGTTCTTTACGCAAGTCCGCAGAACGCCCCACCAGCAACATGAACACAGCGGCCAGCAGGTAAGGGATTGCGCTAAGCCAGCCGATGACCAGGTTGTCGCTGAACCCCAGGTTCTTGATGATCGACGGCAGCCAGAAGTTGATCGCATACACCCCGCTCTGGATGCAGAAGTAGATCAGGCCGAACGCCCAGATCGCCGGGTTTCTGAACACGGCGGCCAGTGAATCGGTGGCCGTCCTGGGTTTGCTGGCCGCGTCCTGGGCCTGGTCCGCTTCGAGCACCGCGCGCTCTTTAGGCGTCAGCCACTGGGCACTGGCGAAGTTGTCGCTGAGCAGGAAGAACGCCAGCGCGCCGAGGATCACGGTCGGTATGCCTTGCAGCAGGAACATCCACTGCCAGCCGGCAAGGCCGCCCTGACCGGCGGCGAAGTGGTTGAGGATCCACCCGGAAAACGGGCTGCCCAGCAGGCCCGAGACCGGGATCGCGGACATGAACAGGGCCATGATTCGGCCACGGCGAAAGCTTGGGAACCATTGCGAGAGGTACAGCACCACCCCCGGGAAGAAGCCGGCTTCGGCAGCGCCGGTGAACAGGCGCAGGGTGTAGAAGCCGGTCGGCGTGGTGACGAACAGCAGGCAGGTGGAGAGGGTGCCCCAGGTGATCATCATCAGCGCGATCCAGCGCCGGGGCCAAACTTGTTCAGCGCCAGGTTGCTCGGCACGCCGCACAGCACATAGCCGATAAAGAAAATCCCGGCACCCAGGCCGTACACGGTTTCGCTGAATTTCAGGGCATCGAGCATCTGCAGCTTGGCGAATCCAACGTTGACCCGGTCGAGGTAGTTGAACAGGTAGCAGATGAAGATGAAGGGGATCAGGCGCAGGGTAATGCGCTTGTAGACGGCATTTTTGTCGTCATCGGTGGCCAGGGTAGCGGCGGCGCTCTGTGACATGGCGAGTCTCTCTTTATTATGATTTTTTGCGATGCAAGGGTAACGTTGATCGCCCTGAGAGTCTCGACCACAGCCCCGGCTGCTGTCTTTGTGCCCACGCACAGGGTTTGCAGGCTCACCCTGTGCTGCTGAACAACCCCACGGGCCTGTTGGTGGCCCGCCTTCAAGGAACACGCTGCTATGTTCGAACTGGACCATGACCTGGCACAGGATATTGTCGACCGGACGATGGCGATTCTGCCGTACAACGTCAATGTCATGGACAGCCAGGGCCTGATCCTCGGCAGTGGCGAGCCCGAGCGCATCAACACTCGCCATGAAGGCGCGCAGCTGGTGCTGGCCAACGGTCGGGTGGTGGAAATCGACGCACAGACCGCCAAGCACCTCAAGGGCGTGCAGCCGGGCATCAACTTGCCCTTGCTGCATGACCAGAGGTTGATCGGCGTGCTGGGCATCACCGGCGAACCGGAACTGCTGCGCACCTACGCCGCCCTGGTGCAGATGACCGCCGAAATGCTGGTAGGCCAGCGCCATCAGCAGGCCGAACAGCAATGGCGACGCCAGCGTTGCGATGATTTGCTGGCGCTGTTGCTCAGCGATGAGGGGGATTCGCCACGGCTGGCAGACGAAGCCCAGCAGATGGGCCTCAAACCCCAGCTGGCGCGCACCCCGTATCTGTTCGAGCTGGGCCTGGAGCACGGTGTCGGGCAAACCGCCGAAGCCTTGAGTGCCTGGCTGATATCACGTTATCCGGACAGCTGGTGCGTCAGCTCGGCCCAAACGTCGCTGCTCTGGTGCCGGCCCGCCACCTTGACGGTGGACAACCAGCGGCTGCTGGAAAAACTCGACGGCCTGGGGTGGAACATTTTGCGGGTTGCCGTGGGTGGCCAGGCGGATGGGTTGGCCGGCTTGCGGCGCTGCTACCGGCGGGTCAGCGATTTGCTGGCTTACGGCCGAGACCTGCTGCCGCATGCCCGGTTGCTGACCCTGAACCGCTTTCGACTGCCGGTCATGCTCTGGCGGCATCGAAACGACGACGCTCTGGATGAGTTGCTCAACCCATTGCGCAAGGTGCTTGCCAAGGACGGCAATGGCCAGTTACTGGCGACCTTGCGCAGTTGGTGCGAACACGACGGCCAGAGCCAGGCCTGCGCCGACGCCCTGGGTATCCACCGCAACAGCCTGCGCTATCGCATGGAGCGCATCGCCGAACTCAGCGGCGTCGACCCCCTGCGCCTGGACGGCATGCTCGCTTTATACCTGGGCGTGCAATTGCTGCCACACACCATCGCCCCCCAATCCCCGGAATCCCCGTAGCCGTTGCCGAACCCGCGAAGCTGCGCTGGCGAGCATCGGCGCCGTGGGGTGTGAGGTTTCAGGCCGGTGCTGGCCGCTGTTGTAACAATGAACAATAAAGCCCATGCACTCTTGTGCAGCGGACAGGCGTCAGCACTGTCGCCAAGTGGCAGCATGGGCCGCATAAGAACTGGAGATAGCCTATGAAAATCATCATCGCCCCCGACTCGTTCAAGGACAGCCTGAGTGCCGAAGGGGTCGCCGCGGCTATTGCCGAAGGCCTGATCCGGGTCTGGCCCGAGGCGCAGTTGGTGCTGTGCCCGATGGCCGATGGCGGTGAAGGTACGGTGGAGTCGGTTCTGGCCGCCTGCGAGGGCGAATTGAGGACCACTGCGGTGCAAGGACCGCTGGGTACTTCGGTTGAAGCGCATTGGGGTTGGTTGGCGGCAAGCCACACGGCCATTATCGAAATGGCCGAGGCCAGTGGTTTACAGTTGGTTCCTGTAAGCCAGCGAGATGCGTGCACCAGCAGCACGTTCGGCACCGGCGAGTTGATCCTGGCCGCGCTGGACGCCGGTGCCCAGCGGATTATCCTGGCGATTGGCGGCAGCGCCACCAATGATGGCGGTGCCGGCGCCTTGCAGGCGCTGGGCTTGAAACTGTTCGACGACCATGGCCAAACCCTGGCCCGCGGCGGCCTGGCGCTGGACGCATTGGCCCGGATCGATCTTGAAGGCCTGGACCCACGCCTGGCCCAGGTCCGTTTTGAGATAGCCGCAGACGTGAACAATCCTCTGTGTGGCGAGCACGGTGCGTCGGCGATCTTCGGCCCGCAAAAAGGCGCTTCGCCACAACAGGTGCAGCAACTGGACCGGGCCCTGGGGCATTTTGCCGATCACTGCGCGCACGTCTTGCCTCGGGACGTGCGGGACGAACCGGGCAGTGGCGCTGCTGGTGGCCTGGGGTTCGCGGCCAAGGCATTTCTCGGCGCGCAGTTTCGTCCCGGGGTGGAGGTGGTGGCCGAACTGGTAGGCCTGGAGCAGGCGGTGCGTGGCGCCGACCTGGTGATCACCGGCGAAGGCCGGTTCGATGCCCAGACCCTGCGTGGTAAAACGCCTTTCGGCGTAGCTCGGGTGGCCCGGCAGCATGGCGTGCCGGTGATTGTGCTCGCGGGCACTTTGGGCCAAGGGTATGAGCAAATGTACCAGCACGGTGTCGAGGCCGCGTTCGCCCTGGCTTCCGGGCCCATGACCCTGGAGCAGGCTTGCGCCGAGGCTCCACGGCTCTTGAGCGAGCGCGCCGAGGCGATTGCCCGGTTGTGGCGGCTGGCGGCGCAAAAGGTCAACTGAGCTGTCGATTGCGCTGAACCCGAGACAGCTTTCGCGGATTCAGCGTTGTTTGTCGAGTCAGCGCCCATCGCACCTGGCGGGGAGCGCCAGGAACCTCAGTAAACCCCACCACCACTGGTCGGTGCGACATGGCCCTTGTACTGTCCGGCCAGGCTTTGCAGGCCTTTCATCAGGACAGTGGTGTCCACTCCGACCGCGACAAAGTGTGCCCCCAGCTCGATATAACGTCGCGCCAGTGTCGGGTCGGCACTGAGAATTCCCACTGCCTTGCCGGCCTGGCGAACCCGCCGGATTGCATCTTCTATCGCGGCAGCCACATCGGGATGCCCCGGGTTGCCGCGATGGCTCATGGCGGCCGATAGGTCCGCCGGACCGATAAACAACCCGTCGACGCCAGCCACGGCGGCAATCGCATCCAGGTTGGCCAGGCCTTCGAGGTTTTCGATCTGCACCAGCAGGCACATCTGTTCATCGGCCTGATCCAGGTAGCCGGGAATGCTGTTCCAGCGCGACGCCCGGGCCAAAGCGCTGCCGACACCGCGCACACCTTGCGGCGGATAGCGCATGGCACGCACCAGTTGCTGCGCCTGGGCGGCAGTCTCGACCATCGGCACCAGCAGGGTCTGGGCGCCGATATCGAGTAACTGCTTGATCAGTGCAGTGTCGCCAATCGGCGGGCGAATGATGGCTTGCGACGGATAGGGCGCAATCGCCTGGAGCTGGGCGAGCAGGCTGCGCAAGTCGTTGGGGGCGTGCTCGGCGTCGAGCAGCAGCCAGTCGAAACCGGCATTGGCCGCCAGTTCGGCACAGTAGGCATTGGCCAGACCAAGCCACAGACCAATCTGTGGCTCGGCCTGGAGCAGGCGTTGTTTGAAGGTGTTGACTGGCAATTGCATGGCAGCGTCCTCAGACAAAACGGCAGGCGATGGAGCCGAGTTGATCGTAGTCGACATGGAAGGTATCGCCGGGGCGCGCTGCCACCGGCCGGGTGAACGAGCCGCCGAGGATGATCTGCCCGGCTTCGAGGCCAACGTCATAGGCCGCCAGTTTGTTGGCCAGCCAGGCCACGCCTTTGGCCGGGTGGTTGAGCACCGCCGCCGAGACCCCGGACTCTTCGATCACCCCGTTGCGGTACAGCACCGCGGGCACCTTGCGCAGGTCAATATCGCCAGGCCGCACTGCGCGGCCGCCCATCACCACCCCGGCGTTGGCCGCATTGTCGGAAATGGTATCGAACACCTTGCGCGTGACCTGGGTCTGAGGGTCAAGCTGCTGGATTCGCGCGTCGATGATCTCCAGTGCCGGAATCACCCATTCAGTGGCATCGAGAACATCGAACAGAGTGCAATTCGGGCCCTTGAGGGGTTTGCCGAGGATAAACGCCAGCTCCACTTCGACCCGCGGCACGATAAAGCGCTCGAAGGGGATGTCGCTGCCTTCATCGAACAGCATGTCGTCGAGCAGCGCGCCGAAGTCCGGCTCGGTGATGTTCGACGATACCTGCATGGCGCGCGAGGTCAGGCCGATCTTGTGCCCGACCAGCTTGCGACCGTCGCGGATCTTCTGCTCGACCCAGCAGCGCTGGATGGCGTAAGCGTCTTCGAGGGTGATGCCGGGGAATTGCAGCGACAGTTGGCCGATCTGTTCCCGGCTGCGCTCGGCCGCGTCGAGGCGGGCGGCGGCCTGTTGAATGTCCGAGGTGCTGAGCATGATTATTTCTCTCGTGGATTGACAATAAGGGCGGGCACCCGCAGCACCAGCCAGGCGCCGCAGGCGATCAGCAGGGCCAGGGCATACAGCGCCAGGCTGGCACTTTGGGTGGCGTCGCGGACAACGCCGATCAGGTACGGCGCAAGGAACGAGGCAATGCTGCCAAACGAGCTGATCATCGCGATGCCGGCCGCCTGGGTGCTGCTGGCCAGAAAGGCCGGGGGCAGTTGCCAGAACATCGGCAGGGCAGCGCTGGCGCCCATGCCGGCGATCATCAGGCCGCCCATGACCAACCAGGCGTTGTCCGGCGCCAGGCCGGTGAGGATCAAGCCCAGGCTCGACATCAGCAGCGGCACACTGAGGTGCCAGCGGCGTTCGCGCAGGCGATCCGAAGAGCGCCCGATGCCGATCATGAACAGGCAGCCGGCCAGGTAGGGCAGGGCACTGAGCATGCCGACGCTGCTGTCGCGGGCGATGCCGGCGTGGTGGATCAGGGTCGGCATCCAGAAGGCGATGGTATTCACCGCCAGCATCACCGCGAAGTAGATGCACACCAGCATCCAGATGTATTTGTCCTTGAGGATCCCGCCGAAGCTGGTGATCGACTTGTGCTGTTCTTCCTGCTTGAGCGCAGCGTGCAATTGTTGCTTCTGTTGCGGGCTGAGCCAGCTGACCTGATCGATGCTTTCCGGCAGGGCCTTGAGTACCACCAAGCCGAGAAACACCACGGGCAGGCCTTCGATCAGGAACATCCATTGCCAGCCCCGCAGGCCGCCGAAATCATGGAAGCCTTCGAGAATCCAGCCCGACAACGGTCCGCCGATGACCCCGGCCATGGGCACGGCAATGGCGAACAGGGCCGTGACCTGCCCGCGTTTACCGGCCGGGAACCAGCGGTTGAGCAAGACCAGGATGCCCGGGAAGAAGCCGGCCTCGGCGACCCCCAGCAGAAAGCGCAGGACATAGAAGCCGAGCGCGCTGTCGATCAACAGCATGCCTGCCGACAGCAGACCCCAGACCACCATCAGGGTGGCGATCCAGCGCCGGGGGCCGACCCGGTCCAGGGCCAGGTTGCTCGGCACGCCAAACAACGCGTAGGCAATAAAAAACAGCCCGGCGCCAAAGCCGTAGACGCTGTCGCTGAACCCCAGGTCCTGGGTCATCTGCAGCTTGGCGAAGCCGATATTGATGCGGTCCAGGTGGGCGAAGATGTAACAGGTAAACAGCAGCGGCATCAGGCGCCAGGTGATCTGGCGGTAGGTGTCGTTGACTGCTGTTGCGGTGTTCATGGCAAGTGTCGAGCCGGGCATTGGAGTGATCTCCTTATTGTTATTTTGCTTAAAGCCGGGACAAAGGCTCCCCATACCCACGGCGAGAAGGCTGCGGGCGTATACCTATTGCGCGACAGGTTCAGGCCCGCTGGATGAACATCCGGGGCATCGTCTGCGGGTTGGCTAGGGGGCGCTGTCAGGCCTGGTTCTTGAGAAACTCGTGCACGTTGTTGTGCTTGAAGTTGAGCTCGGCATCCAGCTCGGTCATCTCGAACGACAACGCCAGCAGGCGCTGGGCCTGGAGTTGTGCGAAGTGGCCCTTGATGATCTCGAACAGGTCTTCGGCCACCTGGCGTCGGGTGGCCAGGTCGCGCCCGGCACCGACCTGTAAGCGCATATGGACAAAGGCGTAATCGTGCTTGCCATCGGCCATGCGCCAGGTGTCCAGGCGCACGCCACGGCTGCGGATACCGCCCAGTGGGAACACGCCACTAGCGCCCAGGTAGTGATGGACCTTCTCGAACAGGGTCGGCAAGTCGGCGGCCTGTTCGATGTTGTCGGTGTATTCAGCAACAAAATGCGGCATGGAACCTCCTTTGGAGGCAGCTGCAAACTTGAAGCTGCAAGCGGCAGGAGTTTTCCTGCGGCTTGCAGCCTGTGGTTTGGCGCTGCTTCAAACCTCGAAAATGGCGTTGATCTGGCCGGTGCCGGAGCTGCCGAATGGCGGGGTGATGATCTGCGCCGGTTTGTTGTATTCGGGCCCGCCCAGCAGGCCAAGCAACATCGCGGTGTCGTGCATCTTGCCTTCGCCATAGCAGTGTTCGGCGTAGTCCGGCAGCATCGCGCAGAACTCGCGAAAGCGCCCTTGCTGCCACAGCTCCACCACCCGCATATCCACCTGTTTGTCGAACTCCCGGGTCCAGCTATGGATATTGGCTTCAGCCACTCGGTCGTCTGAAAAGCGGTGGGACAGCGAGCCCGAGGCCAGCACCAGCACCTTGCGATCGCTCTTTTCGATGGCGCGGCGCACAGCGGCGCCGAAGGTGAAGCTGTCCTGGAGGGTGTGCCAGGCGCACCAGGCGGCAATCGACACCACTTTGAAGTGCTGTTCCGGTGGCACGTCCATGTGCATGTAGCGCATCGGGACCAGGGTGCCGTACTCCAGCTCCAGGCTGGGAATGTTGTGGGCCAGGGTGCGTACATCGGCGGCCACGGCTTCGGCCGCGATCAATTCGCCCAGCTCGGTGCAACCCTGGTAGTCATACGTCATGTTCTTGATGAAGTGCGGCAGCTCGTTGCTGGTGTAGGTGCCCTGGAAATGCTCACCGCAATTGACGTGGTAACCGCTGTTGACCAGCCAGTGCACGTCGAACACCACCGCGGTATCGGCCCCCAGCTCCCGCGCGCGGCGGGCGATTTCCTTGTGCCCGGCAATCGCCGCTTCGCGGCAACCGTGGTGCTTGCCCGGCAGTTCGGACAGGTACATCGATGGAACGTGACAGACCTTGGCGGCTAGAACGACTTCGCCCATGGTGCTTCTCCTGAAACATCTTATTGTTCGACCTGTAGCCGGAGCCCCTGGCTGCGCTGGGGCATGCAGCGGGTACAGACTGTGCAAAACCTTACACGCCCCAGCGCGGGATGTGGTGGCTGCCCATGGAAAGGCAGACGTTCTTGATCTCGGCAAAGACTTCGAAGCTGTACTCACCGCCTTCACGGCCGGTGCCTGAGCCCTTGATGCCGCCGAATGGCTGGCGCAGGTCGCGTACGTTCTGGCTGTTGATGAACACCATGCCGGCCTCGATGCCACGGGCCAGGCGGTGGGCCTTGCCGATGTCCTGGGTCCAGATATAGGACGCCAGGCCGTATTCGGTATCGTTGGCCAGTTGCAGCGCCTCGGCTTCGTCCTTGAACGGGATCAGGCATACCACCGGGCCGAAGATTTCCTCCTGGGCGATGCGCATCTTGTTATTGACGTCGGCAAACACCGTCGGCTGGATAAACTGGCCGCGGCTCAGGTGCGCCGGCAGGTTGGCCGGACGCTCCAGGCCGCCGGCGAGGAGGGTGGCGCCTTCTTCGAGACCGATCTTGATGTAGCCGGTGACCTTGTCGTAGTGGGCCTGGGTGATCATCGAGCCGACCTGGGTCTTGGGGTCCTGCGGGTCGCCGACGATCAGGCGCTTGGCACGGGCGGCGAACTCCTTGATGAACTCGGGGTAGACGCTTTCCTGGATGAACACCCGGCTCCCGGCGGTGCAACGCTCGCCGTTGAGGGAAAAAATGGTGAACAGTGCAGCGTCCAGCGCACGCTCAAGATCGGCGTCTTCAAAAATCAGCACCGGCGACTTGCCGCCCAGCTCCATGGAGTACTTTTTCAGCCCGGCGGTCTGCATGATCTTCTTGCCGGTGGCGGTGCCGCCGGTGAAGGAAATGGCCCGCACGTCCGGGTGGCGAACCAGGGCGTCGCCAGCGGTGGCGCCATAGCCCTGGACGATGTTCAGCACCCCGGCCGGGATCCCGGCTTCATGGGCCAGGCGCCCCAGCTCATTGGCCGTCAGTGGCGACAACTCTGACATCTTCAGCACCGCAGTATTGCCCAGTGCCAGGCATGGCGCGGTCTTCCAGGTGGCGGTCATGAACGGTACGTTCCACGGCGACACCAGGGCGCATACGCCCACCGGCTGGTACAGGGTGTAGTTGAGCATCTGGTCATCGACCGGATAACTGTGACCATCCATTCGGGTGCAGACTTCGGCAAAGAAGTCGAAGTTGTGGGAGGCGCGGGGGATCAGCACGTTTTTGGTCTGGTGAATCGGCAAGCCGGTGTCGAGGGTTTCCAGCTCTGCCAGGTGCGGCACGTTTTGCTCGATCAGTTCGCCGAGCTTGCGCATCAGCCGCGCGCGCTCCTTGGCCGGGGTGTTGGCCCATTTCGGAAAGGCTTCCTTGGCGGCCGCGACCGCCTGGGCCACTTCCTCGGCGCCGCCACTGGCGACTTCGCCGATGGCTTCACCGGTAGCCGGGTTGTAGTTGGTGAACACGTCTTGGCTTTCGACCTCACGGCCGTTGATCCAGTGTTTGATCATTTATGCATGCTCCTTGGCCGCGCGAGCCGGGTGATTGAGGGCAAGGCTGGCGAAAAAATCGGTTTCACTGACGATACGGTTGACCAGGCGCCCAACGCCTTCGACTTCCACCACCACTTCATCGCCGGGCACTACGTCGGACAGGCCTTCGGGGGTGCCGGTGGCGATCATGTCGCCGGGTTGCAGGGTCATGAAGCTGGAGAGGTACTCGATCAGGTAAGGGATGTCGAAAATCATGTCGGCGGTGCTGCCTTCCTGGCGCAGCTCGCCATTGACCCAGGTCCGCAGCTTGAGGTTGGACGGGTCAGGCACGTCGGCCACATCGACGATCCACGGGCCGACCGGGGTGGTGGCGTCGCGGTTTTTTACCCGCAGGTTGGGCCGGTAGTAGTTCTCGAGGTAGTCGCGGATCGCGTAGTCGTTGCACACCGTGTAGCCCGCGAGATAGTCCAGTGCGTCTGCACGCTTGACGTTGCGTGCGGTCTTGCCGATGACCGCCACCAACTCGCACTCGTAGTGCATGTAGGCGACGTTGTCCGGGCGCCAGGTCACCTGGTTGTGACCGGTGTAGGTCCCGGGTGACTTGATGAAGGCCAGGGGTTCGGTCGGCGGCTTGAATGCCAGTTCGGCGGCGTGGTCGGCGTAGTTCAGGCCCAGGGCAAACATGCTGCCGGTGGCCGGTGGCAGCCACTCCACCTGGTCCGCGGCGACCACCCGGCCGTCGGCCAGGGTCAGAGAGTCGGTAGCAGTGACCACGGCGTGGTGGACCTGCCCCTGGAAACGGATGCGTGCGTGTTTCATGTCAGTTCCTTATTCGGCAACGATGGTGTTGGACAGCCGGCCCAGGCCGCTGATGTCCACCTCGACCCGGTCACCGGGGCGCACGTCGACGCGGCCTTCGGGGGTGCCGGTAATCAGCACATCGCCCGCATGCAAGGTCATGAACTCGCTGAGTTCGACGATCAACTGCGGGATGCTGCGCACGAAGTTCGCGGTGCTGTTTTCCTGCACCAGTTCGCCGTTGACGAACAGCTTGAGGCTCAAGGCGTGGGGGTCGCTGACCTGATCGGCAGGCACCAGCTCCGGGCCGAGCGGGCAAAAGCCGTCACGGCATTTAGCCTTGACGGCAGGGCGGTAATAGCTGTCTTCCGGCAGGCTGAACTCATTGACGATGGTGTAGCCGGCCACGTGTTGCATGGCGTTTTCCAGGCTGACGCGGCTGGCACTCTTGCCGATCACCACCCCCAGTGCCGGGCCCGGCTGCAGGCGTTCGACCCCCTTGGGGTACACCACGGGCTGGCCGTCGGCGTTGCGGGTATTGGGCGTCTTGATGAACAGCACCGGCTTGACCGGCGGCTTCTGGTAGGGCGGCTGGGTGAAGGATTGCAGGTGGTCTTGCAGCAGGCCCTGGTAGTTCAGCGCCACGCCGAACAGGGTGCCACCGGCGAGGTCGTTCAGTGCACGACTCATTGTTGTTTTCTCCATGAGCGTCGCGGAAAGAGCGTCAGCCGCGAGTCGTTTTCGTTAATGTGTTAACGTTATATTTAATATGTTAACGATCGTCAAGCGTCGGCCATCGTCCGGGTGTCCGGTACTGGTGAACGGGCCATGAATCACGCAGGATGTGGACGCGTCGAAGGTCATAAAATAAAAATGAGAAGCCGCTCATGAGCGATCGCCAACCGATTCCCAACATCAATATCGGGCAGGTCTACGACCAGCGTTATGCCGACTCCCAGGTGCACTACGACAAGCTGAGCAACCTCGCCGGTTTTTTCGGACGCAATATGCGGGTGCATCGCCATGACCGGTTTTTCCAGGTGCACTACGTGCAAAGTGGTGCGGTGCGGGTCTACCTCGACGACCAGCAGTACCTGGAGTCGGGGCCGATGTTCTTCATCACGCCGCCGACCGTTCCCCATTCCTTCGTGACCGAAGCCGACAGCGAAGGCCATGTGCTGACGGTACGCCAGCAGTTGGTCTGGGAACTGATCGAGGCTGACCGCAGCCTGGCGCCGGCCCCGCAGATACCGCCGGCCTGTGTGGCCCTGGCACGCCTGGGCCCGGAGTTCGGCGCCGAGGCGCGACGCCTGTCCCTGCTGTTCGAGGAACTGCAACGCGAGGCCGCCGAGCAGGCACCCGGGCGCGAGCAGGCCCTGCTGGCCCTGACCCGGCTGATCCTCATCAGCCTGCTCAGGTTGTCCGCCAATTCCCTCGAGGCGCGTCCGGCGCGCCACGAAGACTTGCAGATCTTCCACCGCTTCAATGAGCTGATCGAGGCGCACTACTTGCAACATTGGCCGTTGTCGCGCTACGCCCGGCAGATCGGGGTCACCGAGGCGCGCCTGAATGATGTGTGCCGGCGCATCGCCGACTTGCCGTCCAAGCGCCTGGTGTACGAGCGGCTGATGCAGGAGGCCAAGCGCCTGTTGCTGTTTACCGCCAGCACGGTGAATGAAATCTGCTACCAGCTGGGGTTCAAGGACCCGGCCTATTTCAGTCGTTTTTTCCAGCGCAATGCCAAGCTCGCCCCGGGCGAATATCGTCTGCGCCAGGACCGTGCCGAGCGTTCGGCCTAGCGCGTGCGGGGCTGTTGGTGCGGCGCCGGGCGTGGGAGAATCCGCGCCTTTTCTCGACAAGGAGCGTCGCCATGCTGCGCCTCACGCTGATGACTCTGATGCTGTTCGGCAGCGTCGCCCAAGCCCGGGCGGCAGCGGAGGAGGTGCCGCTGCTGCGCCAGACCCGCGAGTGGCTCACCGCGTGTGACAACCTGCGCAACTGCCATGCCCTCAGCGCGCCCAGCGGCCAGATGGGCTCGGAATACAGTTCCCTGACCTTGCACGTCACACGCCGCAGTGGGCCGCAAGAGTCGCTGCGGCTGCGCCTCGATCATCGCGGGCCGGCGCTGGGCAGCTTCGAACTGTTGCTCGATGGCCAGCCCCTGAGCCTGGAGTTGCAGGCCGGGATGACGTTGGAGCTGGACGACCAGGGCACTGATGCCAACCTGCAAAGCTACGCCGTGATCATGGAGGACGATGGGCGCAAATGGTTGCAGCAACTGCGCAACGCCCAGCGGTTGCAGATGGTCGGCGACCCGCAGGCCAGCGTGTCCCTGAGCGGCTTGTCGGCCGCCTTGCTGCTGATGGACTCGGTGCAGGGCCGGGTGGAGGGCGTGACTGCTCTGATGCGTCCCGGACCGCGCCTCGCCAATGAGCTGCCACCACGTCAGTTGCCGCCAGCGCCGCGTACTTATGCTGCGCCGCCGCCGGCGTTGACCGATCAGGAACGCGCACGCATCACCGCCGCGGTGCTCAAGGACCAGGCCGGCGCCATGGCCGAGGCCGATAAACCCCGGGTCGAGGTCTATCCGCTCACCGCAGAGCGGGCGTTGACGGTGCTTTACAGCGCGTGCGCCGCCTATAACTGCGACTACCAGATCGGCAGTCGTTCCCGCAGCAACCCGGCCAAGGTCCAACCGCTGAAGCGCCAGCCGCCACCGTTCGAGGTGGAGGACTCCGGCGCAGTGTCCTACGACCCCAGGACCGGGCTCCTGCGCACGTTTTACAAGCTGCGCGGCATCGGTGATTGTGGCGACCAGAGCCAGTGGGCGTTCGACGGCCAGGGTTTCCAGCTGACGGATTTTCGCCGCATGCCGCTGTGCAGTGGTCTGCGCAGCGGGGACTGGCCAGCACTGTGGAACAGCCGCGACTAGCCTTCAGCCCGCTATAGATTGGCCTGGTGCTGTTCCCAGCCGGCTGCCTGGCGTTCGACCCACTGCTGCTGAAAGGCCAGGAACGCCGCAGTGGGCTGTTGCATCTGCACGAACTCCAGCATCGGATCGCTGACCACCGTGCGGATGCCCGCCAACTCCTCGATCACCGCCAGCCCACAGAACGGCACGTAGGCCTCGGAGTAGCCGCCCTCGTGGACCAGCACCAGCCGGCCCTGGCACAGACGTTCGGCGGCCTGGCGTAGCAGGCGGGTCATGGTGCGGAACGAATCACTGTGCAACAGCATGCGCGCCAGAGGGTCGACGGCGTTGGCGTCATAACCGCAGGCGACGACGATCAGCTCCGGTTCGAAGCGCTCCAGTGCCGGGATGACCAGGCGCTGCATGGCCTGAAGATAGGCCTCATGCCCGCTGCCCGGTGGCAGGGGAATATTGAGGTTGGCGCCGAGCCCGGGCCCACGGCCGCGATCTTCTTCACCGCTGTAGCCCGGCGGGAAGCACCCGTCCTGGTGCAGCGATATCGTCAGCACGTCGCCGCGCGCTTCGAAAATCGATTGGGTGCCATTGCCGTGGTGCACATCCCAGTCGATCACCGCGACCTTGCCCAACCCGCGCCGAGCCTTGGCGGCTTCGATGGCGATGGCGATATTGGCCAGAAAACAAAAACCCATGGCGCCGTCCGCCAGGCAGTGGTGGCCCGGAGGCCGGGACAGCGAGTAGGCGTTGTCGGACTCGCCCGCCAGCACCCGGTCCACCGCCGCAATGGCCAGCCCGGCGGACAGTTTGGCGATCTCGTAGCTGCCCGGGCCGATGGGCGCCTGGGGCCCGAGTTCGCCGCCCCCGGCGTCACTTAAGGCCTTGAAGCGCTGCAGGTAGCCCGGGGTGTGCACCCGCAGCAAATCTTCCTCGCTGGCGGCGCTGGCGCTCTGGACGTGCAGCTGACGGGTCAGCCCGGACACATCCAGCAGGCTTTTCAGCCGGCGTTTGGTTTCCGGTGATTCGGCGTGGCCGGCGGCGGCCGGTGGTTGCACCCAGCCGCCGACCGGCAAGGTCAAGGCGTGCAGCCCGGCGCTGTGCCAGAGGCTGAGTTCATCGAAGAAAAAAGCAGTTTTACGGGTCATTGACGCGGTGCTCCAGTGGGGTAAGGGAAGCATGGGTTATGCCTGGGGGTTTGTTTTCACACGGCAAGCCAGCATCAGCCCCAGGGACAGCAAAGTGATGCAGGCCCCGCCCATCAGCAGGGGAGAGAAACTCGCGCTGTTTTCGATCAGGCGCCCGGCGATGGCCGGGCCTATGGCCAGGCCGCCACCGATCACCAGGTTCGAGGCGTTCATCAGTTTTCCCGAGCGATCCAGGTCAGCCAGGCACGCCAGGATCAGCGGCAGGATGAAGGTCCAGGTGAACTTGAACGCCAGCGCGGCCAGGGCAAAACGTGCCAGGGGCAGCTGGCCCAGAAGCAACAGCACCGAGCCGGCCATCAACCCGTACCCCAGCACCAGCAACAGCTGGCGTGGCAGACGATTGCCGATCAACGAGGCGCAGCCGGCCCCGACGATGCCCATCAGGGTGGCGATGGCGAGGATTTCACCGCTGTGTTCCGCCGTGATCCCGGCCTTGGCGCCGATCGAGCCGATAAAGGTCCAGATCCCGCTGAGGCTGATGTAGAAGCTGAGAATCCCGAGAATGCCCAGGGCGGCCTGCCATTTTGAGCGCTGCGGCCCTTGCTCCACGGCTTGGGCGGCGGCCGGCGCAGCCTGGGGGAAATAGCGCGCCAGGGGCAGGAACAGCGCCATCAGTGCGGCGAGGATCAGGTAGCACGCGGCCAGACCGTAGTGCTCGAACAGCCGGGGCAGGATGCTCAAGCCCAGCGCGCCGACCACCAGTTGCCCCATCACCCACAGGCCATAGACACGGCTGGGGTTGGCGCTGGAGGCCGCACTGGAAAGGCAGATGATCATCAGCGAACCGCCTGCCAGGGCGCTGCAAAAACGCAGGGCTAGCAGCGCGCCGTAATCCGTGACGAGCATCGACAGCAGGTTGGCGGCAATAAACAGTACGCCGGCCAGCAGTGCGGCGCGGCGCCAGTCGAAACGTTTGAGCCACCATAGAGCGGGCAGGGTAGCCAGGCTCATGGCGCCCAGCTCGGTGGAAAACAGGTCACCGATCTGCGTCGGGCTCAGGTGCCACTGGCTGGCCAACTGCGCCGCAATCGCCGGCGCGGTCATGAGGATGGTCGGGACGATGGCGGCGAACAGCACAATCGCCGCCAACCGGGCCAGGGGCGAGACGCTCAAGCCCTGGTCGCTGTTCAAGGTGTGGCTGTGAGTGGTCATGGACAGGCTCCGGGAGGGCGCTTCAGAACACATGAACCAGGCGCAGCAAGGCGTCGGTCCCGTGGTAACCGTTATCGGTGGCAACGTTCTGCGACAGGCTGAACATCAGCTGGTTTTGCTTATCCAGCCAATGGCCGACCTCGAAGCCAACCTGGGTGTAGCGCTTGTGGGTGTCGTCGATGCGCTGGTCATTGATCCGCAGTTCACCGCCGTCGGCGTGGATCAGGCGCAGGGCGCCATAGGTGCTCGGGGTGAAGTCATAGGACGCGAAGGCTTGCAGCCGATAGAGCGGGTCCTGCTTGAGTAAGCTGCCAAAGTAGTCGTCATTCTTGGCGTACAGCTGGGCTTCGAGGTTGGCTTCCAGCACCCACTTTTCGCCGATGCCCTGGGTGTAGTTGTAAACAAAGGTCGCGCCCCAACGGTTGGCCCCCGGCGACACATCGGGGTCCCGGCTGTGGTACTCGCCTATGGGCAGGGTGATCAGGGTCAGCAGGCCGCTGTAGGTACGCGATGCCGGGTCGTTGATGAAAAACAGGGTGCCGCCGACCTGGGGATCGCCGAAGCCGCTTTCACCGGTGTGCTGGCTGGCACCGGGCAGGCGAGCGTTGATGTCGGCAAAGGGCACGATGAATTGCGGGGTGCACAAGGTGCCGCAGATGTCGCTGAAAAACACCTGGCGGTATGCCATGGCGTTGACCCGCAGTTCGGCCTTGCCGGTGCTGTCAGCCGGGCCGTGGAAGTCGCCGGCGCGGGTGGTCGGCAAGTACAGCACGCCCAGGGTGGTGCCCGAGGGCGCGCCAAAAAAATCCCGCGCGTTAAGGTCGGCGGCACCGGCTTGCAGGCTCAACAGCCCCGTGGTCAAGGCCACGGCGGTGGAGCAGGTGGTGAATCTGTGCATGGCGTTACGTCTCTGTTTTAGGTTGTTGTGCGGCGAGCAGCTCGCCATGACGTGGCAGTGGGGGATAAAAAACCGGCAAAAAGGTGCCCGAGGCCGCCAGGGCGGCAGCAAAAAATCAGTCGGGATCAGCGCTGGAGATCAGCTGGGAGGGGCGTGCAGTAACTGGGCGATGCGGGCCTTGTCCTTGACTCCGAGCTTGCTGTAGATGGCGCGGATATGGTGGCGCACGGTGTTGGGCGACATGCCCAGGTCCCGGGCCACTTCCTTGTAGGTCTTGCCGTCGCCGAAGCATTGCGCGACGTCATTTTCTCGCGGGCTCAACTGCGGCAGCACGCTGCGGTTGCGCGCAGCCAACAGATACAGGTCGCCCACGGCCGAGGCTTCGACCTGTAAATGCTTGCCTTCGAAGCCGTCACCATTCAGTGCCACCGGTAACTGCGGACCGCTCCATTGCGGCCATTCGCTGAGCAGCAGGTCGACAAACCCGCGCTCGGCGCAATGCAGGGTGCCGCGCTGATCGCAGACCGCCAGTGCCAGGTTGCGCGGGCGGGTAAGTTTTTCGCGCATGGCCACCAGGGTGCGGATCTGGTTGGCCGACACCGCGGCCACCAGGTGCAGCATGATGTTGTTCAGCAAGTGGCAGTCGTCCTCGCGAAAGCGCGGCGCACCGGGCTTGCGGTACAGCGCCAGGTGATCGCTGAGGTGGGTGTGGGGATCGATGTAGACCACGCACATCAGCTCGCCGATGTCATAGGTCGCGCCCAGCCAGTTCAGGCCGGGGCCATTGGCCGGATTGCGCATGTCGATGATCACTGCCTGCCCGGGGGAGGCGTGCACGCGGCTCACGGTGACGTCGATATGGCGGATCGACTGCCAGTCCGGCAGGTAGCTGGGCGGCAGGTGATACAGGTAGGAACTGTGCTCCTCGGGCAAGCCGTCGATCAGCGCGGCGCGTCCCCACCAGGCGCTGTCAAAGGGCAGCACCTGGCTGATACGGGCCAGGGCGTGCGGGTGCAGGGTTTCGATGTCCTGGTGCTGGGCCAGGCGTTGCAGTTCGAGTGTCAGCGCGCTGAAGGCTGCCAGCAGGCCGGCGTGACCATGATCATGACCGCTCATTGGGGTGTACCTCTGTGCGACTTTCTTATTATTTTCGTCACGAAGTAGTGAAGGACCGGAACGTCGCGAAGACGTGGGCAGGGCCTGAAATCGAGTATCGGCGGGTTGCGGCACCCTCGCCATCCTACAGATGCAGGAGGCTGGCCGAGAGCGCCGCGCTGCCCAACCTGCCGGCCAAGGCGCTGTATGCCCCGGGGCAGAGCGCTCCCGTGAAACCTGCGGTTATGCTCGGCGCCAACGTAGCAGTCAAGGCCACTGATTAATTGTGACTACCCGGTCACAACTGGAAATATTTTTTGCCGGCGGACGCATTAAACCTCAAGTCCGGCCGATATCCATTACAGGCTCGCAGACCAACTACAACAGTCGGGCCGACCTGTCACACCTCCAGCACGGCTGGCCGACAGGGCTATTGGCATGGATGCGCGCAACCCCTTATTTCCCGAGAGTCGTCCTATGTCCCTACGTAATATCAATATCGCGCCTCGCGCTTTCCTCGGTTTTGCGTTCATTGCGTTGCTGGTCGTGGTGTTAGGTGTATTTGCGGTCAACCGCATGTCAATCATTCGCCAGGCGTCCATCGATATGGACACTATCCAACTGCCGAGTGTGAGGTACCTGGGGAACATGACTGAGAACGTCCTGCGCATGCGCATCCTGTCGTTCCGCATCCTGGTCAACCGCGAGGCGGCCGGCCTGGATGAGGCGCAAACCCGCATCGGCGTGCTGGTGGACAAGCTCAAGCAGGCCCAGGCCAGCTACGCAGCGTTGCCGGCGGGCAACGAGGAAGCGGCGCTGTACAAATCCTTTGCCGCCACCCTGGAAAACTACCTGCAAGCCCAGAATCAGATGCTGGAGCTGTCGCGGCAGAACAAGCTGGAGGAGATGCGCAGCCTGATCAACACCCGGATCAAGGACGGCACCGACCTGATGGGTGACCAACTGAACAAGCTGGTGGCGATCAACACCGCCGATGCCACGGCGGCATCAGCCGATGCCGGCAACCATTACGACAGCGCGATCACCTGGATCATCCTGGTCGCCCTGGCGGCGGCATTGATGACAGTGCTCCTGGCGCTGTTGCTGACCCGCAGCATCGTGCAGCCGCTGAACCGGGCCTTGAGCGCCGCGCAAACCATTGCCGGCGGCGACCTGACCAAAGTTATCGAGGTCGACGGCAAGGACGAGTCGTCGCGGCTGCTCAGCGCCCTAGCCGATATGCAGGGCAATCTGCGCCGTACCATCGAGCAGATCTCGGGCTCTGCCACCCAGCTGGCGTCAGCCTCGGAAGAACTCAGCGCGGTCACCGAGGAAGCTTCCCGTGGCCTGCAACAGCAGAACAACGAAATCGAACAGGCCGCCACTGCGGTGAATGAAATGACCGCCGCCGTGGAAGAGGTCGCGCGCAACGCGGTGTCGACTTCGGAGGCCTCGCACCAGTCAACCCAGGCCGCCCGTGAAGGCCGTGATCGCGTGGTCCAGACCGTCGACGCGATCCAGACCATGACCCACGACGTGCAAAACACCTCGGTGATGATCGAAGGCCTGGCCACCCAGGGTCGAGACATCGGCAAGGTGCTGGATGTGATTCGGGCCATTGCCGAGCAGACCAACCTGCTGGCCCTGAACGCCGCGATCGAAGCAGCCCGGGCCGGTGAGGCCGGACGTGGTTTCGCGGTGGTGGCCGATGAGGTACGGGCCTTGGCCCACCGCACTGCGCAGTCGACCCAGGAAATCGAAAAAATGGTCGCCGGGATCCAGAACGGCACCGGCGAGGCGGTGCAGTCGATGCAGCAAAGCAATCAACGCACCCAGAGCACCCTGGAAATGGCCCGCGCCGCCGGTGTGGCCCTGGAGCAGATCGCCGAGTCGATCAACCTGATCAACGAGCGCAACCTGGTCATTGCCAGCGCCTCGGAAGAGCAGGCTCAAGTGTCGCGGGAGGTCGATCGCAACCTGGTGAACATCCGCGACCTGGCTACCCAGTCGGCGGCAGGAGCCAACCAGACCAGCGCTGCAAGCCATGAGCTGTCGCGCCTGGCGGTGGATTTGAACAGCATGGTGGCGCGCTTCGTCATCTGACCAGGCGTGAACCCGGCGCCCGTCACGGCGCCGGAAGCCGGTTTAACCAGCGGCTTGCGGCCACAGCTGTTGATTGACCAGATTGGCCGGGCGTTGTCCGGCCAATGCCGCCAACAGATTGTCGACGGCGCAGCGGGCCATGGCTTCGCGGGTTTCATGGGTGGCCGAACCGATGTGCGGGGTGGCCACCACATTGTCCAGTTGCAACAACGGTGAGTCGTGGTCCAGCGGCTCGCGCTCGAACACATCCAGCCCGGCCGCGCGGATCTTGCGCTGCTGCAACGCCTCGATCATCGCCCCTTCGTCCACCACCTTGCCCCGGGAAATATTGATAAAGATGCTTTCCGGGCGCATCAGCTCGAATTCCTTCGCGCCGATCAAGCCCTGTGTCTGGGCGGTCAGCGGCAGGGTCAGGCAAATGAAATCGGCTTGCTGCAACAGTTGCTCCAGGCTGCAATAGCGGGCGTTGAAGCGCGCCTCCACCGCCGGTTTCGGCGAGTTGCTGTGGTAGATCAGCGGCATGCCGAAGCCAAAGTGCCCGCGCTGGGCCAGGGCCTCGCCAATGCGCCCCATGCCGATGATGCCCAGGGTCTTGCCATGCACGTCGCTGCCAAAGTGGCGCGGGCCGATGTTGCTGTTCCACTGCCCGGCGCGGACCAGGGTGGCCAGTTCCACCACCCGCCGCGCGGTGGCCAGGATCAGGGCAAAACCGGTGTCGGCGGTGGTCTCGGTGAGCACATCCGGGGTGTTGCTGAGCAGGATCCTGCGCTGGCTCAGGTAGTCGATGTCGTAGTTGTCGACGCCCACCGAGACGCTGGCGACCGCCTCCAGCTGCGGTGCCAGGTCCAGCAGTTCGGCGTCCAGGCGCAGGCTTGCGCCGAGCAGGCCCTGGGCCCGGGGCAGGGCTTCGCGCAGACGGTCCATGCCGGCGGGGCTCAAGTCTTCGATCAGCGTGACCTCGGCCTGGGCTTGCAGACGCGCCATCAGCTCCGTGGACAGTTTTTTGTAGACAACAACCTGTTTTTTCATCGGGTTCACCACCGTGTTCGGTTCAGGAATGGGCCAAGCGTCGACGGGCAGGCAAGGCCGGCGCCGTGCGGTCACTGGCGCCGGGCTTGAGGAAAATCGTCAGGACCACCGACAGCAGCACGCGCCGCTCATCAGCAGGTAGGAAGCGCCGGGCGAGCCGGTGGCGCTGTTCAGGTAACCCACCAGGTAAGAGCCGCCGAACGAGCCGAGGGCGCCCATGCTGTTGATCAGCGCCATGGCACCGCCTGCCACGTTGGCGGGAAGAATCTCCGGCACGATGGCGAAGAACGGCCCATAGGGCGCGTACATGCAGGCCCCGGCGATGACCAGCAAGGTGTAGGACCACCAGAAGTGTTCGGCGCCCAGCAGGTAGGAGCCGTAAAAGGCCACGGAGGCGATCAGCAGCGGCGGCCAGACAAAGCGTTTGCGCTTCTGGATCCGGTCCGAGCCCCAGGACACCCCGAGCATGGCAATCACCGCCGCCAGGTACGGCAGCGCCGACAGCCAGCCGGCCTCGACCATGTCCATCTGCGCGCCGTGCTTGAGAATCGACGGCAGCCACAGCACAAAGCCGTAGACGCCGATGCTCCAGCAGAAAAACTGCAACGCCAGGATGATGACCTTGGGTGAGCGGAAGGCTTCGGCGTAGTTCTTTACCGCTTTCATGCCCACCTGTTCGGCGTCCAGGGTGCTTTGCAGGTCCTGTTTTTCCTGCGAGGTGAGCCATTTGGCTTCGCTTGGGCGGTCATCCGCCAGGCGCCACCAGATAAACGCCCAGAGTACGGCCGGCAGACCTTCGATGATAAACATCCAGCGCCAGCTGAAATGCTCCACCAGGTAGCCCGAGACTACCGACATCCAGAGCATGGTCACCGGGTTGCCGAGAATCAGGAAGGTGTTGGCCCGGGAGCGCTCGGCACGGGTGAACCAATGGCACAGGTAGACCAGCATCGCCGGCATCACGGCGGCCTCGACCACGCCGAGCATGAAGCGGATGACGATCAGCATGTAGGCATTGGAGACGATACCGGTCAGGGTCGCCAGGGCGCCCCAGAGAATCAGGCTGACAAAAATCAGTTTCTTCACGCTGTGCTTTTGCGCGTAGATCGCCCCCGGCACCTGGAAGAAGAAGTAGCCGAGGAAGAACAGGGCGCCCAGCAGCGACGACAGTCCCGGGGTGATCATCAAGTCGGCGGCCATCCCGGAGGCGGCGGCAAACCCGTAGTTGGCGCGGTCCAGATACGCCAGGCTGTAGGTGATAAAGACGATGGGCATGATGTACCACCAGCGGCGGGTGGCGAGTTTTGCGGTGTGCATGATGGAACTCCTGAGCTTGTTGTTTTTGTCGCAGCAGGTAACGCGTCACGGGTCAATCGGGTGCGGCGGTCAGGCGCTGGATCGCAAGCGAACGGCAGCGGGCGGGGGCAGTTCTTCACGGCGCGGCAGGCCTTCCATATCGCCACGGCTCTGCACCGCGCGGCTGCCGATCCAGTTGGCGCGCTGTACGGCCTCGGCCATGCCGAGGTTTTCCAGCAGGCCGCTGATCAGGCCCACGGCAAAGCCGTCGCCGGCGCCTACGGTGTCGACCACCTGTGCCACCGGCACGGCCTCGACAAAGCCTTGATCCAGTTGGGTGCGGTAATAGGCGCCGGCGGCCCCGAGCTTGATCACCACGGCCTCGACCCCCTGGTCCAGGTAAAACGCGGCGATATCGGCCGGGTCTTGCAAGCCGGTCAAAAGGCGACCTTCACTCAGGCCCGGCAGCACCCAATGGGCTTGCACGGCCAGGCGGTTGATCTCGCTGATCATCTGTTTTTCGCTGTCCCACAGGCTGGGGCGCAGGTTGGGGTCGAACGACAGGCTGCGTCCGGCGGCGCGCATCTGGCTCATCAGCACCTGGGACAGCTCCCGGGCCGAGGCCGAGAGAGCCGGCGGGATGCCGGTGGCGTGCAGGTGCCGGGCCTTCAACAAGGCCGGCGCGATGTTGTTGACCGAGAGCCGGCTGGCTGCCGAGCCACGGCGGAAGTACTCGACCCGAGGGTCGGCGCCGTGTTCTTCGAGGGATTTGAGCTGAAACCCGGTGGGGTGCGCGGGGTCGGTCTCGACAAAGCGGCAGTCCAGGCCCTCGGCCTTCAGGGTGTCGACCACAAAACGGCCGAATGAATCGGCGCCGACCCGGCTCAGCCAGGCCACGTTGAACCCCAGGCGCGACAGGCCAATGGCAACATTACTGTCGGCGCCGGCAATGCGTTTATGGAAATGCCCGACCTGGGCCAGGTCGCCGCTGTGCTCGGCGACGAACATGGCCATGGTTTCACCGAACGACAGGATATCGATCTCAGACATGGGCGTTCTCCAGGCGTGACTGGCCCAGGCGGGCGAGGGTGCCGACGTGGTCACGGGTCAGTTGCACCAGGTCCTCGCCTTGCAGCGGGTATTCCACCGCGCGGTTAATACCTTGGGTCATGTGCCGCAACAGTTGTTCCCACAGATGCAGGTCGGCTGCGCTCGGCGGGATGGCCACCAGCTTGCCGTCGGCGCGGCGCGCCACGGCTTTGCAATGCACATAGCCGACATGCCGCCCCAGCAGGCGCGCGGCGGTGGCGGCCGACTGGTCTTGCCACTGCCAGTTGCCGATGTCGAACGTCATTTGCACCGGCAGTTGCAGGCGCTCGACCTGATCGAAAAAACGCTGGAACGGTTCGATTCGCCCGCCGTGCAGGGTCTGGTCGTTTTCCACCAGCAGCCGCACCGGGTGCCGTGCCAGCAAGGCGCCGAGGCTCTGCAGGTCGTTGTTGTCGGTGAAGTAGCCCAGGGACACTTTCAAACTCGTGGCGCCAAAGGCATGGGCGCGCAACAGGGCCTGTTCCAGCTGCGGATTGGCCTGGGACTGGCCGGCGACCCACAGCTCCAGTGGCGAGGAAAACAGGCTTTCGAGTTGCTGCGCCGCAGTGGCCTGGGCCAGTTCGGCCGGGACTTCGTCGGTGAGCAGCTCTTCACGCCATTCGATTCGCGAGGCCCCGGCGGCGGCCAGCACCTCGATGAAATGGCCTTGGCCCTGGGTGCGCACCAGGTCGGCACCGTAGCTGGAGAGGCTGATGGAAACGGGTGATTTATGCATTGTTCTGACCTCTGAAACCGGTTTCATTTTTGTTCAAAAATTTTTGCTGAAGCGCATCCAACGTCTGGCGGCAGCGACTACCGCGAAATACTGTGTTTCACCGACCCCGGGTCGATCCCCGCACAATCAACTGCGCCGCAAAATCCAGCACCCGCAGCGGCTGGGTGTCACCGCGCAGGCGCTTGAGCAGGCATTCGAACGCGCTCGCGCCTATGGCCTCGGTGGGTTGGGCGAGGGCGGTGATGCCATTGCCCACCAAGGGGTACCAATCTAGGTCATCGAGGGCGATCAGACCGATCTCGTCGAACAGGGGGCAATCCAGTTCGCGCAGGGCCGTGGTGGCCGCCAGCGCAGCGATGCCGTTGGCGCAGAACAGGGCTTTGGGCCCCGGGCCCGTGGCGGCGAGGAAGTGCTTCAGGTGTTGAGTCAGGGCGCTGCCGGTTTCCAGAACCTGGCCGTGCAAGCCCGGGCGCTGGGCGATTTCGTTGTGGAAGCTGGCGACCCGCTCGATCCGCGAGCTGGTGCCGTCATGGGGTTCGCTGACCAGCACGATATCGCGGTAACCGCGCTCCTGCAGGTGGCTGAGGGCCGCGTTGACGGCCGCGGGGTTGTCCAGGCCCACCAGGTCGCTGTGCAATTGCTCGACCTTGCGGTCCACCAGGACCATGGGCATTTCCTGGTGCAGTTCGCGCAGTTGGTCCAGGTGGTGGCCGAGGGTGTTCACAATCAGGCCTTCGATGTTGTACGAACGCAGGTTGGCCAGATGCTGGCGTTCCTGTTCGTCATCGCGGTCGGTGTTGCACACCACCAGGCTGTAGCCGTGCTGGCGACAGGCGGTTTCCACGCCATGCATCACGGCAATCGAATAGGGGTTGCGGATATCGGCCACCAGCATGCCGATCAGGCGGGTGCGCCCGCGTTTCAGGCCGCGAGCCATCTGGTTCGGGCGGTAGCCCAGTTCCTCGATCGCCTGCTCGATGCGCAGGGCAATGGCATCGGAGAGCAGGGCGCGGTCGTCGCCGATAAAGCGCGAGACACTGGCCTTGGAGACTCCGGCGCGCTCGGCCACATCAAGCATGGTGACGCGGCTGCGCTGGGCGGCGGAAAAACTGTTCACGGGCAACGACCTTATTTTTTTGATTATTGGATTTCGCCAAGCTTGAACTTGCACTGAAACCGGTTTCAGGAAACAGCAAAGCGCAATCGGCGTCAAGTCTGATCCACTGCGGCATCTGACCAACGGCGGGCGCCGTGAATCAAGCCCACAGACTCAGCCAGGCCGAAGCCAGCAACAGCAGGGCCATGCCCCGGTTGAAACGCTGCATGGCAATAGGCGAGCGCAGCACCTTGCTCGAACCGGCACCGAGCATGGCCCAGGCTCCCAGGCACGGCAGCGAGATCAGGAAAAACGCCAGGGACAGGTACAGCACATGGCTCTGACGCTCGGCGCCTTCACCGGCGAATACGCTGACCACCGCCAACGCCATCATCCAGGTCTTGGGGTTGACCAATTGCAGGCTGGCACCCCCCAGCAGTCCCAGGCGGCGCGGGTTGCCGCTATCAGTTGTGGGGTCGAGGGCTGTGGCCGGTGCGCGGTAGATCTGCCAGGCCAGGTAGCTGAGCCAGAGGATGCCGATCCCTTGCATGGCGTGTTGCACCGCAGGCAGGCGAGTCAGGGACTGGCCGAAGCCGCTGCCCACCAGCAGCACAATAGTGGCCGCCGCGATGCCGGCACCGAGGATGATCGGCAACGCCGCCTTGAAGCCGTAGCGGGCGCTGTTGCTCAGCACCAGGATATTGGTCGGCCCGGGGGTGATGGAGGCGACGAAGGCAAACAGTAAAAACGGCAGCAGGGTGGGGAAAGACGACATGGCAGGCTAGCTCCGGGGAAGATCGAGACGCCATCTTCGCCAAGCAGCGCCTCAGGCGTCTGGAAGCTTTGTGCAGCGCTTGCGGTACAGCGCCGGGGTCAGGCCGTAGGCGCGGACGAACCAGCGCCCCATATGGCTCTGATCGGCAAACCCCAGGGCCATGGCCACCTCGGCGGTGGGTTCGCCACGGGCCAAGAGGCGCCGTGCTCGAGCCAGGCGCAACTGCACCAGGTAGGCGTGGGGCGGCAAGCCAAACGCCGCCTTGAACGCGCGGCTCAGGCGAAAACGGTCGACGCCGCAGGCCTGGCTCAGTTCATTGAGGCTGATGTCCAACTGGCCGTGGGCATGCAGGTACTCCCGAGCACGGTGGGCCACCAGCGGCAGGCGCGGGTCATCGCGATAACGCTGGCGCCAGTGCAGGTGCCCGGTGAGTTGTTCGAGCAGTTGGTCGAGAGCGCTCTGGCGCACGATCCGCAGTTCCCCGCTGTGCAGACTGTGGAAGGCGTTGCAGGTGGCCTGGGCCAGGCGCGGGTCACTGGCCAGGGTGCTGGCGAAGCTCAGTTGACTGTCGGCCGGCGCCTCTTCGAACAGTGCGTCGAGTTCGCGGGTCAGCCATTGCGGGTCGAGGTACAGCATGCGGTAGGTAAAGCCGCCGGCGCTGGGGGCCTCGCCGTCGTGCAACTCGCCGGGTTCAAGCAGGAATACCTTGCCCGGGGTGCTCTGGTGCCGCGCACGGCGGCAGTTGAACTGCTGCACCCCTTGCTCGGTCACGCCCACCAGGTAGCTGTCGTGCCAGTGTGGGTCGTAGGCATGGCCGGTGAAGTGCGCGCGCAGGGTTTCAATGCCGGTCTCGGCGTCCTGGGCCAGATCGATCCAGTTGTGCGCAGTCATGGGCGCTCCGCGAAAGGGTCAAGGTCGTCAGTTAGCGCCCGCCGCCCAGGGCGGGTCTAGAAGATTTGTGCGCGTTCAACTGAACAGCCCGGCGGCGATGTTGATCGAGAAGCCGAGGATCGCGGTGTTGAACAGAAAACCGATCAGCGACTGCGCCAGCACGATTTTGCGCAAGCCACGGGTGGCCACGCCGACGTCGGCGGTCTGCACCGCCACGCCGATGGTGAAAGAGAAGTACAGGAAGTCCCAGTAATTGGGGGTGGTCAGGTTTTCGGCGAAGCGCAGGGCCGGTTCCTTGCCATCCCAGGTGTAGTAGAGCCGCGCGTAGTGCACGCTGAAAATCATCCCGATCAACAGCCACGAGCCGACCACGGTCATGCCGGTAAAACCGTAGTGCAACAGGCGCCGGGTGCTTTCCAGGTCCTTGCTGCCGCTGAGCTCGAAGGTGATTGCCGCCAGGCTGGCCAGGGCGGCGATGCACACCATGAACAGCACCAGGCTGGCGTTTTCATCCTCGACTTCGGCGATGCGCTTTACATCGTCGGCCCTGGCCCGCACGGCGAGCCAGAACATCAGCACCAGGTAGCTCCAGACCCCGGCGTTCCAGCCGATGAGGATCTTGCTGATCACCGAGTCGGCCGGGGCCAGGATCCCGACCGCCAGCCCGATCAGGGCACCGGCAGTCAGGCGGGGATGGGTGCGGACGATATGCGGCATGGCGACTCGCTGAGGGTGGCTGGGGGCTGGCGAACTCTAGCATGAACACCCCACGGCGCTTTCAGGGCAAACCACGCTGGCCATCCCTAACACCATCTATCAGCCTGATAATCCATGGCGTTCTCGAGGGCCAGCGCAGCCTTCCGCAGCGGCTACAGGCCAGATCCGGGGTTTGGATCACTCGGGGAGGCGAATAAGGCCCGGTTGTAGGCCGAACACTTCCACGCCTTCGGCGGTGGATTTGCCGGCGGTGACCGGCAAGCGCTGCACCGGTTGGTCCGGCCCCTGGCGGTATTCCACGCTCATGCCGTCGGGGCCGCGCTGGATCGCCGCGGGCGGCACGATGAACGCCTGGTCATTGCGGTAGGTGACGATCGTCAGGCGCGCACTCATGCCCAGGCGCACCCGTTGCAGCTGTTCGCGGGTCAGCTTGGGGATCGACAGGGTCACCGGAAACTGCGCGCTGCCTCCGGCGCTGTCGCCGGAGGTCGCCAGGCTGCTGACGATATCCACCGTGCCATTGAGGCGCTCACCGTCGAAACCGTCGCCGAGAATCTCCACGCTTTGCCCCGGGTGCAACTGGTTGATGTCCAGCTCCGAAACCTTGCTGACGATCTTCAACTGCTCGATGTTGGCCAGGCCGAACAACACTTGTCCCTGATTGACCCGCGCACCGGCCTGAACCGGCCCCGAGGCCATGGCACTGGAATTTTGCCCGCCCGTCGAGCCCGGCGCCGGCACCACGATCCCGGCAAAGGGCGCCCGCACATTGCGCCCTTCAAGCAGGGTGCGCAGGGCCTGGTATTTCACGGTGGCGTTGGTCAGTTCCATTTCGGCGATCTGCAGGTACTCGCCTTTGCCCTGGGCCAGGGTCTGCTCCAGCTCGCCCTTGGCCGCCTGCAGGTCGAGGCGCTGGACCTGCAACTGCTGGTTCAGGTCGTCCAGTTCATTGCGCGCGACGATGCCACGACTGAACAGGTTCTGGCTGTCACTGAGCTTGCGTTCCGAGTTGCTCAGGGCCATTTCCGAGGTCCTGACCGCGCGCCGGGCGCGGGTCACTTGCTGGCTGCTGTCCCAGTCCTGCAGTTCCTGCACCGCGCGGCGCGCCTTGAGTTGGGTCGACAAGGCATCGCGCAACTGGATTTCCAGGAGTGCCGGGTCCATCTGCAACAAGGTCTGCCCAGCCTCGACCCGCTGCCCCTGTTCCACCAGGCTGGCCTGGACGTTGCCGTCAAAAGGCGCGGTGAGGGTGATGGTCTGTTGCGGCTCGATCTTGCCCACCAGGCCGATCTGATGGCTCAAGGGTTTTGGTTGCACGGCAATCCACTGCGCGCGGGCCGGCTGTTCGGCAACGGGTGCCTGATAGCGCAGCACGGCAAACCCGGCCACGCCCAGTACCAGCAACAGCGCGCCAACCTGCAACGTGCGCTTGTGACGGCGGATAACACCCGTCTTATCAATAGTCGTTGAGCGCAATGTCCCAGCTCTCCAAAGTCATGCCCAGGGTCAGATCCAGCTGGGTCTGGGCGTTCAGATAGGCAATCAGTGCATTCAGGCGGGCGTTTTCGGCGTTTCGCAGGTCGCCTTCGAAACTCAGCACCTGGAAGTTGCTGGAGCGTCCGGCGCTGAGTTTTTCCCGTTCGATGTCCAGTTTGCGCCGCGACAGATCCACTGCGCGCTGGGCGATCTCGTATTGCCGCCAGCGCGTGCCGAGGTCACGCACCACATCGTTGACGCTGCGCTCCAGGGCCTGGCGGGCATCGGCCAGCACCAGCTCCTGGTTTTCCACGTCGACCCGCGCATGGACCTCGGCCTGCCGGGTACTCAGATCGCCGATAGGAATCTGCACCTGGACCCCGGCATAGCTGTCCCAGCGGCGCCCGGAGCCGTTGCCGTTATCGTTGTCATAACGGTCACTGATCTGGTTGGCCCCGGCGACCAGCGACACATCCCAGCGGCTCTGGTCCTTGGCGATCACCAGGTTGAGGTCGGCCTGCTGGCTGCCCAGCAGGGTGGACAAATATTGCGGCTGCTGCACCTGGGCCAGGCGCAGTGCCTGGCCCTTGTCGATGCTGACTTTGCTGGCCTCCAGGGCCTCGCTGGCGCGAATCGGCGTGGACAGGTCCAGGGCCAGCAAGCGCAGCAGCGACAGGCGATTGATGTCGACCTGGTTCTGCGCCTCTTCCACCCCCAGTTCCTGGGTGGCAATGTCGGCCTCGGTTTGCACGATCTCGAATTCCGCCATGCGCCCGGCGCCAATCAACGCCTTGTTCACCTCCAGCAGGGCCGAGGCGCGCTTGAGGGCTTCCCGGGCAATGGCCAGTTGCTCCTGGGACCTGAGCAGTTCGCGGTAGGTGGTGATCACGTCGGAAATGGTCTGGGCCACGCTGGACTTGAGGTTGAGGCGATTGGCCTGCTCCGAGATCCGCGCCAGGCGCAGCGGGGCGGTGGTCACGTCCCAGCCGGCACCGCGCAGCAGTGGCTGGATCACGGCCAGGTCCAGGCCATCGCTGCGATAGCGCCCGGCCCGGTCGGCGTTGTTCAGTTGCTGGGTCCAGGCCATGCTCAGGCGCGTGCCGTATTCACCCAGCAGGCTGGTGGTTGGCGCGACCGTGGCGTTGCGGCTGCGGTCGGCGGTGCCTTGGGCAGTGCGGTAGTTGCCATTGAGCAGCAGCTTGGGGTTGAAGGCGTCTTCAGCCACCCGCAGGTCGAACTTCTGTGCCACCCGCTGCAGGTAGGCGCTGCGAATCCCTCGGTTATTGCGCAACCCCAGGTACACCGCATCGCCCAGGGTCAGGTCGGTCATTTGCTGGCTCAGCAGCACACTGCGCGCCTGGGCGTTGCGCAATGAGGGCGCGGCGGCCTGGCTGGCCATGCTGGGCTCGGTGGCCGCGAGCAGGTGGGGGTTGAACAGGTAGAGGACGCAAACCATCCATGGGCGCCAGTCACTCATCGCGCAGGGCCTCCACCGGTTGCAGGCGAGACGCCGAGACGGCCGGATACAGACCGAAAAACAGCCCCACCAGCAAGGTACTGCCGACACCCAGGGGCAGGGCCGCCGCCGCCAGGGTGAATTGCCAACCGGACAGCACCGCATAAATGGAAGCCGCCGCGACGCCCAGCACCGCCCCGCACAGCGCGCCGACGGCGGTCAGGGTCACGGCTTCCAGCAGGAATAGATTGCGGATATCCCGGCGGCGCGCGCCCAAGGCCATGCGAATGCCGATTTCCCGCCGGCGCTCGGACACGTTCATCAGCATCACATTCATCACGCCAACCCCGCCGCCAATCAGGGAAATGCCGCCCAGGGCCAGCAGCAGGTAGCTGAAGGTGCGGCTCTGGCGGGTCATGCCGTCGATGATCTGTTGCGGCAATTGCACGGCGATATCCCTGCCTCGCAGTTGCTGCTTCAAGGCCTGGGTCAGGTCTTCGGCGGCCTGGTTCATGTCCTGGCCCATGGCCGCCCGGGCGATCACATTGCTGATCTGCGGCGCGGGGTAGATGCGGCGCATGCCTTGCAGGGGGATGAAGATCGAATCATTGGCCTGGACCGGAACCATCAGCGACGCCGGTTGTTCCTGAAGGATGCCGATCACCAGGAACAGGTAGTCGTTGACCCTGAGCCGGTCGCCGAGGCGCAGCAGATCCCCGGGGGTACTCAAGGCCTGGGCGACCTTATGCCCGACCACGGTGTAGGTCTCGCCCTGATCGAAGTCCGAAAGAAAGCGCCCCTCGCGCACATTGAAACGCATGGCCCCGGCCAGTTCTTCGGTACTGCCGACCAGACCGGCGCCGGTGGAGCGGCCGTGGAAGATCAGCGGGCCGCTGGCCAGGGTCACGGGGGCGATAAACATCATGTTTGGCGCGTCCCGGTGCAGTTGCTCGACATCCAGCATCGGCGGCAGCGGTACACGGCTGTCGGCAGCGCCGGGGAACTGCACAGACAGGGTATCGGTGCCCATGTCCTTGAAAATCGCCGCGGCTTCCTCGGCCGCGTTGTTGCCGATATTGATCAGCGCCACCACCGAGGAACTGCCGATGACGATGCCCAGCAGCGCCAGGATCGAGCGCTTGCCCAGGGTGCGCAGGCTGACAAAAGCCTCATGCAGCAATTGGCTGGCGCTTTGCTCGACCCTCAGGCTCATGCCGGGCACGCCTCCTGCACCACACCGTTGTGCACGCGGATCTGCCGTTGCAGGCGGCGGGCGATGTGCGGGTCGTGGGTGACGATAATCAGCGTCACGTGACGCTCGCGGTTGAGCGACAGCAACAACTCCATGATGTCCTGGGCGGTGTGGCTGTCGAGGTTGCCGGTGGGTTCGTCGGCGAGGATTACCGAGGGCTGGCCGACCAGTGCCCGGGCAATCGCCACCCGTTGCCGCTGGCCGCCGGAGAGGTCGGCGGGACGGTGTTCGGCGCGTTCTGCCAGGCCCACCTGGTCCAGTACGTGCATGGCCCGTTGCAGTGACTCGCGTCGCGCCACACCGCGATAACTCAGGGGCAGCGCAACGTTGTCCAGGGCACTCAGGCGTGGCAGCAGGTTGAAGCTCTGGAACACAAAACCGATTTGTCGGTTGCGAATGGCCGCCAACTGGTCGGGGCTGGCGCAGAAGATGTCATGGCCGGCGAAGCGGTACTCGCCGCTGTCCGGCAGATCGAGCAGGCCGAGGATATTGAGCAGGGTGCTTTTGCCGGAACCGGAGGCGCCGAGGATGGCGCAGCTTTCGCCGACCTCGATGGTCAGCGAGACGTCCTTGAGAATCTGCAGGTGCTGGTCTGCCAGCCGATAGCTCTTGCCGATGCCTTGCAGGGAGATGAAGCCTTCGTGAGCAATTGTGTCTGTCATTGCTTACCGCGCTGGCAGGCTGGGCGTCGCTGGGCGAATTCCCCAGGGCCGAGAAGGGCAGAGAGGGCATTGCACACAGGATCAGCACTGGTTTTATTTATTATTTTTAAAAATTTGTTTGAATAGTAGCTGTGATCCCAAGGCGACGCTAGCCGTCAAGCTCGGGGAATGGGGCAAATTTCTCCCGTGCTTGCGTGACAATTTGAAACATTTTTTCCGCCCCGGTCGGTGCCAGACTGGCGAGTCGAAAAAAGCCCGGTTTAACCGGCGGCATCCGTCAAAGGCTTGCTTTAAAAGGGCCGCACGGGTATAAAAAATCAAATTTTTTTTTAAAACGCTGTTCGTACGGTCAGTTTTTTACCCCAGCAAAGGTCTCCGCCATGGTCGCAAAGAAACTCAGTGCTCCAAATGTCACCAAGACCCGACTGCTGGAAGCGACGGAAGCATTGTTTATCAAGTTCGGCTATGACGCCGTGCTGCTGCGCCAGATCACCGAGCGGGCCAAGGTCAACCTGGCGGCGGTGAATTACCACTTCGGCGACAAGGACTCGCTGATGACCGCGCTGCTGATGCAGCGCCTGGGGCCGCTGAATGACCAGCGCCTGGAACTGCTCGCCAAGTGCGAAGAACAGAGCGACGGTCCGCTGGATTGCGAAACCCTGCTCGGCGTGCTGTTCGCCCCGGCCATGGGCCTGGAGCGCAGTGATGAATCCGGCATTGAAGGGCGTTCGTTCATTCGTTTTCTCGGCCGGGTCTACAGCGACACATCGCCCTTTATCCAGGAATACCTCAAGGAACATTACCAGCCGGTATTCGAGCGCTTCTTCAAGGCGTTCGCCCTGGCATTGCCCGACTTGCCGCGCAATGAACTGGGGGTGCGCTTGCAGTTCGCCCTCAAGGCGATTTCCGGGGTCATGGCCGGTACCGAACTGCGCCTGCTGATGCAGGCCATGAGTCTCGGGCGCCCGGCCACCGACGCCGAGGTCATGGCCAAGCTGATCAGCCTGGTATCCGCCGCCATCCGCGCGCCGATGCAGGACCCGGAGTCCGAGCAGGCTTTGGAAAAAGTCCTGAATACTCAAAGACTGATCCGTCAGCAAGGCAGCCACAGTGCCAGCTGAGCTGTGCGTTAACGCCAGGGGCCCATCATTCGGTCGCCGAATGATGATTCAGAGCCAAGGATGGTTCTGCTAGCGTGCAGAAACCTTACGGCCCATGGACACCCATCGATGATTCCCTACCAAGCGCATCGACTCTCAGTCAACGGCATCGACCTGTGCGTGCAGGTCGCCGGCCCGCAGGACGGGCGCCCGGTCTGGCTGCTGCATGGCTTTCCCGAGTGCTGGTATTCCTGGCGCGAGCAGGTGGGGCCGCTGGTGGCGGCGGGTTACCGGGTATTTGTGCCGCAGATGCGTGGCTACGGTGCCAGCAGCGCACCGCAGGCGGTGGAGGCCTATGACCTGCTGACCCTGTGCGCCGACATTCAGGCGGCCATGGACGCCTTCGGCCATCGCCAGGTGTGCATGGTCGGCCACGATTGGGGCGCGGTGGTGGCCTGGTACCTGGCGCTGCTCGAACCCCAGCGGATACAGGCGCTGGTGACCCTCTCGGTGCCCTTCGCCGGCCGGGCCAAGCGCCCGGCGATCGAGGTCATGCGTGAAGTTTTCGCCGATCGCTTCAATTACATCCTGTATTTCCAGGAGCCTGGCGTGGCCGAGGCCGAACTGGATGCCGACATCGACGCCAGTCTGCGCCTGTTCATGGGCGATGCCGGTGCCTTGCTGCAGCCCCGTCCCGCCGATGCGCGGCTGTTCGATGGGGTGCAGATTCCCGAGGTATTGCCTCCCTGGTGCTCGGAGCAGGACTTCCAGGTCTATCGCCAGACCTTCGCCGAACACGGTTTTCGCGGGGCCTTGAACTGGTACCGCAATTTCGAGCGCAACTGGCAGCGCAGCGAGTTCCTCAGTGGGGCCAAGGTCCAGCAACCGACCCTGTTTCTGATCGGCGACCGCGACCCGGTCGGGGTCCTGGAAGCGCACACCCTCAAACGTATGCCTGACAGCGTGCCGCACCTGGAGCAGCACCTGCTGGCTGATTGCGGGCACTGGATCCAGAGCGAGCAGGCGCCCGAGGTGAATCGTCTGCTCCTGGGCTTTTTGCAACGGGTCTATGCCTGAAGCACTGCGCGACCATCAACGAATAAAGCGCTTCCGTTGGCCAATTTCCCGCACCGCTTCAACCAGCGTCGCTACCGTAGGCGTGTTCTGCTCGGCGAAGGCATAGAAGCGGGCCTGGCTCATGGCTCCCAGGCCGTGCTCGGAGCCCAATTGCTGGAGCCCGTCCAGCCGTTGGCTGCGGGCAATGGGTATCACCGCAAAACCCGCCAGGGCGGCGGCGATACAGCCGGCCATGCTGCTGCTTTCAAAGGCCACACGCCATGGCCGGGCACTGCTGGCCAGCGCCGCAATGGCGGCCTCGCGGTACACGCAAGGTTCGGGAAGCACCGCCAGCGGCAGGCTGGCGTCCGGTGGCAGTTTGAGCGTGCTGCTGGAGGCCCAGACCAGCGGCTCCTCCCAAAGTAATTCGCCTTCGTCATCACCCCGCGCGCATTGCTTGCCGAACACCTGGTCCAGTTGACCCAGGCGTTTGTGCTGCAGCAACTCGCTGGTGATGCCCACCTTGAGCTCGATGCTGGCGCGGGGATGGGCGCGGTTGAACGACGTGCAACACGTGTGGCAGCCAGGTACTGGCGAAGTCCTTAGCGGTCGCTATGAACGCCAGGTAGTGCCGGGTGTGGGGCATTTTCCACAGCGCGAAGCCGGGCCGGCCGTGGCCGAGGCGATTCTGCGCTTTATCAGCCACTGAGGCGCCAGGTCGGTGTCACCCCTTCAACCCAACACCTCGCGCAAGCGGTGCCAGAGCATGCCCAATGCCAGCAGCGGCGCGCGCAAGGCCGGGCCACCGGGGAAGGTCATATGCGGCACGGCACTGAAGATATCCAGGCCCTGGCTGTGGCCGGCATGGATGGCCTCGGCCAGCAGCCTGGCGGTCCAGTGGGTGACGTTGAGGCCGTGGCCGGAATAGCCCTGGGCATAAAACACGTTCGGGTACTGGGCCAGGCGCCCGACCTGGGGGAAGCGATTGGCGGTGATACCGATCTTGCCGCCCCATTGATAATCGATGCGCACCCTGGCCAGTTGCGGAAACACCTTGAGCATCTTCGGCCGCATGTACGCCGCAATATCGGCCGGATCGCGCCCTGAATAATGACAGGCACCGCCGAACAGCAGGCGGCGGTCGGCGGACAGCCGGTAATAATCGAGGCCGACCTTCTGGTCGCACAGCGCCAGGTTCTGCGGGATCAACTGTTGCGCCAAGGCCTCGTCCAGTGGCTCGGTGGCGATGATGTAGCTGCCAGCCGGCAGCACCTTGCCGCTCAGGCGTGGTTCCAGGTCATCCAGATGGGCATTGCAGGCCAGCACCAGATTGGCGGCGCGCACCGTGCCCTGGGCGCAACGGATTGTCACGGATTTGCCGTGCAGCAGTTGCAGCGCCGGGCTGTTCTCGAAGATCCGCACCCCCAGGGATTCGGCCAGGCGAGCTTCGCCCAGCACCAGATCGAGCGGGTGCAGATGCCCCGAGCCCATGTCCACCAGGCCACCGGCATACACCGACGAACCCACCACCTGGCCCATGTCCGCGGCACCGACGATGCGTGTCGCGTGGGCATAGCCCATGGCCGCCAGGCTGTCCTGCTCGGCCTGGAAGGCGGCGAACTGCGCCGGGGTGTTGGCCAATTCGCAAAACCCCCAGCGCAGGTCGCAGTCGATGCCGTGTTCGCCGACCCGTTGCCGCACCAGCTCCACCGAGTCGATGCCGGCCCGATTCAGGTAGTTGACTCCCTCTTCGCCGACGTAGCGCGCAAAGCCGCTGACGTCATGGCCGATACCGCGAATCAGCTGGCCGCCATTGCGCCCGCTGGCGCCCCAACCGATCCGCTGGCCCTCGAGCAGGATCACCGACAACCCGCGCTGGGCCAGTTCGATGGCTGTGTTGACCCCGGTAAAGCCGCCGCCGATGACGCAGACGTCGGCCTCCAGGTCCTCATTCAGCACCGGGTAGCCGGCCAAGGCCCTGGCCGAGGCCGCGTAATAGGAGCGGGCGTGCTCGGCAGGCGCCGCCCCGGTGTTTGGCTGATTCATTTGTTGGACTTCACTTTGCTCCAGGACCGGGTCATCAGACGCATGATGGCCGGCGGCTGGGTACTGGAGATGTAGAGCTTGTCCAGTACCTCCTGGGGTGGGTAAACCTCGGGGTTATTCACCAGTTCGGGGTCCATGTACTGCTTCGACGCCGGGTTGGGGTTGGCATAACCGACCGAGGCACTGACCTTGGCGATCACCTGCGGGTCCAGCAGGTAGTTGATAAAGGCGTGGGCCTCCTTGACATTGCCGGCATCGGCGGGGATGGCCAGCAGGTCAAACCACAGGTTGCTGCCTTCCTTGGGGATCGAGTAAGCGACATTCACCCCGTTTTTCGCCTCTTTGGCCCGGTTCGCCGCCTGGAACACATCCCCCGAATAACCGAAGGCCAGGCAGATATTGCCGTTGGCCAGGTCGGACACGTACTTGGAGGAGTGGAAGTAGGTGATATACGGGCGGATCGCCAGCAGCTTGGCTTCAGCTTTCTTGTAGTCCTCGGGGTTCTCGCTGCGTGGGTCCAGGCCCAGGTAGTTGAGCACCGCCGGGAACACTTCATCGGGCGAGTCCATCATCGACACGCCGCACTGGCTGAGCTTTTTCAGGTTCTCGGGTTCGAAAAACACCGCCCACGAATCGATATGGTCGATCCCCAGCACCTGCTTGACCTTGTCGACGTTGTAGCCGATGCCGTTGGTGCCCCAGAGGTAGGGCACCGAGTGCTGGTTGCCGGGGTCGTTCTTCTCCAGCAGGGCCAGCAGTTTCGGGTCCAGGTTCGACCAGTTCGGCAGTTGTGCGCGATCCAGCTTGAGGAAGGCCCCGGCCTTGATCTGGCGCGCCAGGAAATGGTTCGACGGCACCACCACGTCATACCCGGTGCGCCCGGCCAGCAACTTGCCCTCCAGGGTCTCGTTGGAGTCGAAGACGTCGTAGATCACCTTGATTGCGGTTTTTGCCTGGAAGTCGGCGAGGGTGGTCTCGCCGATGTAGTCGGTCCAGTTGTACACGCTGACGCTCGGCTGAGCCTGGGCGCCGGCGCTGCACAGCAACGCAAGGGCCACGGGAACCACGGATTTCAATAGACGCATGTCGACACCTCTTCGAGTTGTTGTTCGATCGTGATGCAAAGCCCGCTATCAGACGCTGAGCAGCAGGAATTCCCGTTCCCAGGAGCTGATCACACGCTTGAAGTTCTCATGTTCGGCGCGCTTGACCGCGACATAGCCCTGGACGAATTTACGCCCCAGGTACTGCTCGATGGTCGGGCAGCTCTCCATGTGCGCCAGGGCATCTTCAATGGTGATCGGCAGGCGCAGGTTACGCCGCTCATAGGCCCGGCCCTGGACCGGAGCGCTGGGCTCGATGCCCTCGACCATACCCAGGTAGCCGCACAGCAGGCTCGCGGCAATCGCCAGGTAAGGGTTGGCGTCGGCTCCCGGCAAGCGGTTTTCGACACGCATGGCCTCCGGGGTGGACGTCGGTACCCGCAGGCCGACGGTGCGGTTTTCCTCGCCCCACTCGACGTTGACCGGGGCCGAGGTGTCCGGCAGGAAGCGGCGGAACGAATTGACATTGGGTGCGAACATCGGCAGCACCTTCGGGATGTACTTCTGCAAGCCGCCGATATGGTGCAGGAACAACGGGCTCATCCGGCCCTGGTCGTCGGCGAAGATCGGCTTGCCGGTGGCGATGTCCACCACACTCTGGTGCAGGTGCATGGCGCTGCCCGGTTCGTCGGCCACCGGCTTGGCCATGAAGGTCGCGGTGACATTGTGCTTGAGCGCCGCCTCGCGCAGGGTGCGCTTGAACACGGTGATCTGGTCGGCCAGGTCCAGGGCATCGCCGTGGCGGAAGTTGATTTCCATCTGCGCCGGGCCGTCTTCGTGGATCAGCGTATCGAGGTCCAGGCCCTGGGCTTCGCACCAGTCATAGACGTCTTCGAACAGCGGGTCGAATTCGTTGGCGGCGTCGATGGAGAACGACTGCCGCCCGCTTTCGGCACGCCCCGAACGGCCTAGGGGGGCCTTGAGCGGCAGGTCCGGGTCTTCGCAGCGCTGGGTCAGGTAAAACTCCATCTCTGGCGCGACGATCGGCTGCCAGCCCTTGTCGGTGTAAAGCTGCAGGACCTTTTTCAGCACATTGCGCGGTGACAGTTCGATCGGGTTGCCGAGCTTGTCGAAGGTATCGTGGATGACGATCGCCGTCGGCTCGATCGCCCACGGCACCACATAGGTCGCCGCGGCGTCGGGGCGGCAGACCATGTCGATGTCGGCCGGGTCGAGGAGGGCGTAGTAGATGTCGTCGTCGACAAAATCCCCGGTTACCGTTTGCAACAGCACACTTTCCGGAAGGCGCATCCCGCGCTCGTTCAGGAACTTGTTGGTCGGTGCGATCTTGCCGCGGGCAATACCGGTCAGGTCGCTGACCACGCACTCTACTTCGGTAATCTTGTGATCTTTCAGCCAAGTGGACAGCTGATCGAAAGGGGCATTCATAAAAACCTCGGGGGTGGGTTGATTCGGCGCCAGGGGCTCCGGCAAGGCTTCCCCTGCAGCGCGTTGACGACTATCTTGGTCGACGCTCAAGGTTCCATCTATCCACTTTAAGCAGAACCAAAACGCACCAAACGAGTGCGTAAGGTCCCCCCGATGACAACGTGCAACGCCTTGCAAGTCCAAGCATTCAACTCCGCCGACGTGGCTGAACAAATCCGTGCCACACCCGGTTGGGTCCAGCATTACCAGCAGATGTCACCCGGGCATTTCGCTGGCCAGGTGCGCTACCTCGACCTGCAGGGGGTGGAGATCTACGAGGAATGCATGAACACCCGGGTCGAGCAGAATTTCTGCGCGCCACCGGGGGCACTGGCGTTCTGTTTCGATCGCAGCGACAACGCGCTGTACGTGCTCAATGGCGAAAGCCGCAACATCTGGATCACCCCGGAGAACTACCAGGAAGTGGCGGTGGTGTTCGGTGCCGAGTTCGTCCAGCGCCATGGCCTGAGTGTCGAGCGCCTGGAAGGGTTGTTCATGGCGCCACTCAACTCGGGGCAGAACGCGCTGTTCAGTCGCTGGCTCAGCGGCACTTTGACCCGCCTGTCCCAGACCTTCGATCCGCCGAGCAGGGAAGCCCTGACCCAGCAACTGCTCGAAGACTGCCTGTACATCCTCGACAACGCCTGCGTGCGCCTGGAGCGCGGCGCCATGCAGCGGCGTGCCGAGGAGCGTTCGATCATGAAGCGGGTCGCGGAATGGGCCGCCGATGTGCCCGAAGAGACCCTCAACCTGCTGGAGCTGTCCGAGGTTGCCGGGGTTTCCCTGCGTCAGTTGCAACACACCTTCAAGACTTACACCGGCATGGCGCCAAGCCAGTGGCTGCGCTTGCGGCGGCTCAACAGCGCGCACCGCGAACTGCTTGGTCGCAGCGCTGCGGACACCACCGTGGCCGAGGTCGCGATGCACTGGTCGTTCTGGCACCTGGGCCGGTTTTCCAGCAGCTACCGGGCCTTGTTCAAGGAGCTACCGAGCGAGACCTTGAAGCGTCGGCCTGGGGCACGCTGAAAAAATCGCCAGGGCTTATGGATTTTGGCCCATTTAAACTTCGGTTTCGACGAGTTATAGGACTGGTCTGATTTAGATCCTTTGAACTTAGGTTATATGCTCCGGCTCCCCGACTAAGCGGGGCGTTGTATCCCCATCTGGATGCATTAACTGTTCAGTAATAAGGACGTTTTATGAATGCGCTTTTAAAATGTGTAGCCTTGGCAACCGTTATTGCGGGTGCAAGTGGTTGTGTCAGCTACAACATCAGCCAGCCGTCGGCTCCGATCGACAGCGTAGTAAAAACCGACCTCAAGGCGGACGTGACAGTCGGTGAAGCCATCTCCGGTCAATCCTCGGTCAATATCCTGTTTGGTTTCCTCAAGTTCGGTGGCGACAGCGAATTTGCCGACGGCGTGGCCTATGGCGGCGACGGCGGCGGTGCCCTGGGCGGCCTGGGTTTCGACCCTGTCAGCGCAGTCAAATCGGCTGCGGCCTACAAGGCGGTCAAGGCTTCCGGCGCTGACCTGATCGTCGCTCCGCGTTATGAAGTCAGCGAAGAAAACTACTTCGTGTTCAAGAAAGTTGCGGTCACCGTGAAGGGCAATAAAGGCAATATCCGCAGTATCCGCTAAGGGTATTTGCACACCTGCATACGGCTAAAAGTGAATTGATCTGTATACATGGAACGCTCGAATTAAATCGAGGGTGAAAAGTTCAAGGCAAGCAGTTAAATGGAATTTCCTGCTTGCTCTCGGTATTAATTTTTTGAATGGAATATAAGTTCAGGAAGAATCTTGTCTCTTGAAGCAGTGGTCTGTTTAGTGTGAATTAATGAGATTCAAACAGTTATTCCAGCCCGCCGACGCCTCCTTCTCAACGCCCAAGGCCGCCCGCAAGCTATTGCGCCTTTTCGCCTTGGTGTTGCAGTTCGCTTTATTCAGTGCGCTTTACGCCTACCTCATTTCAAGTTTCGAGGACGAAGTGTCGTTGCGACGGGGTTACCTGAGCGGGTCGATCTCCGTTGCCCAGCGTTTTTTCACCGGCAATGAGGTGCTGCTGCGCAATCTGAGCCTCTCGGCAGTGCGCAATCGAGGTGTGCAAGAAACCATACCTACCGTTTCCGATGAGGAGCTGCATGTACGCCTGGGGCGCGGCGAGGTTTTCTGGAGCCTGTGGCTCACGGAGCGCAAGCTCGATTACCTGCGCCAGAACAAAATCAGCCTGCTATACGTCGAGGCCGGCTCGAAACCGCAGATCCTGCATCTGCCGGGCGCCCGCCAGGAAGAGCGGGTTGTGCCACAGTCGGTGCTGCAAAAACTCGAACAACTGACATCCCAGGGCCTGCCGCCGGAAGGCGAGCTCTGGCTGCATGACACCTCCAGTCGGGCGCCGGAGTCCGGTTCTTCGCTGTACCTGTTCAGCTTGCTCGATGAGCGTGAACCCAGCTCGGGATGGCTCGGGTTGGAGATTGAAGATGGTGATGTGCTGGCAGCCTTGAGCAGTGATCGGGTGGGTGAGTTTCTGGTGCTCAATGCCCAGGGCAACGAGGTATTCGCCAGCGCCTCGTACCCCAGCCTGAGCCAGGCGGTGTCGCAGTTGCAGGGTGACAAATATTTCGGCTTTGTCGGCCAGGGCTGGTTGCCCGACAGCATGATCATGCGCAAGCACCTGGGTTACACCGATCTACAGGTGATCTATGCCATCGATTTTCGCTCTGTATTCCTGGCATTGCGTGGACCCTTGCTGCTGGTCGTACTGTTGGGCATCGCCAGCGTGGCGGCCACCTGGCTGCTGGTGACGCGAATAGAAAAACGCCTGATCGCCCCGGCGATCTACCGCGACAAGTCGCTGGTGGAAAGCGAAGCCTTCAGCCGCGCCGTGATCCAGACTGCTCCGGTGGCGCTCTGCGTGCTGCGCCGCATGGACGGTGCGGTGGTCCTGCAAAATCACCTGTCCGAGCAGTGGCTGGGGGCTGGAGATGTTCGCGAACAACGTCGTCAGGGGTGGATTGGTCAAGCCTTTGACAGCCCGGCGGGAGAGGGCACGGATGAGTTCGAAACCTGTGGCCGACACCTGATCCTGAGTTATTCCGCGACCCGCTACCGTGGCGAGGATGTGCTGTTTTGCGCCTTCAGCGACATCAGCGCCCATAAACAGGTGGAAGCGGCGCTGGAACATGCTCGGCAATTGGCCGACACGGCGAACGAGGCCAAGACCCAGTTCCTGGCCACCATGAGCCATGAAATCCGCACGCCACTGTATGGCGTGCTCGGCACCTTGGAGCTGCTGGCACGGACCACCCTCAATACCCAGCAGACCAACTACCTGCATGCGATCGAAGGCTCGTCATCGACCTTGCTGCAGTTGATCAGTGATGTGCTGGATGTGGCCAAGATCGAGGCCGGGCAACTGTTTCTGGAAGAGAGCGAGATCTCTACGCTTGATCTGATTCAGGAGGTCATCGAAGGCTTTTCGGCAGCTGCCATCAATAAAGGGCTGCACCTGTATGCCCAGGTCGACCCCCTGCTACCCGAGCGCTTGAAGGGTGACTTGACGCGCATCCGGCAGATTCTGAACAACCTGCTGAGCAATGCCGTGAAGTTCACTGAAAGCGGGCGAATCGTGTTGCGGGTCAAGGTCGAAAGTCGCGATGACGAGCGCGTTTGCGTGCTCTGGCAGGTCTCCGATACCGGCGCGGGTATTTCCGCAGATCACCAGCAACTGCTGTTCGCGCCGTTTTATCAAGTGGGGCACAACACCGGCATGGTCGCCGGTACAGGCCTGGGCCTGTCCATCTGCCAACGCCTGACCTCGCTGATGAATGGCAGCCTGCGTGTAGTCAGCGAGCCAGGGCTGGGCAGTAGTTTTATCTTGAAGCTGCCGCTGGAGCAGGATTTGAGTGGTGATGCTCCGACCGCCCCACGCCTGCTGCTCGAAACGGTTTACGTGGTTTCTCCGTCACGCGAGCTTGCCGAGAACATCTGCGGCTGGCTGCGTCGCTGGGGTGCCCGTGCGCAAATCGGCATTCATTCGGAGCAAGGGCTGGAAGCCTCCGCAGTCCTGGTGCAGGTGCAGGCTGGCGACCTTGAGCAACCCCGACCAGGCTTGAACATTCCGCTGGTCCAGGTGTGCGACAGAGTGAGTGTGAGCAGCGGTGATCGCAAGACCGCGTCGTGGCAGGTCAACCTCAGCAACCTGCTGGACCTGCGCCGCGCAGTCGGCCAGGCGCAAGGCAGTTACAGCCAGGCGGATGGCGCCCAGACCGGCGCCGTGGTGTTGCCGCAACTGGGGCTGCACCTGCTGGTGGCTGAAGACAACGCAATCAGTCGGCTGATCCTCAAGGACCAGCTGGAGGAACTGGGCTGTACGGCGCAGCTCGCCGCCGACGGCCACGAAGCGCTTGCACTGTGGCACGAAGGCGCATTCGACGCGGTGCTGACCGATATCAACATGCCCAACATGAATGGCTATGAATTGGTCGCCCAACTGCGCCGGCTGGGCTGTGACCTGCCCATCATCGGGGCCACGGCCAATGCACTCAGCGATGAGCGTGAACGCTGCCTGGCGGCCGGCATGGATGAGTGTCTGATCAAGCCGTTTGGCCTGCGTGCGCTGTCCAATAATTTGCAACACAACCGGAGTAAGAGCCGTGCTTTATAACGTCCTGATCGTGGAGGACCACCCTTTCCAGTATGAGTACCTGCTGAACCTGTTCAAGGAATTCGGCAATGTACGAGTTGAAGCCGCTTGCGATGGACAGAGCGCGCTGAAACGCCTGGATGAGGTTGATTTTGACCTGGTCTTGACCGACCTGGTGATGCCCGGCATGGACGGCGTGCAATTCATTCAGCAACTGGCTTCCAGGACGTTGAAGCCGGCATTGGCAATCATGAGCTCGGCTTCCCAACGCATGATTATCAGCGCCAGCCTGGTCGCACAAAGCCTGGGCCTCAAGGTGATAGGCCAGTTATCGAAACCGGTGCTGTCCGGCTCGGTTCATAAATTGATGAAGGAACTCGACACCTGGCTCGGGGCCAGCCGCACCCTGGATATCAGCCTGCCGGTCTTCAGCCGGGAGATGCTGCAAGAGGCATTGGCTGCCGAAGTATTGCAGGCCTGGTTTCAACCGAAAAAATCTTTGGCCAATGGCCGCATCATCTCGGCCGAGGCATTGGCCCGCTGGCCTCATCCGCAGCATGGCTTGCTGATGCCGGCAGATTTTCTACCGGCAGTGGTGCGCTTTGGCCTGGAAGAGCCATTGCTGATGCTGTTCGTCAAACAGACGATTCTGGCCCAATCCCGTTGGCGCAAGCAGGGCTATGACATTCCGGTCTCGATCAATCTGCCTACTCATCTGCTAGACAGCGACAACCTGGCTGACCGCCTGTTCGACCTGGTGATCGAGCACGACGGCGTGCCGGGCATGATCGGTTTCGAGCTGATGGAGTGCTCCACCACCGACAACATCAGCAAGTTCTATGCGGGCGCCTGCCGCCTGAGGATGAAGGGCTTCGGCCTGGCCCAGGACGATTTCGGCCAAGGCTACAGCTCCTATTTCAATCTGGTCTCGACCCCTTTTACCGAACTGAAAATCGACCGGGCGCTGGTGCAGGGCTGTGTCGAGAACAAGAGCCTGGCCCTGGCGATTGCCAGCATCGTCGCTCTGGGCCAGCAACTGGGCCTGGAGGTCGTGGCTGAGGGCGTCGAAAGCCAGGATGAGCTGGTGCTGCTGCGCCAGCTCAAATGCGACGCCGTGCAGGGGTTCCTGATTTCCCAGGCCGTGTCATCCGATCAATTCAACACCTTGTTGAGTGAGGACGGACCTCCGGCGAGCCATTGATTACCACCCTGAACGCAGAGCGTGCGCTGCCTTGTTCGCGGGGAGCGCTCCAGATGACCTTTTGTACTGCAAAGGGTTGCCGAACAGGGTGTCAGTCGACCGCTCTTCCTTTCCATTCTGGAACCCACCATGACTTCCGATAACGTCTCACCAGGCACTGTTGCCTCAAACTCCGGAATGCGCCGGGCCTCCTTCACCCTAGGGGTCGTCCTGTCGCTCTCGGGAGTCTGCTACTGGGCAGTGGAGCGCTTGTTGGACGAGCAGGTGCACAGGGCCACCCGCCATTTCGAACTGCTGATGGCGCAAGTGGGTGAGAACCAGGCGTTTTTACAGCGCCTGGCGAGAAAAGTGACCGCCCCTCAGGAGTTGCTGGAGCAGAACCTGACGCCGCTACGCATTACCGAGCTGTTCCAAACGCCGCAGCAGGTAATCTACGAAGGCCGGGAGGTTTCGTTCTCACTGCCTTTCAGCGTCATGGTGCCGGCGCACGCTAATCAGGCGATGCCCGATCAGGCGCCGTTCGTATTGGGTATGCACCTGGCCAACGACTACGGCGCGTTCTGGTCCGGCTCGCCTTATTCGCCACCCCAGGTATTTGTCCTTACCCCGGGAGATGAATTCACCCTGGGCATTCCCGCACTGGGTGAGAGGCGCGCCGATGGTTCGGTACTCGACCCTGCCAGTTACCAGAAGGCCAGCGCTGAACTGCGCCTTTTGCTGCAGCAGGCCAGTGCTCCGAAGCTACGCGATGGTGTGCACTGGAGCGGTATGCAAGTGCCGGATAACTCAGCTCGGCAACTACAGGCTTATATCAGTATCGATATGCCGTACAAGCTGCTGCCGTTAGAGGCTCGGGGTCGTGAAGTGCTGGTAGTGGCGCAACCCGCGCTGACTCAAGTCAGTGGTTTTGCCCTTAGCCGGGAGGCGGCCTTTTTCGATGGTCTGAGCTTGACGCGACCCGACGGCAGGGTGCTGCTGGGTTCGCAAACGGATGTCCGACCACTGCCCGAAGGCTTGAGTTTTTCCAGCCGCGGCCTGCACATAAAACTGGCCATGACCCAGGGTGAGCATTGGACCGCGGTGTATGACATCAGCTACCAACGCTTTGTGCATGACGCCCGGTGGCAACTGTTGGGGCTGCTTGGCCTGATCGCTGGCAGCCTGGCCCTGGCCTGGCTGGTCAATCGTTGGTACCAGTTGAAGGTCCGCCGGCCCCTGCAGCGCGCTCATGCCCGAGAGATCGAGAGCACACTGTTCAATCGCGCGGTGATCGACACGGCACCGATCGGACTGAGTGTGATACGCAAGCGTGATAACCGTTTGCTGCTGGAAAACCACCTGGCGCTGGGCACCTCCAAGTGGCTGCTGCAGGTGCTGGATGAGCTTGGAGACGGTGACATTGGCGAGTCCTGCTTCAAGGTCGATGGGCGTTATTTGCACCTGCGCTTCAGTACGGCCCGCTATCAGGATCAGCAGGTACGGATATGTGCCTTCAGCGATATCAGCCATCACGAGCAAAGTGCCGCCGCCCTGACCCTGGCCAAGCGCCTGGCCGAGGAGGCCAGCCGGGCCAGGACGATCTTCCTGGCAACCATGAGCCACGAGATTCGCACCCCGTTGTATGGCGTGCTCGGCACCCTTGAATTGCTGGAGCGGACCGCCCTTGATCCGCGCCAGCAGGAGTACCTGAAGACCATCCAGTGCTCGTCTTCAACCTTGCTGCAGTTGATCAGTGACGTCCTCGACGTGTCGAAGATCGAGTCGGCGCAGATGCCGTTGGAGCTGGGCCGGTTTTGCCCGTTGGACATGGTCGAGGAGGTACTGGAAGCCTGCGCGGCGGCGGCGAATGCCAAAGGGCTGCAGATGTACGCCTGCATCGATGTCCAGGTGCCGGAGTACCTGGAGGGCGATCATGCGCGGATTCGGCAGGTGCTTGGCAACCTGGTGACCAATGCCATCAAATTCACCGATTTCGGGCGGGTAGTGCTGCGTCTCAAGGTGCTGGGGCGCGAGGCAGGCAAGGTCAGCCTGCAATGGCAGATCACTGATACCGGGGTGGGAATTTCCCAGGCTCAGCAGGTGCTGCTGTTCGAACCGTTCTATCAGGTACGCCAGGGCAGTACCGACGGCGGCGCGGGCCTGGGCCTGTCGATCTGCTGGCGTCTGAGTCAATTGATGAACGGGCAGATTCACATGGTCAGCGAGCCAGGGTTGGGCAGCAGTTTCAATTTTTTCGTCGAGTTGTCGGTGTTGCCAGGCAGCGAGATTGACCACGGGGTGCCGCTGCTGCGAGCAAGACCGGTGTACGTCCGGGCGCCGATCAAGGAACTGGCGGACAACGTCTGCGAATGGCTGAAGCACTGGGGCGCCAACGCGCTGATAGCGCCAAGCCTGGTGGCCGAGCCGTTGCCTGGGGCGGTATTGGTCGACCTGCTGGGGCCGCCCGGTAATGACTGTTGTTGGGGTGGCCCCAGAGTGATCGCCAGCAGCCAGGCGCGAGATGCGGTCGAGCCGGAACATGGGCGCTGGCCGGCCCGGATATATGCAATCAGGGACATCGCTCGGGCAGTGGCCGAGGCGCAAACCGGTGCTGGCGTAGCGCCTGCGAACAGAGGGCCTGTCGAGCGCGGCAAGTTGCCGTTACGGGTGCTGGTGGCCGAAGACAATCCGATCAATCAAGCCATCATCAAGGAGCAGCTCGAGGAGCTCGGCTGTCGCGTGGTGCTGGCTGCGGATGGACAGGAGGCCCTGCATCTCTGGTTGCCGGGTGCATTCGACGCAGTGTTGACCGATGTGAACATGCCGCTCATGAATGGTTATGAGCTGGCCATCGCGTTGCGTCAGTTGGACAAGCAGTTTCCCATCATTGGTGTAACGGCCAATGCCATGCGCGAGGAGGGCGAGCGCTGCCTGCAGGTCGGGATGAATGCCTGGATGGTCAAGCCCCTGACCCTGCAGGGGCTCTGGGACGGTTTGATGAGAGTCTGCAACGTGCAATACAACCTCGTCGCGGCGGCTTCGCTGGCACCTGGCTCAATGGCTGACACCGAACTGGTCGAGGCGCCCGATCAGATCCAGGTCTCAACGAAAATGCGTGCGCTGTTCATCAGCACCATGCGCGAGGACATGGTGCGCGCACGCGACGCCCTGGCCGCACAGGACGCCAGTCAATTACGCAGCAGCCTGCATTGCATTCGTGGCGCCCTGGCAGTGGTGCAGGCCCAGGCCCTGGCTGACGCCTGCGGAGCCGTGGAGCAGGCACTGGAAATCAAGACGCTTGATCAACCGCTGGCACGCAGGAGCGAACTGCTGTTCGCACGCATAGATCGTGCTGTTGCAGCCGTGTGAGAGCGCGGCGGGTGCAGGTCGTGATCTGACGAACTTAATCTTTGGACGAATGACTTCATGAAAAAAATCAAGATAGTTTTAGCTGATGACCATCCGGTGGTGTTGATGGGGGTCAGTGAGTACATCGAACGCGACAATCGCTATGAAGTCGTGGCCCAGGTGCAGAACTCAACGGAGCTGGTGGAAAAACTGCAGCAACTCAAGCCAGATGTGATCATTACCGATTACAACATGCCCGGGGATGAGGCCTATGGCGACGGTATCAAGTTGATTGAGTACCTGATCCGGCACTTTCCGGACATCCAGGTACTGATTCTGACCATGGTTTCCAACAACCTGATTCTGTCGCGGCTCTATGATGTCGGAGTTGCCGGGATCGTACCCAAGAGCAGCGACCTGAAGGAGATTCTGGTAGCGCTCAATACGTTGGCCAGAGGCCAGTCCTACCGCAGACCACTGTTTCATTCCCTACCCAGCGTGGTCGAGTGCACGGAGCCCGTCGAAGACCGGATTTCCAGCCTTTCGGTTCGCGAGTTCGAAGTACTGCGCCAGTTCGCCGCGGGCATGAGTGTCAATGAGATCGCCCATCTGCTCAATCGCAGCAAAAAGACCATCAGTGCCCAGAAGATCTCGGCGATGCGCAAGTTACAGGTCACTACGGATCATGAGTTGTTGAGCTTCTGTATCACGATGCGCTTGATTGTGTGACATGCCTTGCCTGAGTTCGTTTCAGAGCGCCTCCAGTTACGGGGAGGAGACTAAGGCTCTTCGGTCAACGGTTTCGGGCCTTGATCACTTCGGTATAAGACGCCTGTGATCATGCAGCATCGACAGTCAAGCTCATCAGCACGTATCACTTCCTGACGAAAACTCTCGTTCAATCCTGTCGGCTCATCAGGGAAGTTGTAATAGGAAGTTACGGGTCGAACGCTTTAGTACGTGTCCCAAGTCGAATGGCGGACCCGTTGAGTACCATCCGCAGACCTATGCAATGCCCATGGCAATCATAAAGAAATGAGGTCCTTCATCTCATGCGGGCCTGTGGCGGGCACTTAAATTTTGCAACTCACCGCTCCTTGGTGTGGCAGGGAGTTACAGAGGGTGCATCTATCCGCCTGGTAGTTTTATACAGCGCTTTGTCAGGCCACCAAAGAAACAATCAACGGTCTGCAAATTGATTTCGGAATAGGGGCGGCTATCCACGATAGTCGGCGAGTTATCCTTTTTTGATCGTAAAGGAGGTGTCTGTTAGCGCATGACTGTTGGCAGAGTGAAGGACTGAACTATGCCCCCTCATGATGGCAACTAACGACAAGCGCTAAAGAATAGAAGCTTATGCGTCATGTCCGTATGACGAACCAATAGTGGTGCTCTATGTTGTATAGAGGCCGGATTGCATCTTCGTAATCTATTTGGGGTTTGGCCTTGGGCGGTATGCTTGAAGGGTAATGACGTAATTGGTATGAGAGCCGCTTAGTGCAAATAGGACTGGTCTCATTAATCTTTGTCGGTTTAATTGGTTAAATGACAACTGCTGCATCCATCAACTATTAAAACTCGGTGTCACTATGAAAAGATTTTTTGCTTTAAGCCTTCTGTCTTCGGTTTTGGCTGTGCCTATGACAGCGAATGCTCTTACTGAGGGTGGCGGTGGTAACATTAACTTCACCGGAACTATCAAGCAGGATAGTTGCAGTGTTCAAGGGCAAGGCACCAGTGATATTAACGTCCCGCTGGGCAACGTCCAGGCCTCGACCCTCGGCACTGCAGCTGCACCGGGAGCTATCTCCAGCACTGGCCAAGTCAATATTTCGGTGAAGTGCGATAAAACGCACACTAAAGTTGCACTGAGCTTTGACCCACTGCCTTCTCAGCTTCAGGGCACTAACGTCTTGCACATTGATAACGCAACCGGTGGTGCCAAAGGTGTAGGTATTGTCCTGGTTGACGCCGCAGGTGCCGCAATGGACCTGAAAACCGACAGCTATACGGGCACTAGCGTTAACGGTACTACCAACCTTCAGGTTCGGGCCACTTACGTCATGACGAGTGACGCTGCAGCGGTCAAGCCGGGTACAGCCAACGCCAGCATGCCGTTTGTTCTGAAATACGAATAAGTTGTTTCTCGCTGTGAGAGGCGCTTGCGCCTCTCACACTCTTAGAGTGTTTTTCATGTCGCCTAAGTTTTTCATAAAAGCCATGAGTCTGGCGCTGATTACATTCAGTTTCGGCGCTCATGCTGCAATATCCCTAAGTGGAACTCGGCTGGTTTTTGCTGAAGGAAAAAAAGAGGAAACCCTCGTCGTACGTAATGACGGCAAGGATATCGTTGTTCAATCCTGGATTGAAAGTGAAGGGGAGGCTGATCTGCCATTTGCAATCACTCCACCTCTGGTCCGCGTAGGTGCCAAGCAACAACAACTATTACGCGTACTGTTCTCCGGGTCCAGCTTGCCCAGCGACAGAGAGTCGGTGTTCTGGCTAAGTATTCAGGAAATACCCCAGTCGGCAGGAGAGGAAAACACCCTGCAACTTGCGGTGCGTCAGCGGATCAAAGTGTTTTATCGGCCAAAGGGTTTGTCCGGCACAGCCGGCGCAGCACCCGAACAACTGGAATGGCGACTGCTGAATACGTCTGATGGGCAACAACTGCAAATAAAGAATCCGACACCTTATTACACTACCTTGGTCGATCTGGTGCTTTTCGGCGTGAAGGAAAACAAAGTAACTGAGGCGCGCATGCTCTCCCCAGGTGAAACCGTCACTCTGCCTATGAATAAAGTAATAGGCAGCAAACATCGCTTGGATTTTGGCAGTATCAATGATTACGGCGGGCGTGATCTATTTACTGTCGATGTCACCGAAGGCCAGTCCGCAAAAGCCAAGGGGCTATAGCGGATAATTCATAGCAATACCAAATCATGCGTTGGCCCTTGCTCTCGATTGTAAATGCAGAGGCATGACTTGGCCTATGTAACCCAACTACTAAGTGAATCATGATGTCGAAAGGTTATTTGCTTACAGGTTTTGGTCAATCTAGCCTCGTTATTACTCTGGAGAGTCGGCAGTCGTTCTGCTGGGCGCTTTTACTGGTTGCACTTCCAATAGTCGCACATGCTGATTCAGAGCAACTCAATACTGAGCCTAGGGTAAAAATCCCACTGTTGGCATTTAATACCGGGTTCCTGCAGGGTGGTTCGGCTCAACCTGCCGATGTATTGGCCTTGCTTCAAGGTGGTAGCAACGTTCTGCCTGGCAACTATCGGGTGGAAATTTACGTCAACGGCGACCTGAATGGCCGACGTGATATCGAATTCAAGCAAGAAGCAGCAGGGGCGGAGGTACAGCCGTGCCTGACACCGGTCATGTTCAAGGACTTCGGTATCGATCTGCTCAAGTTGCAGAACCCGGAGCTGCTCGCACCCGAGAATGCCAATCGCTGCTACCCGTTGGATACGTTGATCGAGCAGGCCGAAGTCAAGTTCGACTCTGCCCGTTTGCACCTGTTGATTAGCGTGCCCCAGGCGTTTATGCAGGCTGGCGTTCGTGGGTATGTCGACCCGGCGCTCTGGGATGAAGGCGTCACTGCTGCCTTTATCAACTATCAGTTCAACATGCGCCGTAATAGCAGCGGCGGGACCAGAAGCACCTCGAAATACCTGGGATTGCAAAATGGTTTCAACCTTGGGTCTTGGCGCTTGCGCAACGAGTCCAACCTCACCATGAACGAAGGCCAGCCAACCAAATTCTCCAGTAACCGCAGCTTTGTCCAGCGCGATATCACTGCGCTCAAGGCCCAATTGGCCCTGGGCGAGATCTATACCAACGGCAATATTTTTGACAGCGTGCGTTTTCGCGGCGCCCAGTTGACCTCCGATGATGCAATGCTCGCCGACAGCGAACGAGGCTATGCACCGATCATTCGCGGCGTCGCCGAAACCAACGCCACAGTCGAGGTGCGCCAGAACGGTTATGTCATCTACAGCACCCCGGTATCCGCGGGCGCCTTTGAGTTGACTGATATCTACCCCAGTGGCTCCAACGGTGACCTGGAAGTGACGGTGGTCGAAGCCGATGGTCGCCGCCGGGTTACGCGCCAGGCGTTTTCCAGTCTGCCGGTCATGGTGCGCAAGGGGCGCATGACCTTCAGTGTTGCCGGCGGCCAGTATCAGAGTAATGACGATAGTCAGCAGAGCCCTTCATTCGTCAGCACAGCGCTGGCCTATGGTCTCAGCGACGATATGACGGGGACCTTCGGCCTGCAGGTAGCAGAGAACTTCCAGGCACTGAACTTCGGGATAGGGCGCAATACACCGATCGGCGCTCTATCGGTCGACATCACCCAAAGTGCCAGCAAAATCCCGCAGCAGACTGACAAGGGCCAAAGTATCCGGGTGTTGTATGCCAAGACATTTGCCCAGACCAGCACCGACTTCACCCTGGCGGCCTACCGCTACTCCACTGAGGGCTACCGCAGTTTCAGTGACCATGTGCAGGACCTCAATCGTGACCTCACCTCCACGAGAATGGGGCGCTCTCGAGCGCGCCTGGACCTGACCGTGCAACAGAGCCTGGGAGAAAAGCAGCAGTACGGCAGCATCTACTTGAGCGCCAGCGATCAAAGCTACTGGAATAGCAGCACCCGTTCGCAAAGTATCTCTGCCGGTTACGGCAATTACTGGAAAAGCCTGAACTATTCCGTGAGCCTGACCCATACCCGTAATATCGCCGAGCGCGGTTCGGCCAGCAGCAATGACAGTCAGGTGGCGTTGTCCTTCAGCCTTCCGCTGGGAAGCACCGCCCACTCACCGCGGGCCACGCTGCGCATCCTGCGTGATCGCGAGGGCAACCAGAACACCCAGGCAGGCCTGAACGGCTATCTGGGCCCTGCTACCAACTACTCCTTCCAAGGCGGGCGGGACGGTCAAGGTGGTAACAGCGGCAACGCGAGTATTTCCACCGACACCGCGGTGGGCCGGATGGACCTCGGTTACGGCCAGGGCCCCGATTACAAGAGCTTGAACGTCGGTGCCAGCGGTTCGGTGGTTGCTCACGCCGGTGGTATCAACCTTGGCCAGCAGGTTGGCGAGAGCTTTGTCCTGGCCGAAGTGCCCGACACCCCCGGTGTGGGCATCATCAGCAATGCGGGAGTGACAACCGGGCGCAATGGTTTCGCCATCGTGCCCAATGCCCAGCCCTATCGCTTGAACTGGGTCAGCCTGGACACAGGGAACCTGGGAGCAGATATCGAACTGGAACAGGCAACCCAACAAGTGGTGCCGCGCCGTGGCGCAGTGGTGCTTGCTCGCTATCAGGCGCAGATTGGGCGTCGAGTGCAATTTATCCTGCGTCAGGCCGATGGAAAAAAGATGGGCTTTGGGGCCACCGTCGAGGATCCGGAAGGGAAACAGAGCGCCATCTCGGACCCGTATGGCATGGCGCTGATGCTGCTCAAGCAGGACAAGGGCTTGATGAACGTCACTTGGGACGGCAGCACCTGCCAGGCGCCGTATGACTTGCCCGAGCGCAACAAGGAGCTGAACTACGAACAGGCAGAGCTGAAGTGCAAGGGTAACTGACAGGTGTCGTTGCCCAGTACCTTCAGGTTCTGTGGTGGAAACTCAGGCCTGCGTTCGATATCACGCTGACAGCAATCCTTGGACTTCGCGAGCTGCCAGGGGCCAGCGGTTTTTCCTGAACTCAGGGTGATACGGGGTAGGTAGGTTATCTCTGAGCGCGTTACCCGGTCCCTGGGACTGAGAATTCACCCTGAACAATTCAGATTTATCCTAAAGAGCTCATGGCGGATACGGCATTAAGCTATCACCTCAGTCATTCATCGAGGTGTTTCCCATGTCCCAAGAGCGAGACAAATTTGTTATCCGGCTTCCCGATGACATGCATCCACGGATCAAGAGCATTGCCCGGCTTAACAACCGCAGCATGAATAATGAAATTGTCGCCCGTATAGAACGCACCTTCACCTTGGACGAAACCATGGAGCTGGAGGCCAAGATCAAAGGACTGATGCTGCAACGTATTGAGTCGCTTGAAAGTGAGCTGGCGCAGATGCGTGAAACCGTTGAAGAAAAAAAGACCGATTGACCTGCCCGCGACCGCCGTTGAGCAGGTCAATTGCTTTGACTCGCAATGTGCAACAGCTCTCCGCAAAACAGACGCGCCCCGAACCCGCCATTACGGAGCGGGCTTGGGGAGATGGCAGACAACTCTCAGGCAGAAGCTCAGGCGCTCTGCAATGCGTTGGCGATGGCCTGGTTGAAAGCCGGCAAGTCGTCGGGAGTACGGGAGGTAATAAGTTTCCAACCATTGGCCGTGCATTCCTTGACTTCACTGTCGACCCAACCCGCTGCTTTGGCATTGAGCAAGTCGGTGCGCACGCTGGTGTAGGAAGTCAGGGTCTTGCCCGGGATTACTCCCGCATCGATCAGTAGCCAAGGGCCATGGCAAATCGCGGCCACCGTCTTCCCCGCGTCGACAAACTCATTGACCAGGCGCTGGGCCTCAGGATCCTGGCGCAGGGTATCAGCGTTCACCGTCCCCCCTGGGATAATCAGGGCGTCGAAGTCGCGGGCATTCAGGCCTGACAGTTTTCCATCGGACTCCACCTGCCGGTCCTTCTCGGTATCGTGCAGGAAGGTCTGCGTGGAACCGCCTTTGATCGAGCCATGGGTCAACGTTGCCCCCAGGCTGCGCAGCGCTTCAAGTGGCTTGAGCAGTTCGTCGCGTTCGATGCCGGTATTGGCCGTGATGATCAAGATGTTTTTGCCATGCAGTTGCGTGGTCATGTATCCGGTCCTCCAGGGTAAGCAAGCCCCGCGCAGGTATCACGCGGCGTATCTTTATCTGAGGACCGTGGGCCAAACGAAGTTCAGCTTGATTGCGCTGCACCTGGTCTCGGAACCTTGCGCGTCACCTTTATTGACCTCCGGGAGGAGAGCAGGGCGGGTAGAGGGTTATAGCGCTTCCTCCTCTTCGCTGTCCTTGGCGGTTGCGGGGCGCGGGTTTTGCGCAGACAAGTCGCCCGTGGGGTCCATACGCTCCTGCGCACCCATGCTGCTGTATTGCTTACGCAGTGTTCGAAGCTCCTTGCTTTCCAGTTGATCCAGGCACAAGGCGGCGTTTTGCGCGTCTTTGGTGGCACGCAATAATTCGTCGATTTTGATGTGCAGGATGTCGTTGTCGCGGTTCTGGGTGTTCTGGATCAGGAACACCATCAGGAAGGTGATGATGGTGGTCGAGGTGTTGATGATCAGCTGCCACGTGTCGTTGTAGTGGAAAAATGGGCCGGTCAGGGCCCAGACCACTATCAGCACGATGGCCACAAGAAACGTCTTGGAGCTACCGGCCCATTTGGAAAGCGTGTGGCAGAAGGTTACGAATTTCATGGCAGTGGGTCCTGGTTGTTGGTCTAACAATGGACAGCAATCAGGTCGTGAAATTCTTTGTTACATTTACCGGTGCGAGGTTTTTTTATAACGCTCATAACCCGCCAGTAGCGGTTGGGTGCTGAGACCGTGCAGCAGAATGCTCAATGCCACAATCGACAGCGTCAGGTCGGTACACAGCGCAGCCGTTACCGGAGGTACGCCGTGGTTGAGGGCATAGAACAGGTAGTAAAGACTGCCGATACCGCGGATCCCGAACCAACCGATCAGCCAGCGTTGGCGGCCGGAGAGCAAGCCGCCCCAGGGAATCAACAGCACGCTCAGGGGGCGGATCAACACAAATAATGCGGCCCCAATTGGCAGTGCACGCCAATCCCAGTGGGCGATCAGTACCACCCCCAGCAGCGTGACCATAAAGACTTCCATCGCCCGCTCGACCAAACCGCCGAAGGCCAGCATGTCGCCCATCATGATTCCAGCGGCCACTTGGGTGCCTTCCAGACTTTGAGTGTCGCCATGCAGGGCTTTGTGCGGTTCGACATCCTGATGCCCCACCAGGGGTTGCACCAGGTGTTCGGCCGGAACCTGAGGGTTGGCCGCCGAATTGACCTCGGCCTGGCGCAACCCGAGGCCGGCAGCGAATACCGATAAAAAACCATAGCCATGCAGGCTTTCGGCGGCCACATAGGCCAGCGCAATCAGGGCAAGGGTCAGGTAGTCGTTGGGCGAGACGGTGCAGTCATCATTCCGGGTATTCAGCAACAAGGTAATGCGCCCCAGGCCGCGCCCCATCCAGTAGCCGATCAGCAATCCCGCCGGAACCGCCCACAGCACATCCCGCCAAAGCCAGTCGTACAAGGCGCCATTGCCACCATCGGCTTTAACCAGCACCAGCCCGAGGATGACAAATGCAAAGGCCACGCCGTCGTTGAGCCCCGCTTCGCCGGAGAGGCCAAATCGCACCGGATCGTAGTCCTGGGCGTTATTGACCTGCACCATCGACGCCAGCACCGGGTCGGTGGGCGCCAGCACCGCGCCAATCAGTAGCGATGCACCCCACGACATTTGAAGCAGGTAATGCAGGACCAGGGTCACGCCGATAATGCTCAGCAACATCACCGGTCCGGCCAGGCCATAGGCCACGCGCCAGATTTTGTGGCCAAGAGGCAGGCGCAGCTTCAAGCCGCAGACGAACAGGGAAAACAGCACCGCCACTTCACTCAGGTGCTCCATCCATGGCGCTGCGTGTTTCAGGTCGAGTTGCAACAGCCCCAGACCCGCAGGGCCGATGGCAACCCCCAGTACCAGGCACACCGCTGAAGTCGTGACCGGCATCCAACGCAGATAGGAGGAGGTCAGCGCGAGCAACAGCAAGACTGCGCCCAGCACTGCCATCCAGACAATGAAACTCATAGGTATCTCTCGTTCCCGGCACTCGGTCGGTGATCGCGTGCAGACCTGCACAGCTATTCGAGGACCCAAGGCAAGTCAGGTTCAACCGGATTTGCTCTGGCGCCGACTGCACGCCAATTCGGCCCCGCGCTGTGCTCTAGCCGGGGCGTCGCAGAATCGGTTGACCGCACGCCGATGGCTCTGGGGCGCGATAAATTTAATGAACCCTCGCTGGCCACCCCGACCTAAGCCTTTATGAATCGGGAGGTAAATCATGCAAATACAACACTATGTCTGGATCGCCCTGGCCGTAATCCTGTTGCTGGTGGAACTGTGGGCGATCAGGAGTGTGCTGCGCAGTACCAAACCCTGGGACAGCAAGGGCGTGTGGGTGGTGGTCATTGTCTTTGTGCCCTTGCTCGGGCTGCTGGCATGGCTGGTGGCCGGACCAAAGGGCAGTGCTCGGACCCTGTCCGAACCTGAGCATCAACAACGCTGAGGATTGTGCCCAGCGACAGACAAGGTGAATTGCTTTGCCCAGAATACTGACGTCCCACATGGAAGAAACCGAGCTCACCGAGCACAACGCCAAAATGTTCGGTTCGCCCAAGGAACGCCTGGATTTCTATCGTCGGGAGATCCAGTACGAAACCAGCATCCTGGCCAACCGCACCGATGCCTATTTATCGGCGCAGTCATTTCTGGTGATTGCCTTTGCATCCTGCATGGCCAACCTCAATCCGGAATGGGGCAAATTGTTCACCCTGGCGGTGCCACCTTTCCTGGCATTGCTGGGGGTACTCAGCTCCCTCAATGCTTGGCCGGGGATCAAGGCCGCCTACGAGATCATCGACCATTGGCACTTCAAACAAAGCGAACTGCTGCGCAGCGAGCCGTTGATGGGGCTGGCGTATGACGAGTCGCCCTTGTTCTGCGAGAGCGAGTCCAGCCATAAGGGCTATCGCAAGTCCTTGCTGTTCTCGGTTCGCACGCCGTGGATCTTCGCCCCATTCTGGATGATGCTCGGCTCCTGGGCGGTGTACATCCAGCTCACTAACCCGGGTTCTTGAGTCGTTATTGCGCTTGCGCGTTGATTGACCCGTGCCTGGCACGTTCTCGGCGATAGCCCTCACAAGGTGCCGCGAATCCGTTCGTTCCGGCGGCGCAGGGCCTCCATGGCCAGCAGTAGCAGTAACGCGCCGAGTACCATCATGGTGGCTGCGGCGGCGATGGTGGGATTGAGGTTCTCCTTGATCCCAGCAAACATTTGCATCGGCAAAGTGCGTTGCGTAGGGCTGGCGAGAAACAGCGTCACGACGACTTCGTCGAATGAAGTGGCGAAGGCGAACAGCGCGCCGCTCAAGACGCCCGGTGCAATCAGTGGCAGGGTCACGCGCTTGAAGCCATACCAGGGTGTTGCGCCGAGGCTGGCGGCAGCCCGTGTGAAATTGCGGTCGTAACCTTGAAGTGTCGCGTTGACGGTGATCACCACGAAAGGCACGCCCAGCACCGCATGGGCGATGACCAGGCCTGGGTAGGTGTTGAGCAGTCCCCAGCTGGCAAAAAAGAAATACAGCCCGACGGCGACGATCACCACCGGCGCCACCATCGGCGAAATCATGATCGCCATGATCAGCGCCTTCCCGCGAAATTCACCCCGAGACAGTCCGACCGCCGCCAAGGTGCCCAGTACCGTGGCGAGCAAGGTTGCGGCGGGGGCGATTTTCAGGCTGTTGAGCAGGGCCGGCATCCAGTCGCTGGAGTTGAAAAACTCGCGATACCAACGCAACGACAGGCCACTCAACGGGTAACTCAGAAAAGAGCCCTCGTTGAATGACAGCGGGACGATGACCAGGATCGGGATGATCAGGAACATCAACAGAGCAAGGCTGTAGAGGCTCAAAAACGGACGCAGCACACGGATCTCTAGCGGTTCGACATGCTTCATTGCAGCCTCCTTATGCAGCTCGATTGGCAGGGCGCGAGATCCGCGCGTAAACCCAATACAGCAACAGCACGATGATCAGCAGTTGGCTGCCCAGCGCCGTGGCCATGCCCCAATTGATGGTGGTGTTGGTGTAATACGCCACGAAGTAACTCAGCATCTGGTCCCCCGGGCCACCCAGGAGTGCGGGGGTGATGTAGTAACCGATGGCCATGATGAACACCAGCAGCGCTCCGGCCGTTACCCCGGCATAGGTCTGCGGCAGGTAGACCCTTTGAAACGCGGTAAAGGGGTGGGCACCCAGGGAAATCGCTGCGCGCTCATAGCGTGAGTCGATACCTTTCATGACCGCATACAGCGGCAGGATCAGAAACGGCAGCAAAATATGCGTCATGGAAATCAGCACGCCCGCGCGGTTGAATACCAGTTGCAGCGGTTTCTCGAGAATTCCCAGGTCAATCAGCGTGTTGTTGATCAAACCGCCCGATTGCAGCAGGACGATCCAGCTTGCCGTGCGCACGATCAGCGAGGTCCAGAACGGCAGCAGCACCAGTATCAACAGTAGATTGGCCCGTCGCGCGGGTTGTCGCGAGAGCCAGTAGGCCAGCGGATAACCCAGCAGCACACAGAGCACAGTGACCAGCCCGGCGATCGTCAGCGAGCGCTTGAGGACGTCCAGGTACAGCGCTTTGTCGGGGGCCACGGCCTGGATCTGGCCGGCGTCCAGTTTCAGGTCGAAGGCCGCCAACCAGTAGAAGCTGGTGTAGGGTTGGCCGAGCTGGCTGAGGGTTGACCAAGTCTTGATGTCGCCCAGTGCCGGCACGCCTTTTATCAGGCTGTCACGGACATTGGCGCCGTCGCCCGGCATACGCCCGAGAACAGCCGTCGACAGGCTGCGCAAGCCGGCGCTTTCGTAACCCAGTCGGCGGTTGAGCGCAAACAGCTGCCCATTGCTGCGCGCACTGCGTAAATCCTCACCCAGGGCGCGGAACACGGATTCACCCGGCAATGCCTTGCCATCCCAACCCTTCAATAAAACCAGGGTCTTTGGCAGGGCGTTGGCGACTTCCGGGTTTTCCACGCTCTTGGTCAGCAGTGACCCTATCGGGGTTAAAAAGCCGACCACCAGCAATGCCAGCAAGGGCAGGATGAGCAGCATCGAGCGGCGTGTGTAAGCACGTTTGGCAGCCTGTAGTTGCCTCTGCAAGCGTTGCGTCTGAACCACTGACGGCGCCGATTGAAGGGCTAGCGCTTCGGACATGGGAGTTCTCCTATCGTCAACATTGCCCGGATGCGCTGGCGACGAGCGCCGGCACGATTCGGGCAGCTGTGGGGCAGTTGATCAGCGAGCGGCCCAGGCATTGAAACGCTGTTCCAGTTCCTCACCGTGATCGATCCAGAAGTTGGTGTTCACGGGCAGGGCGTTTTCCAGGTTGGCTGGCGCCGTCGGCAGTTGCTCGCGGGTCTTGGCGTCGATCAGCGCCAGGGTGTCCTTGTTGGTTGGGCCGTAGGGGATGTTCTGCGCGAACACCTTCTGGTGCTGCGCTTCGTTGGCAAAGGCAATGAACTGCTCCCCCAGCACCTTGTTCGGTGAGCCTTTGACGATGGCCCAGCTGTCGATGTCATACAGGCTGTGGTTCCAGACCATCTTGAAGTCGTGGCCTTCACCCTGGGCGGCGGACACGCGGCCGTTGTAGGCAGACGTCATCACCACATCGCCCGAGACCAGCCACTGCAGGGGTTGAGCCCCGGCTTCCCACCATTGGATATCGGACTTGATCAGGTCGAGTTTCTTGAAGGCCCGGTCGACGCCTTCCGGTGTGCCCAGTACCTGATACAACTCGGCAGGTTTTACCCCGTCAGCCAGAAGGGCGATTTCCAGGGTGAACTTGGCGCTTTTTCGCAGGCCGCGCTTGCCGGGGTAGGCCTTGGTGTCCCAGAACGCTTCCCAGCCTTTGGGGGCTGTCTTGAGCTTGGCGCTGTTGTACGTCAGGTTGGTCGACCAGAGGAAAATCCCGGCACCGCATTCGCTGACGGCGCCGCTGACGAATTTACTGGCGTCGCCCAGTTTGCTCCAGTCCAGAGGTTCGAACAGGCCCTCGGCGCAGCCGCGGATCAAGTCCGGGCTTTCGACCTCCACCACATCCCAACTCACTTGTCCGGTTTCCACCATGGCCCGGATCTTGGCCATTTCACCGTTGTATTCCCCGGCTTGGACCGCCCCTTTGCCCGCAGCGCTGAAGGGTTGGTAGAACGCCTTGTCCTGGGCGTCCTTGTTCAGACCGCCGAAGGACACAACGGTCAATGGTTGAGCATTCACCTGGCAACCGAAAGCAGCCAGAACAGTCAGTGCAGCAAGACGCTTGAGCATGGCAAATATCCTGATTTCATCAACAAAAAGGGAGGAGGGGGGTCAAGCAGGCATTGCATCGAGCGCCGAGGCGTCGGCGCTATGCCAACAGACGGGAAGGCTGTGACCTTCACGCCAGTGGGATTGCATCTGGGCAATGGGCACCTTGACGTTGAAGTCGCTATTACCCGCGACGTTCAGGCGGATGCGCACGTGGTCCCCCAGATAGATGCATTCCTCGATACACCCGGCGAGGCGGCTGTCATAACGGGCGTCGCCATCCAAGGTCACTCGTTCGGAGCGAATGGACAGCGAAGCACGGCTGCCCGTGGCCAGGCCCGGTGTCGTACGTGCGTAAAGCTGTTCACCCTGTTCAAGTTGCACCTGGCATCGGTCGGCGTTGAACGCAGCCAAAACGCCCGGCAGGACATTGGTATCGCCCATGAAAGTGGCCACGAAGGAGTTGGCCGGACGTTCGTAGAGCGCTTGCGGGGTGTCGACTTGCTGGATGACGCCGTCGTTGAAAATCGCAATGCGGTCGGACAGGGTCAGGGCTTCGGCCTGGTCATGGGTGACGAATACCACCGTCAACCCGAGCTCGCGGTGCAAGCGGCGAATTTCCAGCTGCATCTGTTCACGCAATTGTTTATCCAGCGCGCCCAGTGGCTCGTCCATCAACACCAGCTTGGGTTCGAAGATCAGCGCTCGGGCGAGGGCGATCCGCTGCTGTTGACCGCCTGACAGTTGCGCGGGGTAACGATTGGCGAGTTCTCCCAGGCGTACCATTTCCAGGGCTTTCTTGACCCGGGTCTCTATTTCGTGGCGCTTGATGCCGCGCACCTGCAGGGGAAACGCCATGTTTTCGGCCACGCTCATGTGCGGGAACAAGGCGTAGTTCTGGAACACCATCCCTATGCCGCGCCGATGAGCCGGGACACTTTCAATGGCCTGTCCTTCGAGAAAGATCTGGCCTTGAGTCGGCGTTTCGAAACCGGCCAGCATCATGAGGCTGGTGGTCTTTCCCGAGCCGGAAGGACCGAGGAGGGTGAGGAACTCGCCCTGAGCAACGTCCAGGTCTAATCGCTTAACCACGGTCTTGAGACCGTCGTAACTTTTCTCCACCCCTTTGAAGCGGACGAAGGCGCTTGTACTGTTACCTGTCATCTCAAACCCTCCCATTGTGTTTCATGGTTAAAACATGATGCATCATATTTTTTAATAAAGCAGATTCTGTGCCATCCAATCCAGCCGGCCTGATTTCAAGGGTTTTATGGGGGACGGGGCCGGTCTGCGCACCATCGGGGTGCCTGAACATTGGAATTGCCGGTTTATTGCCCCGGCCCAGGAGCGCGGGCGCCGGGACAGGCCAGGTCTGTCTCGGCGATAGGCGGCGTTCAGTGCAGCTCGGTCAGGGTTTCATCCAGGCGTTCTAGCAGCAGGTCCGCGTGCTCGCGGGCAAACACCAGGGGCGGGCGAATCTTGAGGGTATTGGCCTTTGCCCCCGTCGAGCTGATCAACACCTGACGGCGGCGCATGCCATTGACCACGGCCGCGGCGGCAGTCGTCGCCGGTGCCTGGGTTGCACGGTCGGTCACCAGTTCGACGCCGATAAACAGCCCCTCGCCGCGGATATCGCCAATGACTTCATGGCGCTCGGCCAGTTGGCGCAGCCCGGCCTTGAGGTAATCGCCGACGTTCCGGGCGTTCGCTTGCAAGTCTTCTTCGCGCAACACCCGCAGGACTGCATGCGCAGCGTTGCAGGACACCGGGTTGCCGCCGTAGGTATTGAAGTAACGCTGCTGGCGGCCGAATTGATCGAAAAGCGCAGAGCGCCCAACCACCGCGGCAACCGGATGGCCGTTGCCCATGGGCTTGCCCAGGGTGACCAGATCCGGAATCACCCCATCGCGGGCAAACCCCCAGCGCTGACCGCCTGTACGGCCAAAGCCGGACTGGACTTCATCGGCGATATACAGCCCGCCGGCGCTACGCACGCATTGCGCCGCAGCCGCCAGTTCGCCGTTGGCCGGGCTGAACACCCCATCACTGGAGAAAATGCTGTCCACCAGCAGCGCTGCAGGCTTGATGCCTTGAGCTTGCATATCCTGCACAGCCGCTTGCACGCTACCGACGAAATCGGCGGTTCGGCGATAGGAGTCCGGAGCATCGACCAGGCGCACATGGCTGGCGGTTGGCAGGCCGGTGGCCAGCGAGGGCGAGACTTCAGCCAGGGCACTGGTCACCCCATGGTAGGCCCAGCGAGTCACGATGATGCCCGTCCCACCGCTGTGACAACGCGCGATGCGCAGCGCCAGATCGTTAGCCTCGCTGCCGGTACAGGTCAGGGTCATGTTGTCGAGCTGCGGGGGGAACTCGCTGAGCAGGTCTTCGGCGTAATCCACGATCGACGGATGCAAATAGCGGGTGTGGGTATTGAGTTGGGCACTTTGCTCGGCGATCGCCGCGACCACGGCAGGGTGGCAGTGTCCGATAGAGGCCACATTGTTGTAGGCATCGAGGAAGGCGGTGTTGTCCTTGTCGTACAGCCACACACCTTCACCTCGCACCGGGGCAAAAGGTTCCTCGTAGAACAATCGATAACTGGCCCCCAGCGCGCGTTGACGACGGGCAAGCAGCTCAGCAGCGTTGGACGAACTCATGAAGCCTCCGGTGTGCAGGCGTTGATCAGGCTTTGGGTCAGCAGCCCTTCGGGCATTGCGCTCAGGCATTGCAGGTTGCGCCAGGTTGAGCGCAGGTTGCGCAGGACATAGACGCGGTTTTCTGGATAAAGGCTGGCGCGCCACTGGGCGATGGTGATCGCCATGGCCATGCGCATGGCGATCAGTTCGCCCAGAACCTCCAGTTCCTCTCGCTGCAATGGGATCCGCGCATGGTAGGCGGCAGCAAAGGCCTTGATCTGCCAAAGCGGATCCGCGGCGTCGGCGTCGAACTGGTAGGACAGTGCGGTTCCCAACTCGTTGATCAGAGGCGCGTGGAGCGCATCACCGAAGTCAATGATGGCGGAGACCCGGGTGCCGGTTTCGCAGTCGAGCATGACGTTGTGCGGATTCAGGTCGTTATGGATCACCTGCGCCCGCAGCTTCGCCAGGCACGGCTTTGCATGGGTTTCGTAGCGATTGAGCAAGCGGGAAACCAGCGGCAATTGATCGGTGGCCAGGTGGTCCAGATACGGCCTGACGCGTTCGGCGTGCCCGACATCCCAGAGCAAGTCGCGGTGGGCGGCGGGGTGGTGGAAGTCCCTGAGGGCCAGGTTGACCTCGGCCAGGGACGTGCCGAGCTCATGCATCAGCGCGGCGCTGGGTTTGCCAAGATTTTGCGAGATCCCGTCCAGGTAACTGACAGTGCGCAGTGTCAGTTGCTGGTCATTGACCCGCACCGTCGGTTCAACCTCACCGTGGCGCGAGGATAGAACGCGTGGGACTGGCAGATGGGCACCGTGCTGCTCGATGTGCAGCAAAGCCTGGGTCTGAAAGCTGATGACGTTGGGGTCTTCGGCGGGATTGATGAACTTCAGGACAAAGGCACCGCGCGGGGTATCAATGAGAAAGTTGGTATCGCGCTCACCGTTCAGCAATTTCAGCCTGCCTTTGAGGCCGTACACCCGATCGGCGATATCCAGCGCCTCGGCAGCCTCCACCGCCGGTGCTTGTGTGGTCATCAGGTCGTTGCACAGGGCCTTGTCCATGACCGCTTCAGACATGCTGGCCACCGTTGACGTGAATTTCCGCGCCGTTCACGTAGGAAGCGCCGCTGGTGCAGAGAAAATAAATCAGCGAAGCCACTTCTTCGGGCTTGCCCAAACGATTCATCGGCACCAGCCGCTGGACGATATCCGCGGTGCCCGGAGACAGGATCGCGGTATCGATTTCGCCGGGAGCAATGGCATTGACCCGCACCCCGTGCGGACCGAAGTCGAAGGCCATTTCGCGGGTCAGTGCCGAGAGGGCGGCCTTGGACGTGGCGTAGGCCACGCCGGCGAACGGGTGCACCTTGGAACCGGCGATGGAGGTGACATTGATAATGCTGCCCTGGGCTGCCTTCAGCTCATCGAACAAACCGCGAGCCAGAAGCGCGGTGGAGAACAGGTTGACGTTGAACACCTTGAGCCATGTGGCGTAATCGGTTTCCAGCACGCCGAGTCGACCGCCTTCCGGGCCTTTTGGCGATACACCGGCGTTATCCACCAAGGCATCCAGGCGTCCGCCCAGCTTGTCCTTGATGATCGCCAAGCTGGCGCTGACGCTGTCGATATCCTCCAGATCCAGATGGATGTGGTTGAGCAAACCTTCCGCCCACGGGCATTCGGCAACCCAGTCCTGGCGGGAGGCGGTGAACACTTCCCAGCCGGCGGCGTTGAAGTGCTTGACCGTCGCATGGCCAATACCGCGGCTGGCACCGGTCAAAAGAAGCTTTTTTTTCTCGCTCATGGACGCACCTGACTCAATTGATGTTTGATGCATCATCTTTTCAGGTGCAGTGACTGTCAATAGCCGTTCGCGGGAAAACCGCCTCTAGGAGACCGCTTCCTGACTGACCGCTATGAATTCCAACATTTTTTGATTGCCGTCGAGGATGTCGGTCTGGATCGCGTGCTTGGCTGCTGCAGCGTCCTGATTGCGCAGGGCATTGAGTATCTCGACATGGTGCTCGATGGCCATGGTCAGGGAAAAGTGCGCGTACGCCTGAGCGATCAATGGACCGGCCCGCATCCACAGACTATCCAGGTAACTGCGCAGCAGAGGCATGCGGGCAGCTTCCGCGATCAGGAAGTGAAACTCACTGTTGAGACGCAGCGCCTCGGGAAGGTCATGGTTATTGATGGCCTCAAGGTTGCGCTGGATGTTGGCGTCGATGCGCGCCAGGTCACTGGAGGTTGCAAGTCGTGCGGCTGTTTCGGCGCCCAAGCCTTCGAGATTCAGCCGCAGCGTGCGGATTTCAAGATAAGCGCCACTGTCGAGCACCGGAACCCGGATGTCCTTGGGGGTTTTGAGTACCAGGGCTTTCTCTTTTGCCAGTTGCAAAATGGCGTCGCGAACGGGCGTGACACTCGTCCCCAACTGACTGGCCAGCTCCCGTATGCGCAATCGATCGTCCGGTTTCAGCCCGCCCGTAATCAGTGCGTTGCGCAACTGGGAATAGACGTTGCTGCCCAGGTAGGTGTGAGTGATGGCGTCGAGGGGGTAAGACATGGATCACCGAGTGAGATGGAGCTGTTGGCCAATGACTATACAACATGATGCATTAGGGGCTTGGCGAAAATTGGCGGCAGTAAGCGTTCGGCCGCAGGGCAGGGGGCGTGACCCGCTGGGCAGCGGCTAGCGAAATAAATCAAATGAGTGCATCGAGGATTAATGAGACTCTGGCAACCCCATGACCGATGCAACGGTTGGTGTTTCGAAGTATCGAATCCGGACGACCCTGAGAGTATTGAAATTCTCCCCCAAAGCGCAGACGGAGCAGTCCATTGAATCAAGCGTTGTGTGAAGCATGAAACGCCCGCTGTTTATTTCTCTGGATGGCCCCAAGGGAACCGGCAAAACCACACTGTTGGAGGCCGTTACAAAAGTACTGAGGGCAGACAACAAAAAGGTGATCAGACTTTGCGAGAAAAAAAGCGACCCTTATAGAGGGGAAACGATGAGCCTCGTTAATAAGCTCGTCAGAAATCCCACCCGGGTATTGGAGCTGGAGGTTTGCGAGCGCCTGGCGGATAGCCGCACCTGGATTTCTCAGCACGTACTGACTGAACAGCCACTCGACAGCATCATCTTGATTGATCGCTGGTATCCGTCTGACGCTGCGTTTCGCCGGCTAGTCCCGTTCGCAGAGATTCTACAGTTGAACATTGAACGAAACGTCCGAGTTCCTGACCTGCATATCGGAGTTGTGACCGCGCCTGATATTTCATGGGCCAGAGCAGCAGCACGCCAGCGCGGGCTGAACAGCACGGTGATCCATAGACTGGAAGAACATGTCGCCTGCACCCAGGCATTCGAGCAAGCGATTGCAGATCACGGCTGGGTCTTATGCCGGAACGAAGGAACGATCGAAACCGCAACGATGCAGGTGATTTCCGAGATTTATAAAGTCCTATGATCCGGGGTGCGTGTTACGTGACCAAACGAATCGAGCGTTGATTGCTGGAGAGTAGGACGGGAGGAAAGTGGATGGGAGGGAAACTGAAAGAACCAATGGACAGTCATCATCCAGAATACATGATTTAACAAGTGGCCGATGTTAGATGTTCATAAGGCGGATGGTCCCTTGTTTATAGTGGTTTCAGAAACCGACCGTGTGCAGTTTGTTCATCTATCCATGTTCATGGGGAAGAGGCCGTCTACCATCAGCGTGGTGTATGTGGTGGTCAACTAATCCCGGACACTGGATTAAGTTTTTCTTCGGCAATCGCTGGCTATAGCCCGTCATTGAACTGATATGGCCGCTCCCAGTTGTGGCGCTCATATAGCCTACACTTGGCATCCTTTCCGTTTTCAAACTGCGGAACAAGCGTTTCATTGGCTCATTTGAGTAATTGCATGGACTTGACCACCCATTTGCATTCGACTTGACCAGTGCTCAAGATCTTTTCATGACCGGCTGGACTCGACCGCAAGCTAGCCTTGGCTAAAAGCAAAAAATCGGCAAAGAGCAGACGTTTGGCGGTCAGTTGCCGGATGGCGCGATCGTTTGGACCGTCAGTGGGAGTAAATGGATCGTGGCGTAGTTGGCCGTCGTCATCGGCGAGACTCCGAGCCTTGAGCGCGGGTGAAGTCGAAGTTAGTCCTAGAAAGCGAAAAATGTGAGCTAGGCGGATCTCAAGAAAACGGATCCCAAATCGCTAAATCCTCCGATATTTTATTTCAATAGGCCACCATTTCCCTTAACGTATGGCAGATTGACTCCATTGTGAAAAGTCGCGGGGATTACATGGACGTACGCTATTGGGAAGGAGGTCTCCTTTCGTTTGAGATCGACGCTATCCACAAGATAGCCAAAGCATTTGGGCCCAAAGAGCTTCCTCCGGAATCAGGATCAGGCCCCTCGAAGGGGAAGTCGTTTGACGTTCTGAAACAATTGAAGAAACCTGAGGCAGGCCATGGCATATGGCCTTGGCGCGGCTACGCAGGCTTTCGTTTTGCTAACTCGCGGGGCTCAGATGGGGAGTTCGATCTTGTCATCGTCACCCACAGCCTCGTTCTTGTTGTCGAGCTTAAGCACTGGCGCGGCGAGATCACCAGCCACGGCGGTAAATGGCACCAAGACGGGAAGGAAACAGAAGTCTCGCCTGTAGACAAAACCCGTCGGAAAACCTTTGAACTGAGGAAACGAATCAAGGGCCTAAAGTCTCGGCTGCCTAACGGGAAAGAGCCATGGATCGACTTCTGCATTGTGCTCACCGGCAAATGTACCCTGAATCTTCCTGAGGTCGAGATGCAGCATGTCATGCTGCTGGACGACTTTCTGGAAATGGCCGACCCTAAGTGGTTTAAAGACCGATTCAACGCGCGCTCGAATATCGGCTTGAACGAGCATTTCGGCTTCTTCGATGGCATCATCAATGAAGGCACGGTTAAGCCCAAAGAGCTTGTTGTCGATGACTACCGTGCGCAGTCTCAAGCGGTGTTCACACACCCAACAGAAGTCTACCGAGAGTACGACGCGGTCAATATCCATAACAAGGATGACCGTGCGATGGTCCGGCTCTGGGACTTTTCGAAGCTCGATGACACCCGTGCTCGAACGACTGAAGGACGGTACCGAATCCTGTCCCGCGAGAGGGATGTCATGGTCTACCTCCGTCTGCGCGATCAGGAGTTGATGAATCGCTGTGCTCGCCCTAAGCGTAATGCCAGCCCCGACAGTATCACCGAGCAATATGCCGAATTGCTTGAAATGCCGGACGGGCATTACCGCCTGAACGAGTTCATCAACCGCTTTGTGGAGCGGATGACTGCGCTTGAGCGCGTCCAGCTTTTCAAAATTCTTCTGGCCCAATTTGCCGGGCTGCATGGATTCAACATTGCTCACCGTGATCTGGGTGACCACAGCGTATGGTTCTCTCCATCGTCATCGATCGCTCTTTCCAATTTCATCAGTGCCTATTACCAGCCTGTCGGTACTCTCGGCGATTTGCGTACCCTGCTGAGCATCGGTGCTATCGCACTCCCTGAAGACTTGGACACTGCGATGGAAGGCAGTACGCCATTTTGTCGTGATGTCTTCGCGCTCGGGCTGATCGGTTGGCATCTGCTTCAGGCCCGGCCAATGCCTCTGAAGCTCGATGTCGCCTACGTTGCAAGTATTCAAGCTCAGGTTGAGTCATCAGAAGAGTGGCCTGCAAACGTCCTCGTGCAAGCATTGCAGAATGATCCAAAGGAGCGGTTCGCTCATGCCGGTGCATTTCAGCAGGCATTGAGCGAGTCTACACCTGACAACTCTGCCAGTTTTGAGTTTGATGACCGGCAGCTGGACGTTTTCTCTACCGATCTACGGCTGAGTTCCGCTTACCGGGAGGACGATGACCCTATCGCCGACACGGCAGAGAAATTGATTTATCGATCCGGCGCCCTGGTCGTGAAATCGTGGCCGTCGATCAATGCCCGGGATCCCAAGGACGGCCAAGGACCGATGTTGTTGGCTTTCTTTGAAGTCCTGGTGGGCATTCCACGCCATCCGGCCACTCAGTCCACCAACATCCGGCCACCTATTCCACGGTCATCCGGCCGGGCAGTCGGAGCGCAGCGACGCAGGTTTGCATTGTTAGTCTGAAGTCTCTGTCGCCG